>JAYRVF010000008.1:0-111065 GCA_041918675.1 Xanthobacteraceae bacterium
GCGAGGCAATGGATCTGTGGGGTCGGTCCCGGATCAAATTCGCGCATTACGATCAGCGCGATTGCATGACGGGCGGAACGTGTCGAGGCGTCCCTCTTTCCCTCTCCCCTTGAGGGAGAGGGTGGCGTGGCCGGCGCGTGGCGACGGCCGCGCCGGGTGAGGGGTGCTTGTTTTCGCGCGCGCCTCGATGATCGCATTCATGATCTTGGATCGATCCGGGCCAAAATCATCGTGATCGGATGCCGATCGGATTTGACCCCTCACCCGCCTCGCTCACTTTTCGTTCGCTCGGCACCCTCTCCCGCAAGGGGAGAGGGAACGCGCGGCGCGGCCGTCATCGTCTTCGGCGGATGTGAATTCCGCGCCGGCGTCGTTCAGGCACTGGACCGCGTTCGACTCGATGATCGGTCGTCCATGCGAGACAAGAGATGCGCGGCACAAGGCGGTGCAACACGGCGGAGAGGCTTTCATCCGCCTTGCCCTCCGCCTCGCCCTCGGGCACGCTGGCGCGACCCGCCATCGCCCTTGAGCCTCCGCGAGCCCTGCCCATGTCCGTTGCCACGACGAGCGCGTCCGCCGCCGCCCCCGAAATCACCCACGCCGATTACATGGCCAACACCCAACGGCCGGCGTTCGACGGCCTGCGCGCCGTCGGCTTCCTGTTCGTCATCACCGCGCATGTGCCGGTGGTGCCGTTCTTCGGCCTGCTGCAGGGCTGGGCGGCGGTGTGGATTTTCCTTGTCATGAGCGGCTATCTCATCGCCATGCTGCTGATGCGCGAGGAGCAGCGCTTCGGGCGCATCGCGTTCGGGCCGTTCATGGTCAAGCGCGTGGCGCGCATCGTGCCGGCCTATTACGCGGCGATCCTGATCTACTTCCTGGCGTGCTGGCTGATCGAGCCGGCGGCCGGCGACTACGTCTCGTTCACGTCGCGCCTGCCGTACTTCCTCGGCTTCCTGCCCGAATACGCCGACAAGGTCGATTTCTCGATCTTCACCCATTCCTGGACGGTCGGCGTCGAGGTCAAATTCTATCTCCTGTTCCCGCCGCTGTTCTTCATGCTGGTCAAGAACGCGAATATCCGCGTCGCCGCCGCCGCGATCGGCGCGGTGCTCTTGACGCTGCAAGGCTCGTTCATCGCGCAGTCCTATTGCGCGCTCTTGTGCGGCGCGCTGCTTGCCTTCGTGATGGAGAGGCCGGACGGCTACGCCTTCGTCGCGCGGGCGACGCGGGTGCCGGTCATCGTGCCGCTCCTGTTCGTCGTCGCGCTGTTGGCGCTGCTCGCCAAGGTCGCGGTGTTTCCGGCGATCGC
Organism: Xanthobacteraceae bacterium; assembly: GCA_041918675.1. Taxonomy (GTDB): domain Bacteria; phylum Pseudomonadota; class Alphaproteobacteria; order Rhizobiales; family Xanthobacteraceae; genus SCUB01. The sequence continues at coordinate 1,313 of JAYRVF010000008.1, forward strand.
GTTCGTGGCGACCTACTGGATCGCCTATGCGATCATCCGGGAGGCGAAGGTCGCGCGCGTGCTCACCTGGCAGCCGCTGGTCTATCTCGGCCAGCGCTCCTACGGCGCCTATCTCATGCACTTCCTGGTGATCCGCCTCGGCTATCTCATCTTCGGCGACAGCTCGGCGATCGGCGGCCTGCTGACCGCCGCGTTCTGTCTCGCGGTGACGATACCGGTGGCGGAGCTGATGTATCGCTGGATCGAATTGCCGGCGATCGAATATGGCCGTCGCCTGCTGGCCGGGAAGAAAGCCTGAACCCGCGCCGCGCGCACCCGCGACAAGGCTCCTACGTCGAATGCACGCGCGTGCGCAGCGTCACGCGCCGCGCGCGCCCGATGCGCGAGACGAGCCGGCGTTCGGGGTCGCGCGCCTCGGCCGCGTGGCCGCCGACTTCCTGGTAATGCCGGCGCGAAATGACGAGGCCCTGCTCGGGCCCCGGCACGAGCGCCCGGCCGATCGCGTCGATGAGGCGGGCCGGGTTGAGCGAGAAGCGCTGGACGCGGGAGAACACCGCCGCGACCGGCTCGCCATTGTCCCGTGTCGCGCCGCCTTCGACGAATTCGGCGAGTTCGTCGATCCAGCCGTGCTCCGGGATCGCCCCCGGCGTCAGGAACATGAGCCAATCCGAACGCGCCTCGCGCACGCCGGCCGAAAGCCCCGCGCCGCGCGTGCCGGTCGCCGGCAGCAGCGCGCAGCCGGTGGCGTCGGCGATGCGTTCGAGAAGATCGCTCGGCTCGCGCGCCACAAGCACGACATCGCGCACGACACCGGCGGCGGCGCCGGAAACGAGCGCGGAAAGCGTGGCGGCGACCGCCCGCTCCTCGCCATCGGTCGCGATGACGACGCTTAGCATCGCCGTCCGCCGCTATGATTGAGCTCGCGCATGTGGCGCCGTGTTTAGCATCCGCCACCGGCGAAGGCAGCCGCGCCGCGCGTCGCGTTCTTGCGGAAATTATGGGCAGTTGCGCGATATCGTTCTTGTTTTGTTCGCGTCGACTGCTAGGCTCGCCTCCATGACCCGATTCGCATTGGAAAATGGGAGCCGCTCCCGGCCACTCGCCGCGCCCCCGCCGGCCGCCCGAGAGCTCGGACAAGGCGGCATCGAACCGCCCGCGCCGAATGAGGCCGCCGTGGCGGGCGAGCGGCGGCGCGGTCGCGGCGCGCTGTCCAACGCCAGCGGGCGCTTCGAGGCGCACGCGCGCGCGGCATTCGACGACGGCTGGGAGAGTCTTGAAGCCCTGCCGCCTTTCGCCACCACGGTCGGCATCGACGCCGCGCGCAAGGTGATCACGCGCAACGATTCTCCCGACATCGGCTTCGACCGCTCGATCAATCCCTATCGCGGCTGCGAGCACGGCTGCGTTTATTGCTTCGCGCGCCCGACGCACGCCTATCTCGGCCTGTCGGCGGGACTCGATTTCGAGTCCAACCTGTTCATGAAGCCGGACGCGCCCGCGCTTCTGGAGAAGGAGCTCTCCGCGCCCGGCTACTCGCCGAAGATGATCGCCATCGGCACCAATACCGATCCGTATCAGCCGATCGAGCGCAAATACGCGATCATGCGCGGCATTCTCGAAGTGCTCGAACGCGCCGGCCATCCCGTCGGCATCGTCACCAAGTCGGCGCTGGTCGCGCGCGACATCGACATCCTTTCGCGCATGGCGCGTCGCCATCTCGTCAAGGTCGCGATTTCGGTGACGACGCTCGACGCCGGGCTCGCGCGGGTGATGGAGCCCCGCGCCACGACGCCGGCGCGGCGGCTCGAGGCGCTGCGGCGATTGTCGGAGGCCGGCATTCCCACCTCGGTGATGGTCGCGCCGGTGATCCCCGCGCTCAACGACAGCGAGATCGAGCGCATTCTCGACGCCGCCGCCCATGCCGGCGTGAAGGAGGCGGGCTACATTCTCCTGCGCCTGCCGCTCGAAGTGCGCGACCTGTTCCGCGAATGGCTGGTCGCGAATTTCCCCGACCGCTACCGTCACGTCTTCGGTCTGGTGCGCGACATGCGGGCGGGGCGCGATTACGACTCGCGGTGGGGCTTGCGCATGAAGGGCGTCGGGCCGCTGGCCTGGATGATCGGCCGGCGTTTCGAGGTCGCCTGCGAAAAGCTCGGCCTCAACCGGAAGAAGGCGAGGCTGACGTGCGATGATTTTTCGCCGCCGCTTCGATCCGGCGAGCAATTGCGCTTGTTCTGACGCGGCTGACGCGGCCGAGGTGGCGATCCGGGCGCGCGATCGGCAAGTGTGGAAACCGGTCGCGCGTTCGGTCGCGCTCCGGCCGGTTGAACCCGCGCGCGATCTTTTCGGCGAAGCGATCCGGCTTCGGCCGATCATACGCGATTGAATTGGGGGAGAGGTGATGAACGCGGAGCACGCGATCATAGGACTGGAGCGCCGCGCGCTTGAGCGTTGGTGCAAGGGCGATCCCTCCGGCTTTCTGGAGATCTCGGCGCCGGATGTGGTCTATTTCGATCCGTTCCTGCCGGGGCGGGTGAATGGATGGGAGAGCCTGAGCGCCTATTACGAATCCCTGCGCGGCAAGGTGAGCGCCAGTCGTATCGCGTTGATCGATCCGAAGGTCCAGGAGGGAGCCGACATGGCCGTGCTCACCTTCAATTTCGTTTCATGGGGCGATAATGGCGGCGAATTCCGCTGGAACTGCACGGAGGTTTACCGCCGATCGGAGGCGGGATGGCGGATCATCCAGACGCATTGGTCGCTGACCCAGCCGAAGATCGAATCCGTCGGCTGAATAGGGCGGGAGCCGTGGCCGGCTGGCGAGGCGAATTCGGTCGACGTTGCGGTCGCCAATTCGATCGCGGCTTCGATCCGTGATTTGATCGCGGCTTCGACCATCTTCTTGAATTCGTCGGCGGGAGGCTTGGGGGCTCGATCTCGGAAAAGCCAAGCTTTCGGCCGACCACATCGCCCCGCCGCGCGGGGAGCGCCGGACGACCCGGCCAGCCGAGAGCGCGGCGATCGCCAGGAGAAATCCGCGTGAAGTGTCATTTGCCGGTGGATGATCGGCGCCATGGCCTTGCTTCGAACGATCGGACGCGATGAAACCCGAACCGGCAATCGAGCTATTTTCGGGGGTGGACGTGGCGGCGAAAGGCGCGGCGCCGACGAGCACGCCGACATTCCGGCGCGAGCGCGCGCTGCTCAAGCGCGAGGTCTGGCCGGTCGCCGGCTGCGACGAGGCGGGCCGCGGTCCGCTCGCCGGGCCCGTGGTGGCGGCCGCCGTCATCCTCGATCCGCGCCGCGTGCCGCGCGGCCTCAATGATTCCAAATGTCTCGCGCCGGACGAGCGCGAGACGCTGTTCGCGAAAATCTGCGCCACCGCCTCCGTCGCGGTCGCCCTCGCGCCGCCGGAGCGGATCGACCGCGACAACATCCTGCGCGCGTCCTTATGGGCGATGGCGCAAGCCGTGCGCGCGCTGCCCGAGGCGCCGCGCCACGTTTTCGTCGACGGCCGCGATCCGATCGAAGCCGACTGCGATTGCGAGGCGATCATCCGCGGCGACGCGCGCGTGGCCTCGATCGCGGCCGCTTCCATCGTCGCCAAGGTGACGCGCGACCGCCTGATGGTCGCCCTCGGGTCGGAATTCCCCGGCTACGGATTCGAATCCCACATGGGCTACGCGGTTCCCGCGCATCTGGAGGCGCTAAGGCGCCTTGGCCCCTGCGTCCATCACCGCCGATCCTTTGCGCCGGTCGCCGCGCTTCTGGCCGGCGATCCGCTCGATCCACGGTGAATTTCGCCGAGGGTCGTGGGCGCGCGCCACATTTTGGCCGGCCGCTTCATCGACCTTGACGCGGCGGCCACGTTGCGCTGGCCGCGCCCGCGCACTATCAACGAAAGCGCCGGCGGCCCGCCGGTCCTCGCCTGTTCCTGGACCTCGATGCGCTTTACCTCGCTCGCCGTTGAAATGATCCGCGCCCGGCCGGTGCTCATCGCCTGGGCGATCATTCTCGCGCTCGCGGGATTGTGGTTCGTGATGCCGACGCTTTTTTATTCGAGCCCCCCGGGCGATGTCGCGGGCATTCTGGCGACGGGGCGGGAATATCGGCTCGGCACGAGCGCCGGGCCGCCGCTGGCGCCGTGGCTCGCCGATCTCGCCTTTCGTCTCGCCGGCGGCAATGTCTGGGGCGTCTATCTGCTCGCCCAGATCTGCTTCGTCGTGGCGATGGGCGCGGTGTTCGCGGTCGGGCGGATGATCGTCGGCGCGCGACAGGCGGCGCTCGCGATCATTCTGACGGTGACGATCGCCGCGTTCGGCATCGCCGGCGTTGAATTCGGTCCGGCGGTGCTCGCGCGCCCGCTCTGGGCGCTCGTTCTGCTGCATTACTGGCGGGCGGTCGGCCTCGGGCGGCGCACGGCCTGGTTCGCGCTGTCGATCGAGGCGGGGCTGCTGCTGCTGACGACTTATGCCGCGGCGATGCTGCTCGCCCTTCTGGGCATCTTCACGCTTTCGACCGAACGCGGCCGCCGCGCCGCGTTCACGCTCGACTCCCTATTCGCCCTGATCGTGGTCTTCGTGCTCGTCGTGCCGCATTTGATCTGGGTCGTGCGCGGCGGACCGACGATGCCCGCGCTCGGCGTCGAGGCGATGATGGCGGCGGTCGCCAATATTTCGCTTCTGCCGGCGATCGCGGGGGGGCTTGCGCTCGCGCTTGCCGGCACCGTGCTGCTGGTGATCGCCAATTCGCGCTTGCTTGATCGCAAGGAAACCGACGCGCCGACGATTCTGCGTCAGCCGGTCGATCCCCTGGCGCGCACGTTCGTCTATTTCGTCGCCATCGCGCCCGCGCTCGCCGCCATCTTGATCGCGATCGCGACCGGCAGCGACCACGTCGCGCCGGACGCGGGCGTGCTGCTTCTGCCGGTGGGCCTCGCGATCATCGTGGCCGGCGGCGACATCGTTCGCCTGCGCCGGCAGCGCGCGCTGCGCACGCTATGGGCCGCGATCGTCATCGCGCCCGCGCTGTTTGTGCTCGCGCTGAGCTTCCTGTGGCCCTGGTTCGGCGGCTCGGAAGCGCGCACGTCGCTGCCGGCCGACGCCATCGGGCGGTTCTTCGCCGAGAGCTACGAGCGGCGCACCGGGCAGCCGCTGCCGGCGGTCGCCGGCGATCCGCATCTGGCCGCGATCGTGGCCATGACCGCCCCAGGCAGGCCGCATCTGCTCGTCGACGCCACGCCGGACCTTTCCCCCTGGATCACGCGTCGGCAATTCCAGGACGGCGGCGGCATCATCGTCTGGCGCGCGCACGACACCGCCGGCGCGCCGCCGGAAGACATCCGGCGGCGGTTTCCCGAGATCGCGCCGGAAGTTCCGCGCGCGTTCGAACGCCGGATGCAGGGCCGCCAGTCGCTGTTGCGCGTCGGCTGGGCGATCGTGCGCCCGTCGCGCGCTGCCGCCAATGGCAACGCCAACGGCCAGCCGCGCTGAACGCGCCGTCCGTTCCGCTTTTCACCCGTTCCGCTTTTCACCCGCCCGCTTTTTCCCGCGTCGCGCTTTCGTCGAGCGCGCGGCGGATCATCCGCAGGTCGTGCCAGGCCTGGCGTTTCGAGCCCGGCGAGCGCAGCAGATAAGCGGGATGGAAGGTCGGCAGAGCGCGTATCTTGCGCGTTCCGGTGTCGTAGTCATACCAGCGCCCGCGCGTGCGGGCGATTCCTTCGCGGGTTTCCAGCAGCGCCTGCGTCGCCGGATTGCCGAGAGAAACGAGAATGTCGGGATCGACCAGCTCGATCTGCCGGCGGATGAAGGGCAGGCAGATCTGCGTCTCCTGCGGCGTCGGCGTGCGGTTGCCGGGCGGGCGCCACGGCACGATGTTGGCGATGTAGACGTTGGGGCGGTCGAGCCCGATCGCAGCCAGCATGCGGTCGAGCAGCTTGCCCGAGCGGCCGACGAAGGGAAGGCCCTCGATGTCCTCGTCGCGTCCGGGCGCCTCGCCGACCAGCATGACGCGGGCGCGCGGATTGCCGTCGGCGAAGACGAGGCGGCTGGCGGTCGCCTTGAGCGGGCAGCCGTCGAAGCGATCGAGCAAGCCGCGCAGCTCATCGAGCGTGCGTGCCGAGCGGGCGAGTTCGCGCGCGTTCGCCGCCGCCGCGTCGGGAGAGGGCGGCGCCGAGCCCGCGGCGTGGGGAGAAGGTCCCGCGCGTTCGGCCGCGGTTCGCGCGGCGGGTTCGGGATCGCGGGCGGGCGTGCGCGGCCGCGCCTCCACCGGCGGATGCGGATCGGCCAGGCGGTTGACCGGCTCCTCGCCGAGCGCGCAATCGACTCCGGCCTCCAACTGGAAGGCAAGAAGGTCTCGCGCGGTCGCGGGGGTGAGGGCCATGCGCCTTGATGCGAATTGTTCGAGAAAGGAACGCGGTCGCGTCAGTCTAGTGCATGACGCCGAAAAGCGCGATGCGGTTTTCGGACGACGCCATGCTCTAACCTGTTGGAATCGATCACGTTCATGAAATGGGGTCGATACGATCCGGTAACATCGCGATCACTGCGGGAACCGGGCGCGCCGAAATCGCGGACGTGGCGATTTCGGCGGTTGCTCCGCCGCGCCGATCCATAGGATAAGATGGACGCGGATCCGAGCGGTGCGAGGTCGCGTGCGAACGGACCGAAGGCCGGTCTTGTCCTTCGCCGATCGCATGCGGGTAACGTGTGGGAGCGAGAATGAGCAGCGAGGAACTACCCCCGCGCGAGTCGATGGATTTCGACGTGGTGATCGTGGGAGCCGGGCCGTCCGGGCTGAGCGCGGCGATCCGGCTGAAACAGCTTAACGCGGACCTCTCGGTCGTCGTCGTCGAAAAAGGCTCGGAGGCGGGCGCCCATATTCTTTCCGGCGCGGTGATCGATCCGATCGGGCTCGACCGGCTTCTGCCGAATTGGCGCGAGGACCCCGATCGTCCGCTCACGACCGAGGTCAAGCAGGATCGCTTCTACTGGATGACCGGGTCGTCGGTGATCCGCCTGCCCAATTTCCTCATGCCTCCCCTGATGAGCAATCACGGGTGCTTTGTCGGTTCGCTCGGCAACGTCTGTCGCTGGCTCGCGACGCGGGCCGAGGCGATCGGCGTCGAGATCTATCCGGGCTTCGCTGCGGCCGAGGTTCTGTTCGGCGAACGCGGCGAGGTCGTCGGCGTCGCCACCGGCGACATGGGCGTCGGCCGCGACGGCAAGCCGAAGGATTCCTTCACCCGCGGCATGGAGCTGCGCGGCAAATACACGCTGTTCGCCGAAGGCGCGCGCGGCCACCTCTCCAAGCAGCTCATCGCCCGCTACAAGCTCGACGCCGGCCGCGAGCCGGCGAAATTCGGCATCGGCCTGAAGGAAGTCTGGCAGGTCGAAAAGGCCAAGCATCAACCCGGTCTCATCGAGCATTCGTTCGGCTGGCCGCTCGGCAACTGGGCCGGCGGCGGTTCGTTTCTCTACCACTATGGCGAGGACCTGGTCGCGGTCGGCTTCGTCGTGCATCTCAATTACAAGAACCCGTATCTGTCGCCGTTCGAGGAGTTCCAGCGCTTCAAGCTGCACCCGCATGTGCGCGGCGTGTTCGAGGGCGCCAAGCGGCTGAGCTACGGCGCGCGCGCCTTGACCGAAGGCGGCTGGCAATCCGTGCCGCGCCTGTCGTTTCCCGGCGGCGCGTTGATCGGCTGCGCGGCGGGTTTCATGAACGTGCCGCGCATCAAGGGCTCGCACAACGCGATCGGCTCCGGCGTGCTCGCGGCCGAGCATGTCGCCGCGGCGCTCGCGGCCGGACGTTCGGGCGACGAGCCGGCGGCCTATGAGGAAACGTGGCGCGATTCCGACATCGGGCGCGACCTGAAGAAGGTCCGCAACGTCAAGCCGCTCTGGTCGCGGCTCGGAACCGTGATCGGCGTCGGCCTCGGCGGCTTCGACATGTGGACGAACACGCTGTTCGGCGTTTCGCTGTTCGGCACGCTCGGCCACGGCAAGTCCGACGCCCAGTCGCTGGAGCCGGCCAGCGCGCACCAGCCAATCGCCTACCCCAAGCCCGACGGCAAGATCACCTTCGACCGGCTGTCGTCGGTGTATCTGTCCAATACGAATCACGAGGAGGATCAGCCGGTGCATCTGCGGCTCGCCGATCCGGCGCTGCAGAAATCATCCGAGCTCGGTGTCTTCGCCGGACCATCGGGCCGCTATTGCCCGGCCGGCGTCTACGAATGGGTGCGGGAGGGCGATGAGACGCGCTACGTCATCAACGCGCAGAACTGCGTCCACTGCAAGACGTGCGACATCAAGGACCCGAATGGCAACATCACCTGGGTCACGCCGGAAGGCGGAGGCGGGCCGACTTACACCGCGATGTAGCCGGTCCGCGCGGGACGCGCGGCCCGCCACGATGCCGACACAGTGCTTCGACCTTAAGTACTTCGAACTCAAGGACTTGGCGCTTAAGGACTTGGCGCTTAAGGACTTGGCGCTTAAGGGCTTGGCCCTCAAGGACTTGATCCTCATGGACTTGGCCCTTCGGTGCTTGGTCCATAAGTAATTGGATCCGAGGTACTTGGCGCCGGAGTGATTGGACGCGTATCGCGGGAGCGCGGCGGTCTTGAGGTCGCCCGCCCGGGAGTACCGGCGTGACGCCCCGGACCGGCCGCGCGGGCGGGGTGCCGCCAGGGCCGTCGCGCGCGGAGCGACTGCGGGCCGCGGCGATCGCCGGCGTCTCGCGGTCGCGGGCGGAGGCGGAACGGGGTATAGGGTGGCAAGGCCCGTCGAATCGCGGGATTGGCCGGATCGACCGGAGCGGCGGCGATGCCGGCCGGCAATTGGAGCAGGTCACGTCGTGATGGGTTTTGATCATCGAGTTCGTTTGCTTGCGTGGGGCTGCGCAGCGGTCCTTCTCGCCTCGTCGGCGCCCGTTTCCGCCGGGGATCCGGCGACTTCGCCAATGGCGTCGCGGCTCGCGCAATCGGCCGACCCGGTCCAGGCCAACGACGCGCCCCTGCCGCGCATGCATCCGCGCATCCGTTCCCGCGTTTCGGTTTCCGGCAATTACCTCGCCGCTCGCCACGCCACCGTCGAGCGCGACGCGTCCTCGGCCGCCGCCTTCTATCGCGCGGCGCTGACGTCGGACCCGAACAACACCGATCTCCTCGACCGCGCCTTCATCGCCTCGATCGCGGAAGGCAATATCGACGAGGCCGTCAAACTCGCCGAACGCATTCTGGCGAAGGACAAGACCAACCGCGTCGCCCGCCTCGTGGTCGGCGTGAAGGCGCTGGCGCAGAAGCAATATCAGGCCGCGCGTATCAACATCAACCAGTCGGTGCGCGGGCCGATCACCGATCTCGTCGCCACGCTGCTTTCGGGCTGGGCGAGCTTCGGCGCCGGCGATTCGCGCGGCGCGCTCGCCGCGATCGACAAGCTTTCCGGTCCCGACTGGTACTCGATCTTCAAGGATCTCCATTCGGGCATGATCGCCGATCTCGCCGACAAGCGCGGCGAGGCCGGTACGCGGCTCGAACGCGCCTACAAGGTCGACACCTCGGCGCTGCGCTCCGCCGAGGCCTATGGGCGGTTTCTCTCGCGCGGGAAATCGCCGGAGGAGGCCGTCAAGATCTACGAGACCCTGGAAAAGGCCTCGCCGCGTCATCCGCTGGTCCAGGAAGGACTGCGCGAGACGCGGGCGGGAAGGAAGCTGCCGCCGCTCGCGGAGACCCCGCGGGAAGGCGCCGCGGAGGCGCTCTACGGCATCGCCGCCACGCTGAATCGCCGCGGCGGCGAGGACCTCGCGCTCATCTATCTCCGGCTCGCGCTCTACCTCGCCCCAGACCACTCCCTGGCGTTGCTGACGCTCGCCGACCTGTTCGAGACGGTCAAGAAGCCGCTTCAGGCGATACCGATCTACGAGCGCGTTCCGGACAACTCGCCGCTCAAGCGCAACGCGCGGATCCAGCTCGCCACCAGCCTCGACGCGGTCGAACGCACCGAGGAGTCAATCGCGATCCTTACCGCCCTGGTCGGCGACAATCCGCGCGACCTCGAAGCCATCATGGCGCTCGGCAATGTGCAGCGCGAGCGCAAGAAGTTCGCCGAATGCGCGCAAACCTACTCCTCGGGCATCGACATGCTGCCCGCCGAGGACAAGAAGGCGTGGGTGTTCTACTATTTCCGCGGCATCTGCCACGAGCGCTCCAAGCAATGGCCGAAATCGGAAGCCGACCTGAAACAGGCGCTGACGATGCAGCCCGAGCAGCCGCTGGTGCTCAATTATCTCGGCTATTCCTGGATCGACCAGGGCGTCAATCTCGACGAGGGCATGAAGATGATCCGCCGCGCCGTCGAGCAGCGCCCGGATGACGGCTACATCGTCGACTCCCTCGGCTGGGCCTATTACCGCATCGGCAATTACGAGGAAGCGGCCAAGAATCTCGAACGCGCGATCGAGCTCAAGCCGGACGATCCGACCATCAACGATCATCTCGGCGACGCCTATTGGCGGATCGGCCGGACGCTGGAGGCCCGCTTCCAGTGGGCGCACGCGCGCGATCTCAAGCCGGATCCGGATGAACTGCCGAAGATCCTCGCGAAAATCGCCAACGGCCTGCCGGACGACAATGCCCCGGCGGTGGCGGTCGACAAGGACAAGAAGGACGGCAAGAACGGCGGCTGACCGGTGATGGCCATTCTCGCCGAACGCGCCCGCGCCAAGATCAATCTCACGCTCATCGTGCGCGGCCGGCGCGAGGACGGCTATCACGAACTCGACAGTCTCGTGGCGTTCGCCGATCGCGGCGATCGCTTGACGCTCGCGACGGGACCGGCGCTGGCGCTGCGAACGAGCGGGTCGATGGCCGCCGCATTGGGCGCGGCCGACGACAACCTCGTCATCCGCGCGGCGAAGCTGCTGGCCGCGCGCGTGCCCGGCCTCGTGATCGGCGAATTCACGCTCGACAAGCGCCTGCCGGTCGCCTCCGGCATCGGCGGCGGTTCGGCGGACGCCGCCGCCGCGCTGCGTCTTCTCGCGCGCGCCAATGGCCTCAAGCTCGACGATCCGCGCCTCGTCGAAGCCGCGCGCGAGACCGGCGCCGACGTGCCCGTCTGTCTCGCCTCGATCTCTTGCGTCATGCGCGGGCGCGGCGAGCGGCTTGAGCCGGTGGCGCTGGCGCGCATGGGGTGCGTGCTGGTCAATCCCGGCGACGCACTGTCGACGCGCGAGGTGTTTGCCGCGCTCGGATTAACGCCAGGGGAAACGCGCGTTGAAGGAGCGGAGAAAAGCTGGCCCGGAAAGGATGCCTCGCAAGAGACGTGGCTTTCCGCCATCGCTTCCGGGCGCAACGATCTGCAGGGCGCGGCGACGCGGCTGCGACCGGCGATCGGCGCCGTGATCGAGGCGCTCGAAAATACGGCGGACTGCAAGGTCGCGCGCATGTCGGGGTCGGGGGCGACGTGCTTCGGTCTGTTCGAGAATGGCCATGCGGCGCGCGCGGCGGCGCGCGAACTTTCCCGCGATCATCCCGCATGGTGGACGCGCGCGGCGATCATCGGCGAGCGATAGCCGCGCGGGCGATCGTCGCCGAGGTCGACTTGGCGGGTCAATGCGAGCGTGCGACGCAAAAAGCGACGACCTGTTCCAGCGCCGTCTTCATCGTCGAGGCCTGAAACAGGCCGAGCGCGTCGATCGCCATCGCGCCGTAATGCTGGGCGCGGCTGATGGTGTCGTCCAGCGTGCGGTGCTTGATCATCAGGCCGATGGCGTGGTCGAGATCGCCGTCATTGATCTCGCCTTTTTCCAGCGTGCGGGTCCAGAACGCGCGCTCGGCGGTGTTGCCGCGCCGGAAGGCGAGCACCACCGGCAGGGTGATCTTGCCCTCGCGGAAATCGTCGCCGACATTCTTGCCGAGCTTGGCGGCCTTGCCGCCATAATCGAGCGCGTCGTCGACGAGCTGGAAGGCGATGCCGAGATTCATGCCGTAGGACCGGCAGGCGGCCTGTTCGGCCTTGGGCCGTTGGGCGATCACCGGGCCGACCTCGCAGGCGGCGGCGAACAGTTCGGCCGTCTTGCCGCGCACGACGGCGAGATATTCGTCCTCGGTGGTGGCGGTGTTCTTGGCGGCGGCAAGCTGCATCACCTCGCCCTCGGCGATGGTGCAGGCCGCAGCCGAAAGGATGTCGAGCGCGCGCATGGAGCCGACCTCGACCATCATGCGGAAGGCTTGGCCGAGCAGGAAATCGCCCACCAGCACGCTCGCCTCGTTGCCCCAGAGCATGCGCGCGGCCAGCTTGCCCCGCCGCATGTCGCTTTCGTCGACGACGTCGTCGTGCAGGAGGGTCGCCGTGTGCATGAATTCGACGGCGGTGGCGAGCTTGATATGGCCGTCGCCGGCGTAGCCCGACAGGCCCGCCATCGCCAGCGTCAGCATCGGCCGCAGCCGCTTGCCGCCGGAGGAGATCAGGTGGTTGGCCACCTCCGGGATCATCGTGACTTCCGAGCCGGTCCGGGCCAGGATGGCGCCGTTGACGCGCTCCATGTCGCCGGCCACCAGCCCGATCAGGCTTTCGATCGACGCGGCAGGGCTCTCAAACGGGACGACGACCGCCACGGGCTTTTCTCCGGCTTCCTTGGCTCCGACAATAGAAACACCGGGGCGGGGCGGCAAGTCGCCGCGGCCTTGAAATCTTGGGAAGGTCGATGAGAGAACTCCTGCGAACCAACGATCCGGTGCTCGTTTCGGTGGTGGGGGCGCTGCTGGGGGGCGCCGCCATCAGGCATGTGGTGTTGGACCAGAACATGAGCGTCTTGGAAGGATCGATCGGCATCCTGCCGCGCCGGATCCTTGTGGACGACGAGCGGGCGGCCGAGGCGCGGCTCCTGCTCGTCGAGGCGGGCCTTTCCAAGGAACTCGGGCCCGACGACCCGACATGAGCGCGCCCCATCCGGACGGCTTCAGCGACGACGCCTTTCTCGGCGGGCGGGTGCGGCTGCGTCAGCCGCTAACGGGGCATCGGGTAGGGCACGACGCGGTGCTGCTCGGCGCGGCGACCGCGGCCGAGCCGGGCGACCTCGTGGTCGAATTCGGCGCGGGCGTCGGCGCGGCGGCGCTGGTCGTGGCCGCGCGCGTCGCCCGCGTCGACCTCGTCCTCGTCGAGATCGATTCGGTGCTCGCGGACCTCGCGGCCGAGAACGCCAGGGCCAACGGGGCCTCGGCCGCCAGGGTGGAAACGCTCGATGTCGCCGCGTCGCCGAAGGCGTTCGCCGTCGCGGGGCTCGGCCCGGCAAGCGCCGACGTGGTGATGATGAACCCGCCCTTCAATGATCCGGTCCGGCATCGCGCCTCGCCGGACGCGCGTCGCGGCCGGGCGCATGTCGCGCGCGCCGGAACACTCGAGACCTGGATTCACGCCGCGCGGCGTATCCTGCGGCCGGGCGGCACGCTGACGATGATCTGGCGCGCGGACGGGCTCGCCGATGTGCTCGGCGCGCTCGCGCGCGGCTTCGGCGGGGTGTCGGTGATGCCGGTATTCGCCAAGCCCGGCGCGGCGGCGATTCGCATGCTGGTGCGCGCGACCAAGGGATCGCGGGCGCCGCTTGCGTATTATCCGGGCATCACGCTCGCCGATGAGGCAGGCACGCCGAGCAAGGAGTTCGCGCGCGTCGCGCGCGGGGAGGGTGCGCTTTCGTTCGGGACACCCGAGCGGACGCCCAAATCGGCCCCCGGCGAGGTCGATAAAGGCTAGACCGCGCCCGATTCTTCTTTCGATACGGGCTGTTGGGAGAAATAGGTCGCCGCGAGAAGAAGCGCGATCAAGCTGATAAGCAGATAGATTTTCATGGGCCTACAGCTTTCCTTGCTACGACCGGAACACCACATCCGATATCAGGCAAATTCCTTGCCAACGGTTAACAGAACGTTTCTGGACGCGAGGAATTCGAGAAGGTGAGCGCATCCTCATGACGACACCAGACACAAGCCCGTCATCGCGATCACGATTGAATGAGATGTTGTCGCCGCTGCGGCGGCTCCCGTTCATTCCCGCGCGCTGGAAGCTCGGCGTCGCGGTCGTGCCCGTGCTGCGGATCGGCGGGACGATCGGCGCGGTCACGCCGCTGCGGCCGGGCGTCACGCTCGCCGCGCTTTCCCGTTCGCTCGACCGGGCCTTTGAGTTTCCCCGCGCGTCGGCGGTCGCGCTCGTCATCAACTCGCCGGGCGGATCGGCGGTTCAGTCGCACGCGATCCACCAGCGCATCCGCCAACTCGCCGCGGAAAAGAACCTGCCGGTGCTGGCTTTCGTGGAGGACGTCGCGGCCTCCGGCGGCTACATGATCGCCTGCGCCGGCGACGAGATCGTCGTCGATCCCTCCTCGATCGTGGGCTCCATCGGCGTCGTCGGCGGATCGTTCGGTTTCGCCGAGCTGCTGCGCAAGATCGGGGTGGAGCGGCGCATATACACGTCGGGCGAACACAAGGCGATGCTCGATCCGTTTCTGCCCGAGAATCCCGACGATGTGGAACGGCTGAAGGCCATTCAGCGCCAGATCCACGACCATTTCATCACCCTGGTGCGGGCGCGGCGCGGCGAGCGGCTCAAGGCGGGCGACGAGGACCTGTTTTCCGGCGCCTATTGGGTCGGCGAGCGGGCGATCGCGCTGGGGCTTGCCGACGCGGTCGGCGACTTGCGCGCGAGCCTGCGGGCGCGCTTCGGCGAGGATGTGCTGATGCCGCTGATTTCGCCCTCTTCGGGCTTCTTTCAAGGGTTTTTCGGGCGCCGGGGCGCCGGAATGGCGCTGCCCTCGGCGGAAGAACTGATCTCGGCGGTCGAAGCCCGCGCCATTTGGTCGCGGTTCGGTTTCTGAAATATGTCGCCGAATTGTCGGAATCGCGGGCTTGGTTCGGCCTTGTTCGCGAGCGGAGCCCGAATTACGGTCTCCCGCGACGGTTGAAGGAGAAGGCAATGCCTCCGGTCATTCTTTGGGCGCTGGGAGCGGTCGGCGGTTTTGCCGTCGTGCGCTGGCTCGCGCGCGAAGGCCGCCGCATCAATGAAGAGCTTGAGAAGGCCCGCACGGCCCATGTCGCCGAAGGCGCGGCCGGCGAGCGGATTCCGACGCTCAGGCGCGATCCAGTCACGGGAACCTATCGGCCGGACTGAGCCGAGGCCGGCCCGTCTTCTTTTTTCTGCCCGCGTTTTTCCGAGATTGATCTGCCTCGCCCTCAACGAGGTTTGCCGGCCGTGGACGGGGCATCGTCCACGGCCGGGCTCGCAAACCTGGAGGCAGGTCTGGTCAAATGAGGGAAGGCGGGTCAGGAATTACGAAAGCCGGCATCCGAACCGACCATCGCGGCGAGCGACAAGGTGATGAGGATGGCCCCAATGATTTCGAACGCGAGCATTTGAATTCTCCCTGCCTGTATTGATCATCTGTCGCCACGGGGCCGCCGTGGGTTCAGACGCTACAGGACATTTTTTCGCGGCGGTGGCTCCGCCGTCAGGCTTGATGACGCGGATCCAGCCCGGTCCGCGTGTTTGACGCGGGCGTGGTTCTAACCGCTCAATCCCTAACAAAATCCGACATTTGGCCACCTCCTTGCCGTACCGGTTAGCGGACGGTTACGGTTTCGCGCGGCATTGGCCGGATCCGCCGCGCCGAGGATGGCTGGCGCGGCCGAAGGCCCCGGCCTGACAGCGTTGCAGCCAGCCCCGCCGCCCGCGCGACGAACCCGGTTTTCGGGCGATAACGCCCTGCGCCGCGCGCCTCGGGCCGATTTGACTCAAGGCGACAATACGCTAGGTTCCGCGCGCTTTTTTCCTTCAAACACCGCGAGATGATGGAAACAGTGCCGCCCCATATGCGTCCCGAACGCTCGTTTCAGGGGCTCATCCTGACGCTGCAGCGTTATTGGGCCGATTACGGCTGCGTCATCCTGCAGCCCTACGACATGGAAGTGGGCGCGGGCACCTTTCATCCGGCGACGACGTTGCGGGCGCTGGGCCCCAGGCGTTGGAACGCCGCCTATGTGCAGCCTTCGCGGCGGCCCAAGGACGGCCGCTACGGCGAGAATCCCAACCGGCTGCAGCACTACTACCAGTTTCAGGTCATTCTGAAGCCGTCGCCGGCCGACATTCAGGACCTCTACCTCAAGTCGCTCGCCGCCATCGGCATCGACGCCAGTCTCCACGACATCCGCTTCGTCGAGGACGATTGGGAAAGCCCGACGCTGGGCGCCTGGGGCCTGGGGTGGGAGTGCTGGTGCGACGGCATGGAGGTCTCGCAGTTCACCTACTTCCAGCAGGTCGCGGGCTTCGAATGCGCGCCGGTCGCGGGCGAGCTCACCTACGGGCTCGAGCGCCTGGCGATGTATGTGCAAGGCGTCGAGAACGTCTACGACCTCAACTTCAACGGCCGCGACGGCGCCGACAAGGTGACCTATGGCGACGTCTTCCTGCAGGCCGAGCGGGAATATTCGCGGCACAATTTCGAGCACGCCGACACCGCGATGCTGTTCGAGCAGTTCAAGATGGCGGAAGGCGCGTGCCGGAAATATCTCGACGCCGGCTGGAAGGGCGAGGGCGCGGCGCGCGCTCACCTGATGGCGCTGCCGGCCTATGACCAGTGCATCAAGGCAAGTCACGTCTTCAATTTGCTCGACGCGCGCGGCGTGATCTCCGTCACCGAGCGGCAGAGCTACATCCTGCGCGTGCGCGAGCTCGCCAAGGCGTGCGGCGAGGCGTGGAAAGCAACCGAAGCGGGAGGAAACGCGGAATGAGTGAGAAAGCAGTGATCGCCGGCAAGGCGCCGATCGCCGTCGAGGTCGAGGCCGGCAAGGATTATTATTGGTGCACCTGCGGCAAGTCGGCCAAGCAGCCGCTGTGCGACGGCAGCCACAAGGGGTCGTCGTTCACGCCGATGAAATGGACCGCACCGGAAACGAAGGCGGCCTATTTCTGCACCTGCAAGCAGACCAAGAACGCGCCCTTGTGCGACGGCGCGCATAAGGCGCTGGGGTGAGGACCGAATAACGCCATCGCCCCGCCGCGACGCGCGTCGTCGGTCGCCCCCCTCAAGGTGAGGGTTGGGATCACGAGCGCGCTGAAAGAAAAACGATGCCCGATCTTCTGCTTGAGCTGTTCTCCGAGGAAATCCCCGCGCGGATGCAGGCCCGCGCGGCGGAGGATTTGCGCAAGCTCGTCACCGATCGGCTGGTGGAGGCCGGGCTCGTCTATGAGGGCGCGAAGGCCTTCGCCACGCCGCGCCGTCTGGCGCTGACCGTTCAGGGCATCCCCTCGCGCCAGCCCGACCTCAAGGATGAGAAGAAGGGGCCGCGCGTCGGCGCGCCCGAAGGCGCGATCGCGGGGTTCCTGAAAGCGGCGGGACTTGCCTCGCTCGACGAGGCCACCGTCCAGAAGGATCCGAAAAAGGGCGACTTCTATGTCGCGCTGATCGAGAAGCCCGGCCGGCCCGCGCTCGACGTGCTGGCCGAAATCCTTCCAGTCATCGTTCGTACCTTCCCGTGGCCGAAATCGATGCGATGGGGCGAGCGCTCGGCGCGTCCGGGCGCTCTTTCCTGGGTGCGCCCGCTGCACGCGATCGTCGCGACCTTTGCCGTCGAGGGCGAGACGCCGGAGATCGTGCCGTTCGAGGTTGGCGGCATCGCCGCCGGCAACACGACTTACGGCCACCGCTTCATGGCGCGGCAAGCGATTGAGGTTCGCCGCTTCGACGATTACGTGGCCGCGCTCGACAAGGCCATGGTCGTGCTCGACCCGGCGCGGCGCAAGGACATCATCCTGCACGATGCCAAGGACCTCGCCTTCGCGCGGGGGCTGGAGCTGGTCGAGGATCAGGGCCTCGCCGACGAGGTCGCCGGCCTCGTCGAATGGCCGGTCGCGCTGATGGGATCGTTCGACCAAGCGTTTCTCGCCATTCCCGACGAGGTGATCCGCGCGACCATCCGCGCCAACCAGAAATGTTTCGTGCTGCGCGATCCGGATTCATCCAAGCTCGCCAACAAATTCATTCTGGTCTCGAACATCGAGGCGAGCGACGGCGGCAAGGCGATTATCGCCGGCAACGAGCGCGTCATCCGCGCGCGGCTGTCCGACGCCAAGTTCTTCTACGAGACGGACCTGAAGAACTGGAAGGAAAAATCGGTCGACGAGCGCCTGGAGCGTTTCAAGGGCGTGACCTTCCACGCCAAGCTCGGCTCGCAATATGAGCGGATCGAACGCATCGAGCGGCTCGCCGGTGAACTCGCGCCGCTAGTCGGGGCCGATGTGGAGAAGGCCAAACGCGCGGCGCGGCTCGCCAAGCTCGATCTCGCGACGGAAGTCGTCGGCGAGTTTCCCGAATTGCAGGGCCTGATGGGCCGCTATTACGCCGAGGCGCTCGGCGAGGACGAGGCGGTCGCGCATGCGATCGAGGATCATTATAAGCCGCAGGGACCGAACGATCTGGTTCCGGCCGATCCGGTGAGCATCGCGGTCGCGCTCGCCGACAAGATCGACACGCTGGTCGGCTTCTGGGCGATCGACGAAAAGCCGACCGGCTCGAAGGACCCCTATGCGCTGCGCCGCGCGGCGCTGGGGGTGATTAGGCTGGTGCTGGAGAATGGGCTGCGGCTTCAGTTGGTTTCGCTATTCGAAGCAAGTTGGGAAAAGTTCGAATTCCCTGACATCGTGAAGTCTGAGTTGATGGGCAGTAATCGGGAGGAAGCGCTCAATCTCCTCTCCTTCTTCGCCGATCGCCTGAAGGTCCAACTCCGCGAGCAGGGCGCGCGGCACGATCTGGTCGATGCGGTGCTTGCGCTCGGCTCCCTTCTCCCCTCGCGGGAGAAGGTGTCGCCGAAGGCGACGGATGAGGGGACGAAAGCTCACCCCTCACCCGGCCTCGCCGCGCTCGGCCACCCTCTCCCGCAAGGGGAGAGGGAAGCAGCGCCGGTGCTCGACGATCTCCTGCTCATCGTCCGCCGCGTCGAGGCGCTGGGCAAGTTCCTCGACACCGACGATGGCAAGAACCTTCTCGCCGGAACCAAGCGCGCCGCCAACATCCTGCGCATCGAGGAAAAGAAGGATGGCCGCGCCTATGGCGGCGCTCCGGACGCCAAGCTGTTCGCGCTGCCGGAAGAAAAGGCGCTCGCCGCCGCGATCGAGGCCGCCAAGCGCGATGCGTCGGCCGCCGTCGCCAAGGAAGACTTTACCGCGGCGATGGCCGCGCTCGCCAAACTGCGCCCCGCGGTCGATGCCTTCTTCGACAAGGTGACGGTCAACGCCGACGACAAGGCCTTGCGCGAGAACCGCCTGAAACTCCTCAACGAAATTCGTGACGCCACCCGCGCGGTCGCCGATTTCTCCAAGATCGAGGGGTAAGGCGCGGGGCTTGCCTTAAGGGCCGGCGCGGCACTCGCGAGGCGTGGACCCGCGCGCGAACACCGTTCGCCGTCGAGCATCGGTTGAGTCTCGTCGTTGGGCTGTGCAAGCCGCTATTGTCCAGAGCTATTTCGGTTGATCGCGGTCTTGCGCGCAACCATCAAAGGGTGTTTCTAACGACGAAATCCGTCCGTTCATCGGAAGTGACGTCATGGCCAAATTGACCTCAAGGAATTCCTCGAAACGCGGTTCAGCCAAATCCACCGCGCGATCTTCGGCGAAGCTTGCGTCGAAATCCGCGAAGCCCCCTTCCAAGGGGGCCGTCAAGGTCGCGGCCAAATCGGCGACCAAGACGGTGGCCAAGCCCGCTTCCAAACTGGTGTCGAAGTCCGCTTCGAAGCCCACGGCCGTGCGTCCGGGGAAGTGGGTCTTCACCTTCGGCGATGGCAAGGCCGAAGGCCGCTCGGGGATGCGCGATCTGCTCGGCGGCAAGGGCGCAAACCTTGCCGAGATGTGTAACCTTGGACTGCCGGTGCCGCCCGGCTTCACCATACCGACCTCGGTCTGCACTTATTTCTACGCCAACGACAAGACCTACCCCAAGGAGCTCAAGGCGCAGGTCGAGCAGGCGCTCGACCAGGTCGGACGCGCCACCGGCAAGCGTTTCGGCGATCCGGTCAATCCGCTGCTCGTGTCGGTGCGCTCGGGCGCGCGCGCCTCGATGCCGGGCATGATGGACACGGTCCTCAACCTCGGCCTCAACGACGCGACCGTCGAGGCGCTGGCGAAGAAGTCGGGCGACCGGCGCTTCGCCTATGACAGCTACCGCCGCTTCATCACCATGTATTCCGACGTGGTGCTCGGCTTCGACCACCATCACTTCGAGGAAATCCTCGACACCCACAAGGATCGCAAAGGCTACACGCTCGACACCGATCTGACCGCCGACGATTGGGTGGAGATGGTCAAGCAGTACAAGGAAGCCGTCGGCCGCGAGACCGGCGCGGACTTCCCGCAGGATCCGCACGATCAATTGTGGGGCGCGGTCGGCGCGGTGTTCTCGTCCTGGATGAACGCGCGCGCGGTCACCTACCGCAAACTCCACGACATCCCGGAATCCTGGGGCACCGCCGTCAACATCCAGGCCATGGTGTTCGGCAACATGGGCGAGAGCTCGGCGACGGGCGTCGCCTTCACCCGCAATCCCTCGACCGGCGAAAAGCAGCTTTATGGCGAGTTCCTGATCAACGCGCAGGGCGAGGACGTGGTCGCCGGCATCCGCACGCCGCAGGAAATCACCGAGGCGGCGCGGCGCGAATCCGGCTCCGACAAGCCTTCGCTCGAAGGCGCGATGCCGGCGGTGTTCAAGGAGCTGTCGCGCATCTACCTGCTGCTGGAAAAGCACTACCGCGACATGCAGGACCTCGAATTCACGGTCGAGCAGGGCAAGCTGTGGATGCTGCAGACGCGCAACGGCAAGCGCACGGCGCGGGCGGCGCTGCGGCTCGCGGTCGATTTCGCCAATGAAGGGCTGATCACGCGCGAGGAGGCGGTGACGCGCGTCGATCCGGCCTCGCTCGACCAGCTGCTGCATCCGACCATCGATCCGGACGCGCCGCGCGACATCATCGCGACCGGCCTGCCGGCCTCGCCCGGCGCGGCCTCCGGCGAAATCGTGTTCTCCGCCGACGAGGCGGCCAAGCTTCAGGCCGACGGCCACCGCGTCATCTTGGTGCGCATCGAGACCAGCCCGGAGGACATCCACGGCATGCATGCCGCGCAGGGCATTCTGACCACGCGCGGCGGCATGACCTCGCACGCCGCGGTCGTCGCGCGCGGCATGGGCAAGCCCTGCGTTTCCGGCGCCGGCACGGTGCGCGTCGATTACCAGCGCGGAACCATGGCGGTCGGCAACCGCACCTTCAAGGCCGGCGACATCATCACCATCGACGGTTCGGCGGGACAAGTGCTCGCCGGCAAGATGCCGATGATCGAGCCGGAACTCTCCGGCGAATTCGGCACGCTGATGGGATGGGCCGACGCGGTGCGCCGGCTCGGCGTGCGCACCAACGCCGACACGCCGGCCGACGCGCGCGTGGCCATCAAGTTCGGCGCGCAGGGCATCGGCCTTTGCCGCACCGAGCACATGTTCTTCGAGGAGGCCCGCATCCGCACGGTGCGGGAAATGATCCTGGCCGGCGACGAGCAGGCCCGGCGCGTCGCGCTGGCGAAGCTGTTGCCGATGCAGCGCGCCGATTTCGTCGAGCTGTTCGAGATCATGAAGGGCCTGCCGGTGACGATCCGCCTGCTCGATCCGCCGCTGCACGAGTTCTTGCCGCACGGCCAGAGCGAAATCGAGGAAGTGGCGCGGGCGATGAACGCCGATCCGCGCAAGCTCGCCGACCGCGCGCGCGAACTTTCCGAGTTCAACCCGATGCTCGGTTTCCGCGGCTGCCGCCTCGCGGTCGCCTATCCGGAAATCGCGGAGATGCAGGCGCGCGCGATCTTCGAGGCCGCCATCGAGGCCGGCAAGCGCACCGGCCGCCACGTCGTGCCCGAGGTCATGGTGCCGCTGATCGCGACCAAGGCCGAGTTCGACCTGATCAAGGCGCGCATCGACGCCACCGCCAACGCCGTCATGCGCGAGGCGGGCGCGCGCATCACCTACCTCGTCGGCACCATGATCGAATTGCCGCGCGCCGCGCTGAAGGCCGGCGAAATCGCCAAGGCGGCCGATTTCTTCTCCTTCGGCACCAACGACCTGACGCAGACGACCTTCGGCATCAGCCGCGACGACGCGGGAAGTTTCCTGGGCACCTATGTCGGCAAGGGCATCTTCGCCGTCGATCCGTTCGTCTCGCTCGACCAGGAAGGCGTCGGCGAATTGGTGAAGATCGGCGTCGAGCGCGGGCGCAAGACCAAGCGGGATCTCAAGGTCGGCATCTGCGGCGAGCACGGCGGCGATCCGGCCTCGATCGCCTTCTGTCATGACGCGGGGCTCGACTACGTTTCCTGCTCGCCCTACCGCGTGCCGATCGCGCGCCTGGCCGCGGCGCAATCCGCGCTCGGCGCCAAGGCCGCGAGCCAGGCGTGAGCCTGGCGACGGCCGCGCGCGTGGGATGAACCGCGTGCCGCCGCTCCGTCCCGATCCGCGCGCCCGGCGCGAGGCGCGATCGCCTTCGCCGGCGCGGCCCTTGATGTCGCCGCGGCTCGTCTGGTGGTACGGACTGATGGGTCTCGCCGGTTTCGGCTTCGGCCTGATCGCGCCGCGTCGTCCCTTCGGCGAGGATATTCTCGCTCATCCCTTGATCGTGTTCGGCGCGGCGACCGGCGTCGCGCTGCTTGTCTTGCGCGTCGTCCTGCGGCGGCCGGTGCCCGAACTCATTCCCGATCGCGCGCTGTTGTTTGGCATCGGCGGGGGCGTGGCGATGTTTCTCGCCGGCAATTTCGTCGCCGTCTATCTCGGCCGTATGTGACGCGAGCGTCGTTCCAATTCGATCGTGGCGAAATTCGGATCACGGGCGTGGCGCGGCCGCCCGCGAATGAGCGCATTGTCGTCGATCGAAGGGCATTCTTTCGTCGCGATCGCGCGCGCAGATTCGACTTTATGATGATGCGGGGGCGATGCCGTCGACATGGTTGACGCGCGTTTACCACGTGGGACAACGCGTCGTTTACCAGTCTTCGCCACCGCGCGTTTACCAGGTTGGCGGATGTGAAGGCGATATTCGCGCGATTTGCTTGCGTGTGACGGCGTCGCCGCGGCGATTAAGTCTCCCGCAACGTTAATCGGATACGAACCACGACGTTCAAATCGTGCCGAACGCGCGGTGGTCGTGTCTTTTTGTTGCGTGAGCGTACCCGAATGGATGTTCTGCGTAACCGGGTCAAGAACGCGAAGCTGGGCTGGTTCGGCTTCGGCCTTTGCGCGTTTGGTTTGATGCCAAACGAAATCGGCTATCAGGACATCGCCGCGCTGCTGGCGCGCCAGCCGGGCGTGGCCGAGCGCTATCAGAAGAGCCTGATCGCCTCGCCGTTCGGCACCATCCACGCCGCCACATTCTCATTCTCCAGGCCGATCGGCACCGCCGCGCGCGAGACGGCGAACTACCGGCTCGCCAGCCTTGACTCGCGCGGCATCGACGTGACCGGATCGATCGCGACGAATCCGCTCGGCCAGCCCGTCGGCCGCGCGCCGGAGCGCAGGTTTCCCGAGGTCAACCGTGCCGCCAAGGGCGACCGGCTGGCCCCGGCGATGCCGGCCACTTCCCCGGTCGTCGACGCGCCGCCCGTTGACGCGATGGCAACCGGCGCGCCAGGCGGCGCGGCTCCGGCGAGGGACGAAGCGGTCGTCGCCGCCAAGACCGCCGCGTTGCAGGCCCCGCTCGATCCCGAGCTCGAAGCGGCGTTGAAAGCGCCGCCGGTTCCGCGTCAGGACGGCGCTCTCGGATCGCCGGAGGAGGACGCGGAGACTTCGGAGACGGAGTCCTTCGAGGGCTTCTCGATAACGACGGCGCGGCTGTTCCTCGGCGCCTCGCTCGGCCCGCCGACCGACCGGCTGGAGCGATGGCTGCCGGGCGAGGAGCCGATCATCGTCATGCCGGACGCGGGGATCGATCCCGACATGAAAGCGACGGCGTCGCTGCCGGCCGCGCCGGGCGGACTCAACGACGCGGGCGAGTCGGTCGCCGGCAAGGGCGAGGTCACCGGCGAGGGTCAGCGTCCGCGCACGCCGGCCGAACGTTTCGCGCTCGATGGCGCCGAACGCGCCAAGGCGGAGAAGTGTCTGGCCGAGGCGATCTACTACGAGGCGCGCGGGGAGCCCGTGCGCGGACAGATCGCGGTCGCGCAGGTCGTGCTCAACCGCGCCTTCTCCGGTTACTATCCCACCACCGTCTGCGGTGTCGTCTATCAGAACAAGCATCGCTGGCTGGCATGCCAGTTCTCGTTCGCCTGCGACGGTTCGATGCGTAAGGGCATTCGCGAGCGCGATCTGTGGGAGCGCGCCAGGAAGATCGCCAAGGAGATTCTCGACGGACGGCTGTGGTTGCCCGAGGTCGGCAAGTCGACGCACTACCACGCCTATTGGGTCAGGCCGTCATGGGTGCGCGAGATGCGTCGGCTCTACAAGTTCGGCGTCCACACCTTCTATCGGCCGCGAGCCTGGGGCGACGGCGGCGAGGCGCCGGCCTGGGGCGATCCGCAAACGACGGCGACGGTGTCGGCGAAATTGTGATCGCGGGCGCCGGGCCTCACGCTCCGGTCTCGATGTCGAGCGCGACATCGAAGTTCGGCGCCGAATGCGTCAAGGCGCCGGAAGAGGCGTAATCGACGCCAGTCGCGGCGATGGCGGCGAGTGTCGCCTCGGTCACGCCGCCGGAAGCCTCGAGCGTCAGCAGGCCGGCGTTGATATGCGCGGCCTGGCGCAGCGTCTCCACATCCATGTTGTCGAGCAGCACCGCGTCCGCGAGCCCCGTGGCGAGCACCTCGCGCAATTGCGCCAGCGTGTCGACCTCGATCTCGATCTTGACGAGATGGCCGACGACCCGCCGCGCGCGTTCGAGCGCGGGCCGCACGCCGCCGGCGACCGCGATGTGGTTGTCCTTGATCAGCACCGCGTCGTCGAGGCCGAAGCGGTGGTTGAAGCCGCCGCCGCAGCGCACGGCGTATTTTTCCAGCGCCCGCAGGCCCGGCGTCGTCTTGCGCGTGCAGCAGACGCGCAGTTTCGTGCCCGCGGCCGCGCGCACATAGCGCGCCGTCAGCGTCGCCACGCCGGAAAGCCGGCCGACGAAATTGAGCGCGGCCCGTTCGCCGGAAAGGATCGCGCGCGCCGGCCCCGAGACGACCAGAAGCGTCGCGCCCTTGTCGACGGCGTCGCCATCGCGCGCCTTCGCATCGATCTCGATGGCGGGAGAGAGCGCGCGGAAGCAGGCGACCGCGAGCGGGAGGCCGGCGATGACGCCCGCCTGCCGCGCCACCATGACCGCCCGCGCGGTGGTCTTCGCCGGAATGACCGCCGTCGAGGTCACGTCGCCGGCGCGGCCGAGATCCTCGGCGAGCGCGAGGCGCGCGGCCTCGTCGACGGCGAGCGGCGACAGGAACGCGTCGGCAAGCGCGAGGTCGGCGGGCGCGACGGTCATCGGCGGGAACCGGCGGTCCGGCTGGTCGCGACGTCGCCGCGAACCTCTTGCGATTCCGCCGCGATCGCGCGCACCTCGTCGAGCGTCAGCATCACGCGGCGCGCCAGCGCCGGATTCTCGGCCGGGTAGTCGGACCGGAAATGCGCGCCGCGGCTTTCGCGCCGCCGCCATGCCGCGGTCGCGACGAACAGCGCGGTCGTGGCCATGTTGCGCAGGGTGATGTTGGCGGCTTCCCGTTCGAGGCGGGCGATCGTGCCGATCGCCTCGGCCAGATGCGCGCCGTCGCGGACGACGCCGACATGGGAGGCCATCAAGGCGCGCAGGCCGTTCTCGGTCGCCGCCGGCAGCGGCAGATTGGCGGTGGTCGCGACATCGGGCAGGTCGGCGGGCGAGGGCGAGAAATCGTGCCCGTCGATATCCTCGGCGATGCGCGCGCCGTAAACGACGGCTTCGAGCAGCGAGTTGGAGGCGAGGCGGTTGGCGCCATGCGCGCCTGTCGAGGAGACCTCGCCGCCGGCCCACAGGCCCTCGATCGAGGAGCGTCCGCGCATGTCCACGGCGACGCCGCCCATGTGGTAATGCGCCGCCGGCGCGACCGGGATGAGCTGATGGACGGGATCGATGCCGGCTTCCCGGCAGCTCGCATGGACCGTCGGGAATGCTTCCGCGAACCGCGCGCCGACCGCCACGCGCGCGTCGAGATAGGCGCCGCGCCCGGCCGCGATTTCCGCGAACACGCCGCGCGCGACGATATCGCGGGGCGCGAGATCGGCGAGCGGATGAATGCGCGCCATGAAGCGTTCGCCGTTCCCGTTGACGAGGATCGCGCCTTCGCCGCGCAGCGCCTCGGTGGCGAGCGGGGCGGGATCGCGCCCGGCGACGATGGCGGTCGGATGAAACTGCACGAATTCGGAATCGGCGATCACGGCGCCGGCGCGCGCGGCGATCGCCAGGCCATGGCCGCAGGCCTCGCGCGGATTGGTCGTAACCTGATAGAGATGGCCGATGCCGCCGGTGGCGAGCACGACGGCGCGCGACTTTAGCGCCACCGGCCGGGCGGCAGGATCGGCGACCTTGCGGATGCGCAGCCCGCGCACGGCGTTGTCTTCCGCGATCAGCGTCTCGGCGGCGTAGCCTTCGAGCACGTGGATCGAGGGCGTGCGCCTGACGGATTCGACCAGCGCCATGATGATCGCGCGGCCGGCCATGTCGCCGCGCACATGGATGACGCGGCGCGCCGAATGCGCGGCCTCGCGCGAAACCGCGAGGTGGCCTTCCAGGTCGCGATCGAACGGCACGCCGTAGCGCAACAGATCGTCGACGCGCGCGCGCGCCTCGCTCGCGAGCGCGTGGGCGATCGCCTCGTCGACGAGGCCGGCGCCGGCGGCGATGGTATCGCGGGCGTGGGCTTCGGCCGAATCGCCTTCGGCGACCGCGGCCGCGATGCCGCCCTGCGCCCATGCGGTGGAAGCGCCCTGGCCGAGCGGGGCCGCCGAAATGACGGTGACCGGGCGCGGCGCGAGCTTGAGCGCGCAGAACAGGCCCGCCAGTCCGCCGCCGACGATCAGCACGTCGTCGACGCGGGGCGGGGCGATTGAGGGACCGGACTTGCGGGTCATGGTTCGCGGGCCTCCGGCCGGATCGGGATCTAGTTCTTGAGATTGACCATGCGCTCGACCGAGCGGCGCGCGCGGGCGGCGATCTCCGGATCGATCACGATCTCCTCGCGCATGTGGACGAGGCTATCGAGGATCTTCGGCAGCGTGATCCGCTTCATGTGCGGGCAGAGATTGCACGGCCGCACGAACTCCACGTCCGGCAGCTCGGCCTGCACGTTGTCGGCCATCGAGCATTCGGTGACCATGACGACGCGCTTGGGATGCTTGCCGCGCACCCAGTTGATCATCTGCGAGGTCGAGCCGGTGAAGTCGGCCTCGGCGAGCACCTCCGGCGGGCATTCGGGATGCGCGATGATCTGGATCGCCGGGTCGGCGTCGCGATAGGCGCGCAGTTCCTCGGCGGTGAAGCGCTCGTGCACCTCGCAGGCGCCGTGCCAGGCGATCACCTTCTTCTTCGTCTGGGTGGCGACGTATTTGGCCAGATACTGGTCGGGCAGGAAGATGACGCTGTCGCCCTCGAGGCTCTCGACCACCTTCACCGCGTTCGACGAGGTGCAGCAGATGTCGACCTCCGCCTTCACCTCGGCCGAGGTGTTGACATAGGCCACCACCGGCACGCCGGGAAAGCGCTGGCGCAACAGGCGCACGTCCTCGCCGGTGATGGATTCGGCGAGCGAGCAGCCGGCGCGTGAATCGGGGATCAGCACCGTCTTGGCCGGATTGAGGATCTTCGATGTCTCGGCCATGAAATGCACGCCGCACTGGACGATGACGCTGGCGTCGACCTTGGTCGCCTCGCGCGCGAGCTGAAGCGAGTCGCCGACGAAATCGGCGACGCAATTGTAGATCTCGGGCGTCTGGTAGTTGTGGGCGAGGATGACCGCGTTGCGGACCTTCTTCAGGTCGTTGATCGCCTTGACGTAGGGCGCCATGAACGGCCATTCGACCGGCGGAATGACCGCCTTGACCTTGTCGTAAAGATGCGCGGTGGCGCGCTCGACCTCGGCGTTCCAGGTCAAGGGCGGAGCCGGAAGCGGCGGAAAGCGCCGCGTCGAGGGCGGCGGCGTCGCGACGCGCGGCTTGGTGCCGAGGGACTCGACAATCTGGGTCAGTGGCATTCTTCAATCCCCCAACGCATGTTCAGCTTCAGCGAAGTTCGGTTCAGCGAAGCTCGGACGGGCCCGTGGATCCTATTTTGCTCAATTTGAGCAAATAAGGTCGACGAGAAATCCGGCCGTCAGGCCGGGTACCAAAGCATTCAACCAGCACTGTGCCGAAGCGTTCCGCGCTTCCCCGCCACCTGCTCGCCTCGTGGGCGATCATTCGCGGCGCATATTTGGTCGCCATCGTTTCCCCTTCCGGGGATCGATACCTTCGCCCGAGGAGGGCTGCCATACGGTCGACGGCTATTATCCTCATAACGAGCACAACACATATACCACTTTTGCGGGGGCATTTCCAGATCGCCCGTCAATTCTACTAGGCGTAAATTTGCGAACAGGGCGCAAATTTGCATGCCAGAGCTGCCGCCTCTCGCGCGAGTTTTGGATTAGGCCGGCGCGTCGCCCGTGCAAGAATTCCAAATGCGCGGATTCGCGAGCGTCGATGCGTCCGCCACTCTTCCTCGTTTCAACTCATAAGGCGATGGCGCTCCGGAGCGCTCCCGCTGGAGGCGGCGGCGCTCGCGTCTTCGTTTCGTTGGCCGCATGGAGACCGCGTGACACGATCAACTTCGACCTCCGGCTGGGCTTCCGGCACCGCCAATTGGCGCACGCCGATGGTCGTCATCGCCTGCGGCTGTCTGATCGGCGCGCTCACCTTCGGGCCGCGCTCGACCTTCGGCCTGTTTCTGCAGCCGATGAGCCAGGCCTTCGCGTGGGGGCGCGACGTGTTCGCCTTCGCCTTCGCCATCCAGAACCTGCTATGGGGCATGGGCCAGCCGATTTTCGGCGCGGTCGCCGATCGCTACGGCACCACGCCGGTCCTGATGGGAGGCGCGATCCTCTATGCGACGGGGCTCGCGCTGATGCGCTGGTCATCGACGCCGCTCGCCATCGAGCTCACGCTCGGCCTGCTGGTCGGCGTCGGCCTGTCGGCCTGCTCCTTCAACGTCGTCGTCTCGGCCTTCGGCAAGATCATTCCGGGTGAATGGCGCGCGCTCGCGCTGGGCGCGGCGACGGCGGCCGGTTCCTTCGGCCAATTCCTGTTCGCGCCGACGAGCGTCGGCCTGATGGACGCCATCGGCTGGCAAAACACGCTGACCGTTTTTGCGGTCGTCGTCTTGATCGCGGTTCCCGCCGCGATGGCGATCCATACGCCGCCGGCCACGCCCGCGGGCGAGGGCGATGACGCGCGCGCCAATCAGTCGATCCGGGCGGCGCTGAAGGAAGCCTTGGGCCACCGTTCCTATGTGCTGCTGGTGCTCGGCTTCTTCACCTGCGGGTTCCAGCTTGCTTTCGTCACCGCGCATCTGCCCTCCTATCTCGTCGATCGCGGCCTGTCGGCGGAGGTCGGCGGCTGGGTGATCGCCATCATCGGCATGTTCAACATCGCCGGCGCGCTCGGTGTCGGCTGGATCGGCAACCGCGTTCCCAGCCGCTACATCCTGTCCGTGATCTATCTCATCCGCGCGCTGTCGATCGTCGCTCTGATCTACCTGCCGATGACCACCACGACGGCGATCCTTTTCGGGATGGTCACCGGACTGATGTGGCTTTCGACCGTGCCCCCGACGTCGGGCCTGGTGGCGTTGATGTTCGGCACGCGCTGGCTCGCGACGCTGTTCGGCATTGCGTTCTTCAGCCATCAGGTCGGCGGCTTCCTCGGCGTTTGGCTGGGCGGCGTCATGTTCGAGCGCACCGGCTCCTACGACACGGTCTGGTGGCTCTCGATCCTGTTCGGTATTCTGTCGGCGGCGATCAATCTGCCGATCGTGGAAAAGCCGGTCGACCAGTTGCGGCCGCGATCCGCGTGAGCGGGCGCTCGCCGGATGTTCAATGGCGGGCTTGAACGGCAAGCAAAGGGGGCGGGCGTTGGGTACATTCAAGGCGATCCGGATCGAGAAGGCGGAAAAGGGCACCACGGCCTCGCTGTCGACATTCGACGACGGCGAACTGATGGACGGCGACGTCACCGTGCGCGTCGAATGGTCGACGCTGAACTACAAGGACGGGCTCGCGCTGACCGGCCGCGCGCCGGTGGTGCGGCGTTTCCCCATGATCGCCGGAATTGATCTGGCGGGCACCGTCGAGCAGTCGACCAACCCGGAATGGAAGCCCGGCGACAAGGTGATCCTCAACGGCTGGGGTCTCGGCGAGACGCATCTGGGCGCTTATGCGGAACGGGCGCGGGTCAAGGGCGACTGGCTGGTGCGCATGCCCGAGGGTCTGTCGGCGCGCGAGACGATGGCGATCGGCACGGCGGGCTACACCGCGATGCTGTGCGTCATGGCGCTCGAGCGTCACGGGCTGACGCCGCAAGCGGGGCCGGTCCTGGTGACCGGCGCGGCCGGCGGGGTCGGTTCGGTCGCGATCGCGATCCTGTCGCGGCTCGGCTTCAAGGTCATCGCGTCGACCGGCCGGCCGGAGGAGGCAGACTATCTGCGCGACCTCGGCGCCTCCGAGATCATCAACCGCGCCGACCTCTCCGGCTCGCCCAAGCCCTTGGACAAGGAACGATGGGCGGGCGCGGTCGACAGCGTCGGCTCGACGACGCTCGCCAACGCCATCGCCATGACCAAGTCGGAGGGAGCGGTGGCGGCCTGCGGGCTCGCCGGCGGCATGGACCTGCCGACCACGGTCGCACCCTTCATTTTGCGGGGAGTGTGCCTTTTGGGCATCAATTCTGTCACAGCCCCGCGCAAATTGCGCGTCGAGGCCTGGGACCGCCTTTCCCGCGACCTCGATCGTGGCAAACTTGCTGAAATGACGAAGGAAATCTCGCTCGCGGAGGTGCTTCCGCTGGGCGCGGCCATCCTTGACGGCAAGGTCAGGGGCCGGATCGTGGTTAAAATTGGCTGAGCCGTTCAGACTTTGTCGACGAAACTGCGCCAAGGTTACGCCACTTGTTATGGTAAGCAGGCGGTAAACCACGCGCGGGGCCAGTTGTTCCTCGCGCCTAGGCTGGACAGCCAAGGTCCGCCGGGCCGCGCATCTGTCGGAGTACAGTCGATGATCTCACGGTTCGAGGGGGTTGCGTCCAAAGTCGCGTTCGCCATGGCGTTCGGGGCGGCGCTGGCGGCGTTTTCGGCCAAGCCGGCGGTCGCGGGCGAGACGATGACCGCCGATGAGGCGCGCCGCTTCGTGGCGGGCAAGCATTTCGCCTTCAACTGCTTCGACGGCACGCGCGGGGCCGGGCGCATCTTCAACGACGGCTCGGCCGTCGGCACCGTCCAGATCGGCGGTTCGGGCCCGCTGCGCCATGCGCGTCTTCCCGCCGGCACGTTGCTGGTCAAGGGCAACGCCGTCTGCGCCTCGATCAAGGGCTTGTATTTCGAGCCCTGCTTCAACCTGACCAAACAGGACGAATACCGCTTCCGCGGCGCGGTCTCCGGGATGGGCTTTGCCTATTGCGATTTCACCCGCCGGGGCGGCCGCATCCAGATGGCGAGCGCGGCCCGCGCGCGTCTCGGTAAGCCGGTCGATCTCAACCGTCCGGGCGAATTGCGGCCGGCCGCCGCGCGCATCGAAACCAAGCCGGTCGAAGCGCGCCCGCTGGAAGCCAAGCCCGCCGAATCGAAGCCCGCTGAATCGAAAGCCGCCGAGACTGCGAGCATCGAGCCGGCCTCGGTCAAGCTGCGCCCGACCTCGGACTGAGCGAGCCGAGCCCAATTCGGTCGAAGGAACCCGCGATCAGCTCCGGCCGCGCACGCGCAGGCCGGGCGCGGGACGTTCGCGCAGCACCTCGCGACGGAACCTGAACATCGCCGCGGGCCGGCCTCCGGTCATCGTCGACATTTCGCCGGTCGGCTCGACCAGCGCGCCCGATTCCACGAGGCGACGGAAGTTCTGCTTGTGCAGGTGCCGGCCCGAGATCGCCTCGACGGTACGTTGCAGGGCGGTCAGCGTGAACTCCGGCGGCAGCAATTCGAACACCACGGGACGGTATTTGAGCTTGGCGCGCAGGCGCGCGATCGCGGTCGCCAGAATCCGGCGGTGGTCGTGGCGCATGGGCTGGCCGAGCACGGGCAGCGTCTTACGCGCGAGCGCCGCGGCGCGGCCGTCGCGTCGCGCTTCCTCGACGAGGCCGGCCTCGTAGAGGAGCTCGTAGCGGTCGAGCGCGCGTTCCTCGTCCCAATGTCCGCCCTCGACACCGAAGCACAGGCGCACGCGCTCGTGGCGGCTGGGCGCGGCGGCCGAGCCCGGGCCCGCCTTTTCGTCGGCCCAGCGCAGCAGTTCCGGCATGATGACGCCGTCGAGGATCGCCGGCCGTGCCGTGCGCCAGTCTTCCCAGGGAAAATAGCGGTACCAGGGTTCGAACGCGGCGCTGGCCACGCGTGGGTGGTTGGCGTTGTCCGCGGTGCGGATGAGCGCGAGATAGCCGATCGAAACCACATGCGGGCTCGCGTCGCCGCTGTCGGTATGACGGCCGCGATCGCCGAATGTGTAGAGCTGCTCGACATAGCCGACCTGAAGCCCGGTCTGCTCGGTGACCCAGGCGCGCAGTCCGATTTCGAAAGTGCGATGGGCGAGCGGATCGAACGGTCCCGACGGCAGGCCCGCGCGCGGCGTTTCCGGGTCGCCGCTGGAGGCGACGAGGATGCAGGGCTCGTCGGCCTCGATCGCGACGATCGCGGCGGTCAGCCCGATCTCGATGCGCGGGGCGGACTTGTCCGCCATCGCCGCGGGTCCCTTCTCCGCCATCAGTCGATCTCGATGCGAAACGGATCGCCCTCGATGGCGAGCGCGGAGGGATGCATCGCCGCGAGCGCGTCGAGCATGCGGCCGTCGCGTCCGAGCAGCTCGTCGGCGAGTTCCACGATCAGGCGATTGGGCGCCGCGGTCGGCGAGGCCTCGCGCATGCGCCGCGCGATCTCGATCTCGCTGCGATGCGGGCTGAGCGCGCAGGCGGCCACGAACGCGCTCGCCGTCGAGCGGCTGATGCCGGCGAAGCAATGGATGACCATCGGCGCGGCGCGGTCCCAGCGCAGGGCGAACTCGATGATGCGGCCGACCTGTTCGGAACGCGGCGCGGCGAAGCCTTCCGCCGGGGCGGTGATGTCGTCCATCGCGATACGCAGGTGATTGTCCGGCGAGATCGAGGGCGGACGCGTGACGCGGTCGAGCTTGCCCATGACGGTCATGACATGGCGGGCGCCGGATTTCTCGACCGTCGCATGCAGATGGGAAAGGGAGCAGACGTAGATCATCGCGGTTCCGGCGCCATCGAAAGTCCGTATATACGGCGCGCGGGGGCCGGGCGAAAGGGTCAGGGTGCGCTTAAGGCCTTGAAACGGGCGAGAAATCGTCTCTCCGCCTTGCCGGCGGGCCAGGGCGTGAGGTAGTCGCGCTCGATCGTGGGCGCGAGCTTGGGACGGGGACCGAAGAAGCGCCGCGCTTCGGCCTCGGCGAAGCCGGCAAGATGCGTCGCTTCGAGATGGGCCGCGCCCCGGTCGGCCGCCTTGATGAGGTCGGTCATTTCCGGCGCCAGCGTCGGCGGTAGGCCGAAGCGGATATGGATCGCGGCCAGCAGGCGTTTTTCCACCGCCTTGTACGATCCGCCGATGACGGCCTTGAACGGCGAGATCATGTCGCCGATGACGTATTCCGGCGCGTCATGCATCAGCACCGCGAGACGCGCGCGATGATCGATGCGCGGCGCGCGCGCGCGCAGAACCGCCTCGACCAGCAGCGTATGCTGCGCCACCGAAAAGATGTGCGCGCCGTGGGTCTGCCCGTTCCAGCGCGCGACGCGGGCGAGTCCATGCGCGATGTCCTCGATCTCGATGTCGAGTGGGGAGGGGTCGAGCAGGTCGAGCCGGCGTCCCGACAGCATCCGCTGCCAGGCGCGCGAGGCGGGTTCCGGCTTGGTCCGCGATTTCGACGGCGATCCTGTCATGATGGGCGGGGCGCCGGATTTGCCAACGCCGCGCAAGCCGCGTGGCGATGGCAGGCGACAAGATGGTCGTTGACCATCCCGACCGCCTGCATGAAGGCGTAGACGATCGTCGGACCGCAGAACTTGAAGCCGCGCGCGGCGAGTTCTTTCGACATCGCGCGGGAGATCGCGGTCTCGGCGGGGACCCTGGCGAGCGCACGGAAGCGGTTGATCTTCGGCGCGCCGTCGACGAAATCCCACAGCAGCCGCGCGAAACCGGGGCCGGCCTCCATCACGGCGAGAAAGGCGCGCGCGCTCGCGACCGCGCCTTCGATCTTGGCGCGGTTGCGGACGATGCCGGCATCGTTCATCAGCGCGGCGATCTTGGCCGGTCCATAGCGGGCGATCGTCTCGGGGGCGAAGCCGTCGAAGGCGCGCCGGAAATTCTCGCGCTTGCGCAGGATGGTGATCCAGGAAAGCCCGGCCTGGAATCCGTCGAGCACAAGCTTTTCGAACAGCGCGCGGTCGTCGAACTCCGGCACGCCCCATTCGGTGTCGTGATAGGCGAGATACAGCGGATCGTCGCCCGGCCAGGGGCAGCGGACGAGGCCGTCCTCATGCGGGCGCGGCGAGCGGGAGCGGGCGGGTTCGGTCATGCCGGCATGATAGGCGGCGCGCGGGACGCGATCCAGCGCGATGCGCGTGAGGTGAGATCGGAAGTCGCCGCACCCGCGCGGCGTCGAGCACCCAAGCGTCGAGTTCCGGCCATTGAACCGGCGCGAGCCACTCCGTATCGTGCGCGGGGAGTGAGTCGATGGCGAAGGTCCTTATTCCGCTGCCGTCCTTGGATTTCGATCCGACCGAGGCGGCGGTGAGCTGGGACATGCTGACGCGCGCGGGACACGAGGTGTCCTTCGCCACGCCCGACGCGCGTCCGGCCGAGGGCGATCCTCTGATGCTGACCGGCGAGGGGCTCGATCCCTGGGGCCGCGTGCCGGGACTTTCCAGGCTGAAGCTGGCCGGCCTTCTCCTGCGCGCCGACGCGCGGGGGCGTGACGCCTATCGGCGGATGGCGACCGCGCGCGCCTTTCGCGCGCCGCGGGCGTGGGAGGATATCGACATCGCGGCCTATGACGGCCTGCTGTTGCCCGGCGGCCATCGCGCGCGCGGGATGCGGACCTATCTCGAAAGTCCGGTGTTGCAAGGTTACGTCGTCGAGGCCTTCCGGCGCGCCATGCCGGTCGCCGCGATCTGTCACGGCGTGGTGCTTGCCGCGCGCGCCATCGATCCGGCGACCGACCGCTCGGCGCTCCACGGTCATGCGACGACGGCGCTGACGTGGTCGCTCGAAAGCGCGGCCGCGCGGCTGGCGCGCGTCACGCGTTTCTGGGATCCGACCTATTATCGCACCTATGTCGAGGCGCCAGGCGAGCCGCCCGGCTTTCGCGGCGTGGAAGCCGAGGTGACGCGCGCGCTGGCGACGCCCGACGATTTCCGCGACGTCGATCCGACCGATCCGGATTCCCTCCGCAAGACGAGCGGTCTATTCCGCGACTCGCCGGACGACGCGCGGCCGGCCTTCGTCGTCTGCGACCGCAATTACGTCTCGGCCCGCTGGCCGGGCGACGCCCACACTTTCGCGCGCGCATTCGCGACGCTGCTCGATTAGCATGCGCGCGCATCGGAACCCTGGCCTACCGAAATAGAGGAGCGCAGATGCCGGCTTATGTGATTTTCGACGTCGATATTCGCGACATGGCGAAATACCAGCAATTCATGGCCGGCGTGAAGCCCGCCTTGGAAAAGGCGGGGGCCAAATATCTCGCGCGCGGCGGCGCGCATGAAGTCCACGAAGGTGATTGGTCGCCGCGCCGGATTGTCTTGCTGGAATTTCCCTCGCGCGAGGCGTGGGACGCCTTCTATCACGGTCCCGTCTATACCGGCCTCAGGGCGGTCCGCGACGCGTGCAGCTCGGCCCGGTTGGTGAGTGTCGAGGGCTTATAGCGTCGCGGCCGAGACCCGCGGCGCTCAACCGGCGCGCTTGGCCGCGGCCTTGTCGATTTCCGGCGATTCGAGGCGTAGCGCGATTCCACCCGCACTCAGCGCGATTCCGGCGGCGGCCGCGTCCGCCACGCGATCGACGCGGACAAGCGCGAGCCCGTCGCGCCCTTCGGCCGAGCCCATGACGCCGACGGACAGCTCGCCCGCCATGATGGGCTCGCCCGGCGCGGGCGCCGGCCCGTCGAGGTGGACGCGCGCGACGCGGTTGCGCGCGGTGCCGCGATGCTCCATGCGCGAGACGACTTCCTGCCCGACATAGCAGCCCTTGCCGAAATCGACGCCGTGCAGCCGGTCCATCATCGCGTCATGCGGGAAGGCGTCGCTGTAGATGAAATCGACGCCGCCTTTCGGTACGCCGCACGCGATGCGATGGGCCTCATAGGCTTCGTTGCCGACGAGCGTCGCGCCGAGAAGGGCGGCGGCCTTGTCGGTGAGTTCCGCCGGCACCAGCGCGCGCCAGCCGAGCCGGGCGTCGCGCGGGTCGGGAAAGGCAAGGTCGATGAGGACCGGATCGCTCATATCCCATGCCGCGAGCACGCCGAGATGCGTCGACAGGTCCTCGACCTGGACCTTGGCGCGAAGCTTGTAGAAAGTCAGCCGCTCGACGAGCCAGGGCGCGAGCGCGCGCGGGCAGTCGAGCAGGTATCCGCCGCCCTGGCCGGACGGCATCTCGGTGATGAGAAAGTCGACCGTGATCTTGCCCTGCGGCGTCAACAGGGCGCCGAACCGGGCGGCGCCGGGCGCGATCGCGGCGACATCGGTCGTCACCAGGCCGTTGAGATAGGTCCGCGCGTCCTCGCCCGCGACCTTGACGATGCCGCGATCGGCGAGAAATGTCGCCTTGGCCGATCCCGCCGTCATGCGCGTCTCCTTCGTCAACCGGCCCGCCCGCAAGGAAATTCAGCCTGGCCGGGATTTCACCTGATTCGAATTCCACTTCGGCGAAGCTTGCGCTAGGAACTTATGGCGCGCCCGCGGTTCGGACAAGTCGCGTGGGCGCGCATTGCCTGAGCGACACGCATGGCAGCAATTCGGCGAGTTGACATGACCGCGACCTACGACCTCATTCTGAAGTCCGGCATCGTCGTCAATCATGACGGGGAGGGCGAGCGCGACGTGGCCGTGCGCGATGGACGCATCGCCGCGATCGGGGCGCTCGGCTCGGCGGCCGCGGCCGAGATCGTCGATTGTCGCGGTCTGCACGTGCTCCCGGGCGTGATCGACACCCAGGTCCATTTCCGCGAGCCGGGGCTCGCGCACAAGGAAGACCTCGAAAGCGGATCGCGCGGCGCGGTGCTGGGCGGCGTCACCGCCGTCTTCGAGATGCCCAACACCAACCCCGCCACCGTCACCGCCGAGGCGCTGGGCGACAAACTCACCCGCGCCCGCCATCGCATGCATTGCGACTTCGCCTTCTATGTCGGGGGCACGCGCGAAAACGCCGACACGCTCGCCGCGCTCGAACGCATGCCGGGCTGCGCGGGCGTCAAGGTCTTCATCGGCTCGTCGACCGGCTCGCTCCTGGTCGAGGACGACGCGAGCCTGCGGCACATTCTCACGACCATCCGCCGGCGCGCGGCGTTTCACGCCGAGGACGAGTACCGGCTGCGCGAGCGGCGCGACCGGCGCGTGGAGGGCGATCCTTCCTCGCATCCGACATGGCGCGACGCGGAGGCGGCGTTGTTGGCGACGCGGCGGCTCATCGGCCTTGCCCGGGAGACCGGGGCGCGTGTGCATGTCCTGCACGTGTCGACGAAGGAGGAGATCGACTTCCTGCGCGCGCACAAGGACGTGGCGTCGGTGGAGACGACGCCGCATCATCTCACGCTCGCCGCGCCCGAATGCTACGCCCGGCTCGGCACGCTGGCGCAGATGAATCCGCCGGTGCGCGACGAGAGTCATCGCGCCGGCATCTGGGCCGGCGTCGTCGACGGCGTCGTCGACGTGCTCGGCTCCGACCACGCGCCCCATACGCTGGAGGAAAAGGCCAAGCCCTATCCGGCCAGTCCGTCGGGCATGACCGGCGTGCAGACGCTGGTGCCGATCATGCTCGATCACGTCAATGCCGGGCGGCTGACTTTGTCACGTTTCGTCGACCTGATGTGCGCGGGGCCGGCGCGCCTGTTCCAGATCGCCGGCAAGGGCCGGATCGCGGCGGGCTGCGACGCCGATTTCACCGTCGTCGACATGAAGCGCGCGGAGACTATCACCAATCGCTGGATCGCCTCGCGCGTCGGCTGGACGCCTTATGACGGCGTGAAGGTGAAGGGTTGGCCGGTCGGCGCGTTCGTGCGCGGACGCAAGGTGATGTGGCGGGGCGAACTCGTCACGCCCGCGACCGGCGAGGCGATCCGTTTCATGGAAACCCTGGCGGGTTCGAGCCGGGCTTGATTGAATAAGGCTTGATTGAAAGCGCCGCGCGCGTTCGCGCGGTTCGTCGTTACTGCCGCGAACGATCGATCGAGAACTCGCCGTTGCGGACGCGCGCCGGCAGGCCTTCGACGAGCTTGGCGACGGGCTCCTCGCCATAGGTGGTAACGAGCTCGGCGAAGGCGGCGAACAGGCTCGCCTGCGCCATGCAGTCACCGTCGATGCCATCGAGGCGGGCCTCGGCCCAGGCCTCGTTGAGATAGCCGAGGGCAGCCTGCTTCTGCTCGTGGTCGGGGAGCGGATCGCGCTGTGCTTGAATTGCCGGCATTGCACTCATTCTAATGTCGTCGGCTCCCGCCCAATTTCCCAAACGGGAATGCGGGACCCGTCCCGCCGCTGAAGTCGGTGGAACCTCTAGCACGCCGACGGCGCCTGCCGAGCGAG
Source organism: Xanthobacteraceae bacterium (assembly GCA_041918675.1). GTDB lineage: Bacteria > Pseudomonadota > Alphaproteobacteria > Rhizobiales > Xanthobacteraceae > SCUB01. The sequence goes on from JAYRVF010000008.1 coordinate 40,358, forward strand.
TTCTTGAGGAAGGGTTAATCGGCGCGCCGCGAGTTGAAGCATCCGGCCGGCGGTTTCCCTTGAACGGGGCTAATTCGCATAGCGCGCGGTGAGATCGCGCGAGACCTTCGCGCCCTCGTCGAGATAGCGGCGGATCGCGAGGGAAGCGGCCGGCGTGCAGGTGCGATAGGTTTGTTGGAAGCCGTGATAGCCGCGGTTGAAGCCCGCGATCATGCGCGCCCGTCGCTCGCCGCTCGGCGTTTCCGCGTCGATCAGCGCCTGTGTCTCGACGCGCCATTTCTGGCCCTCGTTGCTGCCGCACAGGCCGCGCAGATAATGGAGCGTGCCGAGAATTTCCGCGAGGCGCTGAAGGCTGGGGTCGAACGGGGCGGCGGCCTGCTCGTCGGCCGCGCGCGCCGGCGTCGCGACATTGGCAAGTCCGAGCGCGACGGCAAGGACCGCGGCCGCGAGGCGGCGTCCATGTCGATTGTCGTGCCGTTCGGGACGGGCCATCGATCACCTGGATGGGGATCACCGGGGAGCGGGTCGCCCCCGATATCATGAACGTGCTTGATTCCAAAAGGTTAGGACGTGATGTCCGCCGCGAGCCGTCTCGCGCTTCGTGGGGCGCCGATGCGCGGATTTTCGACGCTGATATGCCCAGGAATGACCGCTTGCGCAAGGCGAAGGAACCGGGGCCGCCGTCGGCGATGCCGCGGCTAGGACGCCTCCCCGGCGACGAGACGCCGCGCTTGCGCGACGATGTCGGAAAGGCCCTCCGTGGTGGCAAGGCCGCCGATCGCTTCGGGCTCGACCCAGCGGAATTCGCTGTGCTCGGCGTCGAGCACCGGCTCCCCCGCGATCCAGCGCGCCGCGAAGGCGATGATGACGAAATGACGCCGCGCGGCGCCATTCTCGTCGCAACGGATCGCCTCGTGGTATCCGGCTGTGCCGACGAGTTCGACGGTCAGAGCGGTCTCCTCCCGCACCTCGCGCAGAACCGCCTCGGCGAGCCGCTCGCCGTGCTCCACGCGCCCGCCGGGCAAGGTGAACAGGCCATGCGCGGGCTCGCGCGCCCGGCGCGCCAGCAAGACCTTTCCGTCGCGAAAGATGGCCGCGCTCACCGCCAATTCCGGCCGGTCGCGTGTGTCGATGGCGTTGTCGACGGCGCTCATGTTCTCGCCATGCCGCGCCCGCGCGTCAATGCGTCATGATGTAATCGACGTCGGCCTGCGGCGCGTCGACGTCGTCGTCGGTGTCCGGTGTGCCGTTGATCACCGCGCCGGCATGGACGACGAGGGGCTTGAGCCAGTTGGCGGCCTCCTCGGCGAGTCGCGTGCGGGTTTCGTCGTGCTTGACGGCGGCCATGGCATCGCGGGTCGCGATGAGGATCGCGGTCATCCTGTCGGTATAGCGGTCGAGCCGGTCGCGGATGGCGGCGTCGGCCGATTCATAGGCGGCGATGGCGAGGTCGCGCGAGCGGAAATTGGAGGCCTCGAAATGCTCGCGGTAGGTCAGCGGTCGCCAGTCGGCGAGTTCGGCCGCGCATTCGGGCATGGCCGGGATCATCTCCAGGAGCATGATCGCTTCGTTGAAATGATTGAGAAAGTCCGTCGCCAGCCGCGTTCGCGGGTTGATATTGGCGGCCACCAATTCGGCGTGCGTGGGCTCGGACATCTTTCCCGTTTCCCGCCCCTGGTGCGTCAAGGCAATGGCCGCGCGTCGGTCCGCGATGGTAATCCTTCCACTGTGGCCATTTGTGGTTAACAGCGTCTAAACATCTGTGGCGATCCCGGTGGGTAACGCTAGCGCATTTGTGTCGAGAGATGGATGGGTCGCGCCGAAATGAACCGCTCCAGATTCAAGGCTTTGAGTAATTGCCGGTCGCGGACGCGGTTTCCGCTTTCGCGGGATTGGTTCTGAGAGGTTCGGCTAGATGTGCGGACGCTATGTCATAACCTCGCCGCCGGAAGCGCTGCGCCGGATCTTCGCCTATGCCGAGCAGCCGAATTTCCCGCCGCGCTACAACATCGCGCCGACACAGCCGATCCCCGTCGTTACGCTGGAAAACGGCGCCCGCCATTTTCGCCTGATGCGCTGGGGCCTGATCCCGTCCTGGGTGAAGGACCCGAAGACCTTCTCGCTCCTGATCAACGCGCGCGCGGAAACGGTGACGACCAAGCCCGCCTTTCGCGCCGCCATCCGCCGGCGGCGCTGCCTCGTTCCCGCCGACGGGTTCTACGAATGGCGGGGGATGGCCGGCGCCAAGCGTCCGTTCTTCATCCATCCGCGCGCGGGCGGGCCGATCGCCTTCGCCGGGCTCCACGAGACTTGGGTCGGACCGAACGGCGAGGAACTCGACACCGTCGCCATCATCACGACCGCCTCGACGCCCGATCTCGCCGCGCTGCATGACCGCATGCCGGTCGTAATCCCGGCGGAGGCCTTCGATCTATGGCTCGACGTCGCTCACGTCGACGCGGCTGCGGCGGCGGCGATGCTGGCGCCGCCGCGTCGCGGGTTCTTCGACTTCCACGAGGTCTCGCCCGCGGTCAACCGCGCGGCGAACGACGACGCCTCCCTGATCGCGCCCGTCGCGGGCGCGTGAGGGCTTCACGCGTCAGATCACCTTGCCCGGATTGAGGATGTTGTTCGGATCGAGCGCGCGCTTGAGTTCGCGCATCAGCTCCATCGCCACCGGGTCTTTCACCTTGGGCAGCAGATCGCGCTTGAGCACGCCGATGCCGTGCTCGGCCGAGATCGAGCCGCCGAGCGCGGCGACGATGTCGAACACGACGGCGTTGACCTCGTCCCAGCGCGCCAGAAACGCGGCGGTGTCGGCGCCCTCGGGCTGGCTGACGTTGAGATGCATGTTGCCGTCGCCGAGATGGCCGAACGGGCAGGGGCGGCAGCCGGGAATGAGGCGGGTGAGCGCCTCGCTCGTCCGCGCGATCAGCTCGGGCACCGCGGCCACCGGCACGGACACGTCGTGCTTGATCGAGCCGCCTTCCTGCTTCTGCGCCGACGGGATCGCCTCGCGCAACCGCCAGAACGCGGCGCGCTGCTCCAGGCTCGCGGCGAGCGCGGCGTCGTCGACGACCTTCCTGGCCATCGCCGCGGCGAGGATCTCCTCGAGCAGCTCGCGCGCGTTGGCGTTGGGCGTCGAAAGCTCGATCAGCACGTGCCAGGGGTGGGAGCCCGAAAGCGGCGCGCGCGCGCGCGAGTTGTGACGCAGCGCGAATTCGAACGCGGTCGGCCCGATCAGTTCGAAGGTGGTCACCGCGCCGCCGGCCTCGGCGAGCGCGAGTTCAAGAAAGGCGAGCGCGGCCTCCGGCGTGGCAAGCCCGGCGAAGGCCGTTTCCACCGCGCGCGGTCGCGGCAGCATCTTCAGCACCGCGGCGGTGATGATGCCGAGCGTTCCCTCCGCGCCGATGAAGAGGTTCTTCAGGTCGTAACCGGTATTGTCCTTCTTCAGCTTCGACAGCGCGTTGAGAACGCGGCCGTCGGCCAGCACCACCTCGACGCCGAGAACGAGATCGCGGGCGACGCCATAGGCGAGCGCCGCGTTGCCGCCGGCATTGGTCGACAGGTTGCCGCCGATGGTGCAACTGTCCTCCGCCGCGAGCGAAAGCGGAAACAGGCGATCGGCTTCGTCGGCGCGCCGCTGCGCGGCCGAAAGCACCACGCCGGCCTCGCAGGTCATGGTGTTCGAAGCCGGGTCGACCTCGCGGATGCGATCGAGGCGGTGGGTGAGCACGACCACTTCGCCGGCATGCGGCGTCTGGCCGCCGACCAGGCCGGTATTGCCGCCCTGCGGCACCAGCGCGGTGCGCGTTTCATTGGCGAGCTTGCAGATCGCGGCGACTTCCGCGGTCGATCCCGGACGCAGCACGAGCCGCGAGCGGCCGCGATAAAGGCCGCGCTCCTCGGTCAGATACGGCGCGATGATTTCGGGGTCGGTCAGCGCGTGCGCGGCGCCGACGATCTCGGAAAACCGCGCGAGCAGAGCCTCGGCGATGGGCGGCGGGGACGATGCGGTCATGCGCGGCCTTCCCGTGGAGCGGCCGCGCGGCGCAGCCGGTCGTTGATCGCTTCTCCGAGTCCCTCCGTCGGGATCGGCATGACGGCGATTCTCGTCGCTCCGGCGCCGTCCAGCGCCCGCAAATGGCCGAACAGGTTGGCCGCCGCCTCGACGAGGTCGCCGCGCGGCGAGAGATTGAGAACGCGCGCGGCGCTTTCGGCTCCCTGCGGCAGATTCGCGCCAAAGGCAAGCAGGGCCTCGCCGTCTTCCACCTCACGCGCGTCAAGCCGTACCGCCGCGCGCGGCGCGTAATGGGAGGCGAGCATGCCGGGAGCCGGCACCGCGCCCTCCGGCGCGCGCGGCGCTTCGGCGAGCGCATCGCCGAGCACGCGCTCGATCGCTTCGCGCGCGATGGCGCCGGGGCGCAGCAGCGCGGGTCGGCCGGTGCAGTCGACGATGGTCGATTCAAGGCCCAATTCGGTCGCGCCGCCGTCGACGACGAGGTCGACGCGGCCGGCGAGATCGGCCGTCACATGCGCGGCCGAGGTGGGCGAGACATGGCCCGACAGGTTGGCCGAGGGCGCGACGATCGGCCGGCCGAACGCCAGCAGGATTGCCCGCGTCACGGGATGGGCCGGCACCCGCAACGCCACGGTGTCGAGCCCGGCGGTCGCAAGCTCGGCGATCCCGCATCCCGGCCGTTTGGGCAGGACGAGGGTGAGCGGCCCCGGCCAGAAGGCTGACGCAAGGCGCTCGGCCGCCTCGCTGAACAGCGCCAAAGCGCGGGCGGCGGCGACATCCGGCAGGTGGACGATCAGCGGGTTGAAGGCCGGGCGGCCCTTGGCGGCGTAAAGGCGAGCGATCGCGTCGCCATTGGCGGCGTCGGCGCCGAGCCCGTAGACGGTTTCGGTGGGAAACGCGACGAGACCCCCGCCTGCAAGTCGGCGCGCGGCCTCGGCCGCCGCGTCCGGTCCGGCGGCGATCAGGCGTGTTTCAGGGACAGCGGTCATTTCCCGTTTCCCGTTCTTGCGGCCCCGGCAAGGCAGGGCTATAAGACCCGGCCTTTCATCGGAGTGTGGCTCAGCCTGGTAGAGCACCTCGTTCGGGACGAGGGGGTCGCAGGTTCAAATCCTGCCACTCCGACCAGATTTCCCGGTTCGTTTTCCAAGAAGATCCGCCTTCGGCGGGCATTGGCCGGCGGCGCGCGGCCGCCCGCCGATGCGTTTTCCGGCTGGCGTTCCGCTCTCATCTATCGTATTGCCCGGCCAACGGAAATTGAAAAATAGTCCCGTCGCGGCCGGTGGCTTCGGCGCGGATTTCGCGCCTGGTGGCGGAGCCGGGCCGGCGAGCGGATAGGGCGGGGCGGGACCTGCCTTGCGGCCGGACCGAGAGACAAGCGGCCAGCAAGGTGCTGGGGACGCGCGGCGGAAGATGGCGATGGGCGAGCTGATAATCCCGGTGATCATGTGCGGCGGCGCCGGCACGCGCCTCTGGCCCCTGTCGCGCGAAAGCCTCGCCAAGCAGTTCGTGCCTCTCCTGGGCTCGCTTTCGACCTTCCAGCAGACCCTCGCCCGGGTCGCCGCGCCCGATCTCTTCGCGCGCCCGATCGTGATCACCGCCGCCGACAGCCGCTTCATCGTCGCCGAGCAGGCCCGCGCGATGAACGCGCAAGCCGACATCGTGCTGGAGCCGATGCGCCGGGATTCGGCCGCCGCCGTCGCGGTCGCCGCCGAGCTCGCCGCGCGCCGCGCGCCGGACGCGGTGCTGCTCGTTCTCGCCGCCGATCACGTCATCGCGCCGGTCGATGCGTTTCACCAGGCCTGCCGCGCCGCGCTGCCGGCCGCCCGCGCCGGCCGGCTGGTGACTTTCGGCGTCGTGCCGGAGGGGCCGGCCACGAGCTACGGCTATATCCGCCCGGGCGCCACCTTGGCCGACGGCGCCGCGCGCGCGGTCGAGGCCTTCGTCGAAAAGCCCGATGCCGCGACCGCCGCGCGATATGTCGCCGACGGCTATCTCTGGAACAGCGGCAATTTCATCTTCCGCGCCGACGTCATGAACGAGGAGATCGCGCGGTTCGCGCCCGACATCGCCGAGGCCGCGCGCGAGGCGGTTTCGGCCATGGGCGTCGATCTCGATTTCCTGCGCCTCGCGGAGGCGCCGTTCGCCCGCGCGCCGAAGACCTCGATCGACTACGCGGTGATGGAGCGCACCACGCGCGCCGCGGTCGTGCCGGCCGCCTTCGGCTGGTCCGATGTCGGAAGCTGGGAGGCGGTGTGGAAGATTTCCCATCGCGACGACGCCAGCAACGCGCTCTCCGGTCAGGTCGAGGTGATGGACACCGAGAACTGCCTGGTGCGTTCCGAGGATTCGATCCTGACCGCGGTCGTCGGCTGCCGCGACCTCGTCGTCGTGGTCACCGCCGACGCGGTGCTGGTGACGACGCGCGAGCGGGCCGAGCAGGTCAAGACATTGGTCGAGCGTCTGCGCGCGAGGAACGTCGCCGCCGCCGTCGCGCATCGCCGCATCTATCGGCCATGGGGCTATTACCAGGGCGTCGACGCGGCCGACCGCTATCAGGTCAAGCGCATCGTGGTCAAACCGGGCTCGATGCTCTCGTTGCAGAAGCATCTACACCGCAGCGAGCATTGGGTCGTGGTCAAGGGGTCGGCCGAGGTTACCGTCGACGGCAAGGTCGCCACCGTCAACGAGAATGAATCGGTCTACATCCCGATCGGCGGCGTTCACCGTCTCGCCAATCGCGGCAAGATTCCGCTTGAACTGATCGAGGTTCAGGTTGGAAGTTACCTGGGCGAGGACGATATCGTTCGCCTGGAAGACGTCTATCGCCGTCCGTGAAACCACTTGCCGCGCGTGGATGCCCCCCCGCGCGAAGTTCCGAGAGCGTAGCCAGCATGGTCAATCCGATCACCGATGTCCTGAAAGCCTTCGCCGCCGGCGAGATCATCGTCGTCACCGACGACGACGACCGCGAGGGCGAGGGCGACCTCATCATCGCGGCCTCGATGTGCACGCCGGAGAAGATGGCGTTCATCGTCCGCCACACTTCGGGCATCGTCTGCGCGCCGATCACGATGGAGGAAGCGCGCCGGTTGCGGCTCGATCCGATGGTCGCGCACAATGATTCCGCGCACGAGACCGCGTTCACCGTGTCGATCGACTACAAGCCGGGTATGACCACCGGCATCTCGGCGGAGGAACGCACCGCCACCTGCCGGGCGCTCGCCAATCCCAATGTCGGCGCGGCGGATTTCGCCCGGCCGGGGCATGTCTTTCCGCTCGTGGCCAAGGACGGCGGCGTGTTGTTTCGCGCCGGTCACACCGAGGCCGCCGTCGATCTGTGCCGGCTCGCCGGCCTGCCGCATGTCGGCGTGATCAGCGAGTTGATGAACGACGACGGCACGGTGATGAAGGGCGAGCAGGTCGCGCGGTTCGCCCGCGAGCACAAATTCATGCACATGACCATCGCCGAGCTGATCGCCTATCGCCAGGAGCGCGAGAAGCTGATCGAGCGGGTCTCGACCTTTTCCTGCGACAGTCCGATCGGGCCGCTGCAGGGCTACGCCTATCGCTCGCCGTTCGATCCGATCTATCACATCGCGCTCGTCTATCGCAGCGTTGGCGACGGTCGCAACGTGCTCACGCGGTTTCACAAGCCCAATTTGATCCAGGACATGTTCAGCGGCTCGCCGCGGGTGCGCCAGGCGCTGGAGCGCTTCCAGAAGGAGGGCGGCGGCGTCCTGATCTACCTGCGCGATGGCGCGGCCGGCGTTCCCGTCACGCCCCTCGACGAGGAGCCGGCGAGCGCGGAAGCCGACCGGCGCCGGCAATGGCGCGAAGTCGGCGTCGGCGCGCAGATCCTGCGCGACCTCGGCGTCACCTCGATCCGCCACCTCACCTCGCGCGTGCACGATTTCAAGGGCCTGTCCGGTTTCGGCATCGAGATCGTCGGGCGCGAGCCGTTCGACTGAGGTGGGGCGCGGGGCCATGAGCGACGACGACATTCCGTTCAATCGCGATTTCCCGTTGCCGACGGCGACGGTCGACCACGTCGCGCCCGGTATCCGCCGCATCGTCGCGGCCAATCCGGGGCCGTTCACCTTCACCGGCACGGTGAGCTACATCATCGGCTCGGGCAAGGTCGCGATCATCGATCCCGGTCCGCTGAACGAGGCCCACCGCGACGCGCTGCTCGACGCCGTGCGCGGCGAAACCGTCACGCACATTTTCGTCACGCACACCCACCGCGATCACTCGCCGGGGGCTGCCGCGATCAAGGCCGCGACCGGCGCCACCGTGTTCGCCGAGGGGCCGCACCGGGCCGCGCGCGCCTCGCATGAAAATGAAAAGCCCGTGCTCGAAGCCGGCATCGACCGCGACTTCCGTCCCGATGTCGCGATTGAGGACGGCGCGGTGGTCGAGGGCGATGGCTGGGCGCTGGAGGCGATCGCCGTTCCCGGCCATACCGCCAATCACATGGTGTTCGCCTGGCCGGGCCGGGGGCTCATTTTCGTCGGCGACCACATCATGGGCTGGTCGACCAGCGTGGTCGCGCCGCCCGACGGCGCGATGGCCGACTACATGGCCTCGCTCGGCAAGATCGCCGCGCGCGAGGAGGATGTCTATTTCCCGGCCCATGGGCCGCATATCTCGGAGGCGCGCCGCTACGCGCGCCACTACATCCGCCACCGCCAGGCGCGCGAGGCCTCGATCCTGCATCGCCTGACCAAGGGCGCGGCCGACATTCCCACGCTGGTGCGCGCGATCTATATCGGCATCGATCCGCGGCTGGTGCCGGCGGCGGGCCTCTCGGTGCTCGCGCATCTCGAGGATCTGGTCGAGCGTGAGGTGGTCAAGACCGATGGCGCGCCGGCACTCGAGGGTTCCTATCGCCTGGCGGGCGCCTTGCCGGGCTGACCCTTACGCGCCGGCTCCGGCTTCTTCTGCACCTTCTCGGCCGCATCGACGGCGTTGTTGATGTCCTCGATCAGGCTCGCCAGGCGCGCGGCATTGGCCCCGAGGTCGTGCTTGAAATAGCGCGAGGCCGAGCGCAGGTCGATACGCGCGCCGTCGCCATCGGGCGTCACCCGCACCGCGACGTCGTCGCGAAATCCCATGAACAGCGTGCGCGCCACCGCCTCGATTTGGCCCTCGCGGTTCGGCGGCCGCGGCGGCCGGTTGTTGACGACGCGCCAGCGTCGCCGGTTGATGAGCGCGAGCACCGTATCGTAGGCGACCTGCGGGCTCGTCTCCACGGTGACCGGTTCGATCGCGGGATAGGCCTCGCGCTGCAGCTCGGCCGAATAGAGCCCCGCATAGGCCGCGCCGTTGGCGCCCTGGCCGGCGCGCAGAATGGCGAGCGCCTCGAATTTCGGCGGGTCGATGGCGTCGGTGGTGATGTCGTGAATGGGCGGCAGCAGGCGATACTGCGCGGCGAGATAGGCCGGATAGACGAGAATCATCACGTCGATGAGAAGCGCGAGCGCGATGCGCCCGAGGCCGCGCGCCCCGCTGCGCCAGATCGCGGCGAAGCCGGCGAGCGCGAGCAGGATCGATAGCGCCGCGCAGGCGAGCGCGCCGAAAAACATCATCAGCGCCGGACGGATTTCGAGAATGCCGAAGCGCGCGATGACGATCGAAAGCACGGTCGCCACGAGCGCGAACAGGGCGATGTGCCGCGACCACGTCGCCAGCGTCGAAACCGGCTCGGCCCTGTAAAACGCGGAAAGCCTCCGGGCCATCGTGCGTCCATCCCTCGCGAAGCGCGCGCCGTCCCAGGGCGCGCGACCGGCCCGTCGTCGCGGAAGTGACGCGGCGCGCTTGATCCCTTAAGCTAGGCTCACGCGGTCGGCAAGACGTGATCCTTGAACTGCTCGCGCAGCGTGAGCTTGCGGATCTTGCCGGTGGCGGTGTGCGGGATCTCGGCGATGAAGACCACGTCGTCGGGCATCCACCATTTCGCGATCTTGCCGTCCATATAGGCGAGGATTTCCTCGCGCGTGGCGGTCTGTCCCGGCTTGAGGACGATGACCAGGAGCGGCCGTTCGTCCCATTTGGGATGGCGCACGCCGATGACCGCGGCCTCGGCGACCTTGGGATGGCCGACCGCGAGGTTTTCGAGCTCGATCGAGGAAATCCATTCGCCGCCCGACTTGATCACGTCCTTGGAGCGGTCGGTGATGCGCATGTAGCCGGCCGCGTCGATGGTGGCAACGTCGCCGGTATCGAAAAATCCATCCTCGTCGAGAATCGGATCGTCCTCGTGGAAATAGGCCGCCGAAATCGCCGGGCCGCGCACCTTGAGCCGGCCGAAGGTCTTGCCGTCCCATGGCAGCTTGCGTCCGTCGTCGTCGGTGATCTCCATCTCGACCATGAACGGCACGCGGCCCTGCGAGGTCTTGACGTCGAATTTCGCCGCGCCGGTCAGATGCGCGTTTTCCCCGGTCATGGCGCAGACGGTGCCGAGCGGGCTCATCTCGGTCATGCCCCAGGCGTGGCGCACCTCGACGCCGTATTTCGTTTCGAACGCCTCGATCATCGAGCGCGGCGCGGCCGAGCCGCCGATCACCAGGCGCTTCAGGTCGGGCAGTTTCGCGCCGGTGGATTCCATGTGCTGCAACAGCATCAGCCACACCGTCGGCACGCCGGCGGTGCAGGTCACCTTTTCGGCCGCGAGCAGTTCGTGGACGGAGGCGCCGTCGAGCTTGGCGCCGGGCATGACCATTTTCGCGCCCGCCATCGGCGCGGAAAAGACGAGGCCCCAGCTATTGGCGTGGAACATCGGCACCACCGGCATGATCGCGTCGGCCGCCGAGCAGCCGAGCGTGTCCGGCGTATTGGCGAGCATGCCGTGGAGAACGTTGGAGCGGTGCGAATAGAGCACGCCCTTGGGATTGCCGGTGGTGCCGGAGGTGTAGCACATGCCGCAGGCGGTGTTCTCGTCGAACTGGCGCCAGGCGAAATCGCCGTCGACGGCGCCGATCCAGTCCTCATAGGCGATCGCATTGCGCAGCGATGTCGCGGGCATCGAGGCCGCGTCCGTGAAAATCACGTAGCGCTCGACGCTCGGAAGGTGAGGGGCTAGCTTCTCCACCAGGGGCAGGAAGGTCAGGTCGAGCATCAGGACCCGGTCCGCGGCATGATTGATGATCCAGGCGATCTGGTCCGGAAACAGGCGCGGATTGACGGTATGACAGATCGCGCCGATGCCCATGATGCCGTACCAGGCCTCGACGTGGCGCCAGGTGTTCCACGCCAGCGTGCCGATGCGGTCGCCGAGACGGATTCCCTCGCGGTCGAGTCGCTGGGCGACCTTCAACGCGCGGGCGCGGACCTCGGCATAGGTGATGCGATGGATCGGCCCCTCGACCGAGCGCGTGACGATTTCGCGCGAGCCGTGATTGGTGGCGGCGTGATCGATAATGCGTTGGCACAGCATCGGCCAATCCTGCATCAGTCCGTGCATGAAAGGGTCCTTTCCCACGAGAACGTCGCCGGTATTCGCGGCCGGCGGCAAACTAGCGCGCTGGTGGCGGGGATGAAAGACGGCCGCGCCAAGATGCACCACGAAACCTGCGCTGAAAGGGCACGATACGCAATCGGCCGGACAGCCGGTTTGCTGCTCATTGGATTTGTTATGTTCGCCGAAGCGATCGCGGCCGCCGCCCCGCCGCTGCCGCGCCCGCGACCGGCCGATGCGCCGCGCGTGGATGCTTCGCCCTCCCTCGCCCCGCCGCGGAGCAAGGAAGATGGGCGCGTGCCCGCCGGAACGCCGGCCGGAGAGGCCTCGCCCAGCGCATGCCGGCGCGCGCTGACCGAGGAGATCGCCATCGCCCCGTCGATCCCCGCGATCAGCGGGCCCGGCGACTGCGGCGGCACCGATCTCGTCCGTCTCGAGGCGGTCGTGCTTTCCGACCGGAGCCGTGTCGCATTCAAGCCGCCCGCGATCCTGCGCTGTACGATGGCCGCGGCGCTGGCCGAGTGGGTCAGGACCGATCTCGACACCTTCATGCGCGCGCAAGGCGCTCGTCCGCGCGAGATCGATAATTTCGATTCCTACGGGTGCCGGGGTCGCAACCGCGTCACCGGCGCGCGCCTGTCGGAACACGGCAAGGCCAACGCGATCGACATCAGGGGCATTCGGATGGAGGGCGACGCCGCGTTCGGCCTCACCGATCGCGGCGCGCCGCCATCCGCGCGGGAGGCGTTGCGTGCGTCCGTCTGCGCGCGGTTCACGACGGTGCTCGGTCCGGGGTCGGACTGGCACCACGAGGATCACGTTCACCTCGACCTGGCCGAGCGGCGTGGCGGCTTCAGGATTTGCCAGTGGGATATTTTCGAGCCGCCGCCGGCCGACCCGCCGATGCCGCAGGAGCGTCCGGTCGAGGCCCCCGCGCGCGGATCGTCGCCGTCGTCCGAAGGCATGGTGGACGCCGATTAGAGCATTTGGCGCGCGCGAACGGGGCGCGAACCGGGACGCGCGCGGCGCACGATGATTTGACTGGAACAAGAAGCGCCGACCGCGCGGCGTCCGCCGAGCATCATTCAGCGAAAAGGCGCCGATCGCTCGGCGCCTCGTGAATTCTCATCGCGTTCGTTGGTTCGGCGCGCCTACAGCGCCGCGCCGCCCGACAGCGCGATCTGCGAATTGACCGGCGAGTCGCCTTCCTTGCGATCGAGCACGACGACGATCGTGCCGAGCTTGACCCGGCTATAGAGGTCGATCACGTCCTCATTCGTCATGCGGATGCAGCCCGATGAAATCGACGCGCCGATATATTCGGGCTGATTGGTGCCGTGAATGCGGAACAGCGTGTCGCGGCTGCCCTGATAGAGATAGAGCGCGCGCGCGCCGAGCGGGTTATCCGGCCCGCCCTTCACTTCGGAGGGAAGACCGGCGATGCGCTTATGAATGTCGGCGGTCGGAATCCAGCGCGGCCATTCCTGCATCGAGCCGACGCGCGCGATGCCGGAGAAGGAGAGCGCCTCCTCGCCCACGGTCACGCCGTAGCGGATCGCCCTGCCTTCGGCGAGCACGTAATAAAGGAAGTGGTTGTCGGAATCGATGACGATGGAGCCGGGCGCTTCCTTGCGGTGGTAGCCGACGATCGCGCGCTTGAACGGCGCGGGCACCTCGACCTTGGCGTATTGCGCCTTGGAGAGCAGCTCGCGGTCGCGCGGCTTGAGATTGGCGTCGGATGCCGCCTCGAAGGTGGTCTGCATGCAGCCAGCGAGCATCAGCCCCGAGACGAGGAGGGTGGCGAGTTTGGCGAAGCGCGAGGTCAATTCAGCCATTTCCAGTCCGTTTCCAGTTACGCCCGATGTTCTTGATTGGCCCGGCGAAGCCGAAATACCCACGCCCGCCGCCCCCGTGGCGGACGCAAGCTAGTCATCGACTCCCATATGGCGTTCATTATCCCGAAAGAGGTCCAAAAAGCCAGCCGGGCGGCTGGCTTTCCTGAATCCGGCGGCGACTTGTTGCATTTGTGCCGCAGATGGGGATCCTCCGCGATGGGCGCCAAGCCATTCAGCCCATGACGTTTTCTCGATACGCCGGGCGAGGCGAACGCGTTGTTTTGGGGCGAAAAGGTGCCGCTTGTCCGAATCGGGCCGATCGGCACCATGGCTCGGAGCTTGCGCGTCCGTATTGTCGGCCAGCAGGAATGTCGGCGTCGCCGTCACTGGGCCGGACAAGGTCTCTGGTTGGCGACGGGGCCTTCGAATACGGCCTTTTCGCGTTGCAACGAACGGGGCCCCGCGCGGGTCTTGGAGGCATCGATGCTCACCATCTATCGCCCGGCCGGCAATGCCTTGCAGGCCGAGATCGTCGGCCCCGGCGAGGCGGTGCCGTCCGACACGATCTGGATCGACCTCGTTAACCCTGTGCTCGCGGAGGAGCGCGCGGTCGAGCAATTGACCGGCCTCGACATTCCCACCCGCGAGGAAATGCAGGAAATCGAGATTTCGAGCCGCCTCTATGTCGAAAACAGCGCGCTCTACACCACGGCAACGCTGATGTGCGCGACCGACACGCCGAACCCGAGGTCGGCGGCGGTGACATTCATCGTCATCAACCGCCGCCTCGTGACTGTGCGTTATGACGAACCGCGCGCCTTCGCGCTGGTCGCCGCCAGGCTCTGCCGCGCGGCGCCGGGCGCGTCCGGCGGGGAAGGCGTCTTCCTCGAACTGCTCGACACCGTGATCGATCGTCTGGCCGACGTGCTCGAACGGGCGGCCGCCGACGCCGACCAGGTCTCGCGCGAAATCTTCGAGCCCCAGCCCACGCGCGCGGCCGGGCGCGACCGCTACGGCCAAATTCTCATCACCATCGGCGCGAAAGGCGACCTCACCTCGAAGATCCGCGAAAGCCTGGTTTCGATCGGGCGGCTGGTCCTGTTCCTGTCGGCCGAAACCGACGGCATCCATTGGGACAAGGAGGGGCGGGCGCGGCTCAAGACCATGCATCGCGACGTGCAATCGCTGTCCGACCACGCCTCGTATCTTTCCAACAAGATGACGTTCGTGCTCGACGCCATGCTCGGCGTCGTCAATCTCGAGCAGAACAACATCATCAAGCTGTTTTCGGTGATGGCGGTGATCCTGATGCCGCCGACGCTGGTGGCCTCGATCTACGGCATGAACTTCCGCCACATGCCCGAGCTCGAATGGACGGTCGGCTATCCGCTGGCGCTGATCGTGATGCTCGCCGCCGCCGTGCTGCCCTATCTCTGGTTCAAGCGGAAGGGGTGGTTGTAGGGCGGGGCGCATGGTCGACACCTTGACCAAGGCCGAGCGCGGCAAGCGAATGAGCTTGGTCCGAGGCAAGCACACCAAGCCCGAAACGCGAGTCCGCGACCTTCTCCGCGCGATGGGATTTCGGTTCGGCTTGCACGCGCGCGATCTTCCCGGTCACCCCGACATCGTCTTCAGATCGCGCAAGAAGGTCGTCTTCGTGCATGGATGCTATTGGCATCGCCATGCCGCCAAGACTTGCAGGCTCGCGCGATTACCGAAGTCGCGGCTCGAATTCTGGCTGCCGAAACTGGAATCAAATCGGTTGCGCGATCGACGGAATCAACGTGCATTGCGAAGCGCCGGATGGCGGTTTTTTGTTGTTTGGGAATGCCAGTTGAGGCATAAAGAACAATTAGAGAACAGACTAAGGCGCTTCCTGGAGGCTTGAATGCGCGCGATTGAACTGTTCGCGGGGGCCGGTGGGCTCGGCATCGGAATTAGCCAGGCTGGCTTCAAGCCAGCCCTCGTCGCCGAATGGGACCGCTGGTGCTGCGATACCATCCGGCGGAATCGCGCCCGGCGGGTCGCGCCTCTCGGCAAATGGCCCGAGCCGTTGGAAGGCGATGTACGGGATATCGATTTCTCCGCGTTCGAAAGCACGATTGAACTCGTTTCGGGTGGGCCGCCATGCCAGCCGTTTTCGCTCGGCGGGCGTCACCGGGGGCATTCCGACGGCCGCGACATGTGGCCCGAGGCGGTCAGGGTTGTTCGCCAAATCAGGCCGAAGGCCTTCATCTTCGAGAACGTGAAGGGTCTCACGCGCTCGGCGTTCGCGACGTATTTCAGTTACATCTATCATCAGCTTTCGTACCCGAGCATCCCACGCGGCGCCGATCAATCATGGTCCGATCACCTCGCGCGCCTGCAGCGACATCACACCGGACGGCCGCCGAATTCGGAGGAGTACCGGGTCGTCTGCGCGGTCTTGAACGCGGCCGATTACGGCGTTCCGCAGAAACGCGAGCGCGTGGTGTTCGTGGGATTTCGCGCCGACCTCGGCGTCGAATGGTCGTTTCCCAAACCGACACATGATCTCGATAGTCTGCTGTGGGATCAATGTCGCGGCGGCGAGTATTGGGAGCGACATCGGATTCCGAGATCGCGCCGGACGCTCGACGCGAAGCTCCACGCGCGAGGCATGTCTCTCCTAATCAGACCCGCCGCGTCGCCGTGGAAGACGACGCGCGACGCGATCGGCGATCTGCCCGACCCCGAATCGAGCAAATCCGCAGCGGCCAAATATCTCAACCATGGCTTCCAGCCCGGCGCGCGCGCCTATCCTGGGCACACGGGTAGCCAATTGGACGAACCCGCGAAGACCTTGAAGGCGGGCGTTCATGGCGTGCCTGGCGGCGAGAATATGCTTGTTCGGGAGGATGGTCGTGTGCGCTATTTCACCGTGAGGGAGAGCGCTCGCCTTCAGACATTCCCCGACAACTTCGCGATCAGCGGATCATGGTCGGAGGCGATGCGGCAGTTGGGCAACGCGGTTCCGGTCGGTCTCGCGCGGGTTCTGGCCAAGGACATCGCGCGGCATTTGAAGCCGAAGCGATGAGCCAGGCGCCCTACAATCCGCTCGACAAGGTCAACCTCGCGCGAAGCATCGAGAGCGAGTTATTGGCGCGCGAACCCTCGCCGTTGGCGGAGGCGGATCGGATCTCGGGGGCCGGCGTCTACGCGATCTACTACACCGGCGATTTCGCGCCATACGCGCCCATTTCCAATCCGCGATTTACAACGCCGATCTATGTTGGCAAGGCGATCCCGAAAGGGGGTCGCAAGGGCGGTCTATCGATGGACGCCGCCAGCGGCCGCGCGCTCGCCGATCGCTTTCGTCAGCACGCCGCGTCGATCGATGAATCGACCAATCTCAAGCTCGCGGATTTCTTTGCCCGGTATTTGGTTGTCGATGATATTTGGATTCCGCTAGGGGAAAATATCCTGATCGATTCCTTCAAGCCGATCTGGAATCGCGCCGTCGACGGATTTGGAAACAAGGATCCCGGCGTCAGGCGCGCGGGGCAATTCAAATCGCCTTGGGACGTGCTGCATCCGGGTCGCCAATTCGCGGACAAACTTGCCGACGGCGGCTTGACGAGGGAGTTCATGCTCGAACGGGTCGGCGATTACCTCGCGGGTCGGACGTTGAAGCGTTTCCCCAGGACGGTGCTTCGCGATCTGGAAGCGGCCGACATCGACGACACCTGACGGGCCGCTGCGTCCTTCCGCGTGCCTTCGCCGCGCGCCTCACGGATAGAGCCGCGTTTTCGTCCAGGGCGCGCGCGGGTCGGCGCGTTCGAAGCGCACGCGGTCGTGCAGGCGGAAGGGGCGGTCGTGCCAGAACTCGATCGCCAGTGGAACGACGCGAAAGCCGCTCCAGCCCTCCGGCCGCGGCACCTGGCCGACGAGAAACTTCGCCGCGTATTTCGCGATCGCCTGTTCGAAGGCGAAGCGGCTTTCGAGCGGCCGCGACTGGCGGCTCGCCCACGCTCCGATCTGCGATTGGCGCGGGCGGGTGGCGAAATACTCGTCCGCCTCCGCCTCGCTCACCCGCTCGACCGGCCCGCGCACGCGCACCTGGCGGCGCAGCGACTTCCAGTGAAACACCAGCGCCGCCTTGGGCTGGCCTTCGAGCTCGCGGCCCTTGGCGCTGGCAAGGTGCGTGTAGAACACGAAGCCCGCGGCGTCGAAACCCTTGAGCAGGACCATGCGCGCGTCCGGCATGCCGCCGTCGTCGACGGTGGCGAGCGTCATGGCGTTGGCGTCGTTCTGCTCGCTCTTACCGGCGTCTTCGAACCATATCGAAAACAGGCGTAGCGGGTCGTCGGCCTCGGTGAAATCACCACTCGTTAACCAGCTCGGGTGTTTGATGGGAGTGGTGTCGTTCATGCTCGGAGTACCCACTTGCAGGCATTTGGCTCAGGATCGGCGCGGCGCGAGGCCGTCCCCCGGGCAGGCCGCGCCTGTTATAGCGGAGCGAGCGGCAAGCGCCTACCGCGCGCAGCCGGTCGCGCCCTGGTCGCCGCGTGCCTGATCGTCGCCGCGCCCGGCCTCGGCGGATGCGCTTACCGGCTTGATTCGCTGTTCCGCGCGAGTTCGGATGATGGGCGGGAGACGACCGGCTCGATCCCGCAAGTGGTCAAGGCGACGCCCGTCGCCGAGCCGAGCGGCGATCCGGAGGCCGATTCCGATCTCGCCTATGCGCGCGCGGCCGCCGCCACCCAGATGGGCGACAGCGCCAAGGGCGGGGCCCAGCCCTGGGAAAATCCGCGTACCGGCGCGCGCGGCATGGTCACCGCGCTCGCCGCGCCTTATGACGATCACGGCCAGAAATGCCGGAGTTTCCTAGCAAGCTATGTGCGCGGGCGCGCCGAGACCTGGCTGCAGGGCGAGGCCTGCGAATTCTCCGAAGGCAAGTGGGAGGTTCGCACCATGAGGCCGTGGAAACGGTCGTGATCCCTCGCCGGTCACCGAATTGGCCGTTGCAAAAATACCACCCACCCCCCAGATGATAAGAGAACGCGCCGCCTGATTTGCCGCGAGGAACGCGGCGGCGGCGGATCAGCGGTCATTCAAGCGGGGCCGGCTCCGCCGGGAGGAGTGATTTCGACCATGCGTGACCCCTATGAGGTGCTGGGGGTGCAGCGGAGCGCGAGCGCCGCCGACATCAAGGGCGCCTTCCGCAAGCTCGCCAAGAAACTGCATCCCGACGCCAACGCGAACGATCCGAAGGCGGCGGCGCGGTTCGCCGAGCTCAATTCGGCCTATGAGATCGTCGGCGACGAGGCCAAGCGCAAGCAGTTCGATCGCGGCGAGATCGACGCGGAGGGCAAGCCCCGTTTCCAGGGTTTCGAGGGGTTCGGCGGCGGGCGCGGCGGCCATGCGCGCGACGGCTTCGAGACCTTCACCTTCCGTTCCGGCGGCGGCCCGCGCGGCGGCGCCGGCTTCCAGGGCTTCGGCGGTATCGACGATATTCTCAAGGGCGTGTTCGGCGGCGGTCGCGGCGGCGCGCAGCAATTCGAATTCGAGGCGAGCCCTTTCGCTACGCAGACGCTGGACATTTCCGCGACGCTCGCCGTGACGCTGGAGGAAGCGGCCAAGGGCGCGGAAAAACGCGTTCGCCTGCCGACGGGCAAGGAACTCAAGGTCCGCATCCCGGTCGGCGTCGCCTCCGGCCAGCAGATTCGGCTGAAGGGGCAGGGGCAGGAAGTTCCCGGACATCGCCCCGGCGACGCGCTGATCACGGTGACGGTCGCGCCGCACCGCTTCTTTCGCGTCGAGGGCAACGATCTGCGCATCGACCTGCCGATCACGCTGGACGAGGCCGTGCTCGGGGCCAAGGTGCGCGTGCCGACGCTCGACGGCGCGGTCGAACTGTCGATCCCGAAGAACACGTCGAGCGGACGAACCTTCCGCCTCAAGGGCAAGGGCATCGGCAAGGACAAGGCCACCACCGGCGATCTTCTGGCCACGGTCCGCATCGCGCTGCCGGATGGCGCCGACGCCGAGCTCGAGGCGCTGATGGAGCGCTGGCGCGCGGCCAAGCACTATCATCCGCGCCACGAGATGGAGTGAGGCGAGTGGCGTGACGCGCGCCGCCGACGCGCGGCGTTTCAGCGTTCGATCTGGTCGTGGATGAGCCCGGCCACTTGTTGCAACTGCTCGCGCCGGCCCGATCCGCTCACCACATAGCCGACGCCGTTGTCGACCCAGAACAGCGCGCCCTCCCGCGCCTCGGCAGCGTAACGCATCCGCGTGTTGGCGGTCGCCGTGCGCGCGCTGTAGAGCGTCACGCGCTCGCCCGCCTGCGTCTCGTACATCAGGAACGCGGCCGGCACGCCGGGGCCGGGCAGCAGTCGCCCGCCGACGAGCTTCAGCCCGAGCGCGTCGAGGTCGGGCGCGCGCACCTCGTAGCCGAGCCGCTTGGACAGCCACTGCACCAGATGCGCGCGTTCGGCGGCTGGCACCTCGACCGGATGACGCGCCTCGACCACGTAGAGGCGGTGGGCGCCGAGCGCCTCGCTGGTGAATACGCGCTCGCCTTGCGCCATGCCCGCGACGCCATGGGCGATCCATCCCGCCGCGCCGCCGATGATGAAGGCCAGCGCCGCCGCGATCGCCGCCATGCGCCAGCGCGCGGGCGCGGCGAGGTGGGAAAGCATCAGCCGCGCGGGCACCGGCTCGTCGATCACGCCGCCGAAGCGCGCGCGCGCGGCCCGCGCTTGCGCGCGCCATGCGGCGACCTTGTCGGCATCGCCGGGATGGGCGGCCAGCCAAGCCTCCACCGCCGCGCGACGTTCGTCGGGCAATTCGCCATCGACGAAGGCGTGCAGCTCGTCCTCGGTCACCGGCATATTCGGTTCGCTCATTTCACGTCGTCCTTCGCCTTGCTCGGTCTCTCACTTCACCTGACGAAGCCGAGGCCGCTCGCCGTCGAGAAAGTCCTTCACCTGCGCGCGCGCCCGCGCGATGCGCGACATTACCGTGCCGATCGGAACGCCCTGGACGTCGGCCACGTCGCGATAGGAAAGGCCCTCCAGCACCACGAGCAGCAAGGCCTCCCGCTGTTGCTCGTCGAGCAGGGAAAGCGCCCGCGCGATGTCGCGCCCCTCGGCGGCGGTACCATGATCGCCGCCCGCGGTATCCTCGACCGGCACGAGCACCGGCCGGCGGGCCGCCGCGCGCCGGCGGTTGCGGTCGAGATTGGTCAGGATGGTGTAGAGCCAGTTGCGCAGGCTGCCGCCATGGAAAAGATGTTCCGAGCGCAGCGCGCGCACCAGCGTATCCTGCACCAGATCGTCGGCGCTCTCGCGCTCGCGCGTCAACGCGCGGGCGTAGCGGCGAAGCGCCGGCACCAGTTCCTCAAGATCGCGCCGGAACGCCGCGCTTCTCATCGCTCCTCCAAGGCCGCTCCTCCAAGGCTGCTCATCCAAGGCCGGTCCTCCAAGGCCGGCCCTTCCAGAGCCGGTCGGGTCCGCGCGATCCGCCGCCGCGTCGCATGCGTTTCGCGGGGGCGCGGCCGATACCGCTCCACGCAATATGATCAACACCGCCGCCGCGCCTTCTATTCCGCGAGGCGCTGCCCGGGGACACGCGCGCGAGGGCCGGGGCCTCCTTGAAGCAGGCCAGCCCCTATGCCATTAGAGGCGTTCGCCGCGTTTTCCGCAACATCGCGCGGAGGGCGCCGAGACGACCGATTGGGTGAATTAGACTACTGATTCAACGATATTTTTGAGACCCGCGGCGATGGTGGAAGGCGCGACCGGACGACTTCGCGCGCGGGCGAATGAGGGGCTGTGATGACGCGGGAAACGGGGCTGATGCGCGGCAAGCGTGGCATCATCTTTGGCGTGGCGAATGCGCGCTCGATCGCGTGGGGCATCGCCAAGGCCCTTCACGCGCAAGGCGCCGAGATCGCCCTGACCTGGCAAGGCGACGCGCTGAAGAAGCGGGTCGAGCCGCTCGCGGCCGAGATCGACGCGCTGATGCTCACCCATTGCGACGTGTCCGACCCGGCCACGATCGACGCCGCTTTCGAGGTCGCGCGGGCGAAATGGGGCACGATCGATTTCGTCGTTCATGCCATCGCCTTTTCGGACAAGGATGAACTCGACGGCCGTTATGTCGATACCACCCAGGCGAATTTCTCCAGCACCATGGTCATCAGCTGCTATTCGCTGACCGCGATCGCGCAGCGCGCCGAGAAGATGATGCCGAACGGCGGTTCGATCGTGACGCTGACCTATTACGGCGCGGAGAAGTGGATGCCGCATTACAACGTCATGGGCGTGGCCAAGGCCGCGCTCGAGGCGTCGGTGCGCTATCTCGCCGCCGATCTCGGCGAAAAGAATATCCGCGTCAACGCGATCTCGGCCGGGCCGATCAAGACGCTGGCGGCCTCCGGCGTCGGCGACTTCCGCTACATCCTCAAATGGAACGAGTACAACGCGCCGCTGCGGCGCACGGTCAGCATCGAGGAAGTCGGCGAGAGCGCGCTCTATCTGCTGTCCGATTTCGCGCGCGGCGTCACCGGCGAAATTCTCCATGTCGACGCGGGCTACCACATCGTCGGCATGAAGCACCCCGACGCGCCCGATATCGGCAAGGTGCGGGAGTAACGCGCGATCCGCGCGGGCCGACTTTCCGCCCGCGCGCGCTCATTCTCGCTCAACCTTGCGGCCAGAATCGCCTTCACTTGCTCGGAGGCTTCTTGACCACGGGGATCACGATCTCCTGGTTCTTCTTGGCTTCGGCGTCCTTTTTCGCCTGAATCTCCTTCTTCTTTTCCTTGGCCCATTCTTGTTGCTTCCGGAGCCGCTCCTCGGCTTCCTGCTGCTCCTTTTGGGCTTTCTTCATCCCGGAATATTCCTTGATCGCCGTCCCGAGCTTGGTGCCGGCGTCCCATGCTTCGTTGATCATGGGAGGCAGATTTTCCTTGGTCGTATTCGTCTTGGTGGAACTCGCCTTGCCGGTTGATGGGGATTGCGCGTGAACGGCCGCCAAGCCGCCGAACCCGATTCCGACGACACCGACAAACGTCACCAGTTTCGAGCCGATCGTCTTATATTTGCGATGATGACCGCTTTCACGAGACAGGTGCTGCTGGCGCATCGCTACGTCTCCTCTTTGTTGAATCCCGCATGCGATATGCGGAATTTGACTTGTTGGATCACTCATCGTCGCAGCTATGCGTTGACGCGCATCAGTGCAAGAGAAGCGCCGAAGCGTCATTCTTATCGATGACATTCCGCGCGCGATTGCTGGAAAATAGCGATGTTGCTTTGACGCGCGCCATGGAGGAAGACGCGATGAGTGGATCGTTGAAGAAAGGCATTGGTGCGTTGATCGCGATCATGATCGCGAGCGCGGCGTTGGCAGCTGTCTCGGCGACGCGCGCCAGCGCGGCCGATTGCTTGCGGATGACCGTTTCGGCCGAGGGCGCGACGGTGATGTGGAACAAGCTCGATGAAGGCAAGGCATCGGCCATTTCCGCTTGGGAAGCCGAGGCGCTCAAGCGCGCTGGCGCCGCCTACGCCTCCTGGTCGCGGGCGCAGTCGACGAATGTGAGCTGCAATCTCGTGACCAAGGGAACGTCGCGCTGCAAGGCGGTCGGAACGCCATGCAAATAGGGCGAACGAGGCGGTTGCCCGCGCGCGTCGCCGCGCTTGTTGTCCTGATCGGGTGCGCGATGCTGGCGGCGTCGCTGATGGCGGCGCCGAACGCCCACGCGCGCATGAATCGGATCGAGTACGGCGAATGCACCTATGCGTGCGACGCGATGCGCCGGCGCTGCTTTGAGAAATCCGTCAAGCTCGACGGGGCGGCCGCGTGCGATATCGAACACCGGAATTGCCGGGACCGATGCGAACGCGAGCGCGACAAGGACGGCAAGCCGGAAAAGCCATTCCCACCCCAGAAGCCTCCGATCAGATAGATCGGATCGCGCGGCTGGCTTGATCTGGCGTCGGCGTGCGTCGCGCGGGCGCTTGGGCTGACACCGATTCGCGGTCCGTCCTCCGGATCGGCCGGCGGTCGGGACGCGCAAGCCGCCTGGACCGCCGACCAGCCGAGGGATCGCGCCGGCCCCCGCGCGCATTCGCCATTTGACCCCCACGGCGCGGCTTGTTACTTCCAGGCGAGAGCGGTCACATGTCGCACAATACATTCGGGCATCTCTTTCGCGTCACGACCTTCGGCGAAAGCCATGGGCCGGCGATCGGCTGCGTCGTCGACGGCTGCCCGCCGCGCATTCCGCTCACCGTCGCGGACATTCAGCGAGATCTCGATCGCCGCCGGCCGGGCCAGTCGCGTTTCACCACCCAGCGCCAGGAAGCCGACGCGGTGAAAATCCTTTCCGGCGTGATGGACACCGCCGCCGGGCAGGTCACGACCGGCGCGCCGATCGCGCTTCTGATCGAAAACACCGATCAGCGCTCCAAGGATTACTCCGAAATCAGCGAGAAATTTCGCCCCGGCCACGCCGATTTCACCTACGAGGCCAAATATGGCCTGCGCGATTTTCGCGGCGGCGGGCGTTCCTCCGCACGCGAGACCGCGACGCGGGTCGCCGCTGGCGCGATCGCCCGCAAGATCGTGCCGTCGCTGCGGGTACGCGGCGCGTTGGTGCAGATGGGTCCGCACATGATCGACCGCGAGAAATGGGACTGGGACGAGGTCGAGCGCAATTCGCTGTTCTGTCCCGATCACGACAAGGTGGCCGTGTTCGCCGATTATCTCGAGGGCATCCGCAAGAATGGTTCGTCCATCGGCGCGGTGATCGAGGTGGTGGCCGAAGGAGTTCCGGCCGGTCTCGGCGCGCCGGTCTATGGCAAGCTCGACGGCGATCTCGCCGGCGCGCTGATGAGTATCAACGCCGTCAAGGGCGTTGAAATCGGCGCCGGCTTCATGGCCGCGCAATTGACCGGCGAGGACAACGCCGACGAAATGCGCATGGGCAAGAACGGGCCCGAGTTTCTTTCCAACCACGCCGGCGGCATTCTCGGCGGCATCTCCACCGGCCAGCCGGTGGTCGTCCGTTTCGCGGTCAAGCCGACCTCGTCGATCCTGACGCCGCGCCGCACCGTCACGCGCGCCGGCCACGATACCGAGATCGTGACCAAGGGTCGCCACGACCCTTGCGTCGGCATCCGCGCGGTGCCGGTCGGCGAGGCGATGGTCGCCTGCGTCATCGCCGATCATTTCCTGCGCCATCGCGGGCAAGTCGGCGGCTGAACCTGGCCGGCGCGGCGCGAGCGGTAACGCGGCACTCCTTGACCGGAATGTGATTGGCTGGCGCGCGCGGGCGCTTTCGCGGCGGCCGCGCTCATGCGAGCCTAGGTGCGTTCCTCACGCGGGTTCGGAGCCGGCAATCGGATGCGCGTCATCGGATATCTCGGGCTTGCGGTCGCGCTCCTCGCGCTGGCGTCGGGCGATGACGCCGGCAACGCGGCCGGGCGTGTCGGCGCGAGGCTCGCCGACAGTCGCCCGGAAGCCGTCCGGGTCGATGTCGAGCTCGTGCTGGCGGTCGACGTCTCCTATTCGATGGATATGGATGAGCTCGCTCTGCAGCGCGAGGGCTATGCCGACGCGCTCGTTTCGAGCGAATTCCTGCGCGCGCTGCGCGGCGGCAAGCACGGCAAGATCGCCATCACCTATTTCGAATGGGCCTCGGCCTATGATCAGAAGATCATCGTCCCCTGGCGCGTGGTGGATGGGCCGGAAAGCGCCGACGCGGTGGCGTGGGAAATCCGCGCCGCGCCGGTCCGCCGCGCCGCGCGCACCTCGATTTCCGGCGCGATCGCCTTCGCCATGCCGCTGTTCGACAACAGCGGCTATCGAGGCGATCGTCGCGTCATCGACATTTCCGGCGACGGGCCGAACAACAACGGCATGCCGGTGTCGGTGGCGCGCGACGAGGCGGTATCGCGCGGCTTCACCGTCAACGGCCTGCCGCTGATGATCCGTCCCGCGTCGGCGGGGATGATGGATATCGAGAACCTCGATTACTACTACGAGGATTGCGTCATCGGCGGCGCCGGCGCGTTCGTCGTTCCGGTCAAGGGCCGCGAGCATTTCAAGCAGGCGATCCGCACCAAGCTGATGATGGAGGTCGCCGGATTGACGCCCGCGCCGCGCGCGATCCAGGTCGCGACGCGAGCTCCGCGCACGGATTGCATGATCGGCGAGCGGTTGTGGCAGCGCCGGTTCGTCGATCCCTGATCAAGCCGGCCGCCTCGACGGAAGCTCGAATCAGCGCGACAGACGCGCGACGAGCTCGGTGTGCGGCGTGTGCCGGAACTGGTCGATCGGCGTCACCTCGTCGAGCCGGTAGCCGCCGCGGACGAGCAGCGCCGCGTCGCGGGCGAAGGTCGACGCGTTGCACGACACCGCGACGATGAGCGGCACCGCGCTCGCGGCGAGCTGTCGCGCCTGCGCCTCCGCGCCCTGACGCGGCGGATCGAAGATCACCGCGTCGAACGCGCTCAGCTCGCTCGCCACCAGCGGTCGGCGGAACAGATCGCGCGCCTCGGCCGTGATCGGCTTGAGGCGCTCGGCGGATTGCGCGGCCTTGCGCAGCGCCTCGATCGCGGCCGCGTCGGCGTCGAAGGCGGAGACCGTCGCGGTTTTCGCGAGCCTGAGCGCGAACGGGCCGACGCCGCAAAACAGGTCGGCGACGCGGCGCGCCTTGCCGCATGACGCGAGCGCGCGTTCGGCGAGCGATGCCTCGCCCGCCTCGGTCGCCTGGAGAAAGGCGCCCGGCGGCAGCGGCACGCGCGCCGGACCCATGGTGACGATCGGTTGCGCGTAGAGCGCGATCAACTCGCCGTGCCGCGTCAGGCGGGCGAGGCGGTGGCGCTCGGCGAGCCGGGCGAGTTCCGCCATTCGGAGCGGCGGGAGCCGACCCGATCCACGCGCGTCGATGTCGAGACCGGTTTCGGTGGCGGTGACCTGGATGTCGAGCGGCTTGTCGGCGGGCTTGAGGACTTCGGCGATCGCCCACGCCGCGTCGAACGCGCCGTTGAGTTCGGGGACGAGCACGGGACAATGATCGATCGCCACGATCCGGTGCGAGTTCAGGCTGGCGAATCCGACCTGAAGAATGTCGTGCGTGCCGCGTCGGGCGTGCAGCACCATGCGCCGCCGTCCTCGTCCATGCGCGTCGACGAGGTCGCCGACCGGCGCGTCGAGCCCGGCGGCCGCGAGCGTGGCGACGACCTGGGCGCGTTTCCAGTCGCGATAGCGGTCCTCGCGCCAATGCTGGATGGCGCAGCCGCCGCAGACGCCGAAATGCGGACAGACCGGCGCGATCCGCTCCGGGCTCGCGCGCTCGACGCGCAGGAGATGGCGGCGGTCGGGATGGCCGTGCACGGGTTCGACCTCGACGATCTCGCCGGGGAGCGTGTAGGGAACATAGATGGTGTCGTCGCCCGCGCGCGCGACGCCGTCGCCGCGATGGGCGAGCGTGTCGATGATCACGCGCTCAACCACGGCGCGCTCCGATCAAGAATTCGCGGTTGCCGTCGCCGCCCTCGATCGGCGAGGGCACCAGGCCGACGACCTCCCAGCCGAGCGCGGCGATGGTGGCGGCGATGTCGTCGCATGCCGCGGCCTGGACTTGCGTATCGCGCACGATGCCCTTCTTCAGATGCGCGCGGCCGGCTTCGAATTGCGGCTTGATCAGCGCGACGAGACGGGCGGTCGGCGCGGCGAGCGCGAGCGCCGGCGGCAGGACCAGCTTCAGCGAAATGAAACTCGTGTCGACGACGATGAAGTCCAAACGCTCGCGCGGGAGGCGGGTGTCCGCCGCGCGGATGTCGCATTCCTCGAGCGACACGACGGCGGGATGCGCGCGCAGTCGCGGATGCAATTGAGCGCGCCCGACATCGACGGCGAAAACCTGACGCGCGCCGCGGCGGAGCAGCACCTCGGTAAATCCGCCGGTCGAGGCGCCGACATCGAGACAGACGCGGTCGGCCGGGTCGAACTTGAAACAGTCGAGCGCGGCGTCGAGCTTGACGCCGCCGCGCGACACCCAGGGATGCGCGGGCCGGGCTCGCAGCTCGGCATCGATCGCGATTTGGTCGGACGCCTTGCGTATCGTCTCGCCGTCCACGCTCACCAGCCCCGCGGCGATCGCGGCCTGGGCCCGCGCGCGGCTTTCGAACAGACCGCGATCGACCAGCACGCGGTCGGCGCGTTGACGGGCGGTCATCGCGTTCACGCCAGCCGGATCGCTCCGGCGGCGAAGTCCCGGCCGAGCGCCTCGAATGCCTTGGCGACGATGGCGCGCGCGTCGAGTCCGGCGGTCGCGTACATCGCCGCCGGCGCGTCGTGTTCGAGATAGAGGTCGGGCAGCGTCATCGCGCGCACGCGCAGCCCCGCGTCGAGCGCGCCGTGATCGGCGAGTGCTTGCAGCACATGGGAACCGAAGCCGCCGACCGCGCCTTCCTCGATGGTGATGAGGACTTCGTGCTCGCGCGCGAGCCGCAGCACAAGATCGGTGTCGAGCGGCTTGAGGAAGCGCGCGTCGGCGACCGTCGTGGAAAGTCCGAGCGCGGCGAGTTCCTCGGCCGCCTTCAGACATTCGCCGAGCCGCGCGCCGAAGGAGAGGAGGGCGACCTTGCCGCCCTCGCGCAGAACGCGGCCCTTGCCGATCTCGAGCGGCACGCCCCGCGCCGGCATCTCGACGCCGCGTCCCTCGCCGCGCGGATAGCGGAACGCGGACGGGCGGTCATCGATCGCGGCCGCGGTCGCGATCATGTGCACCAGCTCGCTTTCGTCGGCGGCGGCCATCAGCACGATGCCGGGCAGGCATCCGAGATAGGCGTTGTCGAACGCGCCGGCATGGGTCGGCCCGTCGGCGCCGACGAGCCCGGCGCGGTCGATGGCGAAGCGTACCGGCAGCGATTGCAACGCCACGTCGTGCACGATCTGGTCGTAGGCGCGCTGCAGGAAGGTCGAGTAGATGGCGACGAACGGCTTGTAGCCCTCGCAGGCGAGGCCGGCGGCGAAGGTGACCGCGTGTTGCTCGGCGATGCCCACGTCGAAGGTCCGTTCGGGGAAGACCTGGCCGAACAGATCGAGGCCGGTCCCCGACGGCATCGCCGCCGTGATCGCGACGATCTTGTCGTCCGTCATCGCCTCCTTGATCAGGCTTTCGCCGAATACGGTGGTGTAGCTCGGCGCGTTGGACTTGGCCTTGGCCTGCGCGCCGGTCGCGATGTCGAACTTGACGACGCCGTGATACTTGTCCTCCGAATTCTCGGCCGGGGCGTAACCCTTGCCCTTCTGCGTCACCACGTGAACCAGGATCGGACCGAATTCGGCGTCGCGGACGTTGCGAAGCACGGGCAGCAGGTGGTCGAGATTGTGGCCGTCGATCGGGCCGACGTAATAGAACCCCATCTCCTCGAACAGCGTGCCGCCGGTGACGTAGCCGCGCGCGTGCTCCACGGCGCGGGTGATGGCGCTGTCGAGCCGCTTGGGAAGCTGGGCGGTGAGTTGTTTGCCGATGTCGCGCAGCCGCAGATAGGTGCGCCCCGAGCCGAGCCGGGCGAGATAGGCCGACAGCGCGCCGACCGGCGGGGCGATCGACATGTCGTTGTCGTTGAGGATGACGATGAGGCGTGAATGCGTCGCCCCGGCGTTGTTCATGGCCTCGAAGGCCATGCCCGCCGACATCGCGCCGTCGCCGATCACGGCGATGACGTGGCTGTCGCGGCCGGCGAGATCCCGCGCCGTCGCCATGCCGAGGCCGGCCGAGATCGAGGTCGAGGAATGGCCGGCGCCGAAGGGATCGTATTCGCTTTCCGCGCGCCGGGTGAAGCCCGACAGGCCTTTGCCCTGGCGCAGCGAGCGGATGCGCGCGCGCCGGCCGGTCAGAATCTTGTGCGGATAGGCCTGATGGCCGACATCCCAGATCAGCCGGTCCGCGGGCGTTTCGAATACATAATGAAGCGCGACCGTGAGTTCGACGACGCCAAGGCCCGCGCCGAGGTGCCCGCCGGTGACGGCGACCGCATCGATCGTCTCTTGGCGCAACTCGTCGGCGAGCTGGTGGAGCTGCTCGGGATCGAGCCGGCGCAGATCATCCGGCGTCCGGACGAGGTCCAACAGGGGCGTCTTTGACGTTTCTGGCAAAGCGGTCCGCCCCCCGTGTTTGCGGCTGTCGGCGAAAAAGAAACCGTGAGGTTGCAGAAAGGCTTACACCAATGCGCCGCGCGCGCCAATGCGACCAATGTCACTTTTTAGACAGGTGCGGCGATCCGCGCGGGGCGGGTCCAACGCGCCTCCTTGAGCGACTCTGCATCCCGATGCCGACCATCCGGCGGCGGCATGGCCGGCGCGGGCCATATCACTGGACAAGAACGCGAATTACGAACGCCGATAGTGCGCCGCCCGTCCGCCTGATAGCATCGCCGAGGCGACGGCGCGCGAACCGGCGCGCGACCGTCCGAACAATTCAACCTTTCGGGACCCACGTGGTGGACCTTCGCCGCTATCGGTCGAAACGCGACTTCGGCGCGACAAGCGAGCCGGCCGGCGAAACCAAGCGCGCGCGGGGATGGCGCTACGTCGTCCAGAAACACGCCGCGCGCAGCCTGCATTACGATCTGCGGCTCGAACTCGGCGGGGTCATGAAAAGCTGGGCGGTGACGCGCGGCCCGAGCCTCGTCCCGGGGGAGAAGCGGCTTGCGATCGAGGTGGAGGATCACCCCGTCGCTTACGCCGATTTCGAGGGCACGATCCCGCCCGGCGAATATGGCGCGGGCACGGTGATGATCTGGGATCGCGGCAGTTGGCGTCCGCTCGACGATCCGGCGAGCGGCTTTCGGCGCGGCCGGCTCGATTTCGAATTGCGGGGCGAGCGTCTGTCCGGGCGCTGGCATCTCGTGCGCATGGCGGCGAAAGACGGCGGCCGGAGCAAGAACTGGTTGCTCATCAAGGGAGACGACGCGGCCGCGCGGGACGCGGGCGAGCCGGACATTCTCGCGACGCGCACGCGTTCAGCGAAGTCGGGGCGGACGATGGCCGAGATCGCGGGGGGCGATCCGAAGAAGCCGGCCCGGCGCGGGTCGCCGAAAAAGGCGACGAAGAAATCAAGGCCGTTGAAGGCGGCGAAGAAATCAAAGACGGCGGGCAAGCCGAAGGCGAGCAAGAAGAGGGCGTCGACGGCGACGAAGAAGCGTTCGGCGAAGCGGACGCGGGCTCTGCCCGCCATGCGCAAGGCCGCGCGGCGCACGACCCGCGTGGGTGCGAAAGCAATACGCGCGGCGGGAACAATGGCGACGACGCGTGCCTCGCGTAGGACCGCGCTGCCGCGCTTCATCAAGCCGGAACTTGCGACGCTGCGCCCGGCGGCGCCGGAGGGCAACGACTATCTGCACGAGGTCAAGTTCGACGGCTATCGCCTCCAGGCGCGGCTCGATCGCGGCAAGGTGACGCTGCGCACGCGCAAGGGGCTCGACTGGACCAAGACCTTTCCATCGATCGCGGCGGCCGTCGCGCGCCTTCCCGCCGCGTCCGCGATCTTCGACGGCGAGGTGGTGGTCCGCGATCGCCGGGGCGTGTCGGATTTCGCGCTGCTTCAGGCCGCGCTCAAGTCCGATCAAACCGGCAGGGTGCTCTATTTCATTTTCGATCTTCTCTTTCTCGATGGCCGCGACCTGCGCGCGGAGCCGCTGGCGACGCGCAAGGCGCTGCTTGCCGACCTGCTCGGACGCAAGCAGGGCGGCGCGTGCCTGCGCTACAGCCGCCACGCCGTCGGCGACGGGCGCGCGCGGCTCAAGCGGGCCTGCCGGCGCAAGCTTGAAGGCATCGTGTCGAAGCCCATTCGGTCGCGGTATCGCTCGGGACGCGTCGGCGAGTGGATCAAGGCGAAATGCGCCGACCGCCAGGAGCTGGTCGTCGCCGGCGTCGTGCCGTCCTCCGTGCGGGGGCGGCGCATTCGCTCGCTCGTCGTCGCGGTCCACGAGCGCGGCGAGCTGGTATATGCCGGGCGCGTCGGCACGGGATTTTCCGAGGCCGTGATGCGCGAGTTGTGGGACCGGCTGTCGCCGCTTATCACCGCGCGCTGTCCTTTCGGCGACGTGCCGGGCGACGAGCGAGGCGAGAAGGTGCACTGGCTGCGCCCAAGAACGGTGATCGAGGTCGCCTTTCACGGCTGGACGGGCAACGGTCTCGTCCGTCAGGCGGCGTTCAAGGGCGTGCGCACGGACAAGCCCGCCCGCGAGGTCGTGCGCGAATAGGCGCGCGGGAGCCGGCGCGGAAAACAGGAGGAGCGACGTGCCGGCGCGAAAGACATCCTCCGAGAATGGCGGCGCGATCCGCTTCACCCATCCGGACCGCGTCTACTGGCCCGACCTCGGCGTCACCAAGCAGGACCTCGCCGGTTATTATCGCGAGATCTGGCCGTGGATGGCGCCGCATGTCGTCAGCCGGCCGATCAGCCTGTTGCGCTGTCCCGACGGAATAACGGGCGAATGCTTCGTGCAGAAACACGCGCGCGACACGTTCCCCGGCGGACATGTCGCGCGCGCCGGGCGCGGCAAGGCGGAGATGCTGTCGATCGCGGGGCTGCGCGGCGCGCTTGAACTGGTTCAGGCCGGCGCGCTCGAAATCCATGTATGTGGCGCGAAGCTCGTCGACGTCGCCCATTGCGACCGGATGGTGCTCGATCTCGACCCGGGCGCGGACGTGAGCTGGGCCGCGGTCGCGGCCGCGGCGCGGGAGGCGCGCGACCGGCTCGATCGCGCCGGGCTGACCTCGTTCGTCAAGACATCGGGCGGGCGCGGCGCGCACATCGTCGTTCCGCTGCGTCCGACGGAATGGGAGGAGACGCGCGCCTTCGCGCGCGCGCTGGCGACGGCGATGGCCGCGGACGCGCCCAAACTCTATACGGCCAAGATGGGCGAGGGCGCACGTCACGGCCGCGTCTTCATCGATTATCTGCGCAACAGTCGCGGCGCGACATCGGTCGCGCCTTATTCGCCGCGCGCGCGGGCCGGCGCGCCGGTGTCGACGCCGGTGGCGTGGGACGAACTCGGCGGGTTGAAATCATCGGCGCGTTTTACGCTCGCCAATCTCGCGCGGCGGCTTTCGGGCCTCGCCGTGGATCCGTGGCGCGCCGTGACGCGAATGCGGCAGGCGCTGCCGGATGTGGACAAGCTCAGGCGGGATTAGGCGGCGCCGGACCTCGGGCGGCGCGGGTCGACTTCGGCGCGTCAATCCTGCCGCACGTCGAGGGGCTCGGTTCCGGTGACGCGGCCGGCCGCGTCGGTCGTGATCTTGTCGACGCGGGCTTCCGCCTGACCGAGCAGCTCCTCGCAGCGCCGTTTGAGCGCCTGACCGCGCTCATAGATGACGACGGATTCCTCCAGCGGCACCTTGCCTTCCTCCAGCCGCTTGACGATCGATTCAAGCTCCTCGATCGCGCGCTCGAAAGACAGGCGTTTGACGTCGGCGTGCGTGTTGTCTGCCATGATTGCCTTCCCGTTCGATGGCGAGCTGGTCGAACTCTAGACGCGCAATTGGCGCGCAATGTGGCGGAACTCAGCCCCGCATCAGCGCGATCATGTGGGCGGCGACCGATCGGCTGAGCGCGGCGAGGTCGTAGCCGCCTTCCAGCACTGAAATAATCCGGCCGTCCGCCGTCGAATCGGCGACATCCATCAACGCCCGCGTGATCCAGCCGTAATCGCGCTCGTCCAGTTTCAGGTTGGCGAGCGGATCGCGATAATGGGCGTCAAATCCCGCCGAAATCACGATCAATTCGGGCCGGAATTCGCGCAGCCGCGGCAATATCGCGAGGTCGACGGCCTCGCGGAATTCGACGCTGCCGTCGCCGGCCGACAGCGGCACGTTGACGATATTGTTATGCTCGCCCCGTTCGCCCGCATCGCCGGTGCCCGGATAGAGCGGCATCTGGTGGGTGGAGCAATACATCACGCTGGGATCGGCCCAGAAAATCTCCTGCGTGCCGTTGCCGTGGTGGACGTCGAAGTCGACGATGGCGACTCGGCCGATGCCGTATTTGCGCTGCGCGTAGCGCGCCGCGATGGCGGCGTTATTGAAGAGACAGAAGCCCATCGGCCGCGCCGATTCGGCGTGATGGCCGGGAGGGCGCGTCGCCACGAACGCGTTGGCCGCGGTCTTGGTCAGCACCGCGTCGACGGCCGCGATCGCGCCGCCCGCGGAGCGGAAGCTCGCCTCGAGGCTGCCGGGCGACATCGAGGTGTCGCCGTCGATATAGATGATGCCCTCGTTCGGCGAGGCGTCGCGGATCTGCTCGATATGTTCGGGCGGATGGCACAGCGCGATCACGTCGGGATCGGCCTGCGGGGCCTGGTCGCGCCCGAGCATCTGGAACCGCTCGTCGGCGAGCGTTTCCTCGATGATCCGCAAGCGGTCGGCGTTTTCGGGATGCCCGTCGGGGGTTGTGTGCGAGAGGCACGAGGGATGCGTGAACAGGACCGTCGACATGATCGAATTGGCGTTTCCCGATTTATTCGGATCAACCTAGACCTTACGCGGCATGAGGGGAAGGGCGGCTTTGGTCGGGCGACGAGAAATCGCGCGCCGGGTCGAACAAGCCATCCGCCGCCACTACCGCTTGCGCGACAGAAAGCTGGTGAACGCGGCGATTGCCTCGGGCGATCGCAGCCTTTCGCCGAAAATCCGCGCTTCCTCGTCGATGCGCCGCACCACCTCCTCGGGATCGGGCCGAAGCAGCCGACGCGAAATCGCCACGGCCTCAGGCGGCAGCGCGGCGATCTCTTGCGCCGCCTTCTGTGCCACCGCGTCAGTCGTGCCGGGTTCGGCGACGGTGGCGACGAAACCGGCCGCCTGGGCCTCGGTCGCGGAAACCGGCCGGCCCATGATCAGCATGGAGAACGCACGATGCTGGCCCATCGCGCGCGGCACCATGAGGCTCGACCCGCCCTCGGGGACGAGGGCGAGGCGGATGAAGGGTGTGGTGAAGACCGCCGCCGAGGACGCCACCACGTGATCGCAGTGAAACAACATGGTGGTGCCGATGCCGACCGCGAGCCCGTCGACCGAGGCGACCAGGGGCTTGGCGCAGCCGGCGATCGCGCGCAGGAAGTCGAGCGCGGCCGTGACGCGCGGCCCGGTCGACTGGCTCGCCTTGAGGAATTCCTCAAGATCGCTGCCGGCACTGAAAACTCCCGGCGTGCCCTTGATCAGGATGCAACGAACGCCGGCGTCGGTTTGCGCGGAATTGATCGCGTCGATCATCGCCACATACATCGCCTGCGTCAGCGCGTTTTTCTTCTCGGGGCGGTTCATCGCGACGACGAGCACCGCGCCGTCCTTGTCCACGTTCACTTGGGTCGACATGGTAGCGCGCTCCTTCAAGATGCCAGCACGGTTTCGGCGTCGCGAAGCGACTGGCCGCCTTCGACGATGGCTCGCTCCAGCGCGCCCGCCTGCACCACGATGGTCTCGGCGAAGAACCGCGCCAGCGCGGTCGCGCGCGGAGCAAGGTAAGCAAGATCGGGAGACGAACCGGCGGCCAGCGCCTGCTCGGCGAGCATGACGCCGCCGACCGTCGTGCCGCACAGGCGCAGATAGGATGTCGCGCCGGCGAGCGCGTCGTCGGGCGCCGCGCCAAATTGCGCGATGAGCCAGCGGCTGGCGCGGTCGAGCGAGGCCAGCGCTTCGCGCAGCCGCGTCGCCGTCGCGCCGAACGCCGGATCCGCCGAGGCCTCGACGCGCGCGACGACCGCCTCCATCTCCTTCATCAGGGCGAAGGCGGTCGCGCCGTTGCCGGGCGCAAGCTTGCGCGTGAGCAGGTCGATCGCCTGAATGCCGTTGGTGCCCTCGTAGATCGCCGCGATGCGCGCGTCGCGATAATATTGCGCCGCCCCCGTCTCCTCGATGAACCCCATGCCGCCATGGACCTGGATTCCGAGCGAGGCCGCCTCGATGCCGATATCGGTGGAATAGGCCTTCGCGATCGGGGTGAGGAACGCGGCGCGCGCTTCGGCCGCCGCGCGCGCGGTGGCATCCCCGGCGCGGCGGGAGACGTCGATCGCCACGGCGGTCGCGTAACAGATCGCGCGCGCCGCCATCGCCGTCGACCGCATCGTCATCAGCATGCGCCGGACGTCGGGATGGGCGATGATGACGTCGGGCTCGTTCGACTTCGAGCCGGCGGCGCGGCCCTGGCGGCGCTCCCGGGCGTAGGCGAGCGCGTGCTGATAGGCCCGCTCGGCGATGCCGACGCCCTCGATGCCGACATTGAGGCGGGCTTGGTTCATCATCGTGAACATGCATGACATGCCGCGGTTCTTCTCGCCGACGAGATAACCGACCGCGCCGCCCTGGTCGCCCATCACCATGGTGCAGGTGGGCGAGGCGTGGATGCCGAGCTTGTGCTCGATGCCGCTGGCGCGAATGTCGTTGCGCGCGCCGAGCGAGCCGTCCGGATTGACGAGGAATTTGGGGACGAGGAAGAGCGAGATGCCGCGCGTTCCGGCGGGCGCGTCGGGCAGGCGCGCGAGCGCGAGATGAATGATGTTCTCGGCGAGATCATGCTCGCCATAGGTGATGAAGATCTTGCCGCCGGTCAGGCGATAGCTGCCGTCGTCCATGGGCACGGCCCGCGCGCGCAGGGCGCCGACGTCGGAGCCGGCCTGCGGCTCGGTCAGCATCATCGTTCCCGACCATTCGCCGGTGATCAATTTCGGCAGATAGAGGCGCTTGAGCTCGTCGCTGCCGTGCGCCTCGATCGCCTCGACCGCGCCGGCGGTCAGCATCGGACAGAGGGCGAAGGCAAGATTGGCCGACTTCCACATTTCGCCGCAGGACGCGGCGACCGCGATCGGCAAGCCCTGGCCGCCGAATTCCTCGAGCGCGGAGATCGAGCTCCAGCCGGCATCGACCCAATTCTTGTAGGCGGCCTTCCAGCCCGGCGGCGTCGCGACCGCGCCGTCCGCGAATTTCGAGCCGACCTTGTCGCCATCGCGGTTGATCGGCGCGAGAATGTCCTCGGCGAAACGGCCGGCCTCCTCGAGCACCGGGCGAAGCATGTCGGGATCAAAATCGCCCATGTTTCCGTCGGCCAAGGCGCGCGCGAATCCGGCGCCGTGGTTGAGAGCCAGAATGATGTCGTCGATCGGGGCGCGGTAGGTCATGGGGAGCGATCTCCCTGGTGCGCGATGCGCGGAAGCCAGCTTCGCTTCGCCGACGACATCGTGCCCTGGTTTGCGAAAATCGATTGTGGCGCTGGATTTGGGCGGGTTCGATCCAAATTCCTCGCCGTTCGACGCGGGTGCGGCCAAATTCGCGCGGCGCGGCCGCTTTGTCATGTGGAATTTGGTTGAATGGGGAAAGCCGCGCGGCGTGCAATGAGAAGTCGTTTAATAACAATAGCTTGTGGCACGATGCCGGGGCCGCCGCCGCCCGTCACGACCATTGCAAGGACGGGGTCGCGCCGCTATCGTCCGCCCGCGTTTCGGCGCCTGAATCGCGTCTTGCCGAGCCGTCCGCGGTATCAAGGCAAGGGCGACGGCCGGTGCACCCGGGCGGACCCGCCCGGTTTTCACCGAAACGCGCAAGTCGCCATCGCGGTGGTGGGGCGTCGCCAAGTGGTAAGGCAGCGGATTTTGATTCCGCCATGCGGAGGTTCGAATCCTCCCGCCCCAGCCAGGCCGGCGGTCTCTTGTTTTTTCGCGCTGCAATGCTCTAGAAGGCCTGCAAATACGGGGCTTTCTGCACGCCTATGACCTGATCCCCTTCTTTCATCCAGGTGAAGGTAGAGCCGGAACATCATTTTGAACCGCCCCCAGAATCTCGGCCAATTGGCGCTGGAATTTTCCAGGCCAAAGCTCATGGCGGCAGGGTTGCCGGTGAGCTGTTGATCAGCGCAATCGGCGGTATGTTGCCGATTGCGCTGTGTGGTCGAACTTCGTTGTAGTCTCTACGCCAATCCTCCATCTTCCGCTTTGCGTCGTCAAGATTCATGAACCAGTGTGCGTTCAGGCATTCAGATCGCAGCTTGCCGTTGAACGACTCGATGAAGCTGTTGTCAGTCGGCTTACCGGGTCGTGAGAAGTCGAGAATGACGCCCTTCTGGTAAGCCCAGATATCGAGATCGCGCGAGACAAATTCCGAGCCCTGATCAACGCGGATGCTCTTTGGATAACCGACAGATTTGCACACACGCTCGAGCGTCAGCACGACATCCTCGCCCTTGTAAGAGTACCGCGGATCGACCGCCGGCGAGAACCGCGAGAAGGTATCGGCGATCGTCAGAACACGAATCTTCCGGCCGGTGGCGAGTTGATCGTGAACGAAATCCATGGCCCAGGTCTCGTTGATCTGGCGTGCCTCTGTTCGGCCCTCGCGCAGCTTGGCCTTCACACGGCGTTTCGGCGTTTTGTTGCGCAGTTGCAGGCCTAACTCACGATAAAGCCGATAGATGCGCTTGACGTTGACAGCCCAACCGTCTCGCTGCAGGAGGACATGCACACGGCGGTAGCCATAGCGTATCCGCGTCTGGCAGATATCCCTGATGCGATGCTTCAGATGGGCCTGGTCGCCGCGCTTCGACTTGTAGACATAAAGCGACCGGTCAATCCGCAGTGTCGCGCAGGCTCGCCTGACCGACACCTTCCAGTCGCCTCGTATCTTGTCGACAAGGTCCCGCTTGCGGCCAGGCTTCAGAGCTTTTTGAGAGAACGTCCTGAAGCATGGCTTTGTCGAGCGACAGATCCGCCACAATCCGCTTCAGCTTGGCGTTCTCTTCTTCAAGCTGGCGCAGCCGCTTCATCTCCGACGGCGTCAGACCCGCATACTTCTTGCGCCAGTTGTAAAACGTCGCCTCGCTGATTCCGGCCTTGCGACACACTTCGCCAACCGCCGTACCGTCCTCGGCCTGCTTCAAAACAAAGGCAATCTGCGCCTCGGAAAACTTCGATGCTTTCATGGAATATCCCTCCTCCCCAATGGGGATCATAAAAGGAAAATTCCAGTTCCAAATGGCCGTATTTGGCGGGGGCAGGTCAAAGCCGGGATCGCGGGGGGGCTCTCATCGTCCGCCGCGATTGTGCCCGAAACTTCAGCGCTCATGCACAAATCTTGTCCGCGACAATTGTCGAGGGGCGGGTCATGATTCCAATCGAAGAACAATCCTGACTCAAGAACCAATGGTTGTTTGACTTCAATGCCGGCGCGGGGAGGCGCATGAGGGGGTCGGATCGGAGCGATCGAGATGACTCGTCACATGGCGCCTGAAGCGACCCCGCGCGCCGAGCAGCTTGCAACCGCGCAAGTGCAGCTCAGCGAAATCGCCCTGACGGGCGTGTATGAGATATCGAAAATCCTGACGACGCCGAACCGGCTCGAGGCGACGCTCTCCAGCGTCGTCAATGTCTTGTCGTCGTTCATGCAAATGCAACATGGCGTGATCGCCTTGTTGGCGGACGACGGCGTGCCTGAAATCGTCGTCGGCGTCGGCTGGAGCGAGGAGGCGGACAACCGGCTTCGCGCCGGTCTGCCGCAACGCGCGATCGACCAGATTGTCGCAACCGCGATGCCCTTGGTCGTTCAAAACGTCGAGTCTCATCCGGCATTTGATCACGAGGATCTTTCCGTATTGGGCTCCGGTCAAGGCTCGACGGTTTCCTTCATCGGCGTCCCCATTCGGTCCGAAGGCAAGGTCATCGGCACGTTGAGCATCGACCGGGTCTGGGACGGCCGGTCGATCTTTCGTTTCGACGCGGATGTTCGCTTCCTGTCGATGATCTCCAATCTGATCGGCCAAACCGTCCAGCTCCAGCGGGTTGTCTCGCGCGATCGGGACCGCCTCATCCAGGAAAGCCATCGTCTGCAGAAGCAGATTTCCGAACTCAAGTCCGGCAAGGAAAAGAAGGGGCTCAATCTCACCGGCATCGTCGGCAACAGCGTCGCGATCCGGGCGGTTATCGACAAGATCGGAGTCGTCGCGCGGTCGCAATCGCCGGTGCTGTTGCGCGGGGAATCGGGCACCGGCAAGGAGCTCTTCGCGAAGGCCATCCACGAGCTTTCGCCGCGCGCCAATGGACCGTTCATCAAATTGAACTGCGCGGCCTTGCCGGAGACGGTCCTTGAATCCGAACTGTTCGGCCATGAGCGGGGCGCCTTCACCGGCGCGATCAGCCTGCGCAAGGGGCGCTTCGAATTGGCGGACAAGGGAACGCTGTTTCTCGACGAGATCGGGGAAATTTCGCCCGCCTTTCAGGCGAAGCTCTTGCGCGTCCTCCAGGAACAGGAATTCGAGCGCGTCGGCGGCAATCGCACCATCAAGGTGGACGTACGCATCGTCGCCGCGACCAACCGTGATCTTGAAGATGCGGTCGCGCGCAACCAGTTCCGCGCGGACCTCTATTTCCGGATCAACGTCGTGCCGATCATGCTGCCGCCGCTCCGCGACCGCCGCGACGACATTCCGTTGCTGGCGCGCGTGTTCCTGGAGCGCTTCAACAAGGAAAACGACAGGCGGCTGACGCTGTCGGACCCCGCGTTCGAGGTGCTGTCATCCTGCTATTTTCCCGGCAATGTCCGCGAACTGGAGAACTGCATCCGTCGGACGGCGACCTTGGCGGCGGGGCCGGTGATCTCGCTTTCCGATTTCGCGTGCCGGTCGAGCGAGTGCCTGTCGGCGGTTCTTTGGAAAAGCCATTCCGCGCCTTTGCGGCCGGCGGTGGTCGCGACTGAAAATGCCGGCGATGAAAGGCGCGCGCCTGACGCGGTTGGTGGCGGCTTCAACGGCGCGTCGCGCGACGCGCCGACCGTTGACGGCGGCGGAGCGGGGCGGGGCGAGGCGGTCGCCGCGAGCGAGCGCGACCACCTGATCGACGCCATGGAGAGGTCCGGCTGGGTTCAGGCCAAAGCCGGCCGTCTGCTCGGGTTGACGCCGCGGCAGATCGGTTACGCCCTCAAGAAGCACAACATCGCGATCAAGCAACTCTAGCGTCGCGGTGTTTGTCGGAAATCCGACACGATGTTCGTCGGGCGCGCGGGCCTAGGGGCGGCGCGGACGATAAAGGCCCATGATTTCAAGGGGGCGCGGACTGGCACGGCGCTTGAAAGGCATCTTCGGCGGGACACTCGTGCTGGAGATGTGCGATGGCGGGCTTCGTACCGTTCGATCATTTGGAACGCGCACCAAGCGTGAGCGACATGCGCGCGTCGCTGCGTTCGCAAGGATGCGGCGCCAGCGCGTGCGGTTCGGACGAGACGGCCGGCGACCTGCCGCCGGAAGTCTGGAACCGGATCAAGGATCATCCCTGCTATTCGGAAGAAGCGCACCACTATTTCGCGCGAATGCACGTCGCGGTGGCGCCCGCCTGCAACATCCAGTGCAACTACTGCAACCGCAAATACGACTGCGCCAACGAAAGTCGGCCGGGTGTCGTCTCCGAGCGGCTGACGCCGGAGGAGGCGCTGCGCAAGGTCATCGCGGTCGCCAACGATGTTCCGCAGCTTTCGGTGCTCGGTATCGCCGGGCCGGGCGATGCCTGCCACGACTGGAAGAGGACACGGGCGACGTTCGATCTCGTGCGGGCGGCGATACCCGATATCAAGCTCTGCATCTCGACCAACGGTCTCGCCCTGCCGGAGCGCGTGGACGAACTGGTCGAGATGAATGTCGACCACGTCACCATCACCATCAATATGGTCGATCCCGAAATCGGCGCGAAGATCTATCCCTGGATCGCGATCGACCGGCGGCGCTACACCGGCGTTGAGGCCTCCCGCCTGCTGCACGAACGGCAGATGCTCGGGCTGGAAATGCTGATCGCGCGCGGAATTCTCGTGAAGGTCAATTCGGTGATGATTCCGGGCATCAACGACGAGCACCTCGAAATCGTCAATGCCGAAGTCAAGAAGCGCGGCGCGTTCCTGCACAACATCATGCCGCTAATCTCCGACCCGGCGCACGGCACACATTTCGGTCTCGTCGGACAGCGCGGGCCGACCCCGGCGGAACTGATGCGGCTGCAGGGCGCGTGCGAAAGCGGCACCAAGCTGATGCGCCACTGCCGCCAGTGCCGGGCCGACGCCGTCGGCCTGCTCGGCGAAGATCGTGGTCAGGAGTTCACGCGCGCGTCTCTGCCGGCGACGGTCGCGTATGAGCCGTCGAAGCGCGAGGACTATCGCCAGCTTGTGGCCAGCGAGCGCGGCGCCTACGCCGACGCCAAGGCGCGGGCCGATCGCGATCTTGACGCGTCGCTGAATTCCGAATCGATCCTTGTCGCGGTCGCGACCAAGGGCGGAGGGCGGATCAACGAGCACTTCGGCCATGCCCGGGAGTTCCTTGTCTACGAGGCGTGCGGGAACGGAATCCGATTCGTCGGCCATCGGCGGTCGAGCGACGCCTATTGTCGGGGCGGGCTTGGCGACGACGCATCGCTCGAGGGAACGATCGCGGCGCTCAAGGGAGTTGAGGCCGTGTTGTGCGCCAAGATCGGCCAATGTCCTCGCGACACGCTGGCAAAGGCCGGTATCGACGTCAGCGACGAATGGGCCTTCGACTATATCGAGACGGCGATCGCGGAATTCGCCACGCGCCGATTGCGCGCGCCGATGGCCGCGAAGCGCGCTTGAACGACGGCTATCTTCAACTGGAGCGACATCAAATGGCCTACAAGATCATCGTTTCACAATGCACCGTCTGCGGTGTGTGCGAGTTCGATTGTCCGAACGCGGCCATTCGCATGAAGGGCGAGACCTACATCATCGACCCGAAGAAGTGCACGAATTGCGAGGGCCATTATGAAAAGCCGAAATGCGTCACCCTGTGCCCGGTTCCCAACACCTGCGTGCCGGCCTGATTGACTTGAGGAGACAGACGATGGGTCTGGCGCGCGAGGAAGTCGTGGAGATCCTCGACCAGCCGATCTTCCGGCCGGGGGAGAAGGTTCGCGCGCGCAAGCACGTCAAGAACGACGGCACCTATCCGCGACGGGAAATCGGCGAAATTCTGGTGCGCAAGGGCGACGTCGGCTACGTGCGCGACATCGGAACCTTTTTGCAGCGGTTCTATGTCTATGCCGTCGAATTCGTCGATCGCCAGGCGATCGTCGGCATGCGCGGCCGGGAATTGACGAGCCTGGACCGCGACGCGGCGGTGCCCGGCGGAATTGCCGTGGGAGAGGACCGATGAAGGTGATGATCCGCCGGACCGACAAGGGACTCTCGGTCTATGCGCCCAAGAAGGACCTCGAGGAGCCCGTCGTCGCGCGGGAGAAGGAAGAGGTCTGGGGCGGGTGGATCAGGTTGAAGAACGGCTGGATTCTCGGCTTGCCGGAGATGCCCGCCGACACGCGCCTGCCGGTCACGATCGAAGCCAAGAGGATCGACAAGGCCTGACACGCGGCGATGACTTCACCGCTTGGTGACTTTCGCCGGCGCGTCGGGCGGGAGCGGTTTGCCCGCGCGTTGCGCGGCGATCCATTTGCCGAGTTCGGCGACATGCTCGGTTTCCTCGGCGACGAACTCCCCGGCAAGCGCGAGTATTTCCGGATCGTCGGTCGTATCGAAGACGCGCTGGTAGAAGGCGAGGCCGGCGGTCTCGGCCTCGAGCGCGACGCGGAGCGCCTCGTCGCGGCCGATCATCGGATCGGCGCTCCAGATCGCGGCCGCTTCGGGGCTTTCGAGATTGGGCCAGATGAATTCATCGATCGCGAGCGCCGGAATCTCGCGAAAGCCGGCGCGTGCGCGGGCTTCGGCCAGATGCATGGTCGAATAGTCGGACAGGCGACGAAAAAGCTTGCCGACCTCGTGATTGCCGAAAGCCTCCATGGCGTCGGCGAGCTCGCCGAAGCGTAGCGCCGCTTCCTGTTCAAGCTGAATGGCGTAAGCGAGAAATTCCTCGACGTTCTTCATTTGCCGTCTGTCCCGATCAAGGGTGGTCGGACGCGCGGAGCGGACGTCAACTCGCGCCGCCGGGCGTGCCACTGAATTTGACCAGGATGTCCTGGTCACGAATGATGGTTTGGCAGGCCAGGCGATAGCGCGGCATCACGTCGTTGTTCTCGGCCGCGTGAAGCTCCTCGTTGGTGATCCGGCCAAGCGACTTCAACAAGCCCTTCTCCTTGTCGGTCAGCATCGATCCCATCGTCTTGCCGGTCAGTGTCACGATCTCGACAAGACAGGAGCCGCATTCGCCGTCCTTGCATTCGAATGGAATTGGAATCTTGTGCGCCAGCGCCACTGAAAGAATGGTGCCGCGATCGCCGGCGACGGCATAGATCGTGATGTCCTTGTGGTTCAGCGGCGATGA
The DNA here is from genome assembly GCA_041918675.1 of Xanthobacteraceae bacterium. Taxonomy (GTDB): domain Bacteria; phylum Pseudomonadota; class Alphaproteobacteria; order Rhizobiales; family Xanthobacteraceae; genus SCUB01. The sequence goes on from JAYRVF010000008.1 coordinate 83,959, forward strand.
GAATGTGACGTTTGGCATCCATATTCCCCAATGCATGTGACGATAGCGATCGCGGAAGAGATGGAGCAAGAAGCATACCAGCGGCGCGAATGGCGACCTCGGCCATGACGAAACGACGCGCGAGCAATTTTCGGCGGTTGCGTGGATGGAATCGGTCGGCTGGCGCGTGCGATCGATCCGGAGCGGGAATGTTCGCCACGGTGGCTTTGTCGGTCATTGTCGCATTTCGCACAATGCGCGCGGGAGGGTGAGCGCGCGCCGTGGGTTCCCCGCGTCATCCAAACAACTGAAATCACGTTGCTTTGCTTGCGTCGGCGAATGACCGCGCCGAGTTGGCACGGCCGTTGCTCTTCCAATGCCGTGGCGCCGACGGGCATCGCCCGTCCGTTAAACGGATTCAGAAGAGGACTACCATGGGCAAGCTTCGTCAAATCGCCTTCTACGGCAAGGGCGGCATCGGCAAGTCGACGACCTCGCAGAATACTCTCGCCGCGCTGGTTGAGCTTGGACAACGGATTCTGATCGTCGGATGCGATCCGAAGGCCGACTCCACCCGCCTGATCCTCAACGCCAAGATGCAGGACACGGTGTTGCATCTCGCGGCCGAGGCCGGTTCGGTCGAGGACCTCGAGATCGAGGAAGTCGTCAAGCTCGGCTACAAGGGCATCAAGTGCACCGAGTCCGGCGGGCCCGAGCCCGGCGTCGGCTGCGCCGGCCGGGGCGTGATCACCGCCATCAACTTCCTCGAGGAAAATGGCGCCTATGACGATGTCGACTACGTCTCCTACGACGTTCTCGGCGACGTGGTGTGCGGCGGCTTCGCGATGCCGATCCGCGAGAACAAGGCGCAGGAAATCTACATCGTCATGTCCGGCGAGATGATGGCGCTCTACGCCGCCAACAATATCGCCAAGGGCATTCTCAAATACGCGCATTCCGGCGGCGTCCGGCTCGGCGGCCTCATCTGCAACGAGCGCAAGACCGACAAGGAACTCGAGCTCGCCGAAGCGCTGGCGGCGCGCCTGGGCTGCAAGCTGATCCACTTCGTCCCGCGCGACAACATCGTCCAGCATGCCGAGCTGCGCCGGCAGACGGTGCTGCAATACGCGCCGGAGTCCGCGCAGGCGAACGAATACCGGGAGCTGGCGCGCAAGATCCACGAGAACTCCGGCAGGGGCGTCGTTCCCACCCCGATCTCGATGGACGAACTCGAGCAGATGCTGCTCGACTTCGGCATCATGAAGACCGAGGAGCAGCAGCTCGCCGAATTGCAGGCCAAGGAGGCCGCGCTCGCATCCTGACGCAAGAGACGGATCCGACGCCTGGTCGTCGGGTTCGTTCCGCTCGGACACGTCAATGAAGGAACCTAGGTCATGGGAAGCGACTACAACAACGACGCCGAGTTTCACGAAAATCTGATCGCGGAGGTGCTGAGCGCCTATCCCGACAAATTCGCCAAGCGCCGGCGCAAGCATCTCGCGATCGCCAAGCCCAATTCCGAGGCGGAGAGCGAGCCCGGCGAGGGCGGGTCGACCGAGTGCGACGTCAAGTCGAACATCAAGTCGATCCCGGGCGTGATGACCATTCGCGGCTGCGCCTATGCCGGCTCGAAGGGCGTGGTGTGGGGTCCGGTCAAGGACATGGTCCACATCAGCCACGGGCCGGTCGGCTGCGGGCATTATTCGTGGTCGCAGCGACGCAACTACTACATCGGCTCGACCGGCGTCGACTCATTCGTCACCATGCAGATCACCTCCGACTTCCAGGAAAAGGACGTCGTCTTCGGCGGCGACAAGAAGCTGGAGCGCATCATCGACGAGATCAACGTGCTGTTCCCGCTCGCGGCCGGGATCACCGTCCAGTCGGAATGCCCGATCGGGCTGATCGGCGACGACATCGAGGCGGTCTCGAAGAAGAAGACGAAGGAGCACGGCAAGACCATTGTGCCGGTGCGCTGCGAGGGATTCCGCGGCGTATCGCAGTCGCTCGGCCACCACATCGCGAACGACGCGGTGCGCGACTGGGTGTTCGACAACAAGGGCGGCGCCGAGGTCGTCGAAAGGGAATTCACGACCACGCCCTACGATGTCAACGTCATCGGCGATTACAACATCGGCGGCGACGCCTGGGCCTCGCGCATCCTGCTCGAGGAAATCGGCCTGCGCGTGATCGGCAATTGGTCGGGCGACGCTACGCTCGGGGAGATCGAACGTGCGCCCAAGGCCAAGCTGAATCTCATCCATTGCTACCGGTCGATGAACTACATCTGCCGGCACATGGAGGAGAAATACGGCGTCGCCTGGCTGGAATACAACTTCTTCGGTCCCTCGCAGATCGCCGCGTCGCTGCGCAAGATCGCGAAGCATTTCGGGCCCGAGATCGAGGAGAAGGCCGAGGCGGTGATCGCCAAGTACCAACCCCTGGTCGACGCGATCCTCGCCAAGTACCGGCCTCGGCTCGAGGGCAAGAAAGTCATGCTCTATGTCGGCGGTCTGAGGCCGCGCCACGTGATCACCGCCTATGAGGATTTGGGCATGGAGATCAGCGGTACCGGGTACGAGTTCGGACACAACGACGACTATCAGCGCACCGGCCATTACGTGAAGGACGGCACGCTGATCTACGACGATGTGACCGGCTACGAACTCGAGAAGTTCGTCGAGAAGATCCGGCCCGATCTCGTCGGTTCCGGCATCAAGGAAAAGTACCCGGTCCAGAAGATGGGCATTCCGTTCCGCCAGATGCACTCGTGGGACTATTCGGGTCCGTATCACGGCTATGACGGCTTCGCGATTTTCGCTCGCGATATGGACCTCGCGATCAACAATCCGGTCTGGGGCCTGTTCGATCCGCCCTGGAAGAAGGACGACACGCGGCTGCTGCAGGCGGCGGAATAGGCCGCGCGGCCGAGTCAGCAAGAAACTCAGGAGAGATCGCGATGCCTCAATCCGCAGAACGTGTGCTCGATCACGTACCGCTGTTCCAGGAGCCGGAATACCGCGAGATGCTCGCTCGCAAGCGCGAGCAGTTCGAATGCCACGTGCCCGAGGGCAAGGTGGCCGAGCAGGCCGAATTCACCAAGGGGTGGGAATATCGCGAAAAGAACTTCGCGCGCCAATCCTTGGTGGTCAATCCGGCCAAAGCCTGCCAGCCGCTCGGCGCCGTGTTCGCGGCCGCCGGCTTCGAGAAGACGATGTCGTTCGTGCACGGCAGTCAGGGTTGCGTCGCCTACTACCGGTCGCATCTGTCGCGTCATTTCAAGGAGCCTGCCTCGGCCGTGTCGTCCTCGATGACCGAGGACGCGGCCGTCTTCGGCGGCCTCAACAACATGGTCGACGGTCTCGCCAACACCCATGCGCTGTACGAGCCGGCCATGATCGCGGTGTCGACGACCTGCATGGCCGAGGTCATCGGCGACGATCTTCACGCCTTCATCCAGACGGCGAAGGAGAAAGGGTCGGTTCCGAAGGAATTCGACGTTCCCTTCGCGCACACGCCGGCGTTCGTCGGCAGTCACGTCGACGGCTACGACAACATGATCAAGGGCGTGCTGGAGCATTTCTGGAAGGACAAGGCCCGCGCGCCGAACGCCTCCATCAATGTCATTCCGGGGTTCGACGGATTCTGCGTCGGCAACAACCGGGAGCTCAAGCGCATGCTCGATCTCATGGGCATCGCGCACACGATCCTGTCGGATGCGTCGGACCAATTCGACACGCCATCCGACGGCAAGTTCCGCATGTACGCCGGCGGGACCTCGTTGCGGGATCTCGCCGGCGCGCTGAACGCCAAGGCCACGATTTCGCTTCAGAACTGGTGCACGCGAAAATCGCTCGAATTCGCCGCGGAAATGGGGCAGCAGGTCGCCTCGTTTCACTACCCGCTTGGCGTGGGCGCGACCGACGAGCTCTTGCTCAAGCTGTCGGAATTGAGCGGCGCGGAGGTTCCCGACGCGTTGACGCTCGAGCGCGGCCGGCTCGTCGACGCCATGGCCGACAGCCAAGCCTATATGCACGGCAAGAAATACGCGATCTTCGGCGACCCGGATTTCGTTCACGCGATGGCGCGCTTCGTCATGGAGACCGGCGGCGAACCGACGCATTGTCTCGCCACCAACGGCACCAAGGCCTGGGACGAGGAAATGCGGGCGTTGCTGGCCTCCTCGCCGTTCGGCCGTGACGGAAAGGTATGGGCGGGCAAGGACCTCTGGCACCTGCGCTCGTTGTTGTTCACCGAGCCGGTCGATTTCCTGATCGGCAGCTCCTACGGCAAATACCTCGAGCGGGACACGGGCACGCCGTTGATCCGGCTGACCTTCCCGATCTTCGATCGGCATCATCATCACCGCTTCCCGCTATGGGGCTATCAGGGCGGACTTCGTTTGCTGACGACGATCCTCGACAAGATCTTCGACAAGCTCGACGCGGAGGCCAGCGCGATCGCCAAGACCGACTACTCATTCGAACTGACGCGCTAGAAGCACCGAGTCCAACCATGTGATCGCCGCGGGCGGAGACAACGATGTTGAAGGAGAAGATCCAGCACGTCTTCGAGGAGCCCGCCTGCGGCATCAACCAGGCCAAGTCGACCAAGGAGCGGCGTCAGGGGTGTTCGAAACCCCTCACGCCGGGCGCGGCCGCCGGCGGGTGCGCGTTCGACGGCGCCAAGATCGCGCTTCAGCCGGTCACCGACGTCGCCCATCTGATCCATGGGCCGCTCGCATGCGAGGGCAACTCGTGGGACAATCGCGGTTCGGCGTCGTCGGGGCCGCTGCTGTGGCGGACGAGCTTCACGACCGACCTTTCCGAGCTCGATATCGTGATGGGGAAGGGGGAGCGCCGGCTCTACCAGGCGATCCGGGAGGTCGCGACCAAACACGCTCCGGCGGCGATCTTCGTCTATTCGACCTGTGTCACCGCGCTTGTGGGCGATGACATCAACGCGGTTTGCAAGCACGCGGCGGAGAAGTGCGGCCTGCCGGTCATTCCCGTCAACGCGCCCGGCTTCGTGGGTTCGAAGAATCTCGGCAACAAGCTCGCGGGCGAAGCGCTGTTCGATCACGTCATCGGCACCGCGACGCCCGACGACGCCTGCCCCATGGACATCAACGTGCTCGGCGAATTCAACCTGTCGGGCGAGTTCTGGCAGGTGAAGCCTTTGTTCGAGCATCTCGGCGTGCGCGTTCGGGCGAGCATACCCGGAGACGCGCGGTACCGAGACATCGCGGCGGCGCACACGGCGCGCGTCAACATGGTCGTATGCTCGACCGCGCTCGTAACCCTGGCGCGCAAGATGAGCGAGCGTTGGGGCATCCCCTATTTCGAGGGGTCCTTCTACGGAATCGGCGATACGTCGGACGCGCTCCGGCAAGTCGCGCGCCTGCTGGTCGCGCGCGGCGCCGATTCCGCGCTGGTCGATCGTGCCGAGGAACTGATCGCGACGGAGGAAGACCGCGCGTGGCGGCGGCTGGCGCCGTTCAGAGAGCGATTGCGCGGAAAGCGCGTGCTCCTGAATACGGGCGGCGTGAAATCCTGGTCCGTGGTGTCGGCGCTGATGGAAATCGGCATGGAGATCGTCGGCACATCGGTCAAGAAATCGACGCCCGAGGACAAGGAGAAGATCAAGCGGCTAATGAAGGACGATCCGCACATGTTCGAATCGCTCGCGCCGCGCGACATCTACCGCATGCTCTCGGACGGCGAGGCGGACATCATGCTGTCCGGCGGGCGAACGCAGTTCATCGCGTTGAAGGCGCGCGTGCCCTGGCTCGATATCAACCAGGAGCGTCACCTTCCTTACGCCGGTTACGAGGGCATGGTGACGCTCGTCGAGCAGATCGACCGGGCGCTTCACAATCCCGTCTGGAAGGCGGTTCGGTCGCCCCCGCCATGGCGGCGCGATGGACAATTGTCCCCGGCGACGCCTAACGAAATCGGCGATGCTGGCTTCGTCGCGCGGTCGCGCCGAAAGTTCGCCGGAACGGACGTCAATGACATGGTGGAGTGCTAGGCGCCATGGCGACGCTTGCTCCCAGCCACAAGGCCTGCGCGGTCAATCCGCTGAAATCGTCGCAGCCCCTCGGCGCAGCGTTTGCCTTTCTCGGCGTCGAGGGCGCGATGCCGCTGTTTCACGGCAGCCAGGGGTGCACGTCCTTCGCGCTTGTTCTTCTCGTTCGCCATTTCAAGGAGTCGATACCGCTGCAGACGACGGCGATGGACGAAATCGCCACGATACTTGGCGGCGCCGACCATCTGGAGGAAGCGCTTGTCAACCTCAAGAAGCGAACCGATCCGAAGCTGATCGGGATCTGCACCACGGCCCTGGTCGAAACCCGCGGCGAGGATTTTGTCGGCGATCTCGAGCAAATTCGCGACAGGCGGGCCTCGGACTTCATGGGCACCGAAATCGTGCTGACGCAGACGCCCGATTTCGACGGATCGATCGAGGAGGGCTGGGCGAAGGCCGTATTGGCGATGATCGAGGGAATCGCGGCGCGTGGTTGCCCGGGAGCGCGCTGTCGCGAGCGGATCAATATCCTCGCCGGCATCCACCAGACCGTCGGTGATCTCGAATATTTGCGCGAGACGATCGAGGCGTTCGGCCTTAGGCCCGTGATTCTTCCCGATATCTCGGGCGCACTGGATGGAACGATACCGGAGAGCTGGATTCCGACGACCTATGGCGGCACGTCGATCGAGGACATCCGGACGATGGCGCGATCCGCGTGCACGATTGCCATCGGTGAGCACATGCGCCCGGCCGCCCTGCGGCTCGGCGAGATCGGCGGAGCGCCGGTTCACGTCTTGCCGACGCTGACGGGGTTGAGCGCGGCCGATCAATTCATCGGACTGCTCGCCGAGACGTCCGGCCGAGACGTTCCGACCGGCATCCGCCGCAAGCGAAGTCAATTGCTGGACGCCATGCTCGACGGCCATTTCTTTTTTGGCGGCAAGAAAATCGCGATCGCGGCCGAGCCCGATCTGCTGTTTACCTACGCGTCGCTGTTCGATGGTCTCGGAGCCGGCGTCGATGTCGCGGTGGCGGCGACCGGCCATTCGCCTATTCTTTCGCGAGTTCCCGCGCGCGAGGTTCTCGTCGGCGATCTGATGGACTTCGAGGAGCGATCGATCGGATGCGACCTGCTTGTGACGCACAGCCACGGCCGTCAAGCCTCCGAGCGGCTGGGAATACCGCTGCTGCGCGTGGGCTTTCCGATCTTCGACCGGCTTGGTTCGCAGCACCGGCGGACGATCGGATATGAGGGCACGCGCGACGTCATTTTCGAGGTCGCCAATCTCATTCAGGCGGCGCCCCATTCGCCGACACCCGAGGCGCTAAATCCATTTCGAGACCGGGAGGACGCTCATGAGCGCCGTTCGCCGTTTACGCGTCATTGACGTGGGAGAGGAAAGCCCGAGCACCACGGAGGCGCTGCGCGTCGCCATCGCGACCGACGACATGCGGTCGCTGAACGCGCATTTCGGTTCGGCCCGCAAGTTCGCCATCTATCACGTGACGCGGGACGGATGGTCGCTGGTCGAGAGCGTCGCCTTCGATGTCGTTTCCGATGGGTCGGGAACGCACGCCAGGGAAGGCGAGGACCGGATCACGGCGAAAGTGGAGGCCTTGAGCGGGTGCCACCTGCTTTTCTGCCTCGCGATTGGCGGGCCGTCGGCGGCGAAAGTGATCGCCGCGCGAATTCATCCGATCAAGGTCGCCGGTCCTCAGCCGATCGACGATGTGCTCGATCGGGCGAGGACCATGTTGCGCGGTACCCCGCCGCCTTGGCTGCGCAAGATCCTGATGAGGGATAAGCGCGCCGATCCCGCCGAATTCGCCGACGAATGATGAGTATCGGATCCCATGAACCTCGCGGCCACGCCAACACCGCCGGATGCGCAAGCGCTTGAGACGCCGTTTCTAAAGACGCTTGTGCGGCTCGTTCGGGCGCAGGACGCTTACGGCGTCTGGGAGACGATCGGCGACGCGAAACTGCTCGACGCATACGTGATGAGCAAGGAAAAGCGCCGTTCGATCCCGATCCTGGGAGATCCGGATCCCGAGGTGGTCGGGCGCGTCGAGCGGTTCTACGCCGCGATCGGCCTCACGATCGAACAGGAGGTTGGCCACGTCGCCAGCCCTCTCATCAAGCTGAGCCACGAGGGGTTCGGGCGCGTCATCCTGACCGTCGGAAAGCTGGTGGTGCTGTCGCGCCATCTTCGGGACGTGCATCGGTTCGGGTTCGACAGCCTCGCGGCATTGGCCGAGGACGGCGCCAAGCACGTCGCGGCAGCCGTTGCCACCATCCGCCGGTTCCCCGAGGTCGCGGATGATTGAGCGAGCGACCGGAGGGACCATGACGGGCGTCGCCGGACGAGGCGGGGCCATCAAGAAAGTGTCAGCCCGCGCGACAGGCGGAATCCGAACGACCGGAATTCCGATGGACGCCTTCCGATAACCTGACCGGAGAAATTGTCATGGGCATATTCGCCTCGCGAGACGGCCAACCCTGGGAACCGGAATACCTCACCGCCATCGACGGCGATGTCTGCATCGGCTGCGGGCGCTGTTTCAAGGTGTGCTCGCGGGAGGTCATGCACCTCATGGGTGTCGATGAGAACGGAAAACTTGTCGCGTGCTCGCTCGACGACGACGAGGACGACGAGGAGGAGTTCGTTCGCAAGGTCATGGTTCTCGACAACGCGGGCGGTTGCATCGGTTGCGGGGCTTGCGGTCGCGTTTGTCCGAAAAACTGTCAGACCCATGAGAAGGCCAGTACGCTGGCGGCTTGAAAGAGGAACGTCGGATGTTGATGACCGGCGACAATCGATCCGCGGTTATGGCGTCGGACCGGGCCGTCGCGCGACCCGCAATGAGCCTGGTTTCGCGTTGCAACGCCGCCGACATCTACCGGTTCTTGACGGATCAGCATCCAAACGACGCGGGCATCGACACGGACGCGGCATTCGACCGGCATGTGCTGGCGGCGATTCTTTCGGTCGCCGTGGCGGAAGCCGACGACGGCAACTGCGCGGAGCGCGTGGGGCTTAACGCGTTCGATCTCGTGGCGCTGTTGACCAAATGGTTTCCTCATGCCCGCGCGCTGGCTTCGATCGCCGATCAGTTTCGCCGCGACAACGACGAATGCGAGATGGTGCGCCGCCTTCTGGAGGACAATCGCGCCCGACCGGGCGCCGATGGGCGTTGGCTCGCGGCCATGGTCGCGCGTCGGGCGATGGAACCCAATCATTTGTGGGAAGATCTGGGCTTGCGCGATCGGGATGAGTTGACGCGATTATTGCAGCGTCACTTCACGCGGCTCGCCGAACGCAATGTCAACAACATGCGATGGAAGCGCTTCTTCTACCGGACATTGTGCGAGGCCGAAGGAGCCGTGTTGTGCAGGACGCCGTCGTGCGCGGCCTGCTGCGATTTCGACAGTTGCTTCGGCGAGGAGACCGGCGAAAGCCGGCTGGCCCGCGCGCGTCTCAACCTGGGCGATGCCAGGTAGGACCGGCGCGGCAGGCGCGGCTCCGAACACGGGGACGTCCGCGACAATCGACGGCCGCCTTGTCGGGTTTGCGACAAAGCACGGGGCCGCGAGACCTCCAATAGGCCGATGAGATATGGTCCGGCGCGCTTGGCACGGCGGTTGCTTGACTACCTCGCAGGAGAAGTTGGCAAGGAGACTGGGTGTGATTGCTCTTTCCCCCGAGGCGGCCATGGCGATCAAGTCCGCGATCGTTCGGCGCGGGCTCGAATCCGCCGGCTTGCGCATCATGATCGAATCCGGCGGTTGCGCCGGGCACAAATATCTCGTCGGTTTGGAGACCACGCCGCAACCCGACGATGCCGTGGTGGAATGCGAGGGCGTGACGATCTTCGTCGACCCGCTGTCGCGCCCCCTTGTGCAGGGCCTGCGCGTCGAGTTCGTCGAAAGCCTGGAAGGCGCCGGCTTCACTTTCAGCAATCCAAATGCCCGAGCGACTTGTTCATGCGGCAAGTCATTTGGTTGACGCTCGTTGGCGGGAGGAAGTCATGTTCAATTCGGCGGACGCCACGATCGCGGACACGGCGCGCGACAGCGACGTCTCCGCGCCATCGACCGATCTCGAGGACGCGACGAAGCGCGTCGTCGAAAGGACGATCGACGACATGCGGCCGCGATTCCAGCGCGATGGCGGGAACATCGAGCTTATCAAGATCGAGAAGGCGACGGTCTACGTGCGGATGACCGGCGCGTGTTCCGGGTGCCAGCTCGTATCGCTGTCGGTCGCCGGCGTGCAGTCCCGACTGACGGACGCGCTGCAAAGGCCGGTGCGCGTCGTTCCTGTTCCAACGGGGCATTGAGCGCGGTCATGCCACCCATCTACCTTGACAATAACGCGACGACGCGGCCCGATCCGGAGGTGATCGCGGCGGTGATGCCTTTCCTGACCGGCCGATACGGCAATCCATCCGCGGCGCATCGCTTCGGCGCTCAAGCCGCCACCGCGCTCCGCGACGCGCGAGTGGCCGTGTCCGAACTTATTGGCGCGCGCCTTGACCACGAGATCGTGTTCACGTCCGGCGGAACCGAGTCCAACAACACCGCGCTCCGCTCGGCGCTCGTCACCCATGCGGGGCGTCGCGCCATCGTCGTTGGCGCGACCGAGCATCCGTCGGTGCTCGCGCTGTGCGACGAGCTGGCGACGCGGGAAGGGGCGGCCATACGGCGCATTCCGGTCGATCGCGACGGCCGGATCGATGTGGAATCCTATCAGGCCGCCTTGGACGACGACGTGGCGATCGTCTCCGTCATGTGGGCGAACAACGAAACGGGGACATTGAACCCGATCGCCGAGCTCGCCGCGCGCGCGAAGGCGGTCGGCGCGCTTTTTCACACCGACGCGGTTCAGGCGACGGGAAGGATAGCCATCGATCTTGCCGAGACGGCGATCGACATGCTGTCGCTGTCGGCGCACAAGATTCACGGACTGCCGGGCGCCGGCGCGCTCTATGTTCGCGCGGGTTCGCCGTTCCATGCGTTGATGTGGGGTGGTCGACAAGAGCGACGGCGGCGAGCGGGAAGCGAAAACGTTCTCGGCATCGTCGCGCTCGGCAAGGCCGCCGAATTGGCGCGTCGACGAATGGCGAGCGACGGCCGGACTCAAGCGCTTCTCCGGGATCGGCTGGAAAACGGGATTCTCCGACGGGCGCAAGGCGCGGTCGTATTCGCTGCCGGCGCGTCCCGTCTTCCCAATACGAGCTTGATCGGCATCGCCGGCCTCGATGGCGAGGAGATCGTCCACCGGCTCGACCGTCAGGGCATCGCGGTGTCGACGGGCGCGGCTTGCGCGGCGGGCGCGAGCGAACCGTCGCATGTATTGCAAGCGATGGGCGTGCCGGCGGCCTTGAGCCGCGCAGCCGTGAGGTTCTCGCTGTCCCGCGAAACCACCGAAGCGGAGATCGATCGCGTGCTCGATACCTTCTCGGACGTTATCAGCCGCTCGCGAATGCCGGCGGACGCAAGGGGGGAGGCTGGTCGAACGCCTCACGTGGCTCATGCTTGATCATCGACCGAGGCCCGTCGTCCTGAACGACACGACGCTTCGCGACGGCGAGCAGGCGCCGGGCGTGGCGTTTTCCCTGAAGGAAAAGGTCGCGATCGCCCGCGCGCTCGCGGGCGCTGGCGTGAGTGAGATCGAGGTCGGCACGCCCGCAATGGGATCGGAGGAGGTGTCGGCGATAAGGGCGGTCGTCGATGCGAACCTGCCGGCCACGATCATCGCGTGGTGCCGCATGCGCCGGGCCGACGTTGACGCCGCGGCGGCGACCGGCGCGCGCATGGTGAATGTATCCCTTCCCGTCTCCGATATTCAGATCGAGGCGAAGCTGCGCCGCGGCCGGGCCGACGCGATCGGAATGCTGCGCGATGTCGTCGGATACGCGCGCTGGCGCGGATTCGAAGTCGCGGTCGGCGGCGAGGATTCGTCCCGGGCCGATCCGAGGTTTCTGATCGATGTCATGGCGGCGGCGAAAGAGGCGGGCGCGCGGCGCTTTCGCATCGCCGATACGCTCGGCGTGCTCGATCCGTTCGCGACCCACGCGCTGGTGACCGAACTTCGCGCCGCGACCAGCCTCGAGCTCGAAATCCACGCGCATGACGACATGGGTTTGGCGACGGCCAATACGCTCGCCGCTATCCGCGCCGGCGCGAACCATGCGTCGGTCACGGTGGTTGGGCTTGGCGAGCGAGCCGGCAACGCGCCGCTGGAGGAAGTGGCGGTCGCGCTGCGTCAGTTGCACCAGGTCGATTGCGGGATCGATCTCGCGCGCCTCCGGAACGTCGCCGGACTCGTCACCAGCGCCGCCGGTCGGGCGATCCCCGAGGCCAAGGCGATTGTCGGCGCGCATGTGTTCACGCACGAATCCGGCATTCATGTCGACGGCCTGATGAAGGACCGGCGAACCTATGAGGCGATTGATCCGTCGCTGCTCGGCCGAACGCATCGCCTGATCATCGGCAAGCATTCGGGCGTGGCGGCGGTGCGGGCGGCGCTCGCGCATCTCGGGCTCGACGCGACACCGGCGGAGATCGCGGCGATCGCGGCTTGCGTGCGCGAGGAGGCGGCCCGGGTCAAGGGCGGCATCGCGCCGTCGTCGCTTGTCGCGTTCTGGGCCGGCGTTCGCGGCCAAGACTTGCGCGAAGGGGAGCGACCGGCATGACCATTTCCTCGAACCAAGTCGATGGCGCCGCGCCGCGAGGCGTCCTTGAACGTATCGAGCGCGCGCCATCGGCGGAAGCGATCTTCGACCTTCTCGAACTTGCCTATGATCCTCGGGTCCTGAATGTCGCGCGGTTGCACATTCTTCGCCGCCTCGGCGAATACGTTCGCCGCGAGGATTTCTCGGGACTCACGGAAGAGCGCCAACGCGCCAGGTGCCGCGAGCTCCTCGCGCGCGCCTACGACGAATTCGTGACGTCGTCGCCGCTCGATCGGCGCGTGTTCAAGGTTCTCAAGCAGGCGGTGGCGCCGGGGCGAAAGGGCAACTTCGTCGCGTTCGATGAATTGTTGAAGTGAGCGCGTGATGTCGCGTTTGCAACATCGGCATGCGACACCGCGCCGGTTCCACGGTCGCGGCCGCAAGAGCCCAGGTCGCGGCGGTTCGACAAACGCTTGACGAAGCGAACGATTCGATTTGGCGCGGAGTTGGTATGGAGCTTGCAATGCCAGATCGTACCGGCTCGGCGAGGGAGCGCTGACATGCATATCGCGGTTTGCATCAAGCAGGTGCCCGACTCGGCGCAGATCCGGGTTCACCCGGTGACCAACACGATCATGCGCCAGGGCGTGCCGACGATCATCAATCCGTACGATCTGTTCGCGCTGGAAGAAGCGCTGCGCTTGCGCGATCGCTTCGGCGGCGAAGTCACGGTGCTGACCATGGGGCCGCCAATGGCCGAGGACAGTCTGCGCAAGGCGATGACCTTCGGCGCGGACCGCGGCGTGCTGCTCACCGATCGCTTTTTCGCCGGCTCCGATACCCTGGCGACCAGCTACGCATTGGCGTCGGCGGTGCGAAAGATCGACGATCTGTTTGGCGGGGTCGACGTCGTATTCACCGGCAAGCAGACCATCGACGGCGACACGGCGCAGGTCGGCCCCGGCATCGCCAAACGGCTGGACCTGCGGCAACTTACCTATGTCGGCAAGATCCGGACGGTCGATCTGGACGCGCGCGAAATCGAAGTCGAGCGCCGGGCGGAAGGCGGCGTGCAGGTGCTGCGGACGCGGCTGCCGTGCCTTGTCACCATGCTCGAGGGGTCGAACGAACTTCGGCGGGGCACGATGGACAACGCGCTGCGCGCCGCGCGCGCCGAAATCATCAAATGGTCGGCCAGCGACGCCGGCGTCGACGACATCGCCAAATGCGGCTTGCGCGGCTCGCCGACCGTGGTCAAGCGCGTCTTCGCGCCAACGGCGCGCGCCGAAAAGGCGTTCATGGTCGATCCAGGAAACGGATCGGCGTCGGAAGCGCTGATCGCGGAGATATTCAAGCGCCAGCCGACGCTGGAAGCCGATCTTATCGCGCTCGCGCGCGGGTTCTAGCGGCGGGAGAGCGACGAATGTCGGAGCAGCAACGATCGAGCGTTCCCGCTGGCGGCCGCGCCGCCGCGACCAAGGAACTGCCGGAGCATTTCAAGGACTACAAGCACGTCTGGGTATTCGTCGAGCAGGAACGCGGATCGGTGCATCCGGTGTCGTGGGAGCTGATGGGGGAGGGGCGCAAGCTGGCCGACTCGCTCGGCGTGAACCTCGCCGCCGTGGTCCTCGGGCCGAACAATTCCTTCACCGACCAGATCGTCGCCGAGGCCTTTTGCCATGGCGCCGATCTCGCTTACCGCGTGGCCGATCCTCTGCTGGCCGATTATCGCAACGAGCCCTACAGCAAGGCGCTGACCGATCTCGTCAATAACCATAAGCCCGAGATCCTGCTGCTGGGGGCGACGACGCTGGGGCGCGACCTCGCCGGCTCCGTCGCCACCATGCTGCGCACGGGGCTGACCGCCGACTGCACCGAACTCGCTGTCGACGCCGATGGTTCGCTCGCCGCGACGCGGCCGACTTTCGGCGGCTCGTTGCTCTGCACCATCTACACGCTCAACTTCCGGCCGCAAATGGCGACGGTGCGTCCCCGCGTGATGCGCATGCCGGCGCGCGTGGCGCGGCCGGTCGGCCGGGTCATCGACCATTCGCTCGGGATGGTGGAAGGGGACATCGTCACGAAGATTCTGTCGTTCATTCCCGACCGCGACTCGGCGAAATCGAACCTCGCTTACGCCGATGTCGTCGTCGCCGGCGGCATGGGCCTCGGGTCGCAGGAGAACTTCCAGCTCGTCAAGCAACTGGCGTCGGTGCTCGGCGCCGAGCTTGGTTGCTCGCGCCCCATGGTGCAGAAGGGATGGGTCGGCGCCGATCGCCAGATTGGGCAAACCGGCAAGACGATCCGGCCGAAGCTCTATTTCGCGGCCGGCATCTCCGGCGCCATCCAGCACCGCGTCGGCGTCGAAGGCGCCGATCTGATCGTCGCCATCAACACCGACCGCAACGCGCCGATCTTCGACTTCGCGCATGTCGGCATCGTCGCGGACGCGGTTCGCCTTTTGCCCGCGCTGACGGAGGCGTTCCGCAAGCGGCTCTCTCCCCATTCGCGCGATCGCATCGCCGGCTGAAGGAGGCTTCGATGATCAACGAACGGTTCGACGCGATCGTGGTCGGGGCCGGCATGGCCGGGAACGCCGCGGCGCTGACCATGGCCAGGCGCGGCCTGAAGGTGCTTCAAATCGAACGCGGCGAATATCCGGGCTCGAAGAACGTGCAGGGCGCCATTCTCTACGCCAACATGCTCGAGACGCTGCTGCCCGATTTCCGCGAGGAGGCCCCGCTCGAGCGCCATCTCGTCGAACAGCGGTTCTGGATGGCCGACGACAAGTCGCATGTCGGGTTGCATTACCGTTCGGACGACTTCAACGAGGACAAGCCCAACCGCTACACCATCATCCGCGCGCAGTTCGACAAATGGTTCGCGCGGCAGGCGCAAGCGGCTGGATCGCTGTTGCTTTGCGAGACGACCGTGACGGAACTGGTGCAGGACGCCTATGGCCGCGTGATCGGGGTCAAGACCGATCGCGGCGGCGGACAGGTCCATGCCGACGTGGTCGTCCTGGCCGAGGGCGTGAACGGGCTGCTCGGCACGCGGGCCGGTCTTCGCCAGATCCCGCCGCCCGACAAGGTCGCGCTCGCCGTCAAGGAAATGCATTTCCTGCCGCGCGAGGTCATCGAGGCGCGGTTCAATCTCAGGGGAGACGAGGGCGCGGTCATCGAGGTCGCCGGCACGATCTCGAAAGGGATGACGGGAATGGGCTTCATCTACACCAACAAGGAATGCCTGTCGCTCGGCATCGGTTGTCTGGTGTCCGATTTCGAACGGACCGGCGAGACGCCCTACGGCCTGCTCGAACAGTTCAAGCGCCACCCGTCGGTCGCGCCGCTGATCGCGGGCTCGGAGGTGAAGGAATATGCCGCCCATCTCATCCCGGAAGGCGGCTATCGGGCGATCCCGCGATTGTTCGGCGAGGGCTGGGTCGTCGTCGGGGACGCGGCGCAGCTCAACAACGCCATCCACCGCGAGGGATCGAATCTGGCGATGACGTCCGGCCGTATCGCGGGCGAGGCGATCTTTCAGGTCAAGTCGCGCCGCGATCCGATGACGGCGGAGAACCTGTCGATCTACAAGACCATGCTCGACGGCTCCTTCGTGATCAAGGACCTGAAGAAATACAGAAAGATGCCCGCGCTGCTGCATACCAAGGCGCAAAGCTATTTCCTCACCTATCCGCAACTCGTATCGAAGGCGATGCAGGATTTCATCCGCGTCGACGGCATGCCGAAAGTGGAGAAGGAAAAGCAGTCGTTGAAATCGTTCGTGGCGGCGCGGTCATGGCGCGGGCTGATCGGCGACGCGTTCGGATTCGCGCGGGCGTGGCGTTGACCGGCCGGGAATCGCGGCCGTCCGGCCGCAACAGCAGGGGAGTGCGATGACAACCGAAGTCATGCGTATCGAGGACAAGCTCTTTCAGAACCGCTATCTGGTCGACGCGGGAAAGCCCCATATCAAGGTGCGACCTCACGGCAAGCCGTCGGCGGCGCTCCTGGCGTTGACGACCGCGTGTCCGGCCGGCTGCTATGAGTTGAGCGCCAAGGGGCAGGTCGAGATCACGCCGGATGGCTGCATGGAATGCGGCACCTGCCGCGTCATCGGCGAGCCGTCCGGCGATATCGAATGGGACTACCCTCGGGGCGGCTTCGGCGTGCTCTTCAAATTTGGATAGTTTGCGAGGGGGCGCGCTCGGGAGAACGGAAAGCGGAATGGAAAGTCGGCGCGCACTGGACGCGCCGGGATTTTCCGTCGTCGCGGAAGGATGCCGCCGCCGGCCGACGCGCGGTCGGGGATTGGGCGCCAAGCTGGTTTCCCACGGGTCTTGTGATGGTTGAGGCGCGCACGAGCCAAACACATCCCCTTCAGATCGCCGCCGTGCGCGCAAGCCCATCGCACGGGCGGATCGGAATTACGTTCTGTCCCGGCAAGCATGACAGCGTCGCCAGCACCGGGTCGTGGAAGCGCGATCTGTCGACGGACCTCGACGCCATCGTCGCGTGGGGCGCGAGCCTGGTGTTGACGTTGGTCGAGCCGTCCGAACTCACGGCGCTGAAAGTGCCTCATCTCGGCACCGAGGTCGGCCAGCGGGGAATGGAGTGGCTTCACCTCCCTATCGCCGACTACTCGGTGCCGAACGGCGATTTCGAAAATCGATGGAAGCTGCATGGCCGCGAAATTCGCGCGTTGTTGAGAGACGGCGGCAATATGGTCGCGCACTGCAAGGGCGGCCTCGGTCGCGCGGGCATGATCGCCGCGCGGCTTCTGGTCGAATTGGGTGTCGATTCCGAGAAGGCGATCGAGGATGTGCGCCGCGCGCGCAAGGGGGCGATCGAGACACCCGGGCAACTGGCGCTGGTTCGGCGCGCGAAATCGATGATCGGCCGCGATGATATCATCGTCGATACGACGACGATGCTGAAGATCGGCCATGGCAAGGGAAGCAATCCGGGGGGCGTCTATCGGGATCGCGATGGCGCGCGATACTATGTCAAATCGCTGGAGTCGCCCGCGCATGCGCGCAACGAATACCTCGCGGCGAAGCTCTATCAACTGGCGGGGGCGCCGACGCTGGATTACGTGAGCGCGAAGGAGCCGAACCAGGTCGCGACCGAATTCATTGATCTTGAAGAGCGCGTTGTCGCTCACCTCGGCGATGACGAACGCAGGCAAGCGCGGCGCTGGCTTGGCGTGCACGCATGGACCGCCAATTGGGACGCGGCTGGATTCGACGGCGACAATCAGGGAGTCGTTCGCGGGGTGGTTACCACGCTCGATGTCGGAGGGGCTCTCGAATTCCGGGCGCAAGGATATCCGAAGGGCAGGGCGTTCGGCACCAGCGTCGGCGAGATCGACATGCTGCGCGGCGACGCGGACAATCCGCATGCGGTCAGGCTTTTCGGAGGAATGAGTCCCGCCGAGATCAATGAAGCCATCGCGGTCGTGGTGGGAATTCCCGACGCCTCAATTCGGAAACTCGTTGTCGGGAACGGCGGAACGAGCGAACTCGCCGAAAAGATGATCGCCCGCAAGGCCGACATGGCGCGGCGCATGACCTGAGGCGGGAGGCGGGCAAGGATTCACGATATTTGGTCGCGGACGGCTGGCGAAATCGCCAGAAGTCGCGGTACCTGCGCGGCGATCTCGCGCGCGGCGCCACGATCGAGCCTCGCGCGCCAATTCGCCGGGATCGCGTCGAGTCCGTAGGTAGCGCCGGCCAGCATGCCGGCGATCGCGCCGGTGGTGTCGGCGTCGCCGCCTTGATTGACGGTGCGAACCACGCAGTCGGCGAACGAGTTCGCGCCGAGATAGTGATGCAGGACCGTCACCACGGTATCGACGATGAAGGCCGTGCTCTGCCCCGGATAGGGTTCGTAGCGGAACTCCCGATGCTTGCGCGCCAACTCGTCGGCCTCCTTGCGTACGGCTTCCTTCCCCCGACCGCGCAGGAGGCCGTGCGTCATGCGCGCCAAAGCGAGGCAGGCATCGTCCGAAAGCGGATGGTGGTGCGTAGTGCGCGCCTGCGCGAGAGTCCACGCCTCGGTCTTGTCGGATTCGCCGATCGTCGCGAGCGCCACCGGCAGAACGCGCATGGCGGCGCCGTTGCCGGCGTCGCCTTCCGAGAAATCGCCCTGCGTGGTGCCATCGGTGATGAAGCGTCGAATACCGCGCCGGCAAGTGTTGCCAACGTCGACCGGCCTGGACTTGAGCCACGCCGCGAACTCCTCGCAGACATCGCGAGTATCGAGCTCGTTCCTTCGAATGATGGAGCGGCCGAGCGCGAGCGACATCTCCGTGTCGTCGGTTACCCGGCCCGGCTTGAGTTTCAGCCAACCGCCACCGACGATCTCGCGATGCACGCCGTATCGCGCCGCGATCTCTCCCTTGGTCATGAACTCGACGGTGGCGCCGAGCGCATCGCCGATCGCGAACCCGAGGTAGGCCGCGAGCGCGCGGTTTTCCAAGCTCGGCGCGTTCGCTTCGGTGTCAGACATATTCGACCCTCACCCGGAATTCGCCGCCGACGGCGAGGAACTCGCGCTCTCCCCTCGGCAAATGCGACGGCAGAAGGTCGGTGAAAAACAGAATTTTGCAAACCGGGACGCGCGCGGTCAGGATCTTGTCGCCGAAGCAGTCTGCGACCTCGCGATCGGACGAAAACGAGACGAGATTGTTAAGTCGGATCACCGCTTCCCGTTTGCCTGTCCGCTCCACGATCCAGTGTTCGTCGAAGTCGTTGATGCCGCGGAACAGTGTCAAATGTGTTTCGCCAGGGAAGGCGAAGCGCTTGATCGCCCATTGACAGAACTCGAATAGAAGGTCGAGTTGCACCCAGATCGCGTTGTTGTGGAAGCGACTCGACATTTTTTCCTGCACATAGGCGGCCCAGGCGTGGCTCGAAACGTGCTCGATGATTTGTTTGTGAAACGAGGGGCAGATGCCGAAGCGGCTCTCGACCCACCCTTTCAGCACCGCGCCCTCCGCGCCGTTGCTGTCAAAGCTCCAACCCTGGATCAGCCGCAAAAACGACGAGCGATAGCGTCGCTTGCCGTCGGCGTCGGCGAGACGTTGCTCGGGATCTAGTCCGAACATCGCCTTCATGTAGTTATAGAACGCGTCCCCCGCTTCTTGCAGGCTGACGGCATCCTTCAGCATTTCGAAAAGGCTGGGGTTCATTTCGTACACGCCCCAGATATGCAGCGGAACCGGCGCGTCATTGAACGCGCAACTCGCCAGCCAATCCGTGGGCCGCCCGACGAGGTTGGTCGAGTGTCCGATACTGCGACGGCCGTGATGCTCCGTGCGTTCCATGGCGCGCATGATGAAGCGTCGCGAACCAAGAGGAAAGCCGGGCGTCCGATTGTTCGCTAGGCAATCGGTTCGGCGGTCTTCGCCGCCGTGCGCATGCCTGAAGAAGTGGCCGATTTCCGGAAGCCTCGCCCGAAAAATGAGCAGGCGCCGCGAAAGTCTTGAGCATGAGTTCGCGCGTCGGCGCGCGGCCGAGGGAACGGCGCTTGAGCGGGGCGGCGAGTGATCACGCCGAGCCGCCGCCCGCGGGAAGATCAGGGCAGATTGCGCGGGTTCGGAGCATAAGGACCCGAAATCGGATTCGGGCCATAGAAGCGCGAATACTCGTACCGATTCGGAATGATGCCGTAATAGCTGTCTTCGCTCGGCATGTTCAGCGCGCTGGTATCGGAAATCTTCGGCTGGCTGGCGATGATCGTGCTTTGACGCATCACCTGGCTCAGAACGGGGTCGACGCAAGCGCCGTCGCGCGTGCGGCCCTCGGGGCAGGCCGTCTGGGCCTGAGCGACCGCGGCCGCCATCGACATCGCGAGGGCAAGAACGATCCGTGTCATGCGCATGGCCGACCTCATAATTGCACCGTGCCGCCGAGCGAGAACTGCCAGCCGCGCGTCGTCAGTTCGGGCGCAGGGTTTGCAATATTCAATATTTCGCTCGTCTTGCCGGTCAGATATTGGACACGGGCGGTCAACGAACCGCTGTTGGTCACTTGATAACGTCCCACGCCGCCGAAGGTCCACAGGCTCTTGGCCGGCACGAACAGGTCGGCGGTCGGGTCCCATCCGTTGCGGGCGCGATACATGTAGCCGATGCTGGGGCCGACGGCATAGGCGCCGTTGCGGTAGGTGGTGTCGAACACGACGTTGACGACGTCGTTGTTCGAATTGAACGGCTCGATCCCAATCGCGCCGAATGGCGGCGGGTTATGCGCCACGTTCTTGTTGAAGTGCGAGTAGGAAACCGTGACGCGCGACGACCACATCTCGGTCCACGCATAGCCCGCCGCGACCGCCACCTGAATGCGGTCGCCGGCCCTGAAGAAGGCGACGCCGTCGAGCGTCGTCATCGTCTCCCAGGAATAGCCGAACTGCGCCATGAGCGAGAGCGGGCCGGAGCGGTAACCGATCTGCGCGGTCGCGGTCGTCACGTCGCCCGGGTTGAGCACCGATGTCGGATTGCCGAAGTCGCCGGCGCGCGTGAACTGGCCACGGATCGTATGACCGACGCCGAGGGCGAGGATCGTATTGGCGTTGATCGGAATGTTGACGCCGACGGTCGGGCCGATATTCGTGCCTTCGCCGAATCCCTTGGTCTGCGTGACGTCGGGATCGGGAACGGCGTTGATCTTCGTTGTCGTGAGCAGCGACGTTCCCGTCGGCAGGTTCGCGTTGATCGAGACGTATGGCTGGAACCCGTCGAAACCATAATAGGTCGTGGTCGCCGAGACGGTCGTATCGGTGAAGCCGGAAAAGCGGCTGTCGAAGGTTTCATTGCGCTGACGGCTGTCGATATAGCCGCCGCGCAAGCCCAATTCGAGTTTCCAAAGATCGTTCGGTCTGCCCACGATCGCCATGCCGAAGGGCAGTTGCAGAACATTGCCGTGGACGGTTCCGCCGGTAAGACTGGGGCGTCCGATGATATCCGTCAGCGAATATTTGATTTCGGAGTCGAATTTCACCATCCAGCGGCTATCGGTCGATTGCACGGCCGCCGATGCGCCGGCGGGAACGGGCAACTGCCGCGTGGTCTGTTCCTGTGCCAGGGCGGGTGCGCCGACGACCAATGCCGTGGCGAGAAAAAACGAAATCCGCTTCAGCCTCTTCATTCCAACCCCTCGCGCCGTCACGGCGCTCAGCCTCAAGCCCAGGCCGAAGCACATCAGATTCTCGCGTGCATGACCGCCGCGCCCGACGTCCTTCCGCCCAATCGTGTCGGTCGCGATCCCCGCGGCGACCGCAATCGGGAGCGCGCCTGACGCAACCACGCAAGATATTGCTCGAATGAAAGGTGGCGTCTCAAGAGCGCCGGCCGCAAATCGCCAAATCAAAATGTGAAAATTGATTTACTGTGCTTTATTTATCACATGCGACCAATATGCAAGTAATTCGTTGAAAAATATAGTATTTTTCTTTGAAACCCAGGGTTTCGCTGTGTTTTGGCAAAACGACGACGATACGCCTATTCTGGACGGGTTCATGGGTGGCATTTGCATGCTCCGGCCAATCGGGGACTTCCTCAGTCGCCGTCTCATCGCATGTGGTGGCGGGCCATTTCGTCGACGGTCTTTTTCGCCGCGGCGTATCGCCCAACGAAGCGTGGCCATCGGCCTTTCGCTGCTGCTCGCCTTTTCTCCGCTCAGCCCGTTGATGCTGGTAAAGCCGCTCGCGCCCGTCGCTCCGGCGCAGGCGAGCGCGACCGATGACCTCGTCAACTGCCTCAATATCGCGAACGCGGCCGTGGGCGCGGCATCCGACATCGCGAGCGCGATCGCCAATCCCGAATACACGGCCTGCATCGCGGAAGCCGCCTCCGGCAACGTCCTGACCATCGGCATGATGGCCGCGGTCACGGCCTTGTGGGCGACCAACACCAGCGCCTTCAACAATCCGGGCGAATGCAATCAGTTCATCACCAGCTCGCTTCTTGGCTACGTCGCCAAGGGCATCATGGCGCTGTTGGGCGGCGGCGAGGGCGTGTTGGGCGATCTGCTCAAGTCCATCATCGGCGAGGACGGCATCAATCTCATCAAGGATCTGGCCAATTATGCCGGCGTCGATTTCGACAGTGAAATCGCCAATGCCAAGGACGCCGCCGCCAAGGAAGCGGCGGAACAGGCCAAGAAGCTCTACAAGCAGCTGACCGAAACCTTCAGCGAAATCGCGACGCCGCTGATGCATTCCCTGTCATGTGGCTGCGCCGCGGCCGGTACCGTCGCGATCGTCAAGAATGCCGGCGAGGGCGTGGCCAAGTCCGCCGGTGCCTGCTGGGATGTGCTCACCGACCCGGCCGCGCTGTTCAGCGCGATCCTCGACGACCCCGGCGCGGTCGCCAAGGCGGTCGTCGGCGCGGCATGCGACGCCGTCAAGGAAGCGGTCGACGTCTGCGGCTTCGCGTCGGATGTCTACGACACGCTCAAGCAGGCTTGCGACATTCCGGGCATCGATTACGCCTGCGAGGGCGTCGGCAAGGTCGGGCACGCCGTTTATTGCGTGTTCTTCGACTGCGACGAGAGCAAGCCCTATGACCCGCTCGCGGGAGCCAATTCGGCCACCTGCGCGCTTGGCCAATTCGATTCGGACAGCGAATGGTTCCATGGCTGCAAGTGCCCGCAGCCATACGGCAAGAAGGCGGACGTCCAATACGAATGCGGCAGTCTCGACTACAACACCCAAACCGGCACCTGCAAAGCGACCGCGAAGAACGGCGCGACCTGCCAGGTGTGCGACGCCAACGAAGGCACGCAAGTGGCGTCGAACGGCGACAGTTACTGCGTGAAATGCGCGCTCGGCATGACTTCGCGCAATCCCGACGGTTCGCTGACGGCCGACGGCTCATGCAGCGCCAAGCTCGAATGCGCCGACGACGAACGTCTCAATGTCAAGCTAAATACGTGTTTCAAGTGCGGCCCCGGCACGCACTTCAGCCCCGACGGCCAGTCGTGTTGGCCGGATTGCAAGGCGCCGCTCGTCAACAATACCGATCCGAACAGCACGCATGGCTGCGCCTGTCCGCCCGGCGCGAATGGGGAATATCAGGAACTCACGGGGGCCAACCTGGATGTCTGCGCGGCGCCGGCGAGTTGTCCGTGGTACGCGCCGCGCAACCCCAAGACCAACAGGTGCGAGCCCGTCTGCACGGATACCAGCCAGGTTCTCGTCAAGGAGGGCGAGTTTGAGCGATGCGAGACATGCCTGGATGGCAAGGTCGCCGTGAACAATCAATGCAAATATCTCTCCGGCACGGCCGCGGTCGCGCAATGCGGTCCGGAGCAGATCCACGCCAACGGCGTCTGCGAGGATTGCCCCTACGGCACGCAGAAAGGCGAGGGCAACACCTGCGCCCCGGTGTGTCCGTCCGGTTCGCAGCCCAAGGCGCAGGCGGCAAAGCCCACGGTGGGTCAGGCCTTGAAGGCGTCCGCCGCGACTCTGCCGGGCGCATTCGGCAAACAGGGCGCCGAATTCTCGTCGAAGGACATGCAGGCCGCCCAAAACGCCAAGCTCATGCAGCCGCGGAACGCGGGCGATACCAAAGGTCAGCCCTCGCTCGCCGACCAGATTTGCGTCAAATGCGCCGAGAACGAACAGAGCGTGACGCTCACGAGCTATGGCAATGGCTATAGCGTTTCCGAGCAGGCTTGCATGAAATGCCCCGACGGCGAGGTGTCGTCGCCGGGCGGCAAGTGCCACAAGCCGTACGACTTCAGCATCAGCGTCCTCACCCCGCGGCATGAACGCGATCCGGGCAAGCGCAAGGACGACCGCCGGCCACCGCGCGAAAAGGACAAGCCGCGCACATCGAAGGCCGATCCAAAGGGTCAACCGAAGATCGACGGCACGGTGGTGTTGCCGAAGGGCAGCGACGCGCAAACGCCCAAGCCAAAGCCCAAATGCCCACCGGGCCAAATTCCGTCAGACGGCGGCTGCCATGTGCCGCGGGCGAAGGGAACGCCGACCGCGCCGGAACTCGACATGCCTTCCTTCGGCGGCGGATCGAGCGCGCCGGGCCTCTCGGGTCCGCCAGGCCGTGGCTCGGGCGGCTTCCGAACGACGCCGACGCCGCCGCCATCGTCGGCCACCAACCCGAAGCCGTTCTAGGTAGCTTTCGTGATCAAGTATTTTTGCGACGACGAATGTTCGAGGTCGAAGATGTTCAAGAAGACGAGCCAGCGCATTCTTCTGACCGGCGCAACCGCCGCCGGCATCCTCGGCATGGTCGCCGCGGCGCCGTCGTGGTTCGCATACCGGTTGTCGCCCCAGGCGGATCGCGACACGGTGCAATTCGGCGCGCGATTTGACCCGTTGACCGGACGGCTCAACCTGCGCTCCCTGGAAATCAAGCACACCGATGGCGTCATTCGCGTCGGGCAACTTTCCATCGGCACCGGTTATGGCCTGATCGGCGCGGCGTTCGCCGCCGAGAACGTTGTGCTCAAGGATTTCACGGTGACGACGGAACAGATGACGTTCCGCGCGCCCGCGATCGAGATCGCGAACTCCTCTCTTGGTCTTAAGGAATTTTCCGCGCTCATCGACAAGACGAGCGCCAAACCGCTGCCGGAAGCGCTGGCGTCGTTCGCCGCATCGGGCGCCTCCATCCCCGAGCTCACCGTCGAACGCAAGGTCGGACTCGGCCGTCAGACCTATGTCATCCGCAAATTCGCGTTGCGCGACATCGCCGGCGGCAAGGCGGCGTCGTTCGGCGCCGAAGGCGGCACGATCGCTGGACCGGCGCCGGAACAGGGGAGCTTTGGCGCCGTCGCGGGCAAGGCCATCGATCTCGCGCAGCTCGCGCGCGTGCTCGGACCCGATCCGGCGACGCCGGACGCGGAATCGAAGGCGCTCTTGGAGGCGGCGACCATCGACAAGCTTCAGCTCAGGACGGGTTCGGGCAGCGTTGCGTTCGGCCGGCTGGCCTTGAACGACGCGCGGGTCCAGCTCGGTCGGCTGTCGGGACGTTTTTCGCCCATCCAGGGCGCGGTCACCGTGAGCGATGCGAAGTTCATCGTCGGCGGCGCGATGCCGACGAAGCCGCCGGTCGAATGGACGGTCAAGACCCTCGCGCTGACTCTGGAAGCCCCGCGCGACATGATCCCGACCAAATTCTACGCCGCGATCGAGGGTTTGACGATTCCGGTTCCCGCCAATTCGCCCGATCCGAATTTCAAGAACCTCGCCGATCTCGGCTACACCGCGGTGGTCGCGTCGGTTATAGCCGACGCGTCTTGGGATCCGCGGAGCAGCGATCTCGAAATCAGGCAGCTTTCCGTGAACGGCGCCGATTTCGGCGCGATCACGCTCGCCGGCGTCCTCGGCAATGTCACCAAGGAGGCCTTTGCCACCGACAAGGCGGTCTCGCTCGCGGCGTTCAAAAAGGCCACGGCGAAGACCTGGTCGCTGGTGGTCGAGAACAAGGGACTCTACGAACACGTCGTCGCGCGCGAGGCCAAGAAGCGCGGCAAATCGCTCGAGGAAACCCGGCGCGATCTGAGCGTGGCGTCCTCGATCACTTTCGCGACGATGACGCGCGACGCGCCGGCCGGAAGCGTTGTCGCCGCCGCGATCGGCAAATTCGTCGCCAAGCCGGGCAAGCTGCGCATCAACGGAAAATCGAAGGACCCGGCGGGCGTCGTGCTGTCGAGCTTTTCCGACGCGGCGAGCGCCAAGTCGATCGGCGACAAGATCGACGTGACGGCGATCGCGGAATGAGGCGCTCGACGGCGTTGCCCCTGCGATGGTCGAGAAGCGCGCGCGGCGCGGGCCCATGGTTGGCCGCGTGCGGATTGATGTTGGGTCTCGCCGCGCCGGCGCGCGGTCAGGATTTGCACGCCGAAATCGAAAACGTGGTCCGTGACTATATCCGCCGCAATCCGCAGGAGGTGCAGCGGATCATCCGCGATTATCTGGCGTCCAATCCGGATGTTCTTCAGGAGATCATCGCCGACGCGATCCGCAAGCAGCGCGCCGGCGCGCCCGCCGACCGCCAGGCCGCGATCGCCGCGAAAGCGGCCGCCATCAAGGAAAACGCCGCGCGCATTTTTTCCTCGCCCCATCAGGTCACGCTCGGCAACCCTCAAGGCGACGTGACGCTGGTGGAGTTCTTCGACTACAGTTGCGGGTTCTGCAAGCGGGCGCTGGCCGACAAGCTCGAGCTGCTCAAGGGCGACGCCAAGCTGAAATTGGTGCTGAAGGAATTTCCGATCCTCGGGCCCGGCTCGGTTGACGCGGCGCGCGTGGGGATCGCCGTGCGGATGCAGGATCACGGCGGCGAGCGCTATCTCGAATACCACAAGCGCCTGCTGAGCGACCGGTCGCCGCCGACGCGCGAGCGGGCGCTGAAAGTCGCCGAGGATGTCGGCCTTGACGTCGCGCGGGTCGAAA
>JAYRVF010000009.1:0-175621 GCA_041918675.1 Xanthobacteraceae bacterium
ATCCCCCCAATAGCGGGGATATTGGCCACATTCGCTTGACACGATCAAGGCAGAAACGTGGCATCATCACAGTGATTCGCTTTGGTTGATTTTGGGTAAAGGGGCAATTTTCAAGCCCGAAATTCAAACTGAGACACTACCCAACGTCGCGCTGATCCAATAGCGTTCGGCCATTCTCCAAAAATATGCGCGAGGCGAGGACGGCGTCCAAGATGGCGCCGATCTGCCGGTTCACGCGCTTGCCGATCCTGAAATCCGAACATCCCTCGTGAACGTCGCGCCGTGAGCCGCATTTCATGCGGCGCCCGCGTGCGCGCCGTCATTCACCATCACACCATCGAGAGCAACGGATGCCATCCCTCTCATCCGCCGAGGCGGCATTGGCCGTAAGCTGCGTGCGCTACGAGCATGCCGCGCTGCGCTTAACTTCGAAGGACGCGCCCAGCGAATGTATCCGCGGTGCCTTTCATGCAGCCTTAATCAAGGTGGGTCGACGTGGGGTCTGATGCGGTCTCAACGACGCGGCTTGGAAGGAAAGGCCAATTTCAATTCAGGCAACGCTCTCGGGTATTCGGCAATGAATTCGATCAAGATTGCGCCGGCCAACTCGATGATCTTCATTTCCGACAAGACGGCACAGGTCGCTCCCGAGATCACACGCGATCGGTCGATTTGGTGGACGAGAGAATGTGTCGCCGTCGGCTGCCTGCCGTTCATGGATGGCGAGACCGAGATCGTCATGAGGCTGTCCCATCTCGTCGATCCGGGAGAAAAGCCCGCGTTTGACCAAATGATCAGGACGCCTAGTGGGCTCATCACCGTCAGCATGGTGGCAGAGGAAACAGGATTGGAGCAGCCGGTTCAATCGGACCTGACGCGCGTCCGAATCTGGACGAACGATCCTCGAATGCCTGACCGAGTCATCATCGGCATCAACTGGGACGCGACTTGTCAAGACGCGGAAGTTGTCGTGTCGCATGATCAGGTGCGCGATGCCGCATGATCGTGCTGGGCGCGGCGCGCGCGGAAATCAATCGCATCGGTGCCAAGACCGGCTGCCCCATGCGCGGGATCACGGCCCCTAGGGAATTGCGATGCTCGCTTCAATCTCCAAGCGCGGCTGATCCAGAGGGGCGTGTCCAAAAAAGGAAGAACGGCGTCAGGATCGCGCGTTGGAGGCTAGGAATAAAATCTTGACAGCGTCGCGCTGATCGGATAGGGTTTGGTCATTCTCCACACATGCGCTTGAGGCGGGCGCGGCCTTGCCGCTGCCCGGCCGCGCCGATGCCGCGCGGCTTCAAGCGTCGCAACGAGTTCTTGCCCCGTGCCATCGAGACGATCCGCTTCATCCGCGCCGCGGCCGGCGTCCGCCAAAGCTTTGGCGCGCGCGGGGCATGCCGCGCGCAAGCGCGCATCCGCGCGGGCGGCATCGGTGGAAGTCGCCGGCACGCCGCATGACGAAGCGCCCGGCAAGGGCGACGCGCCCGCCGCGCCGCGCAAGCCATCGCGGTCCCGCGCGCCTAGCACGCGCGCGACGATCGCGCGGGTCGAGCGCACCCTCGCGCGCGAAATCGAGCGCATCGAGACCATTCTGGCGGCCGATGTCGGCCACGACGGCGAAAGCGGGGAGGCCGAGCGGCGCGCGCGCATGCTGGCGAGCCTGGCGCGCACGCTCAACGAAGTCCTGCGCCTGCGCGAGGAGGAACGCAGGAAGAAGGCGGACGATGACGACACCGTGCCTCGCGACCTCGACGAATTTCGGCGCGAGCTTTCGCGACGTCTGGATCTCCTTGTCGCCGAGGCAACGACGGCACATCCTGGCTCGTCTTGACGAGCGTGACGCCGCCTTTCTCGCCTCGTGCTGGGACGTGTTCATGCATCCGCACCAGAGGCCGCCGGCGTCGACCGCCGAGGGCGCGGACTGGACGACGTGGTTGTTGCTGGGCGGGCGCGGCGCGGGCAAGACGCGCGCCGGCGCCGAATGGATCAGGGCGCAGGCGCTGGGCCTTTCGCCCTTCGCCGCGCGTGCCGTCGGGCGTATCGCGCTCGTCGGCGAAACCGAGCATGACGCGCGCGAGGTGATGATCGAGGGCGTCTCCGGTTTGCTCGCGATTCATCCGCGCGGCGAGCGCCCCGCATGGACGCCGACGCGGCGACGGCTGGAATGGCCGAACGGCGCGATCGCCCACGCCTTTTCGGCGGACGATCCGGAAAGCCTGCGCGGGCCGCAATTCGACGTCGCCTGGGCCGACGAACTCGCCAAATGGCGCTACGCCGACGCGGCGTTCGACATGCTGCAGTTCGGACTTCGCCTCGGCGAACGTCCACGCCAGGTCGTTACCACGACGCCGCGCCCGACCGCGCTGATCCGCCGCCTGATCGCCGATCCGGCGACGGTGGTGACGCGGGCGGCCACGCGCGCCAACAGGTTTCATCTCTCGCCGGCGTTCCTGAAGTCGGTCGTCGCGCGCTACGCCGGCACGCGGCTCGGACGCCAGGAACTCGAGGGCGAACTGATCGACGATCGGCCGGATGCGCTGTGGTCGCGCGCGTTGATCGAGGCGCGGCGCGTGGCGGCGCCGCCGCCCTTGGCGCGCGTCGTCGTGGCGGTCGATCCGCCGGCGTCGTCGCGGCGTCATGCCGATGCGTGCGGCATCGTCGCCGTCGGACGCGACGACGACGGACATCACTATGTGCTCGCTGACGAGTCCGCCTCGGGCCTGTCGCCCGCCGGCTGGGCGGAGAAGGCGGTCGCGCTGTTCCATCGCCTCGAAGCCGACGCGATGGTCGCCGAAGTCAACCAGGGCGGCGAAATGGTGCGGGCGGTGATCGCCGAGGTTGATCGGGCGGTGCCGGTGATCGAGGTGCGGGCGACGCGCGGCAAATATCTGCGCGCCGAACCGGTGGCCGCGCTCTACGAACAGGGGCGGGTGCGCCACGCCGGCTGCTTCGCCGCGCTCGAGGACGAGATGTGCGATTTCGGCCCTGGCGGCCTGTCGTCGGGCCGTTCGCCCGACCGGCTCGACGCGCTGGTCTGGGCGATCACGAACTTGATGACGGCGCCGGGCGCGGGGCCGCGCGTGCGGGGGCTTTGAATCCGCCGCCTCAATAGCTTTCTAACCGGATCGTCAGCATGCCCACCGTTGATCCGCGCTTCATGGCGCATCAGCGGGCGCGCTTCACGCACCCCGATGCCTATCGGTATGTGAGACGCGGAGAGCCGCCGGCTCAATCCGATATCGAGGCCGGCCGGGCGTTAGACGCATGCCGAACCGAGGAGAAGCAACGCCTGTCGGCCGGTCAAGGCTTGCGGCGGCTTGCCGAGGCACGCTGCGATCTTGCGCGCCTCAAGACTTCGCTGAACGCAATCAGGATGAGGCTTGCAATTGGCAAGTCCATCGCCGCGCGCAAATACAGCCCCGATCAGCCGCGCGTGCCCGCCGGAGAACCCGGCGGCGGACGCTGGACGGATGGGAACGTCATTGTCGCGGGCGTTCCGCGGATACCAAGGCAGCGCCCGCCCACGGCAAAGGAGCGGCACGCAATCATCAAGGCCGTCTCGGTCTGGCTGGCAGATAGTGGACTTGCCGCCGCCGATTTCGTGGCGAGAGGCTCGTGGCTCCATGATGCGTTCCCCGCAATCAATGCGTATCTCGACGCGCCGCGATCGCTCGGGGAGCTACACGGTTTGGCGACCACGCCTGAACGGGGATATGATATTCATCATATCGTTGAGCAGACGCCCGCAAGTCGGGACGGATTTTCGCGAACACTGATCGATCGGGAGGACAATCTCGTGCGCGTGCCGACGCTGAAGCACTGGCAGATCAACGCATGGTTTCAAGCGCGGAACGAAGAGTTCGACGGGCTATCGCCAAGAGAGTATCTACAATACAAAGACTGGGATGAACGCCGAAGAGTGGGTCTGCGCGCGCTGATCCTGCACGGAGTGCTCGCGCCATGAGGCGGCTCAAGCTGCACGAGATGACTTCCGAACAGTTGGTCGAGCAGTTTGCCACGATCGGAGTGAAACAATATGACGCTATTCTCTGGGACGAGATCGCAAAATACAACAGGCTGTTCGAGCAGAAAATGGCGATCATGGCCGAGCTCAAATCAAGGCCCGGCGATCATCGGAATTTGCTGGTCAGCCTCTTTGATCATGACAACGTGCAGGTTCGGCTGAACGCGGCGAAAGCGACGCTCGCGGTTGCCCCCCAGGCGGCGCGACAGATGCTGGAGACCATCGCCGGTGCTAGTAAAGGGCCGCAGGGTGGCGACGCGGGCATGTGTCTGTGGAATCTCGATCGGGGCGTGTTCAAGCCGACCTGACTGGCACCGGCATCCCAACCTGGCTGCATGAAGCGATCCTTCGACGCGGTCAATCGGACTGGCTCCGAGACCGACCGCCTCGACGCCCTGGTCTGGGCGATCACGTCATTGATGGCGCCGCCGGGCGCGGGGCCGCGCGTGCGGGGGCTGTGAAACCCGCCGCCTCCACTGCCTTTCTGACCGGATTGACAGCATGTCCTTCGTTGATCCGCGCTTCATGGCGCATCAGCGGCGGCGCTTCACGCGTCCCGATGCCTATCGGTATGTGAGGCGCGGCGAGCCGCCGATTCAATCCGATATCGAGGCCGCCTGGGCGTCCGGCGCGCGACGGACCGAGGAGGAGCAATACACGTCGGGTAGTCGAAGCTTGCGAGCTCTCGCCGAGCTGCGTTGCGATCTTGCGCAACTCAAGAGTTCGCTGAAAGCGATCAGGATTGGGCTTGCGGCCGGCAAGTCCATTGCCTCGCGCAAGTATAGCCCCGATCAGCCGCGCGTGCCCGCCGGAGAACCCGGTGGCTGGATTTGCGGAGGCGACACTCTTGCGCGTAGCCGGATGGGCGCAGGTTCGGGCGGGAACTTCTCGACCGGAATGGGGTGCGCCTGTTACCTTATGGCAGGCGCTTCTCGGAGTTGGTGGTCAAGCGCCTTACGGGGATGACCCGCAAGATCAATATTGGATATCGCAAGGGATCAAATACTATCGGTTGCGTCGTTCGAGACCATGACATGCCGACCTGGGGAACTACAGGATGGCGAAGTTTCAGACTTGGATATGTAAAATTGCGATCGTCTTGAGCTTCGCACTCTGCTTGCTGGCGGGCATTGCCATCCACGAAATGGCTCGCGTGGAGCGAGCGTTGGTAAGTCAGGCGTGCGTTATCGCCTTGCAGCGCGCGATCCCCGCCCCAAACGCAAAGAACGTTTTGGTTGTCAACGAAGTTGATTGTGGCGCCACCACACCCTTCAGCACGCAGATCGTCCTTCTTTCCGCCGGCGCGATCTTTTCTCGCGAAGGTGATCCTCCGTTTTTCGTCGCCCAGGGACGGCATCAGCTAGCGGTGAATTGGATCGGCGACAGCCAGATCGAGATCGCCGTTCCCCGCGAGGTTCAAATTTTTCGGCGAGATAATTACTCAAACGGAATTTCGGTCTCTTATCGCTAAGAGCACCGGCAATCCGGTCGTCGGGTCGCCCGATCGCCTCGACGCGCTGGCCTGGGCGGTGACGAACCTGATGGCGGCGCCGGGCGCGGGGCCGCGCGTGCGGGGGCTTTGAATCCGCCGCCTCAATAGCTTTCTAACCGGATTGTCGGCATGCCCATCGTTGATCCGCGCTTCGTGGCGCATCAGCGGGCGCGCTTCATGCGCCCCGATGCCTATCGGTATGTGAGACGCGGCAAGCCGCCGGCTCAATCCGACATCGAGGCCGGCTGGGCGTTAGTGGCAGGAAATATCGGATCGATATTGCGAACGAAGATCGCAATGGCGGACATATCGAAACGCATATTGCGAGGACCGACGATGAATTGCTGGCGAAAGCTCTCGATCGTGTTCCAGCGTCCGCCAGATATGTCGCATCGCTTCTTGCAGGAAAGCAGGTTGTTTATGGAACCTTCATTTCGACCGGCGATGCAAACCACTTTATTAATGAGTCTCTTGGGCTGAATCGGGATACGGTAGACTGGGCGGCTGCGGGTGATTTCGGAGATGAAAACACCATCGTTGTGGCTCGCTTTGGCTATTCGACGGGGCGCGAGGTCATTCTCCCGCCGCCTTTCGACGCCAGTTATCGTTTTCGACCGACCTATGCCGTTCGCGTTGTATTGCGCCGCGATTCTCGTTCCGAGAACGGATATCGGGTACGAACGGCATATCCGATGAATGAAGATGCTTCCAAGTAATGGGGAAGATTCAAGATGAACGTTCCGCCGCCACCTGAAGGGTTCATCTAGTTCTTGGGGCTTCTCTATCCGCATAGCTATGAGGATTTCGGCGCCACGACGGAGGAAGAGTGGTACGGCCGGACGCTGGACAGCCTCCGTCCCGTGGATCGACGAAATCTGAAAGACTATCTCGATGAGCTTCTCTCCGGGGCCTACGATAACGAAACTCTGCTGAGGGTTTTGGCGAAGCAAGGGGCCTTGTTTCAGCCCGGATGAGACGACGATTCGCGAATTCTATATTTTGGTGCGCAAACTGGTTATCGAGCGGCTGTAAGGCATTATTCAAACACCCAGCCGCGGCTCCGAGCAGCCATGCGCTCCCACCAGTCAGCCCAGGAGGCGGGGTTGGAAATCCTTCCTTGATGCGCTGATCAAGCTTCGTTCTTTCAAGGGCCGGTCTCGCACCGGCCCTTTTTAATTGGAGATGACCGTGAAGGGACTGATCGCACGATTGCTTGGCGCGCCGGAAGAGAAATCCTCGCGCGTGGCGCGGGTGCTCGCTTTCGAAAGCGGCGGCCGCGCGCGCTGGACGCCGCGCGATTACGCCGCGCTGGCGCGCGAGGGCTATCTCGCCAACGCGATCGTGCATCGTTCGGTGCGTCTGATCGCCGAGAACGCGGCCGCGTGCGCGCTGCTTGCCTATGACGGCGCCGAGGAACGCGACCAGCATCCGCTGCTTGCCTTGCTGGCGCGACCGAACCCGCGTCAGGACAGCATCACCTTCCTCGAGGCCGTCTACGCGCACCTGCTGCTTTCCGGCAACGCCTATATCGAGGCGGTCGCGATCGGCGGCGTCACGCGCGAGCTCTACGCGCTGCGGCCGGACCGCATCCGCGTCGTGCCGGGGCCGGACGGCTGGGCGGAATCCTACGAATACCACGTCGACGGGCGCGCGACGCGCTTCGAGCAGAATGCATCGCCGCCGCCGATCCTGCATCTGACGCTGTTTCATCCGCTCGACGATCATTACGGTCTGGCGCCGATCGAGGCCGCCGCCGCCGCTGTCGATACCCACAACGCCGCCGCGCGCTGGAACAAGGCGCTGCTCGACAACGCCGCGCGGCCCTCGGGCGCGCTCGTCTATACCGGCCCCGAAGGCGCCGTCCTGTCCGACGCGCAATTCGACCGCCTCAAGCGCGAGCTCACCGAAACCTATCAGGGCGCGGTCAACGCCGGCCGTCCGCTGCTGCTCGAAGGCGGCCTCGACTGGAAGGCGATGTCGCTGTCGCCGAAGGACATGGACTTTCTCGAGGCCAAGCACACCGCCGCGCGCGAGATCGCGCTCGCCTTCGGCGTGCCGCCGATGCTGCTCGCCATCCCCGGCGACAACACCTATTCGAACTACCAGGAAGCCAACCGCGTGTTCTTCCGCCAGACGGTTCTGCCGCTGGCCACGCGCGTGGCCAATGCGCTGGCGCAATGGCTCGGCCCGCAATTCGGCGCCGCGCCGCGCATCGTCGTCGATGTCGACCGGCTCGACGCGCTCGCGGCCGACCGCGCCGCCTTGTGGGACCGCGTCGCCGCCGCGCCGTTCCTCACGGTCAACGAAAAGCGCGAGGCGACGGGATACGCGCCGATTGAAGGCGGCGATCATCTGGCGTGAGTTGGAGATCGCATCGCGGCCGGCGAGGGGGCGACCATGATCGATGAGCTCGTGCGTGTGTTCGGCGAGCGCGGCGATCTCGCGCATCTGGCCCTGCTGATGTGGGCGCTGGCCGCGAGCGTGGCCTACTTCTTCGCCGCGCGGGAGCTTGCCGCCGCGTCGCGGCGCTTCGACGATTTCGTGCGCGAATTGGCGCATTTCAACGAACGGGCGAGAGGCCGGGACTGATGGACAGGCTGCATACGGTGTTGCGGTCGCTGCGGGCCGAAACGAAGACCGACAACAAGCATCTCGATGTCTTCCGCGAATTCTTGACGCATCTGGCGAAGATCAATCGCAAGGCGTCGGCGCGGCCGCCCGGGCGCGCCAAGGCCGCGTCGCGCTCGAAGTCGTCCACGCGTCGCAAGGGAACCAAGCGCGCCACGCGCGGGTGAGAGGCATAGCTCATGCTTTTCGAGGACCGGCGCCGCGAGGCGCATGACGGGCGCTTCACGCGTCCCAATGCAATGTGCATTGGCTCCTTTTCGTCTCTTCCCTCGGCGACCAATCTCGTGAACTCAACCTTGGCGCGGAACAGCGTCGAAGTTGACTTGGTCGCGAATGGTATCCAACCTGTCGCCATGCTCCGCGCTTCTTTTAGCTCGATAACGGGAAAAGAAGCCTATGCACCGAGCCTTTACTCGGTGCCGATGGTGCGCGAAACTTCTAGCGTTAAGGTTCTTATCATAAATGATAGGAGTTCACCTCGGGGCTATCGCGTCCATACCGCGTATCCGACCCGGTATTAGGAAAATGCTATGCAAATTCCCGAAGAACTCAAGAAGATGTTGGGACGGCTTGACTGCAATGCGGAATATCTCATTGATTCACCCGAGGCGCTGGTGCGTCGGGCGATACGTGTATCGAGCACAACCGAGCGTCGGACGGCAAAGGCGTTTCTCGAAGAGCTTCTGAACAATGATCCATCTTTTCAGGATCTGATGAGAGTATGGTTTTGCGGGCCTATCGAAATTGTATTCAAGGATGAAGCCTATTTGCGCAATTTCTTCAGGCTCATGCGCGATGAGTTATGATGAATAGATCACGTTTTGAGATGCCCGCGAAAGTGAATGCCGGCGCGAAGGAGCGGCGTCGCGGCACGCAATCCTTGAGCTTCGCTTCTCACTGAAGGCGATCAAGCTTGCGTCGGCGATGCATCGCCATGCGCTCGCGCGCAAATATAGCCCCGACCAACCGCGCATTCCCGCAGGCCAGCCCGGCGGCGGCGCGCCATTGCGTTTCCGATACGGCCTGATCGGCCGGATCATTTCCGATCTCTTTGATGGTTCTTCCCACCCACGTCCTCCGGCGAGGTTGACGATGCATGCTCCGGTGACTCTTTCGCGTATCTCGTTCGGAACTGACGGCGCGGTCGAGGGTTATGCAAGTCTGTTCGGCGAGGTCGACCAGGCGCGCGACATGGTCATGCCCGGCGCGTTCCGGCGCACGCTGGAGAGTCGCGGCGTGCGCAAGATACCGATGCTGTTCCAGCACGATCCGGCCGAGCCGATCGGCGTGTGGCTGTCGATCGAGGAGGACCATCGCGGGTTGTTCGCGCGCGGCCGCCTCATTCCCGAGGTTAAGCGCGCGCGCGAATTGCTGTCGCTGGTGGAGGCGGGCGCGGTCGATGGTCTGTCGATCGGCTATCGCACGGTGCGCGGCCGCGTCGACCCGACGACCCGCGTGCGCAAACTCTTTCAGGTCGATCTCTGGGAGATTTCGATCGTGACCTTCCCGCTTCTGGCGGGAGCGCGCGTTCGCGCGGTGAAGAATTCCCGGCTTCCTCCCGGCCGGGCTTCGCCGCGCGGACGCGCTGAACGCCCGGCCACGGCGGCGACAGGCTCGATCGCTGGACGCGGCTTGGCGGTATCGTCGCGGTCTCGGCCGCTCAACTTTCCTTAAGTCCGCAACAATGAGGTTTCCCATGGATTTCGAGGTTCATTCTTCGGCGCCCGAACAGAAGGCGGGCATTCCGGCTTCGAGCGAGGCGCACGAAACGCTGATGCGCTCGTTCGAGGAGTTCAAGGCCGCCAACGACGAACGGCTCGACGCGCTCGCGCGCCGGGGCGACGTGCTGATCGAGGAGAAGGTCGATCGCATCAACTCCGCGCTCGACGCGCAGATGCGCCGCATCGACGAGCTGACGCTGCGCCAGGCGCGTCCCGCGCTCGGCGCCGACATCAAAAGCGCGCCCAGCCTTTTCTCCCGCGAGCACAAGCAGGCGTTCGAGAGCTATGTCCGGGCCGGCGAGAGCGCGGGCCTGCGCCAGCTCGAAACCAAGGCGCTGTCGATCGGCTCCAATCCGGACGGCGGCTATCTGGTTCCGCCCGAGGTCGAGCGCGAGATCGGACGCCGGCTGACGGCGATCTCGCCGATCCGCTCGATCGCCGGCGTGCGCGAGGTCTCCGGCAACGTCTACAAGAAGCCGTTCATGACGGCCGGCCCGGCGGTCGGCTGGGTCGGCGAGACCGACGCGCGGCCGCAGACCGGCACGCCCGCGATCGCCGAGATCGCGTTTCCGGCGATGGAGCTCTACGCGATGCCGGCCGCGACCGCATCGCTCTTGGAAGACGCCGCGATCAATATCGACCAGTGGATCGCCGGCGAGGTGGAGCTCGCCTTCGCCGAGCAGGAGGGGGCGGCCTTCGTCAACGGCGACGGCGTCAACAAACCGACCGGCTTTCTCAGCTACACCAAGGTCGCCGAGGCGAGCTGGAGCTGGGGCAATCTCGGCTACGTCGCGACCGGCGAGGCCGGCGATTTCCCGGCCGACGCGCCGACCGATCCGCTGATCGATCTCGTTTACGCGCTCAAGGCCGGCTACCGGCAGAACGCGAGCTTCGTCATGAACCGCAAGACGCAGGCCGCGGTCCGCAAGCTGAAGGACACCGACGGCCAGTATCTCTGGCAGGCGCCGGCCCAGGCCGACGGCCGCGCCACGCTGATGACCTTCCCGGTCGTCGAGGCCGAGGACATGCCCGACATCGGCGCGGGCTCCTATTCGGTGGCGTTCGGCGATTTCCGGCGCGGCTATCTGATCGTCGATCGGCTGGGCGTGCGGGTGCTGCGCGATCCGTACTCGGCCAAGCCCTACGTGCTGTTCTACACGACCAAGCGCGTCGGCGGCGGCGTCCAGGATTTCGACGCGATCAAGCTCCTGAAATTCGCGGCGAGCTGATCGGCGCGAACCGGAAGA
The DNA here is from genome assembly GCA_041918675.1 of Xanthobacteraceae bacterium. GTDB lineage: Bacteria > Pseudomonadota > Alphaproteobacteria > Rhizobiales > Xanthobacteraceae > SCUB01. The sequence continues at coordinate 11,113 of JAYRVF010000009.1, forward strand.
CAAGCAAGGGGCGCGGCGCGACGGCCGCGCCCTTTTCATTTGAACCCATTGGCGAGGGAACGGCGCGATGTCTGCGATCGACGAGCATGCGCGGACGCGACACAAGGCGCGCTTCATGCGGGCCGATGCCTGGCGCTACCGCCGGCCGCGCGCCGAGCACGTGTCGTCGCCGTCAATCACGTCCGATGACGCGCGGACGGAGTTCATCGCCGATCTCGCTTCGATCCGGCGCGACCTTGCCGCGCTCCGGCTTGGTCTCGCCGCGATCGTCGCCCGCAAATACGACCCCGACCAGCCGCGCCTCCCAGCCGGCCAATCCGGCGGCGGGCAATGGACGGATGAGAGTGGGGACGGCGTTGGCGAATCCTCGGCGGGAAGGTCGACGCTCTATGTCGCGGGCGCGCCGCGAATTCCGGGTCAGAGGCCGCCTTCCACAAGCGCGAGAAACGCCATCTTCCGAGCCGTGGCCGCGTGGCTCGCGGAGAACGGCACGACGGCCGCGAGTTATTTGGCCAAGAGTTCGTGGCTTTACAAAGGCTTTGCGTATATCAATGCCTATCTCGACGCGCCGAAGTCGCTTGCGGAATTGCATGAAGCGGTATCGAACAAGGCGGCTGGCTATGACGCGCATCATATCGTTGAGCAAACCGCGGCGGAACGGGATGGTTATCCACGCGCGTTGATCGACCGCGAGGACAATCTGGTGCGCATACCGAAACTCAAGCATTGGGAGATCGATGCATGGTTTCAGACAAGGTCAGATGAATTTGGCGGTCTGTCGCCACGTGAGTATCCGCGGTACAAGAATTGGGACGAGCGGCGGAACGTGGGATTGCGCGCGCTTATCAACGTGGGAGTGCTCAGGCCATGAAGCGGGTCGATCTGCGGAAAATGGAATCTGAGCGACTGGTCGACCGATTTGCGACGATTGGAGTTGAGCAGGGGAATGCCTTGTTGTGGAATGAGATCGCGAAATTCAACAAGCTATTCGATTTGAAGAGCGCGGTCGAAACGGAATTGAAGTCGCGGCCCGGCGATCATCGAAGCTTGCTGATGCGTCTCTATGATCACGATAATACTCAAGTGCGTTTGAACGCGGCGAAGGCAACGCTGGCTGTTAAGCCGACTGCGGCGAGACGAATGCTCGAGACCATCGCAACCAAGAATGCCGGACCTCAGCGGCTCAGCGCCGGCATGTGCATTGATGCGTTGGATCGCGGCATCTTCAAGCCGACGTGATCCGATCATCGCGACGACCCGGCGCGCGCGGTGAAGGCGTTGGGAGATCAATGCATGGTTTCAGACAAGGTCAGATGAATTTGGCGGTCTGTCGCAACGTGAGTATCCGCGGTACAAGGATTGGGACGAGCGGCGGAACGTGGGGTTGCGCGCTTTAGTCCGGTTCAGAGTGCTCAAACCATGAAGACGCAGAATTGGCACGAGATGGCTTCCGAGCAGCTCGTTCGGCGATTTGTTGAAATCGGCATTGCCCAGGCGCATGCGCTGCTTCGCAATGAAATCGCAAAATGCAATCGGCTGTTTGACGAGAAGACGGCGCTCCTCGCGGAGCTCAAGTCGCGGCCTGGCGATCAACGCCGTTTGCTGCTTCCTCTTTTCGATCATGAGAACGTTCAAGTTCGACTGAGCGCCGCGAAGGCAACTCTGGCTGTTGAGCCGGCCGCGGCGAGGCGAATGCTGGAAACGATCGCCGCGAAGAGTAGAGGGCCGCAGGGGGGCGATGCGGGAATGTGCATTGATGCGCTCGATCGCGGCATCTTCAAGCCGACGTGATCCGATCATCGCGACGACCCGGCGCGCGCTTCGCCGGTGCCGTCAGCGTTTTGGGCGGCGGCGTGCAGGACTTCGACGCGATCAAGCTCCTGAAATTCGCGGCGAGCTGATCGGCGCGAAACGGAAGACAAGCAAGGGGCGCGGCGCGACGGCCGCGCCCTTTTCATTTCGACAGGTGCTGTTTCACGAAGGAACGCGGCTCGATGGCTGCGATCGACGAGCACGCGCGGACGCAACGCAAGGCGCGCTTCATGCGGGCCGATGCCTGACGCTACCGCCGGCCGCGAGCCGAGCACGCGTCGCCGACATGCATGGCCGATGACGCGCGGACGAAGTTCATCGCCGATCTCGCTTCGATCCGGCGCGACCTTGCCGCGCTCCGGCTTGGCCTCGCCGCGATTGTCGCCCGCAAATACGATCCCGACCAGCCGCGCCTCCCCGCCGGCCAATCCGGCGGCGGGCAATGGACGGATGGGGGTGGGATGTGGCACGCGATGCTCCGAACCGATGGCAACGATCACAGTGGAGAGTTGTCGCGGCCGGTGCAATCGGTGACGCTCGAGAACTCGGCGCTGTTCACGATGTTGTTGCAAGCTGGCGGTGAGAATATCGGCTCATTTGGAGATCGCATATCGATCGCAAAGGGCCCTGGCATTTTGCATGAAGAGAGCTTCGATTCCGATACCGGATTGACGATCGTGTCATTCAGCGGCATTGGGTCGGTCATAATTGACGAGCGTAACGAAGGAACAGTTATCGGTCGGGGATATAAAGTTGGCACGTCCGATAGACCCGATTTGGGTATGAGTGTTATCATTGGTCGAAACGGCTTCGTGCGCGTATCTCCAACTTTTCGAAGCCGAATAGAGGCTTGCCGTTGATTTGCATCCGATACCCACCGAGCATTGGCATGATGGAAAGTTCGGTCCCACGAGACGAAGCCACGACCTGCACCCGTATCGCCAAGGCCTTTGCGAGGCGCGCGCGGCGCGTCGGAGCGCTGACGTTCGTCTTGGCGCTGGTTTGCGCGCCGTCTGGCCGCGCCCAGGTGACGCAAGTTGAAGGAACCGACGCGGCCCAGTCGACACAGGCGGGCGAATCTCGGAAATCCCCCCGCCAGTTGATGGAGGCCATTCCGTTCATCGTCGAGAAGCGCGCCGTTTTTGAAGGTGTCACTTACGACCCTCGGTTTCGGTTCGAAATCCAACTTGGGGATCCGATGCGCGACTGCGCGCCATGGCGTGTGGAAACATTCGTCCGTCCCGGCGGGCGCATGGTCTTCCAATTGAATGACCCTGGCGACGCAAAGGTCCTTCAGGATTTGAAACATGAAGGGAATTCGATCGATTTCGTTCTCGGCGATGCGAATTGCAGCTACCGCATCAGGATCGAACGCCACAAATGACGTTGGCGAATGCCGCCAAGGCGCCATCGCGGCATCTTCAAGCCGACGTGATCCGATCATCGCGACGACCCGGCGCGACCTTGCCGACACCGTCAGCGTTTGGGTGGCGGCGCGAGCGTCCGCGCCGTCGTCACGATCCAGTCGTGGTAGAGCGCGAGCGGCGTGACGCCGGTCATGCCGCCGCAGCCGGCGGACGCGTTGGGTCCCGTCGACCAACTGATGAGGCCGACGACGACGGCGCGGCCGTCCTGGTCCTCAAACACGGGGCCGCCGGAATCGCCGGTGCAGGCGCCGCGTCCTGAGCTCGCGGCGGCGGGGTCGATCAGACGAATTTGCAGATTGCCGGGCCGGCCCGTCGCCACCAGATCGGCCGCGCGCGCCACGCCGCCGCTGCGTCCGTCGCCCTCGCGGGCGACGCCGATGCCGACGATGGTGAAACGCGCGCCGGCGAGGATCGGCGCGCGCGGCGCGCCCACGCGCGCGGGCGCCACGCTCGGCGGCAGCGGCTCGGCAAGTCTCGCCAGGGCGACATCGGCCGTCGCGCGATGCATCCGGATCGCGGCGGCGTCGAATCGCGGATGGCGCTCGATCGCGACGATGTCGGCGAGTCGCGGCTCGCGGCCCTGGTCGCGGATCACGATCTTGTAGTTCGCGTCCGGCCGCAGGCAATGCGCGGCCGTCATCACCACCTGGCGCGAGACCGCGACGCCGGAACAGAAATTGCCGCGCGAACCGACGACGGTGACGATCGCCGAGGCGAGGAAAGCCGGCGCGGCCGGCGCGTCGCCGACGATCGCACGCGCGGCCGGGATTCCCGTCGCCGTGGCGGCGAGAACCGCCAATAGCAGACAGCGCGCGCCACGCGGCTTCGTCACGAGGTTCATCCTCGTGTGGATGCGCGGCGGCGCGGGCGATGTCAACCGTTCTTAAGCAACCTTGATGGAGGCGGCATGTCCGCGTTTCTCTTGATCGCGCCCGCGATCGAGCCGTTGTCGCTCGCCGAGGCCAAGCTGTTTCTCCGCGTCGAGCACGGCGATGACGACGCGGTCATCGCCGCGCTGGTGGCCGCGGCGCGCGCGCATATCGAGGCGCTGACGCGGCGCTGTCTCATCACTCAGACGTGGCGGCACGTGCGCGACGCCTGGCCGGACGACGGACGTATCCGGCTGCGCCTGGGGCCAATCCGGAGCATCGCGGCGGTTCGCCAGTTCGACGCGGCCGGAAACGCGGTCGCCGTCGACGCCGGGCGGTTCGTCATCGACGCCGCCGGCGACACGCTCGCCGCGCCGCCCTGGTCGCTCACCGCGCCGGGACGGACGACGGCCGGCATCGAGATCGACCTGGTGCTCGGCTTCGGCGCGAGCGCCGACGACGTGCCGCCGCAGTTGAAGCACGCGCTGCGCAATCTCGTCGCGCATTGGTACGAGAACCGCGGCCTGATCGCGATCGGGCAGAGCGTTCCGGTGATGCCGGGCTCGGTCAACGCGATGATCGCCGCCTACCGGACGATGTCGCTATGATCGATCCCGGTCGATTGAAGACGCGCCTGGTGATCGAACAGCCGGTTGAAACGCCGGACGGGCAGGGCGGCGTCGTCCGTTCTTATGCGATCGCGGCGACGGTGTGGGCCTCGCTCACGCCGCTGCGCGCGAGCGAGAGCGTCAGCGCCGACGCGCTTGGCGCCGCGGTCAGCCATCGCATCATCGTTCGTTCAAATTCGACGCTGACATTGCGCCATCGCTTTCGCGACGGCGATCGCGTCTTCACCATCGCCGGCATTCGCGGCGCGGGCGATCGGCGCTTTCTTGAGATCGACGCCTTCGAGCGCGTCGACTGATTCCGGCGCGACAGGAGAATCCCGATGACAGCCGCGACGAGCGCCCTGCGCGCCGCGATTCACGAGGCCTTGAACGCGGACGGCGCGCTGATCGCGGCCCTGGGGGGCGCGCGCGTCTACGACGAGCCACCCCGGCGCGCGACGTTTCCCTACGTCACGCTGGGGGAGGCGCGCGTCAACGACATTTCCGCCGACGGTGGCAATGTTCTCGAGCACCAGCTCACGCTGCACGCCTGGTCGCGCCAGGGCGGCCACCGCGAGGCGCATGTCATCGCCGGTGCGCTGCTGCAGGCGCTCGACGACGCGCCGCTCGCGCCGGCCGGTCATCGGCTCGTCAATCTGCGCTTTTCCCTCGCCGACATCCGGCGCGAGGCGGACGGGCGCACCTATCATGCCTTGGTGCGGTTCCGCGCCGTCACCGAGCCGTTGCTCTGACATCGAGGAGAATTTCATGGGCGCTCAGAAGGGCAAGGACCTGCTGCTGAAACTGCGCGACGGATCCGAATTCGTCACTGTCGCCGGCCTGCGCGGCCGCAAGATCGCGTTCAACGCCGAGACGGTCGACGTGACGCACGCCGAATCCGCCGGCCGCTGGCGCGAGCTGCTCGCCGGCGCCGGCGTCAAGCGCGCCTCGGTTTCGGGGCGCGGCCTGTTTCGCGATCAGGCCTCGGACGCGCTCATGCGGCAGGCATTCTTCGACGGCGCGATCGTGACGTGCCAGCTCGTCATTCCCGACTTCGGCGCGATCGAGGGTGACTTCCAGATCACCAGCCTCGATTTCGCCGGCGAACACAACGGCGAGGTGACGTTTGACATTGCTCTGGAATCGGCTGGCGCGCTCGCCTTCGCGGCGCTGTAGAAGGAATCGCGAGATGGCCAACCGCTATCGCGGCGAGATCGACGCGGTGATCGGCGGCGAGCGTCGCGTCCTGGTGCTGACGCTTGGCGCGCTCGCCGAACTGGAATCGGCGTTCGGCGCGAGCGATCTCGTCGACCTCGCCGAACGCTTCGGGCGTGGCCGCATGTCGGCGCGCGACATCATCCGCATCATCGGCGCGGGTTTGCGCGGGGCGGGGGAGCGCGTCTCCGACGCCGAGGTCGCGTCGCTGGCGATGGATGGCGGCGTGAACGAATTCGTGCGCGTCGCCGCCGCCTTGATCGCCGCGACGTTCGAGCCGCCGGCGCCGGCGGAAGCGGCGGGATGAGGCCCTTTCCCTGGAACGCGGCGATCGGCTTCGGCCTCGGCGTGCTGCGGCTTTCCCCGCGCGATTTCTGGGCGATGACGCCGCGCGAGTTCGCGCTCGCCATCGAGGCGGCGCGCGGGTCGGCCGTGGCCGCGCCGGATCGCGCCGCGCTTGACGACTTGATGACGAGATTTCCGGACGCAGAGGGCGCGACGCGGAGGGACGACGAATGACCGAGAATTTCGCCGACGGCATCGCCGAACAGGACACCACGGATGTGCTCGATAGTGTCGTGTCGCGCACGCGCGACCTTGAGTTCGGCGCCGATCGCATGGCGCGCGCGATCACCAGCGCCTTTTCCAGCTCGATCACCAGCGGCAAGCAGTTCGACGACGTGCTCAAGTCGCTGGCGTTGCGGCTGTCGAACATGACGCTGCGGATCGCGATGAAGCCGCTTGAGCAGAGCATCGGCTCGGGTCTGCAGCAGCTTCTCTCCGGCCTGTTCAATTTCGGCGGCGCGGGCTCCGGCATCCCGTCGGTCAATGCGTCGAATTTCGAGGTGACGCCGTTCGCCGCCGGCGGGCTGATCAACGCGCCGAGCTATTTTCCTATGCTCGGCGGCGGCACGGGGCTCGCGGGCGAGGCCGGCCCCGAGGCGATCCTGCCGCTGCGGCGCGGCGCGGACGGCCGTCTCGGCGTCGCCGCCGATGGCAGAGGTGGGACGAACGTCACCGTCAACATCACGACGCCAGACGCGGACAGTTTCCGCCGCTCGGAGAGTTACGTCACCGGTCAGATCGCGCGCGCCGTCATGCGCGGGCGGCGCAGTCTGTAGGCGCGGGAGGAGGGCACGATGGCGGCATTCCATGAGGTGTTGTTTCCGCTCGACATCGCGCTCAGGAGCGCGGGCGGTCCCGAGCGCCTGACCGAGATCATCACGCTCGGATCGGGGCGCGAGGAACGCAACGCGCGCTGGGCGCATTCGCGCCGGCGCTACGACGCCGGCTATGGCGTGAAGTCGCTGGCCTCGCTGCAGGACGTCGTCGCCTTCTTTGAGGAGCGGCGCGGCCGTCTCCACGGCTTTCGCTGGCGCGACCGTGTCGATCATTCCTCGGCGGCGATCGGGGCCGCGGTCACGCCGTTCGACCAGACCATCGGAACTGGCGACGGCGCGCGGACAGAGTTTCAGCTGGTCAAGACCTACGGCGGTCCACACGCGCCCTATGCGCGGGCGATCGAGAAGCCGGTCGCGGGCGCCGTGCGCGTCGCGGTCGCGGGCGTTGAAGCGGCGGATGGAACCGCCTTCGCCTGCGATACGACGTCGGGCATCGTCGCCTTCACGCCGGGCCATGCGCCGGCGCCGGGCGCGACGGTCACGGCCGGATTCCTGTTCGACGTGCCCGTGCGTTTCGACACCGACTTTCTCGAAGTCGATCTCGCGGCCTTCGCGGCCGGCGCCATCCCGAAAATTCCGCTGATCGAGGTGAAGCCGTGAGGACCGTTCCAGCCGCGCTTCAGGCAAAGCTCGACGCCGGCGTCACCACGCTGTGCCGTTGCTGGATCCTGCGCAGGCGCGACGGCGTCGTGCTCGGATTCACCGATCACGACCGCGACCTCGATATCGAGGCAACCGTTTGCCGCGCCGGAACCGGGTTCGCGGCGGCGGAAGCGACCAGCCGGTTCGGTCTCGCGGTCGATGCCGCGGAAGTCGCCGGGGCGCTGGCCGACGATTCGCTCAACGAGGCCGATCTCGCCGCCGGGTTGTTCGACGCCGCCGACATCGAGACCTGGCTCGTGGACTGGTCCGACCCGACCTTGCGCCTGCGTTTGGCATGGGCCCGGCTCGGCGAAGTCAGACGCGAGGGCGCGGCCTTCAATGTCGAGTTGCGTGGGCCGGCCGATCGTTTGGCGCAGGAGAACGGTCGTCTCTACACCGCGCGCTGCGCGGCCGATCTCGGCGACGCGCGCTGCGGCGTCGACCTCGATGTCGCCACGCTCAAGGGCGCGGGCGTCGTGCTGGCGCCGGAAAACCAGTCGTCATTCCTCGCCGCCGGCCTCGACGCGTTCGCCGACGGCGTGTTCACGGCGGGGCGGTTGCATTGGACGAGCGGCGCGAATGCCGGCATCGCGATCGAGATCAAGGTCCACCGCCTCGATCAGGGCGCGACGCGGCTCTGGCTGTGGCAGGCCATGCCGGAAACCATCGCCGCGGGCGATACCTTCGCGGTCACGGCGGGATGCGACAAGAGCTTCGATGTCTGCCGTGATCGCTTCGCCAATCAGATCAACTTCCGCGGTTTCCCGCACATTCCAGGCAACGACTACATCGTGCGCTATCCGACCGCGGGCGATTCACAGAATGACGGCGGTTCGCTGAGCACCTCGTGAGCCGGAGGCACTTCCCATGAACCGCGAGACGATTTCGCGCGCGGCGATCGTCGCCGAGGCGCGCGGCTGGATCGGCACGCCCTATCGGCATCAGGCCTCGCTCAAGGGCGTCGGATGCGACTGCCTCGGCCTCGTGCGCGGGGTGTGGCGCGGCGTGATCGGTCCGGAGCCGGAGAAGGTTCCAGTCTACGCGCCGGACTGGGCCGAAGCCACCGGCGTCGACGGTTTCGCCGAGGCGGCGGGGCGTTATCTCCAGCAGGTTCCGCCGCGCGATTACGCGGCCGGCGACGTGCTGCTGTTTCGCTGGCGCGACCGGTTCGTCGCCAAGCACGCGGCGATCGCGTCCTCGCGCGCCGCGATGATTCACGCGCATGACGGCATTGCCGTGTGCGAGGCGCCGTTGTCGCCGTGGTGGTTGCGGCGGCTCGCTTACGTTTTTCGTTTTCCCGGAGTTGAAGACTGATGGCGGCGCTCGTTTTCTCGCTCGCCGGCGCCGCGCTCGGCAACGCGTTCCTCGGTCCGCTTGGCGCGGTCGCGGGCCGTCTCGTCGGGGCGCTGGCCGGCAACGTCATCGACCAGGCGCTGTTCGGCAACAACCGTCCGATCGAGGGGCCGCGCCTGTCCGATCTCGACGTGATGGCGTCGAGCGAAGGCGCGCCGATCCCGCGCGTCTACGGCCGCGCGCGGCTCGCCGGTCAGGTGATCTGGGCGACCCGGCTCGAGGAAGTCGCCTCGTCGCGTTCCGCGAGCGGCGGCAAGGGCGGGCTGATCGGCGGCAGGACGCAGATCACCTATTCCTATTTCGCGAATTTCGCCGTCGGCCTGTGCGCGGGCGAGATCGGACAGGTCGCCCGCATCTGGGCCGACGGCAAGCCGCTCGATCTGACCGGCGTCGACTACCGGGTCTATGCCGGCGGCGAGACGCAGATGCCCGACGGCCTCATCTTGGCGAAGGAAGGCGACGGCGGCGCGCCGGCCTATCGCGGCCTCGCCTATATCGTGTTCGAACGATTGCCGCTTGAGAAGTTCGGCAACCGCATTCCGCAGCTCTCCTTCGAAATCGTGCGTCCGATCGGACGGCTGGAGAAGATCACGCGCGCGGTGACCCTGATTCCGGGCGCGAGCGAGTTCGGATACGAGCCCGGCACTGTCATGCGGCTAATGGGCCCCGGCCTGACGGCGGTCGAAAACCGTCATGTCGCCGACGCCGACTCCGACGTGATCGCCTCGCTCGACGCGCTGCAGGCCGCGTGCCCGAGCCTCGAACGCGTCGCCGTCGTGGTGACCTGGTTCGGTTCCGATCTGCGCGCCGGCCATTGCAAGATTCGTCCCGGCGTCGACAGCGCGGTCAAGGCGACGCATGGCGCGACATGGTCAGTGGCGGACCTCGCGCGCGCGAGCGCCTATGTGGTCTCCACCGTCGACGATCGGCCCGCCTTCGGCGGCACGCCTTCGGACGAAAGCGTCCGTCATCTCATCGCCGAATTGAAGGCGCGCGGGCTCAAGGTCACGCTCTATCCGTTCGTGATGATGGATATCCCGGCGGACAACGCGCTGCCCGATCCACGCACCGACGCGGCGCCCCAGCCCGCCTATCCCTGGCGTGGTCGCGCGACCTGCGATCCCGCGCCCGGCCGGCCCGGTTCGCCCGACGGCACCGCCGCCGCCGCGACGCAGATCGCTTCGTTCTTTCATGGCGACGGCCCGACCGACTGGTCCTATCGCCGCATGATCCTGCATTACGCCGCGCTCGCCGATGCCGCGGGCGGGGTCGACGCGTTCCTGATCGGGTCCGAGCTCGTCGGGCTGACCCGCGTGCGCGCGGCGTCCGGCGTCTATCCGGCGGTCGGCGAACTCGCCGCGCTCGCCGGCGACGTCAAGGCGATCCTCGGGGCGGAAACCACCGTCACCTACGGCGCGGACTGGACCGAATACGGCGCGCATGTCGTCGACGCCGGCGCCCAGGAAGTGCGCTTTCCTCTCGACGCGCTCTGGTCGTCGGCGGGCATCGACGCGGTCGGCATCGATTATTACGCGCCGCTGTCGGACTGGCGCGACAATGCCGGTCATCTCGACGCCGTGCTCGCGCCCTCGATCTATGACGCTTCCTATCTGGCCGCGAACCTGCGCGGCGGGGAGGCGTTCGATTGGTACTATCCCGATGCCGCAGCGCGCGCGGCCCAGGCGCGCTCGCCCATCACCGACGGCCTCGGCAAGCCGTGGATCTTCCGCGCCAAGGACATCTGGAGTTGGTGGTCGAACCCACATTACGAACGCGTGGCGGGCGCCGAACTGCCGGCTCCGACGGCCTGGGTCGCGCGCGGCAAGCCGATCTGGCTGACCGAGACGGGATGCCCGGCGATCGACAAGGGCACCAACCAGCCGAGCATCTTTCCCGACGCCAAGTCGGCCGAGGCGGGGATTCCCTACTTTTCCAATGGCCGCCGCGACGACTTCATCCAGCGCCGTCACCTTGAAACCGTGCTCGACGGCTTCGACCCGGACGGCGCGGAGGCTGCGACGATGAATCCGGTGTCGCCCGTCTATGGCGGCCGCATGGTGGACATCTCCGCCATTCACCTTTGGACATGGGACGCGCGACCCTATCCCGTCTTTCCGGCCGCGCTCGATTCATGGAGCGACGGCGCCAATTGGGAGACGGGCCATTGGCTCACCGGCCGCCTTGGCGGCGCGCCGCTTGGGGCGCTCGTCGAGGCGGTGTTGGGCGATTGCGGCATCGCCGAGATCGACGCTTCCGCGCTCGGCGACGGGCCGGAGGGCTATGTCGTCGACCGCCCGATGGCCCCGCGCGCGATGATCGAGCCGCTGACGTCGACCTACGCCTGCGACGCGGCCGCGATCGGAAGCAAGATCGTCTTCCGCCCGCGCGGGAGCGCGCCGGTCGCCGAGCTCGGCGAGAACGATCTGATCATTCCCGAACGCGGCGCGTCGACGCGGCTCACGCGCACGCAGGAGACGGAGTTGCCGCGCGAGGTGAGCCTCGGCTATTCGGACGCCAATGCCGACTTCCGTCGCGCCGCCGTCAAGTCGCGCCGGCTGGTGGGCGGCTCGGCGCGCGCGGTTCACACCGACTTGGCCATCGTCACGCATGAAGGCGCCGCCCTGCGGCGCGCCGAGATCATGCTGCGCGACATCTGGGCCGGTCGCGAGACGGCGGAGTTCGCCGTCGGCGCGCGGCATATGTCGATGGTGCCGGGCGACGTCGTCGGCCTGACAGTCGCCGGCCGTCGGCGCCTGTTCGAGATCCGCGAGGTCGTCGACGCCGAGGGCCGGCAGATCAAGGCGCGCGGCATCGATCCCGAGGCGCTGGAGATGCCGTCGCTGCCGTCGCGCCCGGCGCGGTCCAGCATTCCGCCGGCGATTGGACCGGCGCATGTGCTCGCGCTCGATTTGCCCAATCTCGACGAGACGGAGCCGACGACGCTGACGCGGCTCGCGGTGTTCGCCGACCCGTGGCCGGGCGCGGTGACGATCTGGCGATCGAGCGACGGGACCACGTTCGAGCCGTTCGCCTCGGCCACCGCGCCATCGATCATCGGGGCGACGCTCGACGATCTCGCGCCGGGGCCGAGCGGTCGCTGGAGCCGGTTCCACGAATTCCGCTTGCGGCTGTTCGGCGGAACGCTCGCCGCGATCGGTGATCGCCAGGTGCTCGACGGCGGCAACGCGGCCGCGTTGCGACGGCCGGACGGGGCGTGGGAGGTCATCCAGTTCGGCGGCGCGGAGCTTGTCGATACCGATACCTATCGCCTAACGCGCCTGCTGCGCGGCCAGGCGGGAAGCGAATGGGCGATGGGCGAGCCGCTCCCCGCCGGCGCGCCGTTCGTGCTGCTCGACCGTCATGTCGTCGCCATCGCCTCGGGTTCGGAGGCGATCGACCGCGCCATGGAACTGCGGATCGTCGCCAGCGGACGCAATCATGACGATGCTTCCGCGACGGCGATGTCCGTCACGCCGACGCGAACGGCCTTGCTGCCGCTGAGCCCGGTTCACGCGCGGGCGCGACGGCGGGCCGACGGCGTGCATCTTTCGTGGATCCGGCGGACGCGCAAATCCGGCGACGGCTGGAGCGGGGAGGTGCCGCTCGGCGAGGAACGCGAATCCTACATCGTTGAGATTCTCGGATCGTCGGGCGTGGCGCGCACGATCGAATCCGCGACGACATCGGCCGTCTACGCGAGCGCCGACGAAATCGCCGATTTCGGCTCGGCGCAATCCACTCTGGCCGTGCGCGTCATGCAGGTCTCGACCGTGGCCGGACCCGGCATCGCCACCGAAGCCATTCTTCACCCTTGATCATTCGGGCAAGTCATGAGCGAAACAGTGAATCTGCGGCTGCCTTTCATCGAGGCGAGCCAATCCCAGAAGCATGTCACCCACAACGACGCGCTGTTGATCATCGACGCCGCCGTTCATCTCGGCGTGCTCGATTCGACGCGCGCGTCGCCGCCGGCGAGCCCCGCCGAGGGCGATCGCCACATCGTCGCGGTCGGCGCCACCGGCGGCTGGCTCGGCCACGACAAGGCGGTGGCGACCTATTCGGATGGCGGCTGGCTCTTTCTCGATCCACGCGTCGGTTGGCGCGCGTGGTCGGTCGATGACGACGCTCTGCTCGTCTTCGACGGGGCGGCATGGCGCGACCTCGGCGTTGGCACGGGCACGGGAAGCCCGCCGACGGAGCTCCAGGATCTGACGCGACTGGGCGTCGCCACCACCGCCGACGCGACCAATCCGGTCAGCGCCAGACTCAACAACACGCTGTGGACCGCGCGCACCGTCGCCGACGGCGGCACGGGCGACCTGCGCTACAAGCTCAGCAAGGAAAGCGCGGCGAAGACCGTTTCGTTCCTGTTTCAGGACAATTTTTCCGGGCGCGCGGAAATCGGCCTTTGCGGCGACGACAATTTCCATTTCAAGGTCAGCTCCGACGGAACCGCCTGGTACGACGGCATCAGGATCGACCGGACGAACGGAAAGGTCACGTTCCCGATCTCCGGCGGTCCGCGCGAGGTCCTCTCGGCCAATCGCGCCTATTACGTCCGCACGGACGGGTCCGATAGCAATGACGGGCTGACCAATTCCGCCGGCGGGGCGTTCCTGACGCTGCAGAAGGCGCTGGATGTCGTCGCCACCATCGACTTCAACGGCTACACGACCACCATTCAGCTTGGCGACGGCACCTATAGCGGAACGACCGTGAACATTCCGGTGACCGTCGGGCAGGCGACGGCCGCCAAGCTTGTCATTCAGGGCAACGCCGCGACGCCGGCGAATGTCGTGCTGGCGAACGCCACCGCATGGTCCGGCGCGATCAACGGCGCGACCGGTACGCGCGTGCTGGTCAGGGATCTCAAGATCACCGGCAGCACGAATACCTACGGCCTCTCGGTGAAGGGCGCCGGCTACATCGAATACAGCAATATCGATTTTGGGTCCGGCGGCCTCGCGCATCTGAATGCCGAGGGTGCTGGCGCAAGGGTGCGGCAGGTCGGTGCCTGTGCGATTTCGGGGGGCGTCGGCATTCACGCCTACGCTCAGCTTGGCGGCAATATTTCCATGCAGGGCGGCGCCATCACGCTCAGCGGCACGCCGGCATTTTCGACCGCCTTCGCGCAGGCGGCCAATCTTGGAATTATCGTGTCTCAAGCCACGTTCTCCGGTTCGGCGACCGGCAAGCGCTATAACTCGACCTCGAACGCGCTGATCGAAACCTACGGGGCGGGCATCAATTATTTTCCCGGCAATAGCGCGGGCACGACCGCGACCGGAGGGCTCTATCAATGAACTACGATCCTCGCGACTGGTATTGGATCGTGGGCGGCGACGAGACGCGTGTCCACGCCTCCGCGCGCGCCGCGTTCGTTCCGGCCGACGACGCGGCCTATGCGGCGTGGCGCGCGAGCGGCAACGCACCGACATCCATCGGCTCGTTCGATGAGCTTAAGGACGTGCTGCGCGCCGCCGGCGTGCCGCCGTTCCACAAGGTCTCGACCTACCGCGTTTTGCGCCGGCTGGAAGACGCCGGCCGGATCGACGCGGCCGAGGCGGCGCTCAACGCCAATCGCGTGCTGTGGCGGCGGTTCTATACGGTCGGCGCGATCAACGCCGACGACGCGGACTCGCGCGCCTTCCTCGCCACGATCGGCGCCGACGCGGACGCGATCCTCGCGCCCGAATAATCCCACAACATTTCGATCAAGGAGCGATCCATGGCCGCGCGCAATTTCGCGGGCGCGCTTTCGCGCGTGCTTGCCCATGAGGGTGGCTACACCAACCATCCCTCCGATCCCGGTGGCCCGACCAATTGGGGCATCACCATTCATGATGCGCGCCGCTTCTGGAAACGGGACGCGACCGCCGCCGACGTCAAGGCGATGCCGCGCGAGGTCGCCTGTCGCATCTACAAGAGCAAGTATTGGGATGCGCTGCGCTGCGACGATCTGCCGTCCGGCGTCGACTATTGCGTGTTCGACTACGGCGTGAATTCCGGCATCGGCCGGTCAGGCAAAGTTCTGCGCCGCGCGCTCGCGATGTCGGACAAGACGAGCGGCGTCACCGACGATGTCGTCGCCGCGGCCAACCGCGCCGATTCCAGGAAACTGATCGCGGCCGTCTGCGGCGAGCGGCTGGCGTTCTTGATGAGTCTGAAGACCTGGCGCGTCTTCGGGGTCGGCTGGGGCCGCCGCGTCGTGGGCGTCAGGGCGGCGGCGTTGGCGATGGCGTCATCGGATCGCGCCATCGTGGTTCCCCTCGGCCACGACGAGGCGGAACGCGGCAAGGCCGTGGTTCCGGTCAGTACCGCCTCGCGCGACGCGGGCGTCGGCGGCGCCGTCGCGGCCGGCTCGGCGGTGCTCGCCTGGGCGCCCGATGTCGCGACCGCGGCGGCGATTGTCGTGCTGACCGCGCTCGGTGTCGTCGGGGTCGTCGTCGCCTGGCGCTGGTGGCGGCGTCGCCGCGAGGAAGCGCCCGTGACACCGATCCTCGGCAAGGGAGATTTCGCATGAACTGGTCCGATATCGGCCGTCAACTGATCACGCTCGGCGCGCCGCTCCTGGGAACGGCGCTCGCCGGTCCGCTCGGCAACGCGGCCGGGCAGGTGCTGGCCGAGGCGCTCGGCGCGCCATCGGCCGAGCCCGGGGAGGTGGGGGCCTCGCTGCCGAACGCGCCTTCGGCGGCGATCCTGGATGCGGAAAATCGATGGATCGAGATCGTTCGCGCGGAAGCCGAGGCCCAGCGCTCCGCGATCGGCGAGACGCAGCGGACCATCCGCGCCGAAATCGGCGCCGACGACGTCGTGCAGCGCTGGTGGCGGCCCATCTACGCCTTCGAGCTGACGCTCGAATGCGCGGCGCTGTGGACCGTTCTCGTCCACGACTTCTGGCGGGGCGAACTGCGGACGGTCAACGCCTTGATCGGCGCGACCGCGCTGCTCATCGCCTATTGGGGTTTCCGCTTCGGCGTCCTCGGCGTCTATGTCAGCGGCCGGACCCGCGAGAAGCAAAGCGCCCTGACCGGGGAGGTCGCGCCGGGCGCGTTCGAGCAGATCATCCGTGCGCTCGCCAAGAAAAAGCCCTGATGGACAAACATGCCTCACGCGGCGCCATCGATCCTGATAGGATCGCCAGCCAATATGATTCATGAATCGGGGGCGCGCGGCCGCGAGCGGCGGCTCTCCCGCGAGCGGAGGGAAGGGTGCGGCTGCTCGTTGTCGAGGACGATCCCGATCTCAATCGCCAGCTGACGACGGCTCTCACCGATTCCGGCTACGTCGTCGACCGCGCCTTTGACGGCGAGGAAGGCCATTATCTCGGCGAGAACGAGCCCTATGACGCGGTCATCCTCGATGTCGGCCTGCCGAAAATGGACGGCATCTCCGTGCTGGAGGCGTGGCGGCGCGCCGGCCGCACCATGCCCGTCTTGATCCTGACGGCGCGCGATCGCTGGAGCGACAAGGTCCAGGGGTTCGACGCCGGCGCCGACGACTACGTCGCCAAGCCATTCCATCTCGAGGAAGTTCTCGCCCGCATCCGCGCCCTGTTGCGCCGCGCCACCGGGCACGCCCAGAGCGAATTGACCTGCGGGCCGGTCCGTCTCGATACGCGCGCCGGCCGCGTCAGCGTCAACGGCAATCCGGTCAAGCTCACCTCCCATGAATACCGGCTGCTCGCCTACCTCATGCACCACGAAGGGCGCGTGGTGTCCCGCACCGAACTTGTCGAACATCTCTACGATCAGGACTTCGATCGCGATTCGAACACGATCGAGGTCTTTGTCGGCCGCGTGCGCAAGAAGCTGGGGGTCGACATCATCCAGACGGTGCGCGGGCTCGGCTACATGCTGATGCCGCCGACCGATGCGCGCTAGGTCGCTCGCCACACGCCTTTTCCTGTCGGCGGCCGCGTGGTCGGTCGTCATTCTCATCGTCACCGGCGTGGCGCTCTCCTCCTTCTATCGCCAGGGCGTCGAACGCACGTTCGACCGTCGCCTCAATCTGCACCTGCGCACGCTGATCGCCGGCGTCGCGTCGCTGGACGCGGCGGGCGACAAGGGCCTCGCCGCGCTCGGCGAGCCGCTGTTCGAGCTGCCGCTGTCGGGATGGTACTGGCAGGTGCTGCGTCTCAACGACGCCGACGACACGACCAGCGAGGCGCGCGCGTCTCGGTCGCTGTGGGATCGCAAGCTGCCACGCATGGACGAACTCGGTTTCCGCCTCAACGCCGCCGGCTTGCGCGTCGGCTACGTCACCGGGCCGGAAGATCAGAATCTGAGAATGATCGAGCGGCTCGTCGACCTCGGTCACGACGGCAGGTATCTCGTTTCGGTCGCGGGCGAGGCGACCGAGGTCGCCGAGGAAACGCGCGCGTTCAACTTCTATCTCGGCGGCACGTTCCTCGTTCTGATGGCGGGGCTGTTGCTGACGACGATCTTCCAGGTGCGCTTCGGCCTGGCGCCGCTGAAGCGGATTTCCGAGAGCCTCGCCGCGATCCGTTCGGGCACGGCCGAGCGGCTGCATGGCGATTTCCCGCTTGAGATCGCGCCGCTCGCGCGCGAGACCAACGCGCTGATCGACGCCAATCGCGAGATCGTGGAGCGGGCGCGAACGCATGTGGGAAATCTCGCGCACGCCCTGAAGACGCCGCTTTCGGTCATCATCAATGAGGCGAGCGCGCTCGGCGGCGAGGCGGTCGGCGCGAAAATTCTCGAACAGACGAGCATCATGCAGGACCAGGTCGGCCGGCACCTGGAACGCGCCCGCATCGCCGCGCGCCTGACGGTGGTCGGCTCGGTCACGGATATCGCGCCGGTCATTCACGCCGTCGGCCGCACCATGGAGAAGCTGCATCGCGATCGGCGTCTCGCGATCGCGATCAATGTTCCCGCCGACGCCAGATTCCGCGGCGAACGGCAGGATCTGGAGGAAATGATCGGCAACCTGCTCGACAACGCCTGCAAGTGGGCGCGGTCGATGGTGTCGGTCGAGGTCGCGGTGGAGGCTTCGAGCGACGCCACGCGGCCGCCGTGCGTGCGCGTGATCGTCGACGACGACGGGCCGGGACTGTCGCCGCGCGAACGCGACATGGTGGCGCGGCGCGGGCGACGGCTCGACGAAAGCAAGCCCGGTTCCGGGCTCGGCCTGTCGATCGTGGTCGATCTCGCGACGCTTTACCAAGGCGAACTCGCCCTGAGCAGCGCGCCGAGCGGCGGACTGCGGGCGCAGCTCACTCTGCCGGCGGCGTGAGCGGTCGGGCGACGCGGGCCGGGCGCCTTACTGCCGCCGCCGCGAGGAGGCGTCGGCGATCCCCGTGCGGCGGAACGATACCGATCCGGTAGGTTGGACAGAGTTTCGCCCAAATCACTCCCTCAATGGGGGCGCGCGCTTCATCTCGGCGCGACGCAAACCGAAGCCCTCGGGGACCCCCATGCTCGCTGTCCGCTCTTTCACCGTCCTGGCCGTGGCGCTGGCGCTCGGCGCATGCTCCGGCAACCGTTTCGCCGATTCCGGTCCCAACGAGGGAGCGGGCACGGTGATCGGCGCGCTCGGCGGCGCGCTGATCGGTTCCCAGATCGGCGGCGGCCCGGGCGAACGGCTCGCGGCGGCGGCGGCGGGGGCGGCGATCGGCGGTCTGATCGGCAACCGCATCGGCGCCTCGCTCGACGATCAGGATCGCGAACGCGCCTATGCGGCCCAGATCGATGCGCTGGAGCGGGCGCCTTCGGGCGCGCCGGTCGGCTGGAAGAACCCGGATTCCGGACGCTACGGAACGATCGTGCCGGGGCCGGCCTATGATTCACGCGGCGCCAAGTGCCGCTCCTATACCCACACGGTCTACATCGACAACCGGCCGCAGGTCGCGCGCGGAACGGCCTGCCGGAACCCGGACGGCACCTGGACCCCGATCGGGTAAGCCCGACCTGGGAGAATTCAACCAGGGCGGGTGAGTTTCGTATCTCCCTTCGCGGTCCGCGAAAGGCCCCGCGCTCGGCCGCGCCCGGCGATCAATACTCATTCTGAACGGGTTATTAACCCTACTCGGATACACCGGCGAGGATGACATCCTTGTCTGAGGCGGGCCCACGAAATGTCGGGTGAGGCGGGCGCAACCGAGCGGCTCAGAGACTACCTCGGCCAGCTTGCGCCCGAGGCGCAAGCGCTCCTGATGAGAGAATTCGAGCGGGCGGTCGCGCGCGGCGAGGAAGTTGGCGTGGCCAATTACGTCCTTTCCGTCCTGCGCAAGATCGTGCGGACGGATACGGTCGCCGATGAACCACGCGGCGATATCGCGGCGAGGCTGTTCTTCCAGGCGGCCGATCCCTTCATCGTCGAAGCCGAGACGGGCGCGGCGCGCATCGGCCAGATCCGGCGCGCCAGTCTGGTGCCGTTCTGGGCCTGGCTGAAGAATTGCGTGCTGCCCAACGAGATGGCCGAGTTCGAAACCGAGATCGTCGCCGCGTGGCGGTCGAACGACGAAGCTCGGATCGACACCCTCGTGCGCCAGCATCAGATCAGGGTCGTCGACGCCGTCGGCGACATCCTGGCCGCGCGCAACACCAACAACGAAATGCAGCGTCTGATCGGGCGGATCGGCTCCCCCGACGCGCTCGACGATCTCCCCACCATTTTCGCCGCGCTCAAGAACCGCGAGGTGCTCGAGGGCTTGAGCGTGCGGCTGCCGCGCGGTCCCATCCAGCTCAATTCCGGGCAGGTTCACGCCGTCCGCGCCCAGCTCGATCTTCCCTCGCTGATGTCGCCCGCCGCATTGCCGATCGCGCTCGCGCTGGTCATGCGCCGACTGGCTTCGCCGTGGCAGTTGCTGCGCCTGGCGACGGCCGCGGCCGAAACCGACGACGAGGTGCGCGTCGCCGCGACGCCGTTCGCCGTCGCGGTGCAGCTCGTGCTCAACGAGGTGTTCCGCGTGATGCACGAGCTGCGCAACGACCTGCGGCACGAGCGCTACGCCAACGTCTCCAAGCACCTCAAGACGGTGCATGATTCGGTGCGCGGCATGCGCACCGAGCTTGATCTTCGCAACGACTCGGCCTGGGGCCGGCAGATGGCGACGATCCGCACCGACATCTCCAACATGATCCGCTCCGAGATCGACTCCGTTCCCGGGCGCGTGCGCCGCATGTTGCGCCAACGCGGCGACAAGGACATCACCGTCGGAGCCAAGCTCGACCGGATCGACGTCGAGCACACCGCGGCCCTGATCGAGCTGGTCGCGACCTGCCGGAATTTCGCCAGCGAACTCGCGATCAACGAAGTCACCCAGCGCACCTATACCGAGGTCGAGCAATATCTGGAGCGCTCGACGCAGGTTCTGCTCGACGGTCTGCGCGCGAGCGATCCCAAATATCGGGAGTTCCGCCGCTCGCAGGTCGACGCGGCGATCCGCTTCTGCGGCGTGATCTTCGGCGATGAATACGCCGAATTGCTGTCCAAGGCCGCCGATGTCGCGGTTCTCGGCGAGCGCAAGGCCGCGCGCCCCGCCTGACGGCGCGTCGCCGCGCGCGGCGACCTTTCCCTCGAAAGCCAGCCCTAAAACGGATTGCACGGTGGTGGCAACCATGGTGTAACCCTCCGCGTTCGGAACCCCGCCAAGGGGTGGACCGGGTCGAGGCCGGCTGATGCTCTGGGTTTTCTTCGCGCTGATGACGATCGCGGCGATTTTCGCCGTGCTCTGGCCGTTGGGCCGCGCCGCGCCGGAGGAGACGACGGGTGGCGACACCGCGATCTACAAGGACCAGCTCGACGAAATCGAACGCGACCTCGCGCTCAATCTCATCGACGCGAAGGAGGCGGAAGCCGCGCGCGTCGAGGTCTCGCGACGCCTGTTGACCGCTGCCGCGATCGCGCCGGCACAGGCCAAGCCCAATCGGTCGGCGCGTCGCGCCATCATGCTCGTCGCGCTCCTTGCGCTGCCGCTGTTTTCGGGCGCGCTTTATTATCGGCTCGGAGCGCCGGAGATGCCGTCGTTCCCGCTCGCCGAGCGCAAGGCCGCGAGCGGCGCCGAATCGCTCGAACGTCTGGTGGCCAAGGTCGAGGCGCATCTGGAAAAGAATCCCGAGGACGGTCGCGGCTGGCACGTCCTGGGTCCCGCGCTGATGAATCTCGATCGCTATGACGAGGCGGCGAAGGCCTTTCGCAACGCCATCAAATACAACGAGGACTCGGCCGAACGCCGCGCCGATCTCGCCGAGGCGCTGATGGCGGTGGCCGGCGGCGTGGTCAGCGCGGAGGCCAAGGCCGAATTCGAGCGCGCCGTCGAGCTTGAGGCGAACCATCCGAAGGCCAGCTATTTCCTCGGCGTCGCCGCGCAGCAGGACGGCCGACCTAACGACGCCGCCGCGATCTGGCGCAGGCTCCTGGCATCCGCGCCCGAGGACGCGCCGTGGCGCGGCGCGGTCGAGCGCGCGCTCGCGCGCGTGGGGGGCGGGGAAGGCAAGGTCGTGGGGCCGACCGAGGAGGAGATGGCGGCGGCCGCGAAGATGTCGGCGGCCGATCGCGATGCCATGATCAAGGCGATGGTCGATCGCCTTGCCGCGCGGCTCAAGCAGGACGGCTCCGACGTGCAGGGATGGCTACGGCTGGTCAGGACCTATATGGTGCTCGGCGACACCGCCAAGGCGCGGGCGACGGTGGCCGACGCCCGCAAGGCGCTCGAGGCCAACGCGGAGAGCTTGCGTGTTCTCAACGAGGGGCTGAAAAGCCTCGGGGTGGACGGATGATCCGCGGCCAAGCATCCAAGGATGATCCCCGCGGATGATCCGATGACGCGCCAACGGTTTGGACAAGGATGTCTGGATAAGGTTGCATGACCCGCAAACAGCGCCGCCTCGCACTCATCGGTGGATCGCTCGCCGTCCTCGCCTTGGCGGCGGGGCTGGTCCTCAACGCCATGCGTGACTCGATCGTCTTCTTCACCACGCCGACGGATGTCACCACCAAGCAGATCGCGCCGGGCAAGCGCTTCCGCCTCGGCGGGCTGGTCGAGCCCGGCAGCCTCGTGCGCGGCGACAATCTCGTCGCCCGCTTCGCCGTGACCGACGGCAACGCCAAGGTCCAGGTTTCCTATCAGGGCATCCTGCCGGATCTGTTTCGCGAGGGGCAGGGGGTCGTCGCGGAGGGAAGCCTCGACGGCGGCGGGTCCTTCAAGGCCGACACCGTGCTCGCCAAGCACGACGAAACCTACATGCCGAGGGAAGTCGCCGACGCGCTGAAGAAGCAGGGCCACTGGAAGGACGATTACGGCGCCAAGCCCGCTGGCGCGTCCGCTCCGACGGAAGGTCGCAAACAGCCATGATCGCGGAAGCCGGCCATTATGCCCTCGTGCTCGCGCTCGCGCTCGCGCTGATCCAGGCTTTCGCGCCGGTGGTGGGCTCAAAGCTGCGCGATCCGGCGGTGATGAATCTGGCGGGCTCGACCGCGCTCGCGCAATGTCTGTTCGCGTTGATCGCGTTCGGCGCGCTGACCTTCACGCATGTGGTCTCGGATTTCTCCGTCGCCAACGTCTTCCAGAACTCGCATTCGCTCAAGCCGCTGCTCTACAAGATCACCGGCGTGTGGGGAAACCATGAAGGCTCGATGCTGCTGTGGGTCTTCATCCTGGCGCTGTTCGGCGCGCTGGTGGCGGCTTTCGGCGGCAATCTGCCGACCAGCCTGAAGGCGAACGTGCTCGGCGCGCAGGCCTGGATCGCGGCGGCGTTCTATCTCTTCATCCTGCTCACCTCCAATCCCTTCGCGCGGCTGTCGCCGCCGCCGCTGGAGGGGCGCGATCTCAATCCGATCCTGCAGGATATCGGCCTCGCCATTCATCCCCCGCTGCTCTATCTCGGCTATGTCGGCTTTTCGATTTCCTTTTCATTCGCGGTCGCCGCGCTGATCGAGGGCCGGATCGACCCGGCCTGGGCGCGATGGGTCCGGCCATGGACGCTAGTGGCCTGGATTTTCCTCACCCTCGGCATCGCCATGGGCTCGTACTGGGCCTATTACGAATTGGGCTGGGGCGGCTGGTGGTTCTGGGACCCGGTTGAGAACGCCTCGCTGATGCCGTGGCTGTCGGGAACCGCGCTGCTGCATTCCGCGCTGGTGATGGAAAAGCGCGACGCGCTCAAGGTCTGGACCATACTGCTGGCGATCCTGACCTTCTCGCTGTCGCTTCTGGGAACGTTCCTGGTGCGCTCGGGCGTGCTGACCTCCGTCCATGCCTTCGCCACCGATCCGGCGCGCGGCGTGTTCATCCTGGCCATTCTCGTCTTTTTCATTGGCGGCGGATTCGCGCTTTACGCCTGGCGGGCGTCGAGCCTGAAGCAGGGCGGCCTGTTCGCGCCGATCTCGCGCGAGGGCGCGCTCGTGCTCAACAATCTGCTGCTGACGACGGCTTGCGCGACCGTGCTGGTCGGCACGCTCTATCCGCTGGCGCTGGAAGCGCTGACCGGCGACAAGATTTCGGTGGGCGCGCCGTTCTTCAACATGACCTTCGGTCCGCTGTTCATTCCGCTGCTGATCGCGGTCCCGTTCGGGCCGCTGCTGGCATGGAAGCGCGGCGACCTCGGCGCGGCGGCGCAGCGTCTCATCGCCGCCTTCGCCGCGGCGCTGATCGTCGCCGCCGCGATCCTGGCGTTGACCTGGGGCGGGCCGGTGCTGGCGCCCTTCGGTCTTGGCCTTGGCGTATTCGTCATCGCGGGCGCGTTGACCGATATCGTCGAGCGCGCCGGATTCTTCCGCGCGCCGTTTTCGGTCGCCGCGCGGCGCGCGCTCGGCCTGCCGCGATCGACCTGGGGCACCGCCGTCGCGCATGCCGGTCTCGGCCTGACGCTGATCGGCATCGTCGCCGAATCGACCTGGAGCGACGAGCGCATCCTGTCGATGAAACAAGGCGACCGCGCGACCGTCGGCGGCTACGCGGCCCGGCTCGACGGCTTCACCCAATCGCGGGGATCGAACTTCGACGAGCTCGCGGCGCGGTTCTCGATCACGCTGGGCGACCGCGCCATCGGCACGATGGAGCCTTCCAAGCGCAATTTCTCAACCCGGAGCATGGGAACGACCGAGGCCGCGTTGATGACGCGCGGCTTGAGCCAGCTCTATATCTCGCTCGGCGACGTCAACGCGGATGGATCCGTCGCGGTGCGGGCCTATTACAAGCCGCTGGTGCTGCTGATCTGGCTCGGAACCGTGGTGATGGTGATCGGCGGCGGCCTGTCGCTGATGGACCGGCGGCTGCGCGTCGGCGCGCCGAAGCCGGCGCGGCCGGCCAAGAAGCTGCAAGCGGCGGAGTAGGAAATGACGCGCTGGTTCGGCCTGTTTCTCGTCCTGATGGCGGCGACGATCGCCGGACCGTCGCTCGCGGTCCAGCCCGACGAGATCATGTCCGATCCGGCGCTTGAGACGCGGGCGCGCAGCCTGTCGCGCGAACTGCGCTGCATGGTCTGCCAGAACCAGTCGATCGACGATTCCGACGCCCCGCTCGCCCGCGACTTGCGTCTGCTCGTGCGCGAACGGATTTCGGCCGGCGACAACGATAATCAGGTGATCAACTTCCTGGTCTCGCGCTACGGCGAGTTCGTGCTGCTCAAGCCACGGCTCGAATGGCATACGCTGATCCTGTGGGGGACGATGCCGGTGGTGCTGGTGATCGGCGCGATCGCGCTTTTCGTCAACGCGCGGCGCCGAAACGCGATCGCTGCGGCCGCGGTGCCTTCAAACCTCGACGCCGCCGAGCAGGAGGCGCTCAAGCGCCTGATGACGGAAGGCCCCGGCGGCTCCGGCGGGGACAACGCGCGCGGCTAGTCCGCGCCCATCGCGTTTCCATGCGGACAGACCCCGCCGCGGCGCGGCACGGACGCGCTTGGCGTTAACCGGCTGACATTACAAAACATTAATACGGCGGAAACGCCACGGTAAGGTGGCGAACACGATCCTGCCCACCTTATATCATTGCCTGTGACGCATCCTAGATGCGCGCCGACGCGTTCAACTGAAATGAACTTCACGGAGCAACCGCTGATGAACGAGCTTTCCACCATTCCCTCCCGTCATTCGAATCACCAGGCGTCCGGCTTGCGTGCGCGTCGATCCATCCTTTCCGCGCGCCGCACCATGCTGATGGCCTCCGTGATCGGAGGGCTGGGATTGGCCTTCGCGGGTGTTTCGCTTCCCTCCGCGCGCGCCGACATGATCGCGCGCTCGGCCAATGCCCAGGTCAGCGCCGACGTCGCCAAGCTGCCGCGTCCGACGGGATTTGCCGACATCGTCGAGCGGGTCAAGCCGACGGTGATTTCCGTGCGCATCAAGATCGGCGAGCGGATGGCGGATCGCGACGATGACGACCGGCGCGACGGAGACCGCGACCGCCGCCGTGGCCGCGACCGCGACCGCGAACATTTTGGCGACGAGGATTGGCCGTTCGGGCCCGGCTCTCCGTTCGACCGCTTCTTCCGTCGCTTCGGCACGCCGGACGGCCTGCCTCCCGGCATGCGTGGACCGCGCGGCCGACGGGCGATCACCGGCCAGGGCTCGGGCTTCTTCATTTCCGCCGACGGCTTCGCCGTGACCAACAACCATGTCGTCGATGGCGCGGAGACGGTCGAGGTCACGACGGACGACGGCAAGACCTACACGGCCAAGGTCGTGGGCGTCGACCAGCGCACGGACGTGGCGCTGATCAAGGTCGAGGGCCGCTCCGATTTTCCGTACGCCAAGCTTTCCGAAACCGCCCCGCGGATCGGCGACTGGGTGCTGGCGGTCGGCAATCCGTTCGGCCTCGGCGGGACGGTGACGGCGGGCATCGTGTCGGCGCGCGGCCGCGACATCGGCTCGGGCCCCTATGACGACTTCATCCAGATCGACGCGCCCGTCAACAAGGGCAATTCGGGCGGCCCGGCCTTCGGCACCGACGGCGAGGTCATCGGCGTCAACACGGCCATCTTCTCGCCGTCGGGCGGCAGCGTCGGCATCGCCTTCGCGATCCCCGCCTCGACCGTGAAGGCGGTGGTGCAGCAGCTCAAGGACAAGGGAACGGTGACGCGCGGCTGGATCGGCGTGCAGATTCAGCCGATCACGCCGGAGATCGCCGAGAGCATGGGCCTGAAGAAGAACGAGGGCGCGCTGGTGGCCGAGCCGCAGGCCGGCAGCCCCGCGGTCAAGGCCGGCATCGAATCCGGCGACATCATCACCTCGGTCAACGGCCAGCCGGTCCGCGACGCCCGGGAACTTGCCCGCACCATCGGCGCGTTGGCGCCGGGCACGACGGTCAATCTCTCTGTCCTGCGCAAGGGCGAGGAGAAGGCCATGTCCCTGACGCTGGGCGAGTTGCCGGCTCCGGACAAGCTCGCGCGGGCGCAGCGCGGACGCGATGGTCGCGACGGCCGCGAGGAGCGTCCCTCGCGCGGCACCGAAGTTCCGCGCCTCGGACTGACGCTCGCGCCCGCCAACTCGGTCGCCGGCGCCGGCAATGAAGGCGTCGTCGTCACGGGCATCGAGCCCGGCAGCGCGGCGGCGGAGCGCGGCTTCAAGGAAGGCGACGTCATCCTCGAAGCCGGCGGCAAGACGATCACCTCGACCGACGACGTTCGCGCGGCCCTTTCGGACGCGCAGGCCGGGGGAAAGAACTCCGTGCTGATGCGCGTGCGCAGCGGGAACCAGTCCCGTTTCGTCGCGGTTCCGGCCAGCAAAGGCTGAGTTGTTTGGGCCTCCGTCGAGCTGCCCCGCCGACGGACGCCCATGCGGGATGGGATTGCCACCTCGTCCCGCGTCATGCGCACCCGATGGGAAACAGCCCCTCTCCGTCGGGGGGTGCGTGAGGGCGGCGAGGTTCTCCCCCGAGACCTCGCCGCCGATCCTTCCTCCAAATCGTGGGCGCGTTGCCTTGCAACGTCCGGCGCATTCGCATCAAGGTGATGTAAGGTGGTACCCGCGCTCAACGATTCCGGACCCGCCATGCGCCTGCTCATCGTCGAGGACGATCGGGATTCGGCCGACTACCTCGTCAACGCCTTTCGCGAGGCCGGCCATGTCGCCGACCGCGCGGCGGACGGCGAGGAGGGGCTGACGCTCGCCGAAAACGGAAACTACGACGTGCTCATCGTCGACCGCATGCTGCCCAAGCGCGACGGCCTGTCGATGATTGGAGTGTTGCGCGAGCGCGGCTTGACCACGCCGGTCCTGATCCTGTCGGCGCTCGGCCAGGTCGACGACCGCGTGAAGGGGCTGCGCGCCGGCGGCGACGACTACCTGCCCAAGCCCTATTCCTTCGCCGAATTGCTGGCCCGCATCGAGGCGCTGTCGCGCCGCCACGGCGGTCGCTCGGAGGAGACGACCTACCGCGTCGCGGACCTCGAACTTGACCGCCTGTCGCACCGCGTCACCCGCGCCGGGCAGGAAATTCTGCTGCAGCCACGCGAGTTCCGCCTGCTGGAATATCTGGTCAAGCATGCCGGACAGGTGGTCACGCGCACCATGCTGCTGGAAAACGTCTGGGACTATCATTTCGATCCGCAGACCAACGTCATCGACGTGCACATCTCGCGCCTGCGCGCCAAGATCGACAAGGGGTTCTCGCCGCCTCTGCTGCACACCATTCGCGGCGCCGGATACATGATCCGTGACGACATTCGGTAAGGTCATCCGAACGACGGCGTTCCGGCTGACCGTCGTCTATCTTTTGCTGTTCATGCTGTTCGCGGTGTCGCTGGTCGGCTACTTCGCCTGGAACACGCGGCGGATGATCACCGACCAGATCACCGAGACGGTGAACGCCGAAATCACCGAGCTGCGCCAGTCCCACCAGGAAGGCGGATTGCGCGGCCTCGTCGACGCGATCGAGGGCCGGGCGCTGCGTCCCGGCGCCAATCTCTATCTGATCACGACATCGTCGGGCCAGGCGATCGCCGGCAACATCGCCGCGCTCGATCCCGGGGCGATGGGAAGGGTCGGCTGGTCGGAAATCTTCTACCAGCGGCTCGACGATCCCGATCAGAGCCCCGGCCATGATCACCGGGCGCTGGCGCGGGTGGTCGATCTGCCGGGGGGCTTTCGCGTGCTCGTCGGGCGCGACCTCGAGGAAAGACGGCGCCTGTTCTCGATCGTCGTCTCGGCGGCGCGGTGGTCCTTCGTCTTCGTCATCGGCCTCGGGCTCGCCGGCGGCGTCTACGCGGCGCGGCGGGTGCTGCGACGGATCGACGCCATGACCGGCACGACCAGGCGCATCATGGCCGGCGATCTCAGCGAGCGGCTGCCGATCGGGCGAAGCGGCGACGAACTCGACCGCTTGGCCGGCAGCCTGAACGCGATGCTCGAACGCATCGAAGCGCTGATGCGGGGGGTCAAGGAGGTCTCCGACAATATCGCGCACGACCTCAAGACGCCGCTGACACGGCTGCGCAATCGCTGCGAACAGGCGCTGGCGGCTCGCGGCGACGAGACCGCCTATCGGGCCGCGCTCGAACAGACCATCGAGGAATCCGATTCGCTGATCCGCACCTTCAACGCGCTCCTGATGATCGCCCGCGCCGAATCGGGCCAGGCGCGCGACGACCTCAAGGAGTTCGACGCGAGCGGCATCGCGCGCGACATCTACGAGCTCTACGAACCGTTGGCCGAGGAGCACGGGCTGACGATGGCGTTGAAGGCCGACGCCCCCGCGATCCTGCGGGGAAATCGCGAATTGGTGAGCCAGGCGCTGGCAAATCTTGTTGAAAACGCCATCAAGTATGCCGGCCCACGGGAGCGCCAGGTGCCCGCGGACGCGCCGGCCGAAGCGCCCGTGGCGCCGGCCATTGCCATCGAAGCGGGTCTTAGCGGCGAAACGGTGCTTCTCGGCGTCGCCGATCATGGACCCGGCATCCCCGAGGCCGACCGCGGGCGGGTGGTCGACCGGTTCGTGCGGCTGGAGGCCAGCCGGACATTGCCGGGTTCCGGCCTCGGTCTCAGCCTCGCCTCGGCGGTTGCCACATTGCATGGCGGCGAGTTACGACTGGCCGACAACAATCCGGGGCTACGCGCTGTTCTGGCGCTGCCGGTCCGGGGGCCGGAGTTGAACGTTCATGAATCAAGCCGCGGCGGAGAGCGCGGGCAGTAAGTCTTTGGCCGCGCGCCTCAAGAGCGCGCCGCGCCTGTTCGATTCCGCGGATGCCGAGCGCCGCTGGCGCGATTGGACCGCCGAGCTGGAAGCGGGGGAGGCGGCCGCGCTCGTCGCGCTGACGGAGCGTCACCCCCTCGCGCGCGCCATTCTCCTGTCGATCGCGGAAGCCTCGCCCTATCTGTTCGACCTCGCGCGCGACGCCGGTCGCCTGATCCGTTTGC
This sequence comes from Xanthobacteraceae bacterium, assembly GCA_041918675.1. Classification (GTDB taxonomy): domain Bacteria; phylum Pseudomonadota; class Alphaproteobacteria; order Rhizobiales; family Xanthobacteraceae; genus SCUB01. The sequence goes on from JAYRVF010000009.1 coordinate 40,542, forward strand.
TCGCATGCGATCCCGAAACGCGGCTCGGCGAATTGATCGCCGCGGCGCGAACGGCGGTCGCCGACGCGGCGGACGAGGCGGCGGTCATGCGCGCGCTGCGGCGGATGAAGTCGGAAGCCGCGCTCCTGACCGCGCTCTGCGACATCGGCGAGGTCTGGCCGGTCATGCGCGTGACCCAGGCGCTGACCGACATCGCCGACACGGCCGTGCAATGCGCCGTGCGCTTCCAGCTCACGCGCGAGGCGGCGCGCGGCCGCGTCCGCCCCGCCGATCCCGATCGGCCCGAAGCCGGCAGCACCCTGGTCGTGCTCGCCATGGGCAAGATGGGCGCGGGCGAACTCAATTATTCCAGCGACATCGATCTCATCGTCTTCTTCGGCCTCGACGCGCCCTCGCTCGCGCCCAATATCGAGCCGCAGCCGCTGTTCGTCAGGATCGCCCAGGGAATTTCCCGCCTGCTGCAACAGCGCACCGAAGACGGCTACGTCTTCCGCGTCGACCTGAGGCTGCGACCCGATCCCGCCTCCACGCCGGTGGCGATCTCGACGGCGGCCGCGCTCGAATATTACGAACGCGAGGGCCGCACCTGGGAGCGCGCCGCGATGATCAAGGCGCGGCCCTGCGCCGGCGACGAAGCCGCGGGGCGGGCGGTGCTCGACGACATCGCCCCGTTCATCTGGCGCCGCCATCTCGATTTCGCGGCCCTGGCGGACGTGCACGACATGAAGCGGCAGATGCACGCCTTCAAGGGCCACGCCGAAATCGCGGTCGAGGGCCACAACATCAAGCTCGGCCGCGGCGGCATTCGCGAGATCGAGTTCTTCGCCCAGACCCAGCAGCTCATCGCCGGCGGGCGGCATCCGGAATTGCGGGTGCGCGGCACGCTCGAGGCGATCGACCGCCTCACCGCGGGCGGCTGGGTCGATCAAGCCGTCCGGGCCGAGCTCCACGAGGCTTACGAATTCCTGCGCCGCGTCGAGCACCGCGTGCAGATGCTCAACGACGAGCAGACGCATTCGTTGCCGGAGGAGACCGAGGCGATCGAGCGCTTCGCGTGCTTCCTCGGCTTTGCCGGTCGCGACGCGTTTGCCGAAGAGCTGCTGCGCCATCTCAACCGCGTCCAGGATCATTACGCGCGCCTGTTCGAGGGCGTTCCCGATCGCGCCCCGGCGACGCCGGAGATCGATTTCGAGCGTGGGCCGGACGACGCCCGCGTGATCGAGCATCTCGCCGCCTTGGGATACAAGAAGCCGGCGCTCGCGGCCGGCACCATCCAGCAATGGATGAACGGGTCCTATCGCGCGCTCAAGGCCGAGGCGCCGCGGCGCGCGTTCGCCGCCCTGCTGCCGGCGCTGATCGAGGGCCTGTCGGGCGGCGACGATCCCGACGGCGCCATCCTGCTGTTCGATCGCTTCCTCGAACGCCTCCAGCGCGGCGCGCGGCTGTTCGCGCTGCTGCAGCAGAACCGCGACCTCGTCTCCCTGGTCGGGCTGATGCTGAGCGCGGCGCCTCGCCTCGGCGACATGGTGGCGCGCCAGCCGCAAGTCATGGACGGGCTGATCGATCCGCGTTTCTTCGGCGCGCTGCCCCATCGCGACGAGATCTCCGAGCGGCTCGCCGCCTCGCTGTCCGATTCCCAGTCCCACGAGGATTTTCTCGACCGGCTACGCGCTTTCGGACAGGAAAGCCTGTTCCTGATCGGCGTGCGCATTCTCGCCGGCACCGTCACGGCGCAACAGGCCGGCGAGGCCTTCGCCGACGTGGCCGAAGGCATCGCGCGCACCGTGCACCGCGAGGTCGAGGAGCAATTCGCGCTTCAGCACGGCCGGATTCGCGGGCAGGAGACCGCGATCGTGGCGCTCGGCAAGCTCGGCAGCCGCGAGATGACGGCGGCCTCCGACCTCGACCTGATCGTGATCTACGATTTCGACGACGAGGCGCCCGATTCCGACGGGCCGCGCCCGCTCCATGGTGGCCAGTATTTCGCCCGCCTGACGCATCGCCTGATCAGCGCCTTCACCACGCGCACCAATGCCGGCGTGCTCTATGCCGTCGACATGCGGCTGCGGCCGTCCGGTCGCGCCGGGCCGGTGGCCACGCGCATCGGCGCTTTCGCCGACTATCAGGAAAACGAGGCCTGGACCTGGGAGCATCTGGCGCTGACGCGCGCGCGCGTGATTTCCGCCTCGCCGGGATTTCGCGCCCGCATCGAGGCGATCATCGAGGCCATTCTGCGCAAGCCGCGCGACGCCCAATTGCTCGGCCACGACGTGGCCGAAATGCGCCGCGCCATCGCCGCCGAAAAGGGCGAAGACGACGTCTGGGATATCAAATACGCCGCCGGCGGCTTGATCGACATCGAGTTCATCGCCCAATATCTCCAGCTCGCCCACGGCGCGCGCGCGCCCGAAATCATCGACACCAACACCTCCCATGTTCTCGACAAGGCGGCGCGGCTCGGAATTCTCTCGGCCGCCGACGCCGAAGTGCTGCGCCCGACGGCGCGGCTGCATCAGGACCTGACCCAGGTGCTGCGTCTTTGCCTCGACGAGACGTTCCGGCCGGAAACGGCGGGCGCCGATCTCATGCGCGTTCTCACGCGCGCGGCCGACGAGCCCGAATTTCCGGCGCTCGAAGCCCTGCTGCGCGACTCACAGGCGGAAGTGCGCAAGGTGTTCCTGCGCCTGGTGGCCGGCGAGACGATCTGAGCCGCGCCGTCACGCCGCGCGGACGGCGCATGCCGGCGCGTGGCGGCGCAGCCTGACGAAGACGGCGGTGCCCGCGCCGGGGCGCGAGCGCAGGCGCATCGAGCCGCCGAGCATCGTCGCCAGCGACTTCGCGATGGCAAGGCCGAGCCCGGAGCCCTGATGGCTCTTGGTGTCGTGGCTCTCGACCTGCTCGAACGGATGACCGAGCCTGGCGAGCGCTTCCGGCGGAATGCCGATGCCGCTGTCGACGATCCTGAGCAGCACGCCGTCGCCGACGATCCGCGCCCGCACCTTGATCGCGCCGCCGTCGGGCGTGAATTTGACAGCGTTCGACATCAGGTTGACGGCGATCTGCTTGAGCGCGCGGCGGTCGGCCAGGACCTGAATGTCCTCGACGATCGCGGCGTCGATCGCGACGCCCTTGCAATCGGCGCGGCCGGAAATGACGCGCAGCGATTCCTCCAGCACCCTTGTCAGATCGACCGCCTCGCAATCCAGCCGCATGCGTCCGGCCTCGATCTTGGACATGTCGAGGATGTCGTTGATGACTTCGAGGAGATATTGGCCGCTGCAGCGGATGTCGTTGCAATATTCCTCGTATTTGTCCGAGCCCAGGGGACCGAACATGCCGCTGCCCATCACCTCGGAAAAGCCGATGATGGCGTTGAGCGGCGTGCGCAATTCGTGGCTCATATTGGCGAGGAATTTCGACTTGGCGTTGCTGGCTTCCTCGGCGCGATCCTTCTCCTGGGAGTATTTGGCGGCGAGGTCGGCGAGCTCGTGGGTCTGGTGTTCGAGCGTGAGCTGGGTGTTGCGCAGGTCGGCGACGGAGGCGCGGAGCTTGGCCTCGCTGTCGATCAGCTTCCGCTCGTGAAGCTTGATCGCGGTGATGTCGGTGCCGACCGAAACGTAGCCGCCATCCTTGGTGCGGCGTTCGCTGACATGCAGCCAGTTGCCGTCCTCGATCTGAGCCTCGAACGTCCGGGCCCCGGGTTCGAGCGGATCGGAGCCGGTCAGGCGCGCGAAGGTGATCGGCATCTGGCCGACCTCGACGATGGTCTCGTAGGACGTGCCCGGCGCGACCGCCGAGGCCGGCAGCTTGTGCAGGCGCTGGAAGTGGCTGTTGCAGAGCACCAGCCGATTGTCGGCGTCCCACAGCACGAAGGCCTCGGAAATGCTCTCGATGGCGTCGCGCAGGCGCAGGTCCGCCTCGGCCGATTTCTCCGCCAGGCTCTTATGCTCGGTGATGTCGACGGCGATGCCGATGAGATGCGGGCGGCCCTCGGCGGCGGGCCAGAACAGTTCGCAGCGGGCCCGCAACCAGATCCAGTGACCGCTGGCGTGGCGCATGCGGAAGGAGTGATCGATGTGGTCGACCGCGCCGCTGGTCAGCCGATCGGCGAGGGCGAACAGGTCGATGTCGTCGGGATGGACGAGCGCGTCGACCTCGCCGAAGGTCAGAAGGTCGGCGCGTTGCTCGATCCCGAGCATGTCGTGCATCGAGCGCGACCAGAAAATGCGGCCGCGCGCGAGATCCCAGTCCCACAGCCCGCAGCGGCCGCGGTTGAGCGCGGTGTCGATGCGGCGGCGGACGGCATCGTTGATGGTGTCGGCCTCGCGCGCGCGGGAGGCCTGCCAATGAAAGGCGAAGCCGAGAATGAGCACGACGAAGCCGGTCGTGGTCGCGAGCGTGATGGTCAGCGGCGCGCCATTGCGCCAGCGCCAGTCGTCGTCGCGGTGGAGAATGATGAGGTGGCCGGAAAACGCCTTGACCGGTCGGATCGCCGCGAGCGCGCGCCCGACGCCGGGCAGGACGATATCGGTCGCGCCCGTTCTGCCGTTGAATGCCGCCGTCGACGGGCCCGGATCGCCGATGTCGAATAGCGACGCGGGCGCGCCGTCGTCGGCCGGTTGACGCGACGCGCGCGCGATGACCCGTCCGCCGGCGTCGACGATGAGGACCATGCGGTCGCGGTCGAGGCCCCAATCCGGAATCAAAGTCGGAAGCTTCTCCCGCACGGTCTCGGCGAGCGGCGTATGCGCGTCGCGCCGGCTCGGGACGAGGCGCTCGACGCGGTCGGAGAGAATATCGGCGAGCGCCGTCAGGTCGCGCTTGAGCGAGGCCATTTCCTGGCGGTGCTGTTCGATGATCTGGACGACGGCGCCGATGCAGATGGTGACGAGGAAGGCGATGATGAGGGCGGGAACGACACGGCGAAGAACGGGTTCGGCGGTCAGCAGCCTGAGATAGGCCGGCTTCGCGATCGAGTGCGCCAATCCTTGAATCGAATCGGATTGGACGCCCACGCTGTTCGCGTGCGCGCGCGCCATGCCATGCCCCTTGGAAAATCGTTTCCGTCCACCCCGCAGCGACGTTTGGATGTCGCTCCGAATCATCGCGATTTGAATCGACTTGCGACGGTTTGTCGAGAGTCAACGATTCGTTAACGCGAAAAAATTTTGTTCAGAGGAATCTTTGCCGCTCAAGAGCGCGATAACGGGGCCGCGCGCGAGTCCGAACCGTGAACGCGGCGGCGCTCCGCCGTGGTTCGGACGGATTTCAGCCCTTCGCCGGGTCCGCCGGTTCGGCGTGGCTGATCACGCGCTTGATCGACGGGTAGATGCGCCGCAGCGCGCGCTCGATGGCGTCGACGTTCTCGTGCACGGCGCTGACCAGCATGTCCGGCGTGGCGCGGAAGTGAAAATTGACGACCTCGCCCGCGTCCGAATTGCGCACGCGCACGTAATGGATTTCCCGCAGCACGTCCTGGTCGGCGGCGAGTTTGACGAGCGTCTGCCGCACGGCGTCGACGCGTTCGCGCGAGGCGTCGGTGCCGGTGGGGTGGCCGGGCTGCAACGGCTCGATATGGGTGTCGACCTCGACGGTTTGGCCGAATTCGGCCCGGATCGCCGCTTCGAGGTGGTTCGAGATTTCATGCGCGCGCGCGAGCGCCATGTCGCCGTCGACCTCGAGGTCGATGCCGACGGTGAGCCGGTCGCCGAGATCGTGGACGGTGACGTGGTGAATGGCGAGGGCCTGGTTGCGCGCGATCACCATGATGCGCTCGCTCACGCTCTCGCTGCTCTGGGCGACCGGGACGGCGGTGAAACTCAAATCCGCGTCGCTCACCATGCGGCTGACGACGTCGTGGGCCTGCTGCTTGATCTCGTTGATGCGGTCGATCGGCAGCGTGCGCGCGACATGGACCGTGGTGTCGACGAAATGGCGCGGTCCGACATTGCGTACGCGCACGCGCTCGACGTCGACGACGCCGGGAATTTCGCGGATGGCCGCCTCGACCTGTTCGCCGACGCCTTCGGGCGCGCGATCGAGCAGCGCCTGCACGGTGCTGCGGGCAAGGCTCAGGCCGAGCAGCGAGATGATGCCCGCCACCGCGATGGCGGCAGCCGCGTCGCCCCAGTTGAAGCCGAACGCCGCCAGCACCAGCCCCACGATCACGGCGAGCGAGACATAGACGTCGGAGGAAAAATGCAACGCGTCGGCCTCGAGCGCGTGGCTCTTGGTTTCCATCGCGGTCTTGTGCAGGACGCGCGCGCGCCAGTAGTTGACGGCGATGTCGACGATCAGGACGGCGAAGGGAGCGATCGACAGCGTCGGCGGCTGCGCGCCTTCCCGCAGCCGGCCGAAGGATTCCACCACGATGCCGCCCGCGAGCACGTAAAGCAGCGCCGTGACGCCGAGCGCGGACAGGCTTTCGAGCTTGCCGTGGCCGTAATGGTGCTTGGCGTCCGCCGGGCGGTCGGCGACGCGCACGACGATCCAGGTGATGATCGTGGCGACCAGATCGACCAGGCTGTGCAGCGCGTCGGAGATGAGCGCGATGGAGCCGACGAGAACGCCGACGATGAATTTCGCGGCCGCCATCGAGCCGCTCGCCAGGATCGAGATCGCCGCCACGCGCTGTTTGGTTTGGGTCATGGTTAGCGGTAAATCACTGCTTGGCTATGTGGTGGCCGGGCTATGTGGTGGCCGGCGATGGGCGCCCGAATTCGGTCATGGCCGGTCCGGCCCCGCGCGGCTTGCGGCCGTTTCCCTGATTGCATATGACCGCTCGTCATGCAAACCCTTGAATGTGGATCAACCTGATAACGCGACCGCCTCGCGCCGAAACGTCTTGGCCGCGGGCCGCCGCTTGACCGGCCAAGGATGATGGACGCAACCCCCTGGCGCTTTTGCGTCGCCCCGATGATGGATTGGACGGACCGGCATTGCCGGTTCTTCCATCGCCTGCTGACGCGGCGCGCGCGCCTCTACACGGAGATGGTGACGACCGGCGCGGTGATCCATGGGGACCGCGCGCGGCTGCTCGGCTTTCATGCCGCCGAGCACCCGGTCGTGCTGCAGCTCGGCGGCTCCAGTCCCGCCGACCTCGCCGAAGCCGCGCGGATCGGCGAGCAGTTTGGCTATGACGAAATCAATCTCAATATCGGGTGCCCGTCGGACCGGGTGCGGGAAGGGCGCTTCGGCGCCAGCCTGATGGCCGAGCCCGCGCTGGTGGCCGATTGCGTCGCGGCGATGAAGCGGGCGGTGCGAGCGCCGGTGACGGTCAAGTGCCGCATCGGCATCGACGCGCAGGACGGCGAGGCAAGTCTCGACCTGTTCGCGCGAAGCGTCATCGACGGCGGCGCGGACGCGCTGATCGTCCACGCGCGCAAGGCCTGGCTCGACGGGTTGTCGCCGAAGGAAAATCGCGACATTCCGCCGCTGAATTACGACCGGGTCTACCGGCTCAAACAAGCCTTCGCGAACACGCCCATCATTCTCAATGGCGGCATTTCCTCGCTTGATGAGGCCGGGACGCATCTCGCGCGCGTCGACGGCATGATGCTCGGCCGCGCGGCGTATCAGCACCCCTGGCACCTTCTCGCCGTCGATCCGCTCCTGTTCGATCAGGAGGCGCCTCACGCCGACATGCGGTCGGCGCTGATGGCGCTTGCGTCCTACGCGGAGGAGGAATTGTCGCGCGGCGCGCGCCTGCACGAGATCACGCGGCATCTGATGGGCGCGTTCCACAAGGTGCCGGGCGCGCGGGCATTCCGCCGCCATCTGTCGCGTCACGCGGTCCGCCCGGGCGCGGGCGTGGAAGTCCTCGTCGACGCGCTGGCGCTGGTTTCGGAGCGCGGCGAACGCGCCGCCGCCTGAGCGCCGTCGCGCCGCCTTACGGATAGCCGCGCAGCATCAGCCGGTCCGCGCGCACTTCCCAGCTTTCGAGGCGGTCGAGAAAACTCATGCCGAGCAGGCTGGTCGACAATTGACCGGGCGGGACGACGAGGGCGGGGACGGAGCGCTCGATCAAATCGCCGACCGCGAGGCGATCGACGGTGACGGCCGCGGCGCGCGTGCGCCCGCTCGCGGTTTCGAGATCGACCGAAAATCGCAGCACCTCGAGCGGCAGACCCGCGGCCTTGGCGGCGTCGTGGGTCAGGATCACGGCGGTCGCGCCGGAATCGATGATCATCGGAACGGTTCGTCCGTTGAGCCGCGTATGGACGAGAAAATCGCCCTTGCGATTTCGCGCGACGCCGACCTTGCGCAATTCGGCGCGTCCGCGCAGCACGTCGGCGAAATGAACGGCGATGTTGGCGACGCGCGAAGGGTCGGCCGCGCCCGCTACGGCGGCCAACGCCAACACCGTGATGATTCCCGCGACCACGATCCCGCGCACGTTACGCCTTTATGTTCGAGCGCTCGTCTGGCCCGCCGTCGTTCGTCGACAGTCCGGCGCGCGGCTGCCGCGCCCGCCCCATCTCGTCGCGACCCGTGCTCGGCTGCAGCGGCGGCGCGGGCTCGCTCATCGGCGCGAGCGCCGACATCACGCGCTCCGGCGGGAAGGTGACGATGACCTCGGTGCCGATTCTGAGCTTCGACTTGATCGCGAGCGTGCCGCCATGCATGCCAATCAGATTGCGCGCGATCGGCAGGCCGAGGCCGGCGCCCTGTTCGGCCGATTTGATCGAGTTCGAGCCCTGGCCGAAGGTGTCGAGCACGATCGGGATTTCTTCCTCCGGAATGCCGGGGCCGGTGTCCTTGACGTTGAGATATTGGCCGCCCGAGGCGGTCCAGCCCACCTTGAGCCAGATCTGGCCGCCCTGCGGGGTGAACTTGATGGCGTTGGAGAGCAGGTTGAGCGCGATCTGGCGCGCGGCGCGCTCGTCCGCCCACAGCCGCGGCAGGTCGTCCTCGAACACTTCGTGAATGATGATGCCGCGATTGGTGGCGCGCAATTGCAGCAGGTGGTGACAGTCGGCGACGATGGAGGCGAGCGACACGGGCTCCTCGTTGAGCTCGTAGCGGCCCGCCTCGATGCGCGACAGGTCGAGAATTTCATTGATCAAGTTGAGCAGGTGCACGCCGGAATTGTGGATGTCGGCGGAATAGTCCTTGTAGAGCGGTACCGAATGCGGCCCGAAGATCTCGCTCTTCATCACCTCGGAAAAACCGAGGATGGCGTTGAGCGGCGTGCGCAGTTCGTGGCTCATCTGCGCCAGGAAGCGCGACTTGGAGACGTTGGCGGCCTCGGCGCGGTAGCGCGCTTCGTCCGAGATCGCCTTGGCGTGTTCGAGCTCGACGATCAGGGCGTCCTTTTCCGCCCGCGCCTCAAGGGTCGCCAGCGTCGTCGAATGCAACCGATGCGCCAGCAGCGAGAAATAGGCCTCCGCGACGATCGCCAGAAAGGCGAGCACGGTTTCGTCCAGGGTGCCGCGAACGGCGAAGCTGATCGCGGTCGCGGTGGTCACCGGCGCGGTGGCGGCGAAGGCCGCGATCGGCAGGTTCGACGCCAGCATGCTTGAGACGGCGACCACCAGCAGCATCACGAACAACGTGGCGCCGCTCGAGGCGGTGTTGGCCCCGATCAGGTTGATCAGGATGAACGTCCAGGACAGGCCGTAAAGCAGGTCGAGTGCGATGAAATGAAGGCGCCATTTGCGCGTCCCGGCCTGCGTCGGGCTCTCATCGAGAAACTTCCGGCACATGCTCAGGATGACGACGTGAACGACGACGACGTTGATCGACATCAGCGCCGCCATCAACGGCGCGGTCCAGAAAATCGCCAGGATGCCGGTCGCCAGCACGAGCAGCATGACGACGGTGGAGGCGGAAATGCGCGTCAGGGCGTATTGGCGCAGAAGCTCGTGATCGAACTGGGGGCGCGTTCCGCTGGTCGAGGTCAGGCGGTCGCGGGCCTCGCGCACGCGCATCGCCGCGGCGCGGCGTCCGCTGATGAAGGGCTTGTCGGAAGAGCCCTTGTCGGCCTCTGGCTCGGCGCCGGATTCACTCATTTACTGATCACAAAATTCGTGCTGGCCCGAAAAGGGCGAACGAATTCAATTTGTGCCTCAAATTCATTAAGGGCTTGCTTAGAGATCGGGCCAATCTGGTTAACAAAGGATTGAATTGCGCGCGCCGGCGCGCGGGCGAGGCGCGAAAACGGCGATCGCGACACGGGGTTAGCTCGGGGGGCCCGACCGACGCGACCGGGGTGTCGCGGCGAGCCGGCGGGGCGGTTCGTTAACGTTCGAGCCGCGCGATGAGACTCGACGTATCCCAGCGCCGGCCGCCGAGCTTTTCGACCTCGGCGTAGAACGCATCGACCAGGGCGGTCACCGGCAGGCTCGCGCCGTTGCGCCGCGCCTCGCCGAGACAGATCGCCAGGTCCTTGCGCATCCATTCGACGGCGAAACCGAAATCGAATTTGCCCTCGCTCATGGTCTTGGAGCGGTTTTCCATCTGCCAGGACTGGGCGGCGCCCTTGGAGATCGTCTCGATCACCGCGGCCACGTCGAGGCCCGCCTTCTTGGCGAAGTGGATGCCTTCGGCCAAGCCTTCGACGAGGCCGGCGATGCAGATTTGGTTGACCATCTTGGTGAGCTGGCCCGCGCCCGAGGGGCCGAGGCGGCGGCAGCTCCGCGCGAAGGCGGCGATCACCGGCTCGGCGCGGGCGTAGGGTTCTTCGTCGCCCCCGCACATGACGGTGAGCACGCCGTTCTCGGCGCCAGCTTGGCCGCCGGAAACCGGGGCGTCGATGAAATGCAGGCCTTTCGCGAGGGCTTCGGCGTGAAGCTCGCGCGCCACGCTCGCCGAGGCGGTGGTGTGATCGACGAAAATCGCGTCCGGCCTCATCCCGGCGAAGGCCCCGTCCGCGCCGACCGTCACGGCGCGCAGGTCGTCGTCATTGCCGACGCAGGCGAAGACGAAGTCCTGGGCCGCGGCCGCCTCGCGCGGCGTCGGCGCGGCGCGCCCGCCATGGCTTGCGGTCCAGGCGTCCGCCTTCGCCGCCGTCCGGTTATAGACCGTGACCTCGTGTCCGCCCTTCACCGCCAGATGGCGCGCCATGGGAAATCCCATGACGCCGAGACCGATGAACGCAACCTTCGCCATGATGATTCCCTCGCGGATTGTCGCGGCGCCTCGCGGGACTTCAGCCGCCCCGCCATCCGAGCACGAACGCGCCGCCGTGCAGGAGAAAGCCGACAAAGAAGATGACCGTCAACGTCAAAGAGATCGGATGGCGCAACCCGAAATAGGGTTTCTGCACGAGTAGACGGGCCAGCCAGAACAGGCAGAGCCCGCCGAGGAGCCAGCGCCCGATCGCCGTTTCGGTCGCCTGTCGCGGTTCGGCGGCGAGCGCCGCGCCCGCGACGAGGAACATCGCCGTCAGCGCCAGATTGATGACCGGCACGAGGCTCCGATTGACCCGGTCGAGCGTGGCAAGTCGCGCCGGCCAGCCGAACATGCGCCAGAAACCCATATGGAAGATCGCGAAGCCGATGTTGAACAGGCCCGCGGTGAAGGCGAGGGCGGTGGCGGTCATGAGTCAGGTCCTAAAGCGCGGGCGGGCGCCGGTGTGATGCCAAGCGCCGCGCCAAGTGTCGAGCCAGGGATTGTGGCCGGGGACGCGAGGCGCGACGCCATGGCGTACCTGCGGAAGATGCCAGGGCAGGCGCCAAGTGCGAGGTACCAAGGCGGATGCAAAGGAAGGGTCCAAAGGGGAGGGGCAAAGGAAGGTGCCAACAGCTGGAAGGATGCAGCGCTCCGCCATCCTGCGAGCGCGGGAGGCGTTGACGGCCGGGGTCAATCCGGCTCAAAAAGAGCGGTTGTTTCAACCCCGTTCCACCGCCGGCCTTGACCCGGCTCGTGTGAAGGAGTGCGCGCGTGACTGTTACAAAAGCCCAAATTCTTGAAGCCCTTGCGACCGTGAAGACTCCGAACGGACAGCCGCTGCGCCAAGCTGCGCAGATGTCCGAGGTCATCGTCAACGAGGGCAAGGTCTTCTTCTCCATCAATGTGGACGCCGACGAGGCCCAAGCCTGGTCGGCGGTGCGCGATCAGGCCGAGGCGGCCGTGCGCGCGGTGCCCGGCGTCGCCACGGCGATGATCGCGCTCACCGCCGAGCGCAAGGGCGGTTCGGCTCCGGCCGCCAAACCCGCGCCCGCCAAGGCCGAAGGCGAACCCCCTTTCGGTAAGCCAGTACCGCCGCAGAAGACGATCCCCGGCATCGGCGCCATCATCGCGGTCGCTTCCGGCAAGGGCGGCGTCGGCAAGTCGACGACGGCGCTCAACCTCGCGCTCGGCCTGCGGGACCTCGGGCTGAAGGTCGGCGTGCTCGACGCCGACATCTACGGCCCGTCGGTGCCCAAGCTCACCGGCATCTACGAGCGGCCCGAAAGCCATGACGGCAAGACCATGCTGCCGATTTCGCGCTACGGCCTGTCGATCATGTCCATCGGGTTTTTCGTCGAGGAGGACACGCCCATGGTCTGGCGCGGCCCGATGGTGATGTCGGCGCTGACCCAGATGCTTCACGACGTCGACTGGGGCACGCTCGACGTGCTGGTCGTGGACATGCCGCCGGGAACGGGCGACGCGCAGCTCACGCTCGCCCAGCAGGTTCCGTTGCGCGGCGCGATCATCGTCTCGACGCCGCAGGACCTCGCGCTGATCGACGCGCGCAGGGGCGTCGCGATGTTCAAGAAGGTCGACGTGCCCGTGCTCGGCGTGATCGAGAACATGAGCTATTTCCAGTGCCCGAAATGCGGCACGCGGTCCGACATCTTCGGCCATGGCGGAGCGCGCGGCGAGGCGGAGAAGATGGGCGTGCCGTTCCTCGGCGAGATTCCGCTGCATATGGAAATCCGGGCGGCGTCGGACGCGGGCGCGCCGGTTCTGGTCAGCGAGCCGGAAGGGCCGCACGCGCGGATCTATCGGGAGATCGCGACCAAGGTCCGTGACAGGCTGGAGGCGACGGCGGCGGCCTAGCCGGCGGCGTCAACACTAATTCGCGAATGTGACGGGTGGTCGGGAACGCGCGAGAACCCGATGTTGACCCGGTCGGGGCAGCCGCGCATGGTGTGTTCAAGCGGGGGGAACATCGCCTTCTCGACGTCCCCCGAGGCAAGGAGGATTTGACCTATGAAGCGTCGTGATTTCTTGAAGGTTTCAACCGCTGGCGTCGCGGCCAGCGCGGTTGCCGCCCCGGCGATCGCCCAATCCGCGCCGGAAATCAAATGGCGACTGACTTCGAGCTTTCCGAAGTCGCTCGACACGATTTACGGCGGCGGTGAATACCTCGCCAAGCGCGTCGCCGAACTGACCGACGGCAAGTTCCAGATCCAGGTCTTCGCCGGCGGCGAGCTTGTCCCCGGCCTGCAGGCGCTCGACGCGACGACGAACGGCACGGTCGAGATGTGCCACACCGTCTCGTACTACTACGTCGGCAAGGATCCGACCTTCGCGGTCGGCGCGTCCGTTCCCTTCGGCCTCAACGCGCGGCAGATGAATTCGTGGCTCTATCAGGGCGGCGGACAGGAACTGCTGAACGAGTTCTACAAGAACTACAACGTTATCGCATTTCCGGCCGGCAACACCGGCACGCAGATGGGCGGCTGGTTCCGCAAGGAGATCAAGTCGGTCGCCGACCTGCAGGGTCTGAAGTTCCGCATCGGCGGCATCGCCGGCCAGGTGCTCGCCAAGCTCGGCGTGGTGCCGCAGCAGATCGCCGGCGGCGACATCTATCCGGCGCTGGAGAAGGGCACCATCGACGGCGCCGAGTGGGTCGGTCCGTATGACGACGAGAAGCTCGGTTTCCAGAAGGTCGCGCAGTACTACTACTATCCGGGATGGTGGGAGGGCGGACCCTGCGTCCACGCCTACGTCAATCTCGACAAGTGGAACTCGCTGCCGAAGGCCTACCAGGCCGCGATCACCGACGCCGCGGTCCACACCAATTCGTGGATGCAGGCGCGTTACGACATGCTCAACCCGACGGCGTTGAAGCGGCTCGTCGCCGGCGGCGTGCAATTGCGGCCGTTCCCGACCGACGTCATGGATGCCTGCCTCAAGTCGACCAACGAGCTGTGGGCGGAGATCTCGGCCAAGAACGCCACCTTCAAGAAGGTGATCGACGCGATGCAGGCCTATCGCAACGATCAGTATCTGTGGTGGCAGGTGGCCGAATATACCTACGACACCTACATGATCCGCGCCCGCACGCGTGGCTAGGGTAAGTCCGGCGAAAGTGGAAACCACTTTCGCGACCGGGATTTGCTCAAGGCTTTCGATCGGGAGCGTTTGATTTCGGCGAGATGACTTCCTCTCGCGGGACAAATGCTCTTGGTACAGGTGCTCCTGGTACAGGTGCTCTTGGCGCAGGTGCTTTTGGCGCGTGCTTTGGGCGACGAAACGGTCGACGATTCGAGCGAAACCGGCCCCCTTTTCGGGGCCGGTTTTTTCGTATTTTTCGATGCGACTCGATGGCATTTTCCGTCTGAAAAGGCCATTGTTCCGGCAGGTCCGCGACGTCCGGGCCTATCTTCAAGAAATTGAAACTGGGAGGAACTTCATGAAGCGACGTGATTTCATCAAGACCGCCGGAGCGGGCGCGGCGGCGGCCGTGGCAACCTCGGTCGCCGCGCCGGCGATCGCCCAGTCAGCCCCGGAAGTCAAATGGCGACTGACGTCGAGCTTTCCCAAGTCGCTCGACACGATTTACGGCGCGGCCGAAGTGTTCGCCAAGGCGGTCGCGGAGGCCACCGACAACAAGTTCCAGATTCAGGTCTTCGCGGGCGGCGAAATCGTGCCGGGCCTGCAGGCCGCCGACGCCGTCAGCAACGGCACGGTCGAGATGTGCCACACCGCGTCCTATTACTACGTCGGCAAGGACCCGACCTTCGCGCTCGCCACCGCCGTGCCGTTCGGCTTGAACAGCCGCATGCAGACGGCGTGGCTGCAGGTCGGCGGGGGCGGCGACCTCATCAACGAGTTCTATAAGAAGTACAACATCATCGCCTTTCCCGCCGGCAACACCGGCTGTCAGATGGGCGGCTGGTTCCGCAAGGAGATCAAGGAGCCGTCGGACCTGTCGGGCCTCAAGATGCGCATCGGCGGGTTCGCCGGCCGCGTGCTGACCAAGCTCGGCGTCGTGCCGCAGCAGATCGCGGGCGGCGACATCTATCCGGCGCTGGAAAAGGGCACCATCGACGCGGCCGAATGGGTCGGCCCCTATGACGACGAGAAGCTCGGCTTCCACAAGGTGGCGCAGAACTACTACTATCCCGGCTGGTGGGAAGGCGGTCCGACGCTGCACAACTTCGTCAACATCGAGAAGTGGAACGCGCTGCCGCCGGCCTACAAGTCGATCCTGAAGACCGCCTCCTCGCTCGCCAACGAGACGATGCAGGCGCGTTACGATGCCCTCAATCCCGCGGCGCTGAAGCGGCTGGCGGCCTCGGGCGCGCAATTGCGGCCGTTCTCCCAACCGATCCTTGAAGCAAGCTTCAAGGCCGCCAACGAGGTCTATGCCGAAACCTCGGCGGCCAACGCCGACTTCAAGAAGATCTACGAGCACATGGCCGCGTTCCGCAACGACCAGTATCTGTGGTGGCAAGTGGCCGAGTTGACCTTCGACAGCTTCATGGTGCGCGCGCGCACCCGCGGCTGACGACGGTCATCGCGCGAAATGAAAACCCCGGAGCCGAACGCGGCTCCGGGGTTTTTGCTTTGAAACGGATTCGTCAACGCGCGGAAATCGGGCTCGGCATCGTCGCCGCGGCCACCGGCGTCGCGCTGCCCGTCTCGCCTCGCTTGATCGGGGCGTCGGGGTGCCAGCCGAGCACGACAAGCATCACGAAAAAGCCGATCACATAGGCGATCGCCACGTGCCAGCCGTGGCGCAGCCATTGCCCGACCGACTTGGCCTCCGGGTACATATTGGACAGGGCGACGCCCGCCGACGAGCCGAACCAGATCATCGAGCCGCCGAAGCCGACGGCATAAGCGAGATAGCCCCAGTCGTAGCCGCCCTGCTTGAGCGCGAGCGCGGTCAGCGGGATGTTGTCGAACACCGCTGAAACGAAGCCGAGCGTGAGCGCCGTCGGCCACGAGGCGGCGGGAAGTTTCTCCACCGGCATCATCGAGGCGGACGTGACCAGCGCGAGCAGGAAGATCGTGCCCTTGAACGTCTCCGGCATGATCTTCCAGTCGGGCTGGCGCAGCGGCGCGGTGGCCAGGATCACCACCCAGACCGCCAGACCGATCACCGGAATGAGGTCGAGCAGGGCGGGGAACTTCAGATTGGCGATGACGTTGGCGAGCATCGCGATGACGAGAATGGCGGCGACGATGCCGACGCGGACGAAATCGATCGACAGGCCTTCCTTCGGATCCTTGACGATCGGCGAATAGCGATGCTGCTGGATCGCCGCCGGCACGCCGAACACCATGATCGCGACGATCGCCGCGATATAGGCGTCGAACACGTTCAGCGGGCTGACGCCGGCGATCCACATCATCGTCGTCGTGGTATCGCCGACGACGCTGCCGGCGCCGCCGGCGTTCGACGCCGCCACGATCGCGGCGAGATAGCCGATATGCACCTTTCCCCGGAACACATGGCGCGCGACCATGCCGCCGATCAGCGCGGCGGCGATGTTGTCGAGGAAGGAAGACATGATCGCGATCAGCACCAGCAGCACCAAGCCGCCCTTCCAGTCGTCGGGCAGCAGCGCCGGCATGAAATCGGGCGCGCGGCTTTCCTCGAAGTGGCGCGCCAGCAGCGCGAAGCCCATCAGCAGCATGAACAGATTGGCCAGGATCACCCATTCGTGCTGCAGGTGCAGGGCGAGACCCGCGAACCCGGCGCCGAATTTGAAGCCGGTGAAGGCGACCTTGTAGACGATGACGGAGGCGAGGCCCGTCAACGCGACCGCGAGCGTGTGGTGATGAAACAACGCGACGCCCAACAGCGTCAGCGCGAACAGGATGAAATCGACCGGAATGCCGAACAAATAGAGCGGCTCCGGTCCCGCCGCGCCCGCAGCGGCGGCCGCGGGCTGGAGGCTGGCGACGAGCAAGGCAAGAATCAACATCGCGCCGATGCCCGCGCGCGCGAGCGGGGGCGGTAGCTTCCGAAACGGATTGACGGTCATCTTGAGCGAACTCTTACTGGATTTTCGGCGGTCCGAGGTCGAGCGGCGGCAGGTCGATCGGGGCCTGGATTTCGATCTTGACCTTGCTCGGGTCGATCGTCGAGGCGGTTCCCTTGTAGTGCATGACCATTGCCGGGAAGGTGACCACCAGGGCGACCATGATGACCTGGATCACCACGAACGGCACCGCGCCCCAATAGATCTGTCCGGTGGTGACCGGATCCATGCGCTTGCCGGTGACGCGGTCGATGTAGGATTCGCGCGGCGCGACCGAGCGCAGATAGAACAGCGCGAAGCCGAACGGCGGATGCATGAACGAGGTTTGCATGTTCACGCCCATCATCACGCCGAACCAGATCAGGTCGATGCCGAGCTTCTCGGCCGCGGGCCCGAGCAGCGGAATGACGATGAAGGCGAGCTCGAAGAAGTCGAGGAAGAAGGCCAGCAGGAAGACGAAGATGTTGACGAAGATGAGGAAGCCGACCTGGCCGCCGGGCAGCGACACCAGCAGTTCCTCGACCCAGCGATGGCCGTCGACGCCATAGAAGGTGAGCGAGAACACGCGCGCGCCGATCAGGATGAAGAGCACGAAGGCGGAGAGCTTGGCGGTGGCTTCGGCGGCCTGGCGGGTCAGATCCCACGACAGGCGGCCCTTCATGATCGCGAGGATCAGCGCGCCGGTCGCGCCCATCGCGCCGCCCTCGGTCGGCGTGGCGACGCCGATGAAGATCGTGCCGAGAACGAGGAAGATCAGGCCGAGCGGCGGCACCATCACGAACACGACCTGCTCGGCGAGCTTGGACAATAGCTTGACGCGGAGAAACTTGTTGAGCACGGCGATGACGAAGGCGATCGCCACGGTCGCCGACATCGTCAGCACGACGTAGTCGGCGCCGCTCTTGACGTTGGTGAAGCTCATGGCGACGATCGCCGCGACCGTGGCGACGACGACGACGAGGTAAAGCGACATCGACATCATGCGGACGATGCCGATGAAGGCCCGCGACAGCGCGACGAACAGGAGCGCGGTCCAGAAACCGCGCGCGACCTGCTCGCCGAGCCCGATCCAGCCGAACAGCGGCGTGGTGAAATCGAACACGCTCCAGCGCCAGCCGAGGAGATAGGCCGCCGCCGCGCCCGACAGCACGGCGACCGGAATGATCAGCGGGTTGTCCAGCGTTTTCGGTTCGCGCAGCGTCTGCGCCTCGAGCGGCAGACCGGGCGCCGCCTTGGGCATGAACACGGAAACCAGGAAGATGTAGGTCGCGTAGAGGATCGACAGCACGATGCCTGGAATGAACGCGCCCTCATACATGTCGCCGACCGAGCGGCCGAGCTGGTCGGCCATCACGATCAGCACCAGCGACGGCGGGATGATCTGCGCGAGCGTGCCGGACGCCGCGATCACGCCGGTGGCGACCGAACGGTCATAGCCGTAGCGCAGCATGATCGGCAGCGAGATCAGGCCCATCGAGATGACCGACGCGGCGACGACGCCGGTGGTCGCCGCGAGCAGCGCGCCGACGAAGATGACGGCATAGGCGATGCCGCCGCGCACGGTGCCGAACAATTGGCCGATGGTTTCGAGCAGATCCTCGGCCATGCCGGATCGTTCGAGAATGAGCCCCATGAAGGTGAAGAAGGGAATGGCGAGCAGCGTGTCGTTGTTCATCACGCCGTAGACGCGCTCGGGCAGCGCCTGCAGGAAGTCCGGCCGGAACAGGCCGAGTTCGATGCCGATGAAGGCGAACAGCAGCCCGTTGGCGGCGAGCGAGAAGGCGACCGGGTAGCCGAGCAGCAGGAAGATCACCAGGCTCGCGAACATGATCGGAGCCATGTAGTGGATCAGCATCGCGGTCATGACGCGTCTCCGCCGCGATTGGTGCCGCCGCCGGGAGGCGCCTCACCGGGCAATCGTTCCTCGCCCGTCAGATGCATCACCAGCCGCTCCGCCTCGGCCTCGGCCGCCGCGTGCCCGCCGAGCGCCGTCGCGTTCGGATCGGGCAGCATGCCCTTCATGATGGCGACGCGCTTGACGAGTTCGGAAATGGCCTGCGCCAGCAGCAGCGTCATGCCGATCATGATCAGCGATTTCGCCGGCCATTGCGGCAGGCCGCCGGCGGAAAAGGACTGCTCGTTGATCTTGACCGAATTGATGAAGAACGGGATCGACCACCACAGCAGGATCACCGTGAACGGAATGAGAAAGAAGGCGTGGCCGATCAGATCGATCCAGCTACGCGCCTTCAACGGCAGCTTGAAGTTGATGATGTCGATGCGGATGTGTTCGTTGGTGAGAAGCGTCCAAGGCGAGCACAGCAGAAAGACGATGCTGAACAGAACCCATTGCAGTTCGAGGAACGAATTCGACGACATGTCGAACAGCTTGCGGACGACGGCGTTCACCGCCGACACCAGTACCGCCAGCAGCACCGCCCAGGAAATCCATCGGCCAAGCCACGAATTGAGCGCATCAATCCTGCCGCTCACGTTGAGTAGCGCTTGCAACGGCGAGATCTCCCCAGACGAATTCAGGGCCGGACGGCCCTTCCATGGCGAACGCGCCCGCGAGGGCGGCATTCCAAAGGTGCCATACCTATTTCGCATGGCTGCCCGACGCGCGCAGCATCCCAATACGCCAAAGGCCAGTCAACTGGAAGTTTGGGTAAGGGCCGAGGGATAGGACCGCCGTGGAGTCAACCGCCGGTGACGCTCATATGCCGGCCCACGCCGGGGCGATTGTGGCGACGGTCGATGATGAAGTCGTGGCCCTTCGGCTTATGTCCGATCGCCCGGTCGATCGTCGCGTTGAGGAGGTCGTCGGTTACCGCGGCGCGCAACGGCGCGCGCAGATCGACGGCATCCTCGTGCCCGAGGCAGGTGAATAGCGTGCCGGTGCACGTGATCCGCACGCGGTTGCAGGTCTCGCAGAAATTGTGGGTCATCGGCGTGATGAAGCCGAGGCGCCCCCCGGTCTCCCGCACCCGGACGTACCGCGCCGGGCCGCCGGTTCGCTCGTCGGTATCCTCAAGGGTGAAGACGCGGGCGAGGCGGGTCCGCAGCATCGACAGCGGCAGATACTGGTCGACGCGGCCGTCGCCGATTTCGCCGAGCGGCATCACCTCGATCAGCGTCAGGTCCATGCCGAGCCCATGCGCCCAGGTGATGAGGTCGGGAATTTCCTCCTCGTTGACGTCCTTGAGCGCGACGGTGTTGATCTTGACCGCCAGTCCGGCCGCGCGCGCGGCCTCGATGCCGTCGAGCACCTTGGCGTGATCGCCCCAGCGCGTGATCGTCTGGAACTTCGCCGGGTCGCGGGTGTCGAGCGAGATGTTCACGCGGCGCACGCCGGCGGCCTTGATGTCGGCGGCGAATTTTGCGAGCTGCGAGGCGTTGGTGGTCAGCGTCAACTCGTCGAGCGCGCCGCTCCGCAGATGGCGCGACAGCGAATTGATCAGCGACATCACGCCCCGGCGCACCAGCGGTTCGCCGCCGGTCAGCCGCAAGCGGCGAACGCCCCGCGCGATGAAGGCCGAGCAGAGCCGGTCGAGTTCCTCCAGGGTCAGAATGTCGGCCTTGGGCAGGAACGTCATGTCTTCCGACATGCAATAGAAGCAGCGGAAGTCACAGCGATCGGTCACGGAGACGCGCAGGTAGCTGATGGTTCGACCGTAGGGGTCGACCATGGCACCGCGCGCGGGCGACGAGGTCATCATGAAAATCCGGGTTCCCCGTTTCCGTGGTCCGTCCGAGTTGCGGCCTATCGAAGAACCGCGATCCGGGCTGCGCAATCTAGGCCGCGCGGGACGTCATTACAATTATTCTCAACAAAGGAAAGGTATTCAACGACCGCGAGCGCGGGGAGTGCCCGCTGGCGGGATGTTCCCGGTAGAGGGGACGTGGCCGTTGCAACCCAGGCGAGGACATCGCACTGCGCGTCACGCGAAAGCTCTTTCGCGCGGACGAGTTCCTTGTCGCCGACCAGATGATGGGTCTTGGCAAGGCAGGCCTTGGCAAGGCAGGCCTTGGCGCGGTGGGCCTTGCGATGTGGCCTAGCGGGACGCCGGGGGCGGCGGTGGCGGGAAGGCCGAATTCGACGCCGGCTGTTGCTGCTGCGGAGGCGGGAAGGCCGAGCTTGAGGCCGGCTGCGATCCGTTGGTGGTCGCGCGCGGCTTGGGCGCCGTGGAGCGCTTCACAGCGGGCTTCCTCGGCGGCGGCTTGCTCGGCTGCAATTCGACGTAGATCGGATTGGGATCAAACGCCGGCGAGGGCGCGCCTTCCTCGAGCGGCGCGTCGGTATTGACCTGCAGGACCTGCACCGCGACCGTTTGCGATTGGTGCTTGTCGAGGTTGAAGGTGACGCTGAAGCCGTCGGCGATCGGGATCTTCAGGTTGCACGGCGTCCGGCACGCCTGGCCAGTCGAGGTCCGCGCTTCCGCGCCGCTCGGCTTTGACTCCAGTCGGAGGATTCCTTCGACCGGTGCCGGCTTGAATACGTCCAGGCCAGGCATCGATAGCGATCCACATCCGGCGAGACCGACGCCGGCAATGGCAACCATCACGATGCGACGCATGATTTCGATCCACAACGATGCGGCGGTTCGCCGCAGTCCCCAAGCGACCTTAAGGATGACGGGAATTTCGCGCAACAGCATTGGAAACAAAAGGTTAATTTCGCCAATTTCCGTGGCCCGGGAGGCACACGAAGAATCCACGCCAACAATTTGCGAATATTGGCGAATTCTAATTATTCGGCTTATTCATCAATGTGTTAACGGCCGCCTCCAATTCGCTCATGTGGCTGATCACCCGATCGGGTGAGAGCTTGGCGATGGGGGTATCCGTATAGCCGAATGTAACCCCGACGATCGGCACGCGCGCGCCGCGCGCCGCGCCGACATCGGCGGCGGAGTCGCCCACCATGATCGCCCGCGCCGGATCGCCGCCCGCCTTGGCGATTGTTTGGAGCAGCGAATGCGGGTCGGGCTTGGCCTTGCCGAACGTGTCGCCTCCGCAGATCGCCGCGAAGCGGCTCCGCAGCGAAAGCTCCTCAAGCAGCCGCACCGACAGCCATTCCAGCTTGTTGGTGCAGACGGCGAAGGCGTAGCCCCGGTCGGCGAGCGCGTCGAGCGCGGTTTCGAGCCCGTCGAACGGGCGGGAGTGGACCGCGATATTGCGCGCGTAATGGTCGATGAAGTCGGCCAGCATGCGCTTCATGTCGGCTTCGCCGGGCTTGCGGTTGTCGATCGCCAGGCCTCGTTCCAGCAGCACGCGGGCGCCGCCGCCGATCATGGCGCGGGCCGATTCCAGCGGCACAGGAGGCAAGCCCTCGCGGCCGAGTATGACGTTCAGCGTCGCGATCAGGTCCGGCGCGGTATCGATGAGGGTGCCGTCGAGATCGAACACGACGAGGGGCGGATTGGACATGGCGGATCGCTAGCCGGACCGGCTCGCGCGCGCAAGCCCGTTAACGTGGTCCGGATAATTCGGTCTCCGGCCGCGCGGGGAGGCTGTCAATTCGCCATGAACGGGGCTATTCAAACGCCCGGGCGATCGCGGGACCGATCATCGGCCGCGTGGGGCCCGCTGGGTCGATGCCAGATGGATGCGGGTGAATTGAAGCGACGGGCCGCCGCGCGCGCGGTCGAGGAGATTTCCGGCGGCATGCGTGTCGGTCTCGGCACGGGATCGACCGCGCGGATTTTCGTCGAGCTTCTCGGCGAGCGCGTCAGGGCCGGCCTCGACATCATCGCGGTGCCGACCTCGGAGGCCACCCGCGCCGACGCCGAGCGATGCGGGATCAAACTGACCACGCTCGACGAGCTCGCGCGCCTCGACGTGACGGTCGACGGCGCCGACGAGATCGATCCCCGCCTCGATCTGATCAAGGGCGGCGGCGGGGCGCTGCTCAGGGAAAAGATCGTCGCGGCCGCGTCCGACCGCATGATCGTCATCGCCGACGAGTCGAAATGGGTCGAGACGCTCGGCAGGTTTCCCCTGCCCATCGAGGTCGTTCCGTTCGCGCTGGCGGCGACGCGCGCCGCGATCACGGCGGCGATCACCGCGTCCGGCGCGGCCGGTCCGCTGGCCCCGCGCACCACCGCCGACGGCCATTCTTTCGTCACCGATGGCGGCCACTGGATCATCGATGCCCGTCTCGGTCGCATTCCCGACGCGGCGAGGCTGGCCGCCGCTCTTTCCGCCATTCCCGGCGTGGTCGAGCATGGCCTTTTCCTCGGCATGGCGACGATGGCCATTCTGGCGGGAAAGGATGGAATTCGCATCGTCGAGCGGCCGGGCGGCCGCGCATAAGGAGATTTGCCAATGAACAGGACCCTCACGCTTTCGCTCGCCGCGGCTCTCGTCGCCGGCCTGTCGTTTTCGGCCGGCTACGCGCAGAAGGCGGCCGAGCCGTCGGCGGCCGCGCTCGCGGCGTCGAAGGAGATCATGGCGATCAAGAAATCGGAGCTGATCTACAAGGGCGTCACCCTCACGCTGCTGACGCGGGCGAAGGACACGCTGTTGCAGTCCAACGTCACCCTCGGCAAGGACCTCAATGAGGTGATCGGCACGCTGGCGCCGAAATTCGCGCCGCGCGAAAAGGAAGTCGCCGACCAGTTCGTCAAGGACTACGCGTCGGCGTTCACCGACCAGGAGCTCAAGGAAATTCTCGCGTTCTATTCCTCGCCCCCGGGGCGCAAGCTCGTCGAGCAGGAACCCAAGATCATCGACGGCGCGATGGGATTCCTCGGGCAGTGGGCCGAGCGCATGTCGCTTGAAATGATCGACGCCATCCGCGTCGAGATGAAGAAGCGCGGCAAGGACGTCTGATCGGTCCGGCCGCGGCGCTCAATCGGCCGCGGGATCGGGGCCGACGCCGGGCACCTCGTTCGCCGTCGGCGCGAGCAACGCGACGGCTTCCTCGATCGAATCCATCGTGCGCGCGGCGGCCACTTCGCCGCGCTCGATCGCCTCGCCGGCGCGATGAAAATCGAACCAGCCGATCTGGGAGACGCGCGGCGAGATCAGCACGTCGGGCGGATCGCCGGCAAGGCGCGCCCGCGTGATGCGGTCCTGCATGATGTTGAACGCTTCCGCCATGACGGTGGAGATGCCGGGCCGGCCGGGATCGCCGAAGAACTCGCGCCGGATCGCGGATTCGGCCGAGAACAGCCCGCGCAGGCGGGGTTTGGCGCGCGGCTGATCGGCGGGCGCATCGTCCCGGGGATGGCCGCCATGCGCGGCGATCGTCGCGCCATGGCCGAAGGCTTCGGTGCTCACATTCACCGCGATCACGATTTCCGCGCCGAGCGCGCGGGCGGCCGAGACCGGCACCGGGTTGACGAGCGCGCCATCGACGAGCCAGCGGTCGCCGATCGCGATCGGCGCGAAGATGCCCGGCAGCGCGTAGGAGGCGCGCACCGCGTCGACGATGCGTCCGCGCGTCAGCCACACCTCGTGGCCGGTGCTCACCTCGGTCGCGATCGCCGCGAATTTCACCCGCTGCTCCTCGACGAGCGCGCGCCCGATCGTGGCGTCGAGTTCGTTCGCGAGCCGTTGTCCGCCGATCAGGCCCGAGCCGCCGAGGCTGATGTCGAGATAGCTGAAGATGTTGCGCGGCTTGAGCCCGCGCGCCCAGGCCTCGAACGCGTCGAGATGGCCAGTGATCAGGCAGGCGCCGACGACGGCGCCGATCGAGGTGCCGACGACGACATCCGGCGCGATCCCGCGCGCCATCAGCGCGCGCGCGACCCCGATATGGGCGAAGCCCCGCGCCGCCCCGCCGCCGAGGGCAAGTCCGATCACGGGTTTGCGCCGAGGGGAGGTCGGTTTGCGTGCCACGTCGGTAAGGTCCGTGCGACGTCGAATAATGCGATCCAGCAATGGATAATCCCGCTCGGTCGCGGGCCCCATGACCTTCGCGAATAAGGCCCGACTCTTGCGAAGGCGGGTAAGGATTGCTCTGGAATTATGACAAATTTGCCGTCCATGGTCCGGCCGGCCGCCCGGGGGGCGCGCCAAGAGGCTTGAATTCCTCGCGTTTACGCGCAAAACGGACGATCATGAACGTAGGATTTCTCCGCACGGTCGGATCATCACGGCGGCGCGCGGGCGCGCGGCGGCGGATTCTGGCGGCGGGAATCGCGGGCGCGCTTCTCTTCGCGGCGACCGACGCGGGCGCCCAGATCTTCGGCGAGCGTCCCCCGCCGGTGCCTCCGACCAGCGTGCCCAATGTCCTGACCGGTCCGGCCATCAATCTTGCCCCGCCATCCGGGCCGGCCGCCCAGCCCGACCTGCCGCCGCCGAGTCTTGCCGCGCCCGCGGCGATCGCGCCGGCCGCGCCGCTCGTTCCGTCCGGGCAGGCGGTGCTCGCGCTCAACGCGCGCTTCGGCAAGGACATGCCCGCCGTCAGCGGCGGCCTGATCTGGCGCGTCTATGCCGACCGGCCGGACGCCGCCGGCGCGTTCAAGCTGATCAAGGAGGATCGCGGCGCGACGCCGAACATCGTGCTGCAACCGGGCACCTATATCGTGCACGCCAGTCTCGGCCTGGTGAGTTCGGTGCGCACGGTCGTGGTCAGGCAGGAGACCTTGCGCGAAACCTTCGAACTGCCCGCCGGCGGGCTGCGCATCGAGGGCCGCGTCGGCGCGAGCAAGATCCCGCAGGGCCAGATCACCTTCGACGTCTACAAGGGCAGTCAGTTCGAGACGGCCGAGCGCGCGCCGATCGTCCAGGCCGCCGTCGCCACCGACATCGTCCTGCTGCCGGAGGGCATCTATTACATCATCTCCAATTACGGCGACGCCAATTCCGTCGTGCGCTCCGACATGCGCGTGCACGCTGGCAAGCTCACCGACGTGACGGTGCAGCATCGCGCCGCCGCGATCACCTTCAAGCTGGTCGGCGACAAGGGCGGCGAGGCGCTGGCTAACACGTCATGGACGGTGATCACGCCTGCCGGCGACGTCATCAAGGAAGCGACCGGCGCCTTCCCGCGCGTGGTGCTGGCGGAGGGGGAATACCGCGCCATCGCCCGCAACGAGGGCAAGGTGTTCGAGCGCGCCTTCAAGGTGCTCAACGGCGTCGACGGCGAGATCGAGGTCGTCGCGCAATAAAGCGGTGGAATTGATCGGCTGGCGCGCCGGCCGATCGCGGGAAAGCTTGATGACCGGTTCCGCGTCAAGCATGCTGGGCCGATGGAGCAAGTCCCGCGAGGCTGGAAACCACTTTTCGCGACGGGGATTTGCGCAACGCTCGGAATCTGGTGCATTGAATCTGGTGCATTGCCTTGGACGGGACGATATCGTCTCGTGGGGCGAATGCTCGGAAGGCGCCGGGGCCGGCGCGAGGAAATCGACATGTTTCGCGGGTGGATGATGCGCAAACGGATGAAATCGGGATTGACGGCCTGCCTCCTCGTGGTCGCGCTCGCCGCGCTCGCCGGACAGGCGCGGGCGGGCGCCGACAACGGCGCGCGGCTGGCGCAGCGCTGGTGCGCGAGCTGTCATGTCGTCGGCACCGAACAGAAGCGCGCCAATACCGACGCGCCGCCGTTTTCCTCGATCGCGACGCGCGAGAACTATTCCGGCGCGCTGATCGCGCTTTATCTGCTGACGCCGCATCCGCGCATGCCCGACATGAACCTGACGCGCGCTGAAGCCGCCGATCTCGCCGCCTATATCGCGACCCAGAAGCCCTGATCGGGGATCGGCGCGGTCTATCCGAAGCGCGTGACGATGTCGGCGAGCACCGGACGCGGTCGATCCTCGGCCGCGCGCGCGGCGCGCCCGATATTGACGAAGCCGGCGATCTTTTCCTCCGCCGCGACGCCGAGGGCATCGAGCGTGGCGCGGTCGTAGCTCACCCAATCGGTCAGCCAGCAGGCGGCGTATCCGGTCGCGTGCGCGGCGACGACGAGCGCCATCGCGCTCGCGCCGGCGGAGAGCACCTGTTCCCATTCCGAGATCTTGGGGTGCGGCGCGGCGCGGCTCACCACCGCGATCACAAGCGGCGCCTGGGCGAAACGCTTGCCGGCGTCGCCGGCCTGCTCGTCGGTCGCGGCGGGGAATTTCGCCTTGAATCCCTTCTCGACGATGAGCGAGGCCTTGCGCAGACCCTCGCCCTCGAAAACGATGAAGCGCCACGGCGCGAGCTTGCCGTGATCGGGAACGCGCGAGGCGATCGTCAGCAACGCGTCGATCTCGGCCGGCGTGGGGCCGGGACCCGTCATCTCCATCGGCTTGACGGAACGGCGGGTTCTCAACAGTTCAAGCGCGTCGGGCATCGATCGGCGTCTCTCCGGTTTTCAGCGTGAATTATGATTCGGCCAGCGCGCGGCGCAAATCGGGCGCGACCGCCTCCTCGGCGAGCGCGGCGAGCGCGGCGTCGAGCGGCAGCACGCTCTGGCCTTCCTTGCCCAGGCGGCGCACGGAAACCGCGCGGGTCTCGGCCTCCTTCTTGCCGACCACGAGCAGCGCGGGAACCTTGGCCAGCGAATGCTCGCGCACCTTGTAGTTGATCTTCTCGTTGCGAAGGTCCGTCTCCACGCGCAGGCCCGCGCGCGCGGCCAGCCGCGTCACCTCGCGCGCGTAATCGTCGGCGTCCGAGGTGATGGTGGCGATCACCGCCTGCACAGGGGCGAGCCACAGCGGGAAGTGGCCGGCGTGGTTCTCGATCAGGATGCCGAGGAAGCGTTCGAGCGAGCCGAAGATGGCGCGGTGGATCATCACCGGCGTCTTCTTCGATCCGTCGGCGTCGATATAGAACGCGCCGAAGCGGCCCGGCAAATTGAAGTCGACCTGCGTGGTGCCGCATTGCCAGTCGCGGCCGATGGCGTCGCGCAGCACGTATTCGAATTTCGGGCCGTAGAACGCGCCTTCGCCGGGATTGACGCCGGTCTTGATGCGTCCGCCGGAGGTCGCCGCGATCTCGTCCAGCACGCGGCTCATCGCCGCCTCGGCGCGGTCCCACAGCGCGTCCTCGCCGACGCGCTTGTCGGGCCGAGTGGAGAGCTTGACCACGATCTCCTCGAAGCCGAAGTCGCGGTAGATCGAGAGAATGAGATCGTTGATGGCGAGGCACTCCTCGGCGATCTGATCCTCGGTGCAGAACACATGCGCGTCGTCCTGCGTGAACGCGCGCACGCGCAAAAGCCCGTGCAGCGCGCCGGAGGGCTCGTAGCGATGCACGAGGCCGAATTCGGCGACGCGGTAGGGCAGTTCGCGGTACGAGCGAAGGCCGTGCTTGTAGATTTGCACATGGCCGGGGCAGTTCATCGGCTTGACCGCGAACCAGCGCTTGTCCTCGGCCTCGTCGCCGGCCGACTGCGCGCCGAACATGTTCTCGCGATACCATTCCCAGTGGCCGGACGTCTCCCACAAAGACTTGTCGAGCAGTTGCGGCGCGTTGACTTCCATGTAGCCGGCCGCGTTCTGGCGCCGCCGCATATAGGCGATCAGGTTCTGGAACAGCGTCCAGCCCTTGGGGTGCCAGAATACGACGCCGGGGCCTTCCTCCTGGAAGTGGAAGAGATCGAGCTCGCGGCCGAGCTTGCGGTGGTCGCGCTTCTCGGCCTCCTCGATTTGCTTGAGATAGGCGTCGAGCTCTTCCTGCTTGGCGAAGGCGGTGCCGTAGATGCGGGTGAGCATCGGGTTGTTGGAATCGCCGCGCCAATAGGCGCCCGCGACCTTCATCAGCTTGAAGGCGGTACCGACCTTGCCGGTGGAGGGCATATGCGGGCCGCGGCAGAGGTCGAACCATTCGCCCTGGCGGTAGATCTTGATCGGCTCGTCGCCGGGAATGGCGTCGATCAGCTCCACCTTGAAGGCCTCGCCCATGGCGCCGAAAACGCGCTTGGCTTCCTCGCGCGGCAGCACTTCCTTGGTGAGCTGGCGATCCTTGGCGATGATCTCGCGCATCTTCTTCTCGATGACCGGCAGGTCCTCGAGCGTGAAGGGCTGGTCGCGGAAAAAGTCGTAATAGAAGCCGTGCTCGATCACCGGGCCGATGGTGACCTGAGTGCCGGGCCACAGCGCCTGCACCGCCTCGGCCAGCACATGGGCGCAATCGTGCCGGATAAGTCCCAGCGCGCGCGGGTCCTCGCGGGAGATGAATTCGATTCTGGCGTCGCGCGCGATCGGATCGTCGAGGTCGACCAACTCGCCGTCGAGCGCCATCGCCACGGTGCGCTTGGCGAGCGAGGGCGAGATGCCCTTGGCGATGTCGAAGCCGGTGATGCCTTGGGGAAATTCGCGGCGGGCGCCGTCGGGGAAGGTCACATGGACCTGGGTCGGACCGACCATGCTATGCTCCTGTTGCTCACTCGCTGCCTACGAACGCAGGTAAGCGCGGAAACTCCATACACGACCGAATGGGGTTGGCAAGAGGCGGCGGCGCATGCGTGGCGGGCGGCGGCGCCGATTTCGCGAGCCGGCCCGGTACGTTATGAGTAAGGCATGACCAACCCTCCCGCGCTCGTGGCGATGCTGCTCGGCAACTTCGTCGTCGGCGTGAGCGTGCTCGGCCCGGCCGGCATGATCACCGAGCTCGCGCGGGGTCTCGACGTCTCCATCCAGACGGCGGGCCTGTTGGTGACGTTCGGCGCGGCGGTGCTGTGCGTGGGCTCGCCGCTCCTGGTCTGGCGCACGAGCAGGATGGATCGCCGCGTGATGTTGGGCGGGACGATCGCCGTGCTCGCGGTCGGGCATTTCGCCTCGGCGCTCGCGCCTTCCTATGGCGTGCTGCTGGCGCTGCGCCTGGCGATGCTCGCGGTCGCCGCGATCTTCACGCCGCAGGCCGCCAGCACCGTGGCGTTGATGATACCGGAGCGCGAGCGCTCCGGGGCGATCTCATTCGTATTCCTCGGCTGGTCGAGTTCGGTCGCGCTCGGCCTGCCGCTGGTGGCGGCCTCGACGGCGCAATGGGGTTGGCGCGGCACCTATGTCGTCGTCGGGCTGATCGCGACGGTCGCCGGCCTGTTGCTGTGGACGCGCCTGCCGCGCGGCTTGAAGGGCCCGCCGGTCGAGTTCGCGACCTGGGTTGCGGTGGCACGCAACAGGCTGGTGCTGCTCCTGTTGTCGATCACCGCGCTGTGGCTCGGCGGGCAATTCGTCGTATTCCCTTACGTCGCGCCGCTGCTCGCCGACATGGCCGGCGCGTCGGGACGCGTCGCGGCGTTGTTCTTCGCCATCTACGGCGTCCTCGGCGTCATCGGCAATCTCGCCGCCACGCGGCTGGTGGGATCGTGGGGGCCTTACGCGACCGCGCGCGTCTTCCTCGTCATCATGATGGCCGGCGCGCTGAGCTGGCTGTTCGGCGCGGGCAACGTGGTGGCGATGGGACTGGCGATGGGATTGTGGGGCCTCGGATTCGCCGCGTTCAACTCGATGCAGCAGGTGCGCCTGATCGCGGCCGCGCCGGAACTGGGCAGCGCGTCGGTCGCGCTCAACACCTCGGCGATCTATGTCGGGCAGGGGGTCGGCTCGGCGATCGGCGGCGCGCTCTACGCGACCGGCGGCCTGGCGACGATCGGATTGGTCGCGACCGCGTTCATGGCGACCGCGCTCGCCGGCCTCATCATCAGCAGGCCGCGCGGCGGCCAATCTCCTTTCGCCGGATAACGCGGTCGGTGATCGCGCGGACATGATTCGTGTCCGATTCGTGGCGACAGCTTCGTCGCCGGCATTTCACGCGTCCCTCGGAACGGCACTCGCGAGGTCATCGTCGCCGCGCCCGCGCGATCGCCGATCCACGCGACGACGCAGCATGTTAGCGCGCGCCGCGGCCATGATGCGCCGCGCGCCTCGCGCCGCGCGTGATGACGCCGCGCGGGCCGGCGAGGCGACCACATCGTTTCTCGAATTTCGCCAAAAATGAACGCGTTTCGCGCGAACTATCGTCCCAATCCGACGCCTCAATCCGACCGTTGCCCGATCGTCGCAAGCCAGCACCCAATCGCATAGGGGCAGACCGTTAGGACCTCGGGGCGTGGCTTCAAGAAGCGGGCAACCCGTTGGACGTGGCACTCCAGGAGGGGACGAAACCATGACACCAGACAATCGGGGGACGCTGGCGCGTACGATCGGGTATCGCATACGGGCGCGATGGCGAACCGGGCGTGTGGGGGCTGTCCTGGTCGCGGCGCTTCTTGGAGTCGCCGCGCCGGCGGAAGCTCAACACTCCGGCGACCGGCTCAACGCCAATACCGTCGCCATCATCTCCGGCAATCTCAACGCCACCTATCTCTCGATCGCCTACGACCTGTCGGCCGTGCTCGACGACGGCGACAAGCTTCGCATCCTGCCGGTGATCGGCAAGGGCGGCGGACAGAACATCATCGACGTGCGCTATCTGCGCGGCATCGACCTCGGCATCACCCAGGCCCCGCTGCTCGACCAGCTTCGCCGCGGCGGCGTCTCCGACCTGCGCGAGAAGATCGTCTACGTCGCGAAGCTCTTCAACGAGGAGATGCACATCATCGTCCGGCCCGAGATCACCTCGATCAACGATCTGGAGGGCAAGAAGGTCAATTTCAGCGACCTCGGCAGCGGCACGCAGCTTTCGACGCGCAATATCTTCAACCTTCTCGGCGTCAAACCGCAGGAGGTCAATCTCGGCCAGGCCGACGCGATCGAGGCGATGAAGAAGGGCGATCTCGCGGCGACCGTTCTCATCGCCGGCAAGCCGACCGCTTCCGTCGGCAAGGTCAAGGCGGCCGACGGATTCCGTCTGCTGCCGGTGCCCTACGCCAAGCCGTTGCAGGAGGCCTATCTTCCGACAATCCTCACGGCGGAGGATTATCCCGGATTGATCGAGCCGGGCCGACAGGTCGAATCGATCGCCGTCAGCGCGGTGCTCATCGCCTACAACTGGCCGAAAAACACCGATCGCTACCAGCGCATCTCCCGCTTCGTCGACGCCTTCTTTCCGCGCGTGCGTGCGGGCGATTTCGGCAAGCCGCCGCGGCATCCGAAATGGCGGGAGATCAATCTCTCCGCCGTGGTGCCGGGGCTGACGCGCTTTTCCGGCGCCGACGATTGGCTGCGCGCGAACACCGAACAGCCGGGTGTCGCGAACCGGGGCGATTTCCAGGCGTTCCTGGAGGCGCGGGGCAACGCGGAAACCAAGCCCGGATCGATGTCGGAAGCCGATCGCACGCGGTTGTTTCAGGAGTTCGTCAAATGGAACCAGGCGCGTCAGGCACGCTGAGCCGGGCGGGCGGCGCGCGCGCCGCCACGCGGCGAATTCAAGTGGGCGTCAGGATCGTAGGCAGCAGAGGGGGAACCGTGATGAACGAAACCGTCAAGCCTTACGACGATAAGTCCGACGCGGGAGCCGAACTGGCCGCGACATTGGAGGCGCGCCGCCGCTTGGCGACGCATGGCCGTCCCGACAGCCGCGCGACGATGGCGCCATGGGTCGATCCGCGCCGCGTGCCGGCGTCGCAACACGCGCCCGCGCGCGCGCCGGCGGGTTCGGCGATGCGCATCCCCTCGCTCGAACCGGAATGGATGCCGCCGATGCCGCCGCTCGATCTCGGCGGGCGCCGGCGGCTGATCGGCCTCATCGGCAGGCTCGCGACGATCGGGCTCGGCATGGTGGTGATTCTCGGCGCGGCCTTCATCGCGACGCGCCCGGACCCGCAAGCCTATGTCGGCAATCTGCTGGCGAGCACCGTTGCCGGCAAGACGGAATCGGGCGTTTCGCTTTCGCCGCCGCCCAGCGCGCCGACGCGCGTCGCGACGACGGCGATCGTGCCGCAGCAGGCCGCGCCGGCGCAACAAGCCCAACCCGCCGTGCCGCCGCAGGCGATCGCCGCGTCCATGGCGATTCTCGCGCCGCCGCCGGCGAACGCTTCGTCGATCGGCGCCGGCATGCAGGGCGCGCCGTCCACCGCGCCGGCGGTCTTCCCAGCGCCAAATCCGCCGTCCGCCGCGACCGGGCCGACGCTCGCGTCCGCGCCGCCGTTCGCGACGCGACCGGCCGAGACGGCGGCGGCCGCGCCGGAGGCCAAGCCGGCGCCCGAGAGCGCGTCCGCCGATCGCCCCGGCATCGCCGCGACCGTGATCGAGGCGCTTGTCGAGCGCGGCGAGAAGCTCATGAGCGAGGGCGATTTCGCCTCCGCGCGTCTTCTGCTTCAGCGCGCGGCCGAGGCCCGCAGCGCGCACGCCGCGCTCGCGCTCGGCGCGACCTACGACCCCGCGATCTTGAAGAAGATCGGCGCGGTCGGCACCGCGCCGGACGCCGCGCGCGCGCGGCAATGGTATGGCCGCGCCGCCGAACTCGGTTCGGCCGACGCGCGGCGCAGGCTCGAGGCGATGGGCGAGGCCGGGCGCTAGCGTATGATCGGGCGACGTCCGACCCGGCTGATGCGCGTCAACCGGGATTGACGCCGCGCCAGCGTCCGTAGCGCCAGGGCAGATACCAGCGCGCCCCGGTGGGCCGCTCGCGCGGCACGTTGTCGATCCCCGACGTGCCCCAGGGATGACAGCGCAGCAGGCGCGCGAGCGTCATCCAGCCGCCGGCCCAGAGGCCGTGCCGTTCGAGCGCCTCGTCGGAATAGCACGAGCAGGTCGGCAGGTGCCGGCAGTGAAAGCCGATGAGCGGGGAGAGCGTGTGGCGATAGACCGCCAGGAGGCCGCGGCCGAAATTGCGCGGCAGGCGGACGACGAATCTCGCCGCGTCGTCGAATGCGCTCATGATGCGCCCATTGCCAGCCCGTCACGCGCTCACGGGGAGGCCGCGGCCGGCGCGCCGCGTTCAGCCTCGATCCGTCCGATGGCGTCGACCACCGCGTCGAAGGTGAGCAGCGTCGAGGCATGGCGCGCCTTGTAGTCGCGCACGGGTTCGAGCACGGCGATATCGGCCCATTTGCCCTCGGGCGGACGGCCGTTTTCCTTGAGCATGCGGCGCACGCTGTCGCGCAGCGCGCGCAATTCGCCGGCGGTCGAGCCGACGACGTTGCGCGCCATGATCGAGGACGAGGCCTGGCCGAGCGCGCAGGCCTTCACTTCATGGGCGAAGTCGGTGACCACGGGCCCGTCCATCTTGAGATCGACCGTGACGGTCGAGCCGCAGAGCTTGGAATGGGCGGTGGCGCTGGCGTCGGGCGTGGCCAACCGTCCAAGCCGGGGAATGTTGCCGGCCAGTTCCAGAATTCGCTTGTTGTAAACCTCGTTAAGCATCGCGCCGCGCGGAGCATCAGGTTGTCGTGAGCGGAATGTTCCCGCCTTTGCGGCAGGATCATAATACACTATATAGTGCATTGGCAGCGGGGCAAAAAGCGCCGCTCGCCGACGCGTGACGGAGATAATCGCACGCGGGAGCAACGGCTTGCCGGGCAAGATCGCCCGGACAGCCGGAACTCGGCGAATGGCGGCGTTCGCCGGCCTCGGTTTCGTTCAGCGCGGAACCGGCCGGAGCGGCTGCCCGGTGACACTCCCGGTTCCAGCGAGGACCGGTCGAACGGAGAGTCGATATGGACGCGGTGATCAAGCAATTGCGCGCGGGCACGCCCGCCGATGTTCAGGGCGGCGCGATCCGTCCCGACCTGCCGCGCGCGTCGCGGGCCGAGGCCGAGGCGGCGGTCAAGACGCTCATCTCCTATATCGGGGAGGATCCCGATCGCGAAGGCCTTCTGGATACGCCGCGCCGCGTGATCGAGGCCTATGACGAACTTTACCGCGGCTATCGCGAATGTCCGAGCGAGGTGCTCGACCGCACCTTCGGCGAAACCGCCGGCTATGACGATTTCGTCCTGATCCGCGAGATCGCGTTCACATCGCATTGCGAGCACCACATGATGCCGTTCTACGGCACCGCGCATATCGCCTACGCGCCGGTCGACCGCGTCGTCGGTCTGTCCAAGCTGGCGCGCCTCGTCGACGCCTTCGCCCATCGCCTGCAGACGCAGGAGCATATGACGGCGCAGATCGCCGCCGCGATCGAGGACATCCTCAAGCCCCGCGGCGTCGCGGTGATGATCGAAGCCGAGCACACCTGCATGTCGGTGCGGGGCGTGGGCAAGCACGGCGCGCTGACGGTGACGACGCGGTTTACCGGTCTGTTCCGCGACGACGCGGGCGCGCAAGCGCGCTTCATGTCGGTGGTGCGGGGCCCGACGCGCTAACCCGTCACCCGGCGCGCTCATGTTCTCATTCAACGCGCGCGCGGCCGAACGCCGAGGCGATGTTCCGATCATGGGCAATGCGCGGACCCGCGTCGGTCGCGCGATTTCGTGAGGCGCGGCCCGCGCGCCGGAGCGCAAGAGCATCAAGGAATCCGACGTGACGATCGACCCTTCAGCGAAATCCGACGATGCCGCCGCCGTCGAGGAGGGGACCGAATTCCGCCCCCGATTCGACGCCGCCGGCCTTGTGACCTGCGTCGCCACCGACGCGGCGTCCGGCGACCTGCTCATGGTCGCCTTCATGAACGAGGAGGCGCTGCGGCGCACGATCGAGACTGGCGAGGCCTGGTACTACAGCCGCTCGCGGCGCAAGCTGTGGCGCAAGGGCGAGAGTTCCGGCCACACCCAGCGCGTCGTCGAGATGCGCACCGATTGCGATCAGGACGCCGTGTGGATCAAGGTCGAGCAGACCGGCGCCGGCGCCTGCCACACCGGGCGGCGGTCGTGCTTCTATCGCGCGGTGGAAAGCAACCGCGCCGGCGGGGCGGTGCTGCGTTTCGTCGAGGACGGCCGCGCGTTCGATCCGGGCGCGGTCTATCGCAAGGACCCGTGAGGCGAGGGTCGTTCGGGCTCTCGCTTCCGGCGGTCAATCCGAACCATATCGGGCCACGAGCCGCCGCGCGCGTTCGAGATGGGGAACGTCGCGCATGACGCCGTCGACCGCGATCGCGCCGCGCCCGTCCGCCTGGGCGAACGCCGCCACCAGCGCGCGCGCCTCGGCCAGTTCCTCGCGCGAGGGCCGGAAGCATTCGTTGATGATCGCGACCTGCGAGGGGTGGATGGCGAGCTTGCCGGTGAAGCCGTCGCGCCAGGCGGCGAGGCTTTCGCGCCGCAGCCTCGCGAGATTGGTGAAATCGGGCTCGACCGCGTCGATCGCCTGCGCGCCGGCCGCGTAGGCGCCGAGCAGGCACAGCCCGCGCGCCAGGCGGAAGGTGTCGAGGAGATGGCCGTATTCGTCGTGCATCGCGGAGGCGCCGAGCGCGACGGAAAGATCCTCCCGGCCCCAGGCGAGCCCGGCGAGTCGCGCGCTACACGCCGCATAGCTTGCCGTCGTCAGCACCGCGCGCGCGGTTTCCGTCGCGAGCGCATAGATCGCGATCGCGCCGTCGGCGAGTCCGCCGCGCGCCTCGCGCACGGCGAGCTTGGCATCGAGATGGCTGATCGCTCCGCCGCCCTCGGCCTTGGGCAGGAAGATCGCATCGGGCGCGGAGGCGATGACGGCGTCAAGGTCGTCGTCGATCAGCCCCGTCGCGAGGCCGTTGACGCGCGCGATGAGAAGCGCGCGCCGCTTCTCGGCGCGGGTCTCGCGCAGGAACGCCGCGACATTCGCGCGCGCCCGGACCTTGTCCTCGGGCGCGACGGAATCCTCAAGATCGAGGATGAGCGCGTCGGCGTCGCGGTCGAGCGCCTTGGCGAGGCGCTCGGGGCGGTCGCCCGGAACGAATAGAAACGAACGCGGCGGCAACGTGTTCACGGCTCTTGTCTTTCCGAAGCCATCTTCATCATGGCCGGCGTTGTCCCCGCCGCGCCCGCCGGGGTCAATAGCGCCGAGGCGAGGGGGGCTTCACGCCGGCGCGAACCCGGCCGGCCGTTCCCGGCCGCCGAAGTTCCGGCACCCCCATTAACCTCCCGTTTACCATGATCGTTAAGACTCGGCATCGTCCGTCTATCGCGCGGCCGCACGCCCGTTCGCGGTCGCGGACACCGGAGGTCATGAGCCATGGCGGTCGATGCAACGGGTACCGGCCTCAATCCGGCCCGCTTGCAGGTCACCGGCGCGATCCAGCAGGCGGCCGCCGCGACCGGCGTGAGCTTCGAATATCTGCTGGCCGCCGCCAAGATCGAATCCAATTTCAATCCGCGCGCCGCCGCCTCGACTTCCTCGGCGCGGGGGCTCTACCAGTTCATCGATCAGACCTGGCTCGCCACCATGAAGGAGCGCGGCGCGGCGCTCGGCTACGGCCAGGTCGCCGATGCGATCACGCGGCTCGGTGACGGGCGATACGCGGTCGACGATCCGGCGGCGCGGCAGGCGATCCTTGCCTTGCGCAACGATCCCACCGTCAACGCCGCGATGGCGGGGGCGCTGACACAGATGAACGGCGAGAAACTCGCCGCCTCGATCGGCCGCGCGCCGACCGACGGGGAACTCTATATGTCGCATTTCCTCGGCGTTTATGGCGCGACGCGCCTGATCAACGCCGTGTCGGAAACCCCGAACGCGAGCGCGGCCGCGCTTTTTCCGGCAGCCGCCGCCGCCAATCGATCGATCTTCTATGATCGCGCGGGCCGGGCGCGCGGCGTGAGCGATGTCTACGCCACCCTCAACGCGAAATATGTGACCGCCGCCAATTCCGAGGCGACCAGGACCGCGCTCGCGAGCGCGGTCCAGCAAACGCCGGCGCTCGCAGGCAACGCGACTTCCGCGACCTTCCTCGGCGCCTTTCCGCAAGTGTCGTCGAACGCGGAGACGAAGGCGCCGCTTCAGCTTGTCGCCGCGAACGAGGCGCCGAAACAAGGCGACGCGGCGAGAGCCACGCCGATGTTCCAGACGCTGTTCCAGGTGGGCGATCGCGTCGAGCCCGTTTCGCCGACGGTCCAGAGCCTGTGGTCGACGGCGAAGGACGCCGGCGCCGACCCGAGCGCGCGGCGCGAGGCCCAGCCATCGGCCGGCTTCGATCTCTTCAGCGACCGCGCGGGCGTTTTCGCGAGCTGACGCCGTTAACGAAACGGCAATAATTCCAAATGTTTATGGTGAACGCTTTGTTAATCCTCGGCCGCTAGAGTGGAGGATGAGGGAACGTGACGGTCACGTTCGCCGTATGGGTTGCGTAGGCCGGCCAGATCATGATCGTTCGGCAATTTCTCAGTTGGGTCCGCACCGCGTCAGCGACCGAGCGCGCCGAAGCCACGCGCGCGCTCGCGAGGGCCTGGCTCATTTCGGACATGTCGGAGGAGGATCGTATCGCGGCCGAAGGCGCGCTGCTGATGCTGCTCGACGATGCCTCGCCCCTGGTGCGCGAGGCGATGGCGGATGTCTTCGCCGCCGCCGAGGAAGCGCCGCCGGCGATCGTGCGCGCGCTCGCCGCCGATCAGGCCTCGGTCGCGCTGCCGATTCTCGAACATTCGCCGCTTCTCGTCGACGCCGACCTGGTCGATCTCGTCGCCACCGGGAGCGCGGCGGTGCAAGGCGCGATCGCGCGCCGCGTCGGTCTGCCGGTTTCGATCGCGGCCGCGATCGCGGAAGTCGGCGGGGCGGAAGCCTGCCTCGAACTGATCGAAAATTCCCACGCCGAGGTCGCCTTGATCTCGATCGAGCGCATCGTCGCGCGGCA
Organism: Xanthobacteraceae bacterium; assembly: GCA_041918675.1. Lineage (GTDB taxonomy): Bacteria > Pseudomonadota > Alphaproteobacteria > Rhizobiales > Xanthobacteraceae > SCUB01. The sequence continues at coordinate 79,217 of JAYRVF010000009.1, forward strand.
CGGCCATCTCGCCGCCATTCGCGAGGCGCTGCTCGCGCGCGCCGATTTGCCCGCGTCAATTCGCCTCGCGCTGGCCGAACAATTGTCGCGCACGCTGTCGCGCCTCGTCGTGGCGCGCAACTGGATGAACGCCGATCGCGCCGAGCGGATGACGGGCGAGGCGCGCGAGCGCGTCGCGATTTCCGCCGCCGCGAATTCGCGCGGCGCCGATCTGATGCGGCTGGTCGGCCACCTGCGCGAGACCGGCCAGTTGACGCCGGGGCTCATCTTGCGCGCGCTGTTGAGCGGCAATGAGGAGCTGTTCACCCAGGCGCTGGTCGAATTGTCGGGCTTGACGCTCGCCCGCGTGAGCGGCTTGACGCGCGAACGCGGCGGGGCCGGCCTCACGGCGTTGCTGACCCGCGCCGGTTTCCCGGCCTCGACCATCCCCGCCTTCCGCGCGGCGATCGCGGCCGTGCATGAGCTCGGCTTCGCCGGCTCGGCCGGGGAGCTGACGCAATTGCGCCGCACCATGGTCGAGCGGGTGCTCACTCAATGCGAGGAATGCCGCACGCCGGAAATGGAACCGCTGCTGATCCTGCTGCGCCGCTTCGCCGTCGAATCCGCGCGCGAGGAAGCGCGGATGCTGTGCGAGGATCTGGCGATGGACGATCAGCAGCGCGCCGCGTTCATCGATATCGACGCGGAAGACCACGCGCTCGCGGCCTGAGCGGCGTCGTTTCGCGCCGGCGACCGATCCGGAAATCACCGATGATAGGGGAGGCGGCGGCTCGCGCAGCCGTTCAGGCGCCCGGCACTATGCTCGGCGCCATGATCGCTTCGAGATGCTCGGGCCGATCGCGGTTGACGTGGGCGAGATATTCGTCGGCGACGGCGCGCAGGCGTCGCGACAGCGTGTCGGCGACATTGGCCGCGTCGATGCGGGCGTTCTCGCGGACAATGGCGAGGATCGCCTTGACGTGATTGTCGATCAGCTCGGGCGGCACCGCCGCGAGTTCCGGCGCGTGATCCATGATCCGGCAGAGGCTTTCGGCGGCCGCGGCCGCGGCCGGGTAGCCGAAGGTCGCGGCCTGTCCCTTGATGTCGTGCGCGGCGCGGTAGAGCTTGTCGCGCGCGGTCGGGCCAAATCCCTGGTCGCGGATGGCGCGATGCGCGGCGACGAGATTCTCGCACTCCTCGTGCATCCAGTCGGTGAACTGGCCCGACAGGTCCCGCAACGCCTGTTCGGCGCGCGCGACCGGATCGTCGCGGTCGTGCTCGCCGACGGGACGGGCGGCGGCGCGCAGATGATGCGGCGGCGTGATGACCTCGTGATCGACATAGGTCTTCACGCTCGTGGGATCCGGCTTCTTCGTCGTCATGTTCGCCACCGTTTCCGTCGATCCGTTCGATCCGGCGCCGACCGCGGGTCGCTCGGCGATCCCCGCGTCGACATCGACCTTCGGCGGTCGCGCCGCCACGCAACGTCGTTCATCCGCGCGTCAACTCGTCGCCTTGGCCTTTTCCAAGAGGGCCGGCTGATGAATGAGTTCCATCTTCTGGCCGACCCGGCGCTCCGGGCCGACATAGGAACCGTTCTGATTGCGCCGCCGGTCGGGACCGAAATAATGCTTCGTCTTGATGAAGGGGCGCGGGTTGATCACGATGTTCATGATGCGCTGATACAGCGCCTTGGCCGAAATCGGTTTGGCGAGGAACTCGGTCACGCCGGCGTCGCGCGCCGCCGTCACGCGGCGCTTCTCGGAATGGCCGGTCAGCATGATGATCGGCGCGAACGGGTTGGCGTTGGCGCCGGGCTGCCTGATCATCTGCGTCAATTCGAGCCCGTCGAAGATCGGCATCGCCCAATCGGTGATGACGATGTCGGGAACGTAATGGGTGAAGGCCTCGAGCGCGGAGGCGCCGTCCTCGGCCTCGTAGACTTCGCGCGCGCCGAACGAATGCAGCAGCGTGCGCAGGATGCGCCGCATGTGCGGGCTATCGTCGCAGACGAGAAAGCGCAGCTTGTTGAAGTCGATGCGGTACATGGGTGCGCGGCGATATAGCCCGAACCGGAAGCGGTTCACGGCGCGTTAACGATAAGGCCGCGGCGTTAATGAATGGTTGAGAATTGGCCCTCCGGGCCCGGAAGTCAGCAGGCGAACTGCTCCCTGAGGATGCGCTCCTCCAGGCTATGGCCGGGGTCGAACAGCATCTTCATGGCGATGGAGCGGTCGGAGGCCACCTCCACCCGGCGCACGTCGCGCACTTCGTCATGGTCGGCCACCGCCGCCACCGGCCGCTTGGCGCTTTCGAGCACCTCGATCGCCACCGTCGCCGTGTTCGGCAGCAGGGCGCCGCGCCAGCGCCGGGGCCGAAACGCGCTGATCGGGGTGAGCGCGAGCAGCTGGGCGTTGATCGGCAGGATCGGGCCCTGCGCGGAGAAGTTATAGGCGGTCGAGCCGGCCGGCGTCGCCACCATGGCGCCGTCGGCGATCAGCTCGGCCATGCGCTCCTTGCCGTCGATGATGATGCGCAGATGCGCGGCCTGGTGGGTCTGGCGAAACAGGGCGACCTCGTTGATGGCGTGATGCACCCGCTCGGCGCCGCCGACCTCGGTGGCGTGCATGATCAGCGGATGAATGATGGTGATCTTCGCCGCCGCCAGCCGCTCGCGCAGCATATCCTCGTTGAAATCGTTCATCAGGAAGCCGACGGTGCCGCGGTGCATGCCGTAGATCGGCGTTCCCGATCGCATGTGGCGGTGCAGGGTTTGCAGCATCAGGCCGTCGCCGCCGAGCGCGACGATGACGTCGGCGGTGGCCGGATCATGATCGCCGTAGCCTCGCGCCAGCCGCTCGCGCGCCTGCTGGGCTTCGGTCGAGGGACTCGCGACGAACGCGATCCGCTCATATGATGGCGTGGTGTTCATGCGGGGGCCTAGGGGCTCGGCGCGCGCGAGGGGGGCTGAAACGCGATGGATCGCGTCGTCTTCGTCTATACGACCTTCCCCACGCTTGTCGAGGCGGAACAGGTCGGCCGGTCGATCGTGGAGGAGGGGCTCGCGGCCTGCGTCAACATCGTGCCGGGCATGATCTCGCATTATCGATGGCGGGGAACCGTCGAGCGCGCCGAGGAAGTCGTGATGTTTGTCAAGACCCGCGCCACGCTCGCCGAACGCGCCGTGGCGGCGATCAAGCAACGGCATTCCTATGAAACGCCGGCGCTGGTTGTCCTGCCGGTCGAGAGCGTGGACCGCGATTATCTCGCCTGGCTGCTCGCCGAAACGTCGGTACAAGCGGGCGCCGACGGCGCGTGAACGCCGCCGGCGCACGGAGCATGGGAGCGTCCTGAAGAAGGCCACAGCGACCTTCCAGGTTCGATCCTGCCCCGTCGGATTGAAGCGGCGCGATCTGGCTCGCGAGGTGGGAGGGCGCTCGCCCGGATCGCGCCACGCGTCGCCGTCAGGGCTCCGTCTTGAATTTCAATCCGCCATAGATCGCGAAGCCCGGCGCGCGATAGGAATAGACCTCCTCATATCGCACGTTGAAAATGTTCTCGGCGCGGACATAGGCCGTCAGCATCGGCGTCAGGTCGTGCGAAATCTGGCCGCGCACGATGGTGGCCGAGGGCAGGTCGCCGAGAATGGTGCTCGCCGGCGTGAAGATGTAGTCCTTGCGCACGCTGTTGTAGGTGACGCCGAAGGTCAGCTTGGTCTTGTCGTCGGGAAGTTGCGCCGTGGCGTTGAACGAGGCCGAATGCGGCGGTCGCCGCACCTCGGGATTGCCCGCGCTGGTGCGGGCGTTGGTATAGGTATAGGTCCCGGTCAGGGTCAGCCATGGCGCCGGCTTGAACGTGCCGGAAAGCTCGATGCCCTGGCGGTGGGCGACTCCCGCGCCGTTCACATAGATGTACGGAAATCCGCCGGGGCCGGGAACGAGTTCGATCTTGTCGGTGAAGCGGCTTTCGAAATAGGTCGCGTCGGTGACGATCATGCCGTCGAGCCAGCGCTGCTCGACGCCGGCGTCCCATCCAGTCGACTGCTCGGGCCGAAGATTCGGGTTGGGCAGGTTGAACGAGGAGCCGAACAATTCGAACACGCTCGGATCGGTGACGCCGGTGCCGACGCTCGCGTGCAGGCGCGTGCCGGTGGTGAGAAAGCGTTGCGAAGCCGCCAGGCGCCACGTCGTCACGTCCTGGAAAGCGCTGTTGAAATCGTGGCGCACGGACGCCGACAGCGAGGTGTTGGTGGCGAGATCGACGGCGTATTCGCCGGCGATGCCGGTGCGTCGCTTGATGAAGGCTGCGCCGGACGAGGTGCTGATGTAGTTCTCGCGCCGCGTATCGGCGAGCGCGGTGAGGCGGTGGCGTTCGCCGCCGGCGATCGCCGTGTCGAACAGGAAGGTCGACTTGTAATCGAGAACCACGCGCGTGCCGTCGGCGCCGAACGTGCTGCTCGAATAGCTGCGCAGGTGTTCCTCGAAGCCCTTGATGTTGACCGACTGGGTCCAATTGCCGTCAAGCAGCTTGAGAGTGGCGCCCAGGCGCGAGGCGAGGCTGCGATAGGTCATGTAGTCGGAGCCGTCGACGACGAGGCCGTAATTCGGTCCGGGCGGCCAGTTGAAATCCTGCGGGTCGGTCGCGGTCCTGCGATCGGTGTAGCGGACGACGCCCTCGATATTGAGATTGGGCAGCACGTCGACGCCGGCCTTGCCGGTGACGACCGTGGCGTTGGTGCCGTCGAGTTCGGCGCCGGTGCGCGCGACATTGTAGCCGTCGGTGCGGAAATCGCTGATGGTGATCGAGCCGTAGGCCGGGCCGACCGCGCCGCGGGCGTTGGCGCTGAGCGAGCGCGAGCCGAACGAGCCGACCTCCGCCTTGGCGCTGATCCTGGGCTTGGCGAGCCCCTTGCCGGACAGCGTGGTGATCGCGATCACGCCGGTCTGGGCATAGGAACCGTAGACGCCGGACTGCGGTCCGCGAACCACCTCGATGCGCTCGACATCGTCGACGACGAGGTCGGCGAGATCGGTGACGCCGTCGGCGAGCCCGTTGACCTCGATGCCGTCGATGATGACCAGCGCCTGGTTGGTCTCTCCGCCGCGGATGCGGACTTCGGTGAGCGCGCCGCGCCCGCCGGATTGCGTCACGGCGACGCCGGGGACGGCGCGTAGCGCCTCGGCCACGGTGGATACGCCCTGCGCGCGCAATTGCTCGCCGGTGACGACGGTGACCGACGCGCCGCTCTTGGCGAGTTCGGTCGGCGCCTGGTTGGCGTAGATCGTGACGGTCGGCACTTCGATCGGCTGGGCGGACGCGGCCGACGCCGCGATCGCGCCGGCGGCGGGAAGAATGGCGGCGAGAAACGGAAGACGATGGCGGGAATTCACGGGCTTATCTCCGGCGTTGATACGCGGAGGCAGGCCCCGTTGTTCCGATCCCGACATGGACGAGCTTCGCCGTGGCGCCAAGACGCCACCGCGCATCCCAATAGTGTCGAGAAGACGGGCCAAGGGCCAATCCTCCGCTGCGGTTGCACTCGAAAGTCACCGCTGCGGAGAGCCGCCCCGTGCGCACGCCCCGTGCGACGGAAGGGTGACCGGCTCAGGCAGGTCTCCTGGCTCGCGGGTCGTCGTCTTCGTCCGCCTTCCCGGGAACGTTCCCAGTGGCATGATGGACCAAGACTCACCGCTCACAGTTGCGGGGGCAGCTTCGGTTTGGCTGAAGCGGCGCGGGCGCGAACGCTCGCGACGCATCGGCGGCACCGAATTCCCTATTGGCCGGTTTTTAGGCCGGCACCTGTGCCGTAACCCGCGAACTCAAGCGGGGCGGAAGAGATTTGTCAATGGCGCGCGGGACACTGCCGGCATGAAATCGCGCCGGGATCGCGCGGCGGGCAAGGATCGCGGCGCGCCGGGATCGCGTCACGCGAAGATCGGGGAGGGACCCGTGCGAGGCACCCGTGGGTCGGACGCCTGCCGACGCGAAAAAAAATCGCCGGCGGAACGATGACGTTCCACCGGCGAAATTCTCCGGAACGAAGAACTCGAACCGACCCGTGCCGCGGGATCCGCTCTCGCCAGTCGCCGGGATCGGCGCGGCGCGATCAGTATTTCGCGACCACCGGGCCGCCGAACAGATAGTTCACGCCGACCTTGACGACGTGTTTGGTGTCATGGATCGAGAACCGCATGGTGGGCGGCGCGGCGCCGACCGACTCCGTGAATGTCACGTTGGCGGTTCCAAAGTCGATGTAGTTGTATTCGACCTTGGCCGACCAGTTGTTGCCGAGCGCGTACTCCAGGCCCGCGCCGACGAGCCATCCCCAACGGGTGTCGTTGGCATAATAATTGAGGACCAGGGGCGCGACGAAGTGGGCTTCGTTGGAGAAGCTTCCGAACGCCACGCCGCCCTTCAGGTAGACGAGCGCGCGATCCACCGGAAGACCGACGCGCAGCGCGATGTCGCCATCCCAGCGGTTTCTGGCGGTGAAATTGTCGATCAACGGAAGGTTGGCGAAGCCGCCGCGCATGTCGGACCACGAGATCTCGCCTTCGATGCCGAGCAGGAATGTCTTGCTCGGCTGCCAGTTGCAGCCGGCTTGGCCGCCGGCGATGAAGCCCGACGTGTTGATCGACGCGGTCGATGTCGGCAGGCCAAAACCGTCATCCCAAAAAGACCTGCCCCACCCGTAGCCAACGTGGGCGCCGACATAGCAGCGCTCCCAAGAGAACGCGGGCAGGTAGGCGGGGGCCTTCGCATAGACCGGCGCCTTGGCCGGAATATCCGCGGCCATCGTCGGCGCGGCAACGCCGACCAAGGCGAGCGCGGCCGCGACGAATGATAGTTTTTTCATGATGTGCGTCCTCTCAATCACTTTTGCGGAAATGCGTGCGCCGCCAAGCGAATCCGGATCGTCGGTGCATTTTCGAATGATACGGGCAAAGGCGCGTGCCGGCTGTCGCGCCGGGGGCACAGCGTGGGAAAATCATTTCACATTTCAAACTGTTAAATAGGCTGAGTTGAAACCCGGAATTGTTTTCAATCCGGGCCGGGAGCGGCCGATAACGATCCCAAACGCGCCATTCGCGGCGAAATGGAACGATGCCGCGCCGGGGACGCGTCATTTTCGATCGTCACCTTCTAGAACAGCAATCCGCGCCTCGCGCGCCGGCGTCGCCGCATGCGCTTGAGCCGCAGGCTCGCGGCTGGAACGCGGAGCGCGGCGCGAATTCGATACCGCGCCAGTTCGCGGCCGATGCGCGCCGCCATCGCCGCGTCTCCGGCGGCAAGCGCCGCGGCGCGGGTGGCGCTCCAGTACTCGAACGCCGCGTGCGACCCGACACTCACATCCTCATCGCCGCGATCCCGGCAGTTGAACGCCGCCTCCGCCTCGGCGCCTCCGAGATAACGCAGGGTAAGCCGCGTTTGCGTGCATTTGGAGCACGTTCCGCAATTCGTGCCGTCGCTCGTGCGCCAGCATACCCGCAGCGCGGACAGGACATCGCGGTCCCGCGCCAGCACGCGAATTTTTTCGAACCGTTCGATCGCGCCGTGATGTTCGATCGTCATCGCGTCCGTCGAATAGCGCGGCTCGTGGTCGGGATGGGAGCCCCAGGGGTGATCGGCCAAGCCGACGGCATTGCTCGACCCCGCCACCAGCGCGCGGTCAAGATCGCCGGCGAGCATGTGCGCGATGCCGGCCAGCATGACGCCGTTGTACTGTTCGCCCCATAACACCAGGCGATCGAACACCCGCCGCGCGTCGGTGCTCACCACGATCGCCGGCAGGTTCTCGCCCCGGGCCGTGTCATGTACAAGGCGGCGCAACGTCTTCGTGCCGACTTCATGACGCGGATCGAGATCGGCGCCGACAACCAGCGCCAGCGCGTCGATCTCGCCGCGCGCGGCGACAAGCGAATAATAGGAATCGACGCCGCCGGAGAAGAACAACACGGTGCCGCGCGTATCGTTCCGCCGGGCATCGTCCGCCGGCAAATCCTCAACGCGCGCGCAGCGGACGCTTGGCTTGCGCCTCACGCCGTACCATCTGGCGTAGAGCGCGAAGATGTCGTCGAGCGAGGCGAGCAGGGACCGGCTCACGCCGCCATCGATCGACAGATCGTAACCGAGCTCGCATGCCGGAAGGTAGCCGAGCGTCAGCAGCGCGTCGCCCGAAGGCGTGAGGTCGCGGTCGTCGCAAGCGAAATAGATCTCCGCCGGACCGTTGCGGCCGGCGACGATCTCGGCCGTCAGGCGGCGGCTCGGCCGGTCCTGATGGAAGCGCAACGAAAGAACCCGCCTCATGCCGTCCTTCATTGTTCGCGCGCCGCCGCGGTCGATCCATGGCCAAGGCTCACGCCGCTCAAATTGTCGCGCCAAGTGTCGAAATAGCTCGCCACCTTTCCGGTCGCGTTGTCGATGATGGCGACCTCGCGGCCGATCAAATGCGCGATGATCATCGCGTGCAGGCGATCGGTGAGGAGCGTGCGTCCAAGCGCGACATGATCGGCGGCGACCTTGACCTTCAGCGACGCGATCCAACCCATCACGCCGCCGGACCGCGAGACGAACGGCAGCTTGAGAATTTTCTTGCCGAGGCGGTTGACGAGTTTCAATCGCGGCAGGTCGGGCCAATCCCGCGCCCGGTCGGCGAAGGCCTCGCCTTGCCCGGTGCTCTCGCTGTCCCGGCGCAGCAGATAGACGCGTTCGGTCGTGGGCGCCGCCATCGCGGGCAATTCCATCGCATGCGCGAGGTCCGGGCACAGCGCGGCCTCGATGCCGAAGCGCGCGGCGAGGTCGCGATGCGTCCGCGCCTCGCGCGCGAAGAAGCGCGCCTGGCTCAGCGTTGAAAGGACGGCGGCGGTCTCCTGGTGCAACGCGGTGTCGTCCGTCGTCCACGCCGTGCTGAGCGGGAGATGGATCTGGGGATTGTCCTTCATCGCGCGCATTACCCGCAAACGCGCTTGGTGATGGCGCCAATAGAGATTCCCGAAATTTCCGCCGCCGAGGAAATAGATCGGCCCGTCTCCGATCGCTCGGCGGCAGCGCGCGGACGAGAACGCCTCCAGCGTCGACGAATAGGCGGGTGGATTGCCGTTCAGTCGCGCCAGCAGGTGGGTCGTGCCGTGCCAGATCGCGGCGTCACCGGGGTTGAGATAATTTGGGTAGTCGACCAGCGCATAGGGCAGTTTGGTCCGCGTGGCGGTCAACCGGTCGAACGCGACCGTGGCCAGCGGATGAGCGGCGCGCGTGGTCCTGGCATCGGCCGCGTTCGCGACCTTCATGTCGTTGCCGGCTTCCATTTTTGATCGCCGCGGCGGCGCCGGAAATGCCGCGCCGACCGCGCGTGAAACTTGAACTGATAGACGAGGTTGCGCAAGGCCCGGGCCGGCGGCGTCGTTTTCGTCTCATCGTCGAGTTGTCGCATTGCCTCGTCGATCTCGCTCGATTCGAGATAGTCATCGCGTCGCCAGAACGGCGAGGGCATGACGAGCTTGATCATCGCGTCGTGCTCCCACCAATGCTTGAGATCGATGTCGATCGGGCGGCCGATGGGGACGAGGGCTTCCGCCAGCCCCTTGGCCGCCTCGCGCGTGATCGCGTAGGCGAGCGTCGACATCGGCAGGATGTAGGGCGTCCCAATGCGATAATGGGCGGCCATCGGGGTCGCCGCCTTCAGCGCGCGCGGCTTTTCCGAAAACAGCTTGAGCATGTCCCAGTCGGGCGTACGGCTCGAAATCGCGTCGAGCACCTCGGCCGTGTCGGCGGCGCAGTCGAAGTCGTCTTCCAAGATGATCGCGCCACGGGCATCGCCGGAGGCGACGATATTCCACAGCGCGACATGGCTGAAATAGCAGGCGACTTCCGGAAGCGTCATGGCGCCCGCGCGCGCGCGCCAGTCGGGCTTCAACCTGCATGAGCGCGCGAGTTGGGCGTCATCGAGTTGTTTCCAATCGCGTGCGGAAAAACGTGAGTGTGGTATCCCGATCCGGTTCAGCGCGGCGTGCGACCGGTCCCATCGGCGCGTGGCGCGATCCAGGTTGATAACGTAGACGGGCCACATGGCTCTTCTTCTTGTTGTTGCAATGCATGAGCTTGGAGAGCGGCCCATCCATTCGAACGAGGACGAATTTGGATTGACCTATCGCATGACAGGGCCGTTGTCACAATCAGTCGGGGCGCTTCGCCGGCATGGGAGCGCCCGCGTCGTGTCGCCGCATGGCGGTTTTTTCGAACGCGGGCCGCGAAATCGCGCCTCACATTCGCATGTGCGCGGTGGGGCGCGGCGCGCTCACGCGGCGGCTCGTTTCTTCGGCAACTTCCGCGGCGCCTGCAGGAAGTCGCAATCGTCGCAGTATTTCTTGCCGCAGTCTTCGACCCAGCAGTTCGTCTCGTTCTTCCAGTTCAGGGCGATGCGTTCCAGTTTGGTGCTTGCCGCGCCCTTGAGGAGGACGAACTCCCCGGGAACGCAGTCGGCGACAAGAAAATCATGGACTTCCTTGACCGACAGAAAGGTGAGTACGTCGCCCGCCGCATAGTCCTTCGCGATCCTTCGAATGGTCGTGGCATTCTTGCCGACGCCGATCACGCGCGCGCCGGCCGCGAGCGCCAGACGCGCCGCGTTCTTGTATTTTGGCCCGCCGTCGCCGGAATAGTCGGAGATGTTTCCCAGCACGAGCGTCTTGCGCGGCGCGCGGGCGGCCGCGAGCACCTCGATGTCGATCGGGATCGACGCATTGGGCGCCTTGATGGTTCCACAGACGAGAACCGGACCGCCGTCGGTGAAACGGACTGAATTACGGCCGAACACTGGCTCGATCATCTCGATCGCCGCGGCCGCTTCCCTGAGACCGATGCCGGCCGCCACCGCTCCCGCGATCGCGGCGAGCACCGAGGTCACCCACATTTCGCCGACCAGCCGCGTTTGAACGGCGACGGTCTCGCCGCGCCAGCGCGCCTTGAAGCTCAGACGGTCCGGCCACGCCGCCGAGATGTCGAAGGCGTGGAGATCGGCCTCTTCGCTTCGCCCATAGGTGATCACCTGGGCCACGGTCCGCGATCGCATGGCGATCACGCGCGGATCGTCGGCATTCAGGATGGCGAAGCCGTCGGGGGGAAGGGATTCGATGAGCGCGCCCTTCTCGCGCGCGATCCTGTCCTTCGGGTCGAGTTCCGCCATTCCATCGGCGTTCTTGCGAAAGCTCGACAGGTGATCCGAACCGATCGTCGTGACGATGCCGATGCGCGGGCGCAGCAGTTTCATCCGCCTGGCCATGACGCCCGGCTCCTCCGCCGCGACCTCCTGCACGCACCATTTGTCCGCGCGCCGCGCGTGCTTGATGGTGGTCTCGACCGCCTGGTCGCAATTGGAGACGACGCCGAGCCGCGTCGCGCCGTGTTCGCTCAGGATGGCGCCGAGCACATTCGTGGCCGTGGTCTTGCCGCAGCTTCCGGTGATGGCGATGAACGTGGTGCCGTCAAGGTAGGGTCGCCACATCCGCAGCCACACCCGCCGCGTGGCGAGGCGCACGACCCTGACGTTTCGGCGGACAAGTCCCTGCCTGTCGGTAAACGCTTCCAGCACCGCGACGCTCCTTCAACTCAACGCCCGTCAACGCCCGTCGGCGTTCCAGCCGCCGGCTTCGAGTACCATTCCCGCATGTTTCGCGCGGGTCAACCGGGCCCGATGGCGCGGCCGACGCGGCCCGGCTTCAAGCCAATCCATTCCGTCTGGCACCACGCGGCGGCCGTGCTTTGCCCGAAGGAGAATTCCGGGCGGTCTTCCAGTTAAAAATACTTTGGATCAATGACTTGCAATGGTGCCGGATGAGGGGATTGAACCCCCGACCTTCGGTTTACAAAACCGCTGCTCTACCGCTGAGCTAATCCGGCGCGCCCTTGAATTTAGCTAGCAGCCCGGCAATGGGCGGACAAGATGGCGGGGGCGCGCGCCATTCGCCCGGGCCGATCATGCGGCCGCGCCGGTCAACCCCGCGTTAAGGCCGCGCCGGTCAACCCGGCGTTAAGGCTGCGATGAGCGATCGTTAGGCATAGCGGGCGATCCTTGCCCGGCGTTAATCCTTGCCGCAGCGCCTTCGCCTAAAATCACCAACCAAATTGCCGGAACCATGCGATGCGCGTTTTCCTCGTTGCCGTCGGTCTGCTGATGACGATCGCCGCCTCCGCCGCGGTGCCGGGATCTCCCGCGCGCGCCGACACCGGTCCCGTCATCGTCATTCCCGGCAGGCCGGGCGTGCCGGTCATGATCAACGGCCGCGACGCGTCCTACGGCATCGTCGAGGGCGACTGGGGGCTCGGCAAGTCTATCAACACCCAGCCCACCGTCACCAATTCTTGGCGCGCGATCTCGACAAGGCCGGAAGGCCAATATTTCCCGCGCACCGGGCGTCTGCCCGGATATGGCCGCCACGAAATCGAGCCGCCGGAAGACCGCAAGCTGCCGCCGCGCGCGCAGAGCTTCCACCGCGCCTGGGGCGTGGAATCCCCGAACGTGCCGGTAACGCAGAACCCGCCCTACGATCCGCCGCAGATCATGGTCGACCCACGCATTCGCGATCGCCGGGGCGAGGGCGAGGAGGCGGGTGGTCGCCGCCGCGCGCCGCGCGGCGATCGACCCTTGCCATGAACGGGGCGGCGACGATCGGCATGCCGATGACCGGCGTGACGGCAAGGAACAAGATCAGGATGGAGACAGCGATGCTGAAGGGAGTTGCGTTCGCCGCGGGCGCGGCCGCGTTATTGATGTTCGGGACTCCGGCCAAGGCATGCGGCCTGTTCGTGTCGACCTGCGGCGGCACGGCCGCCGTCCATGGCGATGCCTATTATGGCCACGACCATCATCGTCGTTATGCGCACGATCATGGCGGCTACGACCGCGCCTATCACGCGGGCTATCGCCATCGCCACGCGCGGCGCGCCTGGGTCTACAAGGTGCCGGCCTATCCGCCGCCGACGCCGCGCTATTACGTCAATCAGGGGCCGACCTATTCGGGTCCGGGCACGCTGCCGTTCCGCGCGCGCTACGAGGACCGCGACATCCGCATGGGCTATCGTTACGTCCATGCCGGTCATGGCGGCGGTGGGTCGGGTTACGGCTACGCCGATGGCGGTGCGCCGCATTCCTCCGTCATCCAGGCCGACGCCGAGGTTCGCTCGACCGATCGCGACGAACTCGTCATCCGGCTGCGGCGGCGCCCCGAATAGATTTGCCCGTCAGGTCTCGCGCCGCTCATTCCGCGCGACGTCACGCGCCTTGGCGCTCCGCGCCGCCGAGCCGGCGCGCGGCGATATAGAGCGCGATCGCGGCCGCGTTCGACACGTTCAGGCTCTTGATCGCGCCCGGCAGGTCGAGCCGCGCCACCACATCGCAGGTCTCGCGCGTGAGCTGGCGCAGGCCCTTGCCTTCCGCGCCGAGCACCAGCGCCAGCGGCTCGCGCAGGTCGCGGCCGTCGAGCGCCGCGTCGCCCTCGCTGTCGAGTCCGACCGTCAGGAAGCCGCGCGCCTTGAGCGCGACGAGCGCGCGCGCGAGGTTCTGCACCGTCAGAAGCGGCACATGTTCGAGCGCGCCGGAGGCCGACTTGGCCAGAACCCCGGTCGCCTCGGGACTGTGGCGCGCGGTGGTGACGATGGCGCGGACGGCGAAGGCGGCGGCCGAGCGCATGATCGCGCCGACATTGTGCGGATCGGTGATCTGATCGAGCACGAGCACGATGCCCTCCGGCGCGATCGTGTCGAGCGTCGGGGCGGGCAGGGCGTCGGCTTCCAGATAGAATCCCTGGTGCACGGCGTCGGGACCGAGCAGGCGGTCGATGGCGTCGGGGCGCACGATTTCCGGCGCGATTGCCGGCGTGATCCCTTCCTCGGCAAGTCGGCGCGCGGCGTTTTCCGTCAGCATCAGCCGGCGCGCGCGGCGGGCGGGATTTGCGAGCGCCGCCACCACGCTGTGCCAGCCGTAAAGCGTCACGTGATCGCCGGCATCGCGCGCGCGATGGTGCCTTTGGTCACGCGCCGCGCCGCGCGGGGCGCGGTCCGTACGCCCGGATTTGGCGCGGGAATTCGGATGAAAACGATCGGCCATGAACGATCCGGAAAGCGCGTGGCGAGACGGGATTGGGCTTGCGTGACGATCGGGCCGGGCCCCCGCGCGGCCCTCGGGCGCGATCGCTTATGCGCCGCAAATCACTCGCGCCGCAAATCACTCGCGCCACAAGTCACTCGCGCCACAAGTCACTCGCGCCGCAAGTCACCATTGCGACGCAAGTCAGCGTTGCGACACATGCGAACCGGCATCCCGGTTCATCGAAATGTAGGCGAGAACCGCCAGAAGCGCCAGCAGTCCCGTGATGAGAAGCGCGATGCTGAAATCGATCGGGACGAGCGGGGCCGTTTGGCCGTTGCGCACGATATTCGTTGCGTTGAGCGTGATCGCGGCGACGGTGACGCCCGCGCCCATCGTCACCGAATGAAACATGCTCGACAGTGTCGAGGCGCTGCTCATGTCCTCGGGCGCCACGTCGACGAAGGCGAGCGAATTGACCGCGGTGAAGTGCACGGAGCGGATCGATCCGGCCACCACCAGCACGGCAATGAGTAGCCAGAGCGGCGTTTGCGGCGCGATCAGCGCCAGCGCTACCGCCGTCGCCGCCGTCAGAATGCCCTGGACGATCAGCACCGCGCGAAAGCCGAAGCGGCGCACGATGCGGTTCGCGTAGGTCTTGGCGGATAGATCGCCCATCAGATAGCAGAACACCAGGAGGCCGGCGTCGAAGGCGGTCAGGCCGAAGCCGATCTGGAACATCACCGGCAGGAGAAAGGAGGTCGCCCCGACCGAGACGCGGAACGGGCCGCCGCCCGTGATCGTGCCGATCAGGAAGGTCGGCGCCTTGAACGCGGTGATCGGCAGGAGCGGGTGGGGATGGCGCGCGGCATGGCGCAGCGCCAGCGCTCCCGCGCCGCAGCCCGCCGCGACCAGCGCGAGAGCGAACGCGTCGACGCCGTAACGGCTGATATGCTCGATGCCGTAGAGGAAGCTGGCGAGCGCGCCGCCGTTGAGAACGAAGCCGCGACCATCGAAGGGGCGCGCCTTGTGTCCCGTGCCGCGCTCGAAAAAGGTCAGGACCAGCGCGATGCCGATCAGGCCGATCGGCACGTTGATGTAGAAGATCCAGTGCCACGACAGATAGGTCGTCAGCAGTCCTCCGAGCGGCGGTCCGAAGGCGAAGGCCGAAAGGCCGGGCCAGGTGAGATAGGCGATGACGCGCAGCAAGTCGGCCTTCTCCGTCCGGCGCAGCACTTCGATCCGGCCGACCGGCGACATCATCGCGCCGCCGACGCCTTGCAGAATGCGGGCGAACGTGAACTGCGTCAGGTTCTCGCTGAGGCCGCACAGCACCGAGGCGACCGTGAACAGCGCGATGGCGAGGGAGAAGACGGCCCGCGCGCCGAAGCGCTCGGTCAGCCACGCGCTCGCGGGGATGAAAATCGCGACGGTGATCAGATAGGACGAGATGCCGGCGCTGATGGCGGTGGCGCTGGTCTGGAAGCTCTCGGCGATCTTGGGGACGGCGGGCGCGATCGCGGTCGCGTCGAGGATTTCCATGAAGAACGCCGACGCGGCGATCAGCGCGATCAAGGCGGGACGAGGGGCGGCTGGCGGCTTGGCTGGCGTGGTCATGGGAGGGAAATGACGGGCCTTGGGTTGGTTTCAGCCGGTTGCGGGGTCGCGCCGGCCGATCCGGCGCCGTCCCGGATCGTCGATGGGGCGGGCGATCCGAAGGCCTGATCCGCGCCGGCTTGGGACGCGGGTCGCCTTACAGCTCGGGCTCGTACGCCTCGGGACGGGGCCTTGCACGCCGCCCCGCGCCGCGTGGCCGGCTCGCGAGCCTTGCGCCCCGCGCCCGGCACACGAGGAAGAGGCGGCCGTGACGCGCGCCGGGAATCCGGATTCCAGTTGACTTCACAGGGTGCCATACCCATAAACGCCGCCGAATGACAGGTCGCCGAGCGCGACGCATATCTGTCATGTCTGTCTTCCGCATTCTCGGCGCGCGACGCGCGTCGGCGGCACGGCGCGAATTTCGGTCCGCCGGCTAGCCGGCGAAACGGAAATTTCCGTCGCGGCCGGGTTGGAATAGCGGAAGCCCGCTTCCGTGGGGGAGTGTCCCGAGCGGCAAAGGGAGCTGACTGTAAATCAGCCGCCTCATGGCTTCGCAGGTTCGAGTCCTGCCTCCCCCACCATTTTCAAGAGTAGCGGCGCGGGTCGGGGCGAACGGCAATCCGGCCGGACATCTGTCCGATGAGACGAAATCGCCTCCTGCGAAAAGGAAATGCGCCAGATCCAGAACCTTGCGCGAATTCCGGCCGCGAGGACGGCTCCCGCTCGCGCGGCATTGGTGTGATGGCCCGCCCGGTTGCAATGCGCCATCCGGCAAGGCATATCTTGAGACGATGCGGGTGTAGCTCAATGGTAGAGCAGCAGCCTTCCAAGCTGAATACGAGGGTTCGATTCCCTTCACCCGCTCCAATCTCGGCACCCGCGCGGAGGCTTGCCGATCGGCCCGTCCCGGCACGGCGACGCGGCGCGCGGCGACTTGGCGGGGAGCCGCTTAAGTCTTGAAAATGACCTCCTTTTGAGGCATTGGAAGCCTCGGAAACATGGAGGGGCTTAGCTCAGCTGGTTAGAGCGACGGTCTCCAAAACCGTAGGTCGAGAGTTCGAATCCCTCAGCCCCTGCCAGTTTCCAATTAGCCGGTTTCTTTCGCATTTCTGGATGGTTACGAGCGGACGGCCCCTGGGCGACGCGCCGCGTCCGGGCGCATGGCCATGCCCGCTCAACCTTGACCTTCCGAACGGTCCGCAGTAGGAAGCGGCACCCGCGTACGGCCCGTCGAGATACGGATTTCCGTGAGCGGCTCGTTTTCCCGAACCAGGTCCGCTCGCGGGTCTCGTCCCTTGTCCGATTTCGGAAGTGAGGGAGGGCTGCGAGGGGGCGCGTCCGGATTCCGGCCAAGAGAAGCTCCGGCGCGTCGCGCCGGCCTCGGCGTCGACCCGGTCGTGAAGCGGTTGCATTGGAGCCCGCGCGAAGCATCATGGCGAAGTTCAGCCCGTTTCGATTTCTGCAAGAGGTGAGGTCGGAGACCTCGAAGGTCACCTGGCCGTCGCGCCGGGAGACCGCGATCACCACGATCATGGTGTTCGTGATGGTGGCGCTGGCGTCCGTGTTTTTTCTGCTGGCGGATCAGATCATCCGCGTCGTCATCACATTCATTCTCGGCATCAACACCTGAGCGCGGAAATCGCTGACCATGGATAAGCGCTGGTACATCGTCCACACCTATTCGAATTTCGAGAAGAAAGTCGCCGAGTCGATCCGCGAGCAGTCGCGCCAGCGCGGCCTTGCCGAGTTGTTCGAGGAAGTGCTGGTGCCGACCGAGAAGGTCACGGAAGTGCGGCGCGGTCGCAAGATCGACACCGAGCGCAAATTCTTTCCCGGCTACGTGCTGGTGAAGATGAACCTGACCGACGAGGCGTTCCACCTGATCAAGAACACGCCGAAGGTGACCGGCTTCCTCGGCGCCGACAACAAGCCGATGCCGATTTCCGAAGCCGAGGCGATGCGCATCCTGCATCAGGTGCAGGAGGGCGTGGAGCGGCCGAAATCCGCGATCACCTTCGAGATCGGCGAGAACGTGCGGGTGGCCGACGGCCCCTTCGCCTCCTTCTCCGGCACGGTGGAGGAAGTCGACGAGGGACGCTCGCGGCTCAAGGTCGCGGTTTCGATTTTCGGCCGGCCGACGCCGGTGGAACTGGAGTTCGGTCAGGTCGAGAAGGTCTGATTGTTTTTCCAGCGCGGCGGGGCTCGTCCCGGCCGCCCCGATGGGGTAAGCAGGGCCTTGCCAGTCGGGAACGCCGGGTCGGTCCCGGCGATGAGGAGAGAAGACGGGACGAGAAGGCGTCGGCCTTTTGTCGAAATGCCGTGGAAGGAGCGGGTCGGTCGCCAGCCGTCCCCGTGGAACCGCACCACGGTCCCTGAAGGTCCGGATCGTCCGGGCCGCGAAGAGGAGTGAAAGATGGCGAAGAAAGTGACCGGATACCTGAAGCTTCAGGTGCCGGCCGGCGCGGCGAATCCCTCGCCCCCGATCGGCCCCGCGCTTGGTCAGCGCGGCCTCAACATCATGGAATTCTGCAAGGCCTTCAACGCGCAGACGCAGAAGGAAGAGAAGAACACGCCGATCCCGGTGGTCATCACCATTTACGCGGATCGCTCCTTCACCTTCGAAATGCGCACCCCGCCGGTATCCTTCTTCCTCAAGAAGGCGGCCAAGATCGAGTCCGGCGCCAAGGTGACGGGCCGCGAGAAGGTCGGCAAGGTGACCAAGGAGCAGGTCAGGGAAATCGCCGAGAAGAAGATGAAAGACCTCAACTGCGAGTCGGTCGAATCCGCCATGCGCATGATCGAGGGTTCCGCCCGGTCGATGGGCCTCGAGGTTGTGGGGTAACGGCGATGGCACACGGAAAGCGACTGAATAACGCCCGCGAGGGCATCGACCGTACCAAGCTTTATCCGATCGCCGACGCGGTCAAGCTGGTGAAGGAACGCGCCAAGGCGAAGTTCGACGAGACCATCGAGGTCGCCATCAATCTCGGCGTCGATCCGCGTCACGCCGACCAGATGGTGCGCGGCGTCGTCACCTTGCCGAACGGCACCGGCCGCACGCTGCGCGTGGCGGTGTTCGCGCGCGGTGCCAAGGCCGACGAGGCCAAGGCGGCGGGCGCCGATGTCATCGGCGCCGAGGACCTGGTTGAAAAAGTGCAGGGCGGCAACATCGACTTCGATCGCTGCATCGCGACCCCCGACATGATGCCGCTGGTCGGACGCCTCGGCAAAGTGCTGGGCCCGCGCGGCATGATGCCGAACCCGAAGATCGGCACGGTGACGATGGACGTGACCGGCGCGGTCAAGGGCGCCAAGGGCGGCAACGTCGAGTTCCGCGTCGAGAAGGCCGGCATCGTTCAGGCCGGCATCGGCAAGGCGTCGTTCTCGGAGGACAAGCTGGTCGCGAACATCAAGGCGCTCGCCGACGCGGTGCAGAAGGCCAAGCCCGCCGGCGCCAAGGGCACCTATATCCAGCGCGTCGCGGTGTCCTCCTCGCAGGGGCCGGGCGTGAAGGTCGAGCCGGGCAGCCTGTTCGCCTGAGCCTACGATGATCGGGAAGCAACACGGCCGGCGCGAGAGCGCCGGCCGTTTTCTTTCGCCCGGGAGGAGGCCGACACGGCGGACGCGTCGCCGGAATCGCGCCTTCAGCTCTTGAAGTCGATCAGCAGCGCGGCCGTGATCGAGCCGGACTGCCCGCTCGCGCCGTAGCTGGTCGACGAGCTGTTGAGCTTTTCCTGAAGCGACTTGATGAAGTCCTCCAGGAGCTTCTGGATTTCGGAGGTGGTGGATGACGAGCTTGAGGACGACGTGCTCGACGTCGAACTGTCATCGTCGCTTTCGGAGCCGGTCATCGCCATCGGCGGCGGGCCACCGGCGCCTTCGGGCCTGCCGGCGCCATCGGGCCTGCCTTGCGGCGCGGCGTTGCTGAAAATACTCTTGAGCTCGGTCGCCTGGTCGGTGGTCAACGCCCCGCTCTCGACCTGCTGGGAAATCAGGTCGTCGATCTTCGCTTTCATATCCTCCGGCGAGGGACGCGTGCCGCTGCCGCGCGAGGCCTCCATCGAGCTCTTCAGCGACGCGTCGATGCTTTCGAGCGCGGTGCCGAGGGCGTCCTGATCGCTGGCGTTGATGGTGCCGGCCTGGACCTGCGAGGCCATTTCGTCCTGCAGCCGCTGCAGGGGAGAGGTGAACATACGCGAAGCGAAATTCATGGATGAAATGGAGCTCATGGCATCCCCCGTTTTTCGTGGATATTTCCAGCCATGACGACAGCATTGCTTTGGTTAATGAGACCTTGCCGCCGCGGAGTGGTTTGTTTCCCGGCGTTTCACGCCGGAGCCAAGAAACATTCAGAAACAATTTTTTTCGTTCCTATCGACCGCGCCCGCGCGGGAGAATGGCGCCATGACAGAATCGCCCCACCTTCTGCTCGTCGAGGATGACGAGCAGATCAGCACGCTGATCGGCCAGTTCTTCCGCGTTCACGCCAAGTCCTACCGGATGCGGGTGGCGCGCAACGCCAAGGATATGGACCAGATTCTGGCGGCCAGCGGCATCGATCTGATCCTGCTCGACGTCATGCTGCCGGGCGAGGATGGGTTTAGCATCTGCCGACGGCTGCGCGCGCGCTCCAACATCCCGATCATCATGCTGACGGCGCGCGAGGACGAATATGATCGCATTCTCGGCCTGGAAATGGGCGCGGACGATTATATCGCCAAGCCGTTCAATCCGCGCGAGCTGCTGGCGCGCATCCGCGCGGTGTTGCGGCGGGCCGCGTCCGCGCGTGGTCAACCGATCGGCGCCGCCGGCCGCTTGCGCTTCGCCGGCTGGTCCCTCGATTGCAAGCAACGCACGCTCAATGACGCCTCGGGCGCGCGGGTCGCGGTGACCGGCGCGGAGTTCGACCTGTTGCGCGCGTTATGCGAGCGCCCCGGTCGGATCCTGACGCGTGAACAATTGCTGGATATCACCCGCGGACGCGGGCCCGCTCTGTTCGACCGCAGCGTCGATATTCTGATCAGCCGCCTGCGTCGCAAGATCGAAATCGATCCGCACGATCCGATCATCATCAAGACGGTCCGATCGAGCGGATATGTGTTCACACCCGAAGTGGAAGCGCAGTGACATGAAATGGCCGGCGCGCTGGCGGGTCGATCGCATCAGCGTGCAAATCGCGATCGTGCTGGTGCTCGCGTTGGCGTTGGTTCACGCGATCACGACGACGGCGTTCGTCCTCACGCGCGGAGGCGGCGAAGCGCGGGGCGATCACCCGGAGCAGTTCTACGTTCTCGCGCGCCTTCTCGACGCCTCGCCTCCGGACGGCCGAACGATCCAATTCGCGGACTTCCGCCGGACGTTTCCGCGTCTCGACGCGCGATGGGCCACGGCGGCGGAGGCGGCGCGGGTGCGATGGGACGGGTTCTGGCCGATGGGCGGGCCGCCGCATGGCGAGGGAATGTTCCGGCGCGGCAAGCTCGTCGATGGCGCGCCGGCGGGCGCGCCGTGGCGCATGGCGCTGGAGTTGCGCGACGGCGCGATACTGCTCGCCAATCCTCCGGCGCAGCCGCCGATGTTCATGTTTGGCCCGATCGGCCAATCCATTTTCATCATCGCGCTGAGCACGGCGCTGCTGGCGGCATGGGCGGCTTCGGCGCTGACGCGCCCGTTGCGGGCCTTCGAGGAATCGGCGCGGCGATTTGGCGAGAACATCGAGGAGCGGCCCTTGCCGGAGCAGGGGCCGCGCGAAATCAGGGCGGCGGCCGGCGCGCTCAACCGCATGCAGGCGCGCATTCGCGCCCTGATCAATGATCGCACGCGCATGCTCGCCGCGCTCAGTCACGATCTGCGCACGCCGCTGACGCGGCTTCGGCTGCGCGCCGAATTCATCGAGGACGATGGCGTGAAGCAATCCATTCTCGGCGACATCGCGCAGATGCAAGCCATGGTGGACGCGGCGCTGGTCTATCTGCGCGAGGGCAGCGAGCGGCGCGAACGGCGGCGCGTCGACCTGGCGTCGCTGCTTCAGGCGGTGTGCAACGACTTCTCCGACATCGGCCACGACGTTCGCTACGACGGACCCGACCATCTGATCGTATTGGGCCATTTCGACGGCCTGCATCGCGCCTTCAGCAACATTATCGACAATGGCGTGCGCTACGCCGGCAAGGTGCGGGTGACCGCGGGCACCGAGGGCGATCATGTTCGCGTCGATGTCGCCGACCGCGGCCCCGGGGTCGCCAACGAACTGCGCGAAGCCATGCTCGAGCCGTTCGTGCGGGGCGACGCGGCGCGCGGCATGGACGCGACCTCGGGGTTTGGGCTCGGATTGCCGATCGCGCGCTCGGTGATCGTCGCCCATGGCGGCAGCCTCACGCTCGCCGACGGCACGGATGGCGGACTGACCGTTCGCATCCTCCTTCCGGCGGCGAGTTTCTCCGAACAGCCGCCCGACGCGCAAGCCGAGAAGTGAAATTCCGTCCCTGGAGCATTCACTGGTGAGACGGCGTCACCTCACCGAAATGAATCACTCCAAATTCAGAGCCTTGAGCGGATGCCGGTCGCAAGAGTGGCGTCCGCTTGGCGGGATTTGCTGTTGCTTGGCGCAATGTCATTGATTTGTAAAAAATATCAGTTTATCTGGAAATATGGATGAACAGACAGCCATGGCCGCTATGGCGGCGCTTTCCCAGGCGACGAGGCTCGCGACCTTCCGCCTCCTGGTCCGGCGCGAGCCGGAAGGCGTTGCCGCCGGCGAACTCGCGCGCCTGATCGACATTCCGCAGAACACGATGTCGGCGCATCTTGCGACGCTCGCGCGCGCCGGACTGGTGCGCGGTGAACGGCGCGTGCGCTCGATCATCTATCGCGCCGACCTGGAGCGATTGCGCGCGGTCGTTCTCTTTCTGCTTCGGGACTGCTGTGGAGGCCGGCCCGAACTCTGCGCGCCGCTGATCGCGGACCTCGCGCCCTGCTGTTCGCCAAAATCCGAGGAGCCGCTCGATGCCTGATCGCCCCTTCAGCGTGCTGTTTCTGTGCACCGGCAACACCGCGCGCTCGATCTTGGCCGAAAGCATCCTGCGCAAATTCGGCGCGGGCGTCTTCAACGCGTTTTCGGCCGGCAGCCAGCCCAAGGGCGTCGTCAATCCCTTCGCGCTGAGGGTGCTGCGGGCGGAGGGCTGTCCGACCGAGGGACTGCGCTCGAAAAGCTGGAGCGAATTCGCCGGCCCCGGCGCGCCGGACTTGGATTTCATTTTCACCGTCTGCGACAACGCCGCGGGCGAAGCCTGCCC
The DNA here is from genome assembly GCA_041918675.1 of Xanthobacteraceae bacterium. Classification (GTDB taxonomy): domain Bacteria; phylum Pseudomonadota; class Alphaproteobacteria; order Rhizobiales; family Xanthobacteraceae; genus SCUB01. The sequence goes on from JAYRVF010000009.1 coordinate 102,167, forward strand.
GGTCTGGCCGGGCAAGCCCGTCACCGCGCATTGGGGCATCGCCGATCCGGCGGCCGTCGAGGGCGGCGATCTCGAGAAGGAGGCGGCGTTCGTCACCGCCTTCCGCCAACTCAAGAACCGGATCGGCGCCTTCGCCGCGCTGCCGGTCGCGAGCCTCGACCGGATGACGCTCGACGCGCGCCTGCGCGAGATCGGCCGCATGGAAGGCGCGACGCGCCCCGACGGCGCGTGAGGCGATGATGTCGACTTTCGAACGTTATCTCACGCTCTGGGTCGCGCTATGCATCGTCGCCGGCGTCGCGCTCGGCCACGTCGCGCCGGCCGCGTTCCAATTTTTCGGCGCGCTCGAATTCGCCAAGGTCAACATGCCGGTCGCGGTGCTGATCTGGCTGATGATCGTGCCGATGCTGATCAAGATCGATTTCGCCGCGATGGGCGAGGTGCGCCGGCATTGGCGCGGCATCGGCGTGACGCTGTTCGTCAACTGGGCGGTGAAGCCGTTCTCGATGGCCGCGCTCGGCTGGCTGTTCGTCGGCCTGCTGTTCCGGCCCTATCTGCCCGCCGACCAGATCAATTCCTACATCGCCGGGCTCATCCTGCTCGCGGCCGCGCCATGCACGGCGATGGTGTTCGTGTGGAGCCATTTGACCAAGGGCGAGCCGCATTTCACGCTGTCGCAGGTGGCGCTCAACGACACCATCATGGTGTTCGCCTTCGCGCCGATCGTGGGGTTGCTGCTGGGGCTGTCGGCGATCACCGTGCCGTGGGCGACGCTGGTCCTTTCGGTCGTGCTCTACATCGTTCTGCCTGTGGTCGCCGCGCAGCTCATCCGCCGCGCGGCGCTGGCGCGGGGCGGCGAGGCCGCGCTCGCCGGGCTGCTCAAGCGGCTGCAGCCGGTCTCGCTCGCGGCGTTGCTGGCGACGCTGGTTCTGTTGTTCGGATTCCAGGGCGAGCAAATCCTGCGCCAGCCGCTCGTCATCGCGCTGATCGCGGTGCCGATCCTCATTCAGGTCTATTTGAACGCCGGGATCGCCTATCTCATCAACCGTCTGACGGGTGAGGAGCATTGCGTCGCCGGCCCGTCGGCGCTGATCGGGGCGAGCAATTTCTTCGAGTTGGCGGTCGCCGCCGCGATCTCGCTGTTCGGCTTTGAATCAGGCGCGGCGCTGGCGACCGTCGTCGGCGTGCTGATCGAGGTGCCGGTGATGCTGTCGATCGTGCGAATCGTCAACGCCAGCAAGGATTGGTACGAGCGCCCGTCGCGCCGGCCGGCGCCGGCCCCGCCTCGGGACGCGTGAGTTCCGGTTGAGCCCGACCGGCGGCGCTCTCCAAGCGCGGCATTTGCATCCGCCCGAGATTCGTGAATAACGCCCGCATGGGCGATGCATCGAAGGATAGCGGGGCGATCCCGCGCGCGGGACTGCGAGTGATCGTTCCACTCGGCACCGCGCAGCTCATCGCCTGGGCGGCGAGCTATTATCTGCCGGCGATCCTTGCCCAGCCGATCGCGCGCGATCTTGGCCTGCAATCCTCCTTCGTGTTCGGCGCGCTGTCGGGAGCGCTGGCGATCACCGGGCTTCTCGGCCCCTCCATCGGCGCCTTCATCGACCGTCTCGGCGGTCGCAATGTGCTCGTCGTCTCCAATCTGCTCCTGGCGCTGGGGCTCGTCATCCTCGGCATGGCGAACGGCGTGGCCATGCTGCTCATCGCCTGGGCGGTGCTCGGGGTCGGCATGGCGGCCGGGCTCTACGAGCCGGCCTTCGCGACGCTGACGCGGCTCTACGGTCTTGCCGCGCGACGCCCGATCACCGGCATCACCCTGGTGGCGGGCTTCGCATCGACCGTCGGCTGGCCGGCGACCGCCTGGCTCGACGCGCATTACGGCTGGCGCGCGGCGTGCTTTGCCTGGGCGGCGGCGCAGATCGTGCTCGCGCTGCCGCTCAATCTGATGGTGCCGCGCGTCACCGGTCCGGTGCCGCATCATCCCGAGCCTGAGACGGCGGAAAACGGGGAGGGGGCGTCCGAGTTCAAGTTGATGGCGGCGGTCGCCTTCGTGTTCGCGACGACCGGCTTCGTGACCTCGGGCCTGTCCGCGCTGATGCCGGCGATCCTGATGCGCACCGGCACGGAAGCGGGCGCGGCGATCCTGGCCTCGACCTTCGTCGGGCCGGCGCAGGTCGTGGCACGCATCGTCGAAGCCAAATGGCTGATCAGATACCACCCGCTGATCTCGACCCGGATAGCCGCGCTGCTCCATCCGCTGGGAGCGGCCGTGCTGTTCGCCGGCGGTCCGCCGATGGCCGGGGCCTTCACTATCTTCTACGGCGCGGGCAACGGCATTCTGACGATCGCGCGCGGGACATTGCCGCTCGCGCTGTTCGGGCCCCTGGGCTTCGGACGGCGGCTCGGCTTCATCGCCTTGCCGGCGCGGGTGAGCGGGGCGATCGCGCCGCTTCTTCTCGGCGTGATGCTCGATCTATGGGGCGGGGCGGTGATCGTCCTGACGACCGTGCTGTCGCTCGCCGCCTTCGTGGTCCTGATGTCCATGCGCGGGCGGCCGGGACCGTCCGAGGTCTGAGCAGGTCACCGGACCGGCTTCGGGCCGCTTGTTCGGGAGGCTCAGGCCCCATGCCAGGATGGCGGGCATGGCGCGTTTGGGCGAAAGCGGCAAAAAACCCCTTGGCAAAGATGAACAGACCCTTTAAGGGGTGGGGTCCGGGCGCGTCGACCCTGTCGGCGCGCCCGTGTGCGCTTTCCGAAAACATGAAGCCTGAGGAGCCACTCTTTTTTGGACATCCGATCGGATTGCCATCAAGGGGGGACCGGAAGCCTCATCATTTCGGCGGCGCGCGACGGGTGGCCGGGAAGCCGGCTGTCCGGTCCTGTCCGAGACTGCAGGTGCCAGCGCTGAATTTGTTATTCTGCAATGGCTTAATAGAAAAACCTGCATAGATAGGTGAAGATCGGATTTTGTCTTCCGCAGGCTTTGCCGGCGGGAGAGGAAGATACGGTTCGAACCTCGACGGCTTTTCCGGGCCGACCGGAAGAGCGGGCAGGCGTCACTGATGCGGACGTCCCGGCGGGGTCTTTGGGCTCAAGGACTTTGGCCGCTGGGCATTCGCGTAACGCAACCCGGCTGCCGGGGCCTCGGTCCAGGCCGCCAACCGGAGAGAGCTTGCTGTGAATCGAGCGGAAAAGAAGCAGGCGGTCGAGACGCTCAATACGGTCTTCAAGACCACGAACGTCGCGGTCGTCGCGCATTATTCCGGCCTCACGGTGGCCCAGATGCAGACCCTGCGCAAGCAGATGAAGCAGGCTGGCGCCGCGGTGAAGGTCGCGAAGAACCGTCTCGCCAAGATCGCTCTTGAAGGCACGGATGTCGTTGCCATCGGCTCCCTGCTCAAGGGGCCGACCGTGATCGCGACTTCGAACGATCCGGTGGCGGCACCGAAGGTTGCCGTCGAATTCGCCAAGGCGCACGAGAAATTCGTCATCCTCGGCGGGTCGATGGGAAAGACCGTCCTGAACTCCGACGGCGTGAAGGCGCTTGCCTCGCTGCCGTCGCTGGACGAACTGCGCGGCACGCTGATCGGCCTGATCCAGGCCCCGGCGAGCAAGATCGCGCGGCTCGCCAATGCTCCGGCCGCGAAGGTCGCGCGCGTGGTTCAGGCCTATGCCTCAAAGGGCGAAGCGGCGTAACGGCCCTTCGTCAACTCAACTGGTTCGAACTGATATCTTCAAGGGAACGAGTAAAATGGCTGATCTGCAGAAGATTGTTGACGATCTGTCGAGCCTGACGGTCCTGGAGGCCGCCGAGCTTGCCAAGATGCTGGAAGAAAAGTGGGGCGTCTCCGCCGCCGCCGCCGTGGCGGTCGCCGCCGCGCCGGGCGCGGCCGCCGCCGCGCCGGCCGAAGAGAAGACCGAGTTCACCGTCGTGCTGGCCGCGGCCGGCGACAAGAAGATCGAGGTCATCAAGGAAGTCCGCGCGCTCACCGGCCTCGGCCTGAAGGAAGCCAAGGACCTCGTCGAGGGCGCGCCGAAGACCGTCAAGGAAGGCGTGTCCAAGGACGAGGCCGAGAAGGTCAAGGCGACGCTGGAGAAGGTCGGCGCCAAGGTCGAACTCAAGTAAGGCGGCGCCGGCGCGAGCCGGTTCCCCCGCGCGGCGCGCCCGCTTCGGGCAGGCGCGCCGGTTCGCGTCAAACATGTGATGCCGGAAGGCGCGTCGTTGCGGTTTTCGGTGGATGTCATGTGGTAGCGGGAGAGAATCCGTCGCGATGATTTTGGATCGAAGCGAGCCAAGATCGTCGTGATGGCAGGTTTGGGACGACGAAAGGATTCAATTCCTTGCGTCGTCCGCGCCGCCTTCACTCGGGGGGCGGGACGGGTTGTGGAAGGAAGCGTCGCGGTCCGGGCGCGAGAATCGGATAGGTTTTCGCCCGGACGGTGGGAGATCGAAGATTTCGGGCTTTTTTGGTCCGCGGACGGTTGGTCGACGGGCAGGGTGTCGTCGCGACGCCCTGTGCGTCGTTTTGCGTTCCGACATTTACTTCTGATTTCGCGCGCGGCGGCGGCCGTGTCGCGGGAAATCCGCCGGTTCGGGCGGCAAGATGAGAGGCCACAATGGCGCAGACATTCACCGGTCGCAAACGCGTTCGCAAGTTTTTCGGGCAGATCAGGGAAGTGGCGGAGATGCCGAACCTCATCGAGGTTCAGAAGGCGTCCTATGACCAGTTCCTGATGGTCGCCGAACCCGCGGGCGGGCGGTCCGACGAAGGCTTGCAGGCGGTGTTCAAATCGGTGTTCCCGATCTCCGATTTCGCCAACACCTCGATGCTGGAATTCGTCCGCTACGAATTCGAGCCGCCGAAATACGATGTCGACGAGTGCCGCCAGCGCGGCATGACCTATGCCGCGCCGCTCAAGGTGACGCTGCGGCTGATCGTGTTCGATATCGACGAGGAGACCGGCGCCAAGTCGGTCAAGGACATCAAGGAGCAGGATGTCTACATGGGCGACATTCCGCTCATGACCAACAACGGCACCTTCATCGTCAACGGCACCGAGCGCGTCATCGTTTCGCAGATGCATCGCTCGCCCGGCGTGTTCTTCGACCACGACAAGGGCAAGACGCATTCGTCAGGCAAGCTGTTGTTCGCCGCCCGCGTCATTCCCTATCGCGGCTCGTGGCTCGACATCGAGTTCGACGCCAAGGATATCGTCTACGCCCGCATCGATCGCCGCCGCAAGATTCCGGCGACGTCGCTGATGTACGCGCTCGGCCTCGACGGCGAGACCATCCTGTCGACCTTCTACAAGAAGATCAATTACAAGCGCGCCAAGGAAGGCTGGCGCGTGCCGTTCGACGCCAATCGCTTCAAGGGCTACAAGGCGGTCAACGATCTGATCGACGCCGATTCCGGCAAGGTCGTGCTCGAGGCCGGCAAGAAGCTCACCGTGCGCCAGGCGCGGCAGCTCGCCGAAAAGGGCCTCAAGGCGCTGCGCATGGCGGACGAGGAACTCGCCGGCCATTACCTCGCCGAGGATCTCGTCAACCCGAAATCCGGCGAAATCTACGCCGAGGCCGGCGAGGAGATCACCGAGAAGCTGCTCAAGGCGCTGATCGAGCACGGCTACAAGGAACTGCCGCTGCTCGACATCGACCACGTCAATGTCGGCGCCTATATCCGCAACACGCTCTCGGTCGACAAGAACATGACGCGCGAGGACGCGCTGTTCGACATCTACCGCGTCATGCGTCCGGGCGAGCCGCCGACCATCGACAGCGCGCAGTCGATGTTCCAGTCGCTGTTCTTCGACGCCGAGCGCTACGACCTCTCGGCGGTCGGCCGCGTCAAGATGAACATGCGGCTCGACCTCGACTGTCCCGACACCCACCGCACGCTGCGCAAGGAAGACATCCTCGCCGTCATCAAGACGCTGGTCGACCTGCGCGACGGCAAGGGCGAGGTCGACGACATCGACCATCTCGGCAACCGCCGCGTGCGCTCGGTCGGCGAGCTGATGGAGAACCAGTACCGCATCGGCCTGCTCCGCATGGAGCGCGCGATCAAGGAGCGCATGAGCTCGGTCGACATCGACACGGTGATGCCGCAGGACCTGATCAACGCCAAGCCGGCGGCGGCGGCGGTGCGCGAGTTCTTCGGTTCCTCGCAGCTCTCGCAGTTCATGGATCAGACCAATCCGCTCTCCGAGATCACCCACAAGCGCCGCTTGTCGGCGCTGGGTCCGGGCGGTCTGACGCGCGAGCGCGCCGGCTTCGAGGTGCGCGACGTGCACCCGACGCATTACGGCCGCATCTGCCCGATCGAGACGCCGGAAGGCCCCAACATCGGCCTGATCAATTCGCTGGCGACCTACGCGCGCGTCAACAAATACGGTTTCGTCGAGACGCCCTACCGCAAGGTCAAGGACGGCCGCGTCACCGACGACGTCGTCTATCTCTCGGCGATGGAGGAGGGGCGCTATCACGTCGCCCAGGCCAACGTGACGCTCGACAATCGCGGCCGTTTCACCGAGGACCTGATCGTCTGCCGCCACGCCGGCGACGTGCTGATGGTGACGCCCGACAAGGTCGACTACATGGACGTGTCGCCGAAGCAGCTCGTGTCGGTCGCCGCCGCGCTCATTCCATTCCTTGAGAACGACGACGCCAACCGCGCGCTGATGGGCTCGAACATGCAGCGCCAGGCGGTGCCGCTGGTGCGCGCCGAGGCGCCGTTCGTCGGCACCGGCATGGAGGGCGTGGTCGCGCGCGATTCCGGCGCGGCGATCGCGGCGCGGCGCACCGGCGTGATCGACCAGATCGACGCCACCCGCATCGTCATCCGCGCCACCGAGGACCTCGATCCGACGAAATCGGGCGTCGATATCTACCGGCTGATGAAGTACCAGCGCTCCAACCAGTCGACCTGCATCAACCAGCGGCCGCTGGTGAAGGTCGGCGACGTGGTGCGCAAGGGCGACATCATCGCCGACGGTCCCTCGACCGATCTCGGCGAGCTCGCGCTCGGGCGCAACGTCCTCGTCGCGTTCATGCCGTGGAACGGCTACAACTTCGAGGACTCGATCCTGCTCTCCGAACGCATCGTCAAGGACGACGTGTTCACCTCGATCCATATCGAGGAATTCGAGGTGATGGCCCGCGACACCAAGCTGGGTCCGGAGGAAATCACCCGCGACATTCCCAACGTCTCGGAAGAGGCGCTCAAGAACCTCGACGAAGCCGGCATCGTCTATATCGGCGCCGAGGTGCGCGCGGGCGACATTCTGGTCGGCAAGATCACGCCGAAGGGCGAAAGCCCGATGACGCCGGAGGAAAAGCTGCTGCGCGCCATCTTCGGCGAGAAGGCCTCCGACGTTCGCGACACGTCGCTGCGCGTGCCGCCGGGCGTGCAGGGCACCATCGTCGAGGTGCGCGTGTTCAACCGTCACGGCATCGAGAAGGACGAGCGCGCGCTCGCGATCGAGCGCGAGGAGATCGAGCGCCTGGCCAAGGACCGCGACGACGAGCAGGCGATCCTCGATCGCAACGTGTTCGGACGCCTCGCCAATCTGCTCGAGGGCCGGCAGGGCATCGCCGGACCCAAGGGCTTCAAGAAGGATTCCAAGATCACCCGCGTGGTGCTCGACGAATATCCGCGTTCGCAGTGGTGGCAGTTCGCCTCGCCCAACGACAAGCTGATGGGCGAGATCGAGGCGATGCAGAAGCAGTACGAGGAATCCAAGAAGCTGCTCGAGCAGCGGTTCCTCGACAAGGTCGAGAAGCTGCAGCGCGGCGACGAATTGCCGCCCGGCGTGATGAAGATGGTCAAGGTCTTCGTCGCGGTGAAGCGCAAGATCCAGCCCGGCGACAAGATGGCCGGCCGCCACGGCAACAAGGGCGTGGTGTCCAAGATCGTGCCGATCGAGGACATGCCGTTCCTCGACGACGGCACCCATGTCGACGTCGTGCTCAATCCGCTCGGCGTGCCGAGCCGGATGAATGTCGGCCAGATTCTGGAGACGCATCTGGGCTGGGCCTGCGCCGGCCTCGGCAAGCGCATCGGGCAGACGGTCGACGCCTATTTGGCCAAGAACGACGTCAAGCCGCTGAAGGAGACGCTGAAGAAGATCTACGGCGAAGACGAGACCATCAAGTCGCTCGACGAATCCGGATTGATCGAGCTCGGCGCCAATCTGCGCCACGGCGTGCCGATCGCGACGCCCGTGTTCGACGGCGCCAAGGAGGCCGACATCGAAAAGATGCTCGACCTCGCCGGCCTCGACCATTCGGGGCAGGTGACAGTCTATGACGGGCGCACCGGCGATCCGTTCGATCGGCCGGTGACGGTCGGCTACATCTACATGCTCAAGCTGCATCATCTCGTCGATGACAAAATCCACGCCCGCTCGATCGGCCCCTATTCGCTGGTCACCCAGCAGCCGCTCGGCGGCAAGGCGCAGTTCGGCGGCCAGCGTTTCGGCGAAATGGAGGTGTGGGCGCTCGAAGCCTACGGCGCCGCCTACACGCTGCAGGAGATGCTGACGGTGAAGTCGGACGACGTCGCCGGCCGCACCAAGGTGTACGAGGCGATCGTGCGCGGCGACGACACGTTCGAGGCCGGCATCCCGGAAAGCTTCAACGTGCTGGTCAAGGAAATGCGGTCGCTCGGCCTCAATGTCGATCTGCACAATTCCAAGCAGACCGGCGGCGCGGCGGAGGCGGCCGAGTAGCGCGAAGCGTCACGCGCGGGCTTGTCCCGCGCGTCGCGACCCGGGAAGCGTGGACTTCCCCCGCGAGATGGCCGGGACGAGCCCGGCCACGGCGGAGCGAAAAAGAATTCGAGACAGCGGCCGAGATGATCGGCAAGCGGAGACGACGATGAACCAAGAGATCATGAATCTTTTCAGCCCGACCACCCCGGCGCAGGTGTTTGATGAGATTCGCATCTCGATCGCGAGCCCGGAACGAATCCTGTCGTGGTCCTACGGCGAGATCAAGAAGCCGGAGACGATCAACTACCGGACCTTCAAGCCGGAGCGCGACGGCCTGTTCTGCGCCCGCATCTTCGGGCCGATCAAGGACTACGAGTGCTTGTGCGGCAAGTACAAGCGGATGAAGTACAAGGGCATCATCTGCGAGAAGTGCTCGGTCGAGGTGACGCTGTCGCGCGTGCGGCGCGAGCGCATGGGCCATATCGAACTGGCCGCGCCCGTCGCCCATATCTGGTTCCTGAAGTCGCTGCCCTCGCGCATCGGCCTGTTGCTCGACATGGCGCTGAAGGATCTCGAGCGCATCCTCTATTTCGAATATTACGTCGTGCTCGAGCCGGGCCTGACCGCGCTCAAGGACCGCCAGCTTCTGTCGGAAGAGGAATATCTGCGCGCGGTCGACGAATACGGCGCCGACAGCTTCACCGCGATGATCGGCGCGGAGGCGATCCGCGAACTGCTCAAGGGGCTCGAGCTCGAAAAGCTCGAGACCGATCTGCGCGCGGAGATGAACGAGACCGACTCCGAGATCAAGAAGAAGAAGCTCGCCAAGCGGCTGAAGATCGTCGAGGCGTTCCGCACCTCCGGCAACCGGCCGGAATGGATGATCCTGACGGTGGTTCCGGTCATTCCGCCGGATCTGCGGCCGCTGGTGCCGCTCGACGGCGGACGCTTCGCCACCTCCGACCTCAACGATCTCTACCGCCGCGTCATCAACCGCAACAATCGCCTCAAGCGGCTGATGGAGCTGCGCGCGCCGGACATCATCATCCGCAATGAAAAGCGCATGCTGCAGGAGGCGGTCGACGCGTTGTTCGACAACGGCCGCCGCGGCCGGGTCATCACCGGCGCCAACAAGCGGCCGCTGAAGTCGCTCGCCGACATGCTCAAGGGCAAGCAGGGCCGCTTCCGCCAGAACCTGCTCGGCAAGCGCGTCGACTATTCGGGGCGCTCGGTCATCGTCGTCGGCCCCGAGCTCAAGCTGCACCAGTGCGGCCTGCCGAAGAAGATGGCGCTCGAACTGTTCAAGCCGTTCATCTATTCGCGCCTCGACGCCAAGGGCCTGTCGACGACGGTCAAGCAGGCCAAGAAGCTGGTCGAGAAGGAGCGTCCCGAGGTGTGGGACATTCTCGACGAGGTCATCCGCGAGCATCCGGTGCTGCTCAACCGCGCCCCGACGCTGCACCGCCTCGGCATCCAGGCGTTCGAGCCGGTGCTGATCGAGGGCAAGGCGATTCAGCTGCATCCGCTGGTCTGCGCCGCCTTCAACGCCGACTTCGACGGCGACCAGATGGCGGTGCACGTGCCGCTGTCGCTCGAAGCCCAGCTCGAGGCGCGCGTGCTGATGATGTCGACCAACAACATCCTGCACCCGGCCAACGGCGCGCCGATCATCGTGCCGAGCCAGGACATCGTGCTTGGCCTGTATTACCTCTCGCTGATGCGCGAGGGGCTGCCCGGCGACGGCAAGCAGTTCGGCTCCATCGCCGAGCTCGAGCATGCGCTGCATTCGCGCGTGATCCATCTGCACACGCGCATCAAGTGGCGCTGGCACGGATTGGGCGAGGACGGCAAGCCGACGGTGCGGCGCTACGACACCACGGCCGGGCGCGTGCTGCTCGGCGAGGTGCTGCCGAAATCGGCCAAGCTGCAGTTCGATACGGTCAACAAGCTGATGACCAAGCGCGAGATCTCGAACATGATCGATCTCGTCTACCGTCATTGCGGGCAGAAGGAGACGGTGATCTTCTGCGACCGCATCATGGCGCTCGGCTTCCACAACGCCTTCAAGGCCGGCATCTCGTTCGGTAAGGACGACATGGTCGTGCCGCACGCGAAGTGGAAGATCGTCGACGACACCCGCGCGCAAGCCAAGGAATTCGAACAGCAGTACAATGACGGCCTGATCACCCAGGGCGAGAAGTACAACAAGGTCGTCGACGCCTGGTCGAAGGCGACCGAGAAGATCGCCGACGAGATGATGAAGGAAATTTCCGCCGTGCGGAAAAATCCGAAGGGCGGCGAAGCGCTGGTCAATTCGATCTACATGATGGCGCATTCCGGCGCGCGCGGCTCGGCCGCGCAGATGCGCCAGCTCGCCGGCATGCGCGGCCTGATGGCCAAGCCTTCCGGCGAGATCATCGAAAGCCCGATCATTTCCAACTTCAAGGAAGGGCTGTCGGTGCTCGAATACTTCAATTCGACGCACGGCGCGCGCAAGGGTCTGGCCGACACCGCGCTGAAGACGGCGAATTCGGGCTACCTGACGCGGCGTCTGGTCGACGTGGCGCAGGACTGCATCATCACGGCCGACGATTGCGGCACCAAGCTCGGCATCAAGATGCGGGCGATCATCGACGCCGGCACCGTGGTGGCCTCGCTGGCGACGCGCATTCTCGGCCGCACCACCGCCGAGGACCTCAAGGACTCGGTCAGCGGCAAGGTGATCACCAAGCGCGGCACGCTCTTGGAAGAGGCGCATGTCGACGCCATCACCCAGGCCGGCATCCAGGAGGTCAAGATCCGCTCGGTGCTGACCTGCGAGCTGACCAACGGCGTCTGCGCCAAATGCTATGGGCGCGATCTCGCCCGCGGCACGCCCGTCAACATGGGCGAGGCGGTCGGCGTCATCGCGGCGCAGTCGATCGGCGAGCCGGGCACGCAGCTCACCATGCGCACCTTCCACATCGGCGGCGCGGCGCAGATCAACGAGCAGTCGTTCATCGAGTCGAACTTCGACGGCAAGATCAAGATCAAGCACAAGGCGATCGCCCGCAACAGCGACGGCGAAAGCGTCGCCATGGTGCGCAACATGGCGGTCGCCGTGATCGACGCCGACGGCACCGAACGCGCCACGCATCGCATCCCCTACGGCGCGCGCATGCGCGTCGACGAGGGCGCCACCATCAAGCGCGGCCAGCGGATCGCCGAATGGGATCCCTACACGCGGCCGATCCTGACCGAGGTCGACGGCATCATCGCGTTCGAGGATCTGGTCGAAGGCCAGTCGATTTCCGAAACGCTCGACGAATCCACCGGCATCGCCAAGCGCGTCGTCATCGATTGGCGCACGTCCGGGCGCGGCGCCGATCTGCGTCCCGCGATCGTCATCAAGGGCAAGGACGGCAAGGTGCTCAAGCTCTCGCGCGGCGGCGAGGCGCGCTACATGCTGGCGGTGGAGGCGATTCTGTCGGTCGATGTCGGCGCCAGCATCAAGGCTGGCGACGTCATCGCGCGTATCCCGACCGAAAGCGCGAAGACGCGCGACATCACCGGCGGTCTGCCGCGGGTGGCCGAGCTGTTCGAGGCGCGGCGGCCGAAGGAAGCCGCCATCATCGCGGAAGTGGCGGGCACCGTCCGCTTCGGCCGCGACTACAAGAACAAGCGCCGCATCTCGATCGAACCCGCCGACAAGAGCGAGGAGCCGCGCGAATACCTGATCCCGAAGGGCAAGCACATCCACTTGCAGGACGGCGACATCGTCGAAAAGGGCGACTTCATCGTCGAGGGCAATCCGGCGCCGCACGACATTCTGGCGATCAAGGGCATCGAGGAACTCGCCGCCTATCTGGTCAACGAAATCCAGGAGGTCTACCGGCTGCAGGGCGTCGCCATCAACGACAAGCACATCGAGGTGATCGTGCGGCAGATGCTGCAGAAGGTGGAGATCGACGAACCGGGCGAGACCGACCTGATCCAGGGCGAGCAGGTCGACAAGATCGAGTTCGACGCGATCAACGCCAAGGCCAAGGAGGAGGGCCGCAAGGGCGCGGCCGCCCATCCGGTGCTGCTCGGCATCACCAAGGCGAGCCTGCAGACGCGCTCGTTCATCTCGGCGGCCTCGTTCCAGGAGACCACGCGCGTGCTCACCGAGGCCGCGGTCAACGGCAAGATCGATCTGCTCGAGGGCCTCAAGGAGAACGTCATCGTCGGCCGGCTCATTCCCGCGGGCACCGGCGCCTCGATGACGCGGGCGCGCGAGGTCGCGCTCAAGCGCGATCAGCTCATTCTCGACGAGCGTCAGCGGCAGGAGGCGATCGCCTCGGCGCCGCCGCCCGCCGAGCCGGTGGCGTTGCCGTCGGCGGAATGAAATGATTGAAGCGGGGCTCCGGGCCGATCGCCCGGGGCAACGGCGATCGGAAACGACTTGCGACCGATCGAGATACATCGGAAGAGGCCGTCCAACATCGGACGGCCTTTTTCGTTTCTCCGGCGCGGCGTTAGGGGATACCGCCGAGCGTGCGCCTTTTTGCGAGGCATTCCTAACTAAGGTCGAAATTCGGCTTCGCCGGAAATCTTTTTCGGCTCCGCGCGAGCGTGCAAAATCTGTTCATCTTCCCTTCAGGTCAAAAGTTGCTTTTCAAGGACGGAAAATAGGCCCATTTCGCGGGCTGGTCGGGAAAAATCACATGGTTGAATTGGCAATTGTCGGCGGCGGTCCCGGGGGCCTGATGGCGGCCTGGTATCTGCGCAAGAAGCTGCCGGGCCTTTGCAAGGTGACGATCTTCGAAGCCTCCGACCGAGTCGGCGGCAAGATCGTCACGCGCACCTTCGACACCGCGCCGGCGATGTACGAGGCGGGCGTCGCCGAGCTCTATGACTACTCGATGATCGGTCCCGATCCGCTGCGCGAACTGGTGCAGCATTTCGGTTTCCAGACCATCCCGATGGACGCCGAGCAGGTGGTCATGGATGGCGAGCTGCTCGACGACGTTCCGGGCATGCGTCGCAAATACGGAGCCAAGACAGCGGCGGCGATCGAGGCCTTCCGCGAGCGCTGCACCGAGGTGATGACGCCGGCGCAATATTACGAGGGCGTCGGCGCGCAGGACAACGAGCATCCCTGGGCCTTCGTCAAATGCGAGGACCTGCTCGATCGGGAAGTGCCGGACCCGGTCGCCAAGCGCTTCTTCAAGGTGATGGCGCGCTCCGACATCGCCACCGAAAGCCATCTCACCAACGGACTCAACGCGCTCAAGAACTTCCTGATGGATATCGACGGCTATATCGGCCTTTATTCCATCCAGAACGGCAACGAAAAGCTGATCGAGGGCCTGCTGTCGGAGATCGACGCCAAGATCGAGCTCAATCATCGCGTCATCAAGGTCGGCAAGAACGATCGCGGCCGCTACAGCATCAACATGATGAACGGCAAGGGGCCGGAGACGCGCGATTTCGACATCGTGCTGATGTGCCTGCCGCACAACTGGCTCGCCACGGTCCAGTGGGAAGGCGAGAAGCTGCGCAAGGCGATGGTCAAGCACGTCGCCTATTTCGACCGCCCGGCGCACTACCTGCGCGTCGCGGTGCTGTTCGACAAGCCGTTCTGGGGCGACAAGGTTCCCGGTTCCTGGTTCATGTCCGAGACGTTCGGCGGCTGCTGCGTCTATGTCGAGGGATCGCGCCACGACGTCGGCAAATACGGCGTGCTCAATTGGCTGATCCCGGGCGCGGACGCGCTGGCGTTTTCCAACGTCCCGGACGATCAGCTCATCGAGCTGGCGCTGAAATCGCTGCCGGCCGAGCTCGGCGACGCGCGCGAGCATTTCCTCGAGGGCAAGGTGCATCGCTGGATGTCGTCGGTGAACGCGATCCCCGGCGGGTTGCCGGTGCGCGACGTGCTCACCAATCACCGGCCGGAACCCAAGGAGCATCCGGGCTTCGTGGTGGTCGGCGACTATCTGTTCGACTCGACGCTGAACGGGCTGCTCGATTCCTCCGACGCCGCCACCGACATCGTCGTTACCGAACTGATGCGGCTGCGCCGCGCCGAGGCGACCGGCGGCCAGCCCGAGCGCATCGACCGCGACTATTTCGACAATTATCGCAATGTCGGTCCCTACGCCGACTCCTGGCGGCAATTCTCCGACCCGGACTATCTCGTCGACCTGATCGAGTTGATGTGGCAGGCGAAGCCGCCATACCGGCTGCTGGTCGCGGGCTCGGCGAGCGGGGAACTGGTCGGGGCGCTGCGCGAGCGCGGCATCGATGCCTGGGGCGTCGAGAACAACCGCGCCATCCACGCCAAGACGCCCAAGCATCTTCGCAAGTATAACAAGCTCGGATCGGTCACCGATCTGCCGTTCAAGAGCGGGCGCTTCGATTTCGTCTACGAGACGAGCCTCTGCCACGTTCAGGAAACGCGGGTGAAGCGCGCCATCCGCGAGCTGCACCGCGTCTGTTCGCGCGGCCTGGTGTTCGGCTCGGTCACCAGCGATCTGTCGGCGCGCCTGATCGACAAATACGATCTGTTGCGCGGCGTGCGCAAGCTCGGGACGTGGTGGGAATGGTCCGAGCTGTTCTTCGCCAACGGCTTCGATCTGTCGATGAACCGCGCCGATTCGCTCGCCGCGGTGTGGGAGCGCACGCTGGCGGCCAAGAAGGGGCCGGGCGAATGGTTCGACGACGCCGAGAGCCTGCGCTATTCCTTCTTCGACAAGGTCAGCGACGACGAGGACGGATGAGCCCCGCCATGCGTCGCGTCAGCCTGGGCTCGCGCCGCGGTGGCCGCGCGAGCGGTTTCATGTCGCAAGGCATGTCCCAATGCATGTCTCGATGCTCGACGTCGCGCGCACGCTTAATACCGATTGACGGCCATGGCGGATAATCCTCCCAGCCAGCCCGCGGACAAGCCGGCCGAGGATGCCGCGCCGCCGGCCGACGCGCCGCCGCTCGATCCCGGCCTCGAACATCACGCGCCCTCCATCGTCGACGTCGACCTCGACGAGGACGATGAGGAATTGCCGACCTACACCGCGACCGAGGCGGCCGGCGCGTTCCTCACCATCTATCGGTTCACCTTTCCCTTCCTGCGCGTCTACCGCAAGGCGATGTTGATCGTCGCGTTCGGCCTTCTGGTCGAGACGCTGTTCAACGTGATCATGCCGCTCAGCCTCAAATTCCTGATCGACGACGCATTGGGGGAGGAGGACTTTCACGCGCTCTACGTCATTCTCGGGGTGCTCGCGGTCGCCGGCATCGTCACCTCGATCGTATCGATCTGGTACGAGCGCTGGGACGCGCGCCTCAGCGCGGCGGTGATTTCCGACGTGCGCTACCGCTTGTTCGAGCACACGCAAAATCTCTCCGCGTCCTACTTCAGCCGCACCAAGAAGGGCGAAATCCTGGCGCGCTTCTCCGTCGACATGGCCGCGCTCGAGAACGTCATCAAGTCCGTCGCCAACAGCGCGCTGCTGCCGCTTCTTGAGACGATCGCCGGCGTCATCCTGATGCTGGTGCTCAACTGGCAACTCGCCGTCGTCGCGTTGTTGATCTTTCCGATCACGCTCATCGGCCCCCGCCTGATCACGCCCAGGGCGGTCGCGGCCAATTACACGCAGAAGGTCAACGAGGCGGCGATCCTCGGCGTGGTTCAGGAAAACATCGGCGCGCAGATGGTGGTCAAGGCCTTCATGCTGCAGCGGCGCGCGCTCGGCTGGTTCCGCGTCCGCAACGACATCGCGCGCGATTCCATCGTCTCAGCGACCTTTCTCGGCACCATGGTCGAGCGTTCGGTGACGATCGCGGTGCTGCTGCTCCATTTGGTGGTGTTGGCGATCGGCGCCTACCTCGCCACCAAGGGGCAGATCTCGATCGGCACCTTCGTCACCTTCGAGAGCGCGTTCTGGGAGATCTCGTACAACATCGCGCATCTGATGCATTTCATTCCGGTGACGATCCAGGCCGCCGCCGCCACCCGCCACATCCAGGAACTGCTCGACGAGCCGCCGCGCGCGATCGACCGGCCGGGCGCGGCCGTGCTTCCCCGCATCGGTCACGGCATTTCCTTCGAGCGCGTCAGCTTCCGCTACGAGGGCACCGACGTGACGGTGCTCGACGGGCTCAGCCTCAAGCTCGAAGCCGGCAAGACGATCGCGATCGTCGGGCCGAGCGGATCGGGCAAGAGCACGCTGCTCAACCTCATCCTGCGCATCTACAATCCGACCTCGGGCAAAGTCACGATCGATGGCGTCGACATCCGCAAGGTGACGCGGGAATCGCTGCGGCGAAGCATGGCCGTGGTGTTCCAGGAGAACATGCTCTTCAACATGTCGATCCGCGACAACATCCGGCTCGGCAAGGAAGGGGCGAGTGACGAGGAAGTCGAGCAGGCCGCCAGGATGGCCGAGATTCACGGCTTCATCAAAAGCCTGCCGCAGGGCTACGACACCATCGTCGGCGAGCGCGGCGACACGCTCTCCGGCGGCCAGCGCCAGCGCATCGCCATCGCCCGCGCGATCATCCGCGATCCGTCGGTGCTGTTGCTCGACGAGGCGACCTCGGCGCTCGACCAGACGACCGAAGCCGCGATCAATCGCACCTTGCTCAAGCTCGCCGAGGGCCGCACCCTGATTTCGAGCACGCATCGCCTGATGGCGGTCAAGGACATGGACGAGATCATCGTCATTTCCGCCGGCAGGGTCGCCGAACGCGGCAGCCACGAGGAACTCCTCAAGCGGGGCGGGGTCTATCGCCAGCTCTGGGAGGACCAGATCCATCGCGCGCATGCGCCCGAGCGGGCGGACGCCGCGGGCGACGATGATGACGACGATGATGATGATGACGACGATGATGATGACGACGATGATGATGATGACGAGGATTGATCGCGCGCCGAGAACGCGCGCAAACGGCTGATTTGCCGCGTTTTCCGGGCTCGCTCGGGCCGCTTATGCCTTGACTTGGGTGCGGCGCGTCAGTACAAGGCGCGAACTTTGCGGCAGGCGGTGAGCATCGCTTAGTCGGAACGGCATCCCGGTAGTCGATTAAGACATTGAGATTTAACGTCTTTTTGTCGATCGGCGAGGGTTCGGGCCTCGACAAATCCTGCTCAGACGCTGTCGCTTGAAGCCAGGCAATGCCAGGAACGACACCCGATCGCCAAGGATCGGGTTTCGGGTGCATGACCGTCGCAATGGCCGCATCGGCCGCGCGGTGGTCCTCTGTGGCGATCAAGCGCTTCCCACCGGGAACGGTGGTTGGCGTGGTTTCGTTTTGCGCGATCGATAGCGCGCGGAGCGAAGCGGCCGGGACATCAATTCGGGGTCGCCCGCATCCGCTCCGGATGGGGACGACGCCAGGGGCGAAAGGCGGCCCGAGGGCCGCGACAGGCAAGGACAAAGGCCAACGATGCCGACGATCAATCAGCTGATCGCGAATCCGCGAACGGTTCAGAAGGCGCGCAAGAAGGTGCCGGCGCTGCAGCAGAGTCCGCAGAAGCGGGGCGTGTGCACGCGCGTCTACACCACGACCCCGAAGAAGCCGAACTCGGCGCTGCGCAAGGTCGCCAAGGTGCGCCTAACCAACGGCTTCGAGGTGATCGGCTACATCCCGGGCGAGGGCCATAACCTGCAGGAGCACTCGGTGGTGATGATCCGCGGCGGCCGCGTCAAGGACCTGCCCGGCGTGCGCTACCACATCCTGCGCGGCGTGCTCGACACCCAGGGCGTCAAGAACCGCAAGCAGCGCCGTTCGAAATACGGCGCGAAGCGGCCGAAGTAACCGGAGGAGGGCAGAAACATGTCGCGTCGCCATTCCGCCGAGAAGCGCGAGGTTCTTCCCGATCCGAAGTTCGGGAACATCGTCGTCACCAAGTTCATGAACTCGATCATGTACGCGGGCAAGAAGTCGGCCGCCGAGACCATCGTCTACGGCGCGTTCTCGATCATCGAGGGCAAGACCAAGCAGAATCCGCTGTCGGTGTTCGAGCAGGCGCTCGACAATGTGATGCCGACGATCGAGGTGCGCTCCCGTCGCGTCGGCGGCGCCACCTATCAGGTTCCGGTCGAGGTCCGTGTCAGCCGCCGGCAAGCGCTCGGCATTCGCTGGATCATCTCGGCCGCGCGCGGCCGCAACGAAAAGACGATGACGGAGCGGCTCTCCGCCGAGCTGCTCGACGCGTCGAACAACCGGGGTAACGCCGTCAAGAAGCGTGAAGACACGCACAAGATGGCCGAGGCCAACCGGGCCTTCTCGCATTACCGCTGGTAACGGCCCGCAAGGACACGAGGAATTCCCCATGCCGCGCAGTCACGCCATCGTCGATTACCGCAATTTCGGCATCATGGCCCATATCGACGCCGGAAAGACGACGGTGACCGAGCGGATCCTCTATTATACCGGCAAGAGCCACAAGATCGGCGAGGTGCACGAAGGCGCCGCGACGATGGACTGGATGGAGCAGGAGCAGGAGCGCGGCATCACCATCACGTCGGCCGCGACGACCGCGTTCTGGGAGGGCAAGCGCCTCAACATCATCGACACGCCCGGGCACGTCGATTTCACCATCGAGGTGGAGCGTTCGCTGCGCGTGCTCGACGGCGCCGTCTGCGTGCTCGACTCGAACCAGGGCGTCGAGCCGCAGACCGAGACGGTGTGGCGCCAGGGCGACAAGTACAAGGTGCCGCGCATCGTCTTCGCCAACAAGATGGACAAGATCGGCGCCGACTTCTTCAAGTGTCTCGACGACATCGTCAAGCGCCTCGGCGCCAAGCCGGTCGCGATTCAGCTTCCGATCGGCGCGGAAAGCCAGTTCAAGGGCGTCATCGACCTCGTTCGCATGAAGGCCGTCGTGTGGGACGACGAGGCGCTCGGCGCCAAGTACCACGACGAGGAGATCCCGGCCGATCTCATCGACCAGGCCAAGGAATATCGCGAGAAGATGGTCGAGGCGGCGGTCGAGCTCGACGACGACGCCATGACCGCCTATCTCGACGGCAAGGAGCCGGACGAGGCGACGCTGAAGGGCCTCATCCGCAAGGCGGTGATCTCCGGCGCGTTCTATCCGGTGCTGTGCGGCTCGGCGTTCAAGAACAAGGGCGTGCAGCCGCTGCTCGACGCGGTGGTCGACTATCTGCCGAGCCCGGTCGACGTGCCCGCGATCAAGGGCATCGACGATCGCGGCAACGAGGTGACCCGCACGGCCGACGACAAGGAGCCGATGGCGCTGCTCGCCTTCAAGATCATGGACGATCCGTTCGTCGGCACCATCACCTTCTGCCGCATCTATTCGGGCATCCTGCAGAGCGGCACCGGCGTCGTCAATTCGACGCGCGAGAAGAAGGAGCGTGTCGGACGCATGCTCTTGATGCACGCCAACAACCGCGAGGACATCAAGGAAGCCTATGCCGGCGACATCGTCGCGCTGGCGGGTCTGAAGGAAGTGCGCACCGGCGACACGCTGTGCGATTCCGACAAGCAGGTGCTTCTCGAAAAGATGGAATTCCCCGATCCGGTCATCGAGATCGCGATCGAGCCGAAGTCGAAGGCCGATCAGGAAAAGCTCGGCGTCGCGCTGGCCAAGCTCGCGGCCGAGGATCCCTCGTTCCGCGTCTCGACCGACCAGGAGAGCGGCCAGACCATTCTCAAGGGCATGGGCGAACTCCATCTCGACATCAAGGTCGACATTCTCAAGCGTACCTACAAGGTCGACGCCAATATCGGCGCGCCGCAGGTCGCCTTCCGCGAGCGCATCACCAAGGCCGCCGAAATCGACTACACCCACAAGAAGCAGACCGGCGGTTCGGGCCAGTTCGCGCGCGTCAAGATCGTGGTCGAGCCCAACGAGGCCGGCAAGGGCTTCGAGTTCGAGTCCAAGATCATCGGCGGCTCGGTGCCGAAGGAATACATCCCCGGCGTCGAGAAGGGTCTCGAATCGGTTCTGAGCGCCGGCGTGGTGGCGGGATTCCCGGTCGTCGACGTCAAGGTCAGGCTCGTCGACGGCGCCTATCACGACGTCGACTCCTCGGCGCTCGCCTTCGAAATCGCCGCGCGCGCGGCCTTCCGCGAGGCGCTGCAGAAGGGCAAGTCGGTGCTGCTCGAGCCGATCATGAAGGTCGAGGTGGTGACGCCGGAGGACTACACCGGTTCGGTCATCGGCGACCTCAATTCGCGGCGCGGACAGATCCAGGGACAGGACATGCGCGGCAACGCCAACGTGATCAACGCGATGGTGCCGCTCATGAACATGTTCGGCTACGTGAACAATCTGCGTTCGATGTCGCAGGGCCGCGCCACGTTCACGATGCAGTTCGACCACTACGCGGAGGCGCCGGCCAACGTGTCGGCCGACGTGCAGAAGAAGTTTGCCTGATTGTTTTCGACGGCTGTCGAAACTTGAACGGAGAGTGTCATGGCCAAAGAGAAGTTTTCACGTACGAAGCCGCACTGCAATATTGGGACGATTGGTCACGTCGACCATGGCAAGACGTCGCTGACGGCGGCGATCACCAAGATTCTGGCGGAGACCGGCGGCGCCACCTTCACGGCGTATGACCAGATCGACAAGGCGCCGGAAGAAAAGGCGCGCGGCATCACCATTTCGACCGCTCACGTCGAGTACGAGACGACGAACCGCCATTACGCGCATGTCGACTGCCCCGGGCACGCCGACTACGTCAAGAACATGATCACCGGCGCGGCGCAGATGGACGGCGCCATTCTCGTCGTCTCCGCCGCCGACGGCCCGATGCCGCAGACGCGCGAGCACATCCTGCTCGCCCGCCAGGTCGGCGTTCCGGCGATCGTCGTGTACCTGAACAAGTGCGACATGGTCGACGATCCGGAACTGCTCGAACTCGTCGAGCTCGAGGTTCGCGAACTCCTGTCGAAGTACAATTTCCCCGGCGACAAGATCCCGATCATCAAGGGCTCGGCGCTCGCCGCCCTCGAGGACAAGGACGCCAAGCTCGGCAAGGAATCGATTCTCGAGCTGATGAAGGCGGTCGACGCCTACATTCCGCAGCCGGAGCGCCCGAAGGATCAGCCCTTCCTGATGCCGGTCGAGGACGTGTTCTCGATCTCCGGTCGCGGCACCGTGGTGACCGGCCGTATCGAGCGCGGCGTCGTCAAGGTCGGCGAGGAAGTCGAGATCGTCGGCCTGCGCGCGACCACCAAGACGACCGTCACCGGCGTCGAAATGTTCCGCAAGCTGCTCGATCAGGGCGAGGCCGGCGACAATGTCGGCTGCCTGCTGCGCGGCACCAAGCGCGAGGAAGTCGAGCGCGGTCAGGTGCTGTGCAAGCCCGGTTCGGTCAAGCCGCACACCAAGTTCAAGGCCGAGGCCTACATCCTGACCAAGGAAGAGGGCGGCCGCCACACCCCGTTCTTCACCAACTACCGTCCGCAGTTCTACTTCCGCACCACCGACGTGACCGGCGTGGTGCATCTGCCGGAAGGCACGGAAATGGTGATGCCGGGCGACAACGTGACCATGGAAGTGCACCTGATCGTGCCGATCGCCATGGAGGAGAAGCTGCGCTTCGCCATTCGCGAGGGTGGCCGCACCGTCGGCGCCGGCGTGGTGGCGAGCATCATCGAGTAGACGCGAACTATCCGTCGTCATGCCCGGCCTCGCGCCGGGCATCCACGACTTTCCAGAACCAGGGCGTGGATG
Source organism: Xanthobacteraceae bacterium (assembly GCA_041918675.1). Classification (GTDB taxonomy): domain Bacteria; phylum Pseudomonadota; class Alphaproteobacteria; order Rhizobiales; family Xanthobacteraceae; genus SCUB01. The sequence continues at coordinate 124,551 of JAYRVF010000009.1, forward strand.
GCCGGAACAAGTCCGGCCATGACAGAAAGCCGAGATAGAAACAATGAACGGTCAAAACATTCGCATCCGTCTCAAGGCGTTCGACCATCGCATTCTCGATACGTCGACGCGGGAGATCGTGAACACGGCCAAGCGGACGGGCGCGCAGGTTCGCGGGCCGATCCCGCTGCCGACCCGGATCGAGAAGTTCACCGTTAATCGTTCGCCGCATGTCGACAAGAAGAGCCGCGAGCAGTTCGAAATGCGCACGCACAAGCGGCTGCTCGACATCGTTGATCCGACGCCGCAGACCGTCGACGCGCTGATGAAGCTCGATCTCGCCGCCGGTGTCGACGTCGAGATCAAGCTGTAACTGGTTATTCAGAGAGAACAGGAAGCATCACGATGCGTTCCGGAGTGGTCGCACAGAAAGTCGGGATGACGCGGGTGTTCACGGACGCCGGCGAGCACATCCCCGTGACCGTGCTCAAGCTGAGCAATTGCCAGGTGCTGGCTCACCGCACCAAGGACAAGAACGGTTACGTCGCTCTGCAGCTTGGCTCGGGCGCGCGCAAGCCCGCCAACACGCCCAAGGCCGAACGCGGTCATTTCGCGGTCGCCAAGGTCGAGCCCAAGCGCAAACTCACCGAGTTCCGCGTCAGCGAGGACGGGCTGATTCCGGTCGGCGCCGAAATCCAGGCCGATCACTTCGTCGTCGGCCAGTTCGTCGACGTGACCGGCACGACCATCGGCAAGGGTTTCGCCGGCGGCATGAAGCGTTGGAACTTCGGCGGCTTGCGCGCCACCCACGGCGTGTCGATCTCGCACCGCTCGATCGGTTCGACCGGCGGCCGTCAGGATCCGGGCAAGACGTTCAAGAACAAGAAGATGCCCGGCCAGATGGGCGTCGAGCGCGTGACGACGCTCAACTTGCGCGTCGTCCAGACCGACGTAGCGCGCGGCCTCATCCTGGTCGAGGGCGCCGTTCCCGGCGCCAAGGGCGGCTGGATCACCGTGCGCGACGCGGTGAAGAAGTCGCTGCCGAAGGAGGCGCCGAAGCCCGGCAAGTTCCGCCTGCCGGATGGCGGCGCGGAAGCTCCGGCGCAAGGGGAGAGTGCGTGATGGAACTCAAAGTCACCACCCTCGAAGGCGGGGCCGCGGGTTCGGTCATGCTGTCCGACGCGATCTTCGGCCTCGAACCGCGCGCCGACATCATCCAGCGCTGCGTGATCTGGCAGCTCGCCAAGCGCCAGGCCGGCACGCATAAGGCCAAGGGCCGCGCCGAAATCTGGCGCACCGGCAAGAAGATGTACAAGCAGAAGGGCACCGGCGGGGCGCGTCACGGCTCGGCCCGCGTGCCGCAGTTCCGCGGTGGCGGCCGCGCCTTCGGTCCGGTTCCGCGTTCCCACGCGATCGACCTGCCCAAGAAGGTGCGCGCGCTCGCGCTCAGGCACGCGCTGTCGGCCAAGGCCAAGGACGGCGGCATCATCGTCATCGAGACAGCCTCGGTGAAGCAGGCCAAGACCAAGCTCGTCGCCGCGGCGCTGGAGAAGCTCGGCTTCAACAACGCGCTGATCGTGGATGGGGCCGAGGTCGACGCCGGCTTCAGCGCGGCGGCCCGCAACATTCCCAATATCGACGTGCTGCCGGTTCAGGGCATCAACGTCTATGACATCCTGCGCCGCAAGACCCTGGTGCTGACCAAGGCGGCGGTCGATGCGTTGGAGGCGCGATTCAAATGAGCTCGACGGATCCGCGCCATTACGACGTGATCGTCGCGCCGGTGGTGACCGAGAAGGCGACGATGTCGTCGGAACAGAACCAGGTCGTGTTCAAGGTCTCGCCGAAGGCGACCAAGCCGCAGATCAAGGAAGCGGTCGAGAAGCTGTTCGACGTCAAGGTCAAGAGCGTCAACACGCTGGTGCGCAAGGGCAAGATCAAGGGATTCAAGGGGACGTTCGGCCGCCAGTCGAACGTCAAGAAGGCGATCGTGACCCTCGAAGAGGGCCACCGCATCGACGTCACCACCGGATTGTAAGGGCGGGCAACGACGATGGCATTGAAGAGTTACAATCCCACGACGCCAGGACAGCGCCAGCTCGTCCTCGTCGACCGCTCGACGCTCTACAAGGGCAAGCCGGTGAAGGCGCTCACCGAGGGCAAGAACTCGAGCGGCGGCCGCAACGCCAACGGCCGCGTCACCGTGCGCTTCCGCGGCGGCGGCCACAAGCGGGCCTACCGCAAGGTCGACTTCAAACGCGGCAAGGTCGATATGCCGGCCAAGGTCGAGCGCATCGAATACGATCCCAACCGCACCGCCTTCATCGCGCTGATCAAATACGAGGACGGCGAGCTCGCTTATATCCTCGCCCCGCAGCGCCTGGCCGTTGGCGACAGCGTGATCGCCGGCGCCCATGTCGACGTGAAGCCGGGCAACGCCATGCCGCTCGGCAACATGCCGGTCGGCACCATCGTTCACAATATCGAGCTCAAGATCGGCAAGGGCGGGCAGATCGCGCGTTCGGCCGGCACCTACGCCCAGATCGTCGGCCGCGACCAGGAATACGTCATCGTTCGCCTGAATTCGGGCGAGCAGCGCCTGGTCAACAGCCGCTGCATGGGCACGATCGGCGCGGTGTCGAACCCGGACAACATGAACGTTTCGATCGGCAAGGCCGGCCGCAAGCGTTGGATGGGCAAGCGTCCGCACAACCGCGGCGTCGCCATGAACCCGATCGACCATCCGCACGGCGGCGGCGAGGGTCGCACCTCGGGCGGTCGTCACCCGGTCACGCCCTGGGGCTTCCCCACCAAGGGCAAGAAGACCCGCAAGAACAAGTCGACCACCAAATTCATCGTTTCCAGCCGCCACGCGCGGAAGAAGAAGTAAGGACGGGGCGTCATGGTTCGTTCGGTTTGGAAGGGCCCGTTTGTCGAGGGCTCCCTGCTCAAGAAGGCGGAGGCCTCGCGCTCGTCCGGTCGGCACGACGTCATCAAGACGTGGAGCCGCCGCTCGACCATTCTGCCGCAATTCGTCGGCCTGACATTCGGCGTCTACAACGGCCAGAAGCACGTCCCCGTGATGGTCACCGAGGAAATGGTCGGTCACAAGTTCGGCGAATTCTCGCCGACGCGCACGTTCCACGGCCACTCGGGCGACAAGAAAGCCAAGAAGGCGTGAGGATCGACAGATGAGCAAACCCAAGCGCGAACGGCGTCTCGCCGATAACGAGGCCAAGGCTGTCGCCCGGATGCTCCGGATCAGCCCGCAGAAGCTCAATCTGGTCGCGGCGTTGATCCGCGGCAAGAAGGTGGCGAGCGCGCTCGCCGACCTGCAGTTCTCGCGCAAGCGCGTCGCCGGCGACGTCAAGAAGTGCCTGGAATCGGCGATCGCCAACGCCGAAAACAACCACGACCTCGACGTCGACGATCTGATCGTCGCGGAGGCCCATGTCGGCAAGTCGGTCGTGATGAAGCGTTTCGCGCCGCGCGGCCGTGGCCGTTCGGGACGGATTTTCAAGCCATTCTCGCACCTGACGATCGTCGTTCGTCAGGTCGAGGTGAGCGCGTCGGCGTAAGGCGCGCGGGAGAGGACGATGGGTCAAAAAGTCAATCCGATCGGACTGCGCCTCGGCATCAACCGCACCTGGGATTCGCGGTGGTTCGCCGGCAAGAACGATTACAGCAGGCTGCTGCACGAGGACGTGAAGATCCGCGAGATGCTGCACAAGGAGCTCAAGCAGGCGGCCGTCGCCCGCATCGTGATCGAGCGCCCGCACAAGAAGTGCCGCGTGACGATCCATTCGGCCCGGCCCGGCGTCGTGATCGGCAAGAAGGGCGCCGACATCGACAAGCTGCGCCGCAAGGTCGCCGACATCACTTCCTCCGACGTGGTGCTCAACATCGTCGAAATCCGCAAGCCCGAGCTCGACGCCTCGCTGGTCGCCGAATCGATCGCCCAGCAGCTCGAGCGTCGCGTCGCCTTCCGTCGCGCCATGAAGCGCGCGGTGCAATCGGCGATGCGCCTGGGCGCCGAGGGCATCCGCATCAACTGCTCGGGCCGTCTCGGCGGCGCCGAAATCGCGCGCATGGAGTGGTACCGCGAGGGCCGCGTGCCGCTGCACACGCTGCGCGCCGACGTCGATTACGGCGTGGCGACCGCGTTCACCACCTTCGGCACCTGCGGCGTGAAGGTGTGGATCTTCAAGGGCGAGATTCTCGAGCACGATCCGATGGCGCAGGACAAGCGCATGGCCGAGGGCGGCGAGGGCCGTCCGCGCCGCGACGCCGCCTGACCGACGACTGAACCGAAGCTAAAGGGCGCAAGCCAGGAATAGAACCATGTTGCAACCGACGCGCACCAAGTTCCGCAAGGCGCATAAGGGCCGCATCCGCGGCGTCGCCACCAGCGGCGCCACGTTGGCGTTCGGCCAATACGGGCTGAAGGCCATGGCGCCCGAGCGCATCACGGCGCGGCAGATCGAGGCCGCCCGGCGCGCGCTGACGCGTCACATGAAGCGCGCCGGCCGTGTCTGGATCCGCGTGTTCCCGGACGTGCCGGTGTCGAAGAAGCCCGCCGAGGTTCGGATGGGCTCGGGCAAGGGCGCGCCGGAATTGTGGGTCGCCCGCGTCAAGCCGGGGCGGATCATTTTCGAAATCGACGGCGTGCCGGTCGGCCTCGCGCGCGAGGCGCTCGATCTGGCCGCCGCCAAGCTGCCGATCAAGACGCGCTTCGTCGCGCGCATCGCGGAGTAGGGGAAGGGTCATGGCCGAAATGAAGGTCGCCGACATTCGCGCGATGTCGCTCGATCAGCTCGACGACGAGGTCGTCAAGCTGAAGAAGGAGCGCTTCAATCTGCGCTTCCAGCGCGCGACGGGTCAGCTCGAAAACAGCGCCCGCCTGCGCGAGACGCGCCGCGACATCGCCCGCATCAAGACCGTCGCCAAGCAGAAGCGCGACGGTCAAGCCAAGAACAAATAAGGGGGCCACGATGCCGAAACGGACCTTGCATGGCGTCGTCGTCAGCGACAAGCAGGACAAGACGGTGGTGGTGCGCGTCGAGCGACGTTTCACCCACCCGATCTACAAGAAGACGATCCGCCGCTCGAAGAATTACCACGCCCATGACGAGGGTAACACCTACGCCGTCGGCGACATCGTCTGGATCGAGGAGAGCCGGCCGATCTCGAAGTTGAAGCGCTGGACCGTGGTCCAGGGCGAGAAGAAGAAATCCGCTTGAGCCGGCGGGACCGCCGGTCCCGGGGCCAGAGCGCCGTAAAGCGAATGTGGAAGAGGACGAGGTGCATCAATGATTCAGATGCAGACCAACCTCGACGTGGCCGATAATTCAGGCGCGCGCCGTGTGATGTGTATCAAGGTGCTTGGCGGGTCCAAGCGCAAATACGCCACCGTCGGCGACATTATCGTCGTGTCGGTCAAGGAAGCCATTCCGCGCGGACGCGTGAAGAAGGGCGACGTGATGAAGGCCGTGGTTGTGCGCGTGGCCAAGGACATCCGCCGCGCCGACGGCTCCGTCATCCGTTTCGACCGCAACGCCGCGGTGCTGATCAACAACCAGTCCGAGCCGATCGGCACCCGCATTTTCGGCCCGGTGCCGCGCGAGCTGCGCGCGCGCAACCATATGAAGATCATTTCGCTCGCGCCGGAGGTGCTGTGATGGCCGCCAGGATCCGCAAGGGCGACAAGGTGAAGGTGCTGACCGGCCGGGACAAGGGTCGCGTCGGCGAGGTCATCGAGGTGCGCCCGGACGAGGGCCGCGCGCTGGTGCGCGGCGTCAACGTCGTCAAGCGCCACCAGAAGCAGACCCAGAACCAGGAGGGCGGCATCATCTCCAAGGAGTCGCCGATCCATCTGTCCAATATCGCGCTCATCGATCCCAAGGACGGCAAGCCGACCCGCGTCGGCTTCAAGATTCACGCCGACGGCAAGAAGGTCAGGGTCGCCAAGCGCTCGGGAGCCGACATCGATGTCTGAGACCGCCTATGTGCCGCGCCTCAAGGCGCAATTCGACACGGTGATCCGGCCGAAGCTGTCCGAGCAGTTCGGCTACTCCAACGCCATGCAGGTGCCGCGGCTGACCAAGGTCGTGCTCAACATGGGCGTCGGCGACGCCGTCAACGATCGCAAGAAGGTGGAACTCGCCTCGCAGGATCTGGCGCTGATCGCCGGACAGAAGGCGATCATCACCTATTCGCGCAAGGCGATCTCGACCTTCAAGCTGCGCGAGAACCAGCCGATCGGCGCCAAGGTGACGCTGCGCAAGGCGCGCATGTACGAATTCATCGACCGCCTGGTCAACATCGCGCTGCCGCGGGTGCGCGACTTCCGCGGCCTCAACCCCAAGAGCTTCGACGGCGGCGGCAATTATTCGCTCGGCATCAAGGAGCACTTCATCTTCCCGGAAATCGACTACGACAAGACCGGGGAGGTGTGGGGCATGGATATCACCGTCTGCACTTCGGCGAGCACCGACGACGAGGCGCGCGCGTTGCTGACGGCTTTCAATTTCCCGTTCCGGCAGTGAGGCCTTCCGGCAGGACCTCAAACGCGGAAACCCAGGAGACGCGAATGGCGAAGAAGAGTTCGATCGAGAAGAACAACCGGCGGCGCGGCTTGGTGAAGAAGTTCACCGCCCGGCGCGCGAAGTTGAAGGCGATCATCAACGACAGGTCGAAGCCGATGGAGGAGCGTTTCGCCGCCTCGCTCAAGCTCGCCGAGGTGCCGCGCAATTCGTCGAAGACGCGCGTGCGCAATCGCTGCGAGCTGACCGGTCGTCCGCGGGGCGTCTACCGCAAGCACAAGCTCAGCCGCATCGCGCTGCGCGAGCTCGGCTCCAAGGGCCTGATCCCGGGCCTGGTCAAGTCGAGCTGGTGAGGAGGATCGCGCCATGCCCATGAACGATCCGATCGGCGATTTGATCACGCGCATCCGCAACGCGCAGATGCGCAACAAGTCCAAGGTGTCGGCGCCGGGCTCGAAAATGCGCGCCCGCGTGCTCGACGTGCTCAAGAGCGAGGGCTACATCCGCGGCTACGCCACGGTCGAGCACAGCGGCGGCCGCAACGAGCTGGAGATCGAGCTGAAGTATTTCGACGGCGAGCCGGTGATCCGCGAGATCGCGCGGGTGTCGAAGCCGGGCCGGCGGGTCTACGCCTCGGTGAAGAACCTGCCGCGCATCAACAACGGACTGGGCGTCGCCGTCCTGTCCACGCCGAAGGGCATCATGGCCGATCACGACGCGCGCGAGGCCAATGTCGGCGGCGAAGTCCTGTTCACGGTATTCTAACGGAAGGATAGGGAACAGCACCATGTCGCGAGTTGGCAAAAGGCCGGTGACTGTGCCTGCGGGAGTGACCGCGACCGTCGAGGGCCAGACCGTGAAGATGAAGGGCCCGAAGGGGCAGCTTCAGTTCGTCGTCCCCGACGACGTCGCCGTCAAGCTCGACAAGGGCGAGGTGAGCGTCGATCCGCGCGCCGAGACCAAGCGCGCCCGCGCGCTGTGGGGCACCGCGCGCGCGCAGATCGCCAATCTCGTCGCCGGCGTCGCCAAGGGGTTCGAGAAGAAGCTGGAGATCACCGGCGTCGGCTACCGCGCGGCGGTGCAGGGCAAGAACCTGCAGCTCTCGCTCGGCTACAGCCATGACGTGGTGTTTTCGATTCCGGAAGGCATCGCCATCGTCACGCCCAAGCCGACCGAAATCGTCATCAGCGGCATCGACCGCCAGCGCGTCGGTCAGGTCGCGGCCGAGATCCGCGGCTACCGGCCGCCGGAGCCCTACAAGGGCAAGGGCGTGCGTTACGCCGGCGAGTTCATCTTCCGCAAGGAAGGCAAGAAGAAGTAACGGGAGCCGATCATGGCAATGGGTCACGTCACCAACATGAGGCGCAAGAACCGCGTGCGACGCGTGCTGCGCCGCGCCGCCAATGGCCGGCCGCGCCTGTCGGTGTTCCGCTCGTCGAAGCACATCTATGCCCAGGTCATCGACGACGCCAAGGGCGTGACCCTGGCGTCGGCCTCGTCGCTGGAAAAGACGATGCGCGAGCAGGCCAAGACCGGCGCCGATGTCGACGCCGCCAAGGCGGTCGGCAAGCTGGTGGCCGAGCGCGCGATCAAGAACGGCGTCAAGGAAGTCGTGTTCGACCGCGGCGGCTATCTCTATCACGGCCGCGTCAAGGCGCTGGCCGATGCCGCGCGCGAGGGCGGCCTCAGCTTCTAATGGAACGACGAACAGGGCTATCGGGCCCGAATGGAATGGAAAAAGACCATGGCAGGTGAACGCGAACGCGGTGGCCGTGAGCGACGGGAACGGGAAGAGCGCGACAGCGAGTTTGTCGACAAGCTCGTGCACATCAACCGTGTCGCCAAGGTGGTCAAGGGCGGCAAGCGCTTCGGCTTCGCGGCGCTGGTCGTCGTCGGCGATCAGAAGGGACGCGTCGGCTTCGGCCACGGCAAGGCCCGCGAAGTGCCGGAAGCGATCCGCAAGGCGACCGACTCGGCCAAGCGCGGCCTGACGCGCGTGCCGCTGCGCGAAGGCCGCACGCTGCATCACGACGTCGCCGGCCGCCATGGCGCCGGCAAGGTGTTGCTGCGCGCGGCGCCTCCCGGCACCGGCATCATCGCCGGCGGCCCGATGCGCGCGGTGTTCGAGACGCTCGGCATGCAGGACGTGGTCGCCAAATCGCTCGGCTCGTCGAACCCCTACAACATGGTGCGCGCCACCTTCGACGCGCTCAAGCGGCAGGATGCGCCGCGGTCGGTCGCCGCGCGCCGCAATCTCAAGGTGTCGACGCTGCAATCGCGCCGCCAGGGGGGCGACGCCGAGGCCGCCGCCGACTAAGGCAAGTGATCGGGAGAAACCGGAATGGCCAAGGCCGCGAAAAACAGCATGCTCAAGGTTGAGCAGATCGGCAGTCCGATCCGCCGCCACCATTCGCAGCGCTCGACGCTCATCGGCCTGCGCCTCAACCGCATCGGTCGCGTTTCCGAGCTGCCGGACACGCCGGAAGTTCGCGGCATGATCGCCAAGGTTCAACACCTCGTCCGCGTCGTCGAGGGCTAGTCTTTCAAGGAGTAACGGGCGATGAAGCTCAACGATCTCGCCGACAATCCGGGCGCGCGCAAGGGGCGCATGCGCATCGGCCGGGGCATCGGCTCCGGCAAGGGCAAGACCGGCGGCCGCGGCGGCAAGGGCCAGACCGCGCGCACCGGCGTGCGCATCAAGGGCTTCGAGGGCGGCCAGATGCCGCTGCATCGTCGCCTGCCCAAGCGCGGCTTCAACAACATTTTCCGGGTGGAGTTCAACGAGGTCAATCTCGGCCGCGTGCAGGCCGCGATCGACGCCGGCAAGCTTGCCGCCAATGAGCCGGTGACGGCCGAGGCGCTGGTCAAGGCCGGCGTGCTCCGGCGCGCCAAGGCGGGCGTGCGTCTGCTCGGATCGGGCGAAATCAAGGCGAAGGTGGCCTTCGAGGTGCACGGCGCCTCGAAATCCGCGGTCGCCGCCGTCGAGAAGGCGGGCGGTTCGGTCAAGGTGCTGGCGCCGCCGAAGACGAGCGAAACCGCCACGTGATGTCTATATAGGCGGGAGCGGGCGGGCTTTCGCCCGGCAACCGGAGCGACAGGCCGATGGCATCAGCAGCAGAGCAACTCGCGGCGAACTTGAACTTCTCGGCGCTCGCCAAGGCCGACGAACTCAAGAAGCGAATCTGGTTCACGCTCGGCGCGCTGCTGGTCTACCGCCTCGGCACCTACATTCCGCTGCCCGGCATCGATCCCAACATCTGGGACCAAGTGTTCCGCTCGCAGCAGGGCGGCATTCTCGGCATGTTCAACATGTTCGCCGGCGGCGGCATTCACCGCATGGCGATCTTCGCCTTGAACATCATGCCCTATATCTCGGCATCGATCATCGTGCAGCTCTTGACCACGGTGTCGCCGACGCTCGAAGCCCTCAAGAAGGAGGGCGAGTCGGGCCGCAAATTGCTCAACCAGTACACCCGCTATCTCACCGTCATCTTGTCGGTGTTCCAGGCCTATGGCATCGCCATCGGTCTCGAGGGCGCGGGCAATGTCGTGGCCGATCCCGGCTGGTTCTTCCGTATCGCGACGGTGATCACGCTCACCGGCGGCACGATGTTCCTGATGTGGCTCGGCGAGCAGGTCACCTCGCGCGGCATCGGCAACGGCATCTCGTTGATCATTCTGGCCGGCATCGTCGCCGAATTGCCGTCGGCCATCGCCGGCACGCTCGAACTCGGCCGCCAGGGCGCGCTGTCGACGGGCCTCATCCTGATCGTGCTGGTGATGGCGGTCGTGGTGATCGCCTTCATCGTGTTCGTGGAGCGCGCGCAGCGCCGCCTGTTGATCCAGTATCCGAAGCGGCAGGTCGGCAACAAGATGTTCGAGGGGCAGTCCTCGCATCTGCCGCTGAAGCTCAACACCTCGGGCGTGATCCCGCCGATCTTCGCGTCCTCGCTGCTGCTGCTGCCGACGACGGTCGCGAATTTCAACGCCGGCAAGGGGCCGGAATGGTTCCAATGGCTGACGACGCAGCTCGGCCATGGCCGGCCGTTGTTCCTCATTCTTTACATCGCGCTCATTATCTTCTTCGCATTCTTCTACACGGCGATCGTGTTCAACCCGACGGAGACCGCCGATAATCTGAAGAAGCACGGCGGCTTCATTCCCGGAATCCGTCCCGGCGAACGCACGGCGGAGCACATCGACTACGTGCTCTCGCGCATCACGGTGGTGGGCGCGGGCTATCTCGCGATCGTGTGTCTGCTTCCCGAGCTGCTCATCTCCTACGCGTCGGTACCGTTCTATTTCGGGGGCACGTCGCTCCTGATCGTCGTCAGCGTGACGATGGATACCGTCGCGCAGGTCCAAGGCTACCTCCTGGCTCACCAATATGAGGGCCTGATCAAACGCTCCAAGCTGAGAGGTCGCCGCAAGTAGCAAGGGGGAGACCATGAAACTGATTCTTCTTGGCCCGCCGGGGTCGGGCAAGGGTACGCAGTCGGAGCGCCTGGTGGCGCGGCACGGGTTGGTTCAACTTTCCACCGGGGACATGTTGCGCGCGGCGGTCGCCGCCGGCACGCCGGTCGGTCTTCGCGCCAAGGACATCATGGCGCGCGGCGAACTCGTTCCCGACGACGTCGTCGTCGCCATCATCGCCGACCGCATCGCCGCGCCCGATTGCGCCGAGGGCTTCATCCTCGACGGCTTCCCGCGCACCGTGCCGCAGGCGATCGCGCTCGACCGGTTGCTCGCCGAGAAGGGCATCAAGCTCGACGCGGTGATTGAACTGCGCGTCAACGAAGCCATCCTGCTGCAACGGGTCGAGACGCGCATCGCGCAGATGCGGGCGCGCGGCGAGCCGATCAGGGCCGACGACAACGCCGAATCGCTGGCCAAGCGCCTGGACGCCTACCGGTCGCAGACCGCGCCGCTCGTCGAATATTATGGCGAGAAGGGTGCGCTGACGACGATCGACGGCATGATGGCGATCGACGAAGTCAGCGCCGCGATCGCGCGCGCGCTGGCGGCGATCACGCCGGCGAAGTCGGCGAACGTCCCCGGCAAGGCGTCCGCGAAGGCGCCGGGCGATGCGCGTGGCGCAGCCGGCGCCGAAGGCGCGAAGTCCTCGGCGGCCGGAAAGCGCGGCAAGCGGGCGGGAAAGAAGGCGGCCGCGAAGGGCGTCAAGAAGTCCGCCAAGAAAGCCACCAAGAAGTCCGCGAAGAAGGCGGCAAAGAAGAAGGCTGTAAAGAAGGCCGGCGCCAAGTCGAAATCCGCCGTCAAGGGCAAGGCAAAGGCGAAGTCCAAGGCCAAGGCGAACTCCAAAGCTAAGGCCAGGGGCAAGGCGAAGTCCAAGGCAGGGCGCGCCAAGGGCAAGCCCGCGCGGAAGGCGGCTCGCAAGGGCGCGAAGAAAGCACGCCGCTAGAGCAAATCCCGCGAAAGTGGAATCCACTTTTGCGAAAGGGATTTTCTCAAGGCACTGAATCTGGAGCATTCCCTGTCGGCGAGGCGGTTCCGTCTCGCCGCGAAATGCTCCAGTCACCGACCGCCTCCCGACCGCCTCCGCCCGCCGCCGGATCGGCCGGGGTTCGGTTCGAACCAGATGGGCAAGCTGTTGAAAGCTCGCTTCCCGCGGGCGCCCCGCCGAAGGGGCCCCGTGGCCGGCCGGATTACACATTGATTCAATAAGTTAGCGGTCATCCCGGGCGGGCGCCCGGCGGGCTATGGCAAGGCGTCGCGGCCTGCCGTCGCAGTTGACGGAAGGGGCGTGAATCCTCTATTAACCCCGCATCACGTCGGAGAAATTCCAACGATGCCGGGCCCCGGAGGACGAAGGGGACGGGCGTCGTGTTTGCGTTTGCTGACGCATCCCCGAATTGAATGAGATCGCGAGACGCCGGCTCGGCCGGCGGCGAGAGGAGTAAAGACCGTGGCCCGTATTGCCGGCGTCAACATCCCGACCAACAAGCGCGTGATCATCGCGCTGCAGTACATCCATGGCATCGGCCAGAAGAAGGCCGCCGAGATCATGGAAAAGGTGAGAATTCCGCATGAGCGCCGCGTCGCGCAGCTCACCGACCAGGAAGTGCTCCAGATTCGCGAAGTCATCGATCGCGACTACATGGTCGAGGGCGACCTGCGTCGCGAGGTCGGCATGAACATCAAGCGCCTGATGGATCTGGGCTGCTATCGCGGCCTGCGCCATCGTCGCGGCCTGCCGGTTCGCGGCCAGCGCACGCACACCAATGCCCGCACCCGCAAGGGTCCGGCCAAGGCGATCGCCGGCAAGAAGAAGTAATTCGGCCGGCCCCGGGTAGGGGCCCGCGATATTTCCGGTCGCGCGTCGCGCCGTCCGGGATCGGCCGAGCGAGAATGTTCCCCAGCGTCTGGCATTACGGACGCGCTTGAAGGAAGAGAAAATGGGCAAGGAAGCCACCCGCGTCCGCCGTCGCGAACGCAAGAACATCGCATCCGGCGTCGCGCACGTGAATTCGTCGTTCAACAACACGACGATCACCATCACCGACGCGCAGGGCAACACCATCGCCTGGTCGTCCGCCGGCACGATGGGCTTCAAGGGCTCGCGCAAGTCGACGCCTTATGCCGCGCAGATCGCCGGCGAGGACGTCGCCAAGAAGGCGCAGGAGCACGGCATGCGCACGCTCGAAGTCGAGGTCGCGGGCCCGGGTTCCGGACGCGAGTCGGCCTTGCGCGCGTTGCAGTCGGCGGGTTTCACCATCACGTCGATCCGCGACGTGACGCCGATCCCGCATAATGGATGCCGGCCGCGCAAGCGCCGCCGGGTGTAAGGCATTGCATTGTCGCGGCATGGCCGTCGCCGGTCCGCGATAAAGTTGATTGCGTGAAAGCGCGGGATGGCACCAGGCCGTGACGGCGACCATCCGGCCCAACATCCAACCACAATGGGTGGCCAAGTGACGATCCAGAAGAACTGGCAAGAACTGATCCGACCGAACAAGCTTCACGTCGTGCCGGGAGCGGACGCATCGCGGGTCGCCACGGTCGTTGCCGAACCGCTCGAACGCGGCTTCGGCCAGACGCTCGGCAACGCGTTGCGGCGCATTCTGCTTTCCTCGCTGCAGGGCGCGGCGGTGCAGTCGGTTCACATCGACGGCGTGCTGCACGAGTTCTCCTCGATCGCCGGCGTGCGCGAGGACGTGACCGACATCGTGCTCAACATCAAAGACATCGCGATCAAGATGCAGGGCGAGGGGCCCAAGCGCATGGTCGTGAAGAAGCAGGGGCCGGGCGTCGTCACCGCCGGCGACATCCAGACCATCGGCGACATCGTCGTGCTCAATCCGGACCTGGCGCTGTGCACGCTCGACGAGGGCGCCGAGATCCGCATGGAATTCACCGTCAACGCCGGCAAGGGCTATGTCGTGGCCGAGCGCAATCGTCCCGAGGACGCGCCGATCGGTCTGATCCCGGTCGACAGCCTGTTCTCGCCGGTCCGGAAAGTCTCTTACCGGGTCGAGAACACCCGCGAGGGCCAGATTCTCGACTACGACAAGCTGACGATGACGATCGAGACCAACGGCGCGGTCAAGCCGGAGGACGCGCTCGCTTACGCCGCGCGCATCCTGCAGGATCAGCTCAACGTCTTCGTCAACTTCGAGGAGCCGCGCAAGGAAGTGGCGGCCGAGATCATTCCCGATCTCGCCTTCAACCCGGCCTTCCTCAAGAAGGTGGACGAACTGGAATTGTCGGTGCGTTCGGCGAACTGCCTGAAGAACGACAACATCGTCTATATCGGCGACCTGGTGCAGAAGTCGGAAGCCGAAATGCTGCGCACGCCGAACTTCGGGCGCAAGTCGCTCAACGAGATCAAGGAAGTGCTGGCGCAGATGGGCCTGCACCTCGGCATGGAAGTGCCGGGCTGGCCGCCGGAGAATATCGACGAGCTCGCCAAGCGCTTCGAGGATCATTACTGAGCGCATGATCCCGAAAAGCAGATGCCGGTTTTCGGGAAAGATCGTGCTCAAGGAATAGCAACGACGGTCATGGCCGGGCGCCGGTCCGGCCGTCACACCCCGGGCGAACGCGGGAAGCCCACCCGAGCAAGATGTCCGACGAGCGGTCGTGACAGATGAAATACGAGGACTAGATCATGCGTCACGGCAAGGTTTACCGCAAACTCAACCGTACGGCCGAGCATCGCCGCGCGATGTTCGCCAACATGGCCGCGGCGCTAATCAAGCACGAGCAGATCGTCACGACGCTGCCGAAGGCGAAGGAACTGCGCCCGATCGTCGAGAAGTTGGTGACGCTGGGCAAGCGCGGCGGCCTGCACGCGCGGCGCCAGGCGGTCGCTGAATTGCGCGACGGAACCCAGGCCAAGAAGCTCTTCGACGTGATCGGCCCGCGCTACAAGGACCGCAACGGCGGCTACACCCGCATCATCAAGGCCGGCTTCCGCTACGGCGACAATGCCGCGCGTGCGGTCATCGAATTCGTCGACCGCGACGAGGATGCCAAGGGCCTCGATTCCGGTCCGGTGCAGGAAAAGGCATCGTCCGACGAGGCAGCCTGAGGGCGCGCCGCCATCGCGTCATCAATGAGCAAGGGCGGCTTCGGCCGCCTTTTGTTTTTGGAAGGGCTGCTCGGGCAGCCCTTTGTTTTTGGAAGGGCTGCTCGGGCAGCCCTTTGTTTTTGAGCACGCGCGGGTCGTGGCGCGCGACCCAGTCGCGTGCGATCGCTCGAGGCGCGGGAACTTCGCCGACGTTGCGGCTCGCCGACTTGACGCCGTGCCAACGTTCAGGCTTGCGCGCGCGAAGCCTTGGGAAGGGCTTCAAAACACCCGGTCGGAGGCCTATATTTTCGCCAACCCTCACGCAGGACGAATCCCATGCCGCATATGCGATCCGTTGTCCTCGCCGCGCTGGCGAGCCTTCTTTGCCTTTCCGGCCGCGCCGCGCTCGCCCAGGATCGGACGGTGCCGACCAGCGTGTCCCAGTTGCGCCTTTCCTACGCGCCGATCGTGCAACGCGCGGCCCCGGCGGTCGTCAACGTCTACGCCGCCAAGACGGTCCAGATTCGCAATCCGCTGCTCGACGATCCGATCTTCCGCCGCTTCTTCGGCATTCCGGGGCAGATGCCCGAGCAGTTGCAGCGCTCGCTCGGGTCGGGCGTCATGGTGGACGCGAGCGGCCTCGTCGTCACCAACAATCACGTCATCGAGGGCGCCGAGCAGGTCAAGGTGTCGCTGGTCGACAAGCGCGAATTCGAGGCCGAGATCGTGCTCAAGGACAGCCGCTCGGATCTCGCGGTGCTGCGCCTGAAGGACGTGAAGGAAAAATTCGCCACGCTCGACTTCGCCAATTCCGACGACCTTCAGGTCGGCGATATCGTCCTGGCGATCGGCAATCCCTTCGGCGTGGGCCAGACCGTCACCCACGGCATCGTCTCGGCGGTGGCGCGCACGCAGGTCGGCATCACCGATTATCAGTTCTTCATTCAGACCGACGCGGCGATCAATCCCGGCAATTCCGGCGGCGCGCTGGTCGACCTTTCGGGCAACATCGTCGGCATCAACACCGCGATCTTCTCGCGCACTGGCGGCTCGATCGGCATCGGCTTCGCCATTCCCGCGAACATGGCGCGCCTGGTCGTGGCTTCGGCCAAGGCCGGCGGCAGCGAGGTCAAGCGGCCATGGCTCGGCGCGCGGCTGCAGGCGGTGACGCCGGAAATCGCCGAGACGCTTGGGCTGGCGCGTCCGGTCGGCGCGTTGGTGGCCAGCGTGACGCCCGACAGCCCGGCGGCGCGCGCGGGCCTCAAGCTCAGCGACCTCGTGGTCGGGATCGACGGCCATGTGGTCGAGGATCCGAAGGCGTTCGATTATCGCTTCGCCACCCGCACGATCGGCGGCACGGCGGCGATCGAAGTGAAGCGCGGCGGCAAGCCGCTGAAGCTGGCGGTCGCGCTAGAAGCCTCCCCCGATACCGGACGCGACGAGCGCGTGATCACGTCGCATTCCCCATTCCAGGGCGCGCGCTTCGCCAATGTCTCGCCGGCGCTCGCCGACGAGCTCGACCTCGATCCCAACGCGGCCGGCGTCGTGGTGACCGATGTTCCCGAGACCGCGCCGGCGGCGGGCGCGGGCTTTCGCAAGGGCGACGTCATTCGCAGCGTCAACGGCAAGCGGATCAACCAGACCGCGGAACTGGAGCGCATCGCGGCCGCCGGTGGGCGCATCTGGCGCATCACCATCGTTCGCGGCGGGCAGGAAGTGACCGCGGTATTCGGCGGATGAAGACGAAGCGGCCGCGCGCGGATTCGACGCTGTTCGCCGCGGCCGGCCTCGAGGAGCGCGCGCCGCATCCGCTCGCCGACCGCATGCGGCCGAAATCGCTCGGCGATGTCGTCGGCCAGGATCATCTGCTCGGGCCCGACGGCGCGCTGACGCGGATGCTGGATGCGAAATCGCTCGGCTCGCTGATCTTCTGGGGGCCGCCGGGAACCGGCAAGACGACGGTCGCGCGGCTTCTGGCGGACGCCACCGATCTCCATTTCGAGCAATTGTCGGCGGTGTTCTCCGGCGTCGCCGATCTCAAGAAGGCGTTCGAGGCCGCGCGCGCGCGACGCGAAACCGGGCAGGGCACGCTGCTGTTCGTCGACGAGGTGCATCGCTTCAATCGCGCGCAGCAGGATTCGTTTCTGCCGGTGATGGAGGACGGCACGGTCGTCCTCGTCGGCGCGACCACCGAGAATCCGTCCTTCGAGCTCAACGCGGCGCTGCTTTCGCGCGCGCGTGTGCTGGTGTTCAAGGCGCTCGACGCCGCGGCGATCGAGAAGCTGCTCTCCCGCGCGGAAGCGGCCGAGGGCCGGGCGCTTCCGGTCGACGCCGAGGCGCGGGCCTCGCTCGCGCGCATGGCCGACGGCGACGGCCGCGCCGCCTTGACTCTGGCCGAGGAAGTCTGGCGCGCGTCGCGTCCGGGCGAGGTCTTCGACGCCGCGCGGCTGCAGACCGTGCTGCAACGGCGCGCGCCGATCTACGACAAGGATCGCGAGGGCCACTACAATCTCATCTCCGCCTTGCACAAATCCGTGCGCGGATCGGATCCGGACGCGGCGCTCTATTATCTCGCGCGCATGCTCGACGCCGGCGAGGACCCGCTCTATCTCGCGCGCCGGATCGTGCGCATGGCGATCGAGGATATCGGCCTTGCCGACCCGCAAGCGCTCGTCGTCACCAACGCCGCCAAGGACGCCTATGATTTTCTCGGCAGTCCGGAAGGTGAGCTGGCGCTCGCCGAGGCCGTCATCTACGTCGCCACCGCGCCGAAATCGAACGCGGCCTATGTGGCCTATGGCGCGGCGCGCCGCGTGGCGCGCGACGGCGGTTCGCTTCTGCCGCCGCGCCATATCCTCAACGCGCCGACCGAGTTGATGAAGTCGGAAGGCTACGGCGCGGGCTACGAATACGATCACGACAAGCCGGAAGGCTTCTCCGGCCAGGACTATTTCCCCGAGGAGCTCGGCCGCCACACCTTCTACGATCCGCCCGAGCGCGGCTTCGAGCGCGAGATCCGCAAGCGTCTCGATTACTGGGCGCGGCTGCGCGCGCGCCGAGACTGACGGAAGCCGAGCGGCCGCGACAATTCGTGCATGTGCCGCGCACTCCCGATTCCTCCATCGCTCATGCCGCGCGTGCGAAAATCGCGCGGTTCATTTCCATTCGATTGCTGGTGGGGTGGCGCGCGGTTGGCTGCTCATATTTCGCGATATTCATTCATATGAAGATTCGGCCGGTTACGAAGCTTTGATTGGCCGGTTTGTTTCGTGTGTCGGGGCATTGGACTAGGCTTGCATCGTGAGCGGCCATCGACGCGGTGGCGGTGGCCGACAAGTTTAGGGAATGCAATCATGTGCGAATACAGCCTTCGTCACACGAGGTCGCGCGCGGCGATTGCCGGCGATCGCCTGATCTCCATCAGATTCCCGGGCGCGACAACGCGCGGTTTCGCCGCGATCGACGATCCCGATGTCGCGGTGTGCCTGCGCCCGGGAACCGAACTCGCCTTCGCCGCGGATGTCGAATACGAATTCGCCTCGTCCTATTTGCCGAGGCGCAAGGCGCGCGAAAGGGTCGCCCGGTTTCGTCGGATCGATGTCGACGATCCCGAGGCGCATCACGACGCCCTCGAATTCCCCGACGGGCGGATCGCGCTGGTCGCGCGGCTCATCCCGGGACAGGTGGTGAGCGTGCTGCAATTGCCCGTCGGCGCGGCCGCCCGGCGGACGACGCGGTCGCGCCCGCCCGCCCGAAGCAGGGAAGGCGCGCCGGTCCCGGCATGAAGTAGCGCCGCGCGGCCGGCGCTTTCGCGACGCTCTCGCTCCGCCCGCGGGGATGTGATAAGCCCCGCGCCATGATCGCGCGCGCTCCATTTCGGGTGGCCGCGCGAAAGGCGCGAAGAGGCGCGGGTAAGATCCCGCCGGGACATGACGAGCCGACAATGAAGGATGGGCGATGAAGGGCGGGCAGGGACCACGCCAGCCCGGCGGTGGGCGTCGTACGCCTGGCCCGCGCGATTGGGGGCCGTCGCGCCGCAACGGGCCACCGGGCAATGACGCGCCCCGTGGCAAGGATGCGTCGCGCGGCAAGGATGCGCCCCGTGGCAAGGATGCGCCCCGTGGCAAGGAAGCGTCGCGCGGCAAGAGCGCCGGCCGCGTCGCGCCACAAGCCACGGCCGTCCGGGCGCCCGGAAAGCGCAAGCCGGCCGCCGGTCGCCCCGCCAAGCCGATCACCGAACGCGGGGCGCGCGAGGTCGTGGGACCCTCGACGCGAGGCGAGCGCCCGCGCGAGGATGCCGCGCGCGTCGCGGCCGACCATGACGCGGCGAGCGCGGAACGCGCGCGGGTGCAGACGCTCGCCGTCACCGGCGACGAAGACGGCATGCGCGTCGACCGCTTCCTCGAAGCGCGTTTCCCCGATCTCTCCTTCTCTCACATCCAGCGCGTGATCCGCAAAGGCGAGCTGCGCGTCAACGGCAAGCGCGTCGACAGCAAGGACCGTCTCGAAGCGGGGCAGGCGGTGAGGGTTCCGCCGCTGCGGCTCGACGCGCCGAAACGCGCCGGCGGCGATTCCGAGGCCGATCGGAAGACGCGCGCGTTTCTCGCCGACATCACGCTTTACGAGGACGACGACGTGCTGGTGCTCGACAAGCCGCCGGGCCTGGCGGTGCAGGGCGGCTCGGGCACGACGCGCCATCTCGACGGCATGCTGGAAGCGCTGCGCAACGCGCGGGGCGAACGGCCGCGGCTGGTCCATCGTCTCGACAAGGAGACCTCGGGCTGTCTCCTCGTCGCCAAGACGCGCTTCGCCGCCTCGGCGCTGGCGAAGTCCTTCCGTTCGCGCGCGGCGCGCAAGGTCTACTGGGCGCTGGTCGCCGGCGTGCCCAAGCCGAAGCAGGGGCGCATCTCCACGTTCCTGGCGAAGGAGGAGCGCGAGGACGATTCCTTCATGCGCGTCGCCGCCCATGGCGACGAAGGCGCGAGCCACGCGGTCACCTATTACGCGGTGGTGGAAAATTCGGGGCAGCGCCTTTCCTGGGTGTCGCTCAAGCCGGTGACCGGCCGGACGCATCAGCTTCGCGCGCACATGGATCACATCGGCCATCCGATCATCGGCGATCCGAAATACTTCGCCAAGGAGAACTGGGAACTGCCCGGCGGCATTCAGAACCGGCTGCATCTCCTGGCGCGGCGCATCGTCATTCCGCATCCGCGCGGCGGCGTGATCGACGCCACCGCCGCGCTGCCGCCGCATATGCGGCAATCGTGGAATCTGCTCGGGCTCGATGCCACGCGCTTCGATCCGATCGAAAACGCGCCGGAGGAATAGGCCGCCGATGCGGGAATTGTTCGAGGAATTCGCCGGCAAGTCGCCGCTCGATCCGAACGAGGCGGCGCGGCGCAACATGCGCGCCTCGGCGCGGCGCCGGTTCTACGAGCGGGCGGATGTCGCCGAGGAAGCGGGGCGCTTCGCGGTGACGCTCGACGGCAAGCGGCTCAAGACGCCGGCGCGGCGCGATTTCGCCGTGCCGTTTCGCGCCATCGCCGACATGGCGGCGGCCGAATGGTCCGCGCAGGGCGAGCACATCGATCCGGCGGCGATGCCGCTGACGCGCCTCGTCAACAGCATCATCGACGGCGTGATCGACCGGCCGGCCGCGGTCGCGGGCGACATCGCGCGCTATTTCGAAACCGACCTCCTCGTCTATCGCGCCGATCACCCCGAGGGGCTCGTCGCGATGCAGGTCGAGCGCTGGGACCCCGTGCTCGCCTGGGCGGCGCGGGAGCTCGGCGCGCGTTTTGTCCGGGTGACCGGGATCATGCATGTGGCGCAGCCGCCGGGCGCGATAGTGGCGGCCCGGGCGGGGATGCCGACCGATCCGTGGCGGCTCGGCGCGCTGCACGCGGCGACGACGCTGACGGGCTCCGCGCTCCTCGCGCTCGCGCTGATGTGCGGCTTTCTCGATCCCGCGAGCGCCTGGGCCGCGGCGCATGTCGACGAGGATTGGAATTTCCGCCTCTGGGGCGAGGATCCGGCGGTGCTCGCCCGGCGCAAGGAGCGATCGCGGGAGTTCATGGCGGCGGCGGCGCTGCTCGCGTCGGCCAACGCGCCGGACGCGTGAGAAAGCAGAGGCGGCTCGGACTGCCGGCGGTTAATGCGCGGGTTTCGGCGCGGCGCGTTTCGGGGCGATTGGGTTAACGAGCGGTTTACGCCGGCGCGGTAGCTTCGGGGCCGGAGGACCGCGCCTCGATGTCGATTTCCATTTCCGCCGTCACGCCGCCGACGGCCATTTCGAGCCAGGGCGATCTCTCGTCGCGCGCGGGCACGACCGTCGAGGCGCGGGTTGTGCGGGTCACCGACGCCATGGCGCGGATCGCGATCGCCAATACGCTGATCGACGTGATGGCCGACGCGCCGCTCGTCGTGGGCGAGATGCTGCGCCTGGCGGTGTCGCGGACGCCGGAGGGCGTGCGGCTGGCGATCGTGGGGCGCACGCCGCCCGATGGCGCGGCCGGCGCGCCGCCGCAAGGCCTCATGGATATCGACGCGCCGGCGCTCGCGCCGGGAAAAGCCGGCGAAGCATCGCGCGGTTCGGCCGCCGATCCGGCGCCGCGCGAGGCTCTCGTCACGCAATTGGTGCGGGATAATGTCGGACGTCAGGCAAGCCTCGCGCCGTTCTTCGCCGATCTCGCCGAGGCGGCGCGGCAGGGCAATCTGCCGCCGCGACTTGACGAAGCGGCCGCGCGCCTTCTCGCCATGCGCCCCACGCTCGGCGAAAACCTGACCGCGCGGGATGTGCGGCTCGCCGTGGCGCAAGTGGCTCAATCCTCGCCTGCTGCGGGCGCGGCGGGCGAGGCCGCGGCCATGCCTGAACTGAAGGCGGCGCTCGTCGTTTTTCGCCAGGTGCTTTCGACCTGGCTCGCTTCACCGGAGGCGGGCGTGGCGACGCGCGGGATGGCGTCGACGCCGTCCGCCGCTCAATCTCAAGCGCAATCTCAAGCGCAATCTCAAGCGCAAACTCTGGCGCAGTCTCAGGCGCAGGCCGCGACGTCCGCGCCGGCCACATCCGTCAGCGCGACTGTTGTCCCAGGTTCGGAGCGACCGCTCGCGAACCCAGCCACGCCGGCTGTTGCCACGCCGCTCGTCTCGGCGCCACCCGCGTCGGCCCCGCGCGATTTCGCCTCGGCCAGCTCCACGCCGGCGAACCTCGCGCCATCGCGGCCCGCCGCGACCGTCGCGCCGCCCGGGACCGACGCCGACATCGCCGCGCCCGAAGCGGCCGCGCGGCTTGCGAACGCGGCCGCCTCGGCTGGATCGACGCCGGTCGCCCCGCTTCCACGCCATCAGGTTGTCGGCGTGACGGCGCCGATGTTGCCGCAGGAGATCCAGCAGGCCGCGCGCGAGATCGCGCGTACGACCGCGGAAGGCAAGTCGGACGCGCTCGATTCGGTGGCGCGCCTGATCCGGTCCGAGACAGGTTCGCCAGATGGCGAAGCGCGGGTCGTTCAGCCCGCCGCCGGTAATCCGCCGCCGCCATTTCGTGGTGGCGCCCAGACGCCTCAGCCGGTGGCCGAACCTTCGGTGACGCCGGACATGACGGTCGTCGATGTCGGGCACAAGCTTCTCGACGAGGTCGATGGCGCGATCGCCCGCCAGACGCTGCTGCAGGTCGCCTCGCTCCCCGACGGGACCGACGGCGCGGCGCGCGCGGACGCGGCTCAGCCGCGCTGGAATTTCGAAATTCCCTTCGCCACGGCTCAAGGCACCGCCGTCGCGCAATTCGAAATCGCGCGAGAGGGAAAGCGCGGGGAGGCGGGCGAGATCAAGCCCGTTTGGCAGGCGAGCTTCACCATCAGCATCGAGCCGGTCGGTGCGGTTCACGCGCGGATCGTGTTGGCCGGCGAGCGCACTTCGGTCCGCCTCTGGGCGGAGCGGCCGGCCGCCGCGACGGCGCTGCGGGAGAATACGGGCGAATTGTCGCGCGCCTTGCGCGAGGCCGAACTCGTGCCTGGGGATATTCTGGTGGGCGAGGGCGCGCCGACGCGGACCCAGGCCGCCGCCGTCATCCGCGCGGGGCGCTATCTGGACCGCGCCACATGAGCAAGGCCGCCGACCACAGCCAGCTCGCGATCGCGCTGCATTACGACAAGAAGGGCGCGCCGCGCGTCGTCGCCAAGGGCAGGGGCCCGATCGGCGAGAAGATCGTCGAGATCGCGCGCGCGCACGACATCCCGATCGAGGAGAACGAGGGGCTGGCCGCCGCCCTTTCCAATGTTGAGCTCGGCGAGGAAATCCCGACTGAACTCTACAAGGCGGTGGCCGAAGTGCTGATCTTCGTCCTTCGGCTATCGGGAAGAATTCGCACGTAATCACAATACCTTACTTTCTCTCCAGCCAGGGCTCTTATGGCCCTTAGGCCGTTCCGCGAGTCATTTCCGGTGTGCTAAGAGAAAGGCGTTGGGGCGTGTTCGGCCCCATCCGGAGCGGGGCAGGCCATGAAACACATCGTCGAGAAACTCGAAGCCCGACGCGCCAACGCGCGCGTCGGCGGCGGGCAAACGCGCATCGATGCGCAGCATACGCGCGGCAAGCTCACCGCGCGCGAACGCATCGCGCTCCTGCTCGACAAGGGCTCGTTCGAGGAATTCGACATGTTCGTCGAACATCGCTCGACCGAGTTCGGCGCCGACAAGACCAAGATCCCCGGCGACGGCGTCGTCACCGGCTGGGGCACGGTCAACGGCCGCACCGTGTTCGTCTTCGCCAAGGACTTCACCGTGTTCGGCGGCTCGCTGTCGGAAACCCACGCCGCCAAGATCAACAAAATTCAGGACATGGCGGTGAAGGCGCGCGCGCCGATCATCGGCCTTTACGACGCGGGCGGCGCGCGCATCCAGGAAGGCGTCGCCGCGCTCGCCGGCTATTCCTACGTGTTCCGCCGCAACGTGCTTGCCTCCGGCGTGATCCCGCAGATTTCCGTCATCATGGGTCCGTGCGCGGGCGGCGACGTCTATTCGCCGGCGCTCACCGACTTCATCTTCATGGTCAAGGACACGAGCTACATGTTCGTGACCGGTCCCGACGTGGTCAAGACCGTGACCAACGAGGTCGTCACCGCCGAGGAGCTGGGCGGGGCGAGCGTGCACGCGACCAAATCCTCGATCGCCGACGGCGCCTTCGACAACGACGTCGAGACGCTGTTGCAGATGCGGCGCTTCATCGATTTCCTGCCGCTCAACAACACCGTCGGCGTGCCGGAATGGCCGAGCTTCGACGACATCGAACGCATCGAGCCCTCGCTCGATACGTTGGTGCCGGAAAATCCCAACAAGCCCTACGACATCAAGGAACTGATCGTGAAGGTCGTCGACGAGGGCGATTTCTTCGAACTGTCGGAAACCTTCGCGCGCAACATCGTCGTCGGCTTCGGCCGGATCGCGGGCCGCACAATCGGCGTCGTCGCCAACCAGCCGATGGTGCTCGCCGGCGTGCTCGACTCGGACGCCTCGCGCAAGGCCGCGCGCTTCGTGCGCTTCTGCGACGCCTTCAACATTCCGATCGTCACCTTCGTTGACGTGCCCGGATTCCTGCCCGGCACCGCGCAGGAATATGGCGGCCTGATCAAGCACGGCGCGAAGCTGCTGTTCGCCTATTCGCAATGCACCGTGCCGCTGGTGACGGTGATCACGCGCAAGGCCTATGGCGGGGCGTTCGACGTGATGGCGTCGAAGGAGATCGGGGCGGACGTGAACTACGCCTGGCCGTCGGCGCAGATCGCGGTGATGGGGGCCAAGGGCGCCGTCGAGATCATCTTCCGCACCGACATCGGCGACGCCGAGAAGATCGCGGCGCGCACCAAGGAGTACGAGGATCGCTTCCTGTCGCCCTTCATCGCCGCCGAACGCGGCTATATCGACGACGTGATCATGCCACACTCCACGCGCAAGCGCGTCGCCCGGGCGCTCGCGATGCTGCGCGACAAGCATGTCGAAATTCCGCCGCGCAAGCACGACAATCTGCCGCTGTGATTTGGCGCGCGTCCGCGCGCGCGAATCTGAACGCGTGGTGAATGCGCGATACATTCTTCGGTTGAACGCGCGCGCGATCGGCCGCAGACTTTCCCCGTTCCGTGAGGTCGTCACCTTGAATGCCGCGCGGGTTCGCCCCGGTGGCGAGAAGGAGGAAGGAATGGAGAGACGTGAGTTCCTGAAGCTGGCGCTTGGCGTGGCCGGCATCGTCGCCGTCGGCGCGACCGTGACGCGCGCGCAAGCCGCGCCCATGGTGCCTCCGCTCGGCGCGTCCAATCTCGGCGCGGCGGACACGCCGCGACCGGCGATCGCGACCGATCGGGATATCGACGACGCGGCGGTCGAGCCCGTGCGTTGGGGCTGGCGCCGTCGCGGCTGGGGTCGTCGCGTCCGGCGTCGGCGTCGGCGGTATTACTGGTGATTTGATTCACCGGCCCGGTCCGTCATGAGACCGCGCGGCATTGCCTCCATGATGGCGAGGCGGTGAGCGCGCCGCGAGAAAACGCCCGGCCTCCGCGAGGAGGCCGGGTTTCTTTTGCGGGATTTGCTCTAGCGTTTGGCCGGCGCGATCGAGTCGACGACCTTCTTCAGCATCGCCTGGACTTCGGTCGCGATACCCGCGAGCTTCGGGTTCTGGATCGCGGACATCGAGGCGATCGGGTCGACCGCGGAAATCTCGACCTTGCCGTCGGCGTGCTGCTGCACGATGACGTTGCAGGGGAGCATGGTGCCGATCTTGTCCTCGGCCTGAAGCGCCTGATAGGCCATCTTCGGGTTGCACGCGCCGAGGATGCGGTAGGGCCGGAAATCGACGTCGAGCTTCTTCTTCAGCGTGCCGTTGACGTCGATCTCGGTCAGCACGCCGAAGCCGTTGGCCTGCAGGGCGGCGGTGGCGGCGGCGATCGCCTCGTCGAAGGTGCAGTCGAAGGTGCGGGAAAAATGATAGGACATGGATCCGGCCTCTCGTAATTTTTCAGGGGGTTGCTTCCTTCATGTAAGAAGGGGGCGGGGCGCGGGCAAGCGTGGGCCGCCCGGAACAAGGCGGCCGGGGCGCATGGCCCGCATGCGAACGGGCCCGGGCATGGGGCGCGCGGGACGATGGTTGAGGCAAGCGGCGAGGCGAGGGTGGGCGATATGACGACGGGCGGCATGAAAGCGGGCGAGGCGGCGGCGTCCGAGAAGTCCACGGACGACTGGTTTGCCATCCGCCCCGGCGAGGTGACGGTGGATATGCCGGCCGCCTTCGACGCCGGGGTCTATTTCATCGGCCGCATCCGCACGCCCTGGACCACGCGCGGCTCCTGTCCGCGCAATTCGCGGGAGAATGACGCCGTCTGCACGATCGAGGTCGACCCGCGTTATGCCCAGGCGCTGGAAGGCGTGGAGGCGGGCGGCCACCTGCTGGTGCTCTACTGGATGGACAAGGCGCGGCGCGATCTCGTGGTGCAGACGCCGCGTCATCATTCCGGCCGGCGGGGCACCTTCTCGCTGCGCTCGCCGGCGCGGCCGAACCCGATCGCCGCCAGCGTCGTCAGGCTCGTTTCGATCGAGGGCGGCACGCTCTCGGTGATCGGCCTCGACTGTCTCGACGGCACGCCGCTGATCGACCTGAAGCCGGCATTCGCGGCGCTCGATTTCGCGCCGGCATAGCGCTTCGCATTCCCAATCGGGAAGACTTGTTCCCAATCAGGAAGATTTGGGACGCGCGGGCAAAATCCGCGCGCAAAGGCCCGCGCGGGTCTGGACAAGCGCGCGTGCGTCCTGAATCCTCCGCAATCGGGGGTTGGCATGGGCGAGCAAGGGAAGGACGGCGCGGACGAGAAAAAGCCGATTCCGGCGGAAGCCGGGTGGGCGGCTTCCGCGCGCACTCGTTTCGTCGCAGGATTGGCGTGGCTTGGCGGCAAGGCGGGCGACGCATGGCGCCATGCCGTGGCGTTTGCGAAGGCCAAATGGGATTTGGCATCGCCGCTTGTCCAACGAGGGCGCGAGGCTTTCGAGAAACTCCGGGATGGTCGGAACTCTCTCCGGCGGCGTTTCCCGAGGACATGGCGCGCGTCGGAAACGATCATCCTGATTGGCGTTGGCGTGTTTTGCGCCGCCGCGATATGGCGATGGCTCGGCTGGCCCTGGCTCGTCGGCGATTTCATCGATGCCTACCAGAGGCTACTCGGTCTTTCGAAGGGAACCAACCGGGAGAGCGCCGAGGCGCTGCGCCATTTCATCACCACGGTCGGCGCGATCCTCGGCGGCGCGATCGCGCTCGGCTTCATCATCTGGCGGCAAGTGCTGCTGCATCGGCAGACGAACATCGCGCATCAAAGCCACTACACCACGCTGTTCACCAAGGCGGTGGAGCAGCTCGGAGCGACGCGGGAGGAGAAAGAGAAAAACGTCTTCACGGATGGCGAAGGCAGGAAGACCGCCGACAGCGAAGCCGTCCGCACCGTGGCCAACATCGAGGTGCGGCTGGGCGCGATCTACGCGCTGGAACGCATCGCGCGCGAGAGCCTCGACTTTCACTGGCAGATCATGGAAATCCTCTGCGCCTATATCCGCGAGAACGGACGCAAGCCCGAGCCCATTCCGGACGATGTCCGGGCCGCATTGTCGAAGGGCGATAATAAATCACACGACGATTGGAAAGCCATTGCGTTTTGGGAAGACGGACTGAAGCCGCCGCGCGCCGACGTGCAGGCCGCGCTGACGGTGATCGGCCGTCGGAGTGAGCGCCAGCGCGCGCATGAATGCAAAGATCAGCGGCTTGACCTGAGGGGGGCCGGTCTGGCCATGGCGGATCTCTCGGGATTGCGTTTCGATCGTGGGCAATTTGATGGCGCGCATCTCGAAGGGGCGCGGCTTATTGGGGCGCATCTCGAAGGGGCGAGGCTTGAGAGGGCGCATCTCGAAGGAGCGCGGCTTATTGGGGCGCATCTCGAAGGGGCGTGGCTTATTGAGGCGCATCTCGAAGGGGCGTCGGTCTTTCGCGCGCATCTTGAAGGGGCGTGGCTTATTGGGGCGCATCTCGAAGGGGCGCGGCTTTTTGAGGCGCATCTCGAAGGGGCGCGGCTTTTTGAGGTGCATCTCGAAGGGGCGTCGCTTTATGAGGCGCATCTCGAAGGGGCGCGGTTCGGTGGCACTCATGTCGAGGGAGCTGAACTGTCGGAAGCGATCGGCCTTTCGCAGAAACAGGTCGACGGAATGATCGGAGATGACGCGACGACACTCCCCGATGGCCTCACCCGTCCGGCGCATTGGAAATAGCATTGCACTGGGGCCAAGCCGGCCTCCTGATCGCGGATGAGGCGGCCTCGTCGTGCGATCCGGGGCGATCGCGCGAATGTCGTGGGTGGCGTGGTGGGAAGCTCATATCGCGGGCAATATTCCGCGTGGATGGACCACGGCTCGCGCGCCAAGGCGGCGGCGCCATCCCGGCGGCGAGGTGATCCTGCGGCGGCCTGGCTCGCGCGCCAGCTCATGCCATCGCATTGTTATATCAGCAAAAATACATCAATTCGGCCCGCGATTGACTTAACCTCGGATTCGGCTTTTAATGAGAACATACCATGAACATCAATGAGGATGCCGGGAGCTCCGCATGGCCCACGGTCTCACCCCTGGTCCGCCCAACGCCACGTTCCACGCCACGGCTCATGACGCGGCCCATGATGCGGCCCATGACCCGTTCCATGACCCGTTCCGTGACCCGTTCCGTGACGCGATCCACGGCCCGTCCCCCGGCACATCCCATCTTCCGGCTTCGGCGCTCGCGGCATTGCGCGAGAGCATCGGCCGTCTTGAGGCGGGCATTTCCCCCGCCGGGAGCGCCGGCGCGGAGCGCGGCGCGGGTCGCCGCGTGGCTCTCGGCCATGCGGCCGCTGACGACGCCCTCGGGGGCGGCCTCGCGCTTGGCGTCCTGCATGAGGTCCATGCCGCCGATGGCGGGCAGGCGGCCTCCGTCATCGGCTTCGCGGCTGGTCTGGCGCGGCGAGCGGCGGCGCGCCGGCCGATCCTGTGGGTGCGGCAGGATTTCGCCGCCTTCGAGGCGGGGGAAGTCTCGGCATCGGGGCTCGCCGAATTCGGGATCGATCCGCGCCGGCTCGTGCTCGCGCGGGCGGCGGATGGAGAAGCCGCGCTGCGGGTCGCCGCCGACGCGCTTGCCTGCGGCGCGCTCGGGGCGGTGGTGCTGGAGCTCTGGGGCCCCGTCCGCGCCTTCGATCCCGTCGCCAGCCGCAAGCTGACCCTGGCGGCGCGCGAAACGGGCGTCACGGCCATCGTGTCGCGGCTGGCCGGGCCGCCCTCGGCGGCGAGCGCCGAGACGCGCTGGAGCCTGCGCGCGGGGCGTTCGCCCGCGCCGGCCTCGTCCATGCGCGGTCACGCCCGCCCCGGCGCGGCTCTCTTCCATGCCTGGGGCGCGCCTTTGTTCGACGCCCATCTTGTCCGCAACCGCCATGGCCCTTCCGGGCAATGGATCATGGAATGGAACGGTGATGAGTCCTTCTTCCAGCAACCCGCCTTCCAGCAACCCGCGCCGCATTCTCTGCCTGCGGCTGCCGCGCCTGCCGATCGACCGGTCACGGCTGCCCTCGCAGGGCTCGGTCGCCGCGCCGGATGATGGCGCTTCGCCTTTCGTCGTCGTCGCCAAGGCCGACAACGCGCTGAAGCTTCACGCGGTCGACGCGGCGGCGTCCGCGCTCGGGCTTGCTCCCGGCATGCCGCTCGCGGACGCGCGCGCGATGGTGCCGGCCCTGCGCGTGGCGGAGGCGGACGAGGCCGCCGATGCGCGCGCGCTCGACGACGTCGCCGACTGGTGCGACCGCTTCACGCCGCTGGTCGCGCTCGATCCTCCTGACGGACTTTTCCTCGACATCACCGGCTGCGCGCATCTGTTCGGCGGCGAGGCGCGCCTCATCGATATGGTCGCCGGCGCGCTGGCGCGGCGGGGCTTCGCGGTTCACGCCGCGATCGCCGGCACGGCCATGGCGGCGCGGGCGCTGGCGCGGCAACCGACGCGGCACGGGCGCGGCCGCATCGCGCCGCCGGGCGAGGAGGCGGCGATCCTCGCGCCCTTGCCGATCGAGGCACTGGGCGCGAGCGAGGCGATCACGCGCGGCCTGCGGCGCGCCGGCCTGAAAACCATCGCCGACGTCGCCCTGCGCGAGCGCAAGGAAATCGCCGCGCGCTTCGGCGCTTCCTTCGTCGCCTTGCTTGAGCGGGCGCTCGGGTTGGCCGACGCGCCGATCTCCCCGCGCAAGCCGCCGCCCGATTACGTCGTGGAACGGCGCTTCGCCGAACCGGTCGCCACCGAAACGGTCGTCGCCGCGACGCTCGCCGGGCTTGCCCGCGCGCTCGCCGACGTGATGGCGCGTTCGGCCAAGGGCGCGCGCCGGCTGGAGGCGGCCTTCTTCCGCGCCGACGGCGTCACGCGCATGCTGACGGTGGAGACCGCGCGGCCGGTGACGAACGCCGATGTCGTCGCGCGGCTGTTCCGCGAACGCCTCGCCGCGCTCGCCGATCCGCTCGATCCCGGCTTCGGCTTCGATCTCATCCGCCTGTCGGCCGCGCGCGTCGAGACGATGGCCGAGGCCCAGCATGATTTCGACGGCGGGCTGCGCGACAATGACGAGGTCGCCGCGTTGGTCGACCGCATCGGCGCGCGTCTCGGCCCCGCGCGCGTCCTCGTTCATCTGCCCCGCGACACCCATATCCCCGAGCGCGCCGCGTTTGCCGCGCCCGCGCATCGCGCGTTGACGGCGGCCATGCGCGAGACGTGGCCGGCGCGTCCCGAGGGCGAGCCGCCGCGCCGGCCGCTGCGCCTGTTCGAACGCCCCGAACCGGTCGAGGTCATCGCCGAGGTGCCGGACGGCCCGCCCGTCCGTTTCCGCTGGCGGCGCGCCACCCATGCGGTGGCGCATGCCGAGGGACCCGAACGCATCGCCATGGAATGGTGGCGCGCGGGCCCCGACGCCCGCACGCGCGACTATTTCCGCGTCGAGGACGAGCAGGGCCTGCGCTTCTGGCTCTACCGCGACGGTCTTTACGGGCGCGAGGGCGGCCCGCTGACGTGGTTCATGCACGGATTGTTCGCATGAGCCAGGCGCCCGCCGATCGCGAAGGCGGCGCCGGCTTTGTCGAACTCGGCGTCACCACGAATTTCTCGTTCCTGCGTGGCGGATCGCATCCCGAGGAACTGGTCGTGGCCGCCCACGAGCTTGGCCTTGCCGGCATCGGCATCGCCGACCGCAACAGCGTGGCCGGCGTGGCGCGGGCCTTCGACGCGCATCAACGGCTCGACCCGGAAGTCCGGCCGCGGCTCCTGATCGGCGCGCGCCTGATTTTCGCCGACGGCACGCCGGACATTCTTGCATATCCGAGCGACCGCGACGCCTATGGCCGGCTCACCCGCCTGCTGACGGTGGGCAAGCGCGCGGCGAAGAAGGGCGAGTGTCATCTTCGCTTCGCCGATCTCGCCGACCATCACGAGGGGCTGCTCTTCATCCTCATGCCGCCGCGCTATCTCGGCGGCGAGACCGCGCGCGCGCTCGGCGAACTTGCCGCGCTCGCGCCGGGCCGCGTCTGGCTCGCCGCGACCATGCTCCATCGCGGCGACGACCGCCGCGGGCTCGCCAAGCTGAAGGCGCTGGCGGCCGCGCGCGGCGTCCCGCTGATCGCCACCAACGACGTGCTCTATCACACGCCCGCGCGCCGCGCCTTGCAGGATGTCGTCACCTGCATCCGCGAGCATGTCACGCTCGAACGCGCCGGGCGCCTGCTCGAAGCCAACGCCGAGCGGCATCTCAAGGCGGAGGCCGAAATCGCGCGGCTGTTCCGCGGCGAGCCGGAGGCGGTCGCCGAAACGCGGCGCTTCGCCGGTCAAATTCAATTCTCCCTCCACCAATTGAAATATCGCTATCCCGACGAACCGGTGCCGCCCGGCAAGACCGCGCAGCGGCACCTGGAGGATCTGACCTGGGCGGGCGCGCGCGCGGCCTATCCGCGCGGCATTCCCGATCGCGTGCTGGCGACGCTGGTGAAGGAACTCGCCCTCATCGAAAAGCTCGACTACGCGCATTACTTCCTCACCGTGCACGACATCGTGCGCTTCGCGCGGTCGCGGAACATCCTGTGCCAGGGCCGCGGCTCGGCGGCGAATTCGGCGGTGTGCTACGTGCTTGGCATCACCGCGGTCGATCCGACCGAGGTCGATCTGCTGTTCGAGCGCTTCGTCTCGCAGGAACGGCGCGAGCCTCCCGACATCGACGTCGATTTCGAGCACGAGCGGCGCGAGGAGGTGATCCAGTACATCTACGAGCGCTACGGCCGTCACCGCGCCGGCATCGCCGCGACCGTCATCCGCTATCGGCCGCGCAGCGCCGTGCGCGAGGTCGGCAAGGCGTTCGGCCTGACGGAGGATATCACCAGCGCGCTCGCGGGAACCGTCTGGGGAAGCTGGGGCGAGGGATTGGTCGAAGATCAGATTCGCCAGGCCGGACTTGACCCCGCCAACCCCGCGATCCGCCGCGTCGTCGAACTGGTCGCCGAGCTGATCGGCTTTCCGCGCCATCTGTCGCAGCATGTCGGCGGCTTCGTGCTGACGCAAGGCAGGCTCGACGAAATGGTGCCGGTCGGCAACGCGGCGATGGCGGATCGCACCTTCATCGAATGGGACAAGGACGACATCGACACCCTCGGCATGATGAAGGTCGACGTCCTCGCGCTCGGCATGCTGACCTGCATCCGCAAGGCCTTCGATCTGATCGCGGAGGCGCATGGCGAACGCTGGACGCTCGCCGGCATCCCGCGCGAGGACGCGCGCGTCTACGACATGCTGTGCGCGGGCGATTCGCTCGGCGTCTTCCAGGTCGAGAGCCGCGCGCAGATGAACATGCTGCCGCGCCTCAAGCCGCGCGACTTCTACGACCTCGTCATCGAGGTCGCGATCGTGCGGCCGGGACCGATCCAGGGCGACATGGTGCACCCGTATCTCCGGCGGCGGCAAAATCCGGCCGAGGTCGCCTATCCCGGGCCGTCGCCCGAGCATGGCCCGCCCGACGAATTGCGCCGCGTGCTGGAGAAGACGCTCGGCGTGCCGCTATTCCAGGAGCAGGCGATGCGCATCGCCATCGAGGCGGCGAAGTTCACGCCGGGCGAGGCCAATCAGTTGCGCCGCTCGATGGCGACGTTCCGCCACCTCGGCGACATCCACAAGTTTCGCGACCGCATGGTCGGCAACATGATCAAGCGCGGCTATCCGCCGGATTTCGCCGAACGCTGCTTCAAGCAGATCGAGGGTTTCGGCACCTACGGCTTTCCCGAAAGCCACGCGGCCAGCTTCGCCGGGCTCGTCTATGCCTCGTCGTGGCTCAAGCGCCATTATCCGGCGGCCTTCGCCTGCGCGCTGTTGAATTCACAGCCGATGGGGTTCTACGCGCCGGCGCAGATCGTGCGCGACGCGCGCGAGCACGGCGTCGAGGTGCGGGCGGTCGACATCAATGCGAGCTTTCACGACAACACGCTGGAACAGGCGGAAGCGGGGCCGGCGCTGCGGCTCGGCTTTCGCCAGATCGACGGATTCGGCGCGGCTTGGTCGGAGATGCTCACGCGGTCGCGCGGGGAGGGTTACGCGACGCTGGAGGAACTCGCGCGCCGCGCGCGGCCGCCCAAGCGCGCCGCTTTGCTGCTCGCCGACGCCGACGCGTTCCGCTCGATCGGTCTCGACCGGCGGCGGGCCTTGTGGGAAGTGCGACGGCTGCCGGACGACGCGCCGCTACCGCTGTTCGCGGCGCGCGACGTGGACGATACCGGCGAGGAGCGCGCGGCCGATCTGCCGGCGATGGCGCTGAGCGAGCACGTCGTGGCCGATTATCAGACGCTGCGGCTGTCGCTGAAGGCGCATCCGCTGCGATTTCTCCGTCCGCGTTTTTCCGATGAAGGCCTCGTGACCTGCCGCGCGGTGGCGCGCGCGCGCGACGGCATGCGGGCGCGATGCGCGGGGCTCGTGCTCGTCCGTCAGCGGCCGGGCAGCGCCAAGGGGGTGGTGTTCATGACGCTGGAGGACGAGACCGGCATCGCCAATGTCGTGGTCTGGCCCGCGATCATGGCGCGCTTCCGCCGGCAGGTGATGGGATCGCGGCTGGTCGAGGTCGACGGCCGGATCCAGCGCGGCCCCGAGGGCGTGGTGCATCTCATCGCCGACCGCCTCGTCGATCGCTCGGGCGAGATTGCCCGGCTGAGCGACGGCTCGCTCGATCACGACGCCGCGTTCGCCGGCGGGCTCGCGCTCATCGAATCGTCCGACGACGCGCGCGCCGCGCCGGCGCGCGAGGATCGTTACCGGCACCGGCATCCGCGCGACGTGCGCGTGCTGCCGAAATCACGCGATTTTCATTGATATCCGCATCGCGATCCGCGAACGCCGCGCTTGAAACGATCCGCGCGCGCGGACGCGTCGCCGCGCAACAAAGCGTCCCGGCCGGGTGGGCGAGCGATAGAATCTTCCGGCCGTCTCGGCGCGTCGCCGTGCCGCCCGTATCCGCGCATATCCGCCGCGCCGGGACGCCATCGAAGGTGGTTCATTTTTCACAAGAAAACGCGCACCATGCGCGCGGGCGGTCATCCGGAGGTCGCCGGCGGGCAAGGGCGCGGCATGAGCATCGATCTCGACCAGAAATACACCCAACTCGGCGGTCGCGTCTTTCTCACCGGCCTGCAGGCGCTTGTCCGCCTGCCGATGACGCAGGTCAGGCGCGACCGCGCCGCTGGCCTCAACACCGGCGCCTTCATATCCGGATACCGCGGCTCGCCGCTCGCCGGCTTCGATCAGCAACTCGTTTCCGCGCGCGAACATCTGGCTCGCCACGATGTCGTGTTTCAGCCGGGCGTCAACGAGGACCTCGCCGCCACCGCGATCTGGGGCAGCCAGCAATTGCGCATCTCGCCCGGCGCGCGACACGACGGCGTCGTCGGCATTTGGTACGGCAAGGGCCCCGGCGTCGACCGCTCCGGCGATGTCTTCCGCCACGCCAATGCCGCCGGCACCTCGCCGCATGGCGGCGTGCTGTGCATCGCCGGCGACGACCATAGCGCCAAATCCTCGACGCTGCCCAACCAGTCCGATCACGCCTTCATCTCCGCGCTGATCCCGGTGCTCTATCCATCGAGCATTCACGAATTCATCGAGATGGGCCTGATCGGCATCGCCATGTCGCGCTATTCCGGCTGCTGGGTGGCGCTGAAGACGATTTCCGAAACCGTCGAAACCTCCGCCGAGATCGACCTTGCCGCCGAGACGCGCGACTTCGTCCAG
Source organism: Xanthobacteraceae bacterium (assembly GCA_041918675.1). Lineage (GTDB taxonomy): Bacteria > Pseudomonadota > Alphaproteobacteria > Rhizobiales > Xanthobacteraceae > SCUB01. The sequence continues at coordinate 159,933 of JAYRVF010000009.1, forward strand.
CCGACGGATTTCGTCATGCCGCCGGGCGGCCTGAACTGGCGCTGGCCCGACGACCGCTGGTCGCAGGACGCGCGGCTGCAAAAATACAAGGGCTATGCCGCCATCGCCTTCGCCCGCGCCAACGGCGTCGACCGCGTCACCATGGATGCGCCGGACGCGCGCTTCGGCATCGTCGCCTCGGGCAAGGCTTACGAGGACGTCCGGCAGGCCTTGCGTGAACTCGGCATCGACCGCGACGTCGCCAATCGCGTCGGGCTGCGCCTCTACAAGGTCGGCATGCCGTGGCCGCTGGAGCCGGCCGGCGTGCGCCGCTTCGCCGTCGGGCTCGAGGAAATCCTCGTCATCGAGGAACGCCGCGAGATCATCGAGCACCAGATCAAGCAGGAGCTGTTCAACTGGCGCGACGACGTGCGCCCGCGCATCATCGGCAAGATGGACGAGAACGACCGTCCCTATTTGTCGCTCAGCGAGGAGCTTTCCATCGTCGCCATCGTGGACGCCATCGCCGATCGCCTGTCGCGCCTCGACATCGATCCGGATATTGCCGCGATGTTCAAGGCCAAGCGCGCGTGGTTCGCCGAGCGCGAGGCGCGCCAGCGCGTCAACGTCGTGCCGATGACGCGCACCGCCTATTTCTGTTCGGGTTGCCCGCACAACACCTCGACGCGCGTGCCGACGGGCAGCCGCGCGCTCGCCGGCATCGGCTGCCATTTCATGGCGACATGGATGGATCGCAAGACCGAGACGTTCACGCAGATGGGCGGGGAGGGCGTGTCGTGGCTCGGCATCGCGCCGTTCACCGACGAGAAGCACGTCTTCGCCAATCTCGGCGACGGCACCTATTTTCATTCCGGCCTGCTCGCGATCCGCCAGGCGGTCGCCGGCCGCGTCAACATCACCTACAAGATCCTCTACAACGACGCCGTCGCCATGACCGGCGGCCAGCATGTCGACGGGCCGTTGACGCCGGCCCAGGTCACGCATCAGGTGCACCGGGAAGGCGTGCGCGCGATCTATCTCGTCAGCGACCACCCCGAGGCCCATGACGCTTCCGAGCTCGCGCCGGGGACGAAGATCGCCCATCGCGACGAGCTCGACGCGGTGATGCGCGAGCTGCGCGACACGCCCGGCTGCACGGTCATCGTCTATGTGCAGACCTGCGCGGCCGAGAAGCGCCGCCGCCGCAAGCGCGGCGCGCTCGATGATCCGCCGCGACGCGTCGTCATCAACGCCGCCGTCTGCGAGGGCTGCGGCGATTGCTCGACGCAGTCGAATTGCATCTCGATCGAGCCGCTCGAAACCGCGTTCGGTCGCAAGCGGCAAATCAACCAGTCGAGCTGCAACAAGGACTATTCCTGCTTGAAGGGGTTCTGCCCCTCGTTCGTTACCGTGGAGGGCGGTGAGCCGCGCCGGGCCGCGCCGGTCGAGCTTCCCGAGCTCGAACGCCTGCCGGCCGCGCCCGCCCCGCTCACCCTCGACGAGCCCTACAACATCGCGGTTGCCGGCGTCGGCGGCACCGGCGTGCTCACCATCGGCGCGCTGATCGGCATGGCCGCGCATATCGAGGGCAAGGCGAGCCTCATCCTCGACGTGTCGGGCCTGGCGCAAAAGGGCGGCGCGGTGCTCAGCCATGTCCGCGTCGGACGGGCGCCCGCCGACGTGACCTGCTCGCGCATCGTGACCGCGAGCGCGGACCTCCTGATCGCCGCCGACGAGGTCGTCGCGGTCGCCAAGGACACGTTGTCGCTGTGCGACGCGGCGCGCACCGCCGGCGTCGTCAACGCGCATCTCATTCCGACGTCGAACTTCGTGCGCGATCGCGATTTCGATTTCCGCGAGGAGGGGGTGGCGGCGGCGCTGCGCGGCGCGGTCCGGGAAGATTCGGCGTGGATCGACTTCACCGCCGCGAGCGAGCGCCTGATCGGCGACAGCATCGCCACCAACATCATGATGTTGGGTTTCGCGAGCCAGAAGGGGTGGCTGCCGGTGGGCGCCGCGACGATCGCACAGGCGATCGATCTCAACGCGGTGTCGGTGAAGGCGAACCGGCTCGCCTTCGCGCTCGGCCGATTGGCCGCGGCCGATCCGGCGCGCTTCGCCGAGCTTTCGCGCGAGGAAACATCCGCGCCGATGACGCTGGAAGCCATGGGGCTCGACGACATCATCGCCCATCGCGTCGAGTTTCTGACGCGGTATCAGTCGGTGGCGCTGGCGGATCGCTACCGCGCGCTGGTGGCGCGCGCGTGGAATGTCGCGCCCGCGTCCGCCCTCGGCGAAACGATTGTCCGAGCGGTCGCGATCAATTACGCCAAGGTCCTCGCCTATAAGGACGAATACGAGGTCGCGCGGCTGTTCACCGACGGCGGCTTCGAGCGCGCGCTCGGCGAGCGCTTCACCGGCGACTTCACCATCGCCTACCATTTCGCGCCGCCCTTTCTCGGCGGCACGGACGGGCGCGGGCGACAGCGCAAGCGCCGCTTCGGCGCGTGGATGACGCCGGTGCTGCGCGCGCTCGCGGCCGCGCGACGCCTGCGCGGAACGGCTTTCGATCCGTTCGGCTACACGGCGGAGCGACGGCGTGAACGCGCGATGATCGCGGACTATGAGGACGACGTCGCGCTCGTTCTTCAACGATTGACGCCGGAGCGGGGCGAGACGGCGCTCGCGCTGTTGGCGCTGCCCGGCGACGTGCGCGGCTTCGGTCCGGTGAAGGAGGCGGCCGATGAGACCGCCCGCGCGAGGCGGCAAAGGCTGCGCGAAGCGCTCCTCGCTCCGGTTTCGCCGCGCGCCGACGGGGACGGCGACATGCGCGCGGTCGCGGCCGAATAGGCGCGTCGCCGCAGCGCGCGCGGACCGGTTCGCGGTCAGTCGACTTCGGTGTCGCTCGGAGTCTTGGCGGCTTTCGCGCCCGGCAGTCCCGCCGGATAATGGTGCGACGTATAGCGGATCACCAGCACCGCGACCGCCATCATCAGAATGCCGCCGGTCAGGATCAGGATGCCGACTTCCGGCTTGTGCTCGTGATTGATGTAACCGATCAAGTGACGGGTCAGCGCGGTGATGCCGACATAGACGAGGAACCGCACCGGCATGTGGTTGGTCTTGAAGTAGATGCCGACCATCGAGCCGATTTCAAGGTAGATGAAGAGAAGCAGCAGGTCCTCGATCGAGGCGTGGCCCTTGGCGACCATCGTCGCGAACGCCCCCACCGCCGACCACACCGTCGCGCCGCCGATCGCGAACAAGCCCAGGAAGTGGAAAGCGTCGGTGAGAAAATGGCCGATCGGATCGGCGGTTTCGCGCATCTTTTCGGTCGGATTGACATCACCCTTGAAAAACGGAAACACGGGAACCCCCTCGAAGCGGCGCGCGCCCCAGATGTCGTGCCATGGACCGCGCCCGTCCCGGCACCGAACCATTCATTCCGCTGTGGGATCGGTCGCGCGATTGACGTCGGCCGCTCCGCCACTCGATCTTGGCGCGCCCCGATCGCTTGACCGGCCCGTTCGTCCGTTGGCGCGAAGCGTTCGCGCTCGCATTCGCCATCGATCGCGCTGGCGTTGATCCTGGTGCGATCGTTCGGGCGAGGCCGGAACTCACGCGCGATCGGGCGCGAAGTTCGATCGATTTGGTACTGCGGCGATCATTGTGTTGCAATGCTTCGCCGCTGCCATCTCGTCAGACTTGCACGCAAAAACGCGATGACAATTTGGCACCTTGCGCGCGGATTTGCGCGCTGATTCTTTCGCGGCGTGCGCGCGCGCGGGAATTGCGCGACGAGCGCGTGGCGACGAACGCGTCGCGCGAGAGTCGTCGCGTTTGGAGTCCGCGCGCATCATCAAGCGTTCGAGGTGTTGCGATCGAGATCACGCGACCGAACGATCGCACGATGAAAATCCGCGCGCCCGGAAGAGCGCGTCGTGGGCGGAGGTCGCGCGGTGGCCGCTCGCGAGAGGGAATGGCGCGCCAGTTCGGACGAAGTTTGAACCAGCGCCGCGCGGGCAGGATTGGTGCGGCGGCTGCCCGCAAATCAGAAATGGCGCGCTCGGAGAGATTCGAACTCCCGACCCCCAGATTCGAAGTCTGGTGCTCTATCCGGCTGAGCTACGAGCGCGAAGGCGCGACAATACAGCGCCCGCGCGCCTTTGCCACGATTTCTCGGGATCGAGATGAAAATCCATTATTTTTCAAATGGATGGCCTGGGGGCGGCGGCGCGGCGGGCTTGCCGCGCGGTCAGTCTTCCTTAACGAAATTCCAACACAGTCGGCTCACATTATAGAAAAGTTGGAGGAGCGGCCGCGAGTGGCGACCTGAACGCCACGCGCCGCCGAGGATGAACCGGGCCATGCGCTCCGCGATTTTGATCATCGTCGCGCTTCTTGCGTTGGGCGCTTCCGCCCGCGCGGATTATCGCATCACACGCGATCACGGCGGCTATGTCGAGGAATACAAGGCGCGCTACGCGCGGCTGCGCGATCGCGGCGAACGCGTCGTCATCGACGGCATCTGCAATTCCGCCTGCACGCTGGTGCTCGGCATCGTGCCGCCGAACCGGGTCTGCGTCACGCCGCGCGCGAGCCTCGGCTTCCATCAGGCCTATTACGACAAGGCCTATACCTTCGGCATCAAGGTCACCAGCTCGGCCGGGACCACGGACCTGATGTCGTATTACCCCAAGGCGGTGAAAGACTGGCTGCGCGCCAATGGCGGCCTGACCACCGAGATGAAGAAGATCCGCAACGGCGCCGATCTGTGGAAGATCGTCGATCCGTGCCCGGACGAATTCTAAAACTCCGATCTTCCTGATCGTCGCCGGCGCCACGTTCGCCGATGCGAGGTTAACCGGCACCATGTTCGCCAGCGTTGCGTGTGGCGGCCCGTTTCGCGCGCGGCCGGCGATCGGCGTCGGCGCGACGCGAAATTGCCGATTGCCAAGCCCGAGGCGCCAAGGCATCAGTCGCGTCCATGTCTGCCCCCACGGATTCGCTCCTCGCGCGCCTTGCCCCGTTCGTGTTCGTCGTGCTGTGGAGCACGGGCTTCATCGGCGCGAAATACGGCCTGCCATACGCCGAGCCGCTGACCTTTCTCGGCCTGCGCATGCTTCTGGTGGTGCCGATCATGATCGCGATCGCGCTCGCGAGCGGGATGGCGATGATCGGTCCGCGCGACCTGCTGCATAGCGCCGTCGCCGGTATTCTCGTTCACGGATTTTATCTCGGCGGCGTGTTCGTATCGATCAGCCTGGGCATTCCGGCGGGACTGTCGGCGCTGCTCCCCGGCCTGCAACCGATCCTGACCGCGACGATCGCCAACCGGTGGCTCGGCGAACGCGTCAGCGCGGTGCAATGGGCGGGCCTCGCGCTCGGTCTGATCGGGGTCGCGCTCGTGCTGCACAACCGGCCGATGTCGGGGCAGGTGAGTTGGGGCTGGCTCGCCTCGTTCGTCGCGCTGCTCGGGATCACGGTGGGCTCGCTCTATCAGAAAAGATATTGCGGCCGCATCGACTGGCGGGTCGGCAACATATTCCAATACGCGGCGGCCGGGCTGGTCTACGGCGTCGCCGCCTATCTGTTCGAGACGCGGGCGATCCAATGGACGCCCACCTTCGTGCTGGCGGTGACCTATCTGACGCTGGTGCTGTCGGTCGGGACGGTCGCGCTGCTGTATTGGCTGATCCGTCGTTCCGCGGCGACCGAGGTCGCGAGCCTGTTCTACCTCGTGCCGGCGGTCACGGCGATCCTGGCCTTCCTGCTGTTCGGCGAGAAACTCGATGCCCTCTCGATCCTGGGCATGATCGGATGCGCGGCCGGCGTGTTCCTCGTCAACTGGAAGCGCGCGACCTGATCGCGCCGGCGCGCGAGCGGCTGCGCGGGTCGGCTCACGGCGAATTGTACCAAAGCATTAGCCATTCTCGCGGCGATTTGGCCCCTCCGCGCGCATTGCCCGGATTTCGCCACGTCGTCGCCCAACCCCCGCCCGGACCGCCTGCGATCTCCACGCCACTCCTCGCGAGGTGAACCTGAACGCGCTTCGAAGCGACGAAGTTCAGACACCATTGAGGACGAAGAAAAGCCGCTCCTCCCGCGTCGCCGGAATTAACGCTTGGTTAAGGCGCGTGTGAGAAATGGCGGGCAAAGAACAGGAATGGAATTTATGCACTTCACCGTTGAATCCGCCCACCAGACCTCCGTCACCGATCTCTTCGAGACCATCGCAATCTCCCCCATCGCCACTCAGATCGACGCGGTGCTCGTTCTCGGGCGGGTGCGCGACGGCGTCATCACCGGCGAGGGCCCGACCACGGCCGGTCGCGTCCATTATTCGCGTTCGCTCGACCGGTTCGACGCCGAACTCTGCGCCCGCATCCTTGGCGCGCCGGGGATCGACACGAGCCCGGTGAGCCGCGCCGAGGCCGAAACGCTGTTCCAGATCGACGAAGCCGCGACCGAGCGCTCCGACGGCGGCCTGTTCGACGACATTTTCGCCCGGGCGATCGTTCACCACGCGACCGCCGCCTCGGGCCTGCCGGTGCCGCCGCGCGCGATCGCGCTGTCGCCGAAGACCCCGATTTCGAGCTGGGCGCCGACCCAGGCCGTCGGCGTCAACACCGAGGTGCTCGAATGGATTTCGGGCCAGATGCGCGGCCGGCGCCGCGCCAACGGCGCGCTCGTCGCGGTCCTTTCCATGCTGATCGGCGCGGCCACGATGCCGCTTGCCCAGAGCCTGCCGAACATCATCGACCTGGGCATGTAGGCCGTCCCGCGAATTGGCGAAGATCAAGGGCGCGGCTCCCGCCGTGCCCTTCTTTTTTGGATCGTTCAAAACTCCGAAATCGGTTGCCCGGCCAAGCTCTTGACCTGAGACAAAACGGGCGGGGCCGCCCCGCGATGCGCCTTGCGTCGCGATTGACTTTTGCGCTCCAAATCCGCAAACGCATTGGGACGCCCACGCACGCCCACACGCAACCCCGAAGCCACCCATGTTCAAGCGGATATTGATCGCCAATCGCGGTGAAATCGCCTGCCGGGTCATCAAGACCGCGCGCAAGATGGGGATCGGGACGGTCGCGGTCTATTCCGAGGCCGACCGCGACGCGCTTCATGTCGAGATGGCGGACGAGGCGGTGCTGATCGGCCCGCCGCCCGCGGCCGAAAGCTACCTCCTGATCGACAAGATCGTGGACGCCTGTCGCAAGACCGGCGCGCAGGCGGTTCACCCGGGTTACGGCTTCTTGTCCGAGCGCGAGGCCTTTCCCAAGGCGCTCGCCGATGCCGGAATCGTCTTCATCGGGCCGAACCCGAAGGCGATCGCCGCGATGGGCGACAAGATCGAGTCGAAAAAGGCGGCGGCCGCGGCGAATGTCTCGACCGTGCCGGGTTTCCTCGGCGTCATCGAGGACGAGAAGCACGCGGTCAAGATCGCCGAGGAGATCGGCTTTCCGGTGATGATCAAGGCGTCCGCCGGCGGCGGCGGCAAGGGCATGCGCATCGCTTATTCGACGGCGGAAGTCGCCGAAGGCTTCGCCCGCGCCAAGTCGGAGGCGAAGTCGTCCTTTGGCGACGACCGCGTTTTCGTCGAGAAGTTCATCGTCGATCCGCGCCACATCGAAATCCAGGTGCTCGGCGACAAGCACGGCAACGTCGTCTATCTCGGCGAGCGCGAATGCTCGATCCAGCGCCGCAACCAGAAAGTCATCGAGGAGGCGCCGTCGCCGCTGCTCGACGAGGCCACCCGCCGCAAGATGGGCGAGCAGGCGGTCGCGCTCGCCAAGGCCGTCGGCTACGATTCCGCCGGCACGGTGGAATTCGTCGCCGGGCAGGACAAAAGTTTCTATTTCCTCGAAATGAACACGCGCCTCCAGGTCGAGCATCCGGTGACCGAGCTCATCACCGGCATCGATCTCGTCGAGCAGATGATTCGCGTCGCCGCCGGCGAGAAGCTCGCGATCCGGCAGGACCGCGTCACGCTCACCGGATGGGCGGTGGAAAGCCGCGTCTACGCCGAGGATCCGTTCCGCAACTTCCTGCCGTCGATCGGGCGCCTGGTGCGCTACCAGCCCCCGGCCGAGCGCAATGAAGACGGCATCACCGTGCGCAACGACACCGGCGTCGACGAGGGCGGCGAGATTTCGATCTATTACGATCCGATGATCGCCAAGCTGGTGACCCACGCGCCGTCGCGCGCGGCGGCGATCGAGGCGCAATCGGCCGCGCTCGATGCGTTCTATGTCGACGGCATCCGCCACAACATCCCCTTCCTCGCCGCGCTGATGCAGCATCCGCGCTGGAAGGAGGGACGCCTGTCGACCGGCTTCATCGCCGAGGAATACCCGCAAGGCTTCGCGCCGGCGAAGGCGGAAGGCGCGGTCGCCCGCCGCATCGCCGCGGTCGCGGCCGCGCTCGACAAGAAGCTCGGTGATCGCAAGCGTCTCGTCTCCGGCCAGATGAACAGCCGCGAGGTCGTGCGCGAGGCGCGGCGCTCGGTCTGGATCGGCGGACAGGAGTACGCGCTCGAGGTCGACCGCGCCGGCAAGGATATCGCGGTGCGCTTCGTCGATGCCGAGGGCGGATACGGGCCGGCGCACGTGCTGGTGTCGTCATGGCGGCCGGGCGATCCGGTGTGGGAGGGCACGATCGACGGCCATCTCGTGATCGTGCAGGTGCGCCCGATCGCCAATGGCTTCCGCCTGTCGCATCAGGGCGTCGAGGCGCCCGTCTACGTCTACACCGAAAGCGAGGCGGCGCTGGCGCGGCTGATGCCGGTCAAGTCCGCGGGCGGCAGCGGCAAGCGCGTGCTGTGCCCGATGCCGGGCCTGGTCGTCTCGATCGCGGTCGCCGAGGGCCAGGACGTCAAGGCCGGCGAGACGCTCGCTGTGATCGAGGCGATGAAGATGGAAAACGTGCTGCGGGCCGAGCGCGACGGCGTCGTCAAGACGATCCATGCCAAGCCCGGCGCGACGCTCGCCGTCGACGCGGTGATCCTCGAATTCGCGTGAGCTAGGGCACGTACTCAAGTGCCTTCATCGATGTCCGCGTCGCCGCGATACCGAACCTCTTTGCTCGACCGTCGCGTCTCCCCGCGCATCAATTGCGCGCGCAGTTCCGACGGCGTCATGAGGTAGCGTCGTTTGAAACGTCGATTGAAGTACGAAAGGTCACCAAATCCCGCGTCCATCGCGATCTCGGTGATAGACCTGATCGCGTAGCGGGGGCTCGCGAGCATGCCGCGAGCCATGTCGAGCCGTCGTTCCACGACAAACTCCGAAAACGTCGTGCCCGCCTCTTCGAACAGCATCTGGACATAGCGCGGGGAGATGCCCTGACGCATGGCGACCTGCTCAACGTTGAGCCGGGTATTTTCAATCAGGTCGGCCTTGATCGCTTCCAGACGAGCGGCGCGAACGCCTCGTCGGCTGGCGAGTTCCCGGCACTCGGGCGTCGCGCCAATCGCAAGAGCGATCAGATCGTAGATGTGCGTCGCCGAAAGCCGGCCCAGATGAGGGTCGGCAATGCGCTGGGGCAAGGCCGCGAGATAGGCACGCAACAGACGGAGCGCCTCGACATCACGCGGAATGCGTCGTCCGGCGGCGACCTCTACTTTCGCCAGCGCTCCGAGCGCGGCGAAAGGCACGCGCACGGAAAGATACGTGGCGTCGACGAATTGCGCGACCGCGGGTTCGCGGTAGACAAGCAGAACTCCGTCCCCGTGCTGGGCCGTCTCTTCTCGCCCGCATTGGCTGAGAGCCAAATGGCCGCCTGTCTTCATCATCAGGCAGACCGTATCGTCGCCGTCGGAGAGCATTTGCATCGGTCGCGTCAAGCGGGCCGTCAACGGCGACAGCATCTTGGCGCGGCGCATGCCCGGCGCGTCGTGGACCGTCATCTCGATCGGCTGTTCGGGATGTACGTCGATATCCAGGCGAATGGCCCGCTCGAATAGATCGCGGAGCGCGGGCAGCCTTTGTCGCGGAGAGAGCGCCCCCGTGGAGAAGTGCATGGAAGTCCAGTCGCGCCGGTCGAACTCCATTGCCACCCCCGGCTCCATGCCATCTTGGCGAATAGTAGACGAGGCAAAGGTGATGTCCAGCAGCCAGCCCGGCCGGCCTCTGTTCGTTCGCGGCCTATCCGGGCTTCGCGTCAGTCCAAGACGGAGCTGATCAAGCCGAAAATAATGCGCGGATCAGACCGAGGAGACGACGATGCTCAAACTGATCTCAGGAATTTCCGCGGCGGTGGTGCTGGCGGTAGCCGTGCCCGCCGCGGCGCAGCAGAATCTGCCGACATTCACCGCGCAAACCCAGAATATCAAGCGCATTCCCCTGCAGCGTTTCGAAGTTCCCGGCACCGCCTACGAGACCATCATCGGCATAGCCGAGATCGCGCCGAATGTCGCGATTGGGCGCCATACCCATCCGGGGCCGGAATCGGGCTACGTGATGGAAGGCAGCTTCGAATTGCTGATCGACGGCCAGCCGGCCAGAATGCTCAAGGGCGGCGATTCCTACGCGGTGCCGCCACGCGTCGTTCACGACGCGAAAACCGGCCCCGAGGGTGCGAAGGTCATCGCCACCTATGTCGTCGAAAAAGGACAGCCGCTGGCAACTCCGTCGAAATGACGGCGCGCGAGCTGTGACAGAAGCTATTTGCTCAGGGCCGGCGAGCGAGAGTCACAATAAGGAGTCGCCGGGCTTGTCGGTCTCGACCGCGCTGGATCGCGTTCATGATATTGGATCGATTCGATCCAATATCATCGGCATCTAGCCGAAAACCTCCGCGAACGCCGCATTCAGCGCGTCGTCGACATCGTCCATCGTGGCCGCGCGTCCGAGATCGGCAAGGCTGGTGACGCCGTAGCGCGCCTCGGCGATGCCGCAGGGCACGATGCCGGAGAAATGCGCGAGCTCCGGCGCGACATTGATGGCGATGCCGTGCAGCGTCACCCAGCGCTTGATGCGCACGCCGATAGCCGCGATCTTGTCCTCGTGGCCGTCGCCCTTGTCGGGCCGGCGCACCCAGACGCCGACGCGGTCCGCGCGCGTCTCGCCGGCGACGCCGAAGCGCTCGAGCGCGCGGATGATCCATTCCTCCAGGCTCGCGACATAGGCGCGAACGTCCGGTTTGCGCCGGCGCAGGTCGAGCATCACATAGGCGACCCGCTGCCCCGGCCCGTGATAGGTGAGCTGCCCGCCGCGGCCGGTCTGGAACACCGGGAAGCGCGCCTCGATCAGGTCGCCGGCGCGGGCGCTGGTGCCCGAGGTGTAGAGCGGCGGATGTTCCAGCAGCCAGACGAGCTCGCTCGCGCGACCTTCGGCGATGGCGGCGACCCGCGTCTCCATTTCCGCGACCGCGTCCGGATAGGCGACGGGCACCGCGCTCCGACGCCATTCGACCGCCCGGCGGGGCGAGGTGGCGGGGCGAGTGTCGGCGTTTTGGCCGGTGTTAACCATTGGGTAATCATACCGTGTTGACGTGGCCGGGTCAGCGTCCGTGACAAGCTTGCGGCGGACCGAGTCATGGAAGTCGGAAGTGGGCACGATCGACAAGATTGCCATCGAATTGACCGTGGTGCTCGGCAGCACCTCGATGCCGGTTCACCAGGTGCTGCGGCTCGGTCGCGGCGCCATCATCGAGCTTGATTCGACCGAACTGGACGAGGTGATCATCACCGCCAACAACCTGCCGGTCGCGCGGGGGGCGGTGGTCGTCAATGGCAACCGCATCGGCGTCGAGGTCAAGCATATGCTGCCGCGCGAGCGCGATCAGCATTAGCCGGCTAAGGCCCCACAGGGGGGGCCGGTCGCGGCTCCAGGATCATCGCAACACGGCCATTCGAGGCGGGTTCGGGCGGACCTGGTCGTTCCCCAAGCGCGGCTTCGAGGCGCGGCGACGCAGAGCGGCCTGGGGACCTCCGCCCATCATCGCCAAGAGTTGGGCGCCAAGAGTTGGGCGCCAAGCGCTCATTCCCAGAGCGTCATCCCCAATGGACCACTTCCAACGGACCGCCCCCAAGGGAGCGCTTCCAAGGGACGACTCCCAAGGGACGCTTCCAAAGAGCGGGCCACAACAGGCCGATCACCAAGAAGATCGCCCGTGACCGGTCCCGCGCGGCGGGGAAGGGGGTGGCCCGAGCCCGTGGCCTACGCGGCTCGTCGAGGCGGCGCTTCGGGACGGGCGTCCAAGAGGGCCCTTCGGCATGGCCATCCAAGACCTTCGGCCCGGCCGATCAAGGCGGCGCTTCGGCATGACCATCCAAGACGTCGCTTCTGGACGGCCGTCCAAGACGGCCCTTGTCGCTCTGGACCCGATTTGTTACAGGAGCGCCGTTGCCAGGCGCATGATCCGGCGGGCCGAAACCGCTTCGCCGGGGAGATCATGCGCCTATTCGCTCGCGGCGGGCCAGGCGGCCCGGCGCGGCCCGCTGAGCGGGCATTCCATGCGGCCGTGGCGGAATTGGTAGACGCGCTAGCTTGAGGTGCTAGTGGGGCAACTCGTGGAGGTTCGAGTCCTCTCGGCCGCACCATCCAAAAAATAAGTATTTGTTTTTGCTGTGCTTTTTGTCATGTGGCCCACACCTTTTGACAAGGTGCGGGAATAGAAGTTCGAAATTCGTTCTTTTCAGTCATCGGATCAGTCATCGGATCAGTCATCTGACTTGGCCAGTTTGCCGATCGCGGATTTGGCGAGCCTGGCGCGATCGGCCGCGCACTCCCGCTGGGCGGCCAGGAGGAGGGCGATCGGCGAACGGAGCGCTCGAGCCGCTTGCGTCGGGAGAGTTCCGTGAGAGCTTCACGGCGGCGCCCCGTCGGTGGCCGCAGGCGGCATCGACACAGTGCGGGCAATTGATCTCGCGCCACGAATGATCGGCGAGACGCTTCCCGCCAGCGACCCTCACGCGCGCCGTCGGACAGCCGTTCGCCTTCAACCCGCGCGGGCACGCGGGCGCGGATGATGCGGTCGGCTGCCGGGAGCAGCGGAACAGGTTGACGTCCTTGCCTCGTCGCGCGCGGGATTAGCCGACCGCGCGATCGCCGACGAAGCGCATGAAAGTCCGCCGTCCCGATCCGCCGAACAGAACGACCTCGTAGGCTTCCGGCGCGCCGCCTTCCATGCCGGGCGAGCCGACGGGCATTCCAGGCACCGCGAGACCGGCGGCGTCGGGCTTTTCCGCGAGGAAACGCTTGAGCGCACGCGCGGGAACGTGGCCTTCGACGACGATGCCGCCGATCACGGCGGTATGGCACGAGGCAAGCTCGTCCGGCACGCCGAAGCGGCGCTTGAGCGCGTCGAGCTCCCGTGTGTCCACGAGCTCCGTAACGAAACCCTCCCGCCGCAGATGCGCGGCCCACGCCGTGCAGCAGCCGCAATCGGGGTCTTTGTAGACAGTTATGGTGGGGAAGGACGCCGTCACCCGCGCGTCTCGCCGTGAAAGCACGAGTGCGCCAGCGGCGGCGAGACCGGTGGTGACAAGACCGGCGGCGACAAGGCCGCGCCGGGTCAATTTCGAATCGGTCACGGCGGACCTCCCAGCTTCATCCAACGTGTGGCCGAAAGACTACCAGCCTCGGCGCGGGCGGCCAAGGCGGGCTCCACCCCTCCCGTTTGTGTCAGCACGCCCGTTTTTTTGTCGTCCTACATGAGCCGTCGCGGTTGTAGGACGTGCAATCGTAGCAATAGGTCGTCGAGGGGCTGACGCGCGCGCTCTCGTCCTTGCCACCGGTGCAAACCTCGATTTCCGACCTTTCGAAGCGCTTACAGGTGCCGTTGGTGTTGTACTCCGCGCAAGTGGGCGCGCCATATTCGGTCCTGCATTCCGCGTGCGCGGACGCTGGCAATTGAATGATGACAAGAATGGACACGAACGCCGCGAGCAAAAAATGTCTCATGGATGCCTCCCAATAAATTAGATCGCGGAAGCCGTTCCGCCAAACAAGCAACTCGCGGCCACGCGGCTTTCCCGCGGCTTCGTAGAGGACCGGCCTGCATCCGAGCGGCGCGAAGTTCTTGGGCGGGGTTGCGACGTTCCCAGGCATGCGGCGCGGACCGCGACGGCGGTTAGCATCGGGGCGGGACAGCGTTCTCTGACTGTAATTCGCCGCAGCGGGAAATGAAATGGATGATGCAGTCTATTGACTGCGCAATCAATGGTTGTAAAACGACTGACCCCGGGAGCATGCCTTTCGGCAGAGGCCGGCCCGGGGTGTACGCGCGGAAATATAGTGCCTCAATCGCTAATCACAAGTTAATTCTTTGAGAAGTCTCCAGATAAATCGATCGCTCGAAAGAACGCTCTCGAGAGAGCGTCTCAACAAGTATTTGGCGGAAACCGGACAGAATTTAGACGCCGCGATCAAGCTTTACGAAGTAAATACAAGAATTTCAGAGGCATTCTACACGCCGCTCCAATGCCTTGAGATCTGCTTCAGGAACACCATCCACCGGGAGATGAGCGGAGTTTATGGAGAAGACTGGCTCACCGCCGCGGCCACGCCCCTGGCGCCCGATTCGAGGCGGATGATCGGGGAGGCTACCAGACAACTTCGATCCGGCGGCAAACTGCTCTCGCCGGGAAGTGTCGTCGCCGAACTCAAATTCGCCTTTTGGGTTGGCCTGCTGGGGCGCCATTACGACGCCTCCATCTGGCGGACCGCGGTTTACAAGGTACTTCTGCCCGGGGAAGGAAAGCGGCGCGATTTCGTGCACGGCAGGTTCAATGTGATCCGGCGATTTCGAAACCGGGTAGCTCACCACGAGCCGATATTCAAACGAGACATGGCGAATATCCATTCGGAAATCATCGAGGCGATCGGCTGGATGTGCAAAGACACCGCTGCCTGGGCCGCGCACAACAGCAGGGTTCCGGCGGTGATCGCCGAGGCGCACGGCATGCTCCGATGATCTCAATCGGCCGCCATCGGCGCGGATCGATTTCATCGCGGTGTCAGTGCCGGTCTCGTCGCGCATGAAGCCAAGTCGGCCGATACGGCGGCCGAGGCGCGTGATGGTGCCGAGATGTGTGAGTCACACAGTCATCGGGCGCTTCCCCAGTTCAATCAGGAAATATGGGTCAAATACGGACAGTGCCCAAACCCCGGCGCTGTCCGAATTAGGACATGCGCGGAAGGAAATTAGGACAGCACCCACCAAGCGGTGCTGGCCGAAATAGGCCACCAGAAGATCCAAAACAGGCCACTCGTTAGTCGGGGTCGGTTGGATAGACGTTGTGTTCGGGGTCGTACCAGAGAATTTCAAACACGTTCAAAACTCGGAAGCCCCATAGGCGGCGGCGATTGCCTAATCGAAAACGATAAATATCCCCGTTCACCTTTTCGAGTTCAAGCAACCGAGTCTGGCACTCATCGCAGATAGTTTCGATCTCCATCGAATGGTGCATTCGATGGCCGCTATCGGTGACGGCGGCTTCGATCTCAAACCACTTCATTGTTTCAAAGCTTGAGAGCTTCGGGAAAATAACGCCATCCCACGCATCTTGCGCCCAATCACGAGGGCCCCATGACCAATGGTCTTGGCGGTCGGCCCCGTCTTCGGACCAATCCATTTCCATCTGGTAGATCGAATTGGGATTGACGCCCAAGCGCACGGTGCGAGTGGGCGGGATTTCCGCTTTCACCCGATCTACTAAACGTGCTGATTTTTCTTGTGCTTTAAGCTGTTTTTCGAGCGAGCGCGCG
>JAYRVF010000010.1:0-107802 GCA_041918675.1 Xanthobacteraceae bacterium
ATCCGCGAGCCGCATGTCGCCGCCGAAATCGAATCCTACCGCCCGTTCTTCATTCTCGGCGAGGTCGCCGCGCCCGGCCAATATCCCTTTGTGCCCAACATGACGGCCGAAAACGCGGTCGCGATTGCCGGCGGCTTCACCGCGCGCGCGAGCCGGCCTTCGGTCGATCTCTCGCGCCCCACGCCCGACGGTCCATGGCGCGGCCGCGTGCCGCTCACCACCCAACTCAAACCCGGCGACACCGTCGTCGTCGGCGAACGCTGGTTTTAGATCGCGGCGACGACGTCCGGGCCGCGCGCCTCGGCGGCTCGTGGGGATCGCCCGGTCGGTCTGATCTAGTCGCAATGAAAATGCGGATGCGCGGTGCGCTCCTCCACCCGGTGGAGATAGGTCGCCTCGTCGTCGCCCTCGTGCCAATGCGGCATGTACCGAAATCGCATATCGTTCTGACAGGACGGGCAGGTCACGGTTTCGCCGCGCACGATGCGATGCACGCGCTCGTGAAAATGCGCCCGGCATTCCGGGCAGCGGACGCGGGCCTTCAAATGCTCGACAGGCGGATGCATTTCGGTCCCCCGGCTGGACGGACGATCGGGCCGAGGCTGCCATGAACTGGTGAAGATTCGCCAAATTCCTCGGCGCGAAGTTGAGCGAGGGCCGCGTTCAGACCAGGCTGCGCGGACTTTCGCGGCGCGGTCGATCGGCGGGGCGATCGCGTCATTGAGCCAAGTCGCCGGGGCAACGCTCTCGACGCGTTGTGAGAAGGCGCCGCGGGTCAACGGCGATCCGGCCGGTGCTTGGCATGGTCGTGGCATCGCATGGCCATGGCATTTGCATCTTCTCGTCTCAAGCGCGACCGCGACGCCGTCGCGATGTTCGATGGTGAATTGTCGATGCAAGGCGACCTTGCCAAGGCGTGGTCCACGAATTGTAAGGCGCCGCCCGATCTCGGTTGTCCTGACTTGGCCGCGTCGGCATATGACGCGGGCGTTGTCGATTGATTCCGGGCCGCCGGAGGCATGGCTCGGGGCGCGGCGACCTCGTTTCGCCCTGAATGATTTCGAAAGCGCGTTCGTCGCCCGCGGCCCGGCCTTCGATCCATCGCCGGATCCGCTTGGGGTGGAGGGCGCGCGAATCGGCGCGCGTCCATCACCATTGAATGGATCGCCCGGCGACCCCATATGAAAACAAATCAGAAGGTGACCATGGCCGACAATCCCCAAACCAATCGCGCCAACGCGCAATTCAAGAAATTGCAGCGCTTGGAGGACGGCAAGAAAGCCATGTCCGAGCACGAGGCCGAGCAGGCCGCCATTCGCGCGAAAACCGCGCGGCTGCGTTCGCTGCGCCTCGCGCATGAAGCCGCCAATCCGGCGCCGCCGCCCGCCGCGAAGCCCGCTCGCAAGACGACCAAGACGACGAAGAAGGCCAAATCGACCGCGACGCTGGCTACCTGGCTCGCCAATCAGGAAGAAGGCGGACACCGTCGCTGACGTGGGCGCGCTCGATACGCTGATCGGTCGGATCAGCATGACCACGAGCCACGACGTATCGAGCCGTGACGTATCTTGATGGGCGACGAAACTGAACCCGGTGTTAGCCGGATGTTGGCCCGGCGAATTTCCGCCGAACCGCGTTCTTGCAAAGTATTCTTGCAAAGTATCCGATTTTTTGGCGCGCCGGTTCGAACGAAGTTCGAACCATTGTAGATTTGAGGGCGGCCATTCCCGAGAGGGAATGGCGCGCCCGAGGGGATTCGAACCTCTGACCTTTGCCTTCGGAGCGTGGTTTGGACTGTTTTCTGGAGATTTCCAGTGATCGCCGGACATTACTCAAATAATTGATTTTTCTAAGAAATTCCTGTTTCTCTTGATGGGGCGCGTTGGCGGAGATCGCTCCAGATTTCCGCCTGCGTGCTACCCCGGTGCTACCCGGAGCATCAAGAGATGGCGACGGAGAAACTGACAAAGAAGGTCGTTGATGCGCTGCTTCCGCAGGCGCGCGACTATGTCGTGTGGTGTGCAAAGCTGCCCGGTTTCGGATGCCGTGTGCGCACGACCGGCACCAAGTCTTTCATCGTGATGTATCGCGTCGGCGGGCGAAACGCGACGCCGCGCAAGGTCACCATTGGCGCTTATGGCAAGCTCACGGTCGAGCAGGCGCGCGAGGAAGCGAGCAAGGTGCTGGCCAAAGCGGAGCTTGGCGAGGACGTGGCCTTTCAGCGCGCGCAAGTGCGTGCCGAAATGACCGTCACGCAGCTTTGCGACGAATACATGCGCGAGGGCGTGGAGCATAAGAAAGCGTCAACGCTGAAAAGCGATGTGAGCCGGATTGAGGCGCATATTCGCCCGCTCTTGGGTACGAAGCGCATCGGCGCGGTGACGCGCGGTGACATCAGCAAATTCCTGCGCGATGTGGCCAACGGCAAAACGGTTCGCGCCAGAAAGCCGGGGCGGCGCGGCAATGGCGTCAAAGGTGGACGCGGTACGGCGTCGCGCACGGTGCGCCTGCTCGGCGGCATCTTCACCTACGCCATCCGCCGCGAATATCTCAAAGACAATCCGTGCCGCAACGTAATCCTCTACAAGGATCGCAAAGGCGAGCGGTTTCTCACGACCGAAGAGTTTCGGCGCTTGGGCGAAGCGCTGACTCTTGCCGAGACGGAGGGCCTGCCGTGGACTTTCAACGATGGCAAGAAAGCCAAGCATCGTCCCGTGCGCCCGGAGAACAGCCGCGAAGTCTTTTCGCCGCATGTCATTGCTGCAATCCGGCTTCTGATGCTGACCGGCTGCCGCCTGCGCGAAATTCTCCATCTGCGATGGCAGGACATTGACTTCGAGCGCGGTGTTCTCAATCTGCCTGACAGCAAGACGGGCCAGAAGAAGGTGCTGCTCGCGGCCTCGGCGCTCGCGATTCTTTCCGACATTCCGCGCTGCGGTCTCTATGTGGTCGCGGGGAACGATCCCAAAAAGCCGCGCGCCGATCTGCATCGCCCGTGGAAAAGCATCGTCAAACATGCAGCGCTTGAAGGCTTGCGCCTGCACGACCTTCGCCATTCCTACGCATCCATTGGCGCGGCGAGCGGCATCGGCTTGCCCGCGCTCGGCAAACTGCTCGGCCACAACAACCCGTCGACCACGCAGCGCTATGCGCATTTGGCCGACGATCCGTTGCGCCGCGCGTCCGAAGAAATCGCCAGCACCATCGCCGCCGCCATCGGACATGTGTTGCCAGCGCAACAGCGGCAAAAACTTGAGGCAAAAGCCTCGGCGGACGCCGGGTAAATTCCGGCTCTCACTGTATATACCGAAGTCGGGACGCTGCCCGGCGATCTTCGATCAGGAGAACCGGGATGCAACCCATCTACCTCAATCGCAAGCAGGCCGCGCATTACGTCAGCTCGACGTGGGGCATGCCGTGTTCCTACAAATGGCTCGCCAAACTTGTCGTCACTGGCGGCGGACCTAAAGCAATCAAGTTTGGCCGAAGCATCCGATATCGGCCCGACTGGCTCGATACGTGGGTTCTTGGCCGCATCAGCGATCCCTTCATGTCCTCCAGCGAGTTGCGCGCCCATCAGCGGCCGTTTTCATTTCTGCGTAGCGGCCAAGGCCTCCCATTCGAGGAGGCCTAAGATATGCTCCTGAAAATTATAACAACAAAATCAATTAGTTGACATAACTAATAGGTCTGGTTTGTATTGGAGGGGCGAGGCTGGCTCGCCCTTTCAACGCCAACTGAAAGGACCATTTTCATGGCCGACTTCGACACCGACGACAATTTCATTCTCATCCCCGCTGCTTCGGGCGGTGGCGCACTCGTGCGCCGCAGCCAGATTGCGGGCGGCCGCGCGAACGGCGCTGACGGCGCGATCGTCTATCTCGCAGCAGGTCCGAGCGTTTACACGACCGCGACCGTGCCGCAGCTCGCGCGTTACCTTGGCGCGGAGGTCGCGGATATTCGCCGCGAGTAATTGCAACTCAGCGTGCCGCCGGTTCACCACCGGCGGCATTTTCTTTGGACCGACGTGGAGAAGTAGGAGACGTCCCGAATGGGCATTGAATTAGATGGAATGCCTTACATCGATGTCGACCCGGTCGGGTCGATCCCGACAAGCTACGATGATTGGTTCAATCCTGATGAATTCTATGAACCGATCCCGCGCCACCGCCAGAACGGCAGCAGACAGGGCTACTTGCGCCTTACGGACGAGCTTGTTCAGTCGGCCTTGCCAAGCGACCGTGAAGCATGGTGGCGCGACACGGAAAACTGGCGTCTCGCTCTGCGTATTCGGCCAACCGGAGGCAAGAGTTGGTACTTCATACCGGATCGCGGGGAGGATGGTCGGCGTGAATATCTGGGCAGCGCGTCCGACTACACAGTCGCAGAGGCCCGCAAGAAGGCGGATTGGACCGCGCGCCGCTTCGAAACCGAACGACCGAGCCCGAGGCTCCGCCGCGACATGCGGATCAGTAGCATCACCGCCGAATATTTTAGGGAACGGTCACCAAACGACAGTGATTGGTTCAAAACGGTCGAAAGTCTGTTCAGTCGCTATCTACTACCGCGCTACGGCGGCGACATTCTTCTCAGCATTCGCAAGGAGCAATGGGTTTTGATGGTTGAGAAGGCCGCATTTGACCGGCTAAGCCGCGGTGTAGGATTTCACAAGGCGCTTGTGACGTTTCTCAACTGGGCCGTTAAACGCGATTTGATCGACGCCAATCCTCTGGCGCGAACGCATCCGCCGACACCGCCCTTTCGAATACCAGTTCATTTATCGCAATTTGAACTCTGCTCAATTTACGACGCGGCTCAAGAGCTTGGTGCACCCTGGTCTGTGATGATCGGGCTGACGATGATTACGGGCGAAGCCATTGAGGATATTCGCCACTTGCGGGACAGAGACATCGATTGGGAAGCCTTGACGTGGACAGTGGAATGGCGAGGTATGCGTCCCGCGTCCTCATCGCCGCTTCGCACCATCCCATTGCGGACTGAGGCGCTGGCGTTTCTTGCTCCATACCGTGACACTAGGGGCTACTTCTTTCAGTCGCCGCGATCCCTGCATCCACAGCCGATCAATTTCTACACCGAAGTGATTGAGCGGCTGAAGGAAAGAAGCGGCGTAAAGAGCAATTGGGGCCTCAAAGACCTTCGGGGCAGAGCTAAGTGGCTGCTGCGAGACGATTGCGACGACGACGTGGTGCTTTGAGCCAGCTCCTTCAAGCGCAAACCTTGTGATTGTCTCTCGCTTCTTGAGTGTTCATCGAAACGTGCCCCGGGTCTCAGCCCTTTTATTGACTCGGGAAGCAGCGGCAGCCAACCGGACCAATGAAGTGATGAGGTGAAACAAATGAGACGACGCGCTAAGCCACCTCTCGGCTTCAGCCCAGCGGCATCATTAGACGAATGAAACGAGACCGAAGTCAGCATGAACCTGTCTTGAAATAACCAAAACGTCTAGCCAAGTCGGCAAGTCCTATGCGTTTGAATGCCCACCTGTCGGAAAATCGCGACGAAAAATCAGCAGAAGATACGTAGCGCTGGGACTTCCCCGAATGGCTTCGGGGATAGGAGCGAACAGTGAATCTTGTCGCCGTCATGGAATCGCCCTTCGGAATCTCTGTTGTAGACTCAAGGAGTCTGTATTCATGAGCGTCGCCGACCTCTCTAGGTTGACGCTCCCTGAAACGTAAATCTCGCGCCGGGGCCGAGAAGCGTTCTTGTAAAAATAAAGAGCCACCGGCAACACCATGAAAACCGTCTTTCATCTCTCACGATGAACTAGGACAATGGACAAAGGAACCGTAACAGGAAAAATGAGAAGCTGGACTACATTCAGGTCTGGAACAATCGCGGATAGGATGACTGAAGGACAGGAATGGGGTGTCATTCACACGGATGACACCCTTCTTGCTTTTAGGGGATGACGTTCATCACGGCGCATTGCCTGAATCCGCTTCCGTACCCGCCGCCACTTGCCTTGCTCGAAACTCTCCGAGTAGCGCCACGCGCGATCCTCTTCAATAAAAGCCATCTCCTCTGCCCTATCGCCGTACCGGCTGAGCATCGAGGCAGACATTGTATTAATCTCCGCACGAGCAACGAAGCGAGGCCGGATGCCTCCTTCCCATAGCTCCCACAGGAACGCGCCCCAGATCGGCGCGGTAGCCGCGCCAATCGCGATCCAGAAGACGACCTCCTTCAGTGTGTCCATTGTCGCAATCCGCCTGAATTATCTACTTTTAAGATAATCCAGAAATCAGATTATTTGAAGTCCCCGCATTGCAAGGAAGCGGGGAACGGATTGGGCAAGACACTCGGGTCGAAGCGCCACAAGGCCTTGATCGACCTGCTTATTGAACGGCGGGAGGCGGCTGGTATGACGCAGGCCGATCTTGCTGATCGGCTTGGTGAGTATCAGTCATTCGTTGCCCGACTCGAAAGCGGGCAACGTCGGATTGACGTGGTGGAACTCCTTGATCTTGCCGAGATACTCGGCTTCGACGCGGCCAAGGCAGTTGCGAGCCTCAGAAAGGTGTCAAAGTCGCCGTAGTCTGGCGAGACGATCGGCGATCAGGCTGCTGCTCTTCGGCTCACTTCTTTGAGCACGCCGATGACCTCGGTCGCTCCGCTTTGACCGAAGACACCTTCCACTCCCATTGGGTCAAGATCGGTAAAAGGGCTCTCGTATAGCAAGCGCGGGTCCATCACGCCGCGTTCCGTCAGGTGGTCGATGATCATATTCAGAAATTCAATTTGATCTGATGTAAGATTCCGGCCTAGCAAGAAGGCTTCAAACGCTTTCTTGGTCGCCTCTCGCTCCATCCCAATAAGAGAACGAACGAAAAGGCCGAGTCCTCCATCGGCTCGAATTTGGTCAATCTCGTAAGTCTTGGCCCCGGCTTCGACAAAAATCCGTTCGAGTTCAGCGAGGTCAGTCGGGGTCAGAGGCTCGTTGCGGCGAAGTTTCAGAACAGCGATATGATTCTCGTTCGCCTTAAGAAAATGTCGCGCCTTCCGCAAGAAGCTTTCCATATCGGTTCCTACGCCGACCCCGCTGACCGCGACGTTCGCACCAACACCGATCTCATCTTCAAAGTCGGTGTAGATTATTGGACGGCGTCTCAATTCGATCAGCTTGACCAATGCGCGAAGCCGACGCCGAACGGTCTCCAGCACCACCACCGTGATGTCCTGCCAGAACTCGTCTGACAGGATATCCAGGATCAAGGAAAGCTCCTTTGCCACCATCGGGACATTGCCAAGCTCTTCCAGGTGGCCGCCAATTTGAACAATCTTTTTACGAAGCTCGTTGAATGAGCTATCTGATCGCAGCACAGATAGCTGTGTTTTGAGGATGAGGAGGTCGAACTGCTTTGCAGCGATATCGTCGTCGACAATGCTCGACGGCAGTCCGGCAATCTCCTCAATGAGTTCGGTACGCTCGTCCAATCCGAGTTTCGACCATGCGCCTCCACCGGCATATTTCTCGATCAGCCGCCGTTTGGGGCGGACAATGAAATTGTCGAGACTCATGCCTTCGACTTCATCGCGCAGTCGTTGCGCCACACTCTCCCGTAACTCCCTATACTGGGCTTCGATGTCGACGACCGAGCCTGGCTCGCCTGCATGAAGCACAGGCGTCTGGCCTTGTGTATAATCGCTCGATTCCGGCTCCTCGGCACGGTGGAGTAGTGCATCAAGCTCGCCGACGAGTTCGACGCGGGACGCGAATAATCGCTCAGCCAGAGAATCCCCCGGCGCTCCATCCGTCAAAACGGGGTTCTGGTTGAAGAATTCAAAATTCTGGCAGAAGTCGAAGACTTGGAAGAACTCTTTATGTCGTCCGGGTCCAAAAAGGTCCGGACACAAGCGTGTGCCGCGACCGATCATCTGCCAGAACTTCGTCTTCGAGCGGACAATTTTGAAGAAGACGAGATTGACGACCTCAGGGACATCGATGCCAGTGTCAAGCATGTCGACCGAAACCGCGATGTGCGGACCCTTGTCGGCTTGACTGAAATCGTCAATGAGCGATTGGGCGTATTCGGTCTTGAAGTCAATGACGCGCGCAAACGATCCCTTGAGATACGGATAGTTCGCATCAAAGCGCTCTACAATGAATTGTGCGTGGTCGTGATTCTTCGCAAACACAATTGTCTTGCCGACCCGGTCCCCGTCTGCGACCTTCAGACCATGGGTCATCAAGTGCTCAAGTACCTTGTCGACGGTGTCCTTATTAAACAGCCACTTGTTGACTGCTGCCGCTTCGACCCGACTTGGCACAGAGCCATCTTCATCCCATTCAACCGCATCCCATGCCTCCTTCTCTTCATCGGGAAGGTCCTCATATGCGATGCCCTCACGCTGAAACTTGAGCGGTACTGATACGGCTCTGGGTGGCACGAGAAAGCCATCCTTCACCGCCTCGTCGAGGCCATAGGCGTCAGTCGGCACGCCGCGTTGAAGATCGAACAATCGGTAGGTGTCGCGGTCGACCTCGTCTTTCGGCGTCGCTGTCAGACCTACCAGCAGGCTGTCAAAATAGTCAAAGATAGCCCCATACTTCCGATACACGGACCGGTGCGCTTCATCGATCACGACCAGATCGAAATGGCCGGGGCCAAAGCGTCTCTTGCCATCTTTGGCTTCATCGATCATGCCCATCATGGTCGGATAGGTTGAGACATAGACGCGGCCGGTGGCCTCCTTCTCCGTCACGAGATTGACCGGTGAAGCCGACGGCAGGAACCTCTTGAACGCATTAACGGCTTGATTCACGAGCGCCACCCGATCGGCAAGGAAGAGCACGCGCCGAGCCCAATTGGCCTTCATCAGAAGCTCGCTGAGCGCAATCACGGTCCGCGTCTTGCCGGCGCCTGTCGCCATTACAAGGAGCGCCCGGCGCAGATGGTCCTTTTCGAATGCTTCGGCGACGCGGCGGATGGCGCGCGTTTGATAGAAACGCTCGACGATGGTTTGGTCGATATCAGCCGCGCTCAGCGGCTTCAGCGTCGCACGCCGCCGAATGGCGAGTTCAAGTTCGTCCTTGGTCAGGAACCCTTGAATGTCCCGTGGTGGGTAGCGTTGGTCATCCCAGATCCAATGCTCATAGCCATTGGTGTAAAAGATCACCGGGCGTTGACCAAACTGCTTCTCCAGGCAGTCGGCGTAGAGCTTTGCCTGTTGCTGGCCGACACGCGCATCCCGTTTCGTGCGCTTCGCCTCGATAAGCCCAAGAGGCTTGCCATCATCGCCCCAGAGCACGTAGTCGACAAAGCCATCGCCTGAATTGCTTGGCATGCCCGTCACTGGAAATTCCGTGTCGTGGCCTGGGTTGCTGAAAGTCCACCCCGCTTCAGCCAGCAGAAGGTCAATGAACGCATCGCGGGTCGTTGCCTCGTCATAGTCGTGTGTGTCCGCGACCTTGGCATTTGCGGCTTTCGCCTTCGCGACTTCGGCCCGAAGCGTCGTAATCTCCGCTTCCAGCTTCGCGCGTTCAGTCTCGCTGGCGAGACGTTTCGCTTCCGCCTCATCGCGGGCTCTTACCGTCTCGGCAAAACGACGTGCAATTTCTTGGAGTTGCGCCAGCGAACTGGCGGGGATGGACGAGGTCTGAGGCAACGTATTCGGCGAAAAAGCGATCCCTGCACTGGGCTTGGCCTTTCGCGCGTAGGTGTGCACAAGCCAATAGGAGAAATGGAACAGTTCGCGAAGCGCGGTCACCGCCTGCGGGAACGGTACGGCTTTTGTTTCGTGGACGGCCTTATTTCCGAGGTCTTTGATTATGCGCGCCTTGGCGACAAGCTTGTCACCGGCAAGCTTCTTGAACGTGGGCTCATGGATGCGAGCTGAAAGGGTTGTTTCGAATGGGTCTTTTAAGGTCCCGTCGTGGCGATAGAGCCACTTGACGGCAACCTCAAGCGAGAGCCGGGCATAGAAGCAGGCAGCGCGCGGATCAGCGTGGGCAAGGCTTTCGGCGCGCACGGCGTGTTCGTGCACCTCTCCGAATTCAGGCTGAAGGAATGCGAACTGCGACATTGTCTCTTCGCTCCTACATCCCCCGGTAAACGATGTCGGAATTGAGTTGATGCGATAGGTATGGTGCGAAGCCAGCCAGCAACACGGTGATGGCGACCATGTCCCTCATCTCGATTTCGCGAAGGGCATGGGCGGGAGTGCCGCCGTGTCGGATGCCCGGATAATCGGACGCAAAACGATAGAGGTTCTTCATCGCATCCCGGACTTGGTTGTGCGGCCATATGATGTTCGGAGCCAAGCCCAATTGATCGCAAATACGACCGAGCGTCGTTTCCGTCACCGCAGGGAAGCTGCGGCCGATAGCCTCGAGAAGGTTTACCTGCTTTTGGATGCAGGTCTTGATGCGACCCGCCGACGAATCGGCGCGCAGATCGCGAATGGAATCCTCGAACTCGACCATGAGTAAGTGCAAGTGGGCGTCACGCCTGACGATGTCTTTCAAGTCGCCAATGAGGCGAGCGAACACGCCAGGCAATGTCGGATGCAGCGTAAACGGCCGTCGCAGGTCGTAGCGGAGGCTGAATTTCGTTAGGAATGCTTCGACAAGGAGAAAGTATCGGTTGGCGAGCGGATCGCCGCCAAGGTCGGCTGCCACAAGGTGCGCGCGCTCGAAGAATCCAACTAGCGCTCTCTCGCCACGAACCGCCTTGCCTTTGACGCGCTGGAAAGTGGCGCGGCCACGCGCCGGATCGCTGGCAACCTCCGCCAACGCCTGAGGTGCGGGCGGCGAGATGAAGGCTAAGGATAGCTCGCGGTAGAGCTCCGAAAATAAATCAGGCGGCGCGTCTAAATGTTTGGCAAGCGGCGACCACACGTCTCGCCATGTTTCGGACCACACGGGAAGGAACTCACCACGCATGTCTCACAGCTCCCCGCGAAAAGCGTGGTGCTGGAGACTGGCAAAAAGCGTGTCGAGGATTTTTGCCTGATTTTCGGCAGACACTTGCACTTTACTTGCGGTGTCAAGTCCGATTTTGAATGCTTCTTGCACATCAATAGGCGGGATCGGCAAAGCAATTGACTTGATGATACCCATGTTCAACCCAGGCATCACCGCCCCCTTTGTCTGAATACCCATTTGTCTCAAGACGGCGGGATGCTGAAGGAACGCAGCATGCAAGAATTCGGGCAACACCTCCGACGTTTTTACAGTGATGCAACACAGATGTTTCGTGTTTATAGCAATCGGAATATCATCTGGCACAACCGCACAACGGCCGCATGTGCCCATAATAGTAATCAAAACATCACGAGGCCGTACCGTATAACGACGTAAGTGTTGATATTTTTCAGGAGTAATGAATCGTCGCTCATCCCACTGAAACCTGTTCTTGACCGTGTTGTCGATTCCGAGAACCGCAACTCCTGCATCGACGAATTCCGAGTGAAGGAGTTGGCTTCCAAATGGGCCCGTGCGGATGTCAGCCGAAATGTCGGCAACGGTTCTGATTGGCCATGCTGTCGCGCTATTGTTGACGAAAATGTCTGTAAAGGTGGCTATCCGCAGATTATCCAACTGTTTGATCATCTCTCGCCGCTTTCGGCGCAATGTGTCGGCTTGATCAAGGATAGCCGCGACTCGTCGCTGTTGATCAAGCGGAGGGAGAGGTATGCGGAGGGCCTTCAAGACGTCTAATGTGATGCCTTTGACGGTCGCACCAGTTGCATGCCGTTCGAGCTGAGGGCCATTGACGAGCAAACAGTGAAGCAAGTAGCGGCGGTCTACTCGAGGACCGGGGATCAACGCTTTGAGGTCCTGGTTAATCGCCAAATCAATAGTGTTGATTGCAGCCTTTCCGACTGCCATTCGAGTTGGAACGATAACTGATCCGGCGGGAATTATATTTGTTGCAGAATTGGCGACACCTGCATCCGAAATTCTATCGATCGTGCTTTCTAATTCCGTGGATTTGAAATCCTTAACGGATGCCCATGGCACGTCTCCGTCCCAATAAGCTGGAACCGATTTGTCGGGCGTGCCGCCGCCCAAGATCGTAACAAGCTCTCCAAGAGGAACAGAGTTCACCCTAGCATCTCCTCAAGCTTCTTCAACCCGCCTGCAATCTCTCCTTCCAGTCTTTGGAGTGCGACGATGATGTCCACAGGCGCATCATGCGTAACCTCGGCGCGCTCGGTTTCTTTGTAACGGTTGAGCGAAAGATCGTACGACCCATCCTTACTGATATCTGACTTCGCAACGCAGAAGCTTTGCGCCGTACGCGGTCGTTCGCGTTCAGAGCCATTGCGCTCATTCCATCGGATAGCGACATCTGGCAAATTATTTTTGCTATGCTCATCCTCCGCCAATCGGCTAAAAGGCGTCGGCCCAAGCTTTTCTTCGGCCAACATCGGTTGGCGCTTGTCGTCAAGGGACCATCCGTCCGCCTTCACGTCGTAGAACCAGACACGGTCCGTGCCGCCGACACCGGTCTTGGTGAAGACGAGGATCGCAGTGGATACGCCCGCATAGGGCCGGAAGACGCCCGAGGGTAGCGAAATGACGGCGTCGAGCTTGTGATCCTCAACCAGCATCCTACGCAGCGCCTTGTGTGCCGTAGATGAGCCAAAGAGCACGCCGTCCGGGACGATGACCGCTGCGCGTCCGCCGGTCTTTAGGAGCCGCAGGAACAGTGCGAGAAAAAGAAGCTCGGTTTTCTTGGTCTTGACGACTTGTTGGAGGTCTTTCGCAGTCGACTCGTAATCCAGCGATCCCGCAAACGGTGGATTGGCGAGGACTAGGCTGTAGCGCTCCTTCTCGTCTGCGATGTCCTGCGCCAGGGAGTCACGCGCAATTATAATAGGATTCTCGATTCCGTGCAGGATCATGTTCATCGAGCCGATGCGCAACATCGTCGGATCGAAATCGAAGCCATGGAACATGCTCGTATGAAAATGCTTCCGCAGCTTCGAATCGCGGAAGATTTCGGCGTGCTTGTCTCTTAGGTAGTCGCCGGCTGCCACGAGAAAGCCGCAGGTCCCCGCGGCCGGATCGCAAATGACATCCTTAGGAGTCGGTTCGGTCAGTTCCACCATCAGCTTGATGATGTGGCGAGGTGTACGGAATTGCCCGTTCTGCCCAGCACTCGCGATCATGCTCAGCATGTACTCGTAGATATCGCCCTTGGTGTCGCGGTCGCTCATCTCGATCTTGTCGATTTTTTCGACGACTTTGGCGAGCAAGCCGGCCGAGGGAATGCCGAACCGCGCTTCCCTCATGTGTTGGGCAACGGAACTGTCCTTGTCTTTCGCGACCTCTTCGCGAAGAAACGGAAAGACGTGATCTGCGACCACGCCGAACATTTCATCAGGCTCAAATAATTTGAAGCGCGACCAACGCAAATCTTCGTAAGGTCGGCCCCCGTCTTTGCCGCGCTTGTCCTTCCCTTTCGGAAAGATGCGCCGTTCAATTGGCTGATTGAAACGGGTCGCCTTTGCCTCTTCGAGCGTGTGCAGCTCATCGAGCCGCTTGATGAACAGCAGGTACGTGATCTGCTCCATGACTGCGAGCGGATTTGACAGACCTCCGGACCAGAAGTCATTCCAGATGCTGTCGATCTGGTTGCGGATTTCACCCACGAGCATTATGCCCCCACTTTTCTGCCTGCCCCGTTCGTCAATTTTGACGAATTGCCGTCAATATGAAACTTCCTTCAGCGCCACGTCATAGTCAGCACGGTTAGCTACCACGACGGGCGTTTCCTTAGGTCTGTCCTGTCTCTCGGCCACGTCTAGCCGCAAGCGCTTATCCAGATAATAGAGAAGCGCCCGACGAACCCGCAGGACGCATCGGCCATCTTGCATACCGTAGTCCCGCTGTATGGTTGTCCGCTGTGCCGTTGAGAGTTTCGGATTTGGAATGAGAATGACCTCAAAAAAAGTGGACCAGTCCGAGTCTTTTGCCGGATCGGCGAGCGGTTCGCCCATTTGTCCGATTTGCAAACATCGCGAGATGATGAAGTCCTTGAAAACATTTTCGATGTGGCAATACGCGCGTAGATGCCAACGCAGCCCATCCGAGCCAAACGCATGCGGCGTGATCTCTCGCCAGATGGGGTCCGGCCGCACGTCATTCATTGACTGGTATTCGATGGCGATCGAACGTTTAGTCCTCACAGCCGTGAGGAATTGCCTCAGTGCATACGGTTGCACCCGGCGAGTCGGGACCGGCGTTACGCCGACATCCGGCAATTCCGCGATCCAAGTATCGGAAGGGGCAATGACATCTTCCGAAATCGCTTTTAGCTGCGCCAGGTAGCGTTCTGCGTTGGGCTTGAGCAATATTGGACAAAACTCGGGGGTGGGCAGGTATCGCTTCTCGCTTGAGTCGTACCGGATGTTGGTGGGCGCGATCTCGCGATACTGCGTCAGGTCGTTCGATGCCTGCGGAACTGACACGCCGAACCTCGCCGTAATGTCAGATCGATTGACCCAGCCCTCCCAAAACAGCCGAAACTCAATAAATTCAAGGCGTTGCTCCGCTCCCCATCGCAGGCGGGTGCTCGGGCTGTCCACTGGCATAGCCTCCTGATAAGGATACTTTCTTGACAGGTCGTGTTTAATGACCCATATAGATAGTATCCGCATCCGATTCTCAGGTCAACGCCAAATTGGCCGCCACCACCTCGGGTGCACAGCAACTTTGAGGTGTATGCGCCATGAACGACCTTTGGAATATCCCACCGCTTGGTCCGGCGGCCCCGGTTGGTGAAATCCTCCTCGCCGAAACGGCAATTCGCATCGAGCTTCCGCCAAGCCTGCACCAGCTAGCGGTAGATCGCTACGAAGCGGTTCGGAAGCACATCGAGCGGCCGGACAGTCCCCTGCATGACCGTGTCACGTGGTTCTACCCGCAGGGCTCGATGGCGATCCGGGCGACTATCAAAGCGAAGCGGCGCGAAGATGGCTTCGATATCGACATCGTCGCCGAACTCATTCTTCCGCCCGGGCTGACGCCGGCACAGGTTCTCGATTTACTGTTCAAGGCGATCAACGGCCCGCCTGGCTCGATGTACTACGGCATGGTCGAGCGGCAGACGCGCTGCGTGACTGTCTTCTACGCCGACGGCATGCACCTCGACATCACTCCTTCGGAGCTTCTCGACGAACACGATCCTCGTCGTAGCCACATCTGCCATGCCAAGCCCGAGGAACCGCCCGCTGCTCATTGGTGGCCGGTCATGAACAGTTGGGCATTCTGCGACTGGTTCAACGCGAGCACACCGGTCAATCTGATCTTCGAGCAGGCCTACGCCAAGCGGGCGAGAACGCTCGACAAAATGAGGATTCTTGCGGACGCGGACGTGAAGCCGGTCCCGGCACACTCCACGTTGGAAGGCGGGAAGTCGACCGCCGTGGTTGCGCTTCAACTTCTGAAGCGCAATCGCAACATTCGCTATGCCTCGCGAAAGGGGCGCCTGCCTCCATCAGTGATGATGGCGAAATTCGCGGGGGAAACCTTGGTGCCGGGCGCTAGCATCGCTGGTGCTCTGGAAGCGATTGCGGAAGCCATCCTCACCGCTCTCGAAGCGGCCGAGCGGGATAATGTCCTGATCGATGTCCGCAATCCGAAATGCGACGACGAGCGCTTTACCGATCGGTGGCCCGAGAACCGCGCCGCTCAGCGGACTTATATCGACGACCTCAAGCTGCTTCGCAGGCAGCTCGCCGCTCTTATGTCCGACCAGTTCACGCTTGACCAAAAGCGGGACTTGTTGGTGGAGATGTTCGGCGAAGGACCGGCCCAGTCCGCGATCGATGACTACGCGGCTATGATCGGCCTCGCGGTCGAGAGCGGGCAGCGGACCGTTGCCGCCACCGGCAAGGTTCTTCCCATCGTCGGCGTTGCGTCTCCTTCTGTCGTCTCGCCGGCTTCCGCCCAACCCCGTGGACACACGTTCTATGGGACGCGCTGGAGGCCCCGCTGAAGACGATTGCGCAACAGGTTCGGGCAATGCGCCGCCGCTGGCCGGGGTTTGAGATCGGAGAGGAAACAGGCGACAAGGTCATCTGGTTCGGCTCGCTCGTCGGCATCGAGCGGCCCTACCGGATGATGGTCGAATATGGCTTGCCGCGAGGCAACGCCGCCGATGAGCGCTTTCGCTGTTTTCCGCTGGTACGGG
Source organism: Xanthobacteraceae bacterium (assembly GCA_041918675.1). GTDB lineage: Bacteria > Pseudomonadota > Alphaproteobacteria > Rhizobiales > Xanthobacteraceae > SCUB01. The sequence goes on from JAYRVF010000010.1 coordinate 16,167, forward strand.
TCTTGTCCCCGCGCCTCGTCCCACGCTTCGACGTGGCAGAGGAAGCACCTCTGCCACATGTCTACTTCGACGAGCATGACATCACGCTATCGCCACTCTGCCTATTCGACCCTGAGGCCGACGAGTGGTCGCACAATGATCTGATCGCACACACGACCATTCCTTGGGCCGCAGACTGGCTAGCTTGTTACGAAGGCTGGCTCGCGAGCGGGCGATGGCATGGCGGCGGCAGGCACGGTCGTGCGCAATTTCCCGAGGGAGCGCCATCATGAACTACGTTCCACCGCGTCGGTCCGACGGCACGATACAGACCCGCCGCGTGCCGCAGCCCTGGCCCAAGGATAGACCATTCCGAATCCTATCGATCGACGGGGGTGGGATTTGCGGAATCTTGCCCGCGGCAGTGCTAGCTGAGTTGGAGCAGCGCTTTCTTAAAGGGCAATCAATAGCCGGCTATTTCGATATGATCGCCGGGACTTCGACTGGTGGCATCATCGCCCTTGGACTTGCACACGGTCGAACCGCAGCCGAGATCAGAGACATCTACACGGAACGGGGAGGCAATATTTTCCCGCCGACATCCAAATTGGGGAAAGTGATCCGGCTTGTGCGGCAAGGCCATCGCACCATCTACGAACGGCGTCCCTTGGAGGACGAACTCCTCCGTATCTTTGGGGAAGCGACATTTGGTGAAGCCAAGACGCGCCTGTGTATCCCTGCTTTCGAGGGGCGTCACGGTGAGCCGTGGATTTTCAAGACACCGCATCATCCTGACTACAAGCGTGACCGGTCCGAGCGAACGGTCAGAGTTGCCATGTCGACAGCGGCGGCTCCGACTTTTTTCGAAGCGCTACCCAACAACGGCTACTTGATGGTCGACGGGGGGATTTGGGCAAATAATCCGATAATGAACGCGCTGGTCGATGTGCTCGCTTGCTACGAGATCGACCGCAGTCAGATCGAAATTCTCAGTCTCGGTTGCGGCGAAACGACCTTCAAAGTCGACGACAGGAGAGCACGGGGCGGATTGTTACACTGGTGGAATGTCATCAGGGCAGCGATGCGAGCCCAGTCGTTGAATGCGCTTGGACAGGCCTACCTGTTGGTCGGAAAAGATCACGTCATGAGGGTCGACGCACCTGAGAGTCCGAACGCGATTGCCCTTGATGACTATAGGCGGGCGCGCGAGGAGCTTCCGGCGATGGCCCGCTCCTTGGTTGAAGGCGCAGGCCGAGAAATCAATCGTGTTTTCTTCTCAGAACGAGCATCAGAATTCGTGCCGGCCTCGATGTAAGGGTGCATAGCAATTGTAGCTCAGGCTCACCAAGGAAAGCCCGTTCGCATTCCTCCTCGCCGCCTTCCTTCGCTTGTGCGAAGGCGGCTCCAAGGAAAGCGAACTCTATCTATCTCCCTATCTCTATTTTTCTTAAGAGGCGCGACGCGGCGCAATGGGCAATCACATTCGCGTGCGTGGAATCGCGTGGCACCATTAAATAGCGTGCTACCCCGGTGCTACCCGGAGCATTTAGGCCGCACAGTGCCGCAGCTAAGTTATTGAAAATATGGCGCGCCCGACACGATTCGAACGTGTGACCTTTGCCTTCGGAGGGCAACGCTCTATCCAGCTGAGCTACGGGCGCCTGCGGTCACATTTAGACGATTGGCTTTTGCCCGGCAACCGCCCGGCGGTCCTCCGCCGGCCACGCGCCGATGAACCGCAGGCCGCTCGCCCGTCGGGATGCGTGCCGCTCGGGCGATCCCGCCCCGTCGCGCGTCCCGTGGCAACCGCCTCAGACAAGGAAGGGATTCGTCGTCCGCTCCTGGCCGAAGGTGCTCGTCGGCCCATGGCCGGAGATGAAGCCGATATCGTCGCCGAGCGGCAGCAGCTTTTCCTTGATGGAGCGGATCAGCGTGTCGTGGTCTCCGCCCGGCAGGTCGCTGCGCCCGACGGAGCCGGCGAACAGAACATCGCCCACGACCGCGAGTTTCAACTCGCGATTGACGTAGACGACGCTGCCCGGCGAGTGCCCGGGACAGTGGATCACGTCGAAGGACAATTCTCCCGCCGTGACCGTGTCGCCGTCATCGAGCCAGCGGTCGGGAACGACGTCGCGCGCGCCCTCGACGCCGAAGCTCGCGCCGATCTCGGTGACGCGGGAAAGAAGAAACGCCTCGGCCGAATGCGGCCCCTCGATCGGGACGCCGAGCGCTTCCTTGAGTTCCGTCGCGCCGCCGACATGGTCGACATGGCCGTGGGTGAGCAGGATGCGCTCCACGCTCACGCCGGTCTCGGCGATCGCCTGGCGGATGTAATCGACATCGCCGCCGGGATCGATGACGACGGCCTTCTTCGTCGTCTCGCACCAGATGAGCGAGCAATTCTGCTGGAACGGGGTGACGGGAATGATGGTGGCGCCGGCCTGTCGCATGCGCTCACAAAGCGCATTTTTTCTTCCACGCCAAGGCCGGAAGCCGGCCCGCGCGAAATTTTTTGAAGGCTTGGCCCGGCTGGTCGCCGGGCCAGCGCGTTCGTCAGCGCCGCAATTGCGCCTTCAGCGTTTCCTCGACCGAGCGGTCGAAGGAATCGCCCGGCTTGCGCGGCTGCTTGGCGCGTTGCTCGGCGACATAATGGTCGCGCTTGGCGACCAGCCCGGAGAGCTTTTCGTTGAGCGCCTTGCGCGCGGCCATGTTCTTTTCAAGCGCGGCCTGGCGTTGCTCGGCCGGGACGCCGCGCAGGGCGTCGGGCAATTCGTCGTCCTTGACGGCGTCGAGCTTCTTGCGGCCGCTGGCGACATCGGCGACGAGGTCGCCGTCGCCGGTGATGGCCTCGCCCGAAACCTTCGCCCGCTTGTTGATGTAGCTCGCCATGTCGGAGGCCGAGGCCGGCGCGGCGGCGGCGACCTGGCGCGTCTTTTCCTCGACGCGCTTCTGCTGGGCGCGCGGACCGTAGGGGATGACCGTGCGGTTGATCTCTTCCTGCAGGATCACGATCTCGTCGTCGAACGGCGTTTCGATGATGACGATCTGGCCGCCATCCTGCGGAATGGGGATGTAGCGGCCGCCGCCGAGCTGGGCGATCTCCCGCCAAACGCGCTCGGTGTCGCGCGCGCCGCCGGCCTGCACGGCGTTGACGAGAATGTCCTTCTGCTTGGCGACCGCGATCGTGCGCGGATATTTGGTGTCCTGCGCGTAATCCATATGGGGCGGCGCGTCGCCGACCAGGAAGACGATGCGGCGGGTTTGCGGCTCGGAGGTCCAGGCGAGCTTGTTGACCGCGACGTCGAGCGCCTCGTTGACGCTTTCGGGCCAGTCGCCGCCGCCGCGCGCCTTGAGTTCGAGCAGATTGGCGTAAAGGTCCTGCACGTCCGCGGTCAGGTCGAAGACCTTGGTGATGTAGTCGTCGCCGATGTCGCGATAGGCGACGAGGCCCATGCGGATGTCGGCGTCGGGATTGGCGTCGACGATGGTGGTGGCGATCGACCAGATCTTGCGCTTGGCCGATTCGATCAGGGGACCCATCGAGCCGGTGGTATCGAGCACGAAGGCGACTTCGACGGCGGGTTTGGCGTACGCGGGCGCGGCCGCCCCCGCCATCGCGATCGGCGCCGCCGCGAGCAAGAGCGCGCCGAAAAAGGTCGAGGTGAACTTGCAGGATCTCATGTCGATGAACCCTCCGCGTGGAAACGTCCCCGGCCGATACTTCGCCCCGCTTCGCGACGCGGCGAGGCCGGAATTGCGGCGGCGGGGGGACGAATTCGCGACCAGATCGGGCCCGGACGCGGCAATTCATTTTGGACCGGTTCCGGTCTCGCGCGCCTTGCCTTCGCATGGCATTCGGCGAGCGACAGGAAATCGCGCCAGAACAATGGAGTTGCATATGTACTTGCCGGCGAACCGGTATTCCCTTCGCCGGAACATGCGCTAGGATCGCGCGCATGGCGATCGACATCGGCCTTTCGCGCCTCGTCGCGGCGCCGCCCGCCGACGGCCGGCAATCGGAAACCGCGCTCGCGGTCGCGCGCGGCACGACGCGGCTGTTGCGATCGCTCGGCTTCGCCTGCGTCGGCGAATTGCCGTTGCCCTCGGGGCGGCGAGCCGATCTCGTGGGGCTCGGCGGCGGCGGCGAGATCTGGATCGTCGAAATCAAGTCGTCGATCGAGGACCTGCGGGCGGACCAGAAATGGCGCGACTACCGCGCCCATTGCGACCGGCTGTTCTTCGCCTTCCCGCGCGAGATGCCGGCGGAGGTCTTTCCCGACGACGCCGGACGGATCGTGGCGGACGCCTACGGCGCCCATCTCTTGTGCGAAGCCCCCGAACATCGCCTGGCGGCGGCGACGCGCAAGGCCATGCTGTTGCGTTTCGCGCAAATCGCGGCCCAGCGCCTGAGCCGGCTCGCCGATCCGCAGGGCCACGAATAAAGCGGCGCGAGCCCCTGGGCCCACGCGGCGTCACCCGGGTCGCGTCCCGCCCCGCGGCGCCAGCCGCGTGAATGATGCGCTCAGCGCGGCGCCCGCTTGGCGAGAATGCGCTGCAAGGTGCGCCGGTGCATGTTGAGCCGGCGCGCGGTTTCCGAAACGTTGCGGTTGCACATTTCGTAGACTCTCTGGATGTGCTCCCAGCGCACGCGGTCGGCCGACATCGGATTTTGCGGCGGCTCGGCCTTGCTTCCTTCCCGCGACAGCAGCGCGTTGACGACGTCGTCGGCGTCGACCGGCTTGGCGAGATAATCCACCGCGCCGAGCTTCACGGCGGTGACGGCGGTGGCGATGTTGCCGTAGCCGGTCAGGATGATGACGCGCGCGTCGGGCCGGCGCTGCTTGAGCGCGGCGACCACATCGAGCCCGTTGCCGTCGCCGAGGCGCAGATCGACCACGGCGAAGGCCGGGGCGTGGCGCGCGATTTCGGCGACACCCTCGGCGACCCCGCCGCAGGCGGTGACCGCGAATTCGCGCGCCTCCAGCGCGCGCGCCAGCCGGTCGCGAAAGGCCTTGTCGTCCTCGACGATGAGAAGGGAAGGGTCCGGCAGGTTCAACGGCAATGCATCGTCGCTCACCACTACGCCTCGCTTCGGTTCATTCGCGCGGGCTCGGTCACGTCGGATCGATCACGTCGCCATCGGCGCGGATCGCGCGCGGGTCACCCATGGCCCGGGTCGTTCACGGCCGACGGCGCGGCTGGGGAGACCTCGGCCGTTCCCGCCTCGCCCGCGTCGGGACTTTCAAAATCGTCCCGATTCCAAACGATGCTTACCACCGCTCCATGTTCCGGGAAAACCCGGTTGTTGAACCTTATCCGCGCGCCGCTGCGTTCGAGCAGCGTTCCGGCGATGAAAACGCCGAGCCCCAATCCGCCCCCGCTTTCCGCCTCGCCCCGATTGCGCCGGCGCGAGAGATAGGGCTCGCCGATGCGCTTGAGCAGGTCCGGCGGGATGCCCGGCCCGTCATCGGCGATGACGATCTCGACCCGCGCGTGGTCCCAGCGGGCGGTCGCGGTCACCTTCTCGCGGGCGAAGTCGACCGCGTTCTCCACGATATTGCCGAGCCCGTAGAGAATGGCGGGGTTGCGCGCGCCGATCGGCTCCTTGGCCTCGCCCGGTTCCAGCACGATGTCGATGCGGATGTCGAAATGCCGATGCGGCGCCACGACCTCCTCCAGCAGCGCCGACAGCGCCAGGCGATCGAAGGGGGCCCAGGTCGAGGACAATTGCGTCAGCTTGCCGAGAATGTCGCGGCAGCGCTGGGCCTCGTCGCGCAAGGTGCGCACCTCGCCGCCAAGCGGCGTGTTGGGGTCCACGGTGCGCTCGAGCTCGCGGGCGATGACCGTGATGGTCGAAAGCGGCGTGCCGAGTTCGTGGGCGGCGGCGGCGGCCAGCCCGTCGAGCTGGCTGAGATGCTGCTCCCGCGCCATGATCAGCTCGGTCGCGGCGAGCGCGTCGGTCAGCTTGCGCGCCTGCTGCGTGACCTGAAACGCGTAGAGCGACGTCACCCCGATCGCCAGCACGATGGAAAGCCAGACGCCGACGAGATAGATCGGCGGCAGCACCAGCGGCTCGTCATTCGTCCAGGGCAGCGGCAGATGGAAAAAGCCGAGCGCGGTCGAGCAAAGTGTCGCGAACAGGCCGAGCGCGAGCGTCAGACGCGGCGGCAGCACCGTCGCCGAGATCAGCACCGGCCCGAGAAACAGGAACGAAAACGGGTTCTGCAGGCCGCCGGTCAGAAACAGCAGCGCGCCGAGCTCGGCGATATTGAGCGCGAGCAGCCAGGCGGTAAAAGCCGGCTCCAGCCGCTGCATCGGATGCACGCTCAGATGCAGGACGACGTTGAGGAGGCTCGCGAACGCGACCACGGTCAGGCACGCCACGATCGGCACGTCGAATTCGAGCCCGAAGGCGACGATGAGAATGGCGGCGGTCTGGCCGAGCACCGCGAGCCAGCGCAGCCGCATGATGGTTTCGAGTCGAACCTGGCGGCGGGGATGGATTTCGGTGGCGAGCGTGTCGAGCATGGCCTGCGACCTTATCCCCGCCGGGCGCGGGCGACAAATCGCCCGCGAACAACCGGTCCCAGCCGGGCGGGCGGTTGACAAAAAGCGCCCCTTGCCCGGAAGGTCGCGGCGATGAACGGCGAATCCCTTCGCGACAGCCGGGACGACCAGCCGGCGATCGACGTCGCGCATCTGGTCAAGGTCTACGGCGCCACGCGCGCCGTCGACGACGTGAGCTTCCGCGTCGCGCGGGGAACGGTGGCCGCGCTTCTGGGCGGCAACGGCGCCGGCAAGACCACCACCATCGCCGCGATCATGGGCCTCATTCTGCCGACCTCGGGCCGCATCGCGGTGCTCGGCCACGAAATGCCGCGCCAGGCCGCGCAAGTGCTCTACCGGATGAATTTCGAGAGCCCCTACGTCGACATGCCGATGCGTTTGACGGTGCGGCAGAACCTGACCGTTTTCGGCCGGCTTTATGGCGTCGTCGACGTCGGCGAGCGCATCCGGGAGCTGGCGAGCGACCTTGATCTGAACGAATTCCTCGACCGGCGCACCGGCTCGCTTTCGGCGGGACAGAAGACCCGCGCCTCGCTCGCCAAGGCGCTGATCAACTCGCCGGAACTCCTGCTGCTCGACGAGCCGACGGCCTCGCTCGATCCCGATACCGCCGACTGGATTCGCGCGCGCCTGTCGGCCTACCGCAAGGATCGCGGCGCCACCATCCTGCTCGCCTCCCACAACATGCTCGAGGTCGAGCGGCTGTGCGATCGCGTCATCATCATGAAGCGCGGCCGGATCGCCGACGACGACACGCCCAAGGCCATTCTCGCGCGTTACCAGCGCGCGACGCTGGAGGAGGTGTTCCTCGATGTCGCGCGCGGGCGGGGCGTTGCCGCGGGGGGCGCGCCATGATCGCGCCGCGGGTTGAAACCGGCATTTCCTCGCGTCGCATCGGCGCGATGTTTCTCCGGCATTGGTACCTGCTCACCTCGTCCTGGCCGCGCGTGCTCGAGCTCATCTACTGGCCCGCGCTGCAATTGCTGACCTGGGGCTTCCTGCAGACCTACATCGCCGCGAATGCCGGCTTCTTCGCGCGCGCGGGCGGAACCTTCATCGGCGCGGTCATCCTGTGGGATATCCTGTTTCGCGGCCAGCTCGGCTTTTCCATTTCCTTTCTCGAGGAAATGTGGGCGCGCAATCTCGGCAATCTGATGATGAGCCCGCTCAAGCCGATCGAATTCGTGCTTTCGCTGATGGTCATGAGCATCGTGCGCCTGGCGATCGGCATCGTGCCGGTGACGTTGATGGCGATCGCGTTTTTCGGCTTCAATCTCTATGCCATGGGCCTGGCGCTCGCGGCCTTCTTCTGCAACCTCATTTTCACGAGCTGGTCGGTGGGCATCGTGGTTTCGGGCCTGGTGCTGCGCAACGGCATGGGCGCGGAGAGTCTGGCCTGGACGGTGATGTTCCTGGTGCTGCCCTTGTGCTGCGTCTACTACCCGCCCTCGGTGCTGCCCGACTGGCTCGCGGCTGTGGCCTGGATGCTGCCGCCGACCTATGTGTTCGAGGGCATGCGGGTGCTGCTGATCGAGCATGAATTTCGCGGCGACCTGATGCTGACGGCGCTGGCGATCAACGTGGCGCTGTTCGCGCTCGCCGCGCTTGCCTTCCTGGCGCTTCTCAAAAGCGCGCGGCGCAACGGGTCGCTGATTCAGACCGGCGAATAGGCCGCCGGAGGGGCCCGGGCGGCGGATTTTCTCGGCTGGGGGTGTTAACTTCGGCGCGACTGGCTCTGAATGGCGAATTGACCTTTTTTGACGGTGCGGACATGATGCTGCATTGCAATAGGGGCCGATGGGGGCTGAGCGATGGCAATTGGTGAATTTGGCGGTTCGCAGGGCGCGCCTTTCGACGGTGCTTTGGCGGTCTCCTCGCCGATGTATTGGTTCTACGAACTCGCCTATGCGTCGCTCAATCCGCTGCGGGCGGCGGCCGACGCGACCAAGCTGATGTGCGAGAACCCGGCCAATCCGCTCGCCCATACCTCCTTCGGCAAATCGATCGCGGCGGCCTGCGAGTTGTTCGAGCGCACGACGCGCCGCTACGGCAAGCCGGACTGGGACCTCCACGAGGTCATGGTCGACGACCATATGGTTCCGGTGCATGTGCAGCCGGTGTGGCAGAAGCCGTTCTGCCGGCTCCTCCATTTCGAACGTCTGTTCGCGCGGCCCCCGCGCGCCCATCAGCCCCGGGTGCTTATCGTCGCGCCGATGTCGGGTCACTACGCGACGCTGTTGCGCGGCACCGTCGAGGCGTTCCTTCCTTCCCACGAAGTCTACATCACCGACTGGACCGACGCGCGCATGGTGCCGCTCGCCGAGGGCAGTTTCGACCTCGACGATTATGTCGACTACATCATCGAGATGCTGCACGTGCTCGACGGCAATGTGCACATCGTGGCGGTATGCCAGCCTTCGGTGCCGGTATTGGCGGCGGCGTCGGTGATGGAAGCCGAGCGCGATCCGTTCGTGCCCCATTCGATGACGCTGATGGGCGGGCCGATCGATACCCGCAGCAATCCGACCGCGGTGAACGAGCTCGCCGAAAAGCGCGGCATCGACTGGTTCCGCCGGCATGTCATCACCCACGTGCCGTTCCCCCATCCGGGTTTCGGCCGTTCGGTCTATCCGGGCTTCATGCAGCTCAACGGCTTCATGTCGATGAACCTCGACCGCCATATCGAGGCGCATCAGAACCTGTTCATGCACCTCGTTCAGGGCGATGGCGATTCCGCCCAGAAGCACCGCGAATTCTACGACGAATATCTCGCGGTCATGGACCTGACGGCGGAGTTCTATCTGCAGACGGTCGACGCGGTCTTCATCAAGCACGCGCTGCCCAAGGGCGAATTCGACCATCGCGGCAAGCTGGTCGACCCTTCCGCGATCCGGCGCATCGCGCTGATGACCGTCGAAGGGGAAAATGACGACATTTCCGGTCTCGGCCAGACCGAGGCCGCCCACGGCCTGTGCAAGAACATTCCGGCCTATCGCAAGGTCCATTACGTGCAGCCGGGCGTCGGCCATTACGGCGTGTTCAACGGTTCGCGCTTCCGGGCCGAGGTGATGCCCCGGATCGCGTCCTTCATGCGATCGGCGGAGGAAGACGCCGTTCCGCGCGCGGCGCTGGCCTGATTTCGCGCGAAGCGCTCTCCGTCACCCGCGCGCCTTGTGGGCCGGATGCGGTGACGCGCCGACCGGCATGATCGAAATCTTTTTCGATCACGCGTTCGAATATGCGTTTGGATCGCTGTTTCGGTCGCGAGGAGCGGGCTATCGCCTCGACATGCGGGCGATAGGCGGCGCGATCGATTCGACGCGGAAATTGCGGCTCGCCCGGCCTAACGAATTGATCGTAAATGATAATTATTTCAATCAGACGGTGATGGAATGAACTGGGGTTCATGCCATCTGACGGCGTTTTTTCGTCGGGCAGGCCGGAATTTTCGCGCCCGCTTCCCAAGATCATGGGGCAGGGGAGCGCCGCCATCTCCATATCTTGGGCAAATGATTTGTTTGATCCGGAGGGGCTTTCCCTGGCTCCGGTTTTGGCAAAATTCGCCTCCGCCCGTTCCGCAAGCCCTGTTTGAAATGACCCAGCGCGCGCTTCTCTATCGCCGGCCGACCGAGCCGCATACCCTCAAGGTCCATGTCGACGGCACGGCCTATGCCGTCCGGCTGCGCCGTCACCGTTTGGCGCGCCGCTATACGCTGCGGATTCATCCCGTCACCCGCGAAGCGCTGCTGACCATGCCGCCGCGCGGCACCATCGCGGACGCGCGCGACTTCGCCGAGCGGCAGGGGGCCTGGATCGCGGCCCGGCTCGGCGGCATGCCGGCGCTCGCGCCGTTCGCGCCGGGCACGATCGTTCCCCTGCGCAACCGTCCCCACCGGATCGTGCACCGGCCCGGCGTGCGCGGGACCGTCTGGATCGAAATCGGCGATGATGGGGAAAAGCTGTTGTGCGCGGCCGGCGAGGCCGAGCACCTGGCCCGCCGCGTACGCGATTTCCTCAAGCGCGAGGCGCGGCGCGACCTTGAAGCGGCGGTCGCCCGCCACGCCGCCGCGCTCGGCGTGCGGCCGAAGCGGCTGACGATGCGGGATCAGACCAGCCGCTGGGGGTCGTGCTCGACGACCGGGGTGCTCTCCTTTTCCTGGCGGCTCATTCTGGCGCCGTCGCATGTGCTCGATTATCTCGCCGCCCACGAGGTCGCCCATCTCGTCGAGATGAACCATTCGCGCCGGTTCTGGGCGCTGGTGACGCGGCTGTGCGGGTCGATCGATCGCGCCAAGGCCTGGCTCGACGCCCATTCGACCGAGCTCCATCGCTACGGCCTTTCAAAAAAGCGCCGCGGGGAAGATCGCGCGGTCTGACGCGGGGCCCCTGCCATCGCCGGTCCGCGGATGCGGTCCCCTTACGCGCGAGTGGCGCTTACCGTCGCCCGAACAGGCGATCCATCAGCCAGCCGTCGAGGCCGCCGCCCGCGGGGGCCGGCGCGCGTCCGGCGACTTGCGTGGCGCCCGGTCTCGTCCCGTCCGCGATGGGCGCCGGCGGCGTCTCCCGTCCCTCGTCGAACGGCGACAGGCGCGTGCCCGCGCGGCCGTCGAGACCCGGCAGGCCGGCGATCGGCACATTCTGATGGGCGGCGCGCATGAAGCGCGTCCAGACCTCGACCGGCAGCCCGCCGCCGGTCGCCTTGCGGGTGGGCGAGTTGTCGTCATTGCCGAGCCAGATGCCGGTGACGAGGTTCGACGTGTAGCCGACGAACCAGGCGTCGCGGAAATCCTGACTGGTGCCGGTCTTGCCGGCGGCCGGCCAGCCGGTCAGCTCGGCCTTGCGCGCGGTGCCGGTGAGCAGGGTCTCCTGCATCATCGCGTTCATCATCGCCACATGGCGCGGATCGATGATCTGGCCGAAATCGTCACGCGCGCGGGCATAGAGCACCTTGCCGGTCGCGGTGCGCACCTTCTCCACGACATGAGGCGAGACGCCGGACCCGCCATTGGCGAAAGGCGCGTAGGCGCCCACGAGCTCCATCAGCGAGATTTCCGACGTGCCGAGCGCGATCGAGGGGTTGCTTTCGAGCTTGCTGGCGATGCCGAGGCGATGGGCGGTGCGCACCACCGCCTTCGGTCCGACCTCGAGCGCCAGGCGCACCGAGACCGTGTTGAGCGACATCGACAGCGCCTGCGTCAGCGTGACGGGGCCGAAATATTCGCGGCTGTAATTCTCCGGCCGCCAGCCCTTGACGTCGAGGGGCGCGTCCTGGCGCACGGTCTCGGGCGTCAGCCCGCGTTCCAGCGCGGCGAGATAGACGAAGGGCTTGAACGCGGAGCCCGGCTGGCGCTTGGCCGAGACCGCGCGGTTGAACTGGCTTTCGCTGTAATTGCGCCCGCCGACCATCGCGCGCACGGCGCCGCGCGGCGTCATCGCCACCAGCGCGCCCTGGGTGACGCTGAATTTCACGCCCTTGGACGCGAGCTCGTCGATGATGGCCGCCTCGGCCACCGATTGCAGGCGCGGATCGATCGAGGTTTCGACGACGATGTCCTGATCGATCTGGCCGACGAGATCGTCGAGCACTTCCATGATCCAGTCGGCGACGTAATTGACGGTGCCCGCGCCGACCGGGCGCACGGCGTAGGCCGGATGGCCGATCGCGGCCTGCGCCTGGGCCTCGGTGATGAACTTGGCCTCCGCCATGGCGCCGAGAACGGTCTGCGCGCGACGTTCGGCGCCTTCCGGGTTGCGGTTGGGGGCGAGGCGCGAGGGCGACTTGACGAGGCCGGCGAGCATGGCGGCCTCGGCCAGCGTGACCTTGGCCGCGGGCTTGCCGAAATAGCGCTGCGCGGCCGCCTCCACGCCATAGGCGCCGGAGCCGAAATAGACGCGGTTGAGATAGAGTTCCAGGATCTGCTTCTTGCTGTATTTGCGTTCGAGCCAGAGCGCGAGCTCGACTTCCTGAAGCTTGCGGTGGAGCGTGCGCTCCTGCGTCAGGAACAGGTTCTTGGCCAGTTGCTGCGTCAGGGTCGATCCGCCCTGACGCACGCCGCGCCCCAGAATGTTGGTGACCGCGGCGCGGGCGATGCCCGCCGGGTCGATGCCGAAATGCGAATAGAACCGTCGATCCTCGATGGCGATGAAGGCCTGGGGCAGATGGGGCGGCAGGTCGGCGAGGGCGATATTGGTGCCGGCCATTTCCCCGCGCGTGGTCAGGATGGTGCCGTCGAGGGCGGCGATCTGGATGTTGGGCGGGCGCTTGGGGATCTCAAGCGACTGGATCGGCGGAAGCTGGGTGCCGACCCAGATGACCACGCCGATCGCGGCGATGATGGCCCACAGGCCGAAGACCGTTCCCCAATAAAGGAGCCGCGCCAGCGGGGTCCGCCGGCTCCCGCGCGAACGGGCCGTCTTGTCGGCGCGCCGCGCGCGCCGGCCCGGCGCGTCGCTCGCTGCCGCCTTGCCCGGCGACCGCGCGCGCGAGGGTTTCGCCGCGCCATCCTCCCCGCCGCCGACGCGGTCGTCCGGCCGCATCCGCACGTCGGAAAGCGACCCGTCGGGCCCGAATTTCGGCTCGCGACGGCCGCCGCTCTTGCCCCGCTTCAGTCCCATGCGTTTCCGATCCAGGGAATTGTCCGATGCGCCCGAGCCAAACACGCGCGGGAATTGTCTCGCGCGGAATTGTGGAGAAAACCGGACGCGGGCGTCCCCCGCCTGCCATTCGCTTCAGGCTAGCCCCACGGGTTTAAGGGCGCGTTAAGGAGCCGTTAAGACCGGCGCTTTCAGGCCGAGCGGGACAAGCGGGATTGACCGAGGTCGAGGCAGCTCAGGCGGCCGGCTGGTTGGTCTCCGCCGTCTCGGCGAAGAGATGGATCAGCGCGCGCTTGATCGCGGCCTGCCGGGTCGGCGCGGTGATCCGTGCCCCGAGCAGGTCGGTGACATAGAACACGTCGCGCACGCGCTCGCCGAAAGTTGCCACATGCGCGGAGGCGATGTTGAGGTTGAGCTTGGAAAGCGTCGTCGTGAGTTGATAAAGCAGGCCCGGCCGGTCGAGCCCGGAGACCTCGACGACGGTGTAGCGGTCCGACCATTGGTTGTTGATCGTCACCTCCGGCTCGATCACGAACGCCTTGGTGCGCTGCTTGCTCGCGGTGCGCCGCGCCACCACCTCCGGCAAGCGCAGCTTTCCCTCCAGCGCCTGCTCGATGGTTTCGCCAATCCGGCGCGCGCGCCGCGCCTCGTCGTCGTCGCGTTCGTATTCGCGCGAGATCGAAATGGTGTCGAGCGCGATGCCGTCGGTGGTGGTGTAGATCTGCGCGTCGACGATGTTGGCGCCGGCCGTGGCGCAGGCCCCGGCGATGATGGAGAGCAGCCATGGATGGTCGGCGGCCATGATCGTCAGCTCGGTCACGCCGCGGGCCTCGTCGAAGCCGACATTGATGGCGAGCCGCTGGCCGCTCGTCTCGCCCGCCTTGACGAAACGGGCGTGGCGGATCTTGCGCGCGAGATCGACCTTGAGCCAATAGGCCGGATAGTGGCGCGCGATATAGGCGGCGACCTCGTCCTCCGGCCACTCGGTGAAGGCGGCCCGGAACTCGGCCTGCGCCGCGGCGATGCGCTGGGCGCGATTGACCTCGGAGAAGCCGCCGGTCAGCACCGGCTCGGTTTCGTAATACAGCGTGCGCAGCAACTGCGCCTTCCAGCCGTTCCAGGTGCCCGGGCCGACGGCGCGGATATCGGCGGTGGTCAGGATGGTGAGCAGCTTGAGCTGTTCCAGCGACTGCACCACGGCGGCGAAATTCTCGATGGTCTTGCGGTCGGACAGATCGCGCGATTGCGCGACCGTCGACATCACCAGATGCTGCTGGACGAGCCAGGCGACGAGCTCGGTATGGGCGGCGCTGAAGCCGAGCCGCGGGCACAGCGCGTGGGCTTCCTCGGCGCCGGCGGCGGAATGGTCCTCCGGCCGCCCCTTGGCGATGTCGTGCAGCAGCGTGGCGACGTAGATCACGCCGCGATGCTCGGGCTGTATCTTGCCGAACAGCTCGGTGGTGAAAGCGATTTCCTCGTTGCCGCCGCGCTCGATGTCCTGCAGCGCGCCGATGCAGCGCAGCAGGTGCTCGTCGACGGTGTAGTGATGATACATGTTGAACTGCATCATCGACACGATGCGGCCGAAGGAGGGAATGAACCGTCCGAGCACGCCGGTCTCGTTCATCCGCCGCAGCACGATCTCGGCCTCGTTGGAGGTGAGAATTTCGAGGAACAGGCGGTTGGCTTCGGGATCGGCGCGCACCTCGTCGGTGATCAGCGCCAGCGACCGCGTCGCCGCGTGCATGGCGTCGGGGTGGAAGGCGAGGTTGTTCTTCTGCGCCAGGCGGAAGATGCGGATCAGGTTGACCGGATCATGCTGAAAGACGTCCGGCACCGCGAGCGTGATGCGGTTATAGTCGGTGATGAAATCGTCGCTGTCGCGCACCCGCTTGCGGGTGCCGGGGCGAAGCTTGGCCATGACGCGGCCGAGCACCGGCATGGTCTTGGCCTGCTTGTCCTCGAGCTTGGCGCAGAGGATGGCGGTCAGATCGCCGACATCCTTGGCGACGAGAAAGTAGTCCTTCATGAACAGCTCGACATCCTTCAATCCCGGATGCGCGGTGTAGCCCAGACGCGCGGCGATCTCGCGCTGCAGGTCGAACGACAGCCGCTCCTCGGCGCGGCCGGTCTGGAAATGCATGTTGCAGCGGACCGACCACAGGAAGTCCTCGCAGCGCCGGAACATCTCCAGCTCGTCCGGATCGAACACGTCGTTGCCGACGAGTTCCTGCGCGTCGCGCACGCGGTAGACGTATTTGGCGATCCAGAACAACGTGTGCAGGTCGCGCAGGCCGCCCTTGCCGTCCTTGACGTTGGGTTCGACCAGGTAGCGCGACTGCCCGGCGCGACGGTGGCGCTCCTCGCGCTCGGCGAGCTTGGCGGTGACGAATTCGGCGGCGGTGGACTGCAGGATGTCCTTGTCGAAACGCGCCATCAGCAATTCGTATTGCGCCTCGTCGCCGATGAGAAAGCGCGCCTCCAGCACCGACGTGCGGATGGTGATGTCGGCGCGCGCCTGGCGTATGCATTCGTCGACCGAACGCGTGGCGTGGCCGACCTTCAGGCCCATGTCCCACAGGCAATAGAGAATGGCTTCGGCGACCGACTCGCCCCAGGCGGTCTGCTTGTAGGGCAGCAGAAACAGGAGATCGATGTCGGAGCCGGGCGCCATCAGCCCGCGTCCGTAGCCGCCGGTGGCGATGACCGCCATGCGCTCGGCCTCGGAGGGCACCAGCGAGGGATAGAGATGACGCGTGGCGGCGTCGTACAGAAGCTGGATGACCGCGTCCTGGATCAGGCAGAGCCGGCGCGCGCAGCGATAGCCGGAGCGATCGGCCAGCAGCGCCCGCTCGGCCGCGGCGCGCGCGGCGGCGACTTCCACCTTGAGCAGTTGCACAACGACGTTGCGAAACTGTTCCTCGTTGCCGGCATGGCGCTCGGCCAGCGCGTCGATGGCCGCGCCGACGCGCGCGACATCGAATGCTTCGGCGATGCTTGTCTCGGATGATTCCGACGGCCCGTTCATGACATCACCCGCATAACCCAACCCGCGCGCGCTGTCACGCGGACCATGGGCCGGCCCGGCTCAGCCGCGCCGCCCGGCGACGCGCGCCTTGAGGGCATAGAGCGCCTCGAGCGCCTCGCGCGGCGACAATTCGTCGGGGTGAAGCGCGGCGATCATGTCGAGGATGGCGTCGTCGGGGGAAGCAGGCGCCGAAGGCGCCTCCCGCGCCGCGCCCGCGGCGAACAGCGGCAGGTCGTCGGCGAGCGCGTGCGTCGCCGAGCCGCGATCCTCCGCTTCGAGCCGGCCGAGCACGACCTTGGCCCGCTCGATCACCGCCGGCGGAAGACCAGCGAGCTTGGCGACCTGGATGCCGTAGGAGCGGTCGGCCGCGCCGGGGACGACCTCGTGCAGAAACACCACGTCGCCGTGCCATTCCCTTACCCGCATCGTGGCGTTGAACAGGCGCGGCAGGCGCCGCGAGAGCGCGGTGAGCTCGTGGTAATGCGTCGCGAACAGCGCGCGGCAGCGGTTGGTCTCGTGCAGATGCTCGATCGTCGCCCAGGCGATCGAGAGTCCGTCGAACGTCGCGGTGCCTCGTCCGATCTCGTCGAGAATGACGAGCGCGCGCTCGCCCGCTTGATTGAGGATGGCGGCGGTCTCCACCATCTCCACCATGAAGGTCGATCGTCCGCGCGCGAGATCATCGGCCGCGCCGACGCGCGAGAACAGCCGGTCGATCACGCCGATCCGCGCCCGGCCGGCCGGGACGAAGCCGCCGGTCTGCGCGATCAGGGCGATCAGCGCGTTCTGGCGTAGGAAGGTCGACTTGCCCGCCATGTTGGGGCCGGTCAGCAGCCAGATCTGGCCCACCTGCTGCCCCATGGTTGGCGACAGGTCGCAGCCATTGGCGATGAAGGGCAGGCCGTCGCGCGACAGCGCCTGCTCGACCACCGGATGACGGCCGCCCTCGATGGCGAAATCGCGCGAGGCGTCGACCTCGGGCCGGACATAGGCGTGGTCGACGGCGAGCTTAGCGAGCGCCGCGGTCACGTCGAGCACGGCGAAGGCGCGCGCCAGCGCGAGCAGATCCTCGCTCGCGCGCGTCGCCTCGCGGCTCAGCCGTTCGAAGATGTCGAGTTCGAGCCCGAGCGCGCGTTCGGCGGCGCTGGCGATGCGCGCCTCGATCTCGCCGAGCTCGGCGGTGGTGAAGCGGACCTGGCCGGCGAGCGTCTGACGGTGAATGAAACTCGCGTTCAGGGGCGGGGCCAGCATGCGCTCGCCATGCTGCGCGGTCACCTCGACGAAATAGCCGAGCACGTTGTTGTGCCTGATTTTCAGCGTCCTGACGCCGGTTTCCTCGGCGTAGCGGGCCTGCATCGCCGCGACGACGCGGCGCGATTCGTCGCGCAGCGCGCGCGTCTCGTCGAGGGCGGCGTCGTAACCCGCGCGGACGAAACCGCCGTCGCGTTTGGCCAGCGGCAGGTCGTCGGCGAGCGCGGCGGCGAGGTCGCGGGCGAAATTGCGGTCGGGCTTGCGTAGCGCCGCGAGCGCGGCGGCGATGTCGTCAGGCGGCTCGCTCGATCGGCCGAGCGCGGTCAGGAGGGCGTCGGCGGCGGCGATGCCGTCGCGCAGGGCGGCAAGATCGCGAGGGCCGCCGCGATCGACCGTCAGGCGACCGACCGCGCGGGCGACGTCGGGGGCCACGCGCAGGATCGCGCGGGCGTCCTCGCGCTCGGCGCTCGCCTCGACGAAGGCCGCGACCGCGTCGAGCCGGCGCCCGATCGCGGCGATGTCGGTCAGCGGCGCGGCCAAACGCTGCGCCAGCAGCCGCGAGCCCGACGCCGTCACCGTCCGGTCGATCGCGGAAAGAAGCGACCCCTTGCGTTCGCCCGCCAGCGTGCGCGTCAACTCCAGATTGGCGCGCGTGGCCGGGTCGATGGTCATGGTCGCCCCGCTCGCCTCGCGCATCGGCGTCGACAGCGCCGGTCGCTTGCCGACCTGGGTACGCTCGATATAGGTCACGCAGGCCGCTGCGGCGGAAAGCTCGACCCGCGACAGCGAGCCGAAGCCATCGACCGCGGCGACGGCGAAATAGTCGCACAGCCGCCGTTCGGCGGTGGCGGAATCGAACATGTCGCGCGTCACCGGCGTGACCGCCGCGCAGGCGTCGAACACGGACCGCAGCTCCTTGTCCTCGAACAGCGCGTCGGAAACGATCAGTTCGCCCGGATTGATCCGCGCCAGCGTCGCGGCGAGTTCCCCGCGCCCGCATTCGGTGACGTGGAAGTCGGACGTGGAAATGTCGATCCAGCCGAGACCGTAGCGGTCCTCGAGCGCCGCCGAGGTGCGCTGGCGCGCGACCGCGAGCAGGAAGTTGTTGGCGGCGGCGTCGAGAAGCGAATCCTCGGTCAGCGTGCCGGGCGTCACCAGGCGCACGACATCGCGTCGCACCACGCTCTTGGCGCCGCGCTTGCGCGCCTCGGCCGGATCCTCGAGCTGCTCGCACACCGCCACGCGATGGCCGAGCGCGATCAGGCGATGGAGATATTCGTCGGCGCGCTCGACCGGCACGCCGCACATCGGAATGTCGCGGCCCAGATGCTTGCCGCGCTTGGTCAGCATGATGCCGAGTGCCCGCGAGGCGACTTCCGCGTCCTCGAAGAACAATTCGTAGAAATCGCCCATCCGGTAGAACAACAGCAGGCCCGGATTTGCCGCCTTGATCTCGAGATATTGCTCCATCATCGGCGTGACGCGGGCGCGCGCCTCGGCCTGGGCGGCGTCGTCGGCCGTGGCGATGGTGATGGCGGAGGCGGCGCGGTCGGTCATGGCGCGCGACGCTAGAGCAAATCCCGCGAAAGTGGAAACCACTTTTGCGACCGGGAAATGCTCCGGCAAAAATCGGGGCGGATGCGTCACGCCCATTCGACGCCGGCCTCGGCGGCCAGGTCGATCGTGGAACGAACGCCGATGGCGTCGAAATGGCAATCGAGGAAACGCCGCGCGGCGCGCCGCCCGACGCGGCGCAGCAGGTCGAAGAACTGGAAATCGGTCTTGAGCTTGCTCGACGCGGTCAGCCGCGTGGCGAAGCCGCCGAGATCGATGCGGTGGATGTTGAGATGGCGATATTCGTCCGCGCCGACGCCGCGCTTGAGTCGTCCGTCCTCCATGAGCTGGTTGACGAAATCGATCGCGCGGAGTTCCGAGCTCAGCGTCGCGTTGAAGGTGATTTCGTTGAGCCGGTTGACGATCTCGCGCGAGCCGCGCGGCGTGCCGGCCCGCCGCGCCGGATTGATCTGCACCACGATGACGTCCTCGGTGCCGGTCGCGCGCAGGAACGGGAACAGCGGCGGGTTGCCGGTATAGCCGCCGTCCCAATAGGGAATGCCGTCGATCTCGACGGCGCGGAAGAGGAGCGGCAGCGCGGCGGACGCCATGACGACGTCGGCCGTTACTTTCTCGCGCGGAAAGACGCACAGCCGTCCCGTCTCGACATTGGTCGCGCCGATGAACAAGGCAAGGTCGCCGCCGCGCACAGCGTCGAAATCGACGAAGCGCTCGATCAGATCGCGCAGCGGATTGAGGTTGAGCGGGTTGAAGTCGTAGGGCGAAAAATAGCGGGCCATCGTCTCGAACCAGAGATTGAGCGGCGTCGTGGCGAAGGGCAGCAGCGCCAGCAGGCGGTCGGCGGCCGCGCGCTGCAGCGGCGGCAGATTTCCGTCGCTCGAGGCCGCGCGCCAGAATTGGGCGAGCCGCTCGCGGGCCGCCTCCGGCCCGCCGCGCGCGAGCCCGTCGGCGAGCATGACGGCGTTGACCGCTCCCGCCGACACGCCGGAAACGCCGGTGATCTCGATCCGGCCGTCGGCGAGCAGGTGATCGACGACGCCCCAGGTGAACGCGCCATGCGCGCCGCCGCCCTGCAGCGCCAGGTTGACCTTCTTGCGCCGGTCGCGCGACCCAGCCGCGCGTTTGCCGCCGTTCCAGATCGCCAGGCCGTCGAGGTAGGATTTCAGACTTGGAGCCATGCGAATCTCCCTCGCGTCGGGGATAGGGTCCGCGCTCGCGGCCCGAGGCGCGCAGCCTCGCATGGCAAAGATGGGGAGATTATGTTGCATTGCAATAATTCCCACCCTCCCGCCGACCCCGCCTTGGGCTTTGTCCGGATGAAGTTCGTCCGGATGGAGCTCGACAGGATGAATTTCGTCCGGACGATATTTGCCCGGAAGGGGAGGGTGTGGTCTTAATCCCGCCTCACCCGGCAGGCCGAGGCCATGCGCGATCCATGAATCCGTCGCGGCGATGATGACGACGCAGCTCTTTCCCGCACCCGATCACGATCATCGCCGCTGCGCGGCCGATGCCATCGACCATGCCGAGCGCGTCTGCCGCCAACGCGGGCGGAAGCTCACGCCGATCAGGCGCCATGTGCTGAGCGCGCTGCTGGCGAGCCATCGTCCGCTCGGCGCCTATGACATCATCGAAAGTCTCGCCGCGCATCTGCCGCGCCCGGCGCCGATCACGGTCTATCGCGCGCTCGACTTTCTCATCGACAATGGGCTGGTGCACCGGATCGAGAGCCGCAACGCCTTTCTTGCCTGCGTTCACGACCACCACGCCGAATCGATGGTGGCCTTCTTCATCTGCGAGCGATGCGGCGCGGCAGGCGAGATGCCGGCGGCCGCCTTCGCCAAGACACTTTCCGAGGCGGCCAAGGCGGTCGGCTTCGCGCCGAAACTCTCGGTCGTCGAGATCGCCGGCTTCTGCGCGCATTGCCGCGATCAAGGCTGATCCCGTCCACATTCATCAAGGCAGCAAATGTCCGTCAATTCCGCCATGGCGCATGCGCCGCGCCCGCTCGACGCGACCGCGATCGCGGTGGTGATGCTCCTGTGCCTGAGCTGGGGTCTCAATCAGGTGGCGGTGAAACTTGCGCTGCCGGAGATTCCGCCGCTGATGCAGGCCGCGGCGCGTTCGCTCGGGGCCCTCGCCATGATCGTGGTGGTGGCGCGGCTGCGCGGCGCGCGGCTGACGGCATCCGACGGTACGCTCGCCCCCGGCATCGCGGCCGGTGTCCTGTTCGGACTGGAGTTCATCCTGATCTATCGCGGGCTGACTTACACGACCGCGAGCCGCGCGGTGGTGTTTCTTTACACGGCGCCGTTTTTCGTCGCGCTCGGCGCGCGCCTCTGGCTCGGCGAGACGGTCTCGCGCGTGCAATGGCTGGGGCTGGCGCTGTCCTTCCTCGGCGTCGCGCTCGCGATCGGCGTGCCGCAGGCCTCGGTCGACGCGCGCACGATCATCGGCGATCTGATGCTGACCGGTGGCGGGGCGGCGTGGGCGGCGACCACCTTGCTGATCAAATCGACGAAGCTAGTCCACGCGCCGCCGGAAAAGTCGATGGCCTATCAACTGGCGGTATCGGCGGTGATTCTCGCGGCCGCGTCGCTGTTCCACGGCGAGCGTTTGGAGGCGATGCCCGGCGCGACCGCGCTCGGCTGGCTCGCCTACCAGACCTTCTGGGTCGTGGGGATCACCTATACGATCTGGTTCGCGCTGGTGAAGGCCTATTCAGCCAACCGCCTGTCGTCGTTCACCTTCATCACGCCCTTGTTCGGCGTCGCCGCCGGCCATTTCATGCTCAACGATCCGCTGTCGCCGGTGTTCATCGTGGCCGCGATCCTGGTGTTCGCCGGTCTGGTCTTGGTGAACAGGCCGCGCTAGAGCTTCGCCGATGATAATCGCCGCCACGCCAAGCCCCCGCCACGCCACCCGGGCCGTCGATGTTCGCGGCGTCCGGATCGGCGGCGGCGCGCCCATCGTCGTGCAGTCGATGACCAACACCGACACCGCCGACGTTGCCGCCACCACCGCGCAGGTCGCCGCGCTCGCGCGCGCGGGCTCCGAGCTGGTGCGCGTCACCGTCGATCGCGACGAGGCGGCGGCCGCCGTGCCGCGCATCCGCGAGGCGCTCGACCGCGCCGGCGTCGACGTGCCGCTGATCGGCGACTTCCATTATGTCGGCCACAAGCTTCTGGCCGATCATCCCGCCTGCGCCGCGGCGCTCGACAAATACCGGATCAATCCCGGCAATGTCGGCTTCAAGGACAAGCGCGACAGCCAGTTCGGCGGCATCATCGACATCGCGCTGCGCCACGGCAAGGCGGTGCGCATCGGCGCCAATTGGGGCTCGCTCGACCAGGAGCTGCTGACGCGGCTGATGGAGGAAAACGCCGGATCGGCCGAGCCGAAGGACGCGCGCGCGGTCACCCGCGAGGCGCTGGTGCGATCGGTGCTGCTGTCGGCCGCCCGCGCCGAGGAACTGGGCCTGGCGCGCGAGCGCATCGTGCTGTCGGCGAAGGTGTCGGCGGTGCAGGATCTCATCGCGGTCTATCGCGAACTGGCCGCGCGGTCCGATTACGCGCTCCATCTCGGCCTGACCGAGGCCGGCATGGGCTCGAAGGGCATCGTCGCCTCGTCGGCGGCGATGAGCGTGTTGTTGCAGGACGGCATCGGCGACACCATCCGCGTTTCGCTGACGCCCGAGCCGGGCGGGGATCGCGCGCTCGAAGTGCGCGTCGCGCAGGAGCTGTTGCAGACCATGGGCTTCCGCGGCTTCGCGCCCCAGGTCACCGCCTGCCCGGGCTGCGGCCGCACCACCTCGACCACCTTTCAGGAACTCGCGCGCGACATTCAGGATTTCATCCGCGACGAGATGCCGGGCTGGAAGGCGCGCTATCCGGGCGTGGAGAATCTCGCCGTCGCGGTGATGGGCTGCATCGTCAACGGCCCGGGCGAATCCAAGCACGCCGATATCGGCATCTCGCTGCCCGGCACCGGCGAGCAGCCGGCGGCGCCGCTCTTCGTCGACGGCAAGAAGGTCGCGACCTTGCGCGGGCCGACGCTCGCCGCCGATTTCAAGGCGCGCCTCCTCGACTATATCGAGCGCCGTTACGGGGCGCGTCCGGCGGCCGACTGAAGCCCTTGGGCGCGCTCGCTCCGCGTCAGTTATCGCGCTCGGCGATGAAGCGGGCGGTCTCCCGCAACGGATCGGCGCGTTCGCCGAAGGGCGCGAGCGCCGCGTCCGCCCGCGCGATGAGTTCGGCGAGCCGGGCGCGCGCGCCGGCGACGCCGAGCAGGCTGACGAAGGTCACCTTGCCGGCGGCCGCATCCTGCCCGGTCGACTTGCCGAGCTTTGCCGCGTCGCCTTCGATATCGAGCAGGTCATCGGCGATCTGAAACGCCTCGCCGAGCGCGCGGCCATAGGCGTCGAGGCATTCCAGCGCGGCGCGCGGGGCCTCGGCCAGGATCGCGCCGGCGCGACAGGCGAAGCGCAAGAGCGCGCCGGTTTTCATGGATTGAAGCCTCGCGACATCGACCGCGCCGGATTGTCCGAACCGTCCCTCGCTTTCGAGGTCGAGCATCTGTCCGCCCGCCATGCCGCCGATGCCGGCCGCGCGCGCGAGCTCGCGGCAAAGCGCGACGCGAACGCCCGCGTCGGGATGAACGTCGGCGCCGCTGACCACGTCGAAGGCGAGCGTAAGCAGCGCGTCGCCGGCGAGAATCGCGGTGGCGTCGTCGAAAGCCGCGTGCACCGAAGGTCGCCCCCGCCGCGTCGCGCTGTCGTCCATGGCCGGCAGGTCGTCGTGGATGAGCGAATAGCAATGAATGCATTCGAGCGCCGCGCCGGCCATCAGCGCGCCGTCGCGCGCTCCGCCGAGCAGCAGCGCGCTTTCGACGACGAGAAAGGGGCGCAGGCGCTTGCCGCCGCCGAGCGCGCCGTGACGCATGGCCGCGAGCAGGCGGGCGGGTCGGGCGATTTCGCCGTCGACGGGCGCGTCGCCGAGCAACGCCGTCAGGATGTCCTCGACGGCGGCGGCGGTGCGATCGAGTCGTTCGGCGAGATCGGCGGAAGAGGTTGACGGCATGGACGGCGGCGATGATGGTTGCGGGCCGCGACAATCGGTCATGCGCCGGCGCGCGTCAATCGCGTTCGGCCGGTCCGGAACGGCGAGCGTGGCGCCCGCCGTTTCTTGGCCATGATCCTCGATGTATTCCTTAAGGTGCTCCATGGTCATTCGCGAAGAAGGCGGTCGTCGCGGCCGGACGAAACAAGTGAGACATCTGGTGTCATGACGATGGACCGCATGCGAGACGGTCGATCGCGATCCTTCGCGCGCCGCGCGCCGCGCGTCGCGTTCGTGCTCGCGCTGGTCCTGCTCGCTTCGCCTTACGTGCTCGCGCCGCTCTATCGTTTCGGCCATCCGGTCTCGGCGCTGATGGCGTGGCGATGGCTGAGCGGGGCGCCGGTCTCGCGCGCCTGGGTCGACATCGCGCGTATCTCGCCGGCGCTCGCCAGGGCCGTGATCGTCGCGGAGGACGCGCGCTTTTGCGCCCATCGCGGGGTCGACTGGACCGCGCTGCGCGACGTCATCGAGGACCTGGGGGAAGGCGAGGTCACCTTTGGCGGTTCGACGATCACGCAGCAGACCGTCAAGAACCTGTTTTTCTGGCAGGGGCGCAGCTATGTCCGCAAGGCTCTCGAAATTCCGCTGGCGCTCTGGTTCGACCTGGTGTTGCCGAAGCGGCGCATTCTCGAAATCTATCTCAACATCGCCGAATGGGGACCGGGCGGGCAGTTCGGAGCTGAAAACGGCGCGCGCCGGGCGTTCGGGCGCGGCGCGGCGAGCCTGACGATCCGCCAGGCGGCGCTGATGGCGGCCGTCCTGCCGAGCCCAGTGCGGCGCGACGCGGCGCGCCCCACGCCCGCGCTCCAGCGAAAGGCGGGGGTCTATGTGGCGCGAATCGCGGCCGCCCCGGGGGTCGAGGATTGCGTGGACTTGCCGCCGGAGCGGCGGCCGGGGTAATTCGGGTTTGATTGGAGCGGCTTAAGGGATAAGTCGGTCCGCCGGGCGGGGGGCGGTCCGCGTCGCCTTGGCCTTGCGTCTCGGGGCGTGGCTTATGGTCTAGCCTTGGGCGACGCCATCCTCTATAAGCCCGGCCTCAGCCTCTGAATTTGACGCTTTGCCGCGCCCGGGTCTGGGGCGACGAAACCAAGGACGATGAAGAATGGCCGTTCCGAGAAGAAAGACCTCGCCCTCGCGCCGCGGCATGCGCCGTTCGGCCGACGCGCTGAAGGCGCCGGCTTATGTCGAGGACAAGGATTCCGGCGAGCTGCGCCGTCCGCATCACCTCGACCTGAAGTCGGGCATGTACAAGGGCCGTCAGGTTCTCAAGTCCAAGAAAGAATCCTGAGCCTGAAAAGCGTCCGCGTCGCTAAGCGAGTGGCGCGCCGATGCCGACTTTCGCGCGGTCGGGCCGCGTCGCGCCTCAGGGTGCACGGATCGGCGGCGTGGATGAGCGCGCGGATGGGCGACGCCTGCGGCCGGTGAAGGTACCGGCGTCGCATTGCCAACGCCGAATTGCCAACGCCGAATTGCCAACGTCACGGCGCGTCTTGCCGAGTTCATGAATGACGCGATGCGCTCGCTTTTAAGCCACGATTTTGCGTTTCGGGTTGGATGAGTTGAACCAGGCCGCGCGCGAGCGCGTTGATCCCGAGGCTCCCCGCGATGATCGGCTTTCCGCTGCTTCTGATCCCGCTCGCGATCTACAACATCTTCGTCTTCCTGATGCCGGGCGTATCGCTGACGGCGCCCGTGACGACAATCGGCCTGCCCTCGGGGGCGGGCTGGGTGCTGACTTTCGGCGACGCGATCGCGGTCGTCGGCCTGTTCCTGCTTCTCGTCGAGGTGGTCAAGGCGTCGCGGCCCGGCGCCCGCTCGCTGATGGATCACCTCTTGTCGCTTGTCGCCTTCGCCGTGGCGGCGGCCGAATTCGTGTGGCTGCCGCAATTCGCGGCGTCGGCCTTCTTTCTGTTGACGGCGATGATCCTGGTGGAATTCATCGCGGGCGCGGCCTTCAGCCTTCGACGCGGTCGGCGCGCGGGAACGGTTGGCGGCCATGTCGCGGCGTCGGTCGCCACGCCAGTCGATGCGCCGTCCGATGTAAGGGGCAAGAGGTCGCAGGCGGTTCAGGCCGGGGTCGCCGAAGCCGAGGTTCCCACGTCGCCCGCGCCGACCGCGACGGTCGTTGCCGAAGCGCGTCCGGTCATCGGCGCGAAACCGACCGAACCTTCCCTTTAGTCCGCCGCGTCAGACCGTGCGCTGGAAGCGCGGCCATTCGCGTCCGGGCGGCAATTGGCTCGCGCCGCGATAGGCCAAGACGCCCTCGGCCGGCTCGATCCTGCGCCGCGCGCGCGTTTGCGGGGCCTGGGCGCGGGTGGCGATGAGATGGGCGTAGAATGCCGCGTGGCGCGCGAGCGGACGGGGGTGGGCAAGGCTGGTCGATGCGCGGCGCGCGTCTTGGATGGGAACCAGCGCTCGGCTGGGCGCGATCGTCTCGCTCGCCTCGCTCGACCTTGGCCGTGACGAGCCGGACTGCGCGGAGGGAGTTGCGATCCCGATCGCGGCGATTGCGGATGTCATCGGCCACCTGTTCCATTTCGGGACGAAGAGACGTTTCCATCGAGAAAATCGCAAGCTCCGTGCCAGGCGGCGGCGTTACGCCGGTCGCCGGCGCGCGCGCTTTTCGAATTCTTTAGGATCGTTCCATAGAGTGAACGAGCAAGAGGGGGCGCGGCTCCGCGTAGGTCGCGTCAAGCACTTGGGTTCTCAGGCCTATTTTCACCTCGCGGGCCGATCCCGGCTCCGGGAAAGCGGGCATGAGCGGGATGCCGGAAGCGCTCGATGATCTGTACGCGTATCGCTGAGAGGCGCCTTTGAGTCGTCCCCTTTTCGGACAGAACACCGACGCCGCCGCGATTTCGCCGGTCGCCAACCCATCCATCGACGCGGCCGGGATTCTCGCGGCCATTGGCGAGGCCGCCTTCGTCTGGGAGATCGAGCACGGCAACCTGATCTGGAGCGCGAACGCCCCGCAGGTGCTCAAGGGCGTTCCGGCGGCGACGCTTGGAAACGCCGCGGAATATTCCAGGCTCGCGGCGGCGGGAAAGAATCTCAGCCGCTACGACGTGATCGCGCGGGCCGTCTTGCGCGACCAGGGCGCGGGCGTCGCCTACCAGCTTCAATACGAGCTCAATGCCCAGTCATCGCCGATCAAGGTCGAGGAGATCGGCCGCGGCTATGCCGGCCGCGACGGCAAGCCGATCCGCGCCATCGGATTGGTGCGCGTCGTCACCGAGCGCCATGAAATCGAAAAGCGCCTGGTTCAGCTTTCGCAATTCGACGGGCTGACGGGTGAGCTCAATCGCGCGAGTCTGCTGGCCGAACTCGAACGGGCGGTCGAGGAGGCCAAGCGCGACCGGACCTCGCTCGGCTTCATGCTGATCGCGGTCGACCATCTCGCGCGCATCAACGAAGCGTTCGGACACAACGCCGCCGACGAGGTGATCGCGGAGGTAGCGCGCCGCTTCCGCGCGCGTTTGCGCCTCGGCGACGTCATGGGACGTTTTTCCGGCAACAAGCTGGCGGTCATCCTGAGGGATTGCACGCGCGAGAAGATGGAGGCGGCCGCCGACCGCTTTCTCGCGCTGGCGCGCGACGAGGCGATCCACACCTCGGCCGGTTCGGTCGCCATTACCGTCTCGGCCGGCGGGATCATCGCGCCGCGCCACGCGCGAAACGCGCGCGACGTGATGGGCCGCGCCCAGGAGGCGCTCGACACCGCGAAACAGCGATGGAAAGGGCATTTCTGGTCCTGGCGGCCGAGCGTCGAGATCGAGACGCGGCGGCTGAAAAACATCCGCGCCACCGACGAGATCGTGCGGGCGCTCAACGAGCGGCGGATCGAGGTGGCATTCGAGCCGGTGGTCGATGCCGCGACCTTGAAGCCGGCCTTCTATGAAAGCCTCCTGCGCGTGCGGCGTCAGAACGGCGAATTGCTGTCGGCGCAGGAAGTGGTGCCGATCGCGGAAAAGCTGGGTCTCATCCGGCTGCTCGATCATCAGATGCTGCGCCTCGTCATCGAGCAATTGGCCCTGGCGCCGGGCGTGACGCTCAGCGTCAACATCTCGCCGGATACCACGACCGATCCCGACTGGTGGGCGAACCTCGAGGGACTGCTGCGCACGCATCCGGAAATTTCCGGGCGGTTGATCGTCGAGATCACCGAGACGGTCGCGATTCAGGACGTCGACGAGGTTCGCGGCTTCGTCTCGCGGCTGAAAAACATGGGCATCCGCATCGCCATCGACGATTTCGGCGCCGGCTTCACGTCGTTTCGCAATCTGCGCAAGCTCAGTGTCGACATCGTCAAGATCGACGGCGCCTTCATCCAGGCGATGCTGCATTCGGCCGACGATCGCGCCTTCACCCAATCCTTGATCGAGCTGGCCAAGCGCCTCGGTCTGCAGACGGTCGCCGAATGGGTGCAGAACGAGGCGACCGCCGCTTTGCTGCGGGAATGGGGTTGCACCTATATTCAGGGCCACCACACCGGGATCGCCACGCTCGAGCGCCCATGGCCGGCGCCGCGTCCTGGAGATCAGGTGCCGCAGGCCGCGTCATCGGCGCGGGTAAGCGCCTAAGGCAAACGCGCGATCAGTCGCCGCTCTTGCCGGCGTCCTTGGTGGAAAGCTGATCGAGCCGATCCTGCATTTCCTGCATCTGCCGGCGGAGCTGGTCGATGTCGCCGCTCTCGGTGGCCGCGGCTCGCGGCGCGTCCTTCGCCGTCTCCTTGCCCGGCTCGTGCCCGGCGCCTTCGGCGTCGTGCTCCTTGCGCGGGAAGGGCTTGAACATGCCGAAAGTGCGCTCGAACAATTCCATGTTGCGCCGCACCTGCTCCTCCAGCGCGCCGAAGGGGTTGGCTCCGAACGGGCCGGTTCCGAACGCGTGGACCATCTGGTTGCGGAACTTTTCCTGCTGCTGCGTGAAGGACTCGATCGACGCCTCGAGATAGCGCGGCACCAGCATCTGCATGCTGTCGCCGTAAAAGCGGATCAATTGCCGCAGGAAAGCGGTCGGCAACAGGTTTTGCCCTTCCTTGTTTTCCTGTTCGAAAATGATCTGGGCCAGCACCGACCGGGTGATGTCCTCCCCGGATTTGGCGTCATAGACGAGGAAATCCTCCCCGTCCTTGACCATCGTGGCGAGGTCCTCAAGGGTAACGTAAGTGCTGGTGCCGGTATTGTAGAGGCGCCGGTTGGCGTATTTCTTGATGGTGACGGGTTCTGCTGATTTCGCCATGGAAGCCATGCGATAACTCATTAGGTTGCAATATTGTGGCATGCGCGAAGGCCGTATATTTCATGCCGCAACCGCGCATTTTTATGCCGCACTGCTCAAAATAAGCATTTTCGTGCCAGTTCGGCTACCGTTTTGTGCGATGAGGTTAATTCGCGGGTCGCCCTGCGTCCGCCGCCGAGGGCTTTCGGCCGATCGATGCCGCATGGCGGCATCTCTTTGGGGCAATTGACAGACTACGAATAGCTCATGAGGATGGCGTGGACATCCGGCCCCCAGCCTGATACCCGCCTGCCAATTCCATTCGAGCGCTTAAGGAGATGTTCATGTCAGACGATGTCGTCATCGTCAGTGCCGCCCGCACCCCGGTTGGTTCGTTCAATGGCGCCTTCGCCACATTGCCCGCCCATCAGCTCGGCGCGATCGCGATCAAGAACGCGCTGGAACGCGCCGGCATCGAGCCGTCCCGCGTGTCCGAAGTGATCATGGGCCAGATTCTCGCCGCCGGTCAGGGCCAGAACCCCGCCCGCCAGGCCTCGATCGCCGCCGGCGTTCCCGCGGCGAGCCCGGCCTGGGGCGTCAACCAGCTTTGCGGCTCGGGCCTGCGCACGGTCGCGCTCGGCTATCAGGCGATCGTCAACGGCGATTCCGACATCGTCGTCGCCGGCGGCCATGAATCGATGAGCATGGCCCAGCATGCCGCGCACCTGCGCGGCGGCACCAAGATGGGCGGGCTTGAACTGGTCGACACCATGCTGCGCGACGGCCTGTGGGACGCGTTCAACGGCTACCACATGGGCAACACCGCCGAGAACGTCGCCAAGCAATGGCAGATCACGCGCCAGCAGCAGGACGAGTTCGCCGTCGCCTCGCAGAACAAGGCCGAGGCCGCGCAGAAGGCCGGTCGCTTCAAGGACGAGATCGTTCCGGTCACGATCAAGACGCGCAAGGGCGACATCGTCGTCGACACCGACGAATATCCGCGTCACGGCGCCACGCTCGACGCGATGGCCAAGCTCAAGCCGGCCTTCGAAAAGGACGGCACCGTGACGGCCGGCAACGCCTCCGGCATCAATGACGGCGCGGCCGCCGTGGTGCTGATGAAGGCGAGCCAGGCCGCCAAGGAAGGCAAGACGCCGCTCGCGCGCATCGTCTCCTGGGCGCATGCCGGCGTCGATCCGGCGATCATGGGCACGGGGCCGATCCCGGCCTCGCGCGCCGCGCTCAAGAAGGCGGGCTGGTCGATCAACGACCTCGATCTCATCGAGGCCAACGAGGCCTTCGCGGCACAGGCATGCGCCGTCAACAAGGACCTCGGCTGGGACGTGTCGAAGGTCAACGTCAATGGCGGCGCGATCGCGCTCGGCCATCCGGTCGGCGCCTCGGGCGCGCGCGTGCTGGTGACGCTCCTGCACGAGATGCAAAAGCGCAATGCCAAGAAGGGTCTGGCGACGCTGTGCATCGGCGGCGGCATGGGCATCGCCATGTGCGTCGAGCGCGGCTGAGCCGTCGCGGAGCGGTCTTCATCGGGCCGCGGCATCGGGTTTGCCCCCGCCGGATCGAAACCGGACCCGGCGGGCGCGAACAAGACTTCGAGAAATACTTCAGACATCGGCGCCGGCATTCCGCGCGGCGTCCGCAAACCAACAAGTTCGGTGGATTAGGGGAGGTTGCTCATGGCTCGTGTTGCATTGGTCACCGGCGGAACGCGCGGTATCGGCGCCGCGATCTCGAAGGCGCTGAAGGCGGCGGGCTACAAGGTCGCGGCCAATTACGGCGGCAATGACGAGGCGGCGGCGAAGTTCAAGGCCGAGACGGGCATCCCGGTCTACAAGTGGGACGTGAGTTCGTTCGAGGCCTGCGCGGCCGGCGTCAAGCAGGTCGAGGCCGACCTCGGCCCGGTCGAGGTGCTCGTCAACAACGCCGGCATCACCCGCGACGGTTTCTTCCACAAGATGACGCCGGATCAGTGGAACGCGGTCATCGGCACCAATCTCGGCTCGCTCTTCAACATGTCGCGCCAGGTGATCGAGGGCATGCGCGAGCGTTCCTTCGGCCGCATCATCAACATCTCCTCGATCAACGGACAGAAGGGCCAGGCCGGCCAGGTCAACTACTCGGCCGCCAAGGCCGGCGATCTCGGCTTCACCAAGGCGCTGGCGCAGGAATGCGCCAACAAGGGCATCACCGTGAACGCGCTCTGCCCCGGCTATATCGGCACCGAAATGGTGCAGGCCGTGCCGAAGGAAGTGCTGGACAAGAAGATCCTGCCGTTCATTCCGGTCGGCCGCCTCGGCGAGGTCGAGGAAATGGCGCGCTGCGTGGTGTTTCTGGCCTCCGACGAGTCGGGCTTCATCACCGGCTCGACGCTCTCGGCCAATGGCGGCCAGTACATGATCTGAGCCGGCGTTCCCGGCAAGGCAAGAAGGGCCGCGCGCGTCGCGGCCCTTTTTTGTTGGGCGAGAACATTGCCGCGAATGCGATCGCCACGCCGAAATTGAAATGCTCCAGAA
This sequence comes from Xanthobacteraceae bacterium, assembly GCA_041918675.1. GTDB lineage: Bacteria > Pseudomonadota > Alphaproteobacteria > Rhizobiales > Xanthobacteraceae > SCUB01. Next base: position 48,026 of record JAYRVF010000010.1, read on the forward strand.
TCCAAGCCTTGAAACGGAGCCCTGAATTCGAGGCTTGAATCCAAGCCTTGAATCCAAGCGTCAAGCAAATCCCGATCGCGAAAGTGGCTTCCGCTTTCGCGGGATTTGCCCTAGGCGCGGTTCTTGCGCGCGCGGATTTCGGTGAACACGTCGGCGGCGTCCGCGCCCGCCATGCCGAGATGGGCGGCGACCTCGGCCACGTCCGCGCGCAGGAAGGGATTGGCGCGCTTCTCCGCGCCGATCGTGGAGGGCACCGTTGGCCTGCCCTCGGCGCGCAGGCGCGCGACCTCCTCGGCGCGGGCCGCGAGCGCCGCGTTTTCCGGCTCGATCGCTTTCGCGAAGCGGATGTTGGCCTCGGTATATTCATGCGCGCAATAGACGTTGGTGTCCTCCGGCAGCGCGCGGAGCCTCAGGAGCGAGTCCCACATCTGGCCCGGAGTTCCCTCGAACACGCGTCCGCAACCGATCGAAAACAGCGTGTCGCCGACGAACACCGCGCGCTCGTCCTTGAACCAATAGGCGACATGGCCGAGCGTATGGCCCGGCGTCGCGATAACGCGGGCGGCAAGATCGCCGATCCTGACCTCGTCGCCGTCGGCGAAGGTGGCGTCGACCAGCGGCACCTTGGGCGCCTCGCGCGCGGATGCGACGACGCGGCAATCGTAGCGCGCCTTCAGGTCCGCGATCGCGCCGGTGTGGTCGTGGTGATGATGGGTGACCAGAATGTCGGTGAGCCGCCAGCCGGCCTCCTCGAGCGCGGCGAGGATCGGCTCGGCATCCGGCGCGTCGATCGCCGCGGTCGCGCCCGTCGCCGCGTCGTGGACGAGGATCGCGTAATTGTCGCTCAAACATTCAATCAGACGGATGTCGGCGGGCATGGCGTTCTCCGCGTGTCGGCGGGCCTGTCTATCACGGCGCCGGCCGTTTCCATATCCCGTTAACGCTCGCGGCGCGCGCCCTGCCGAAGCCGGCGCGGCCATGCTAGACTGGCGCGCATGTCAATCGACGTCATCGATCTGCGCGGCTTCTACGCCCACCGGCTGGGCGTCATGGCGCGCCGCATTGTCGGGCGCGGCATCCGGGCGCATTGGGCCGAGACGCGACAGCAGCGCGTGCTCGGCCTCGGCTACGCCATTCCCTATCTCGGCCTGTTCCGCGAAAGCGCGGAGCGCTGCATCGCCTTCATGCCGGCCGCGCAGGGCGTGGTGAAATGGCCGACCTTGCGGCCGTCGCTGGTGGCGCTGGTCGATCAATACGAATTGCCGCTCGCCGATTCCTCGGTCGATCGCGTGCTCATCGTTCACGCGTTGGAAATGGCGGACGATCCGACCGGCCTGTTGCGCGAGGTCTGGCGCGTGCTGGCGCCGAGTGGCCGCGTGCTGGCGATCATTCCCAACCGGCGCGGCATGTGGGCGCGCAGCGACGCCACGCCCTTCGGCCATGGACGGCCCTACTCGAAATCGCAGATCACGCATCTGCTGCGGCAGACCTGGTTCACCCCGACGGCATGGAGCGAGGCGCTCTACATTCCGCCCTTGGGCCGGGCGTGGCTGGCGCGCTCGGCGATGATGTGGGAGCGGGCGGGCTCGGCGATTTCCGCGCCCTTCGCGGGGGTGCATATCGTCGACGCGACGAAGCAGGTCTATCGCGCCTTGCCGGCCAAGCGCGCGCGCCCGCATCTCATCCCGGCGCTCGAGCCCGCGCTGGCGCCCTCGCCCTCGACGCGCGACGGCTGACGGATTTTCTCGAAAGTGGCGCGAGCCGCGCGAGCCGTGGACGATCGCTTCAGTCGTCCGTGTTCATGCCCGGATCGAAATCATCGCCGCCCGAGGATGATTGCGGCGGCGCGCCGCCCTCGGGGCGAGACCCGTGCGGCCGGCGCCGCCGGCGATGGGCGTAGCGTTCCCCGCCCTGCGGACGCTCGCCGCCGTTGCCCGGCGCGGGCGGCGATCCGCCGGTTATGAAGGAGGGAAGGCGCTCGATGGTCTCCTCGTCGTCGCCGACGACTGGCTGCGAACGCTCGGTCGAGACCTCGCGTCGCGGCTGATGCATGCGGGGAGGAAAGGGATGAGCCTCGCGCTGGCGCGGCTGGGGCGGTTCGCGCTGCTCGCGCGGTTGCGGGGCATGCTCGGCGACATATCCCTGCCCGGGATCGGCGTCGCCGTCATCGCCGCCGTCGTCGCGGTAGTCGCCCTCGCCGCGATAGAACGGCTGGCTCTGGCGCGACTGGTCCTGCGCCGAGGCGATGATGCGGAAGTAATGTTCGGCGTGCTGGTAGTAGTTCTCGGCGGCGACCGGATCGCCGGAGCCCTGCGCGTCGCGGGCGAGTTGAACGTATTTTTCGGCGACTTGGGTGGCGGTTCCGCGGATCTTGACGTCGGGTCCGGTCGATTCGAAGACACGCGACAAAGGATTCTGGCCGCGGCGGTTGCGGTTGCGCAGCCGTTTGTTCTGACCGTTTCTCATGACTTGACCTTGCCACCCCCGCCTATCGCATCGCGTTCGAATGACCCTGATCGCTGGCTTTCATCGAACGCATGCAGGATCCGATAATAATGCTGGACGCGCGCTCCGCCGATCGCGCCGATGCCGATCCACCCGCGCCGCGCATGCGCGAACATGCGTGGAGCGGCGCGACAATTCCCGGCTTTCGTCCATCTTGCGGCCAGCCCCAGGGCGTTTTCCGCCACCGGGACAGCAACTCCTCGCCAGCAATTGAGATCCCCCTCGACACCCCCGCCCCTGGCGGGCTGGGACTTACGGCCTTGTTCAGGCGGCCCAGGTCGAATTCGTCGGCGGAACCTAGTCCGTCCCGGTGGATATTCCAAGCGGTTTTTTGCTTTGCGGCACGGACCGCGCGCGCCGCCTCGGGTCGCGGGAAATTTGAGGGGAATTAATGCCTTGTCGCGATAATCACCCGGTCGATGCCCGCCAGATCGCGCCGTGGCGCGTCGTTTGGGAAAAGCCCCGCGGCGGCGAAGATCGCTTCGACCGCGCCGGCCTGATTCTCGCCGACCTCGACGATGATGCGGCCACCCGGACGCAGCAGGCGCGACGCCTCTCCCGCCAGGGCCCGATAGGCGCGAAGACCGTCCGCGCCGCCATCGAGCGCGCCGCGCGGATCGAAGTCGCGCACCTCCGGCGGGAGGCGGGCGATGTAGGCAGAGCCGATATAGGGCGGGTTGGATACGACCAGATGGAAAGGCCCGCGAAGCGCGGCCGCGTAGTCGCAGCGGACAAAATAGGCGCGGTCGGCGAGCCCGAGCTCCATCGCGTTGACGCGGGCGGTCGCGAGCGCCGCCTCGCTGAGATCGGTGCCGAGCCCGCGCGCCCGGCCGAACTCGGACAGAAGCGCGAGGAGGATCGCCCCGCCGCCGGTTCCGATGTCGCAGATATCGAGCCGCGCGTCGCGCCCATCCTCGGGGAGTGTGGCGAGCGCGGCCTCGACCACCGTCTCCGTCTCCGGGCGCGGCACCAGCGTCGCGGGCGAGACCCGCAGCGTCAGGCCCCAGAATTCCTTGCGGCCGAGAATGCGCGCGACCGGTTCGCCCCGCAGCCGTCGCGCGGCCAAGGCCCACGCCGCCTCGGTCTCGGCCGGCGAGAGGTCGCGTCGCGCCGCGCCGGCGAGGCCGGTGAGGTCGAGCTTGAGCACTTCGCCGATCAGAAGCCGCGCGTCGAGTTCGGGCGATTCGATGCCGGCCTCGCGCAGCCTCGCCGCCAGCGCCCGCCGCGCGGCGGCGACGGTCAGCTCCCGCCGGGGCGAGTCGGTCATTGCCCCGCCGCGCCTTCGGCGGCGAGCAGCTCGGCCTGGTGCTCGGTGACGAGCGCGTCGATGATCTCGCCCAGCGCCTCGCCGGCGATGACCTGCGGCAGCTTGTAGAGCGTCAGATTGATGCGGTGGTCGGTGACGCGGCCTTGCGGGAAATTATAGGTGCGGATGCGTTCGGAGCGGTCGCCGGAGCCGACCTGCCCGCGCCGCTCGGCCGAGCGTTCGGTGTCGAGCCGCTGGCGCTCGGCGTCGTAGAGCTTGGCGCGGAGCAGCGTCATCGCCTTGGCGCGATTGCGATGTTGCGAGCGGTCGTCCTGCATGCTGACGACGATGCCGGTCGGGATATGGGTGATGCGCACCGCCGATTCGGTCTTGTTGACGTGCTGGCCGCCGGCTCCGCCCGCCCGCATCGTCTCGATCCGGAGCTCGGTCTCCTTGATTTCGGCGTCGACCTCCTCGACTTCCGGCAGAACGGCGACGGTCGCCGCCGAGGTGTGGATGCGTCCCGACGCCTCGGTGTCGGGAACGCGCTGGACGCGGTGGACGCCGGATTCGAATTTGAGCTTGGCGAAAGCGCCGCGTCCCTTGATCTCGGCGATGATTTCCTTGAAGCCGCCGACGGTGCCCTCGCTCATCGAGATCACCTCGACCGTCCAGCCCTGCTTGGCGGCGAAGCGCTCATACATGCGGAACAGGTCGCCGGCGAAAAGCGAAGCCTCGTCGCCCCCGGTGCCGGCGCGGATTTCGAGAATGACGTTGCGCTCGTCCATCGCGTCCTTGGGCAGCAGCGCGACGCGGATTTGCTGCTCCAGCCCCTGGCGCCGCGCCTCGATGTCGGGCCGCTCGCCCTCGGCCATCGCGCGCATGTCCGGCTCGGTCGCCGGGTCGGCGATGAGCACGTCGAGTTCGGCGAGCTCCTTCGCCGTCGCGCGATAGGCCCTGATCGCCTCGACCACCGGCGCGAGTTCGGCGAGCTCGCGCGTCACGCGCACATAGGCGTCCGGGCTCACCTTGCCCAGCACTTCGGCCTCGAGCGCGGCATGGCGCGTCAACAGGAGATCGAGCTTGGTTTCTGGCAGCATGGTCGGTTCAAACGCGATCGTTCAGCGAAGCGCGCGCGTGACGCGGTCCGCGGGCAATTGCTTATCAGAGCGGCAGGCCTTCCGTCTCGGCGAAGGCTTTCAATTGGTCACGGATCGACACGCTGTCGGCGGGCGCGGCGAGCAGCGGCTCGATCAGCGCTTCGAGCTTGCGCAGGTCGGTTTCGAGCATCAGGGCCTTCACCGGACCGTGGGAGGTGGCCGACAGCGAGAGCGCGCGGAAACCGATCGCCACCAGCGCGAGCGCCTCGATCGGTCGCGACGCCATCTCCCCGCACAGCGAAACCGGAATGTCGCGCGCGCGCCCGACATCCACGATCCGCTTCAGCGTTCTCAGCATGGGCGCCGACAGCGTATCGAAGCGATCGGCGACCCTGGGATTGCCGCGATCGATCGCGAACAGGAACTGGAACAGGTCGTTCGAGCCGACGGAAAGAAAGTCGACGCGGCTGGCGAGTTCGTCGAGCTGGCAGAGCAGCGCCGGAACCTCGACCATGGTGCCGACATCCACTCGTTCGGGCAGCGCGTGTCCATGCTGGCGCAGATGCGTGAGCTCGCGCTCGACGATCGCCCTGGCGCGGTCGAATTCGTCGACCGTGGAGATCATCGGGAACATCACGCGCAGCCAGCGCCCGCCCGCGGCCCGCAGCAGCGCGCGCACCTGGCCGCGCAGGAGACCGGGCCGGTCGAGGCCGAGCCGGATCGCGCGCCACCCGAGCGCGGGATTTTCCTCCGCGACCGTTTCCAGATAGGGCAGCGCCTTGTCGCCGCCGATGTCGAGCGTGCGGAACGTCACCGGCCTGCCGCCGGCCGCGTCGAGCACCGCGCGATAGAGCGCGAGCTGCTCGGCGGTGCGCGGCAGGCTGTGCCCGACCATGAACTGCAGTTCGGTGCGGAACAGGCCGACCCCGGCGCAGCCGGTTTCCTCGATATGCGGCAGGTCGATGGTCAGGCCGGCATTGATGAGCAGGTCGATCGGCTGGCCGTCGAGCGTGACGCAGGGCCGGTCGCGCAAGGTGCGGTACTGCGCCTGGCGCCGCGCGCGGATGCGCACGCGCTCGGCATAGGCGCCCTCGACCTCGGTCGAGGGGCGGATGAAGACGGCCCCCGACGTGCCGTCGACGATGACGGGATCGCCCGGATCGGCGATGCCGACGGCGTTGGCGACCTCGCCGACCGCCGGAATGCCGAGCGCGCGGGCGATGATGGAGACATGCGAGGTCGGTCCGCCTTCCTCCAGCACCAGGCCGCGCACCCGCTTGCGGTCGTAGTCGAGCAGCGCCGCCGGCCCCATCGAGCGGGCGACGATGATGGCGTTGTCGGGCAATTGCTCGCGCGAGGGGGCGTGATCGCGCCCGGTCAATTGCCGCATCAGGCGATGGCCGAGATCGTCGAGATCGTGCAGGCGCTCGCGCAGATAGGGATCGGTCGAGCGCAGCATGCGCGCGCGGGTGTTCGACTGCACGCGCTCGACCGCGGCTTCCGCGGTCAGGCCGGTCGCCACCGCCTCGTGCAGCTTGCGCTGCCAGCCGGGATCGTTGGCGAACATGCGGTAGGCCTCGAGCACGTCGCGATGCTCGCCGCCGTCGGCGACGTCGCCTCGCTCGAGCATGTGGTCGAGATCGGCGCGCAGCTTCGCGATCGCGGCTTCGAGGCGCTTGTCCTCGCTCTGGATGTCGTCGGCGATGTAATTGGTGATGACGACGCGCGGCTCGTGCAGCACGACATGGCCGAGCGCGATGCCCTCGGACAAGACCGAGCCCGACAATTGCTGGGCGTGATGGGCGGCCGGTTCGGCGCCGGGCTTGGCCAGCGCCGACAATTCGCCCGAGGCGATCATTTCGGCGAGGACCATCGCCGTCGTCTGCAGCGCCTCGACCTCTTCCTCGACATAGGTCCGGTGGGCGCGGTTCTGCACCACCAGGACGCCGAGCGTATTGCCGGCGCGCAGCACCGGAACGCCGAGGAAGGAGTGATAGATCTCTTCGCCCGTCTCCGGTCGGTAGGAGAAGGCGGGATGGTTCTGCGCGTCGGAGAGGTTGAGCGCGGTCGCCTCGCTCGCCACCAGGCCGACGAGACCTTCGTCGGCGTTGAGCACGGTCTGGTGGACCGCGGCGCGGTTAAGGCCTTCGGTGGCGTAGAGTTCGAGCGTGCCGTCGACGCGCAGCACGTAAACGGAGCACACCTCCGCCACCATGTTGGCGGCGATCAGCACGACGATCTTGTCGAGGCGTTCCTGCGCGCTGACGGGCTCCGCCATCACCTCGCGGAGTCGTCGCAGCAAGACCCTGGGTCCTCCCAGCGTGCTCCGCATCGGTTGACATCCTCGCCCCCGAGACCGCCGGCGTTCCCGGCGCCGAAATATCGGGGTAAATCATTGGTTTCACTTATAAAAATGAAAGCGAACGACGCGCTTCCACCCCGCGCCGGTAAGGCGGCCATCCGCCCGGCCGACGCACCCGCCCGCTAGGGCCCGCCTGCTGATTTTGGCTATAGCGAATTGGGCAACGAATTGCCAAGCAAAAGCCCTGCCAGAAGGGGCGCTGGCCGGCGGGCGCCGTTAGGCCTGGTCGAGGCCGTAGAGCGTATGCAGCGTCCTGACCGCGAGTTCGGTATAGGCCGCGTCGATCAGGATCGAGAACTTGATTTCCGAGGTGGTGATGGCGCGGATGTTGATGTTGCGCTCCGAAAGCGCTCCGAACGCCTTCGCCGCGACGCCGGCATGGCTGCGCATTCCGATGCCGATCACCGAAACCTTGGAAACGTCGGTGGCGCTGTCGAGCCGGCCGTAGCCGATCGCGTCCCTGGCCTTGACGATCGTATCCTTGGCGCGCGCGAAGTCGGAGGCCGGCACGGTGAAGGTCAGGTCGGTCGTGGCGCCGTCGGCCGAGACGTTCTGCACGATCATGTCGACATTGATGCTGGCCTCGGCGAGCGGGCCGAAGATCGCGGCCGCCACGCCCGGCTTGTCCTGCACGTCGCGGATGGAAATCTGCGCCTCGTCCTTGGAGAAGGCGATGCCGGTGACGACTTGCTGTTCCACGATGTCCTCCTCGCTGCAGATGAGCGTTCCCGGCGGCGTTCCGTGCGGGTCGATGTCTTCCGGCTTGTCGAAACTGGAGCGCACGAACACGCGCACATTATGCACCATGCCGATCTCGACCGAGCGCACCTGGAGCACCTTGGAGCCGAGCGACGCCATTTCCAGCATCTCCTCGAAGGAGACGCGGTCGAGCCGCCGCGCCTTGGGAACGATGCGCGGGTCGGTGGTGTAGACGCCGTCGACGTCGGTGTAGATGTCGCAGCGGTCGGCATGAATGGCGGCGGCGAGCGCCACCGCCGACGTGTCCGAGCCGCCGCGCCCGAGCGTGACGATGCGGCCGGTTTTCGGGTTGATGCCCTGAAAGCCGGAAACGACGGCGATCTCGCCGCGCTTGGCGAAGCCGTCGAGAATGCCGTTCGGCTCGATGCCGGTGATGCGGGCCGCGCCATGCGCGTCCGAGCCGTGCAGCGGAATCTGCCAACCCTGCCAGGAGCGCGCCGGCAGCCCCATCTTGGCGAGGGTCAGCGCGAGCAGGCCGGAGGTCACCTGTTCGCCCGAGGCCACCACCACGTCATATTCGGCCATCTCGTAATTGGCGTCGCCATCGATGCCGAGCGCGGCGTCCTTGCACCAGCCGACCAGTTCGTTGGTCTTGCCGGCCATCGCCGAGACGACGACGGCGACCTCGTGGCCGGCATCGACCTCGCGCTTGACGTGCCGCGCGACGTTGCGGATGCGGTCGACGTCGGCGACCGAGGTTCCGCCGAATTTCATGACGAGCCGGCTCATGATGGATCGATCATTCCCGATGCGGGCGACCCCGGCGCGCGCGCCGCCGGCCGCTGGAGCGCGATCGGCAAGAGTGGCTTCCGGCCTTGCGTCGGGTCGCGCTCTAAGTGATTGAGATCGCGCACGGTCTTGAAGGCTGCCGGATTCCACCACGCCGGACCATGCGCAACCGCGAAAAGGCGCGTATACATACCGGCGAGAGGCGGCCTTCGCAACCACGTTCGCGTGGCCGGCGAGGCGGCGCTTTGCTATCACGAACGCGGCGAAAGCGCCGGACGGGGAACAGGCCCATGGGGCGTTATATCGACGAAATTCTTCAGCCGGGCGAACGGCTTCTCTATTCGACGACCATTCATTGGATCATCTATCTGCCGGGACTTGCGCTGTGGGTTCTCGCGCTCGCCGTCATCGTTTTCGGCAACGCGGTCGCCCCCGGGATCGGCGGCGTCGGGCTCATCATCATCGCGCTCATCTTGCTCGGCATCGGCCTGATTTCGGTTCTGCGGGCCTGGTTCCGGCGCTGGACCACCGAATTCGACGTGACCGATCGCCGCATCGTCCAGAAGAACGGCTTCATCGAGCGACGTACGGTGGAGATGAACATGGACAAGGTCGAAAGCGTCGACGTCAATCAGTCGATCCTGGGCCGTATTTTCGATTACGGCGAAGTCATCGTTCGCGGCACCGGCGAAAGCTGGGAGCCGATCAGGACGATCGGCTCGCCGCTCAAGTTCCGCAACCACATCACGGCGCGCTGAAACTCGTTTCCCCTTCCGACAGAATTTTCCGACAAGGACAACCGCGATGCCATCCGAGGCAAATCCCACCGCCGGCCCGTCGACCGTCGATCCGGCCGAGGTCGCCCGCTTCTCACGCCTGTCGGATCAGTGGTGGGACCCCAAGGGCAAGATGGCGCCGCTGCACAAGTTCAATCCGCTGCGCATCGCCTATATCCGCGACTCGGTCTGCCGCCGCTTCGACCGCGGCCCGCGCGGCCTGAATTGCATGAGCGGCCTGCGCCTGCTCGATATCGGCTGCGGCGCCGGCCTCCTCAGCGAACCGATGGCGCGGCTCGGCGCCGATGTGATCGGCGTCGACCCGTCGGCGACCAACATCGCGGCGGCGCGCCTGCACGCGGCCAAGTCGCGTCTCGTCATCGATTACCGCAACTCCACCATCGAGGAGCTCGACCCGCGCGAGCGCTTCGACGTCATCTTGGCGATGGAGGTGGTTGAGCACGTCACCGACGTGGGGCTGTTCCTGCGCCACTGCGCCGCGCTGCTCAAGCCGACCGGCCTGATCGTGGCGGCGACGCTGAACCGGACGTGGAAGAGCTTCGCGCTCGCCATCGTCGGGGCCGAATACGTGCTGCGCTGGCTGCCGCGCGGAACCCATCAATGGGACAAGTTCGTCACGCCGGAGGAGCTCGAAAGCCATTTTGCCGCCGCCGGACTCGCGGTCGCCGAGCGCGCCGGCGTCGTCTACAATCCGTTTTCCGACCGTTGGAGCCTGTCGTCCGATCTCGACGTCAATTTCATGATGGTGGCGGAGCCGAATCCGTCACCGTGAGATGATCGATCCCTCGTTGCTCTGGATTCCCTTCACCCTCGCCGGAGCGGCGGCGCAGGTCGCGCGCAACGCGGCGCAGCGCGGCCTCACGCCCGCGCTCGGGACGATCGGGGCGACCCATGTCCGCTTCCTGTTCGGATTTCCCTTCGCGCTGATCTTTCTCGCGCTGGTCGCGGCGGCGACCGGCGAACGCCCGTCCTTGCCGCACTTGGCGTTCTGGCCGTGGCTGATGATGGGCGCGCTGACGCAGATCATCGCCACCGCCTTGATGCTCGCCGCCATGGCCGAGCGCTCGTTCGTCGTCACCACGGCCTATCTCAAGACCGAGCCGATCCAGGTCGCGATTTTCGGATTTCTGTTTCTCGGCGACGCGCTGACCGCGGTCAAATTCCTCGCGATCGTGCTGGCGACCGCCGGCGTGATGCTCACGGTTTGGCGGCCGGGAACGCGGATGGCCGCCTCCAAGTCCTGGCCGACGGCGATGGGGCTTGCCGCGGCCGCGATCTTCGCGCTTTCGGCGATCGGATTTCGCGGCGCCGTTCTCAACGTGCCGGGCGCGGGCTTCGTCATGGCCGCCACCACGACGCTGGTGCTCTCCCTGCTGGTTCAGACGCTGGTGTTGACGGCATGGCTCGCCGCGCGCTCGCCAAGCGTGCTCCTCGCCATCCTGCGCGCCTGGCGTCCGTCGCTGCTGGCGGGATTTTTCGGCGCGCTCGCCTCGCAATTCTGGTTTCTGGCCTTCGCGCTGACGGCGGCGGCCAATGTGCGCACGCTCGCGCTCGTCGAGGTGCCGTTCGCCCAGGGCGTCGCCCGTTACGGCTTCAAGCAGCGCGTGACCGCGCGCGAAGGCGTGGGCATCGCCATGATCGTAATCGGCGTGGCGATCCTGATCGCGTGGTAGCTCCGCGTCCGGGGCTAGTTTCGCTCGTCGGGCAGACTCGGCAGGGGAAAGAACTCGACGCCTTCCTCGTGCAAGGCCCGCGCCTCGCCGAGCGTCGCCTCGCCATAGATCGGACGATGCGCGCGCTCGCCGTAATGCATCTTGCGCGCCTCTTCGGGAAACCGCCCGCCGACATCGTCGGCCCGCGCGGTCAGTTGGTCGCGCAATTCCTTGACCTTGGCGCGCAGCTCCCGCTCCTTGGTCGAGACCAGCGGCAAGGTGGCGGCCTCGGGCTCCGCCGCGTCCGTCGGCGCGGCGCGCGTTTCGTCGGCTTTACGGCCCCGCGCGAGGCGCGGCGCCATGATCGATTTGGTGACGTTGGCCGAGCCGCATACCGGGCAGGTCACCAGGGCGCGCCCGAGCTGGCGATCGAACGCGGCCGAACTCTGGAACCAGCTCTCGAATTCATGATCGCGCTCGCAGCGCAGGGCATAGCGGATCATTTCGGCTCCCGCGCGAGGTGAAGGTAGTCGGGGCCGGGATGGGGATCGGACACCGAGAACCGGCGTCCGTGCCGAAGCGAGGGAATGCGCTTGCGCGCCTGCGCCACGCGCTCCGGATCGATCGTCGCGGTCACGACGCAGGGTTCGGTGCCGCCTTCGCCGAGCACGGTTCCCCACGGATCGACGATCAGCGAATGGCCGAACGTATCGCGCCCGTTTTCGTGCCGTCCGCCTTGCGCGGCCGCGAGCACGAAGCAGCCGTTCTCGATCGCGCGCGCCTTGATGAGCGTGTGCCAATGCGCCTCGCCGGTCTGGCGCGTGAACGCGGCCGGCACGGCGAGGAACTGGGCGCCGGCCTCCGCCAGCGCGCGAAACAACGCGGGAAAGCGCACGTCGTAGCAGATGCTCAGGCCGATGCGGCCCCAGGGCAGATCGCACACGACCGCGCTTTCGCCGGCTCGGAAATTCGCCGATTCGCGATAGCTTTCGCCGCCGGCGAGATCGACGTCGAACATGTGGATCTTGTCGTAGCGCGCGATGATGTCGCCGCCGGGGTCGATCACGAAGGAACGGTTCACCGCGCGCTCGGCCGAAACGCGGATCGCGAGCGAGCCGATGTGAAGGTGGATGGCGAGTTCGCGGGCGAGCGCGCGCATGGCCGAAAGCGCGCCGTCCTCTTCCTCGGGGCGGATCACCGCGAACAGGCGCTCGCGCTCGAGCACCAGAATGTTGGTCATCTCCGGCGTCTGCACGTAACTGGCGCCGGCCGCGGCCGCCTGGCGTATCAGGCCGGTCGCCTGCTCGACATTGGCGGCGGGGTCGATGCCCGAGCGCATCTGCACCAGCGCCGCGACGAACGGGGTCGATGTCATGGCTGGTTCCACCTCGACGCGATCATGGCGGCGCCCATCACGCCATCGCGGAAGCGAGAAGGGAATCGAGCTCGCCCGTGCGGTCGAGGGCGTAGATGTCGTCGCAGCCTCCGAGATGGACCTCGCCGATGAAGATCTGCGGCACGGTCATGCGTCCGTTGGCGCGCTTGATCATCTCCTCGCGCAAGGACGGGTCGCCGCTCACGTCGAATTCGCGGAACATGACGTTCTTGGACTTGAGAAGTTCCTTGGCCGCGCGGCAATAGCCGCAGGTCCGGGTCGTGTAGATTTCGACAACATGCGTCATCGCGAAGGGTTCCCGCCGATGGATCGTTCGCTCGAATATAGGCAGTCTCATACCCTGTCCACAACCCGGGCGAACACCAGAACATCCACGCCCGCGGCGCGGGCGCGCAGCAGCGCGCGGGCGCAGGCGTCGGTGGTCGCGCCCGAAGTGAGCACGTCGTCGACGAGAACGACGCGCTTGCCGCGGATGGAGGCCTTGGCGGCGTCGGGAACCGCGAAAGCGCCCTGCACGTTGGCGGCGCGGTCGGCGCGCGAAAGGCCGACCTGCTGCTCGGTGTGCCGCGTCCGCTTGAGGAGGTCGTGCGCGACGGGCACGTCCGCGCGCCGGCCGATGGCCGTGGCCAGCATCGCGGCCTGGTTGTAGCGACGCGCGAGGCCCCGCCGCCAATGCAGCGGCACCGGAACGACGATGTCGGCGTCGGCCAGGAGCTCGGTGCCCGCGCGCGCCATCCATCGGCCCATCACCGGGGCGAGATCGGTGCGGTCCTGATATTTGAGCGCGTGAACCATCGCGCGCGCCACGTCGTCATAGCGCACGGCGGCGCGGGCGCGGCCGTAGGCCGGCGGATCGGCGATCGCTTCCATCGACAACAGGCCGGGTCCCGGGTCGTAGACGAAGGGGATGCCCAGCCGCTCGCAATAAGGCCGCTCGATGAACGACACCTGTGACCAGCACGAAGCGCATAGGCCTTCCCCGCGCACGGGCGCGCGGCAGGCCACGCATAGCGTCGGCAGCGCGATGTCGAGGGCAAGGCGCGCGGTCGCGCCGACGAAGTCGCGACAGCCCGCCGCGATCGCGCGCAGGCGGGGACGCCAGCCTGAAATCGTGACGCCGTCCGGCTCCATGATGGGTTCAGCGTAGCGTTTCCTTCGCCCTCCCTCAATCGACAAGGGCAATTCCGTGTTAAGGGAGGCGGGCAAAACCCTCTTCGAGAAAACCACATCGATGGCGGAGGAGATGCCGGAAGATCGGCTGTTCGATCAAGCGCTGCTGCTGCGACGGCGCGAGCGCGCCCGGCGAGCGGGCGCGGAGACGTTCCTCATCGACCAGGTCGCGACCGATCTCGGCGAGCGCCTGGCCGCGGTCCGGCGGGAATTTTCGGTCGCCGCCGATGTCGGCACGCCGGTTCCGCTGTCGCGCGCCGCGCTGGCGCCGCAAGTCGGGGAAATCGCCGCCGTCGACTTTCTCGGCCGCCCGCATGAAGGGCTAGATCTTGACGCGTGCTCGCGCGATCTCGTCGTCTCGGCGCTGGCGCTGCAATTCGCCAACGACCTGCCCGGCGTGCTGGCGCAGATCCGCCGCGCGCTCAGGCCCGACGGCCTGTTCCTTGCCGCGCTTGCCGGAGGCGATACGCTCACCGAACTCCGGCAGGCCTTCGCCGAGGCCGAGATCGAGGAAGAGGGCGGGCTTTCGCCGCGCGTGGCGCCGTTCGCGGGCGTGCGCGATCTCGGCGCGCTGTTGCAGCGGGCGGGCTTCGCGCTGCCCGTGGTCGACGCCGACCGGCTTTGCGTGCGCTACGGCGACGTATTCGCCTTGATGGGCGATCTTCGCCGCATGGGCGCGACCAACGCGCTCCTCGCGCGCCGCCGCGCGCCGCTGCGCCGCGCTACCCTGATGCGCATGGCGGAAATCTACGCGCGCCGTTTCGCCGATGCCGACGGCCGCGTTCGCGCGACCTTCGAGATCGTCTGGCTATCGGGCTGGGCGCCGCATGAAAGCCAGCCGAAGCCGCTCGCGCCGGGCTCGGCCGAGGTTTCGCTCGCCGATGTGCTCGGCGGCCGCAAGCCGGCCTGACGCGTTCAGGGCGACAGCAGGTCGATCAGATGCGAGATCAGCGGCACGTCGGCCGGCGGCATCGGATAGTCGCGCAGCTTGTTGGCGCGCACCCAGGCGAGCGCCTGGCCCTCGCGCGCGGTGACGTCGCCTTCCCAGCGCCGGCAGACGTAAAGCGGCATCAGCAGATGGAAGTCTTCATAGGCGTGGCTGGCGAAGGTCAAGGGTGCGAGGCAGGGGTGCTTGACGTGGATGCCGAGTTCCTCGTGCAGTTCGCGGATCAGCGAATCCTCGAGGCGTTCGCCGGGCTCGACCTTGCCGCCGGGAAACTCCCACAGCCCACCCAGCGCCTTGTCGGCGGGGCGTTGGGCGATCAGCACGCGGTTGTCGATGTCGACGAGCGCGCAGGCGGCAACCAGCAGCGTCTTCATCGCGCGCCCGCCCGTCTCACGACCGGTAGTCGCCGTTGATCGCGACATATTCCTTGGTCAGATCGCAGGTCAGCACGCGGTCGCGGCCCTTGCCGAGCCCGAGCCCGACCTTGATCGCGATCACCGGCCGCTTCATCGTCTCGGAGACCGCCGCCTCGTCATAGGCCGGGTCGCGCGCGCCCTTGGCGGCGACGCGGATGCCGTTGAAATGGATCGCGAGACGGTCGCGGTCGGCGGGCTCGCCGGCCTTGCCGACGGCCATCACCACGCGGCCCCAATTGGCGTCCTCGCCGGCGATCGCGGTCTTCACCAGCGGCGAGTTGGCGATCGACAAGGCGATCCGCCGGGCGGATGCCTTCGACACCGCGCCCTCGACGACGATTTCCACGAGCTTGCGCGCGCCCTCGCCGTCGCGCGCGACCTGTTCGGCGAGGTCGGCGAGCACGCGGGTCAGCGCCTTGGCGAACGCCTTGAGGCGCGGATCGGAGGCGCGCGAAATCCGCGGCGCTCCGCGCGCGGCCGCCGCGCCGGTGGCGAAGGCCATCAGCGTGTCGGAGGTCGAGGTGTCCCCGTCGATGGTGACGGCGTTGAAGGTGTCGGTCACGCCCGATTTGAGCAGCGCCTGCAACGCCGGCGCGGCGATAGGGGCGTCGGTGAAGACGAACGACAGCATTGTGGCCATGTCTGGGGCGATCATGCCGGCGCCCTTGGCGATGCCGTTGATCGTGACGGTGGCCTTGCCGAGCCGCGCCGTCGCGGTGGCGAGCTTGGGGAAGGTGTCGGTCGTCATGATGGCGCTGGCGGCCTCGTCCCAGCGCGCGGGCGAGGCCTCGGCGGCGAGGCGCGCCATCACGCCGTGGAACTTGGTCGCGTCGAGCGGCTCGCCGATGACGCCGGTGGAGGCGAGGAACACCTCGCCCGTCTTGCACGCGAGCGTCGCGGCGGCGATATCGGCGGTGAGTTTGGTCGCCGCGCGTCCGGTCTTGCCGGTGAAGGCGTTGGCGTTGCCGGAATTGACCACGAGCGCGCGCGCGGTCCCGCCCTTGAGCTTGGCGCGGCACCACTCGACCGGCGCGGACGGACATTTCGAGCGCGTGAACACGCCGGCGACCGTCGTGCCCTTGTCGAACACGGCCAGCAGCACGTCGGTGCGGTTCTTGTAGCGGATGCCCGCTTCGGCGGTCGCAAGCCGCACGCCGGCGATCGGCTTGAGCGCCGGCGTGGTGGTGGGCGCGAGCGGAGAGACATTGGTCGGCATGGGTGACGGCCCGGACGGCGAAATGGAATGACGGGGGAACGGTGCCCGTCGCCGCGCCGGGCCCCGACGGCCGACCTTGTCGGGCGGCGGTCTATTTCTTCGCCGGCGGCGCCTTGTCCTCCGGCTTCTTGTCCTCGGGCTTCTTATCGAGCCGTTCGATCTTGGCGCCCTCGCGCAGCTTGGCCACGAACTCGGCCTGCGCGCGGCGCATCACGAAAGTCTCGATCTGGCCCTTGACCGCCTCGAAGTCCGGGGCCTTGCGGTTGCGCTTCTCCTCGAGCTTGATCACATGCCAGCCGAAATCGGTCTTGACCGGGTCGGAAATCTGGCCCGGCTCGAGCTTGAAGGCGGCGGCGGAAAACTCCGGCACCATCTGGTCCTTGGTGAAGAAGCCGAGATCGCCGCCATTGGTGGCGCCGGGATCCTTCGACTTGGTCTTGGCGAGTTCGGCGAAATTGCCGCCCTTCTTCAGGTCGGCGATGATCTGCTTGGCCTCGTCCTCCTTGTCGACCAGGATGTGGCTGGCGCGAACCTCGACATCGCTGGCGATCTGCTTGGCGGCCTCGTCATAGACCTTGCGCATCGCCTCGTCCGTGATCGAAGCCTTGCCGAGCGCGGTCATCTCGCGGTCCATCAGCAGCCGATCGCGCGCGAAGGCGAGGCGGCGCTTGAAGTCCTCGCTGTCGCCGGTCTTCTTGTCCTCGGCCATCTTGGCGATCAGCTTCATGTCGATGACATAGTCGATGAGATTGGCGCGCTTGGTCGCCTCGTCCATCTGCGGCAGGTTGCCGCCGAGTTCTTCCTCGGCGAGGGTGATGTCGCTCTGCCGGATCTCGACGCCGTTGACCTTGGCAAGAACGCCGCTGGCGTCCTGCGCCGCCGCGATGCCGGTCCCGGCGCAGATGATCGCGACGCCGAGCCCGAGGACCGCGAGGCGATTTGCTCGAACGGGCCAGGAAACAGGCGGGAAGGGTGAGTGTCGGGTCATTGCGGGTCCCTTGGTTGAGGTCGGATCGCCGCGCGCGGCTCGGCGCGGACACTCGCCCAATCGCTCCGGCTTGGCAATGCGGAAAGTCGGCCCGCGCGCGGCGAATGCGGCGCCCCGCGCGCCGTTGACAATGGGGCGACCCATCCATATCTCTCGGCGGCCGCGCCGAAAGATGCGGCGATTCCGTGGCGGCGAATTCCAACCCGCGTCGAGCGGATTTTCCCTGCCGCAATAAAGGGTTGATCTGTAACGCATTTCAAGCGCGCGGCGATCTGCCGGCCGAGAATGCGTGGCGTGCGCGGCCGCCGTGACGCGCTGCTTTCGCCCGACGCAGGACCGCCGCATTCGCGCTTCCCGGCGGCGGGTTTCAGGGTTGATGAGGATGATGTCATGATCGGTGCGTTCGCCCGCAAGCTGTTCGGCTCGGCCAACGATCGGCGCATCAAGTCCTATCAGCCCCGCGTCAACGCCATCAACGCGATGGAGGACGAGCTCGCGGCGCTGCCCGACGACGCGCTCAAGGCCCGCACCGACGAATTCCGCAAGCAATACGCCGCCGGCACCTCGCTCGACGACCTGCTCATTCCAGCCTTCGCCACCGTACGCGAGGCGGCCAAGCGCACGCTCGGCCAGCGTCATTTCGATGTTCAGCTCATCGGCGGCATGGTGCTGCATGAAGGCCGCATCGCCGAGATGAAGACCGGCGAAGGCAAGACGCTGGTGGCGACGCTCCCCGTTTATCTCAACGCCATCGCCGACCGCGGCGTCCACGTCGTCACCGTCAACGATTATCTCGCCCGCCGCGACGCCGACTGGATGGGGCAGATCTACAAGTTCCTCGGGCTCACCGTCGGCGTCATCGTTCACGGCCTCGACGACGAGCAGCGCAAGCAGGCCTATGCCTGCGACGTGACCTACGGCACCAACAACGAACTCGGCTTCGACTATCTGCGCGACAACATGAAATACCGGCTGGAGGACATGGTCCAGCGCGGGCACAACTTCGCCATCGTCGACGAGGTCGACTCGATCCTGATCGACGAGGCGCGCACGCCGCTGATCATTTCCGGGCCGCTCGACGATCGCTCGGATTTCTACAACACCATCGACACCTTCATTCCCAAGCTCGACAAGCCGGACTTCGATATCGACGAAAAGCAGCGCACGGTGACGCTGACCGAAGGCGGCATGGAAAAGATGGAGCGGATGCTGCGCGAGGCCGGCCAGCTCAAGGCCGACTCGCTCTACGATATCGAGAACGTCTCCGTCGTCCACCACGTCAATCAGGCGCTGCGCGCGCACAAGCTGTTCCAGCGCGACAAGGACTACATCGTGCGCGGCGGCGAGGTGGTGATCATCGACGAGTTCACCGGCCGCATGATGCCGGGCCGGCGCTATTCGGAGGGCCTGCACCAGGCGCTGGAGGCCAAGGAACGCCAGCCGATCCAGCCGGAGAACCAGACGCTCGCCTCGATCACCTTCCAGAACTACTTCCGCATGTACGAAAAGCTCGCCGGCATGACCGGCACGGCGTCCACCGAGGCGGACGAGTTCTTCGACATCTACAAGCTCGAGGTCGTCGAGATTCCGACCAATGTCGCGGTCGCGCGGCTCGACGAGGACGACGAGGTCTATCGCACCGCGGACGAGAAATATCGCGCCATTCTCGCCGAGATCGAGCGCGCCAACCAGCGCCTGCAGCCGGTGCTGGTCGGCACCGCTTCGATCGAGAAGTCGGAACTGCTCGGCGAATATCTGAGCAAGAACGGCTACAAGCAGATCGACTTCGGCGATCCCAAGGGCCTGGAGAAGCTCTACGCCGCCGCGCGCGAGGGCAAGCCGGCGAAATTGTTCGCCGTGCTCAACGCGCGCTTCCACGAGCAGGAAGCCTATATCGTGGCCGAAGCGGGCGTGCCCGGCGCGATCACGATCGCGACCAACATGGCCGGCCGCGGCACCGACATCAAGCTCGGTGGTTCGCTGGACATGCGCATCGCGCAGGAAACGGCGGGGATCACGGACGAGGCGGAAAAGGAAACACGCGTCGCCGCGATCACGGCCGACATCGAGAAGTTCCGCGACATCGTGCTCAAGGCCGAGGACGTGATCGAGCTCGAGCCGGCCAAGGGCTCGCGGCCCGCCAAGACGGCCACCAAACCCGGCGGCCTCTACATCATCGGTTCGGAACGCCACGAATCGCGGCGCATCGATAATCAGCTACGCGGTCGTTCCGGCCGCCAGGGCGATCCCGGCCGTTCGAAATTCTTCCTCTCCCTCGAAGACGACCTCATGCGCATCTTCGGCTCGGACCGGCTCGACGGCATGCTGCAGAAGCTCGGCCTGAAGGAAGGCGAGGCGATCATCCATCCCTGGATCAACAAGGCGCTGGAAAAGGCGCAGCAGAAGGTCGAGGCGCGCAACTTCGACATCCGCAAGAACCTGCTCAAATTCGACAACGTCATGAATGACCAGCGCAAGGTCATCTTCGACCAGCGCATCGATCTGATGAAGGACGAGGACGTCGCCGAGACCGTGGCCGACATGCGCCACGCCTTGATCGAAGACGTGGTATCCAAGCACGTGCCGGAGCACGCCTATCCCGAGCAATGGGACGTCGCCGGGCTGCACGAGGAAGTCGCCCGCGTGTTCGGCCTCGACGTGCCGGTCGCGGATTGGGCCAAGGAAGAGGGCATCGCCGACGAGGAACTGCGCGCGCGCATCGGCAAGCGCGCCGACGAGCATATGGCGGCGAAGGTGGCGCAATGGGGCCCCGAGGTCATGCGCTATGTCGAGAAGTCGGTGCTGCTGCAGACGCTCGACCACCTCTGGCGCGAGCATCTGGTCATGCTCGACCATCTGCGCCAGGTGATCGGCCTGCGCGGTTACGGCCAGCGCGATCCGCTCAACGAGTACAAGGCGGAGGCCTTCAGCCTGTTCGAGGCGATGATCGCGCATCTGCGCGAGGCGGTGACGGCGCAATTGATGCGCGTCGAGATCATGGCGCAGCCGCCGGAACAGCCGGCCGAGTTGCCGCCGATGCAGGCGCATCATTTCGATCCGGTGACGGGCGAGGACGAGATGGGCGGGGGCCAAGCCGGCCTGGCGCCGGGCGCGCAGGCGGTGCCGCGCGGCGAGCGCGATCCGGCCAATCCGGCGACGTGGGGCAAGGTCGGCCGCAACGAGGAGTGCCCCTGCGGCTCGGGCAAGCGCTATAAGCACTGCCATGGACGGCTGGCCTGATCGCTGATCCGACCGGTTGATCCCGACCGCGCGACCGCGCGCGGGCGTCCGCGCGTTTCAATGACAAGCGATTAGGGCGAAGCGATGCAGACCGCGTGTCGGCGCGTTGGGCCCCGCCGTTGGCGCGCGCGCTATTGGCCGCCCGCCCAGCGGCTTTCGAAGGAGTTCGACGGCAGCACCGGTTGCGAACCGGAGATCGAGGCCGTGCTGGCTGGCTTGTTTTCGGGCTTGGCCGACGTCGTCGGGGCTGGCGCGGCGTTCGCGGGTCGTCCGGGAGCGAAGGCGCTCGCCGTCGTGCGCGGCTCGGTCGGGCGCGGTTCGTGCGCGCGTTGCTCCGTGGCCGGTTTGCTCGCGACGCGGTCCGGGGGCGAGCGGTCGGTCTCTCGCACGGCGACGGCCGGCGTCGGCGCGGGCGATGTTCCCCGCAGGGCGAGGTCGTTTCGATTCTGCGGCGCGGGTGAGACGCGCGGACCGGGCGCGGCGACCATCGGCTGGGCCTCGGGCGCGGCACCGGGAGCCTTCGGCGGATTGACGTGCTCCGGAATGGTGCCAGGCGCCGGCAGATAGGACGCCAGCGAATAGTTGGCTTCGGTGTCGACGTGGGCGGTCTGCCCGTTCGGAAGATTGGAGGCGAAGATCGGGTGCATGCCGCCGTCGACGCCCGTGCGCGCCGGAGCGACACGGACGCCGCGCGAAACGAGCTGGGCGATCTGGGTTTCGTCCTTACGCTGCTTGTCGCGAACGGCCTGCGCGACTTCCGGGTCGACCTGATAGTTCGGGCACTTGCCGTCGGGTTGGAACCGCGCGGGCCGCGAGGCGTTGGCCGGCTGTTCGGCGTTGAAGACGTAACGTTTCTCGCAGACGTCGACCTTCGGCTCCTGACGCGTCACCTCGAATGCGTCGTTGCCTTCCTTCAGCATCTTCCAGAACGCCATATGCGGGTTGGCGCGATGCTTGGCCATGTTGGCGGGTGTCATCCGGAACGGATAGGCCTGCACCTGGAACGCCCTCTGGCCGCCGAAAAAGGCCTCGCGCCCGAGCGCGTAGATTTCGGAGATCTGTTCGTCGGTCATGGCGTAGCAGCCGCGCGAGGAACAATCGCCGTGGATCATGAGCTGCGATCCGCTGCGCCCCAGCGCCCGGTCGAAGGCGTTCGGATAGCCCATGTTGAACGAGAGAAAATAGGCCGACTGCGGGTTCATCTGCGCCGGCGTGATCGAATAGAAACCTTCCGGCGCCTGGCGGTCGCCCTCGCGAATCTTGGGGCCGAGCTCGCCCGACCAGCGGCAGATCGGATAGGTCTTGAGAAGTTCGAAACGACCGGCGCGATCCTGCTTCCAGACTTCGAGTTCGGCTTCCTGCTTGAACAGGCGGACGAGCATCGGCGACTGCTTGTCCATGTTCTTCGCTTCCATCTGGGAGAGAAGACGCTCCGGGATCGGCATATTGGCCCGGCCGGCGAGCATGCCGTCGGACTTGCAGCCGGCAAGCCCGAGGGCCGAACCGACAAGCGCCGAGATCGCGAGCAGTCGCATGGAGAAGCGCGTCAACAACATCAAACTCCCATCGCGGAACCGTCCGCGCCCGCGGAGGTTCCTTCGCGGCATGCTCAGAACCGATCCGACCGGAGCGGCCTCAAGCATCTCGCCAAACCTGAACCCGGGCCGGCGCCACGTTCCGCCTGCTTCGGCCAACGTGGCCTCACGCGGCATTCCCTCAACCAGCGTCCCGTCAACCAGCGTCCCGTCAGGCAGCGTCCCGTCAGGTTACGCCCCGTCGGGCATACTCGCGTCAGACCGCCCCGCGCGCATGGCAACATCGACAACATCCAGGCGTAAGGTCGCCTGGGTGACGTTCATGCTCCGGACGCGGCTTGGCTGACCGTGGTCTGCCCCTTGGCTTCAATTATCATCCTGAATCTTGCCGAAAAAACGTCGAAACGCGCGTCTTCTCGGCAGGTTTCCCCATCAGGATCCATTTGCACATTATTAGCGTTAAGTGACTGTCTTTGCAACACAAAGCGACCGTTCGGAGCGATGAAATCCGTTAATGGTGAACGGGGTCTAAATATTGGCGGGCAAGGCCGCGGGCCTTCGATCGGCGATTGCTTTGGGTCCGGTCGAAGTATTTTAAGATGATCCAAGAGTAGCGTGAGAAGTGCTGAAGAAGCATGGATATTTACTTGTGTAAATCTTGAGAATATCCGAGGCCATCCGCGTAATTCGACCGCGAAGGCGGAGGAAATACCCTCATCCATCTTTCCCGCGGGCAATCCGACGCATGCTCGGATCGGCACGCTCCAATCGCCGCCTGCCGCCGCCCTCAGGCGAGCCTGCGGCCGATTTCGAGGAATTTCTGCCGGCGCATTTTGCGCACGGTCGCCGCGTCCACGTCGCCGAGTTCGGCTAGCGCGTCGGCGATCGCCTTGCCGGCGGTCGCGATGGCGGCGGGGGGATCGCGGTGCGCGCCGCCGGCCGGTTCGGTCACGATGCTGTCGATCACGCCCAGGCGGAAAAGGTCCTGCGCGGTGATCTTGAGGCTGGTCGCGGCGTCCTGCGCCTTGCTGGCGTCGCGCCACAGGATCGAGGCGGCGCCTTCCGGCGAGATGACGCTGTAGATCGCGTGCTCCAGCATCAACACGCGGTTCGAGGTCGCGATCGCGATCGCGCCGCCCGAGCCGCCTTCGCCGATGATCACGGCGACGTTCGGCGCGCCCAGCATCAGGCAGGCATCGGTCGAGCGCGCGATCGCCTCGGCCTGGCCGCGTTCCTCGGCGCCGATCCCGGGATAGGCGCCGGCGGTATCGACCAGCGAAATGACGGGGATGGAAAAGCGGTCGGCCATTTCCATCAGGCGCACCGCCTTGCGATAGCCTTCGGGCCGGGCCATGCCGAAATTGTGCTTGAGGCGGCTTTCGGTGGACGAACCCTTCTCCTGTCCGATCACGCAAACGCTCTCGCCGCGAAAACGTCCGAAGCCGCCAACGACCGCCTCGTCATCGCCGAACTTGCGATCTCCGGCCAGCGGCGTGAATTCGGTGATGAGCGCGTCGATGTAGTCGAAACAATGCGGCCGTTGCGGATGGCGCGCGACCTGGGTCTTCTGCCACGGGGTCAGGTTGGCGTAGAGGTCGGTCAGCGCCTGCGCGGATTTAGCCTCAAGGCGCGTGATTTCGTCGCCGATATCGCTTCCCGACGCGGCGAGCTTGCGCAGTTCGTCGACTCTCGCCTCCAGTTCGGCGATGGGCTTTTCGAAATCGAGGTAACTGCGGATCGGATTGGCCATGATCTCGGTCTTGATCTTCCATCTGCGGTCGCCCTCGAAGGGGCGGGGAATCGCGGGAGATGTTTCGCCGTTCCCTTCTTGAGGCAGCCGGCGAAACTGGCT
The DNA here is from genome assembly GCA_041918675.1 of Xanthobacteraceae bacterium. Taxonomy (GTDB): domain Bacteria; phylum Pseudomonadota; class Alphaproteobacteria; order Rhizobiales; family Xanthobacteraceae; genus SCUB01. The sequence goes on from JAYRVF010000010.1 coordinate 71,935, forward strand.
CCGGCCTCGCCGCAAGTCAAGCACGCCGCGGGCCGGCGCGCGGGGCGAGTCGAGCATGGTTCGCAAGTTCCCGCGACGCCGGTTTCCCGATTCCGCGTCGATCGCCGCCCTTGAAAACCGTTTCGGCCGGCGCCGGTCAGGATTTTTCGTCGGTCAACGGGTGAAGGTCGCGCACCAGGCTTTTCAGCCGCTCCTCGATCACATGGGTATAGATCTGCGTCGTCGAAATGTCGGCGTGACCAAGCAGGGTCTGGACGGTTCGCAGGTCCGCGCCGTTATGGAGAAGGTGACTCGCGAAGGCATGGCGCAGCACGTGCGGGCTGATCTTGGCCGCCGGAATGCCGGCCTTGCGCGCGAGTTCCTTGAGCTCCTTCGCGAAATGCTGGCGCGTGAGATGGCCGCTGTCGCCCGACGAGGGAAACAGCCATTTCCCCGCCGCGCCCTCGCCCTTGCCCGGCGCGTTGGCGCCGCGCGCGTCGAGATAGGCTTTCATCGCGATCTTGGCCGTGGCGTTGAGGGGAACGAGCCGCTCGCGCCCGCCCTTGCCGCGCACCATCAGCGCGCGCGCATCGGCGCGCGCCGCCGACATCGGCAGCGACACCAGTTCCGACACGCGCAAGCCGGTCGCGTAGAGGACTTCCATCAGGCACCACATCCGGCTCGCGCGCGAACGGCGCGCCGGCGTCAGGCCTTCGTCATGGGTTTCGGCGCGCGCGCGTTCGAGCAGCCGGTCGACGTCGGCGATCGAGAGCACCTTGGGCAGCGGTCGCGCGCGTCGCGGTCCGCTCAGGATCGCGGCCGGATCGTCCTCGCGCATCTTCTCGCTCAGGAGAAAGCGGAACAGCCGCCGGATCGCCGACATGCGCCGCGCCACGCTCGAGGCCTTCAGCCCGCGCGTGTCCAGATCGGCGAGGTAGGCGCGAAGCTCGGCGGTCGTCGCGGTCTCGAGGCTCGCGCCGGTCTTGGCGAGAAAGGCGGCGGCGTCCGCGAGATCGGCCCGGTAGGCCGAAAGCGTGTTGACGCCCGCGCCGCGCTCGGCCGCGAGCATGTCCAGAAACAGCGCGATCAGTGTTTGGTCCGGCCGCCCGCGCGCGCGCATCGCCGCCCGCCTCCGCTATCGCCGGAGATACTTGTCCGGCGAAATCGTCACGGTGATCTCGCGCGGCGAGGAAGGGACCAAATTGGCGAGCGCGAACATCGCCCCGAAGACGATGCCGCCAAGGGCGCCGACGACGATGAGAAATCGGAACAGGCTCGGCATGGTCGATGTTCGCGTTAGCGTCGTTCGGGTCGGTCGCGTCCGGCCGATGAAGGTCTTCGGGGCCGATCGGGCGCGCCCGGTTTACCCACCATGTTCGCAAGGCTCTGGCAAGGGCGTCCGTGGCGGTAGTATAGATGGTTCCGGCGCGTCGGGCCAAACGCGGCGCGCGGACTTGAGCGACGCGCGGCGCGATGATGCGCGGCGCGGCATATCGATGACGACGCTATTCACGTTCGGATGATGATGAACCCCGTTTCCGGCACCGACGCGAACACCAATGCGAACACCGAGGCGAAAGCCGACGCGCGCGCGGCGCCCCGTTCGGCTTCGGACGGCCGCCTCGTCGCCGCGCTCGGCGACCGCTCGATCGTGCTGGTGGGAATGATGGGGGCGGGCAAATCCGCCATCGGCCGGCGGCTGGCGGCGCGCTTGCGCCTGCCTTTCGTCGACGCCGACCATGAGATCGAGATGGCCGCGGGCATGTCGATCTCGGATATTTTCGCCGTTCATGGCGAGGCGGGCTTTCGCGACGGCGAGGCACGGGTGATCGCGCGCCTGCTCGATGGCGGACCGATCGTGCTGGCGACGGGCGGCGGGGCGTTCATGCGCGGGGAAACCCGCGCGCGCATCAAGGCCAAGGGCGTGACGATCTGGCTCAAGGCCGACGTCGACGTGATCCTGCGCCGCGTCAAGCGGCGCAACAACCGTCCGCTGCTGCAAGCCGGCGATCCGGCGGTCATCATCGAGCGGCTATGCGCGGAGCGCCATCCCGTTTACGCCGAGGCCGACCTGACGGTGATCTCGCGCGACGTGTCGCACGACAAGGTGGTGGAGGACTGCGCCGCCGCGCTCGCCGAATGGCTTGCCGTCCCGGCGCAAGCATCGGTCGCGCCCGGCCCGGCCGCGCCAACGGGGGCGTCGTGATGACGGCGCGCGCGAAAGTGAACGATCCGGTGACGATCAACGTCGCGCTCGGCGCGCGCGCTTACGACATCGTCATCGGCCGCGGCCAGATCGCCACGCTCGGCGCGCGCGTCGCGGCGCTGCGGCCGGGGGCGCGAACGGCGATCCTGACCGATGCGACGGTCGCACGGCATTGGCTCGACGCCGCGCATGCCTCGCTCAAGGAGGCCAATGTTCCCCATCTCGACATCGTCGTCGGCGAGGGGGAGGCGTCCAAGACCTACGCCGTCCTGGCGACGGTCTGCGAGGCGCTGATCGCCGGGCGCGTCGAGCGCGGCGACCTGTTGATCGCGCTCGGCGGCGGCGTCATCGGCGATCTCGGCGGCTTCGCGGCCTCCGTGCTCCGGCGCGGCATCGACTTCGTCCAGGTTCCGACCACGCTTCTGGCGCAGGTCGATTCATCCGTCGGCGGCAAGACCGGAATCAATTCGCCGCAAGGCAAGAACCTGATCGGAACGTTTCACCAGCCGGCGCTGGTGGTGGCCGACACCGCCACGCTCGACACGTTGCCGCCGCGCCAGTTCCGCGCTGGCTACGGCGAAATCGTCAAATACGGACTGCTCGGCGACGCGCGATTCTTCGCCTGGCTTGAAGCCAACCACGCCGAGATATTCGCCGGCGGGCCCGCGCGCGAACAGGCGATCGCCGCGAGTTGCCGGGCCAAGGCGGCGGTGGTCGCGCGCGACGAGCGGGAGACCGGCGACCGCGCGCTGCTCAATCTCGGCCACACCTTCGGTCACGTGTTCGAAGCGGCGACCGGCTTTTCCGACCGGCTCTTTCACGGCGAGGGCGTCGGGCTCGGCATGGCGCTGGCGGCCGAATTCTCCGCCGCGCGAGGCCTGTTGCCGGCCGAGCAATGCGCGCGCGTCATCGGCCATCTCGCGCGCGCGGGCCTGCCCACCCATGTTCGCGACATTCCCGGTTTCGCGCCGGAAGGCCTTCCGGACGCGGACGAGATGATGCGGCTGATGGCGCAGGACAAGAAGGTCAAGCGCGGCCGCCTTACATTCATCCTGCTGCGCGCCATCGGCGAGGCCTTCATCGCCGATGATGTCGAGGCGGGCGCGGTGCGGGAGTTTCTGCACAAGAAGTTGTCGGAACCGACATGAGTTCGACCGCGATCAATCTGACGCTCGCATTCTTCCTATTGGCCGCCAACGCGTTCTTCGTGGCGGCGGAATTCGCGCTGGTGCGCAGCCGCGGCTTTCGCGTCAAGGCGATGGCGAAAAAGAACGTGTTCGGCGCGCGCCTCGTCCTGAAGATGATGAGCGACATCGAGCCGTATCTGGCGTGCTGTCAGCTCGGCATCACCATGGCTTCGCTGGGGCTCGGCTGGGTCGGCGAGCCGACCGTCGCCGCGCTGCTCGAGCCCGCGCTCAAGCCGCTCGGCATGCCGGAGAACGCGCTGCGCTTCACGGCCTTCATCACCGGATTTCTGGTGTTCTCGTCGCTGCATATCGTCATCGGCGAACAGGTGCCGAAGACGCTGGCGATCCGCGAGCCGATCCCGGTGTCGCAATGGGTCGCCTATCCGCTTCAAGGCTGCTACGTGCTGTTCTATCCGCTCAACTGGCTGCTCAACAGCGCCTCGCTCGCGGTGCTGCGGCTGTTGCGCGTGCCGGGCGCGTCGAACCAGGAAGTGCTCACCGGCGTCGAAATCGAGGGGCTGGTGGAAGAATCGGCGCAGCACGGCCAGATCGCCGACGTCGAATATATCCAGAACGTGTTCCGCTTCGGCGACCTCGCCGTCTCCGACGTCATGGTGCATCGGACCGAAATGGTCACGATCAACGCCGACGATCCGCCGGAAGAAATCTTCCGCGAGGTGCTGGCGGCCCAATACACGCGCATCCCGCTGTGGCGCGACAAGCCGGAGAACATCGTCGGCGTGCTGCACGTCAAGGATCTGATGCGGGCGATCCGCGCCGCCGACGGCGACTTGGCCAAGGTCGATGTGATGGCGATCGCGCTCAAGCCATGGTTCGTGCCCGACATGCGCTCGCTATCGGATCAGCTCAAGGCCTTCCGCCGCCGCAAGACTCACTTCGCGCTGGTGGTCGACGAATACGGCGATGTCGAGGGGTTGGTGACGCTCGAGGACATTCTCGAGGAAATCGTCGGCGACATTTCCGACGAGCATGACGTCGTCGTCGCCGGCGTGCGCGCCCAGCCCGACGGCTCGGTCGTGGTCGACGGCTCGGTGCCAATCCGCGAACTCAATCGCGTGATGGATTGGCGCCTGCCCGACGAGGAGGCCACGACCATCGCCGGCCTCGTCATTCACGAGGCGCGTTCGATTCCCGAGCCGGGACAGAGCTTCACCTTTCACGGGTTTCGCTTCCGTGTGCTGCGGCGGGAGCGCAACCGCATCGCGGTGCTGCGGATCACGCCGCTGGCGCTTCCGGCGAAGAACCGTCAGCCGGCCTGAGGCGGGGCTTGCGTTTCGCCGGGCGCGGAGACATGCAGCGCCAGCGCGTGAATGCCGCCGGCCAGTTCGTCGGCGAGCGCCGTGTTGATCATGCGATGACGCTCGACGCGGCTCTTGCCGGCGAAGGCCCGCGCCACGATATGAACGCGGAAATGCGTCTGACCGCCGGGCCGGTGGCCGGCATGACCCTCGTGGCGATGGGATTCGTCGATGACTTCGATCCGTTCGGGAGCGAAGGCGGCGGTGAGTTTCCGAGCGATGATTTCTTGGGTGCGCATGAGACGGGGGCTTAGCGCCGTCGCGCCGGCCGCGTCAATGGCCGTGATGGGCGCGAAACCGCGCCGGTCGCGCGATCGACGGTTCGCCGTCCTGAAACCATGAACGGATGTCAAGACTTGCGGCGGTCGTGTCGCCGCCGGCATAATCAAACCCATGAAGTTCGACTCACTATTCGATCGCATCAGGGTGAAGCCCTCCGAGGATCGGCGCGCGCGCGACGAAACGCCGGCTTGCGACTGGCCGGGGTGCCTGGGCTCCGGCGTGCATCGCGCGCCGAAGGGGCGCCAGTACGAACGGCAATATTGGCGCTTCTGCCTCGATCACGTGCGCGAATACAATCAGTCGTATAATTTCTTCGACGGCATGAGCGACGAAGCGGTGACGCGCTATCAGAAGGACGCGCTCACCGGCCATCGTCCGACCTGGAAGGTCGGCGCCAGTTCGCGTCCGACGATGGCCGCCTTCGGCGCCTCGGGCGATCCGTTTCAGTTTTTCAGCGAGCTCAACGGCGGCCAGCGCTGGCGTCAGGACGCGGGCGAGGCGAGCAAGGCCGAGACCCGCGTCGTGTTCAACGCCGAGCGCAAGGCGCTCAATGTGATGGGGCTCGACGCCGGCGCGACGCCGGACGAGGTCAAGGACCGGTTCAAATTCCTGGTCAAGCGCCACCACCCGGACGCCAATGGCGGCGACCGATCCAGCGAGGATCGGCTCCGGGAGATCATCAAGGCGTATAAGTATTTGAAAAAGAAGACGAATAGGTGATGGCGCGATCGTCTTCGCGCCGACCTTGCGGAGCTGGTAGAGTGCCCCGCCGGAATGGCAGTCACACGATTGCGTAAGTGGCCGCCGCCTGTTTTCAGTCTATGATTATCATTGATGGCATCCGAGCGACTCGTTTGGGTCGGCTCGGATTTCATGACTTGCCGGGGCCGAACGCCATGATGGCGGGAGCGATGCCCGGCGCGACGGAGAATTCATGACGGCCGCGACGACGACCCAGCAAGAACCCGCCGGATTGCCCGACCTGAAAGTGTCGGCGCGGCAGCTTTTCGGCATTGATAGCGACATCGAGGTGCCGGCCTATTCCCAGGCCGACGTGCACGTGCCCGAGGTCGATCCGGATTACCGCTTCGACCGCTCCACCACGCTCGCCATTCTCGCCGGCTTCGCCAAGAACCGCCGCGTGATGGTGACCGGCTATCACGGCACCGGCAAATCGACGCATATCGAGCAGGTCGCCGCGCGGCTCAACTGGCCGTGCGTGCGCGTCAATCTCGACAGCCACATCAGCCGCATCGACCTCGTCGGCAAGGACGCGATCGTCATCCGCGAGGGCAAGCAGGTGACCGAGTTTCGCGACGGCATCCTGCCATGGGCGCTGCAGCACAATGTCGCGCTGGTGTTCGATGAATACGATGCCGGCCGGCCCGACGTGATGTTCGTCATTCAGCGCGTGCTCGAAGTCTCGGGCCGGCTGACGTTGCTCGACCAGAACAAGGTGATCCGCCCGCACCCGGCGTTCCGCCTGTTCGCCACCGCCAACACCGTCGGCCTCGGCGACACCACCGGCCTTTATCACGGCACGCAGCAGATCAACCAGGGCCAGATGGACCGCTGGTCGATCGTGACGACGCTCAACTATCTGCCGCATGACGAGGAGGTCGAGATCGTGCTGGCGAAGGCGCGCCACTATCGCAGCGCCGAGGGCCGCGACATCGTCAATCGCATGGTCCGCCTCGCCGATCTCACGCGCAACGCGTTCGCCAACGGCGACCTGTCGACGGTGATGAGCCCGCGCACGGTGATCACTTGGGCGGAGAACGCGGAGATCTTCAACGACATCGCGTTCGCCTTCCGCGTCACCTTCCTCAACAAATGCGACGAGCTCGAACGCGCGCTGGTGGCCGAATTCTATCAGCGCTGCTTCAACGTCGAATTGCCGGAATCGGCCCTGAACGTGGCGCTGAGCTAGGCATCATCTCTGGCTAGAGGCGCGCCGCCGGCGCCCGTTCCCTGGACCCGTCGCGCATGTCGCTGACCAACAAGGCCAAGCCTTCCGGCAAGGAATCGCCGACCGAGCCGCTCAAGCGCGCGGTGACGACGTGTTTGCGCGCGATCGCGCGCCGGCCCGACCTCGAGGTCGTGTTCGCCTCCGAGCGGCCGGGCATCGTCGCCAACCGCGCGCGCCTGCCCGAGCCGCCGCGCAAGATGACCGGCAAGGACGCCGCCGTCATGCGCGGGCATGGCGACGCGATCGCGTTGCGGCTGGCGTGTCACGACGCGGCGATGCATCGCCGCCACGCGCCCAGAAACGCCGACGCGCGCGGCATTTTCGACGCGGTCGAGCAGGCGCGGGTCGAGGCCATCGGCGCGCGGCGCATGAGCGGCATCGCCAGCAATCTCTCCGCCATGCTGGACGCCCATTTCCATCGCCAGAAGTTCGACGCCATCACCGAGCGGGCCGACGCGCCGCTCGCCGACGCGCTGGCGCTGATGGTCCGCGAGCGGCTGACCGGGCTCGCCCCGCCGCCGGCCGCGCGCAAGGTCGTCGATCTGTGGCGCGCGGCGATCGAGGCCAAGGCCGGCAAGCGCCTCGACCGGCTGGAACGGCTGATCGACGATCAGCGCCGCTTCGGCGACGCCGTCAACGACGTGCTCGAGGCGCTCGATCTCAACGATCAGCTCAATGCCGAGAACGAGGAGGACGAGGACAGCGAGGAGACCGGCGAGGGTCAGGCCGATCGCTCCGACGCGGAAGGCGCGGCCCAGGCCGACGAGATGGAGGACATGACCGCCGAGCGCGCGGAGGCCTCGAGCGAGGATTCGAGCGAGCAGGAGCTCGACAGCGCGCCGGCGAGCGCGACCGACGCGTTCGACCAGACCGACATGGGCGACGACACCACGCCCGGCGATCCCGCCAACCAGCGCCACCGCCAAGCCAACGAGCCGAAGGGGCCGGATTACCGCGTCTTCGCGCCGCAATTCGACGAGACCATCGCCGCCGAGGATCTGTGCGACGCCGAGGAACTCGACCGGCTGCGCGGCTATCTCGACAAGCAGCTCGCGCATCTGCAGGGCGTGGTCGCGCGGCTGGCCAACCGCCTGCAGCGGCGGCTGATGGCGCAGCAGAACCGCGGCTGGGAGTTCGACCTCGAGGAAGGCATGCTCGATCCGGCGCGGCTGCCCCGCGTCGTGCTCGATCCGTTCCATCCGCTGTCGTTCAAGCACGAGAAGGAAACCTCGTTCCGCGACACCGTGGTGACGCTGTTGATCGACAATTCCGGCTCGATGCGCGGCCGGCCGATCACGGTCGCGGCGACCTGCGCCGACATTCTCGCGCGCACGCTCGAACGCTGCGGCGTCAAGGTGGAGATTCTCGGCTTCACCACCCGCGCCTGGAAGGGCGGTCAGTCGCGCGAGGCCTGGCTCGCCGCCGGCAAGCCGGCCAACCCCGGCCGCCTCAACGATCTGCGCCACATCATCTACAAGTCGGCCGACATGCCGTGGCGGCGCGCGCGCAAGAATCTCGGCCTGATGATGCGCGAGGGCTTGCTGAAGGAGAACATCGACGGCGAGGCGCTCGACTGGTCGTTTCGCCGCCTGCTCGCTCGCACCGAGCAGCGCAAGATCCTGATGATGATTTCCGACGGCGCGCCGGTCGACGATTCGACCCTGTCGGTCAACGCCGGCAACTATCTCGAACGCCATCTGCGCCACGTCATCGATGAAATCGAGAACCGCAGCCCGGTCGAGCTCATCGCCATCGGCATCGGTCATGACGTGACGCGGTATTATCGCCGCGCCGTCACCATCGTCGACGCCGAGGAGCTTGGCGGCGTCATGACCGACAAGCTCGCCGAATTGTTCACCGAAACGCATCTGCCGCGGCGGCGCGAATACGAGACGCGGCCGGCCCGGCGCAAGCTTCATTCCTGACGGGCGGGCGGCGGCGCCGATGCACTTGCGACGAACCCTCGTCAAGCGCATCCGGGTCATCGTCCTCGCCATCGTTTCCGCGATTGCTTGCGCCGGCGGTCTGGCGCTGGTCGCCGCGCGCCCCGTCGCCGCCGATCCGGTGTCGCGGATCGCGCCGGCCGCCATCGAGGTGCGCGCCCGCCCGATCGATGTGTTCAAGCCGGGCGAACCTTCGCAATTCCGTTTCGGCTCGCTCGTCTTTCGCGGCGGGCTGGCGCTGACGTCGTCGGCGCCGGATTTCGGCGGGCTGTCGGCGTTTCGCTTCGACGCGAGCGGACAGCGTTTCGTCGCGCTCAGCGATCACGGCAATTGGTTCACCGGCCGCGTCGTCTACGCCGACAAGCGCCCGGTCGGTCTTGCCGATGTGAAGACGGGACCGATGCTCGACCAGGACGGCGCGCCGCTCGCGGCCAAGGGCTGGTTCGACGCCGAGGCGCTCGCCATCGACGGCGAGGAGGCCCATGTCGCCTTCGAACGGGTCAACCGCATCGTCCGGTTCGATTTCAGCAACGGCGTTCTGGCCGCGCGCGGCACGCCGATCGACGTTCCGCCGGCCCTGCGCCGCCTGCCGTTCAACAAGGGGATCGAGGGGCTGGTCCACGCGCCCAAGGATCACCCCCTGGCCGGCGCGCTGATCGCGATTTCAGAGCGTGGGCTCGACAAAGCCGGAAACATTCTGGCCTTCCTGATTGGCGGGCCGCGGCCGGGCATGTTCACGCTGCGGCGCGCCCCGCATTACGACGTCAGCGACGCGGCACTGCTGCCCGGCGGCGATCTCCTGGTGCTGGAGCGCAAGTTCTCGCTGTTCAGCGGCGTGGGCATCCGCATCCGGCGGATTCCGCAGGCGCTGATCCGCCCCGACGCGGTGGTCGACGGACCGGTCATTTTCGAGGCCGATCTCGGCCACGAGATCGACAACATGGAAGCGCTCGAAGTCCATCGCGGCGCGGACGGCGAGATCGTCCTGACCATGGTATCGGACGACAACTTCTCGCCCATCCAGCGCACCCTGCTGCTGCAGTTCACCTTGCTCGAACCGTAAGCCTGGGCAAAAGCGCGCGCGGCGATGGCGGCTCGCGGAAACGACAAGGCCCGCGTCGGGGCGCGGGCCGCATCAAGATCGAGATGGAAAAGACCAGGCCGGACGCGCGAGCCCGGCGATATCAGTTCGCCGCCGCGCGCTTCTTGGCGATCTGGCGCTTGAGCTCGACGGCCTTCGGCGACAGTTCGGCTTCGTTCGCCTTGGCGAGGAACGCGTCGAGGCCGCCGCGCGCGTCGACCGAACGCAGCGCGTTCGCCGAAATGCGCAGGCGCACCGAACGGCCGAGCGTGTCGGAGATCAGCGTCACGTTGCACAGATTGGGCAGGAAGCGCCGCTTCGCCTTGCGGTTCGAATGGCTCACCTTGTGACCCACCTGAGGGGACTTGGCGGTCAGATCGCAGCGGCGGGACATGGCGAGATCCTCTAAAAAGCCCGGAAATTCCATCGACTTCGGATTGTTCCCGCCACACTGCCCGCGAAGGCGGCGCCGCTGCCGGGTCCAAGTCGCATCGGGCGTCGCATCGAGCGCCCGGGTCGATCCGGCCGGCGCGTGGGTCGGGAACCGCCGGGACGTATAGGTTGCCGGTCCCGCAGCGTCAAGCCTTGGTCGGTGCCGCCTCGGTGCCGCCTCGGGGCCGGGCGGCGGCGGTCCACCGGGTCCGCCGTGCCCGGTGCCGGCGTTCCGTATCGCGATCTGGCGGTGCCTCCGGCGGGGCGGGTTCCGCCTGTCAATTGACGGTGATGAACCATATATTGGTCGCATTCGCTCTTGATAGACACCGGCTCGACGCGGGAGCCGTTCGGGATGCGCGAACACCAGCCAACCATCAAGATCCCGCGAGGTGCGCGAGGCGCGAAAATGCGGTTTCGGAATTCTGCGCGCGCCGATCTTTGGCGCGCGGATCGCCTGTCCGCCTGGATGCGGCTTGCCGCCGCGGCGACGGTCGCGGGCGGGCTGGTCGCGATCATGGCGCCACCGGCCCACGCCCAGGGCCGTCTCGACGCGCGGTATGTCGCCAAGCTTTCCGGCATTCCGATCGGCAAGGGCGCCTGGGTCGTCGAGATCAACGAGGACCAGTTCGTCGCGGCCGCGACCGGGGGCACCTCCGGCCTGTTGCGGGTGGTGGCCTCCGGCGAAGGCCGCAGCTCCTCGCGCGGCAAGGTGGCGAACGGCCAGCTCTTCCCGGCCGCCTTCGCTTCCACGATCGTCTCGGGCAAGAAGACCGATCAGGTCCGGCTCGGGCTCGCCTCGGGCACCGTCAAGGAAGTCTCGATCGAGCCGGAGCCGCAGCCCAATCCGGACCGCGTGCCGCTCAGCGATTCGAACCGGCGCGGCGTCAGCGACCCGATGACGGCCTCGCTCGTGCGCGTGCCCGGCAACGCCGATCCGGTGCGCGCCGAGGCGTGCGACGGCACCGTCGCCGTGTTCGATGGCCAGATGCGCTACGACATCAAGCTCGAATTCAGGCGCATTGAAACGGTGAAGGCGGAGAAGGGCTATCAAGGCCCCGCCGTCGTGTGCGGCCTCTATTTCTCGCCGGTCGCGGGCCACGTGCCTGGCCGCGCGGCGATCAAATATCTCGTCGCCCAGCGCAAGATCGAAGTCTGGCTCGCCCCGATTGCGGGAACGCGGACGCTGGCGCCCTTCCGCGTCAGCGTGCCGACGCCGCTCGGAATGGGTACCCTCGAGGCGACGCAATTCGAAACGAAGTCGCTGCCCCGTCTGACGCCGGCGAGCGCGAAGTCGCAATAGGCCCGTCCGCCGCGACGAGCGGGCGTGCAGGCGCGATCGCATTATCTTGGGGTTATCTTGAGGTTATCTTGGGGGTGATGATCTCGCGCGGCCTGGAATTGCCGTTTCGGGCGGGCGGGAATCCAATTGACAAACGTCTCGATCGCGAATCCATCAAAGGTTAACGTGAGCGCGGGCTGAATCTCCCGAATCCGACCGCCGCGCTCTTCATCTGGGGGCGGATCTGGTTCCGTCGTCAAGATGTTGGGTAGAACGAAGCCCGATGGCATGCGAGTCAGCGATTCGGACGCCATTCGTTCCAGACTCGTTCCGAAGCTTAAGGTACGGGTGCCAGGGCGTCACATTGTGGTACATTGATCGTTTACGGCTTCCCTGAGCCTGCGGAGATAATGCCCATTTCGCCAACTTCCCCGTTTGGCTCGAGCGATCGCGCGCCCGGCGGCGGCGTAACCGCCGTTCTCGGGCCGACCAACACCGGCAAGACGCATCTCGCCATTGAACGCATGCTGGCGCATTCGTCGGGCGTGATCGGGCTGCCGCTGCGCCTGCTCGCGCGCGAGGTCTACAACAAGGTCGCCGATCGCGCCGGCGCCGAGGCGGTCGCGCTGATCACCGGCGAGGAGAAGATCAAGCCGCCCAATCCGCGCTATTGGGTCGCCACCGTCGAGGCGATGCCGCGCGATCTCGACGTGTCCTTCGTCGCCATCGACGAGATCCAGATCGCCGGCGATCTTGAGCGCGGCCATGTCTTCACCGACCGCATCCTGCATCGGCGCGGCCGCGACGAAACGCTCATCCTCGGCGCGGCGACGATGCGTCCGATCGTCGAGCGGCTCCTGCCCGGCGCGAGCATCGTCACAAGGCCGCGCCTATCGCAACTCACCTTCGCCGGCGATCGCAAGATCACGCGCCAGCCGCGCCGCACGGCCATTGTCGCGTTCTCGGCCGAGGAGGTCTACGCGATCGCCGAGCTGGTGCGGCGCCAGCGTGGCGGCGCCGCGGTCGTGCTCGGCGCGCTCAGCCCGCGCACGCGCAACGCCCAGGTCGCGCTCTACCAGTCCGGCGACGTGGATTATCTCGTCGCTACCGACGCGATCGGCATGGGCCTCAATCTCGACGTCGACCACGTCGCCTTCGCTTCCGACCGCAAATATGACGGCTATCAGTTCCGCCGCCTGTCGCCGGCCGAATTCGCCCAGATCGCCGGCCGCGCCGGGCGGGCGACGCGCGACGGCACCTTCGGCACGACCGGACGCTGTCCCCCGTTCGAGCCCGACCTCGTCAACGCGCTGCAGAACCATTCCTTTGAAAGCGTCAAGATATTGCAATGGCGAAATGCCAATCTCGATTTCACGACGATCGGCGCGTTGCAGGCGACCCTCGCGCTCGCGCCCTCGCACGAGGCGCTGACGCGCGCGCCGGCCGGCGAGGACATCCGGATTCTCGACCATGCGGCGCGCGACGAGGATGTCCGCGCGCTCGCGCATGGCAAGAACGCCGTCGCGCGGCTATGGGAGGTCTGCCAACTCCCCGACTACCGCAAGATCGCGCCGGCCGCGCATGCGGAATTGGTGGCCACGCTCTATGGCTATCTGATGCGACAGGGTAACATCGCGACGGACTGGTTCGCGGCCCAGATCGCCCGGGCGGATCGTACCGATGGCGACATCGATACGCTGTCGGCGCGCATCGCGCAGATCAGGACATGGACATTCGCCGCGAATCAACCCGATTGGCTGGCCGATTCCGATCACTGGCGCGAAACGACCCGGTCGGTCGAGGACAAATTGTCCGATGCGCTGCATGACCGACTTACGGAGCGTTTCGTTGATCGCCGCACCAGTATATTAATGCGGCGTTTGCGGGAAAACACGATGCTGGAAACTCAGATTGGCAAGACGGGTGACGTGATCGTCGAAGGTCATGTGATAGGACGGCTCGACGGATTCATGTTCGCCCCGGACGCGGCGCAGGCCGGCGGCGAGGCGAAGGCGTTGCAGGCGGCCGCGCAGAAGGCGCTCGCCGGGGAGATCGACGCGCGCGCCGAACGGCTGGCGAACGCGGCCGACGACCAATTCGTGCTCGCCTCCGACGGCGTGTTGCGGTGGGTGGGCGACGCGGTCGGCCGGCTCGTCGCCACCGAGGACGGGCTGCGCCCGCGCGTCGCCGTCATCGCCGACGAACGCCTGACGGGGGCTCCGCTCGAGGCGGTGCAGGCGCGTCTCGATCTCTGGCTGAAGACCCACATCGAGAAGCTGCTCGGGCCGTTGTTCGAACTGTCGGTCGGCACGGATGTGACGGGCATCGCGCGCGGGATCGCCTTTCAGGTCGCCGAGTCGCTCGGCGTGCTCGACCGCCATCAGGTCGCGTCCGATCTGAAGGCGCTCGACCAGTCGAACCGCGCGGTTCTGCGCAAATACGGAATCCGCTTCGGCGCCTATCACGTCTATTTTCCGGCGCTGCTCAAGCCCGCGCCGCGCGCGCTCGCCGCGCTGCTGTGGAGCCTCAAGCAGGACGCCGTCGATCCGGCGCTGCTCGCCGACGCGTTGCATCTGGCCGTCAGCGGACGCACGTCGTTTCCGATCGACAAGTCGCTCGCGCGCGACGCCTATCGCGTGCTCGGCTATCGCGTGTGCGGCGAGCGCGCCGTGCGCGTCGATATTCTCGAACGGCTCGCCGATCTGATCCGGCCGGCGCTTGCATGGAAGCCGGGCTCGTCGCAGCCCAAACCCTCGGGGGCGTTCGACGGTTCCGCCTTCACCATCACGCAGGCGATGACGTCGCTGACCGGCGCGGCCGGCGAGGACTTCGCCTCGATTTTGAAGGCCTTGGGCTACCGGATGGAAAAACGTCCGCCGCAGCCCGAGCCGCCGGCGATCGTGGCGGCGCGGCCCTCGGAAGGGCAGGCCGCGACGAACCCGGATGAAGCGGCCTCCACGGCGGGTGACGAGGCCGAAATCGTCGCGCGCGAGGAGGCGGTCGAGCCGTCGTTAAGCGAGGCGTCCGCGAGCGAGGAGTCCGCGAGCGAGGCGCGTGCGGTTGAGACATCGCCGGAAGCCGAGGTAATCCCAACCGAGACGATTTCCGCCGAGATGATTCCCGCGGAGACGATTTCCACCGAAACGATTTCCGCCGAGGCGACGTCCCTCGAGGCGCCGTCGTCGGTCCCCGCCGCGCGCGACGAAGCGTCGGGCGAGGAGCCTGCCACGGAGCCCGCCGCGGATATGAACGCGGCCGGGGCGGCCGCGCCTGTCGAGGCCGCAACGCATGGCGAAGGCCAAGTGACCGCCGAGGCCGGCGCGACAACCGAAGGCGACGCGCTCGCGGCGGCCGAGGCATTGCTGATCGAGGTCTGGCGTCCAGGACGGCCGCCGGAAGAACGCCGCGCCTGGCGCGCCCAGAAGCAGCAGGAGCGTCATGGTCGGCGTGGCGAGGCGGCGGGCGAAGGCGCCGGCGAGGCCTCCCAGCGGTCTCGGCATCGTCACGATCGTGATCGTCGGCCGGACAGGCCGCGCCGCGATGCGCCGAGCGAGACGCCGGTTCGGGCCGAGGAAGGCGCGAGCGCGCCCGCCGAGGCAACGCCCGCCGACGCGCCCCGTCGCGATCGGCCGCGTCCGCATCAAGAGCGTGGCGGTCGCGATCGCAAATTCGGTGGCGGTGGACGCGGCGAATGGCGCGGCAAGGGACGCCAGGGCGGTCCTTCCGGCGACGACGCCTCCTATCGTCAGCAGCGCGCTTCCGCCTCCGCGCCCGAGCGGCGCGAACGGCCGATCGATCCCAACTCGCCCTTCGCCAAGCTTGCAGCGCTGAAGGCGCAACTTGAAGCCAATGCCAAAGACCGCGAATAGCGGCCCATCACGCATCATTCGGTCGTGACGGACGCCGAAACGCACCTCGTCCGACAGCGCGTCGACAAATGGCTGTGGCACGCGCGTATCGTGCGCACGCGAAGCGCGGCGGCGGAACTGGCGGCGAGCGGCTATGTGCGCGTCAACGGCGTGCGCGCCAAGGGTCCGGCGCATCCCGTCGGTCCCGGCGACGTACTCACGATCGCGCTCGATCGCGGCGTGCGGGTCCTCAAGATCATCGCGACGGCGGAACGGCGACGCGACGCGTCCCATGCGCGGGCGCTTTATGTCGCGGTCTGACCGCGCCGGTTGACGTATGGCAACTCGTCGCGACATTGACCTGTCGCAAATTTTCTGATGCTTCGGGCGGTCCGGCTTGCGAGCCGGAACGGCTTGCGCTAGGTCAAGTTCAACAAAAAAATGGTCGACCGGAGAGTGGGATGACTTACGTCGTCACTGAGAATTGCATCAAATGCAAATATACGGATTGTGTCGAGGTCTGCCCCGTTGACTGCTTCTACGAGGGCGAGAACATGCTCGTCATTCATCCGGAGGAATGCATCGATTGCGGCGTATGCGAGCCTGAATGCCCCGCCGATGCGATCCGTCCGGACACCGAGCCCAATCTCGAGAAATGGCTCGAACTCAACGCCAAATACGCGTCGACCTGGCCGAACGTCACGCAGAAGCGGGAACACGCCCCCGACGCGAAGGAATTCGACGGAAAGCCGGGAAAGCTGGAGAAGTATTTCTCTCCCAATCCCGGAGAGGGCGACTGACGCGACGCACAACGCCCGCCACAACCAGGGCGGGCGGTTCGCTTCAAATTGTACCGTTGCGCACAGGTTAATTTAACCTTAACCGCCAAAATGGCGGCAAAGGCCGCTCCTCCGAGGCCAAGCGGGGGCATAAACCTTTGATTTTTGCGGAAAATGTGCTATCTTTACAAAATATAGATTGGATCTGACCTCCCCAGCGGACTGAAGCTCCCGCGCGGAGCGAGCATAGAGAGAAGAAGGTCAGGCCTCCCAGGCAACGCGTCGAACAGGGGCGTGGGTTTCCACGCACGGAGCCGTGTCGAAAAAATCACGCAAATCGAAGCAAGATTCCAAGAGCAAGCAAGATTCGAAGAAATTGAAGGCCGCCGCCGCGAAGGCTTCCAAGAAATCGGAGCTCCGGTCGGCGTCGAAGTCCACGCGCGCGTCCAAGTCCCTTAAGTCCAAGTCCCTTAAGTCCAAGTCCCTGAAATCGGCGCAAGCCTCCAAACCGGCAAAGAGCAGCATGCCCAAAAACACTGCCCAAAAGGCGACCGCCTCGAAATCCTCCGCCAAGGCCCAGGCGCATCGGCCCGCGAGCAAGGCGGCCGTCGCGAAAACGGCTCACCCCCGTCCCCAGGCTTCCAAGGCGGCGTCCAAGCCCGCGTCGAAGCCTCAGGCGAAGGGCCTGAAGGCCGCCGGCGCGCATGGGCGTGTCGAGGAAGTCAAGAAGACGACCCAACGGCTCGGCTTCAAGACCCACGAATATGTCGTCTACCCGGCTCACGGAGTCGGCCAGATCCTCTCCATTGAAGAGCAGGAGATCGCGGGCGTTCGCCTCGAACTGTTCGTGATCAACTTCACCAAGGACAAGATGACGCTGCGTGTTCCGACCGCGAAGATCACCAATGTCGGCATGCGGAAATTGTCCGAGCCGGCGCTGGTGAAGCGCGCGCTCGAAACCCTGAAGGGCCGCGCCCGCGTCAAGCGGACGATGTGGTCGCGCCGGGCGCAGGAATACGAAGCCAAGATCAATTCCGGCGACATCGTCGCCATCGCGGAAGTGGTGCGCGATCTTTATCGCTCCGAATCCCAGCCGGAACAGTCCTACAGCGAGCGCCAGCTCTACGAGGCCGCGCTCGACCGGCTTTCGCGCGAGATCGCGGTCGTCCATCACGTCACCGAGACCGAGGCGGTCAAGGAGATCGAGGCGGCGCTGGTCAAGGGACCTCGTCGCGGCGCCAAGATCGCCGAGACCGAGGGGGCGGGCGATGCCGACGCCGACGCCGATGGCGACTTCGAAGGCGAGAGCGAGGATTCCGTCGCGGCCGACGAAGCGGCCTGATCGGTCGCGCGGGCGAACCGCGCGGCAAGGTCCAGTTGAATCAGGAAACACGGGCCTCGCGGCCCGTGTTTTCTTTTTTGCGCGAGGCAAATTCCGGTTCGCCTGAGGCTGCGTCCAGCCCGTCGCATGTCGCAGGCGCGCGCGTCTCTTTATCGCGGCAGCATCGTTCGCGTGCTCGGTTTCGAGCCGGTGCCGCTTTCCGCTCGCTCTTGGCGGCCCTTTCCCCCGGAACCCTTTTCCCGCGCCTTCTATTCAACGACGAGCTTGACGCTGTCGTTGACCCTCGGCGTCTCGTGCTGATCGAGGCCGTTGAGCACGCGGAATCTTTCGATCTGCCGGTCGGTTCCCGCCATGCGCTGCGCCAGCGATTCCACGGTATCGCCCGGCCGGACCGTGACGATCTTGAGCCGCAGCGGCCGGGCGGCCTGTATTTCGGCGAGAGTCAGGCGGCGGAACGTGGAGACCGCCTCGCGCGCGGCGCGGTCGGTCTCCACGTTCTTCTGCTTGGTCGCGAAGATGAAGCGATAGACGTCGCTGCCGAAGCGCAGCGCGTAGACCCGGAATTGCCAATGCTCGCCCGTCGCCGTCGCGGTGGCGCCGGGAAAGCCGTTGATCATGACTTCCTCGGCCGAGCCCTTGTCGACGTTCTCCATCCAGCCGGCGTTGAGATAATCGACCAGCGATTGCTCGGCCGGCACGCGCACGACATCGAAGCGCATGGCGCTGACATCGTTCTCGCGGACGCCGATGACGGCCTGCGCGGTGTTCTCCAGCGTGAAACGGTCCGGCGCGGTGAAGGCGAAGCCGAGCCGAGGATGAATGAAGCGCCGGCCGCGCACGAAGCCTTCGCTCGGATCCTCGCCATAGATCATGCCGTCGAGCGTTTCGACATAGGCAGCGTGATCGCGCTCGCCCTGGACGGGCGTGGAAAACTGCTTGGCGTTGGCCCTGGCGTTGCCGATGCGCTCGGGCGTGGCGGGATGGGACGCGAGGAACTCGAGCGAGCGCAGATCGGCGCCGCGCACCCTGAGGCGCGCGTTGCGCTCCATCGAGGTGAGGAAGCGCACCGCGCCGAACGCGTCGTAGCCCGCGCGCGCCGAGGTGCCGACGCCGATGCCGTCGGCCTCGAACTCCTGCGCGCGGGAGAAGCTCGCCATGGTCACCTTGGTCTTGGCGAGCGCCAGCGCGGTAAGTTCGGGATCGTTGCCGAGGTCGCTGACGACGCGGGAGACGAGCGCGGCCTGGCGCGCCTGGTTCTCGCGGATCACGGCGTGACGGGCCACGACATGCGCCATTTCATGGGCGAGCACCGAGGCAAGCTCGGAGGCGTCGTTGGCGAGCGCGATCAGGCCGCGGGTGACGTAGAGCTGGCCCGAGGGCAGCGCGAAGGCGTTGATCGAGGATGAATTGAGGATCGTCACCTTGTAGCCGAGATCGGGCCGCTCGGAGGCGGCGACCAGGCGCCGCACGATCTTGTTCAGCGACTCCTCGAGCCTCGGATGTTCGTAGATGCCGCCATAGGAGGCGAGAATTCGTTCGTGCTCGCGCTCGATGGACGGCGTCTGGGGCGTCGCGGCGGCGACCGGCCGAGGCGCGGCGGCGGAAACCTCGCGGAAGCGGGTGAAGTCGCTGCAGTCGGTGACGAGCCAGGCAAGCAAAACGACGACCGACGCGCTACGCGCGCGCCGCAATCCCGCTCCCTGCGCACTCGACGACAACATCATCACACCAACTCACGCAATCCACAGGCCGGACCGTCGCCGGTTACATTCGCGCTATCATCGACCTTCAGCCGCCGGCTGACCGCATCCGGCGTCCAGAGGGTGCCGGGCTCGGCGGCGGAACGCAACCTTCGGACCGAAAAAAGTCACCATTGCCGCGCATTTCGCGGGTCCTGCCGCCGGTCTTGGGTTACTTCTCCGTCAGCACCTCGATCTGCTCCGGCCGCGCCACGGCAATCCTCGGACCGCCGCGCATTTCGACCCAGCCTCGCACGCGAACCTTTCGCCTTTCCATCGATTTCGCGGAAAGCCCCGCTCGTTCAAACGATTTCGCCAGCCGTTTGGGAATGGTGGCGGCCAGATCGCGCGTCCATCGCCTGCCGAAATTGACATAGATTGTCGCACCGGCCTCGCGAACCGAGCTGACCGATCCTTCGGCGACGAGAAATTGCCCGACCCGTTCCGTGATTTCGTCCGGACTTTCGGCGTTTTTTGTGGCGAAACCAGTCCCCCATGCGCCCGCTTTGCGCTGGCGCGCCTCATTCTCGGCCGCAAGAAGGCCGGCAACGCAGTCGCGGTCGCCGGCATGGGCGGAGGCCAGCGCAAGCCCGCGCCGGATAAGCCCATCCTGGATGCTTTCCTCGGTTTCCGCGATCCTGGCAAATCCCGAGAGCCGGCCGTAGCGGTCGCGCGCGGCCGCCCCGGGCTCGGTCCCGAAAAGAATGATTTCGCGTCCGGCGAGCGCGGCGCGAGCCTCGCCTTCACCGGCCGCCGCTTCCGCGGCTTCGGGCGGGTTCGCCGCCTCGATTGGCTCGATGCCCGCCAGCCGAACAACCTCGCCGTCTTCAAGCATCAGCGTGCGCGCGTCGATGATCTTCGCCACGCGCCCGCGCGCGATTTCCCCGGCTCCGCACGCCGCGCGCGCCTGGCCCCACGCCGGCGCGATGAGCAGGCAGGCGATCGCCGCGGCGCATGTCCGCGATGCGGTCGTATGGTGGGAACGCTTTGGTATCCGGTCGCGAGCCATCGTCTCGTCCACGGTTGCCTCGTCCATGGTCGTCTCGCCCGCCGTCGTTTCATCCGCCGTCGCGGGAAATTCCCGCCCGGGAGGCGAGGTGATCGGTCGGTGGCGGCGGCGTCAACCCGGTTGCGAGGCGCGTCCGGCCCGCGCCCGCCGCCGGCGAGCGGCATGGTGACAAACTCGCCCACGGCCGCGTATAGAGGCCGAACCGGTCCCGTAGCTCAGCAGGATAGAGCAGCGGTTTCCTAATTCGAGGGCCTTGAGGTAGAAACGGCAGACGGATCATGCGCTTGTCCGGTGCCGGCTGCGGCCGAGTACCGGATAGGCACCGAACTCGGCGGATTGTCCCGGTAGCTCAGCTGGATAGAGCACTGGTTTCCTAAACCAGGGGTCAGGGGTTCGACTCCCTTCCGGGACGCCATTCTCTCACTTGTCGTGGCCAAGTGAAGAGAGCGCTAGATGGATAGACTCGCTGGATGCCTGAGCACGATTTTGCGCGAGATTTACAAGAGGCCTGCTTGCGGACCTTGTCTCTAATTCGAGACGAGGTGGACGGCCTGTTCTCGCGCCACGGCTCTGGCAAGCCGGATATTACACCGACCCTCAAAACGCTGTTTTGGTATCTCTCTTCTAGAAGCCAGGCGGTCTCGTTCCTTGCCAGTTGGGGATACGCATGGGATGCGGAGATCATCTTACGGTCCTTCTATGAGACGGCCGCCAAAATCCTGCTCCTATGTTTCGCCGAAGAAGGCGAGAAGCCAACGCTGGTGGATGAATTCTGGAACAAGCTCGGACCGATAAACGACCGCCGTACTGCGAAAAAGGCTGCGCATGCCGAGAGGGTATTCGAGCCTAACAGCGTCTCAGCCTCCGTTTTCGGACTACTCCAAGACGGCAAGGTCTTCGATTTGGAGACGGAGGGCTCAAAGGCGGAGCGCAAACGCCTTGAACAAAAATGGTCGTTCTCGGAAATAATTGACAAGCTCAGCCGAAGTGCTCCTGATGGAAAATCCTTACAGGACATCACCGCATTGCTGCACACATACGGTATGGCGAGTCATCTCGCTCATGCCGACAATGCTGCCATGGACCTGATGCAGGATCGCGCGCTACGTGATCCCGAGGAATGCAAGATACTTGAGGCCGGTCATTTGTCTCGGATAATGACCGACCAGGTTAGCATCAGTTGGTTTTGCGCCGACGCACTTCGCCGCCATTTTGGCGCAGACTTCGCGGATGCCGTGAAGTTGCGCGAGGCGTTTGAACAGACCCTGCGATTAAGCAGACCTTTCCAAACGGCCTTTGATAAAAGCCAGCGGGAATTCTACGCGCGCTGGCTTGAGGGTACTGTTTGACTCCTTAATTCCACGTCTTGGCCCTGCACCGACGCCGGGTCTGCAATTTTTGGCAGGTTGTCTGCGAAAGCCAAGACCGTCGATGCTGCACCTCGCGCGGCCATCCGCCTAAAATCATCGGCGAATTCGGCAATACTTTTGCCGCATCTCCTTTGCCCCTTCCGGCAAATCCGTCGGCCACCTCTCAACGGAATAGCCATCTATTTCACGGCCGTCTTTGGTCACAGAACACAACCGAAGTAACCCGTGAGTGGGTGCGTTGTCGCCGCCGCCCCTTTTCTCTTTATGTTCACTGCATTTGCGGGGGGAGGGGCCGGCGGCTGAGGTTTTTGCGCGCCATTTCTGGCCCGCCGTTGGCACAACAGTCCGCCCGCCCGGGGCTCAGCCGATGACCGTCGCCTCTATGGGCGCAGCATTATTGACATAAGTGTGCCAAATTCTATCATTGCGTGTCGGGGGTGCATCAATGCCGAAATTGGACGCCGAAAGCCGGGCCGCGCTGAATTGGGCTCGTCTTGCGCGCGTGCATGAAAATGGAGAGGTCCAATACAGGAACCTCCGATTTGAGCTAAGAAACCGGACCGTCACGCGTCGTGCAATTCAAGGATTTACACAGTACTTAGAGCGCACTGGTCGTTACGTGAATCGGATTAGACAGAGCGATCCTAAGTGGCATACGGCCACGCTCTCGGCGCTTCGGGAAATTGCGAACTACTGCGCAGTCTCGTCTACTAGGCCGCCGGTTCCACGACAGGCTCCGCGTGTCAGCCCTCGTGTGCTGGCAAAGACGGCACCTGACAAACAACTAGTGCGAGTGATTCAACAGGACAAAATCATCACCAATTATATGTTGTACGCGCAAACCGGATTGAGAGTAAACAAGCCGGCGATGACAAGAGAGGCAACCAATTGGGTTCTCGCAAAAACTTTGATTAAAGATTCGGCAAAAACCAGGCAAGAGCTTGAGAAAAGGGCCGCCGCTGCTGCGTCAAGCGGGAAGTGGGTCAACTTCTTCACGGTATCATGTAAATATCCGCCGCCAACAAAGGTATCTAAGGCCAATGCGGCCACATGGGCATGCATGAAGCTTGGGCTAATCCATAAAAAGAATACCGAACTTGCGTTGCTGACATTTGAGTTAGGCAACATGTCGGGACATTGGCGGCCGACCACCTTCTCATCCGGCGGATATCCTGCGTTTTGCGCAACTGATCATCGCGA
The DNA here is from genome assembly GCA_041918675.1 of Xanthobacteraceae bacterium. Taxonomy (GTDB): domain Bacteria; phylum Pseudomonadota; class Alphaproteobacteria; order Rhizobiales; family Xanthobacteraceae; genus SCUB01. The sequence goes on from JAYRVF010000010.1 coordinate 94,902, forward strand.
CGGGTTTGGACGTACCATGCCGCTCAGAGGACAGAAGTGGGGATTAACTGAGCTTGTTGTTGCTGACGATGGCCCTATTGCCTTGAGCGATTGCATCCCACTCGGCGAAGTGAGTGCCGACACTATGTCGCTTGTCGATTCCGCGCGCATCGTTTCCGATCTTAGACGACGGACACGGTTATGATTGATCAAGACCAAGCCAATCGAGAGATTTTTGATTTTGACTTCGTCGTGGGCGGGAAGGATTTTGGAAATTGGCTTACTGAATTTATCAGCACTCGGAATGGATACCCTTTCCTTATGGGAGGGGCGGAACAGTACGATCTTGGCGATTTGCTTAGAGCGCTTTTGCCGCCGGCAAAAAGGGCCACCGAACTCATCGAGAGAGCATTTCAAAGAGCGCTCGCTGCGTCTGCGCACAGTTTCGATTTGGACGCATTAACGGTGCTGAGTCACGCAGCGGCGCGTTCGGGGTTCAATGTGGTTACCCACGACCTTTCGAATGCAATTGAAACCGTTACCCTCAAATTGGCGAACGCGAATTGGACGGAGCCAGAAAAGGCAGGTGCATATCTTGCAGTCGATGCGATTATCGCTTCACTTGCAACATTTGCATATGAGGGCGACAAAAGTGCCCTGCGGGTGTCAAAGGTGCTATTTGCGCAGCCCGTATTGGCCCCATTTTCATCGGCGTTGTTCACACCATTGGTTCTTGAGGACATTCGTCGGTGGCCACATTTGTGGAGTCATCTATTAATGCAAGCCGGGCGCCCAGATGAACTCTTCGGGCACGATCCTGAAAGTAAATGGGCGATTGCTTTCAATGAAAAATTTAAACTTCGGTCCGCTCATTTTGATGTTGTCCATGTATTTGTCGACCTTATAACGTCAGCAATTGTGAAAGGAGTTGAATTAGAGGAGATTTATAATGCTGCCTTCGCTGATAATTTGACCGATCAAGTGAAGGGGCATGCTCAAGCAATTCTCCTGCACCTGAATGATGCCGGGGTGATCATTCGACGGCGTGGCGAGGAGGATGAACAGGATGAGCTCTATATAAATCCTGCTATGATTGACTTGGACCCTGCGGAGGATCCAATCCAAGTCGGATGGAGCGCCACCGTTGATCCATCTCCCGTGCGAGATTGGACACCTGTGCCCGGTCGAACGCCGCATGAGCTAGAGCAATTTCTTATTGTAGTAGCTCCTAATCCGACGAGGCACGGTCTTGGCTGAGCTGGGACAAAAATTAACAGTCGGCCAAGTTCGGCATGAGCTCGCAAATAATGCCGCACTCGTTTCGGCGCTCGAGCGTGGGCTTGAGTTCTTGGCGGGCGGCGCCGATCGAAGAATATTGTATCTGGTCGATTATCCGGAAATCACAGTTCACTGGGAATCTTGGCGGCCCAACGATAGACGGCAACTTTCGAAAGATGGCGTTAAGCGCGTATGGGATTATCTGACGACTCTAGAGCAAGTGTTCCTAAATCTTGATCATAGCATTGATAGGCGGCTCGAATATCTCCAGCGCGCATATGAAGATCAGTCCGAATATACAGATAGTTTGCTGCTCAGCAATACTTTTAGAACAATGATTTCTCCTCCAACTTGGAGGCTTTTGCGCGACGACATAATTTATGTCAGCCATTTTAAAGACGACCCAACCGGTAACTGGAATAATGCAATCACGAACAACGAGGCGCAGCTGAGGAGCCTCATTGGCGCGGAAGGATCAGGGGATTACTTCGAACACGTTTATGTCAAAGACGCGCAACAATTTGGCTTTGTCTCGCTTGCAAGAAGTCTTTCAAAAAATACGCGTGATTTATTGCTGCCTTTTGTCTCTCAAGCAAATTTTCTCGACCCCATCGACATGCCATGGGAAGACGCCGCGTACGGCATCAAAGATGTTGCGGGCATGCGGAAGGAGCTGGGCGCGTTCAACCCATTAGAAAACTCAAAGAAGTGGCTCGACTGGATCGAAAAGGGCAACAATATTTATAATGAAGCTTACGATCGTCACGGTCGATGGGCGCGTCGTGAAGAAGGCGCCGAAACGCTCGCATTTGTCGAGTTTCTCAATTCAACAATTGGGAGATTCAATCCTGATATCAAGATAGCCTTCGTGACGCGCAACCATCAATACTATAATGCGCTGCTTGCGATCGATGTAGGAGGAGTAAACGATCCGCCGCCGTTTATTTTTCACCCTCGTCTTTTGAGTGCTTTTATGATTAGGCAGGTCGAGTTGAAGCCGGCCGAACGGAGGGAGTATGCGGAGAAGGCACGGAATACGCTCGATAAACTCCGCAGTTTGATTCGTGTGGTTAGCGGCTTTGTTGATGATGTGTCGGATTTCGGAGAGGAAGAGGTCTCTAAAGCTCTCGGTCATTTTGTGAGTCGTAAATTACTCCGAGGCTGGATTGACTATAGACAACAAAGCTTTGCTGAACAGGTTCAGCTACGAATAGAATCGAGAGGCAATAGGTGGCGTAAACGATCTAAATCTGACGGCATCCGAAGGTATTTGGAGCGCATAATCAGCCACAAACTCAGGACTACCCAAATTGGGAGGGAGCTGGCATTATTATTTGCCCTTCCAGACATCAAAGAATTAGCAAGCAATATTGACTGTACCTGCATTCGTTTGTTGGAAAAGGATAGCAATGGAGATGCAAGCGGCGTAGTGTTTTTTCATTCTGATTTGTTTACTCATGCGTTCAAATTCCACTCGGAAACGATAATAGAAAAACTGCGAACTGCGACCAAATACCCGAGACTTGAAATTTTTAGTATCGTCCAGGACGCTCGCATAGAAATTGAGAGGAAAACTAGTGCATACCTCACTAGTCATAATAAGGTCGATATAGACAAGGAAATAGAACTGTCATTGCTCCGGTTTGATGTTTTGTTGATTTTTGCCTTGTTGCTTGCAGCGAAGGGGCGGTACGATCTCTCATTACAATTGATTCAAAGCGCCCGTTCCGTATGGCAATTGGAGCGATTTGAAGAGAAAAAATCCGTTCGCCGGCAATTGTATGAAGCGCTCTATGCTGAAGGGATAATCCTTAGACTTGCTTGGCGCATAGCTCAAGGAAACGAAGATCCTGCCGTCCACCTGAGAAAAGGAATTGAATGGGCAACGCAGATCATCTTGGAAGCGGAGAAGTTGCGGACGAGCGGAGTGTCGCATCCCAAAAGGCTTCGCATACTTGAAGTAGCATTTATTCGGGAGGTCTATGGGTTTGCAGCCCGAAAAAATCTCAAGATAGGAAATGTCGGCGGTCTCCATGGTATCGATCAGTGTGTTGAATTGCTCGATGAGGCTTTTGCCGGTGCAATGGAGACTGGGTTTGACTATCTTGCGATGCGGGCACGCCAACAATATCTCGCTTTTGCTAGGATGGCTGATGAGGGCGCTCTAAGAGGATTTGATAAAGATAAGTTTTCTTCGGATAGGCAGCTATCGGCTTTTCGAGAATTTTACGCGTTGCTGAATGCATTGAGGGTTGAAAAGGTAATTGAGCAGGATGCGTTGCCGTTTTCTGTGTTAATGACGGAATTATCGGGGCTGTTGCAATTTCGTACTGCGCTGCAAGTAGATGATAAAATCATGAAGCCTCGTTATTTATACGTCAAGCAACAGCTCAAGCGTACAGAAGACAAGCCCTCTGAGAATTGGGTAACACGGACGCTTAAAAATATTGAAAGCGAGTTTGGTTATCTGTAAGGCGTTTCAGCCTTAGATATCGATGGCTTTATCTCTGTCGCGTTCGCTGACGGTTTTGGTTTTCATTTCGTTCGCGACGCGCTCAAGAAATCTGCGGTGTCGGCTATCCGGCGCAAACGAAGCTCCCAGCATGTGATCGGCGATCACGGCCAGTGCATCGTTGCCGTACCATTGTCGGTAGCGCTCGACCGCCCGCTTCACGTCGGCGTCGGACGGCTCGCGGCGGCGGGACAGCCGCTCTGCCATGAGGATAAGCACGCCGCCGACGATCGCGGCTACATACCAGGTCGCGACGGCCCGGTAGGTCCACTCCATCACGGCTGAGAGCGTCTCCATAGGCGCGATCCGGCTCAATCCCTGCTTGTAGATTATCGTCTACAGGGTCGGCCGCGAACCAAAATGTGACGCTGAGTCCGTGGACGATCAGTCCACATCCGGGCGCCATGCGCCCATGGCGGACTATAGGCGGGTACTGGCGGATAACGTGAAGGGGGCGCGAAAGGCGCTCGGCCTCTCACAAGAAGCGCTCGCCTTGGAGACCGAGATAGACCGGACCTACATCAGCGGGATCGAGCGTGGCTTGCGCAACCCCTCGCTCGACTTGATCGTGAAGCTTGCAGCCCGGCTCCAGAAGACGCCGGGGGAGTTGCTGACTGCTCCGGAGCGAAGGCCTCGGCGATCCTGACTAATGCGCCACCTCGCACGTCCACGGCGCATCCTCCGGCCAGACCTCGCGTCGGACCCACAGACGCTTGCGCGGGGACCGGCAGGCGGGCGCCACGTCCTCCTCATCGTAGCCGTGCGACCTCAACCACCACTCCATGATCGCGCGGGCCACCTCGTCGAACGCCTCGGCGTCGCCGCCGAGGTAGACGTAGAGGTCGAGCGGCGTGAGCGCGAACACGCCGGCGAGGGCCTCGCGCACGATGCGGTCGTGCTCGCCGCGGGAGATCGTCGCGGCGGACATCACGAGCCCCGCAGCCGACTGCCGCCGCGCCCCAGAGACGGCCAGGGCGAGCCGCCGACCGGCGGATGGCCTTGCACCGCGAAGGCCGCGGTGGCTTCGGTCATCTCGACCGCCGCGAAGCCGTTAAGCGCGCCTGCGTTCTCACCGAGCAGCTGTTCCGCGACGGCCCGGGCGGCGCTCGGATCGGCACCCGGCGCGACCACAGTGTTGCAGCCGTCCGAGCGGCGCACGTTCTCCTTCGCGGCATAGAACACGTAGATCGGCATCGGTCACTCCTCCTTATCCTCGGGTTCGTCCAGATTGGCCAGGTCGGCGCCGACCTCAGCCTCGGCCTGCTTCATGCGAGCGATCCTGATCGAGCGGACGGGGTTCGCCGCGCCGCGCTCGAAGGCGCTGTCGGCGTGCGCCGCCTCCTGGGTGAGCCGGTCCAATTCCATCAGCGCCGCGGTGACGCGGCGGTGCTCCTCGCCGACGAGCGCGTCCGCGAGATCGCGCGAGCTGAACGACCGTTCGTTGGGCGCGAGGTCGGAGACGCGGGCGCATAGTGCGGCGCCGAACTCTTTGTCCTTGGTGGCCGCGGCGAACTCGGCAAGCGACGCGAGCTCGACCGGCCCGGAGTGCGCGATCTGCTGCAGCAGGCGGCTGCGCCGTTCGGACCCGAGTCCCTCGCGCATCAGCATCTGTACCGGAGATTGATAGTGGGCGCGGGCGCCGTCGGTCTGTTCGAGCAGGCGGCCGGCCTCCTTCAGGTGGGTGCGCCGCGCGTCGGCGCTTTGCCGTTTCAGCTCGTTGCGGAAGCCGTTCACGGTGCGGGCGACGATCTGGCCGCGCTGAGGCTGGGGTAAATCGGCAAGCGAGCGCTCGACTTCTTCGCGCCGCTGCGCCGCTTGCGCTTCAAGTGAAGCAAGCAGCTTCGACTGCTGCTCGCGATTTTCTCGGGCCTGCTTGAGCCGGTCGATCACGTCCGTCGCGGACAACCACCGGGAACCCAGGGCCACTTTCTTTATCGCCATCTCCGCACCTCCTTTGGCCGCGTCACGCCGCACGCGGGAGGTCGGATCGGGCGCGGCACAGCCGCATGCGTCACCGCCACCGCGGTTCGGGCATCCCACCGGATGCCCGGACGCGATGACGATGCTTCGCGATTTACCGACTGAATGCCAACAGATCAGCGCCTCTCGATCAGGCCAAGATGCTCCTTCGCCCAATTCTTCTTGTATGCATCCGTAAGACGACATGCGACCAGCTGCAGGGGCTTATGCCCTGGACCGGTCTCCTGTTGTAGAGTTCGCATCCCCGCGAGTACCATTGCGCCAGCTCTGGCCCCATCGTCGCTCAGCGGCTCATTGAAGATGCTCAGACTTAACTCCTTGAACCGCTTGATGTCAGAGGCCCTTGTCCGTACCGGCTTGCCCGGCAGCTTCCGAAACGTGGTCATGGTTCAATTCCTCCTGTGCTTGCCCACACACCGCGCGCGGGCTTTGGCGCCCAGGAGAGAGCAGGAACAGCGCCTATGATCGATCAACGTTTCTCGCGAGCAGGGGGCTCACCTGAATGCCCTCGCTGGCGGGCTTGGTGCTCGGTGGCCATGGCCTCCCACAGCGCAATTCCTGCTGCCGACGCAGCGAAATCAAGCCGCCAGTAACCGATGCAGGTCGGGGCGCCGCCGAGGGCGTTGAAGATCGCCTGCGCCCCGCCGTTGCGCCCGCAGGTCTCCGGCGCGCTGATCGCGATGCGGGCAACGAGCCCCTCGACCGCGCGCAGGTCACGAAGCATCCGCGCCGCGACACTACCCTTCGATGGTGATGACCCGTTGGCCTGCTTGCTGTTCGACATCGAGGTATTTCTCCAAGAGCCCGATAAGCGCGTTGCGGTCGGCCGGCTCCATGCGAGCGATGACGCGCGGGTCTAGGCCGACCGGCCCGCTGGTATCGGTGACGCCGTTGCCGACCAAGGCGAGGAAGTTGTTCAGCCGCTCCGGCCACCGGAACTTGAGCAGGACCTCGATCAGCCGGTCACTCGGCTCGTGTTCATCAAGGGACCGCTCGAAGGCGCGGCCGAGGACGTGGTGGAAGGCGGCGTCCATCGCCTGAGCGTATTTCGCGCCGAACTCGGCATCGCGCTTGCGGTGGTCGTGGATCGTGGCGGCGGACACGCCCACGGCCTTCGCGGCGGACTTCGGCGAGCCGGTCTTCGCGACGATGTCTAGGACGCGGTCCTCGACGGTCGCGGACCACACGCGATCCATCTCGGGCCGGCGCACGTCGCGGCTTTCCAATTTGCGAATGTTTGCCATTGGCCGTTCTCCGCTCGCGAAGATGCATTGCATTGTGCCTGCTAAATGCCATCGAGCTAGACGCGAAAAAACCCTAGAACTGCAGCCAACTATTTAGGTGCTGTACACGCCACACCAGCAAATTTCCGGTACCCTTCTCGTCCCATCGACGCAGTAGCCCAGTCACCACGGCATCAGCGGGGCTCCATTGTTTGCCGGCCGCTGTTCTTTCCAAGTAGCGAGTGTTCCAGACAAGAGAGCCGCTGAAGCCTTTCGGATTCTCAAATTTGACTTCTGATCGTGTCTCTTCGCTAGTCGAAGACGTGAACTGAGCTTTCTCAGGACGCCAAAAAATCTCAAATATCTGATCGTCTCCGGAATTTGCGACCTCTTGTGAGCAATAGCCGGTCCCGTTGGTTTGGTGAATGCCAAACGCATAGTGCGCATTCTCACCTGAATAGCCGCGAAAAAACAAAAGCTCGGCTGGGTCACAGGTGGAGTGCTTTTGCGCAAAGACGGAAGTGGCAATTTCTCGTGCTGAATGTGGCGTTGCTGCCCAGGCGGCATCGCTTATCAAAGCAACGGCTGCGTCAATTGGATGCGGGTCCCAGCACCAGGGAGCGCGATGCTCAAATACTTTATCTGAGCCGTAAAAGCGGTAATGCATTGGCTGTTGGCGGGCCACATGCTCGCATGTCAGCAGTAGGCGGCGATTCCCGTGTCCTATATACGACCCAGTGCCAACTAGACGCACCGCGCTCGCAGTTGCCGTACCGAGTGGGGTTACAAATGGATGCGTAAAATGAAGCATCGCCGCTGTTACGCGGTCACAAATCGATGTCCACTCTCGGGGCGTCACCAGCAATCTCCGACGCATGCTTGAATGTTTGATCCTGAAGAACTTACGGCGGGCCCATAAAAATTTTCAAACCTTTTTGCAGCTCGGCCGTCTATCCAGAAGGCCGTAGGGCACGCGGCGACCCCAGGGCCGCGACCTTCCTGCGGCGGAAAGTGGGTTGTTCGCCGCAGGTGCTTGCGGCCCCAGGAGCTCGACGGTCCGATCCGGTGCCTGGCGCGGTGCTTTGGAGCGCGCCGTTTCCCAAGCCCTTGGTACGACTTGCCTTCGCCGCCCTCGGCCCCATGATCCACAATTCGAGGATCGCGGCCTTGGCCTGAGGCGTGGCGGCGCTGATGCGGCGACCGCGCGCCTTCTTGCCGGATTTTGCGCCGCGTGCCGCCTGACTGACTGGCGGCCTCGCGCGCGCGAGGTCTGCGGGGTCTGCGCGCCGCGGGGCTTGCCGTCGTCGTCCACGCCGGACACGCCGTCACGGTAGACAAGTAGACACGCGCTTTTCCGAGTTCCGTTTAATGCCATATGGCTCGGCAGCACACGCCGTTTAGCTGAGCCATTCTCTCCGGTTCGATTTCTGAGAAGTGCTTGTCTACCTGTCTACCTGAGCGGCAAGGCGATGAATTTCTTACGATAACCGGTGGACGACGACGGGCGTCTACCGGTCGTATCTTCGCCAAGGGCCTTGTCTACATGGTGCCTTCCTTGCGCAGCAGAGCCCCGTATCGATCCATGTAGGCATCGATCCGTCCGGCCGCTCCGATGGCCTCCCATTCGTCGTGGTTCCTGATCGACCAGAGCTGATAGGCCTGCCGCATACGGTTCTTTGTGTAACGGCTGTGCTTCACAGCACCGATCTCATCCTTAAGCAGCTTCGACACCCTGGCGCGAAGGTTCGCGCGCCCCTGCAACGCAGTCGGCACGACGTTGACCAGGTCATCCACGCGCACGAGATCGAAGTCGAAGGGCGCCTGACCCTCCTCGAATAGGTCGAGGAGGTAGTTCTCGGCATCGCCGATCGACAGCCGCCGCATGGCCTCCTTGCCGGATGTGGAAGGCGCCGCACCTTTTATGCTCAAGGCGACCTTCCTTTCCAGCAGCCAGTGCTTGACGAACGACGCGCCGTCTCCTTCCAGGAAGCCGAACAGGCTTTCGTAGTACGCCTCATCCTTCTTTTCGGCAGGTGAGAAGACGACCAGCCAGCGGCGGTCGCCGCGCTCTATTGGCAAGGCGTCCTCGTGGTTCGTGAAGCAGAGGAAGTTCAGACAGTTCGGGATCGAATATATCGAACAGCCCTTCTCTTCGATCCTGAGCGTCGTATCGGTGATCGCCGGCTTGAGCCGGTTCGCCACCTCCCTTCGGCCGAGCGTCATAAGCTCCTCGATGATCGCGAGCTGAGACCCCTCCATCCACGAAGTCCATCGAGAGGTGACCTCGTCGTTCGACGGGCGCACGACGTTGCGGCTGCCCACGATCCTCTCCATTAAGCGACCGATCCAACTCTTGCCGGTCCCCTGCGCCCCGCAGATGAGCAACGCGAAGTGGACCTTCTCGGCAGGGCGCTGCACCAGCAGAGCCAGGTAGTCGAGGACGTGGTCGCGGTCGCTCTCATCGGGAAACAGGTGCGCCATGTGAGCGAGGAAGGGCGTCACGTCGCCCGGCTTCGGCTCGACGCCGGCCTTGCGCCAGATGTTGTAGCGGCCGCCTCGTTCGCCATCCGGAAACTCGACCCGTTCCGGCAGATAGACGAGCGACTCGAACTTCCTGATCGGAATGTTTTCCTTCCAAACTGCGTTGAGCAGGCTGCCATCCGGCTTCAGCCCGGCGTAGAGCGAGTTCCACTGATCGGACCGGTACTTCTTTCCGTCCGACCGCCGCACGAACTGCGATGCGTCGGCCACCCAGACCCACTCGTTCCAGACCGCCGACTTCTTGTGAGCGTTGACCGGTTCCGCTTCCGTGTCATTGGCAAAGTCATCCTCTGCCGGACAGCGGCCGGTCGCCTCGATGGCCTCGCGCCGCTTGTCCTTCGGCAGAGCGGCGATGAGTGTCTTGATGGTGATCGCTCCGGTCTTGTTGCCGAGTGAACGCCAACGGCGACCGATTATCTGGGCATGATCGAGGTAATCGGGGTCAGAGGTACTCCAGGCAATGAACTCCTCAACACCTGCGCCATTCGTAGCATGATGGCAGGCCATCATGAGTTCTCGCCACTTCAACTCGTCGCGGTAGTCGGCGACATCGATGTGCTCAAGCCATTCGGCCAACTGCTCCGGCGTGATCTCGCCGGGCTCGCCGCCCGGCTGCTCTCCGGACGGCTTCCTGATCGCGTCCAGGAGCGCCGTGGTGACCTCCGGCGCCTCGGAGAGCGTCAGGGCTAGCGGATCGTCATCGAAGCGGTACGGCTGTTGCGTGTCAGGATGGATCGAGCCGGCTGCCACGACCTGACGGCCGAGCGACTTGAACTCAACGCCCTCGTACCCGGCGAGTGCGTTCACCACCGCGACCTCGGCCGGCTTGCGGAAATAGAAGTGCCAGCCGCCGCCGCCCGTTCTGACGAACGGCGCATCCGGCAATCCGAAGTCAACCTTGAGCCGCGCGAAGGGATCGTCGCCGTCATCGAACGCACGAGGATCGACATCGACGACCAAGTCCGTCGCCCGCAGCCGCACGCCGACGTTCTTACCCGCGTGCGTGCGCGCCTTGGCCTTGGCGAGGTCCAACGGCTTCGCCTTGGTCCAGCCGCGCTCCGTCGGCACCTTCCCGTCGAGCGGGATGAGTTGATGGCCTGCCGCGGCGTGCACGTTGAGCGCGCTCGGCTCCGGCAACGACGGCTCATCGGGGCACAAGGCCGGGGCATCTTCGCGAACGTCGAAGCTCCGAACTGCATGGCTGAGAACATCCACGGGCGCGCCGTCCTCCACGGCGCGCCCGATCTCATTGATGACATCGCTCATCGCACGGCCTCCCCGCGCACGAACGCGTCGATCTCATCGACGTGATAGCGCACTGACTTTCCATTGAAGACGTGATAGCGGGGGCCCTCTCCGCGAGTGCGCCAGGTCTTTAGGGTGCCAGGGGTACAGCCTAGGTAAGACGCCGCGCCCTCACTATCGAGCCACGGGCTTCGCGGCCGGGCCAAGAGGGCGCGCTTCACCGCGTCCTCGATTTTATCGATCACATTGGGGTCCATCATGGACGCGCCTCCTCGTTCGCCGGCTAGGCCAGCCGGCGGGGTTCAGATCAGGGTTCCTGTCTGAGGAGGATCGAGGCCTTAGGTCCCGATCACGCGCCGGCCAAAAAAGGCTCCTCGGGGCGCGCGTCGTCCAATATTCACATGGGGCTCTCTGGTGCTACCAACGTTTCTCTGGCCGCCAGCACTTTGTTCTCCAAAGCCTGAGCGTGCGGCCTGAGGTGCTCGACCAGGTGCTCCGCGTGGACGTATCCGCCGGAACCGCCGGGGAGCCGCTGGCCAAGGAGAAGGGCGCTCTCGGCGTAGGGCACGCCGGACGCGATGAAGAGCGTGCGGGCGTGGTGGCGATACTCGTGCGGGCTCGGCAGGTCATGCCGCTGCTGCTTCGGCTCGGTGGTGTGGCCGACGCCGCTCAATGAAGGCCAAAGCCAAGGGTTGTTCAACGGGGCATCCGCCTCCAGGCGTGCCTTGAGTATCGATGTGAGGTACTCGCCCATCGGGAACAGCATGTGACCGCCGGTCTTCATGTGACGGAACGTGAGCACCCGCTTTTCGAGGTTAACGTCGTCGCGCCTAACCTGAAGCAGCGAGGACCGGCGTGCGCCAGTAAGCAGGAATGCGCGGTGCAGGTCGCGCCTATGCGGTGTGAGCTTTTCGGTCTCAACCCACCACGCGGCGAGATCGAGCATCTCGACCTCGCGGCGCTTCGGCATGGGAATGCGGAGAGCATGTACCGGGTTCGCCGTGAGCGTCTCATCGATGCGCATTGCTGTGTTGATGAGCGCACGCAGGGTCCTCATGCAGCCGGTTGCCGTCGTCTGTCCCCGCTGCCTCCTCAGTTCTTCATACATATCCCGGACATCAGCGCGGCTGATGTCGGCCACGGCCCGGTTCCGCAGCCGCTTCATGTAATAGTCCACGTGATAGCGGTAGCTCGTGCTCGTTGCTTCGCGGAACGGCTTCTCGCTGAGGTGTGTTTCAAGAGCTTGCGCGAGCGTGATCCCGGTCTCATTGGGCCTCGCCGTCGGATCGACGCCCGACTGGATCGTGCTCATGATCTCCTTCGCGCGGCGGCGCGCCTCGCGAAGTCCGATGCGATCGGCGCGATCGATCTTCACCCGCACCGTGCGGACGTGCCGGCCGTTTCGCCTCACGTCGCCTTGCACCGCGAATGTCTTCGCCGACTTGTGGCAGATGACCATCAGGCCTTTGACCTGTTCGTCGCGCCAAATTCCAGAGCCCGGAGGCAGATCGCGAATGCGAGCCTCCGTGAGGTTCATGACAGCCATTTTCGGTTCTCCCGAGCACCGAGATGAGCACCGTACGGCCATCACCGACGATCACCGTACGTCGGCTGATAATGTCGTGTAAGCGCTTGATCGGGAGCCCTTAATCGCCGAATAATGGCCCGTGGTCACCTGGGCCGTACCCGATTCCTAAACCGAAGGTCGGGGGTTCGACTCCCTCCGGGACCGCCAATTCCGGTCAGCTTTCCGGGTCGAATCTCCCAAGGCGCGCGAGGCAATTGGTCGTCCTCGGGGCGTCTTGTGTTCGTCGTCGACTGTCGTGCCGATCGGGTTTGGAGGTCGCGACGCGAAGGATGACCTCCGGCGGGCTCCTGATTTTCTTATTCGGAATAGATTGGGGGGTCTGGGTCGTCGTTTTGGTTATTGGTTTCGGGGAATTTTTTGAGCCATTCGTCGACCCAATGGATGTGCTGGCGCTCGTCGCTGGCCATTTCGAGTGCGAGTTCCTTGACGCCGGGGTCGGGGGTTGTGGCGGCGATGTGCTCGAAGAATTGGGCGGCGCGGATTTCGTTGTGGCGCGCGAGCAGGAGGGCCTGGTGATCGGACATGAGGTAGTGGACGGCGTCGAGGGAGACGGCC
>JAYRVF010000011.1:0-486151 GCA_041918675.1 Xanthobacteraceae bacterium
CAGAAAAAACGATTGGGCATCCACGAAGACATTACGGCAGAGGCTCGGAAGCGAGCTATGGGGCCAGAATGAAAGAGGCCGTCAAATCAGGCCACTACGCATTTCAAAACCGGCCACTAGGGGTCGAAACAGGCCAGTACCCACCAAGCGCGAAGAACATATTGCGAACGGAGAACAAATAGTGTACAGTTCTTTTGTTCGCTCCGAGGCCGCCGGGCGGGTTGCCCGCCGCGAGGCCGGAGTGAGCAGAGGAGCCGTCCATGAGCCGTTCAGCCGCCGCAGCCAGGTCCCGCGCGCCGAAAGCCTCGGCCGCGCCGCCGTTGGTTGCCCCTTCCTCGGCCTTGCCACGATCGGCCGCACCACGATCGGCCGCGCCACGAACGGCCGCGCCGCGATCTGCGGCGCAACGGTCGGCCGCGTCCCCTTTGGCTTCGCCCCCTTCGGTTGCGGCAACGCCTAAGAAGGCTCGCAAGGCGGGGCCCACGCGGAAATCCGCGGCCTTGGCGGTGTCCGAGCCCGCGCCCGTGCCTGCGTATGGACCGGCGCCCGCGCCTGAACAGTCACCCGCGTCTTATTCCGAGAAGGTGGAAGGGTCGGCGCTTATCCGCGGTCGGGCGAAGGGGCCAAAGCCGGCGGCTGACGAAGCCAGCGCGAACGGTCCCGCGCATGCCGCCCCGCCCGCGATCCCGCCCGTCACCTTGCACGCCACCCCGATTGTCGCCTTGCCGAATCCCCCTATAAGGAGCCAAACCATGTCCCAGCCCGCTTTGCGTATCGTCGAAGGAACCTCGATGGACAAATCCAAGGCCCTTTCCGCCGCGCTCTCCCAGATCGAGCGCCAGTTCGGCAAGGGCTCGGTCATGCGGCTCGGCAAGAACGACAAGCTGATGGACATCGAGACGATTTCCAGCGGCTCGCTCGGGCTCGACATCGCGCTCGGCATCGGCGGCCTGCCGCGCGGGCGCGTGGTCGAAATCTTCGGCCCCGAATCATCCGGCAAGACGACGCTCGCGCTGCATTGCGTCGCCGAGGCGCAGAAGAGGGGCGGCATCTGCGCGTTCATCGACGCCGAACACGCGCTCGACCCCATCTACGCGCGCAAGCTCGGCGTGCAGGTCGACGACCTCCTGATTTCGCAGCCCGACACCGGCGAGCAGGCGCTCGAAATCGCCGACACGCTGGTGCGCTCCGGCGCGGTCGACGTGCTGGTGGTCGATTCGGTCGCCGCGCTGGTGCCGCGCGCCGAGCTCGAGGGCGAGATGGGCGAGGTGCAGCCGGGCAGCCAGGCCCGCCTGATGAGCCAGGCGCTGCGCAAGCTGACCTCCTCGATCAGCCGTTCCAACACCATGGTGATTTTCATCAACCAGATCCGCATGAAGATCGGTGTGATGTACGGCTCGCCGGAAACCACGACCGGCGGCAACGCGCTGAAATTCTACGCCTCGGTCCGCCTCGACATTCGCCGCATCGGCGCGATCAAGGAGCGCGACGAGGTGGTCGGCAATCAGACCCGCGTCAAGGTCGTCAAGAACAAGCTCGCACCGCCGTTCAAGCAGGTCGAATTCGACATCATGTATGGCGAGGGCATTTCCAAGATGGGCGAAATTCTCGACCTCGGCGTGAAGGCCGGCATCGTTGAGAAGTCGGGGGCGTGGTTCTCCCACGACAGCCAGCGCATCGGCCAGGGCCGCGAGAACGCCAAGGCCTTCCTCAAGGCCAATCCCGATATGACGGCCAAGATCGAGGCCGCGATTCGGCAGAACGCGGGCCTGATCGCCGAGCGGATTTTGGCGGGGACGCCGGAGCGCGACGAGGAAGGCGGCGAGGCGGAAGAATAGATCGGCCCGGGCGGCGCGTGTGTCGCTCGCGAGTGGGTGGGGCGCGCGGGGCGCCGATCGGCAAACGGCGATTGCCAAACACGGATGGCGGATCGCCGATCGCCGCCGACCGATGACCGGTGGCCGATGACCGATTTGCAATCGCCGATGGCATCGCCGATGGCCAAGTGCGCGCGCGACCGGTTTCGGCTCTCGCAAGTTGGTTTGGAGATAGCTGTGTGCGTATCTCTGACGCGGGCGTCCGCCGCACCTGTTGCCGGTGCGGCGGGCGCCCGAGCGTCGTTTTGGGGCTGGATTTCGGGACGCGTCGCCCCGATGATGGCGCCGGCTGGCCGATGTGGGACAAGCGCGGCGGCCTCATTCCGCGTCACCGGCATTGTGGGCAAGTAGTCGATCATGAACGCATTGAAAGTCACGTCGACCGATGGCGTTGAGCTCGCCGTTCAGACCTGGGGCGCGTCCGAGGGGCCCGAGATCCTGTTCTTTCACGGTTTCAACCAGTCCTATCTGTCGTGGGCGCGGCAGGTGAACGACCCGGCGCTTGCCGGTTGCCGCATGGTGACGATGGACCTGCGCGGCCATGGGGCATCGGGAAAGCCCGAGGATCCGGCCTTCTATCGCGACGACCGGCGCTGGGCCGATGATGTCGCCGCGGTGATCGCGGCGACGGGCCTGACGCGGCCGGTGCTGGTCGGTTGGTCCTATGCCGGGCGTGTGATCACCGACTATGTCCGTTTCCACGGGCAGGAGAAGATCGCGGGCATCAATTTCGTCGCCGCGGTGATCAAGACCGGAGGCGGCCACATGGGGCCGGGCCGCGATCACTTCAAGCCGATGACCAACGGCGATCTCGCGCTCAACATTTCCGGCACGCGCGGCTTCGTCCGCGCCTGCTTCGCCGTACCGCCGACGGCGGATGAGTTCGAGACCATGGTCGCCTTCAACATGGTGGCGCCGCCGCGCGTGCGCAAAATGGTTCTCGACCGCACGCCGAATGACGGCGACATCCTGGCGACGCTGCGGCTTCCCGTGTTGCTCACGCACGGCACGCAGGATCAGGTCATTCGGCCCGGCATGAGTATCGACGGGTCCAAGCTGATCCCGAATGCGAGGCTCTCGCTCTATGACGGCATCGGCCACGTGCCGTTCATGGAAGACACCGCGCGCTTCGACGCCGAACTTCTTGCCTTCGCGCGCGCGGCGTCGGCGTGAACGATCCGGCGACAGGCCGCCGGGCGCTTGGCGCGAATCCCGCGAAAGCGGAAATCGGCTTCGCGGCCGGGATGGGCCGAAGGCCTTGAAGCTGGGAACGCTCGTCGCGGCGAGACGGTTCCGTCGCGCGCGCCAAACACGCCGGAAGTCGCGCCAACTTTCGTGCCGCCGCGCCTCACGCCGACGATGCGTCGCCTCGCTTCGGTTCCCGCCGTCTCACTCGGCCGCGTCCGCATAGGCGTTCGTCGGCGGGCACGCGCACACCAGGTTGCGATCGCCGTGGACATTGTCGACCCGTCCGACGGGGCACCAATATTTGTCGGCGCGCGCGCTCCCCGCTGGGAAGCAGCCTTCCGCCCGCGTATAGAGCCTGCGCCAATTCTCCTCGGCGATGTCGTGGACGGTGTGCGGCGCGTGGCGCAGCGGCGATTCGGCGACGGGGAAACGTCCGGCCTCGATCTCCGCGATTTCGCGCCGGATCGCGATCATGGCGTCGCAGAACCGGTCGATCTCGGCCTTGGATTCGGATTCCGTCGGCTCGATCATCAGCGTCCCGGGCACGGGAAAGCTCATCGTCGGCGCGTGGAAGCCGTAATCGATAAGCCGCTTGGCGATGTCGTCGACCGTGACGCCTTGGCTTGTCTTGAACGCGCGCGGATCGACGATGCATTCATGCGCGACGCGGCCGCGCCCGTTGCGGAACAGCACCGGGAAATGCGGATGCAGCCGCGCGGCGATGTAATTGGCGCTCAGGATCGCGACCTCGGTCGCGCGGCGAAGGCCGTCGCCGCCCATCATGCGGATATAGGCGTGCGAGATCGCCAGGATCGACGCCGAGCCGAACGGCGCGGCAGAAACCGCGCCGACGGGGGTCTCGCCGCCCAGTGCCGGATGCCCGGGCAGGAACGGGGCGAGATGCGCCTTCACCGCGATCGGACCCATGCCGGGCCCGCCGCCGCCATGGGGAATGGCGAAGGTCTTGTGCAGGTTGACGTGGCTCACATCCGCGCCGTAGTCGCCCGGCCGCGCCAGCCCCACTTGCGCGTTGAGGTTGGCGCCGTCGAGATAGACCTGCCCGCCGTGCCCGTGCACGATGTCGCATATCTCGCGAACCCGTTGCTCGAACACGCCATGCGTCGAGGGATAGGTGATCATCACCGCGGCGAGTCGCGCGGCGTGCGCGGCCGCTTTCGCCCGCAGATCGTCGACATCGACATTGCCCTTCTCGTCGCAGGCGACAACGACGACCTCCATGCCCGCCATCACCGCCGAGGCGGGATTGGTTCCGTGCGCGGAGGAGGGGATCAGGCAGACCACGCGCTCCGCCTCGCCGCGCGCGCGATGCCATGCGCGAATGGCGAGGAGCCCGGCATATTCGCCCTGCGCGCCGGCGTTGGGTTGCAGCGAGGCCGCGTCGTAGCCGGTGATGGCGCAAAGACGGGAGGCGAGCGCTTCGGTGAGCGCGGCGTAACCGCGCGTCTGCGTCGCCGGCGCGAAGGGATGGATGTCGGCGAATCCCGGCCAGCCGATGGGGATCATCTCCGCCGTCGCGTTGAGCTTCATGGTGCAGGAGCCGAGCGGAATCATCGCGCGGTCGAGCGCGAGGTCGCGGTCGGAAAGCTTGCGCATGTAGCGCAACAACTCGGTCTCGGAGCGATGGTGATGAAACACCGGCTGGGTCAGGAACGCGCCGGTTCGGCGAAGTTCGGCCGGCAGCGTCTCGGCCGCGCCGGCCTCGACCTCGGCATAGGCGAGCGCGCCGCCGAAGGCGCGCCACACCGCCTCGACCGTCGCCGGCGTCGTCGTCTCGTCGAGCGCGACGCCGATCGCGCCACGCGCGTCGACGAGGCGGAAGTTGATCCGCTCGGCCGCCGCGCGCGCGATGATGGCGTCGCGCCGCGCGCCCGCGTCCACCGTGACCGTGTCGAAGAAGGCCGCGTGGCGCGGCGTGAAACCGAGCCGCCGCAGGCCGGCGGCGAGCACGGCGGCGCGGCGATGGATCGCGCGCGCGATATGGGTAAGGCCCTCCGGCCCGTGATGGACCGCGTACATCGAGGCCATCACCGCGAGCAGCACTTGCGCGGTGCAGATGTTGGAGGTCGCCTTCTCGCGGCGGATGTGCTGCTCGCGCGTCTGCAGAGCGAGGCGATAGGCCGGCGCTCCGCGCGCGTCGATCGACAGGCCGACGATCCGGCCGGGCAGGGAACGCTTGAGCGCGTCGCGCGTGGCCATATAGGCGGCGTGCGGGCCGCCGAAGCCCATCGGCACGCCGAAGCGCTGCATCGAGCCGATGGCGATGTCGGCGCCGAGCGCGCCCGGCGGCGTCAGCAAGGTGAGCGCGAGCGGATCGGCGGCGACGACTGCGATCGCGCCCTTGGCGCGCAGCGCGGCGATCGCGGGCCGCAAGTCGCGTACCTCGCCGTGGGTGCCCGGATATTGCAGCAGTCCGCCGAACACGTCCGCGCCGGAAAGATCGGTCGCCGGATCGCCGACGATCAGCGTCCACCCGAGCGGTTCGGCGCGCGTGCGCAGCACCGCCAGCGTCTGCGGATGGATTTCGCGGTCGACGAAAAATGCCTTCGCCTTCGCTGGCGCCGAGCGTTCGGCCAGCGCCATCGCCTCGGCGGCGGCGGTCGCCTCGTCGAGCAGCGATGAATTGGCGACATCGAGCCCGGTCAGTTCGCACACCAGCGTCTGGAAATTGAACAACGCTTCGAGGCGGCCCTGGCTGATCTCGGGCTGATAGGGCGTGTAGGCCGTGTACCAGGCCGGACTTTCAAGAATGTTGCGCTGGATGACCGGCGGCAGGATCGTGCCGGAATAGCCCTGGCCGATGAGCGAGGTGAAGACCTCGTTGCGCGCGGCGATTTCGCGCAATTCGGCGAGCGCCTCGGTCTCCGACAAGGCCGGGCCGAAATCGAGCGGCGCGCGCGCGCGGATGTCGTCCGGCATCGCCTCGGCGGCGAGCGCGTCGAGGCTCGGCGCGCCGACGACGGCGAGCATGGCTTCGATCTCGCGCGGCGACGGGCCGATATGGCGGCGTTCGAAATTCGTCGCGGCGTCATGATTGGCGTGGGCGCTGGCGGCGGTCATGTCGGCGGCTCTCCAGGGTGGCGCGGACAACGAAAAGGCGCGGGCCGGCTCAGGCCGTGTGCGCCTTGTAGGCGGCCTCGTCCATCAGGCCGGCTAGCTCGGCGGCGTCGGCGAGCTTGAGCTTGAAGAACCACGCTCCGCCCATCGGATCGGAATTGACGAGCGCGGGATCGGCCACGAGCGCGTCATTCACCTCGGTGATCTCGCCGGAAAGCGGCGCGTAGATATCGGAAGCGGCCTTGACCGATTCCACCACCGCGACCGCCTCGGCCTTCGTCACCTTGCGTCCCGGCTTCGGCAGTTCGACGAAGACGACGTCGCCGAGCTGTTCCTGCGCGTAGGTGGTGACGCCGACGGTGGCGATGTCGCCCGCGACGCGGATCCATTCATGGTCGGCGGTGTATTTGACGGTCATTGCTGAGCCTCAACGCTTGGTGGAGGAGGGAACGAAGGGAAGCGGCGCCACGACCATCGGCAGGCGCTGGTCGCGCACTTGCGCGAACAGGCGCGTGGCGGGCGCGGCGTGGGGCGTGGCGACGTAGCCCATCGCGACCGGCGCGTTGAGGCTCGGGCCGAAGCCGCCCGAGGTGACGTGGCCGATCGTCTCGCCGGAAGACGCGTCCGCGAAGATCGGCGCGCCTGCGCGTACGGGCGCGCGCCCTTCCGGCCGCAATCCGACGCGGCGGCGCGGCGCGCCGTTCCGCAACTGATCGAGAATCACGTCCGCGCCGAAAAAGCCGCCCGCGCGCTCGCCGCCTTCGCGCCTGCTCTTCTGGATCGTCCAGGCGAGCGCGGCCTCGACCGGCGTCGTGTCCGGACCGATGTCCTGGCCGAAAAGGCACAGGCCCGCCTCAAGCCGCAGGCTATCGCGCGCGCCGAGCCCGATCGGCAGCACGTCGGGATGATCGAGCAGCGCGTCGACAACGCGCGCGCCGTGGCGCTCGGGGATGGAGATTTCGAAGCCGTCCTCGCCGGTATAACCGGAGCGCGAGACGATGCAGTCGACGCCCTTGATGTTGTGAACGCCGGCATCCATGAAGCGCATCGCCGCGGTCGAGTCGCAAAGCGTGGCCAGCACCGCTTCCGAACGCGGGCCCTGCAACGCGATCATCACCCGGGCGTCGAGAAGTTCGACGTCGCAGCTCGCGGCGAGATTGGCGCGCAGATGCGCGAGATCGGCTTCGGCGCATCCGGCGTTGACGACCAGGTAGAAGTGGTCGGTGAAATTCGCGATCATCAGATCGTCGATGATGCCGCCCGCTTTATTCGTGAGCAAAGCGTAGCGCTGGCGTCCCGGCGCGAGCGCGAGGATGTCCTGCGGCATGAGTCGTTCGAGCGCGCGCGCGGCCTCCGTCATCCGTCCGCCGCGCGGGGTGACGACGATCTGGCCCATATGCGACACGTCGAACAGGCCCGCCGCCGCGCGGGTGTGGAGATGTTCCTTCATCACGCCGGCGGCGTAATGCACGGGCATCTCGTAGCCCGCGAAGGGCACGATCTTGCCGCCGCGGGCGACGTGCAGCGCGTGCAGGGGAAGACGTTGGAATGTGGTCGCGAGCATGCCGAGGCTCCCAGGTCGTTTGACGAATCGGGGGATTCGCCAAGCCCATCAGAAGCCCCATCTGTCTGCTTGCCTGAGAGTATTATCCCGTCGGCGGACACGAATACCGATCGCTCGCGATCGGCCGCGCCTCTTTCCAGATCCGAATCAGGTCACGCGGTCCTTTTGCCTGAGAGTTTCCGGGGCGGTTGCTCCTTCGGCGCCGGTATCCGACTGGGTCGGTACCGGTCTCTTCCGCGATGACCTTACGCGCGGTTACTCCAAACTTGCGGGCGACCGAACCACGCCGGCCGGCCCCATGTCAACGCGGTTGGCGCGCCTATCAACGATTCGGCGTTACGGCGGGCTCCACGCCAAGCTAGATGGCGAATCGGGCGCCGCGTTCAAGTGCATTCGTTAGCGCCATGCGGCGCGCGGTTAACGCCGACCGGCGCGGGCAAGCCGGCCGCGGGCGGCTGTGACGATCTCGGCCATCGACCGCTGATTGCGCGGCGCCATCAGATGGACGCCGGCGACGCCGGGAATGGTCGCGAGTTCCTCGATCAGGTCGAGGCAGATGCGCTCGCCCTCCGCGACCGGATCGCTCGCCGCCTCAAGGCGCGCGATGAAATCGTGGGGAATGACCGTGCCGAAAAGCTTTTCGCGCATCCAGCGCGCGCTCTTGGCCGAACGCAGCGGCGCGATGCCGATGAGGAAGCGCAGCGCCGGCACCAGGCCCTCGTCGGCAAGCCGCGCGAGATAACGCCGCACGAGACCGGCATCCATCGCGAATTGCGTCTGCACGAATTCGACGCCGGCCGCGCGTTTTTGACGCAGTCGCGCCGGCGTCCATCCCGGCGTCGGCTCGACCGGCGTGTCGGCGCCGCCGATAAGAAAATCTGCCTTGCCCGCGACCGCCCGGCCATGGGGCAGGCGGCCCTCGTCGCGAATCACGCGCGCGGTGGCGGCGAGTTCGTCGCTCGTCAGGTCGAAGACGCCCTTGGCGTCCGGCTGGTCGCCGGCCTCGGGCGGATCGCCGCGCAGCACGAGAAGATTGCGGATGCCGAGCGCGGCCGCGCCCAGAAGGTCGCCCTGCAGGGCGATGCGGTTGCGGTCGCGGCAGGTGAGCTGAAGGATCGGCTCGATGCCGGCAGCGCGCAGCAGGGCGGCGGCGGGGAGCGCGCCCAGATGGGCGCGGGCCGAGGCCGCGTCCGTCACGTTGATCGCGTCGGCGACGCCGCGAAAGGGCAGGGCGTCGGCCAGGAGATCGGCCGGGTCGCAGGAGACCGGCGGCGTGACCTCGCAGGTGATGACGAAATCGCCCCGCGTGAGCTTGTCGCGCAAGGTCGCCGGCGGCGGGTGCGTTCCTTCGGGAAAAGGCATCATCGTTAACGGCCCGGGGGTCTTTCCTCGGCTGCCCCGGCTTTTCTTGGGTTGTCTTTGGGCGCTTGCCGCAAGGGTGCCTTAAGGGTGCCGTGAGCGAGGGCGGGGCCCCGATGCCTTTCCCCACGCCATTCGGGCGTTTTTGCGCGGGAGAACGCCCGCCGGCCGGGCCGCGCCGTCCTTTTCTGGACAGTGTCACCCCCCGCGATTAAAAGCAATTGCGAAACGGGAACAAGCTGGCGCGCACCGCGCGAGCGGTCCGGCGCGAATGGACAACGATGAGTGGCGTTAACGAAATCAGGTCGGCGTTTCTGAACTTCTTCGCCCGCGGCGGTCATGAAGTGGTGGCATCCTCGCCGCTGGTGCCGCGCAACGACCCGACGCTGATGTTCACCAACGCCGGCATGGTGCAGTTCAAGAACGTCTTCACCGGCATGGAGACGCGGCCCTACAGGCGCGCCGTGACCTCGCAGAAATGCGTGCGCGCCGGCGGCAAGCACAACGACCTCGACAATGTCGGCTACACCGCGCGCCACCACACCTTCTTCGAGATGCTCGGCAACTTCTCGTTCGGCGACTATTTCAAGGACGGCGCGATCGAGTTCGCCTGGAAGCTGATCACCAAGGAATTCGGTCTGCCGGTGTCGCGCCTGCTGGTGACGGTATTCTCCGAGGACGACGAGGCCTTCGCCCTCTGGAAGAAGATCGCGGGGCTGCCGGATTCGAAGATCATCCGCATCCCGACCTCGGACAATTTCTGGCAGATGGGCGACACCGGCCCCTGCGGACCGTGCTCGGAAATCTTCTACGACCACGGCGATCACATTCCCGGCGGCCCGCCCGGTTCGCCGGACGAGGACGGCGACCGCTTCATCGAGATCTGGAACCTCGTGTTCATGCAATACGAGCAGGTCGAGGGCGGCGTCCGCAACGCGCTGCCCAAACCCTCGATCGATACCGGCATGGGGCTCGAACGCATCGCCGCGGTGCTTCAGGGCACGCACGACAATTACGCGATTGATCTCTTCGCCGCGCTCATCCGCACGATCGCCGACTTGACCGGCATCGAGCCGGACGGACCGCACAAGGCCTCGCACCGCGTCATCGCCGATCATCTACGCGCCAGCGCGTTCCTCATCGCCGACGGCGTGCTGCCCTCGAACGAGGGGCGCGGCTACGTGTTGCGGCGGATCATGCGCCGCGCCATGCGCCACGCGCAATTGCTCGGCGCGCGCGAGCCGCTGATGCATCGCCTGGTCTGGGCGCTGGTCCGCGAGATGGGACAGGCCTATCCCGAGCTGGTGCGCGCGGAGGCGCTGATCGAGGAGACGCTCAAGCTCGAGGAGACGCGCTTCCGCAAGACGCTGGAGCGGGGCCTGTCGATCCTCGACGAGGAAAGCCGGGCGCTGAAATCGGGCGACCGGCTCAAGGGCGAGGTCGCCTTCACGCTGTACGATACCTACGGCTTTCCGCTTGACCTGACGCAGGATGCGCTGCGCGCGCGCGGCATCGACGTCGACACGCAAGCCTTCAATAGCGCGATGGAGAAGCAGCGCGAGAAGGCGCGCGCCTCATGGGCGGGCTCGGGCGAGGCGGCGACCGACGCGGTCTGGCTGGCCTTGCGCGAGAAGCTCGGCGCGACCGAATTCCTCGGTTATGAGACCGAGACGGCCGAAGGAATCGTCGCCGCGCTCGTGAGCGACGCCGGCAAGGAAGTAGCGAGCCTCAAGGCCGGCGAGACCGGCGCGGTCGCGCTCAACCAGACGCCGTTCTACGGCGAATCCGGCGGTCAGGTCGGCGATTGCGGCGTGCTCTACTGCGAGAACGCGCGTTTCCGCGTCACCGACACGCAGAAGAAGGCGGGCGACCTGATCGTCCATTTCGGCGTCGTCGAGGTCGGCACGCTCAAGCCGGGCCTGCCGCTGACGCTCGATGTCGATCACGAGCGCCGCGCCGCGATCCGCGCCAACCATTCGGCGACGCATTTGTTGCACGAGGCGCTGCGGCAGGTGCTCGGCGATCACGTCGCCCAGCGCGGTTCGCTGGTCGCCGCCGAACGGCTGCGTTTCGACTTCGCCCATCCCAAGCCGATGAGCGAGGAGGAGGTGCGCCGCGTCGAGGACATCGCCAACGACATCGTGCTGCGGAACTCGGAAGTCTCGACGCGCCTGATGGCGCAGGACGACGCCATCGCCAGCGGCGCGCGCGCGCTGTTCGGCGAGAAATATGGCGACGAGGTCCGCGTGGTGGCGATGGGCACGGGCTCGAATTCGGCCAACTGGTCGATCGAGCTTTGCGGCGGCACCCATGTCGGGCGCACCGGCGACATCGGCCTGATCTCGGTCGTCGCCGAAAGCGCGGTCGCCTCGGGCGTGCGCCGCATCGAGGCGCTGACGGGACGGGCCGCGCGCCGCGCCGCCAACGCGACGATCGCCAAGGCCAAGGCGGCCGCGGGCGAGCTGCGCGCCTCGATCGATGAATTGCCCGGCCGTGTCGCGGCGCTGCTCGATGATCGCCGCAAGCTCGAACGCGAGCTGGCCGACGCGCGCAAGAAGCTCGCCATGGGCGGGGGCGGCGCGGCGACCAATGGCGACGGCGGCGCGGCGATCCGCGATCTCGGCGGCATCCGCTTCATGGGCCTTGCCGTCGCCATCGACATGAAGGATCTCAAATCGCTCGCCGACGAGGGCAAGGCCAAGATCGGCTCCGGCGTGGTCGCTATCGCCAACACGGGCGCGGACGGCAAGGGCGGCATCGTCGTCGCCGTGACGCCGGACCTGACCAAGCGTTTCAACGCCGTCGATCTCGTCAAGATCGGAGCCGCCGCGCTCGGCGGCAAGGGTGGCGGCGGAAGGCCGGACATGGCGCAGGCCGGTGGGCCGGACGGTTCGAAAGCGCATGCGGCGCTGGACGCGATCGCCGCGGCGATCGGCGACTGACGCGGGCAAGGTTGAAGCGGAGGGTGATCCTGGGCCACCTGGCTGACAGGAAGTCGGCGACCGACGGCGGCGCGAGCCGCGAGGCGCGGATCGCGCGCTTGCGCCGGCGCACCTACAACGTTCTCGAACGGGGCTCGGCCAATGATGGCCTCAGCCGCACCATCAATCGCGGCCTCGCCGCGCTGATCATCGTCAACCTGATCGCGATGACGCTCGAATCCGAGCCGGCGCTGTACGCCAAATACGGCCCGTTGTTCTGGGCCTTCGAGATGGTCTCGCTCGTCATCTTCACCCTGGAATACATGGCGATCCTCTGGATCGCGGTGGAGCAGCCGCCGTATCGGCATCTGCCGCAATGGCGGGCGCGGCTGAGCTATGCCATCAGCGCGCCTGGCATCGTCGATCTCGTCGCGGTGCTGCCGTTCTGGCTGGCGCTGTTCGCGCATGTCGACCTGCGCGCGCTGATGATCTTCCGCATCATGCGCTTCCTCAAGCTGACGCGCCATTCCGCGGCGATGCGCTCGCTGCTCAGCGCGCTCGACGCCGAGCGGCGGGCGCTGTTCGGCTGCCTCCTGATCATGCTCGGCGCGGCGCTGATCGCGGCGACCCTGATGCATGTCGTCGAGGGCGAGGTTCAGCCGGAGAAATTCGGGACGATCCTCAATTCGATGTGGTGGGCGATCGTCACCATCGGCACCATCGGCTATGGCGACGTGGTGCCGGTGACCGCGCTCGGCAAGTTTGTCGCCACCGGCGCGATCGTGGCCGGCCTCATCATCGTGGCGCTGCCGATCGGCATCGTCGCCACGGCCTTTTCCGAGCAGGTTCATCGCCGCGATTTCGTCATCACCTGGGGCATGATCGCGCGCGTGCCGCTGTTCGCCGGCTTCGAGGCGCGCCACATCGCCGACATCATGGAACTCTTGCGCGCGCAGGCGGTCGACGCCGGCTCGATCATCGCGCGCCGCGGCGACCAGGCGCATTCGATGTATTTCATCGCTTCCGGCGAGGTCGAGATCGAATTGCCTGACAAGACCGTGCGTCTCGGCATGGGTCACTTCTTCGGCGAGGTCGCGGTGCTGCGGCGGGCGCGGCGCTCGGCGACGGTGACGGCGCTGACGCGATGCGATCTGTTGGTGCTGGAGGCGCGCGAGCTTCACGCGCTGATGGAGCGCGAACCGGTGCTGGCGGCCCGCGTCAACGAGGTCATGACCACGCGCGTCGGCGGCGAGGTCATCAGCAAGTCCGGCGACATCATCCGCGAGGAAGTCGACGTCTGATTCGTTGCAAGTCAGTGGCGATCGAGAATCGCGCGCGCGGAATTACCAAACATTCACTTGCGGGTCACGGCCGGTGGGCGACATCGTGCGCGCGTTTCGCGCGTCGGATAGGAGCTCGAGCCATGTACCAAATGATCCTTCTGCGGCTGCATCGCTGGCTGACGCTGATTTTCGCGCTTCCGCTGATGGTGGTGATCGGAACGGGTCTGGTGCTGTCGTTCGAGCCGGCCGCGCAGACGGTCTCGCTCGCGCCGGGTTCGCTGAACGCCGCGACGGTGGCGAGCCTCCTCGATCGTCACGATCCGGAAGGCAAGGCGCGCGGAATTGCATACCGGCCTTACGATAATGTGGTGGCGCTTCTCGGCATCGGCGCCGCGCCGGTCGAGGTCGACGCGACCACCGGCGAAAGGATCGAGGATACGTCGCTGAGCTGGGCGAAAGTGTTCGCCACGTCGCGGCGCTGGCACGAGCATATGATCTTCGATCAACGCTGGCTGGTGACGGCGTCCACCATCGCGATGCTGGTGGTCATGCTGCTCGGCCTGCTGATGGGCTGGCCGCGGCTGCGCATGAGCGTCGCCGGCTGGCACAAGGGAATCGCCTGGTTCGCGCTGCCGCTCATCATCCTGAGCCCGCTGACGGGGCTCGCCATCGCCTTCGGCATCACCTTCGCGCCGGGCCCGGGCGCTGCGAAATCCGCGCCGCTGCCGCTGAAGCAGGCGATCGCGGTGGTCGGACGCGGCCACGATTTGTCCGGCCTGATCTGGGTGCGCGGACGCGGCGGCGCGCAGATGGCGCGCCTGAACGAGGGCGGGGAGCTGCGGGTCTATCTCGTCACCGCCGACGGACTGACGCCGCTCGCGCGCAACTGGCCGCGCCTGATCCATGAAGGTAATTGGGCGGGCGCGTGGTCGGCGCTCATCAATGTGGTGACATCGGTGGCGCTCGTCGGGCTTCTCGGCACCGGCCTTTATCTCTGGCTGAGCCGCAAGCTGCGCCGTCGCAATCCGCGTCGACGCGCCGAGGGGGCGACGCCGTCCACGCAATCGGCGCGCCCCGCGTGAAGGGCGCGCGCTCGGGCGCCGGGCCATTGAGCGCGAATTCTTGAAGCGAACCGCCCTGGCGCGAACGAAAACAGCGGCCCGCGAGGGCCGCCGTTGTCACGCGCGATTTGCGGCGGGCGTGGGCCGCGCCGCCGCCCGCGCGTGGGTCAGGCCGGCGCCAGCGCCTTGCTGAGATTTTCCGCGACCTTGTCGAGGAAGCCGGTCGTCGACAGCCACCGCTGGTCAGCGCCGACGAGCAGGGCGAGGTCCTTGGTCATGTAGCCGGCCTCGACCGTCTCCACGCAGACATGCTCCAGCGTGTGGGCGAAATTGGTCAGCGCGTCGTTGTTGTCGAGCTTGGCGCGATGGGCGAGCCCGCGCGACCAGGCGAAGATCGACGCGATCGAGTTGGTCGAGGTCTCCTTGCCCTTCTGGTGCTCGCGATAATGGCGCGTCACGGTGCCGTGCGCGGCCTCGGCCTCCACCGTCTGTCCGTCCGGCGTCATCAACACCGAGGTCATCAGTCCGAGCGAGCCATAGCCCTGCGCCACGGTGTCGGACTGCACGTCGCCGTCGTAGTTCTTGCACGACCAGACATAGCCGCCCGACCATTTCAGCGCCGACGCCACCATGTCGTCGATCAGGCGATGCTCGTAGGTCAGGTGCAGCTTGTCGAACTCGTCCTTGAACTCGGCGTCGAAGACCTCCTCGAACAGGTCCTTGAAGCGGCCGTCATAGGCCTTGAGAATTGTGTTCTTGGTCGAAAGATAGACCGGATATTTGCGCGCGATGCCGTAGTTGAACGAGGCGCGGGCAAAATCCTTGATCGACTCGTCGAGGTTGTACATCGCCATGGCGACGCCGCCGCCCGGGGCCTTGAACACTTCCCGCTCGATGACGGTGCCGTCCTCGCCGATGAACTTCACCGACAGCGTGCCCTTGCCGGGGAACTTGAAGTCGGTGGCGCGGTACTGGTCGCCGAAGGCATGGCGGCCGATGACGATGGGCTTGGTCCAGCCGGGCACCAGTCGCGGCACGTTCTTGCAGATGATCGGTTCGCGGAAGATGACGCCGCCGAGAATGTTGCGGATGGTGCCGTTCGGCGACTTCCACATCTCCTTGAGGTTGAACTCCTTCACGCGCGCCTCGTCGGGCGTGATCGTCGCGCATTTGACGCCGACGCCGTATTTCTTGATGGCGTTGGCGGCGTCGACCGTGACCTGATCGTTGGTCTTGTCGCGATATTCGATGCCGAGGTCGTAATAATCCAGCGTCACGTCGAGGTAGGGATGGATCAGCTTGTCCTTGATGTACTGCCAGATGATCCGGGTCATTTCGTCGCCGTCGAGTTCGACGACCGGGTTGGCCACTTTGATTTTCGTCATAGGTGGGAACCTCTTTCGGAGCGCGGCTCCTGGCGGAGCGCGACGGCTGGATGCGAGCGGCCATGCCGTGCTGGCGGTGCGCCGGGGGCCGGCGAACGGACCGCATCTTAGGACAGCCGTCTCATATCATCACGAAAGCGGCGCGCAAGCCCGTTCCGCGCGGGGAGTTGGCGGTTCGCCCATTCACCTTTTGGCTAAGAGGCGCCTGGCGCGCAGGAAGCGCCGCGATTCGCCCGCGATCTGCAACGGCGTGATGGCGATAAGGCGGAGGGTGCGGGCAAGGGCCCGCCGGCTTGCGACACACGCGCGCACCGCCTCGGCCGCGACCGGGGAGGCGAGCGCATAGGCCCACCAAATGCCGGCGGCTGGCCGCGTGCTCTGGTTCCAGGGCTTGCTGCCGCCGAAATGGATGATTTTCGCCTCCGCCAATATGGCGAGCTGCTTTCGGCCGGACGATCCGTCGAGCATGGCGCGGAATCGATTCGTCGGCACCAGCGCGTTCCAGCTTGGATCGAGAGCGCGATAGGATTGGGCAAACAGCCTATTCAATATGCACTGGTCGTGAAGCCAGATGCGGTCTTCCTCGCGCGAGATGATCTCCCGCGCGCGGTGGCTCAACCCCATCTCGCGCGCGCGCTCAAGATCGATCAACAAGACGCCCGAGTTGAAATAGCGCGCCATTGCCTCGTCGGAAAGACCGAGAACCTCGCCCATATAAGCGCGCACGGTGCCGGCGAATCGGGGCAGGCTGATCGCGCGATCGAGCGCGCGCCGGCGGCCGACCGGCACGTCGACGCACGCCCCGAGCGGCGCGCCGTCGAGCGGCGTGTCAAACAGCTCCGCCACGTCGCGCGTCGCCACCACGTCCGTGTCGAGATAGAGTACACGTGGGGAGCACGGCAGCAGATCGCCGAGCAATATCCGGTGATAGTAGATCTCCTCGGGCCAACCTCGCGGGGCCACGCGCGCGATGTCGGCCGCCAGATCGTGAACCTCGATCTTGAAGTGAGGCCGCTCCAGCGCGATGATCGGGGCGAGCGCGTCGGCATCGCGTCCGAGATGGAAGACGTGAACGACATAGGCGCGCCGCCAATTCGAATTCGCCAGCACCGAGGCGATCGCCACGACCGCCGGGATGATGAAGCCCGAATCGAAGAAGAAAGCGAGCTCGATGGGCGCGGCGTCGGCCGCCGCTTCCCGCCGCGCGCCTTGATCGTCGGCGACCGCTTGAATCGGCGAGACTTCCCGTTCCTGTTCGCGCATCCGCAGCCTCGTGCGGACGAGCGTCGGCAGTTCCCGCAGGATTTGCAGGGGCGTGAGCGCCAGCGAATAGAAGGTGCGCGGGCTCCAGCGCGACTTGCCGAGAAAATTCCGGACGACGAGCCCAGCGGCTGGCGAGGCGAGCGCGTTCGCCCACCACAGGCCCGCGCGCGGACGGTTGGAGTGATTCCAGGGCTTGTTGCTCGCGAAATGGAGAATCGCGGGACGCGACAGCGCCGCGAGCTGAAGCGCGGCGGGACGCGAGCGGTGCAAGACGATCTCGCGTACCAGCCGCTGGCGCCCGACCGGGGGCATCGCGTTCCATTTCGGATCGAGGATGGTGTAGTCGGCGGCGAAAAGATGATTGAGGACGCATTGGTCGAAATTCATGAGGCGCCGGCTCTCGCGCGCCCAAAACTCGAAGGCCCGTCGCACGAGCCCGAATTGGCGTAGCGCCGGAAGATCGAGCAGCATGACGCCGGCATTGAAGTAATCGCCGCGCGCGGCGGCCGGCAGCTTCAGGACCTCGTCGAGATAGGCCCCGGCCGTGCCGTGATAGACCCGGTCGGGAGTGAGCCGCCCTCGTTCCACGCGCCAGCGCATCGGCAAATCGACGCAGGCGCCGAGCGGCTTGCCCTTGAGATCGGTGTCGTACAATTCGGCGACGTCCTGGCGCACGACAAGATCGACGTCGAGATAGAGCAGGCGATCGACGTCGTGCAGCAGGTCGGGAAGCAACAGACGCTGAAAGGTCATGGAGCTGGGCCACCCTTCGGGACGAAGCGCCGCGGCTTCGGCGTCGATGTCGTGCACGACGATATTGAACCATGGTCGCCGCAGCGACCGAATGGGTTCAAGCGCGCGCGTATCGACGCCGCGGCGGAACACGTGCACGCGGTAGTCCCGCGCGGGCGACGCCGTGGCCACGAGCGAGGTCAGCGCCACGACGGCGCTTTCCAGGACGCCGTCGTCGAATATGATCGCGATCTCGATAACGCTCTGCATGCCTTTGAAAACCGGCGCTGAACCCGGTCGCGGCCGCGTCGCCGTTCGGCGCGCGTGATCGCAGGGGCCCTCACAGATCGGCGCAATCGCGTGGGCGGGTCAAGCTCGTTTTTGCTCGACGCATGTGGCGAGGCTGGGGCATATCACCGTCCATGGCTGGATCGGGAACGGACAGGACGAAATCACGGGTTGAACCCGGCGGGCCCATCGTGGTGCTGGTTGCGCCGCAGCTCGGCGAGAACATTGGCATGTCCGCGCGCGCGATGGGCAATTTCGGCCTGACCACGCTGCGCCTGGTCGATCCCCGCGACGGCTGGCCCAACCTTCAGGCGGAGCGGGCGGCCTCGGGCGCGGACGCGGTGCTGGCGGGCGTTGAAATATTCGACAGCATCGAAAAGGCGGTGGCCGACTGCGCGCTCGTTTTCGCGACCACCGCGCGGGCGCACGATCAGGCCAAGCCCGTCGTTTCCCCGGAGGCGGCCGCGCGCGAGATGGCGCCGTGCGTCGCGGGCGGCGGGAAGGTCGCCGTGCTGTTCGGCCGCGAACGCTACGGGCTGGAGAACACCGAAGTCGCGCTCGCCGATCGCATCATCACGTTTCCGGTCAATCCGGCCTTCGCGTCCCTCAATCTCGCGCAGTCCGTCCTGCTCGTCGGCTACGAATGGTTCAAGCTCGCGACCGGCGGCGCGCTTCCCTTCGCGATGCCGGAAAAATCCGCGCCCGCGCGCAAGGAGCAGCTCCACGCCTTTTTCGAAAATCTGGAGCGGGAGCTGGAGCGGGTCGAGTTCTTCCGCCCGCCCGAAAAGCGCGAGACCATGACGATCAACCTGCGCAACATTTTCGCGCGCATGGCGCCATCGCAGCAGGATGTGCAGACGCTGCAGGGCGTGATCATGGCGATCGCGGAAGGGCGCAAGGGGCCGGCCGCCGGCGGCGTGCTCGACGGACAAGAGGCGGGGCGACTGCGCGAGTTGCTCGCCGAGCACGGGCTCGGGCGGGTGCCGTCGGAACGCGGACCGGTGCGGGGGCTCGCCCGGCTACTGCGGCGCAATCCGACCGACGCCGAGCGCGAGATTTGGAGCGCGCTCGTCAACGACCGCCGTTTCGCGGGCAGGGGCTTCAAGCGGCAGACGCCGATCGGCGCCCATATCGTCGACTTCGTATCGTTCGCGCTTCGCACCGTGATCGAGCTCGTGCCCGAGGACGAAAGCGAGGCGGCCCGGCGCGCCCGCGAGGAGCGCGCCGTCTGGCTCGCGGCGCGCGACTATCGGGTGATCGATTTTTCAGTCGCCGAATTCACGCGCGAGCCCGCGCGGGCGCTGGACGCGCTCGCCGCCGAGCTCGACCGATGAGCGTGGCCGGACGGCTCGGTTGACGCGGTTATCCGCCGCGCGGGTGGTCGCGGCTTGTGTCGCGCGCGCCGCGCCGGCCTATTTTCCGGTCTTGATCTGCTCGACCGCCGCGGCGAAGAATTCGTCGAGCTTCTTCATGATTTCCTGGTCGCTGACGGCGAGTTTGCGCGCGTCGAAATCGGCGCGCAGCTTGCGCACGACGTCGCCGACGCCCGGCTCCTCGAAATCGGCGGCGACGACCGTCTTGGCGTAGGCCTCGGCGTCCGCGCCGGTGATGCCGAGCTTCTCGGCGGCCCACAGCCCGGCGAGCTTGTTCCGCCGCGCCTCGGCCTTGAATTTGAGCTCTTCGTCATGCGCGAACTTCTTCTCGAAGCCTTCCTCGCGCTTGTCGAATGTCGTCATCGTCGTCTCCGATTTCCCACTGCCGCGCCAGATCGTCGCCGGCGCAGGCCATCCATAACGGGCGGTGGCGGGCGAGGCAACGGGAAGCCGTCTCTCTTTTGGCGTACGCGATTGAATGACGCGGCCGCATGCATATCTTCGGGGATACGGGGGATTTGAACGCCCGCCGCGCGCCCTCGGCGTTGTGCTGGCCCGGTCAATGGGATAGGTTCCGCCAAGGCTGGACCTGTTGCATTTTTGCCGCAGGTAGACCGGCCGCTCCGGCGTTTTTCCGTGCGCTTTCCGCCCGACTCGTTGTCTAAATGTTCTGTTCCGGAGCCCGTTTCACCCGATGGATTCCCAAACCCCACGGTACCTGCCGATGAGCCGCCGTCGCCGCATTTACGAAGGCAAGGCCAAGGTCCTTTACGAGGGACCGGAGCCGGGCACGTTGATCCAGCACTTCAAGGACGACGCCACCGCCTTCAACGCCAAGAAGCACCAGATCATCGAGGGCAAGGGCGTCCTCAACAACCGGATTTCGGAATACGTCTTCCAGCACCTCAACGACATCGGGGTGCCGACGCATTTCATCCGCCGGCTCAACATGCGCGAGCAGCTCATCCGCGAGGTCGAGATCGTGCCGCTCGAGGTGGTGGTGCGCAACGTCGCCGCCGGATCGCTGTCGCAGCGCCTCGGCATCGAGGAGGGCACGCAGCTTCCCCGCTCGATCATCGAGTTCTATTACAAGAACGACCAGCTCGGCGATCCGATGGTCTCCGAAGAGCACATCACCGCGTTCGGCTGGGCGACGCCCCAGGAGATCGACGACATCATGGCGCTCGCCATTCGCGTCAACGATTTCCTCTCCGGCCTGTTCCTCGGCGTCGGCATCCGGCTCGTCGACTTCAAGATGGAATGCGGGCGGCTGTGGGAAGGGGAGATGATGCGCATCGTCGTTGCCGACGAAATCTCCCCGGATTCGTGCCGGCTGTGGGACATCAAGACCAACGACAAGATGGACAAGGACCGCTTCCGCCGCGATCTCGGCGGGCTCCTGGAGGCCTATACCGAGGTGGCCAAGCGGCTCGGCATCATCGCCGAGAACGAGCGCCCGCAGGGCTCCGGTCCGGTTCTTGTGAAGGGCTGAGAATCGCCATCGTCCCGCGATTGAGGGGGGCGGGAATCGGTGCTAGCCAAGGGTGAAACCCACTTCCGACGGGGGCTGTACGCCCCCGTCCGCATTCGGATGAGGCGACCCATGAAAGCCCGCGTCACCGTCACGCTGAAATCCGGCATTCTCGACCCGCAGGGCAAGGCGATCGAAGGCGCGCTGAAGTCGCTTGGGCTGGAAGGCGTCGCCAGCGTCCGCCAGGGCAAGGTGTTCGACATCGAACTTGCCGCCGCCGACAAGGCCAAGGCCGAGGCGCTGCTGAAAGCCGCCGCCGACAAGCTCCTCGCCAACACAGTGATCGAGAACTACCGCGTCGAGGTCGTCGGGTAGGACGAACCGGTCATGAAATCCGCCGTTCTCGTCTTCCCCGGCATCAATCGCGAAACGGACATGGCGCGCGCGCTCGCGCTCGTCTCGGGCGTCAAGCCGGCGATGGTATGGCATGCCGAACACGAATTGCCGAAGGGCACCGATCTCGTCGTCGTGCCGGGCGGCTTTTCCTACGGCGACTATCTGCGCTGCGGCGCGATCGCGGCGCGCTCGGCCGTGATGGACGCGGTGCGCGCGCACGCGGCCAAGGGCGGCCTGGTGCTCGGCGTCTGCAACGGCTTTCAGATTCTCTGCGAGTCGGGGCTCCTGCCGGGCGTGCTGATGCGCAACGCGCGGCTGAAGTTCATCTGCAAGGACGTGTTTCTACGCGTCGAACGCAATGACTCACCTTTCACGCGGGGCTACGCGACGCATCAGGTCATCCGCGTGCCGGTCGCGCATGGCGAGGGCAATTACGAGGCCGATCACGAC
This sequence comes from Xanthobacteraceae bacterium, assembly GCA_041918675.1. Lineage (GTDB taxonomy): Bacteria > Pseudomonadota > Alphaproteobacteria > Rhizobiales > Xanthobacteraceae > SCUB01. Next base: position 21,687 of record JAYRVF010000011.1, read on the forward strand.
ACCATCGCGCGCCTCGAAGGGGAAGGGCGGGTGCTGTTTCGCTATGCCTCGCCCACCGGCGAGATCGGCGAGGAATGGAACATCAACGGCGCGACCAATTCCATCGCGGGCATCGTCAATGAGCGCGGCAACGTGCTCGGGTTGATGCCGCATCCGGAAAATCACGTCGAGCCGGTGATGGGTTCGATCGATGGCCGCGGCCTGTTCGAAGGGCTGGCGAAACATTTTGCGAAGGTGGCGTGAATGACCCTCCGCAACGAACCCGCCATCACGCCCGAACTCGTCGCCAGCCACGGCCTCAAGCCGGACGAGTACCAGCGCATTCTCGATCTCATCGGCCGCGTGCCGAGTTTCACCGAGCTCGGCATCTTCTCGGCGATGTGGAACGAGCACTGCTCGTACAAATCCTCGCGCATCCATCTGCGCGGCCTGCCGACCAAGGCGCCGTGGGTGATCCAGGGACCCGGCGAGAACGCCGGCGTGATCGACATCGGCGACGGGCTCGCGGTGGTCTTCAAGATGGAAAGCCACAACCACCCCTCGTTCATCGAGCCCTATCAGGGCGCGACCACCGGCGTCGGCGGCATCCTGCGCGACGTGTTCACCATGGGCGCGCGGCCGATCGCCTGCCTCAACGCGCTTTCCTTCGGCGATCCCGCGCATCCGAAAACGCGCCATCTCGTCTCCGGCGTCGTCGCCGGCGTCGGCGGCTACGGCAATTCATTCGGTGTTCCAACCGTCGCCGGCGAGGTGCGCTTTCATCCGCGCTACAACGGCAACAATCTCGTCAACGCCATGGCGGTCGGGCTCGCGGAAGCTGACAAGATCTTCTACGCGGCGGCCTCCGGCGTGAACATGCCGATCGTCTATCTCGGCTCCAAGACCGGCCGCGACGGCATTCACGGCGCGACCATGGCCTCGGCCGAATTCGGCGAGGACTCGGAAGAAAAGCGCCCGACCGTGCAGGTCGGCGATCCGTTCGCCGAAAAGCTGCTGTTAGAGGCCTGCCTCGAAATCATGGCCAAGGGCTGCGTCATCGCCATCCAGGACATGGGCGCGGCGGGGCTGACCTGCTCCGCCGTCGAGATGGGGGCGAAGGGCGATCTCGGCGTCGAGCTCGATCTCGACAAAGTTCCCTGTCGCGAGACGGGCATGTCGGCCTACGAGATGATGCTGTCGGAGAGCCAGGAGCGCATGCTCATGGTGCTGAGGCCCGAGAAGGAAAAGGAAGCCGAGGACATCTTCCGCAAATGGGGGCTCGACTTCGCCATCGTCGGCTACACCACGCCGACGAAGCGTTTCGTCATCAAGCATGGCGGCGACGTGATGGCCGACCTGCCGATCAAGGAACTCGGCGACGAAGCCCCGGTCTATGATCGCCCGCACGTGGCCTCGCCGAAGCTTCCCGTCATCCGCGCCGAGGACGTGGCGCCGCCGGTGCCGAACGCCGACGCTCTGGAAAAAATCATCGGCTCGCCCGACATGGCGTCGCGCCGCTGGGTGTGGGAGCAATATGATCACGTCATCGGCGGCAACACGTTCCAGCGCCCCGGCGGCGACGCGGCCGTCATCCGCGTGCTCGACGGGCCGAAGGGCCTTGCGCTGACGGCGGATGTCTGCCCGCGCTATTGCGAGGCCGACCCGTTCGAGGGCGGCAAGCAGGCGGTGGCGGAGGCCTGGCGCAACATCACCGCGGTCGGCGGCAAGCCGCTGGCGATCACCGACAACCTCAATTTCGGCAATCCCGAGCGGCCCGAGATCATGGGCCAGTTCGTCGGCGCGATCCGCGGCATCGGCGAGGCCTGCCGCGCGCTCGACTTCCCCGTCGTGTCGGGCAACGTCTCGCTCTACAACGAGACCAATGGGCGCGGCATCCTGCCGACGCCGACCATCGGCGGCGTGGGCTTGATCGACGACTTCACCAAATCGGCGACGCTCGCCTTCAAGGCGGCGGGCGAGGCGATCGTGCTGATCGGCGCGACGATCGGCTGGCTCGGCCAGTCGATCTATTTGCGCGAAATCTGCGGCCGGGAGGAGGGCGCGCCGCCCCCGGTCGATCTCGGCGTCGAGAAGCGCAACGGCGATTTCGTGCGCGGCCTGATCCGCGACGGCCGGGTCAGCGCGGTGCACGATTGTTCGGATGGCGGCCTGCTCGTGGCGCTGGCGGAAATGGCGATGGCCTCCGGCATCGGCGCCGGACTCGTCGCCCCGCTGCCGAAGCTGCCGCCGCATGCGCTCTATTTCGGCGAGGACCAGGCCCGCTACGTGGTCGCCGCGACGCCCGGCGAGGCGGACCGGATCATGGCCGAGGCCGCGCGCGGCGGAGTGCCCGCGATATTGCTGGGCCGCACCGGCGGAAACGTATTGACGCTGCCGGGCGAACGCCCAATATCAATCGCCAAGCTGCGGCAGCGGTTCGAGGGATGGCTGCCAGCGTACATGGTGGGATCGGCCGTTTGATTCCTGTGCGGCGAGGCAAGTTTTGGAATTCAGAGGGCTAATGGAGCCTGATCATGGCGCATTCGAAGCTGGTTGCTGTAAAAACAGACTTGGGAACGGCCTACATTCAGCCAGAAGCGGTTCAGTTCATTCAGCCGCTTCAAATAGGGGCTCCCCGTTGTGATGTGTTTCTGATTGCCGGCGGCGGGCAGGGAAACAAAGCATTCACAGTGACAGAAACCGCCGACGTAATCGCACAGCGGCTAAACGCGGCCATGGTCTAATAGAAGAAGGTTCTTTTTCGATGCCGATGGATGCCCGGGAAATCGAACGCCTGATCGTGGCTGGGATCCCCGATGCGAAAGTCGAGATCCGCGACCTCGCCGGCGACGGGGACCACTACGCCGCGACCGTCATTTCGGAGACCTTCCGCGGCAAGTCGCGCGTCCAGCAGCACCAGATCGTCTATCAGTCGCTCAAGGGGCAGATGGGCGGAGTGCTGCACGCGCTGGCGTTGCAGACCGGCGTTCCGGAGGGGTGAGCGGAGCGCGGCGGATCAAGCTCCGTCGGTCGGCTCCGGCGCATGCTTCCGCGTTCGGCGCCGGACTTGACCCGGCGACGCTTCGAGCTTCAAAAAGCGGGTTGGAAAGCTGAAATGAACGGCCGGATCACGTCCGGCCTTGACAAGGATGGAAGACGGCGGCGCGGAGGGGTCGGCCGGCCGGCTTCATGGTGAAGACGAAGAAAGGCGCAAGATGAGCATCCAGGACTTTATCGGCAATGAACTGAAGTCGAACGACGTCGTGTTGTTCATGAAGGGCACCCCTCAATTTCCGATGTGCGGGTTTTCCGGCCAGGTCGTGCAGATCCTCGACCATTTGGGCGTGACCTATAAGGGCCTCAACGTCCTCGACTCCGACGAACTGCGCACCGGCATCAAGGAATATTCCAACTGGCCGACCATTCCCCAGCTCTATGTGAAGGGCGAGTTCGTCGGCGGTTGCGACATCGTGCGCGAGATGTTTCAGTCGAACGAGCTGTTCGAACTGTTGACCGATCGCGGCGTCGCGTTGCGTCACAACGCGAAGTGACGGCCCCGCGCGCGCACCGCATCGTCGGCGGCGCGCGCGTTGAGGTTATCCGCGCCGACATCACGACGCTTGCCGTCGGCGCGATCGTCAACGCCGCGAACAATTCGCTGCTCGGCGGCGGCGGCGTCGACGGCGCCATCCATCGCGCGGCCGGGCCGGAGCTGCTCGCCGAATGCCGGCTGCTCAACGGCTGCGAAACCGGCGACGCCAAGATCACGCGCGGCTACCTGCTTCCCGCGCGCCACGTCATTCATACGGTCGGGCCGATCTGGCGCGGCGGCGGGGAGGGCGAGGACGACCTGCTCGCCTCCTGCTACCGCCATTCGCTTGAGCTCGCCCAGGCCCACGCGCTGTCTTCGATCGCCTTTCCGGCGATCTCGACCGGCGTCTACGGCTTTCCCGCCGACCGCGCCGCGCGCATCGCGGTGGCGACGACGATCGATGCGCTTGGAGCCGCGCCCACGATCACGCGCGTCATCTTCTGCTGCTTCTCGGAGCCAAGCGCGCGGCTGCATGAAGCGGCGCTCCATGCCTGATGGACGCAGTCGGTGATATTGATTGATAAAAGGAATTAATTCCTACATCAAAACTCATCAATCTGGACTCATTGGCGTCAGCAAAGGTGCAAACATCAATGATGCGAACCGGGTAATCGCAGCCGATGTGAAGGAGGAATTGATCCGATTGAAGTCTGAGCTTGCCGTTGTGAAGCGCGCGATCACTGTCGATGACTACGATGGTGGATTGCGAGCGAAATTCGATCCGGATCAGCCACGAATTCCTGCGGGGAGCCCACATGGTGGCCGCTGGATGGGGAGTTCTGTCGAAGACGTTGCGGTCGGCGATGTCTTCAATACTTTCGCGGCAGCTCGTCGCGCGGGACGGCCCTGGAAATATTGTGCGGCACAATATGCCGTCGACGGCCTGCTATGTAACTCGCTGGAACCGGCGTCGACTCGCGCATCCTGTTGGCGACAGGCCGCCGAGCGCCTCGGCGCCCGCCTGAGCGGGCGCCCGATCCCACCCATGAACTACTGAGTTTCACCGATGCTCATTGCGACCCGATCACTTGGACTTCGTGCCGACGGAAAGACCATCTCATTTGAAGTTCGCGTCTTCGCGCCGGAGAAGAAGACGACCGACTGGTCGTGCCGGGTTGAAGTCGACTGGCCGGATGGAATGACTTCGATGGAGGTTGGAGGCATCGATAGTGTTCAGGCGCTCACTCTGGCCTTGCAGGCGGTTGGCGCGCAAATCTACACCAGCGATCATCATGCAAAGGGTCGGCTGTTCTGGATGGACCGCGGCAAGGGTTATGGCTTCCCCGTGCCGAACACCATCAAGGACATGCTCATCGGCGATGATCGATAAAGACTTCCGATTGTCCGCCTGTCAAAAAGCCCCGGCTCATCACCGGGGCTCTGCTGTTTCCAGACTCCGCCGAACGATCAGCGCGAATAATATTCGACGATCAAATGCGGCTCCATCATCACCGGGTAGGGCACCTCGGAGTGGCTCGGCACGCGGGCGAACTTCGCCGTCATCTTGTGGTGGTCGACTTCGAGATAGTCCGGCACGTCGCGCTCGGCGAGCTGCGTCGCCTCCAGCACGATGGCGAGCTGCTTGGAGGAATCCTTCACCTCGATCACGTCGCCGACCTTGACCTTGTAGCTCGCAATGGTGACGCGGCGGCCGTTCACCTTGATGTGGCCGTGGCTGACGAGCTGGCGCGAGGCGAACATCGTCGGCGCGAATTTGGCGCGGTAGACGGCGGCGTCGAGCCGGCGCTCCAACAAGCCGACGAGGTTCTCGCCGGAATCGCCCTTCATCCGCGTCGCCTCGACATAGATGGCGTGGAACTGGCGCTCGGAGATGTTGGCGTAATAGCCCTTGAGCTTCTGCTTGGCGCGAAGCTGCACGCCGAAATCCGAGAGCTTGCCCTTGCGGCGCTGGCCGTGCTGGCCGGGGCCGTATTCGCGGCGGTTGACGGGGCTCTTCGGGCGGCCCCAGATATTCTGGCCCATGCGGCGATCGATCTTGTACTTCGCCTCACTGCGCTTGGTCATTCGCGTCCTCATGCTGGCGGGAGCCCGAAGGGCGCCGGCCGTCTGGTTCTGGGTTCGAGGATCGCGCCCTCCTCTGGTCCGTCGGCCGGATCACCGGCCTTGGGGCCTGACAGGCTCGCCCTTCAGCGAAAGGGTGTGCCACGGGTCGCGAAACGTAATGCGGGCCGAAACGGCCCGCCGGAGCGGTTTCTAGGGAGAATTGCAGTGACTGTCAAATGCCCTGGCCGCTCGGTTCCCGGGCGCCGGCAAGGGCAAGGCCAATGCCGGCGAGCGCCCGCCGGACGGGCGCCGGCGGCGTTTTCCCCGAGGTGAAAACGGCCCACCGCGAGGGCGCATCCGCCCCCCCGTCCGGTTCCCGCGCGGGCAGGATTTCGGCGACCCGCCGGGCGATCGCCGGGGCCGGATCGACCCAGTCGACCGGCCAGGGGGCGAGATCGCGCATGCGGTCGAGGAGCAGGGGGTAATGGGTGCAGGCGAGCACGATGGTGTCGGTGCGGCGGCCGTCCGCTTCGACGAAGCAGGGCGCGATTTCCCGGCCGATGTCGCCGTCGTCGACCTTCTCGCCGGCAAGCGCGGCTTCCGCGAGCGAGGCGAGCCGCGCCGAGCCGACCAGCGTCACCGCGCAGCCCTGGCCGAAATCGCGGATGAGCGCGTGGGTGTATTCGCGGCTGACGGTCGCCTCGGTGCCGAGCACCGAAACCAGCCGCGAGCGCGAGGCCGCGCAGGCCGGTTTGATCGCCGGAACCGTGCCGACGAACGGCGGGGCAAAGCGCGCGCGCAGATGCGGCAGCACCAGCGTCGAGGCGGTGTTGCAGGCGATGACGACGAGGTCGGGGGCGTGGGTGGCGATGAGTTCGGCCATCAGCGGCACGACATGCGCGGTCAGTTCCGCCTCGCCGTGCCGGCCATACGGAAAGAACGCGTCGTCGGCGACATAGACATAGGCCGCGTCGGGCAGCGCACGCGCGACCTCGCGGAACACCGTGAGGCCGCCGAGGCCGGAATCGAAAACGAGAATGGTCGGTCGCACGGGGCCTCGGCCGGTGGGATCGCTTCGGATCGCGCCGAGCGGCGGACAAGCCGACATCGCGCGGGAATTCGTGGCGGCGTATTCGCGGCGCGGCTTGCCGGGTAGCACGCCGCCGGATCGATTCGATCCGCATGCATGGTGATCGGATCGCGCGCCGATTCAAGAGCGAGGGGCGCGGAGCCGGTGAGGGCGCCGCGCGGAGCCGGGCGGTATTCCGTGCCTCCCGCCGAACAAGGCGCGGCCCTCGCGGCGCCGTCTTGCAACTCACTCGCAGTTTGCAATAGCTCCAATCTAGGCATTTTGCTTTTGCAATTCATTCGCAGAATTCCTAACCCAGTGCCCGATTGAAGGTGCCCGGCGATTTGCCGGGCTTGTGAATCGGATCGGGTGGGGCATGGGCGTTCGTACATTCGCGACTTGGGTGGGCCATTCGGTGGCCACGGCGGGCATCGTCGTGGCGTTCGCGGGCGAGGGATTGGGCGCCGATCTCGGTGTCGGGGCTGCGCATCCGGCTTTCGCGCAACAGGCGCGGAGCGACGCGCCGGCGCCCGTGGGGAAGAGCACCAAGCCGTCCTCTGACAAGCCGGCGAGCGCCGGAACGATGAGCGCCACGCCGGCTCCGGCCGCGTCCGCGGCGGCTCTCTCAGCGCTGACCAGCGAGGAGGGCCTCTCGGCGGTGGAGCTTCTCGGCAAGCGCCTGTTCGAGGACACCAACCTGTCGGAGCCGCGCGGCCAAGCCTGCGCCTCCTGTCACGAAGCGGGGAAAGCTTTCACCGGCAATGCCGGCTCCAAGATCGACGCCGTCGCCGCCGGCGCGCCGCCCGGCGTGGTCGGTAATCGCAACGTGCCGACGGCGATGTACGCGCGGTTCGCGCCGCCCTTCTCCTTCGTTGAGAAGAAGGACGAGGAAAGCGGCAAGGTCGAGATGGTGCCGAATGGCGGTCTCTTCCTCGACGGGCGCGCCGACACGCTGGCCAAGCAGGCCGAGGGGCCCTTCCTCAACACGCGCGAGATGAACAATCCGTCCAAGCAGGCGGTGGTCGACAAGGTGCGCGCCGGCGGCTACGCCGATCTCATGCGCAAGGTCTTCGGCGAGAAGGCCTTCGACGACGTCGAGGCCGCCTACGGCAATATCGCGGTCGCGATCGCGGCCTTCGAGAGCACGCCGCGGTTCCAGCCGTTCTCCTCGAAGTTCGACGCGTTCCTGCGCGGCGAGGCGAAGCTCACGGCGGTCGAGGCGCGCGGCTTCGAGCTGTTCAAGGATCCGAAAAAGGGCAACTGCCTCGCCTGCCATGTCGGCAAGGAGGATTCGAAGAAGAGCGAGGACTGGCTGTTCACCGACTATTCCTACGACGCGTTCGGCGTCCCGCGAAACCGCGCCATCCCCGACAACGCCAAGGCCGACTTCTTCGACAAGGGCATCTGCGACCGCGAGGGGCTGGCCGCGCTCGCGCCGCGTGGCGTCGAGATCGAAAGCTTCTGCGGCGCGTTCAAGGTGCCGACGCTGCGCAACGTCGCGGTGACCGCGCCTTACATGCATAACGGCGTGTTCAAGACGCTGCGCGAGGCCGTCGATTTCTACGCCACCCGCGACACCGATCCGAAGCGCTGGTACGCGCGCGACGCCAAGGGCCGCGTCCGCAAGTTCGACGACCTGCCCAAGCAGCTCCACGGCAACATCAACGTCAAGGAAGTCCCTTACGACCGCAAGCCGGGCGAGCGCCCGCGCCTGTCGGACCGGGAAATCGATGCCGTGGTGAAGTTCCTCGAAACGCTGACCGACGCGCCCTACCGGGCCACGGCCGCCACGCCGGAAAGGGCGGCGCGATGAAACCACGAATTGCGATCAAACGACGCCGCGCCGGCTTCAATCGGGTCAGGCGTCTTGCTAAAGAGGGCGCGGGCGGCCGCGCCGAACGGATCACGGCAACGCCAGGGGGTATGGCAATGAATGGCTTCACGAAGAATTCGCTCGTTTGGGGCGCCGCGCTTTGCGCCGGCTTGGCGGCCGCGACGCCGCTGATGGCCGCGGACATGACACTCAAGGCGCCTCGGCTCGCGGTCCACGACCGCTGCGCCAAGGTCGAGCCGGCGCCGGGCACGCCGGTGGTGCCGGGCGGCGACCTTTTCGGCATCACCAGCCCGACCGATATCGGCGATCCGTGCTCCTGGGCGTTCGCGACGGAATTCACCGGCCGCGCCGGCAAGCGCGACGGCTCCTACTTCGCGATCTCCGACAAGAACCAGTTCACCTACACCTTCTCCGACAGGCTCGCCTTCGCCTTCTCGCCGTTCTTCACGCATACGAGCTGGGCGAACGTCTCGGTGATCGATCCGCTGGGGCGCTTCAACGGCTTCGATTTCGACGGCTTCTCGGGCGAAATCTTCTACCGCGTTCTCGCGCGCTCGCCCGGCCAGCCGGTCGCGATCACGCTGTCGAGCGAGCCGCGCTGGGCGCGCGTCGACGGCTTGACCGGATGGCGCACCGAAGCCTACGGCAACGAGTTCAAGTTCTTCATCGACACCGCGCTCAGCGAGCGCTTCTTCGCGGCCGCGAATCTGAGCTACGCGCTGACGCGCGCGCGGCTCGACATGCCGGGCGCGCTTTGGACCGACACCTCGTCGACGACGGTGTCGGCCGCGCTGACGGCGCGGATCTACGAACGGGACAAGGCCGCGATCGAGGCGATCTATCTCGGCGTCGAGGGTCGCTTGCAGTCCGCCTATAACGGCCTCACGCTCAATCAGAACGTCGGCAACGGCGTCTTCCTCGGGCCGAACATGGCGATCGCCTTCGCCGGCGGGCGGATGCTCAACATCGCCTGGCTGCCGCAAGTCGCGGGCCATTCGATTCCCTCCAACGGCAATCTCGATCTCGACAATTTCGAGCGGTACCAGTTCCGCTTCAAATTCGCGACGCCGCTGTAAGGCCGCACGCCGCGTCGTCGGGGACGGAAAGGACGTCGATTGCTCCCTCCCCTGAAAGGGAGGGCTGGGGAGGGGTCAAAACATTTCTCGGCGATAGACCCCGCCCGGCGCGTTCCGCGCCGACCTCCCCCTCGCGGGGGGAGGTGAGGAGGCGCTCACGCTTCGCCGAACACGCGCTTGAAAATCGTGTCGACGTGCTTGAAGTGGAAGGCGAGGTCGAACTTCTCGGCGATGTCGGCGTCGGAAAGATACTTCTTCACCTCGCCGTCGGCCTTGAGAAAAGTCTGGAAGTCGCCTTCGCCGCGCCACACGCGCATCGCGCTGCGCTGGACGAGGCGATAGGCGTCCTCGCGCGAACAGCCCTTCTGCGTCAGCGCGATCAGCACGCGCTGCGAATGGATGAGGCCGCCGAGGCGGTCGAGGTTCTTTTGCATGTTGTCGGGATAGACGACGAGCTTGTCGATCACCCCGGCGAGGCGATTGAGCGCGAAGTCGAGCGTCACCGTGGCGTCGGGGCCGATCATGCGCTCGACCGAGGAATGTGAAATGTCGCGCTCGTGCCACAGCGCGACGTTCTCCATGGCGGGCATCGCGTAGCCGCGCACCATGCGCGCCAGCCCCGTGATGTTTTCGGTCAGCACGGGATTGCGCTTGTGCGGCATCGCCGAGGAACCCTTCTGACCCTCGGAGAAGAATTCCTCGGCTTCCAGCACCTCGGTTCGCTGCAAATGGCGGATTTCGACCGCGAGGCGCTCCATCGACGAGGCGACGACGCCGAGGGTGGCGAAAAACGCCGCGTGACGGTCGCGCGGGATCACCTGCGTCGAAACCGGCTCGACCTCCAGGCCGAGCGCTTTGGCGACATGCGCCTCCACGCGCGGGTCGATCTGGGCGAAGGTGCCGACCGCGCCGGAAATGGCGCAGGTCGCGACTTCGCGGCGGGCGGCGACCATGCGCTCGCGGTTGCGCGAAAATTCCGCGTAGGCTTGCGCGAGCTTGAGGCCGAAGGTGGTGGGCTCGGCGTGGATGCCGTGCGAGCGGCCGATGGTCGGCGTCATCTTGTGCTCGAAGGCGCGCTTCTTGAGCGCGGCGAGCACCTTGTCGATGTCGGCGATGAGAATGTCGGCGGCGCGCGCGAGCTGCACCGAAAGGCAGGTGTCGAGCACGTCCGATGATGTCATGCCCTGATGCACGAAGCGCGCGTCGGGCCCGACGATTTCGGCGAGATGCGTCAGGAACGCGATGACGTCATGCTTGACCTCGCGCTCGATGGCGTCGATGCGCGCGACGTCGAAGGTGACGTTCCTCGCCTTGTCCCAGATAGTCTTGGCCGCGTCCTTCGGGATGACGCCGAGCTCGGCCAGCGCGTCGCAGGCATGCGCCTCGATCTCGAACCAGATGCGGAACTTCGCCTGTGGTTCCCAGATGGCGGCCATTTCGGGACGGGAATAGCGGGGGATCATGTGGAATTCCTTGTCGGACAGCCCGTGCCTTTCGATTGCATCAAATCGGCGTCAGTGGCAACGCCGCGATTGGCTCCAACCTATTCGGCGAAATAGTCTTCGTCGACCTTGTTGATTTCGTAAGTATCCTTCGTGCGGACCCCCACCTTGTGCCGTATCATTAGTCGGGCGAGTTCGGGGCCATCAATCAAAGTGACGCGTTTTGAAACTTTGCCGACAAAAATTTTTGCACTTTCAGGGAAATACGAGGTGGTAACGAAAACGCCCTTCGTGGCACGATGTCCTTCTAGGCTGCCAACAAAATCCCGAACTAGGCTGACAGGAATGCCGTTCTCTTTCGCGTAGCGCTTTGCCTGAAGGTAGATGACATCGAGGCCGAGTTCATCCTCCTTGATGACGCCGTCAATTCCGCCGTCGCCTGACCTTCCGAGAGCTTTGCCCATTTCGGCGCGGCCGCCGCCATATCCCATCGCCAGTAAGAGATCCACGATCAGGTTTTCAAAAAAGGCCGGTGTTAAAGATTGAATTCTGCCCAGTAGTTCGGACGAAAGTTCGTCAGTCAAACTTTTTGCGTTAACTGCCATACTTTCTTCTGGATTGAGAACCGTGGCAGGAGATTCAGTTTCGTCGACAGAAGTCTGACCCGCCGCCTTCCACGCGACAAACTCAGGAAATTGCGCCAACACCAACTTGTCAATTTTCGTCAAATTCTTGGACAGCAGTTGGCGGCCACGATCTGCAATTTTGAAATGACCATGGCGAGTAACCGCGAGTGCGCCAGCCTTTGCCAAATAGGTCTTCGCCCAGTGGAGTCGATTTCGAAAAATGGTCTGCTTCCCGCTGGGCAGCGTCGCGCTCAAATCGTCGGCTGAAAGCCCTAGTGCGCTGGAAATCGATTCCTCTATTTCCGCAATTGTAGTTTCGCCTGTGCATTCCGAAGACCGCTTCAGAAGTGGATGCATTAACTCCTGATAGCTCGGTACCGCCATTGTTGGTTCTCCGTTACAAGGACGAACGCTCAATCATACCACTTCCCCCCGCGCCGCCGCGGCCGCGGCGCGGATGGCGGCGATGTTCTTCTTGTAGGCGTCAAAGGTGCCGCCCTTGAACACGGCCGAGCCGGCGACCAGCGCGTTGGCGCCGGCGGCGGCGACCTTCGGCGCGGTCTCGGGCGTGATGCCGCCGTCGACCTCGATATCGATATCGCGGCCCGCCGTCAGCGCGCGCACCTGGGCGACCTTGTCGATCGCCGCCGGAATGAAGGCCTGGCCGCCGAAGCCGGGGTTGACCGACATGATCAGCACCAGGTCGAGCAGGTCGACGACGTGCTCGATGACGCCGACCGGCGTCGACGGATTGAGCGAGACGCCGGCCTTCTTGCCGAGCGCGCGGATCGCCTGCAGCGAGCGGTGGAGGTGCGGGCCGGCTTCGGCGTGCACCGTGATGTAGTCGGACCCCGCCTTGGCGAAGGCCTCGAGATAGGGGTCGCACGGCGTGATCATCAGGTGCACGTCGAACACCTTCTTGGTGTGCGGGCGCAGCGCCTTCACCACGTCCGGCCCGATGGTGATGTTCGGCACGAAATGGCCGTCCATGACGTCGACGTGAATCCATTCGGCGCCGGCGCGGTCGACGGCGGCCACTTCCTCGCCGAGCTTGGCGAAATCGGAGGCGAGAATGGACGGGGCGATCACGAGCGGACGACGCATGGGCTTCTCCTCAATCTTCGGCCTCGCCTAACATGCGTCGGCGGGTGCGGCAATGCGTCGGCGCAACAGGACGGCGCGGAGGGCGAAGCGGGCGTGGGGCGCGCGCGGCGAACCTTACCCATTGGGCAAGAATTGCCTTGGCGGCGCGGCGGCGCGATCGCGAGGCGGATTGATTTATCGACCTTTTTCGTTCGGCACGGCGTTTGCTTCGTCTCTTCCGGGCGCATCTCGCCCGGATGTGATGTGGAGCGATAGCCATGCTGCTTGGCATCGCGGCCGTCTCGGCCGCGCTCGAACTCGTCTCGTCGATCCAGTCGCAAGCGACGGGCAAGGCGTCGCAGGCGAGCGCGACCGCGCAACAGACATTCCCCGCGCCCGATTTCGCGAGCGCCTCGTCCTCGTCGGGTTCACAGGCCGCGACCGGCAGCGGCAACGCGACGATCTCGGCGGACACCATGCGCGCGCTGTTGTCGATGCAGGCGGACACCGCCTCGACGACGCGCCGCAAGAACCCGCTGGAGGAACTGTTCACCGCGCTCGACGGCGACGGCGACGGCAAGGTAAGCAAATCGGAATTCGAATCCGCGCTCGGTCAAAACGGCAATCTGAAACTCGCCGACGACGTCTTCACCAAGATGGACAAGGACGGCGACGGCGCGCTGACGCTCGGCGAGATGACGTCGGCGCTGCGCGGACGCAAGCACGGACCGCCGCCGGGCGAGGCGATGTCGGCCGCGCTCAATGGCGCGACGACCCAGACGACGACCAACGCCGACGGATCGACCACCACGACGATCGCCTATGGCGACGGATCGACGGTGTCGATGACGCAATCGGCGAGCGCGTCGTCGTCCTACAACGCGATCGAACGCATGATCGCGCGCCAGGCGGAGATGATCTCGGCCAAGGCGGCCAGCGCGGGAAGCTCGGTCGCCGTCAGCGCGTAGCGGCCGGGAACCTGTCGCCCCACGCCGGCGGCGTGTCGGCGAAGGGTAGCGCGGTCGCCTCAAAGACGCCGCGCGCCACCGCGCGGGCCACCACATTGGCCGCCACCATGCCGAGCTCGGTGAGGCCGAGCAGCGGGTCGATCGGCTTGACGCCGACGGACGCGGCGAAAACGACGTCGCCGTCGAGCGGCGCGTGGACCGGATAGATCGCGCGGGCAAAGCCCGTTTGCGCCATCACCGCGAGGCGCTTGGCCTGGATCTTGGTCAGCGCCGCGTCGGTGGCGACGACGGCAAGCGTCGTGCTTTCGATGGCCGTCGTCCGCGGCGCGCCCTTCAGCCGCATGGCGAGATCGTCCGCCGTGATCGCTTTCGGCCAGCCGCGTCCGCCGAATTCGCCGTCGATCTCGAAAGGCGCCGCCCAGAAATGCGGCCCGCCGCCGATGGTGACGCAGCCGGCCGCGTTGACGACGGCGAGCGCGCCGACCCGCACGCCGTCGGCCATCTCCACCGAGGCCGAGCCGATGCCGCCCTTGAAATTCGCCGTGGTCGCGCCGAGGCCCGCGCCACGGCTGCCGAGCGCGAAGTCGCTCCGTGCGGCCTCCGCCGCCGCGAGCCCGAATTCGCGGTAGGGCGAGAGCGTTCCCCATTTCTTGTCGCCGCCATTGAGCAGGTCGAAAATGATCGCGCCAGGAACGATCGGGATGATCGCGCCGCGCACGTTGAAGCCGCGCCCGTGGCTCGCGAGCCATCCCTGAACGCCGCCGGCCGCGTCAAGGCCGAAGGCCGAGCCGCCGGAAAGCGCGATGGCGTCGATCCGCTCAACGGTGTTGGCGACATCGAGCAGCGCGCCCTCGCGCGTGCCCGGGCCGCCGCCGCGAACGTCCATCGCCGCGACCGCGGGCTCGTCGAAAATGACGGCCGTGACGCCGGTGGCGATGCGCGCGTCGTCGGCGTGGCCGACGCGAATTCCCGGAATGTCGGTGATGAGGTTGCGCATGGGGGGACCTTCGCGGACGAGCATGCGTTGAGACGGTCGTCGCGGTCAATATGGCCGGGCCGCTCACGGCTCCTTGATCGATCGCGCGCGCGGCCCCCTTGCGCGGGTGGCCCATTGCCGGGCATCTAGTGGCGCCATGGATCAAGACGTCACGATTATCGCCGCGCTGGTCGCCGGCCTCATCAGCTTTCTGTCGCCCTGCGTGCTGCCGCTGGTGCCGCCCTACATCGTGTATCTGACCGGCGCGACCATCGAGCATATCGCCTCCGAGGAACCGATCGCGGTGTCGCGCCACAAGGTGATGGCCGCGGCGCTCTTGTTCGTGCTCGGCTTTTCCACGGTGTTCGTCGCGCTCGGCGCGAGCGCGAGCCTGGTCGGCGCGGTCGTGCAGGCCTATTCGGCGCAGCTGGCCATCGTCGCCGGCATCGTCATCATCGTGATGGGCCTGCACTTCCTGGGGCTGACGCGCATCGGCCTGCTGATGCGGGAAGGGCGGCTCGGCATGGCGCAGCCGGTCGGGCTGTGGGGCGCCTATGTCATGGGCCTTGCGTTCGCCTTCGGCTGGACGCCCTGCATCGGGCCGATCCTGGCGGCGATCCTGGCTGTCGCCGCGTCCAAGGCGACGGTGCTGAAGGGCGCCTGGCTGCTCGCGATCTATTCGATCGGGCTGGGTATTCCGTTCCTGATCGCCGCCTTCGCGATCGAGCACGTCGCCGAGCTGCTCAAGAGATTCCGCCGCCACCTGCCGACGGTCGAGCGGGTGATGGGCGCGCTGATGGTGGTGACCGGCGTAGCGTTTCTTACCGGCTCGATCTCCGACGTCTCGATCTGGCTGCTCGAAACGTTCCCGATTCTCGGAAAGATCGGCTGATTATTCGAACGCAGCCGCCGGGCAGCTCGCGCAGGCCGAAGAGCCGGGCGCGCAGGCCGCCGCGCCTACGTCGCCGCCCTTGGCGGGCCGCGCGATCAGCGACAGCATCTGTTCGAGCTTCGAGCCGCCGCAAGCGGGGCAGGCGGGCGTCTCGTCGGGATAGACGAGCGTCTGGAACTCGTTGTCGCAAGTCTGGCACTGGTAGCTGTAGAACGGCATTTCGCGTCTCGCTCGGCGTGGAGGTCGCGCACGCATAGCATGGGGCGGACCGAATTCGAAGAGCTTCGCCTAACGCAGAAGATAAATCTACAATATCGTTTAGTAACAATTATTTATGGTAATTCCATAAACTAAAACACGAGGATTTTGTCATCGGTCGCGGCGTCGCCCGCGCCCGCGCTCGGCATCTGCAAGTGGCACGCCGGCGACCGCCCGCGCTCATTGAGGCTACCCGTTGCGGCAGCCGTCCGCGCCGCCGCCACCGCGCCCGCCGACTCCTTCTTCCGCGAACAAGTCGGCGCAAGCGCGAGGCAACGAGCAAATCCCGCGAAAGCGGAAATCGCTTTTGCGCCCTCGATTTGCTCAAGGCTTTGAATCCGGAGCATTTCGTTTCGGCGAGACGATGCCGTCTCGCGAGACAAGGGCTCCTGGACCCGGTGCGTCGTCAGTTGATCTGCTTGTAGTTGCCGCTCGCGTCCCACTTGTAGACGACATAGTCGATGGCCGTGATGTCGCCCTTGGCATCGAAGGACAGCTTGCCGAGCACGGTTTCCCACGCGCCGCCCTTGATCGTCTCGGCGACCTTCTTCGGTTCGGTGGTGCCGGCCTTGGCGACGGCTTGCGTCCACACCTGCATCGCCGCGTAGGTGTAGAGCGTATAGCCTTCCGGATCGATGCCCTTGGACTTGAACTTCTCCACGATCGCGGCCGCGGTCGGCTTCAGGCGCGGGTCGGGCCCGAAGGTGAACAGCACGCCCTCGGCGAGCGGGCCGGTGATCGAAGCGAATTCGCGGTCGTTGAGCGCGTCGCCCGCCATCAGCACGGTCTTCAGGCCCTGGTCGCGCATCTGGCGCAGCAAGAGGCCGGATTCCTTGTGATAGCCGCCGACATAGACGAGGTCGATGTTGTCGCGCTTGAGCCGCGAAACGATGGCGGAGAAATCGTTGTCGCCCTTGTTGTAGGACTCGTTGAGCTTCTCGGTGACGCCGAGCTTGTTGAGCGCCTTTTTGGTCTCGTCGGCCAGGCCCTTGCCGTAGGTCGTCTTGTCGTTGAGGATCGCGACGTTCTTCCCCGCGAAGTTCTTGGCGATGTATTGACCGGCGACGACGCCCTGCTGGTCGTCGCGCCCGCAGACGCGCAGCACGTTCCACAATTTGCGTTCGGTGAAGACCGGATTTGTCGAGGCCGGGGTGATCTGCAGCACGTTCGATTCGGCGTAGGCCTCGGAGGCGGGGATCGACGACGACGAGCAGAAGTGCCCGGCGACGAAGGGCAGTTTCATGCCGGCGAGCTTCTCGGCGACGGAGCGCGCCTGCTTGGGATCGCAGGCGTCGTCGCCGACTTCGAGCTTGAGCTTCTTGCCGAGGACGCCGGCGCCCGCGTTGGCGTCGGCCACGAACTGCTCGGCGCCGTTCTTCATCTGCCGGCCGAATGCGGATTCCCCGCCGGTCATCGGCCCGGCCACCGCGATGGTGATGTCCTGGGCGGACGCCGTGCCCGAATAGGCGAATCCGGCGAGCGCCGCGCCGATCATCCAGGCGTAAAAGATGCCGCGTTTCATACGTTTCTCCCTGAAACTGGAGCCGGCGCACCGCCGGCATCCGATGCCGAAAGCCCTTGCTTGCCCATCATAATGGCCGGAATTGGCGCGTTGTCACGTTCCTAATCGGACTTCCCGGGGAGGTTTTCAGGGACGTTGTGTCGCAGCCGCCAGGAGAGCGGCCCGCGCGCCTCATAGAGCCAGAAATACTGGCGCGTCATCTGCCGGGCGCGGGTGAAGCGCCACGAAATCCCGCCGACGACGGCGAGAAAAATTGTATCCGCGATCGCGCCGGCGGGATTGACGAGCGGCGCGTCGAACAGGGCGAAATGGAAAAATCTCACCGCCGCCCCGAGCAGCACGGCGCTCGCGAGCACATGCCAGAACGGACGCCATGTCCACGCGATCGCGCGTCCCGCCATCCAGGCCGAGCCGCCGCCGAGCACGAGCGTGATGGCGATCGCCTGGATCAGCGACTCGTGGCCGAGCACTTGCGTCATGTCCGCGCCCGTCATCGCCTAGTGCCTCCCGCCTTCGAGATAGGCGGCGCGAATGTCCGGCCGTTCCAGTAGCTCGCGCCCGGTCCCCGTCATCGTGATCAGGCCGTTGACCATGACATAGGCGCGATCGGCCAGCCGCAACGCGTGAAACGCGTTCTGCTCGACCAGCAGCACGGTCGTGCCCTCGCGGCGGTTGAGATCGCCGATGGCGTCGAAAATCTGCCGCGCGACGAGGGGGGCAAGACCCAGCGAAGGCTCGTCGAGCAAGAGCAGGCGCGGCTTCGACATCAGCGCGCGGCCGATGGCGAGCATCTGCTGCTCGCCGCCCGACAGCGTCCCGCCGCGCTGGCCGAGCCGTTCCTTCAGGCGCGGAAACAGGTGGAACACGCGGTCGAGATCCTCCGTCGCGGCGTCGGTGCCGACCGGCGCGCCCATCTGCAGATTTTCCTTGACCGTCATGCGCGGAAAAATCCGGCGACCTTCGGGCGCCTGCGCGATGCGCAGCCGCGCGATGCAATGGGTCGGCACGCCGGTGATGTCCTGGCCGTCGAACAGGATATGGCCCGCTTGCGCGCGCGGATTACCGAAGATCGTCATCATCAGGGTCGACTTGCCGGCGCCGTTGGCGCCGATCAGCGCGACGATCTCGCCCTTGTTGACGTCGAGGTCGACGCCCTTGAGCGCGAGAATCTTGCCGTAGGCCGTCTTCACGCCGCGGATCGACAACAGCGCGGGCGCCATGTCGGCCGGACCTTCGTCGGCGCGCGCGCGCGGGCTCATGCCTTCGCCCCCATGATGGCGGCCGCGTCCTTCTCGTCCTCCACGCCGAGATAGGCAGCGATCACGCGCGGGTCGTCGCGCACGGACCTGGGATCGGCGTCGGCGATCTTGACGCCGTAGTCGAGCACGACGACGTGGTCGGAGATTTCCATCACCACCGACATGTCGTGCTCGATCAGCAGGATCGAGGTGCGATGCTCGGCGCGGATGAAGCGCAGCAGCGTGTTCATCTCGCCGCTCTCGCGCGCGTTGAGTCCGGCGGCCGGCTCGTCGAGGCACAGCAGCACCGGATCGGCGCACATCGCGCGCGCGATTTCGAGACGTCGCTGGTCGCCATAGGGCAGGTTGCCGGCCGCGTCGTCGGCGCGATCGGTCAGGCCGATGCGGTCGAGCCAGTAGCGCGCCCGCTCGATCGCCTCGCGCTCGGCGCGGCCGTAGCGGGGCAGGCCGATCAGGCCGGCCAGCGTGAAGCCGGAGGCGCGCATCAGCGGGTTGTGCTGCGCCACCAACAGGTTTTCGAGCGCGGTCATGCCCTGGAACAGTCGGATGTTCTGGAAGGTTCGGGCGACCCGCGCCTGGCCGGCGATGCGGAAATCGAACAGCCGTTCGAGCAGAAATTCGGCGCCGTCCTCGTGCGTCAGCCGCATCATGCCGGTGGTCGGCTTGTAGAAGCCGGTGACGCAGTTGAAGACGGTGGTCTTGCCCGCGCCATTGGGGCCGATCAGCGCGGTGATGTCGCCGCGCCGCGCCGTAAACGACAGGTCGGCGACGGCGACGACGCCGGAGAAGGTCATGCCGAGATGGCTGACATCGAGGATGATGCCGGCGTCCTTCGTCATCCGTGACCTTCCTTGACCAGGTCCGAGGAGATCCGCGTCGCCTGTTTGAGGAAGATCGAAGGCGTGCGGTTGCCGACCAGGCCGCGCGGCCGCCACACCATGATCGCGACCATGGCGAGGCCGAACACCAGCATGCGGTACTGATCGAGCCCGCGGAACAGCTCGAACCCGCCGATCATGATGACGGCGGCGAGCGCGACCCCGATCTGCGAGCCCATGCCTCCAAGCACGACGATGGCCAGCACCAGCGCCGATTCCTGGAAGGAGAAGGATTCCGGGCTGATGAAGCCCTGCCGCGTGGCGAAGAAGGCGCCGGCGAAGCCGCCGAACATCGCGCCGGTGGCGAACGCCGTCAGCTTGGTCGTGGTGGTGTTGATGCCGAGCGAGCGGCAGGCGATCTCGTCCTCGCGCAGCGCCTCCCAGGCGCGCCCGATCGGCAGCCGGCGCAGGCGGATCGTCACCCAATTGGTCAGGAGCGCGAGCGCCAGGATCAGATAGAAGAGGAACACGATCCGGTGCGTGGCGGAGAAATCGAGCCCGAGCGTGGCGGCGAACCCGTCGGCGTCGGCGCTGAACGGAAGCCCGAAGAAGGTCGGGCGCGGAATCCCGGTGATGCCGTTGGGGCCGCCGGTCATGCTCTGCCAGTTGAGAATGACGAGGCGGATGATCTCGCCGAAGGCGAGCGTGACGATGGCGAGATAGTCGCCCTTGAGCCGCAGCACCGGAAAGCCGAGCAGCACGCCCCAGAACGCGGCGAGGATTCCGGCGACGGGCAGGCAGACCCAGAACGACAGGCCGAACGTCGTCGACAGCAGCGCGTAGGAATAGGCGCCGACCGCGTAGAAGGCGACGTAGCCGAGGTCGAGGAGGCCGGCGAGGCCGACGACGATGTTCAGTCCCCAGCCGAGCATGACATAGGTCAGCGCCAGGATGCCGAGATCGAGAATGTAGCGCTCGTGGTAGAAGACGATCGGCACCGCGAGCGCGAAGGCGAGGAGCGCCGGGCCGAGAAAGCGTATCGCCGTCGCGGCCGCGGTCGGCCACCAGTCCGGTAGCAACGCCGCCGCCGCGTCGGCCGGCAGGCGCCGCGCGATCAGGTCGCGCGCGAAGCCGCCGACGAAGGCCGCCGCCACCAGCAAGGCGAGTTCGTTCCAGCGCGTCCAGAACACGAGCGCGCCGGTCGCGCCCACCTCGGTGCGGATGCCGACAAGAAAGAAGAACAGGCCGAACGCCACCGCCGCGCTCGCCAGCGCCGCCTTGAACGCGTGGGCAAGATCGCCGCCCACCGCGCGTTCGCTCGAAAGTCGCGGGGCGATCGTCACGCGCCGCCTCACACTTTCTCGATTTCCGGACGGCCGAGCAGGCCGGTCGGCATGAAGATCAGGACGATGATGAGAATGGAGAACGCGGCGACATCCTTGTACTGCACCGAGAAATAGGCCGACCAGATGGTCTCGATCAGTCCGATCGCGAGGCCGCCGAGCATCGCCCCGGGCAGCGAGCCGATGCCGCCGAGCACCGCCGCCGTGAACGCCTTGATGCCGGCGACGAAGCCCATGATGAAATCGACGACGCCGTAATAGACGAGATACATGAAGCCGGCGACGGCGGCGAGCGCGGCGCCGATGACGAAGGTCGTCGAGATGACGCGGTCGGTGTCGACCCCGAGCAGGGCGGCCATGGTGCGATCCTGCTCGCAGGCGCGCATGTCGCGGCCGAGCCGCGTGCGCGCGATCAGCAGCGAGAAGATCGTCATCAGCACCAGCGTCGTCACCATCACCAGGATCTGTACCTTCGAGATCTGAATGGTGAAGGCGCCGGAATCGTAAAGCGTGAAGCCGCCGGGGATCAGCGGGGGCAGCGGCTTGACGCGCGCGCCTTGCGCGATCTGCACGAAGTTCGGCAGCACGAACGACATGCCGATGGCCGAGAGCATCGGCGCGAGACGGAAGGAGCCGCGCAACGGCCGATAGGCGACGCGCTCCACCGTCCAGCCGTAGAGCGCGGTGATCGCCATGGCGATGAGCAGCACGAGGAAGAGGGCGAGCGGAACGGCGGTGACGCCGATCGCGATCAGGCACATGAACGAGATCAGCGCGACGAACCCGCCGATCATGTAGATATCGCCATGGGCGAAGTTGATCATGCCGATGATGCCGTAGACCATGGTATAGCCGATGGCGATCAGGGCGTAGATCGAGCCGAGGGCGATGCCGTTGATCATCTGCTGCAGGAAGTATTCCATGGATCCGCGTCCGTCCTGGAGAGAAGCCGAATTCTCGGAAGCCGAATTCTCGGAAGCCGCGATCCCTGGTCCGCGGACGAGAGCCCGAAATCCGTCGGCCTTGGTGACGCGGCCCGAGGCAAGAAAGGCCGGTTTGCGACGACCGCGAACTGGCCTGTCCCGCCATCGGCGCGCCGCCGGACATTCGGACCGGATGAGGTCCGATGGCCGCCGGCGCCGTCGGGCATGCCAGGTACGCGTTATATCGCGTCCGATTTCTAGCAGCGGGGCGGCCCGCCAGCAACGCCGGGGCTCAGGCCGCGCGACCGCCAATCCACCGCATTCGGGCGCGCCTTGGCCCGTTCCGCGCGCGATGCCGGTCGCTCCCATGAAGGGGAGGCGGGGATGGGGCTGAACGGCGTCGACGGCGAGATCGCGATGCGCGCCGGCTCCGCCGTGGCGGTTTTCGCGATCATGGCGCTGTGGGAGTGGCACGCCCCGCGCCGGCCGCGGGTGCTGGGGCGGGGGAGGCGGTGGGCGAACAATCTCGCCTTGATCGCGATCGGGGCGGTTCTGGCGCGCGTGCTCGCGCCGGCTTCGCTGGTGTCGATCGCGGCCGCGACGGAGAGTCGCGGGCTTATCGCGGCGTCGGGGCTCGGCGGGCTTGCCGGCGCGCTCGCCGGTTTCATCGCGCTCGATTTCGTCATCTACGCCCAGCACGTCGTCTTCCACCGCGTGCCGTTGCTGTGGCGGCTGCACCGCGTGCACCATGCCGATCTCGATCTCGACGTGACGACGGGTCTGCGGTTCCACCCGATCGAAATCCTGATCTCGTTCGCGGTGAAAGCCGCCGCCATCGCGGCGCTCGGCGTGCCGGCGGCGGCGGTGCTGGCCTTCGAAATCGCGCTCAACGCGCTCGCGCTTTTCAATCACGCCAATGTCGGCCTGCCGGAGCGGGTCGAGCCGGCCATCAGGCTCGCGGTGGTGACCCCACCGATGCACGAGATCCACCACCTCGTCGAGCCGCGCGACACCAACAGCAATTTTGGCTTCAACCTGTCGCTCTGGGACCGGTTGTTCGGCACCTATCGCAAGGCGCCCTCGCGCGAAGGTCCGCCCGTCATCGGCCTTGCCGAATTCCGCTCGGACGGCGAGGCGAGGCTCGACCGGCTGCTGACGCAGCCTTTCCGCGACGATCCGACCTCGGCATGAACCGCGGTGGCCGTCCCGTGGGGGGCAGGACCGCCAAACGCGGCCGTTAGGGTTAACAATTGGTTTCCATTGTCGAGACAATGCGCGCTCCCTTTAACTCCGCCGACGAACGCGGGCCGAACCGGCCGCGGCGGAGCGGGGACATCACATGCGGTCGGTCTGGCCCGTCAGCATCAGCAACGGCGTGCTGCTCGCCTGCTATTTCATCCCGACCTGGGGGGGCGCCGCCTACCGGATCGCCGAGGCGCCGGTGCGGGGTCTTTATCAGCGCGCCAATATCGCGCCGACGATGTTCTTCAGCGACCATTTCCAGCTCGCGTCGATCGGCGTCGGGCGACTGGCCTGGCTGATGGCGCTGAGCAAGCTGCTCGTCGTCGCCTTCTTCCTGTTCTTCCTCGTGCTCGCGCTACGCTCGCTCATCGTCGGCCGCGACGACAGCGCCGAGCCCTTGGCGGTGGCGCTGATATTCGGCGGCGCCGTCAGCCTGGTGAGCATGATCTGCGCCGTCGAGGTGCGCGAGTTCGACGCGCTGCGGCTTCACGCCACGGAAACGCTGATGCTGCTCGGCGCGACCATCGTGATGCTGGTCGAGGGCGACGGGCGCGCGCCGAACCGAACCGCCGGCGAAAGCCTGGCGTGACGCGTCCCGCGCGGCGGCTCTCGTTCAGCGCCGCGTCGACCCGGCGACCGGCGCGATCGCCGGCGTCCGCCTTCTAACGTCCCGTCAGAAATCCAAGCACGAGATCGGTATAGGCGTCGGCCTGCTCGACATTCGACAGATGCGCCGCGTCGAGAATGGTCAGGCTCGCCTTGGCGATATTGCGACGCAGGAAATCCGCCGCCTCGATCGGGATGCCGGGATCGTAACGCCCCGCGATCACCAGCGTCGGTTGGGTGATGCGCGCGAGTGAATCCCTCAGGTCGATTTCGTGGATCGCCTCGCAATTGGCGATGTAGCCCTCGCGCGGGGTGGCGAGCACCATGTCGCGCACCCACGCCGTGGTCATCGCGTGGTGCTGGCGGAAATCGGCGGTGAGCCAGCCTTCCATCACCCGGTCGATGATCGCCTCGATCCCGCCCGCGCGGACGGCCGCGATGCGGTCCGCCATCGCGGCGCGGTTAGGAAACGCCGTGGTGTTGGACAGAATCAAATGATCGATGCGCGACGGCGCGTTGGCGGCGAGCCATTGGCCCACCATGCCGCCCATCGACAGGCCGCACCAATGCACCTTCGCCAATTCGAGCGCGTCCATGATGGCGAGCGCGTCGCTTCCGAGCCGACCCAGCGAATAGGGGCCGGGCGGCACGTCGGATTTGCCGTGGCCGCGCCGGTCGTAGCGCACGACGCGGAACTCGCGCGCGAAGGGGGCGAGCTGCCGGTTCCACATCTCTTCGGTCGCGCCGAGCGAATTCGAGAGCATCAGCACGGGGCCATCCTCGCGCCCGGAGACGGAGACATGAATGCGGCAATCGCCGACATTGATCATCATGACGGTGGTTCCTCGGGTCTTGCGCCTGGGCGCGGTCGCGCATGGGCGGCGTCGGATTTGGAATTGGCAGGGCGGGCGCTTCTCGCCTAGACTAACACGCCGCGATCCCCCGCTGTCACCGCGTCCGAACGTCGGCGCGGGCGCGCGGCGAACATCCTGGAGGCGCGGTTCATGGCGATGACGATGTCCGGCGCGGTCGAGCTTTCCGCCGCTCCGGCGGCGGTCTGGGACAAGCTCAATGATGCCGACGTGCTCAGGGCTTGCATCCCCGGTTGCGAGGAACTCGAACAGATCGACGGCGGCGGCTATCGCGCCGTCGTGAAGGCCAAGATCGGTCCGGTCTCGGCGCGGTTCAAGGGACGCGTCGCCTTGAGCGACCTCGATCCACCGAAAAGCTACAGGATTTCCGGGGAGGGCGAGGGCGGCGTCGCCGGCTTCGCCAAGGGTGGCGCGTTCGTGTCGCTGACGCCGAACGAGACCGGAACGCTTCTGTCCTATGAGGTCGAGGCCCATGTCGGCGGCAAGATCGCCCAGCTCGGCCAGCGCCTGATCAACGGCGCGGCGAAAAAGATCGCCGACGAATTCTTCGCCAATTTCGCCAAATCGGTACAGGACAACCCCGCGTGAGCGGCGGTTGCCGCTTGGCGGGCGAACCCATATCATAAGCCATTCGCCGCGCGCCGACCGCCGGTAGGCGCCATCGAACATTGAAGGAATTGCGAGAGCGCGGGCGCGCGCGACTGGGGACAAACAGGCTATCGGGCACGTGGGCGGGTTCAACGCGCGGGAGCACGCGCGCGGGGTTCTCAATTAGGTTCGGCACGCAAGTAAGTTCGGCACGCAAGTAGGTTCGGCACGCAAGGCGAGCGCGGGACATCGAGGCGATCGAGGCGCATGTATCCATTCAAATATCATCGTCCGGCGACCGTGCGTCAGGCCGTCAATCTGCTGGCCCGGCTCGACGACGCCAAGCCGATCGCCGGCGGGCAGACGCTGCTGCCGGTCATGAAGCAGCGCCTCGCGAGCCCGGCCCATCTCGTCGACATCGCGCGGATCGACAAGCTGGCCGAGATCGCGATGAAGGGGCGCTTGCTCGTCATCGGCGCGATGGCGACGCACGCCGAGGTCGCCGCGTCCGAGGTCGTGCGCGCGGCGATTCCGGCGCTTCGTGAATTGGCGGGCGCGATCGGCGATCCCGCGGTGCGCCATCGCGGCACCATCGGCGGCTCGCTCGCCAACAATGATCCGGCCGCGGATTATCCTGCGGCGTGCCTGGCGCTCGATGCCACGATCGTCACCAACACGCGCCGCATCAAGGCCGACGATTTCTTCCAGGGCCTGTTTCAGACCGCGCTGGAGCCGGGCGAGATCATCACCCGCGTGATGTTTCCGCTCGCCAAGAAGGCGGCCTATGTCAAGTTCCGCAACCAGGCCTCGCGCTACGCGATCGCCGGCGTGTTCGTGGCCCGGCGACCTTCCGAGGCGCGTGTCGCGGTGACCGGCGCGGGCGCGGACGGCGTCTTTCGCCTCGCCGCGTTCGAGGAGGCGCTGCGCAAGCGGTTTTCGCCAAAATCGCTCGACGGGCTCGTGGTCCCGATCGAGGGGCTCGCCGGCGATATTCACGCCAGCGCCGACTATCGCGCGCATCTGGTCGGCGTTCTGGCGCGCCGCGCGGTCGCGGCGGCCAACGCATGACGCATACGAACGACGGGGATGAACCGTGAGGAGATTTTCGTGAACGGCGCCGCGCTACCCGATTCCGTCGAGGCCATGGCAACGATGCTCGCCGGCCAGGGCTATCTCGCCGACCGGGCGCTGGCGACGGTTGCCTATCTCGCGCTGCGCATGGGCCGTCCGCTCTTTCTCGAAGGTGAGGCTGGCGTCGGCAAGACCGAGATCGCCAAGGTGCTCGCCGCCGCGCTCGGGCGCGACCTCATCCGCCTGCAATGCTATGAGGGGCTCGACGTGGCCTCCGCCGTCTATGAGTGGAACAGCGCCGCGCAGATGATCGCGATCAGGCTCGCGGAGGCGACCGGCGAGGCCGATCGCGAGCGGCTTACGCATGACGTGTTCGACCAGCGCTTTCTCATCAAGCGGCCGCTGCTGGAGGCGCTCGAACCGCGCACCGCCGGGCCGCCGGTTCTCCTGATCGACGAACTCGACCGCGCCGACGAGGCATTCGAGGCGTTCCTGCTCGAAATCCTTTCCGACTTCCAGGTGACGATCCCCGAGCTCGGCACCGTGCGCGCGGCGCGGCCGCCGATCGTCGTCATCACCTCCAACCGCACGCGCGAGATTCACGACGCGCTGAAGCGGCGCTGCCTCTATCACTGGGTCGACTATCCGGACGCCGCGCGCGAGCTCGCGATCGTGCGCGCGCGCGTTCCCGGCATCGCCGATCTGCTGTCGCGCCAGGTCGTCGCCTTCGTGCAGATCCTGCGCCAGCAGGAATTGTTCAAGGCGCCGGGCGTGGCCGAGACGCTGGATTGGGCCAACGCCTTGCGCGAGCTCAACGCGCGCTCGCTGACGCGCCAGGCCGCGGAGGATTCGCTCGGCGCGCTGCTCAAATACCAGGACGACATCGCGCGCCTGCGGGGCGAGGTGCTCGACAAGGCGGTCGGGCAGGCGCGGGAGGCGGCGGGCGCGTGACCGAGATGAGCGCGGATATCCCGGATTTCGGCGGCGGCGGCCATATCGCGGGCAACATCGTGGCCTTCGCCCGCGCGCTGCGCTCGGCCGGCCTGCCGGTCGGGCCCGGCGCGGTGCTCGACGGTCTCAATGCGCTCGGTCTCGTCGGCCTCGGCGATCGCGCCGTGGTCTACGCGGCGCTGCGATCGGTCTTCATCACGCGCCACGAGCACGCCGCCGTGTTCGCGCAGGTGTTCGACCTGTTCTTTCGCGCCTCGCCGAACCAGATGCGTCTGGTCGACGAAAACCAGGCCGGCATTCCGATGATCGCCAAATCCGGCGCGGCGATGCGCCGCGCCCAGGAAGCGCTCAATCCGGACGCCGGCCACACCCGCGAGCGCGCCGAGGAGGAGGTCGAGGCGGTCGAGCTCGCGGTGTCGGACCGCGAGGTTCTGCAACGCAAGGATTTCGCGCAGATGAGCGCCGCCGAGATCGCGGCCGCCGAGGCCGAGATCAAGCGCCTGTGCCTGCCGATCGCCGAAATCCTCACGCGGCGGATGGTTCCCGATCCGCGCGGCCGGCGCATCGATCTGCGGCGCACGCTGCGGTCGAGCCTGCGCACCGGCGGCGACATCGTCGCGCTGCGGCGGCTCGGGCGCAAGCGCAAGCCGCCTCCGATCGTGGCGCTGCTCGACATTTCCGGCTCGATGAGCGAATACACGCGCCTGTTCCTGCATTTTCTTCACGCCGTCACCGACGCGCGCAAGCGCGTGTCGACATTCCTGTTCGGCACGCGGCTGACCAATGTGACGCGATCGCTGCGGGCACGCGACCCCGACGACGCGCTCGCGGCGTGCTCCTCGACCGTGCTCGACTGGTCCGGCGGCACGCGCATCGCGACCTCGCTGCACGCTTTCAACCGGCTGTGGAGCCGGCGCGTGCTCGGGCAGGGCGCGGTCGTACTGCTGATCAGCGATGGGCTCGAACGCGATGTCGACGAGCGGCTCGCTTTCGAGATGGACCGGCTGCACCGCTCATGCCGCAAGCTGATCTGGCTCAACCCGCTGCTGCGATTCGACCGCTTCGAGGCCAAGGCGCGGGGCATCAAGTTGATGCTGCCGCATGTCGACGAATTGCGGCCGGTCCACAACCTCTCCTCGATGACGGAGCTGGTGGCGGCGCTGGCGCGGCCGGCGCATCGCGGCGGCGAGACGCCGCGGCGACGCGCGGCCTGACTTAGAGGGGAAGGAGCGAACGCATGCTCACGCGCGACGAGGACATTCTCCAGGCGGCCGAGAATTGGCGCAAGGACGGCCACGGCGTCGCCATCGCCACCGTGGTCGAGACCTGGGGCTCGGCGCCGCGGCCGGCCGGCTCCAGCCTCGTCATCAACGACGCGGGCGCCTTTCTCGGATCGGTTTCCGGCGGCTGCGTCGAGGGCGCGGTGGTGACCGAGGCGCTCGACGTCATCGCCGACGGCAAGCCGCGCATGCTGGAATTCGGCGTCGCCGACGAAACCGCGTGGAAGGTGGGACTTTCCTGCGGCGGCCGCATCCGCGTCTTCGTCGAGAAGGTTGGCTGATCCCGTGCGCCTCGAACAACTCTCCGAACTCAATCGCGAACGCGCCGCGCGCCGGCCCGTCTTCGTCGTCACCGATGTCGCCAGCGGAAGCCAGCGCCTGGTCAGGGAGGCCGACATCGCGGCCGACGAATTGCGCGGCGAATTGGAGGCGCGGCTGCGCTCGGGCAAGAGCGGCATGATCGAGGCGGGCGGGCGCGCGCTGTTCATCACCGTGCACGCGCCGACGGCGCGGCTGGTGGTGATCGGCGCGGTGCACATCAGCCAGGCGCTCGCGCCGATCGCGCGCATGCTCGGCTACGACGTGACCATCATCGATCCGCGCACCGCCTTCGCCAGCCCCGAGCGCTTCCCCGACGCGGCGCTGGTCGCCGAATGGCCTGACGTGGCGCTGCCGCCGCTGGCGATCGATCGCTACACCGCTTTCGTCGCGCTGACGCACGATCCCAAGATCGACGATCCGGCGTTGCTGCACGCGCTGGCGCGCGACTGCTTCTACATCGGCGCGCTCGGCTCCCGGAAGACGCACGCGCGCCGCGTCGCGCGGCTCAAGGGGGCGGGTCTTGCCGACGCGGCGATCGCGCGCATTCACGCCCCGGTCGGGCTCGCGATCGGCGCGGTGTCGCCGGCCGAGATCGCGGTGGCGATCATGGCCGAGATCACGGCGCGGCTGCGGCTGCCGGCGGACGGTTCGCCATGAAATTCGGCGCGGTCGCGCCGCGCGAGGCGCTCGGAGCGTTGTCGGTGCACGCGCTGCGCCAAGGCGGCGCGTCGCTCAAGAAAGGCGCGACGATCGGCCCGGCCGAAGTCGCCGCGCTCGAGGCGGCGGGCGTTGCCGAGATCCTCGTCGCGCGGCTTGAACCGGACGATTTGGGCGAGGACGCGGCCGCGGCCGCGTTCGCGCGCGCGATCGCCGGCGACGGCGCGACCGTGGAGCGTGCCTTCACCGGCCGCGCCAACATCTTCGCCGCGCATTCGGGCGTGCTGGTAATCGATCGCGCGACCATCGACGCGATCAATCGGATCGACGAATCCATCACCATCGCCACGCTTCCCGCGTTCAAGGCGGTGGTCGCCGGTGAAATGATCGCGACGGTGAAGATCATTCCCTTCGCGGTGTCGGGGCGGCTGTGCGAGGCGGCGACGGCGATTGCGGCGCGCGGACGGATCGGCGTCGCGCCGTTCCGCTTGCGCGAGGTCGGCGTGGTGTCGACGCTGCTGCCGGGTTTGGCGACGAAAGTCGTCGACAAGACGGTGAAGGTGACGGCGGCGCGGCTTGCCGCGGCGTCGGCGCGGCTCATGGCCGAGCGGCGGGTGGCGCACGAGGAAGCGGCGGTCGCCGAGGCCGTGACCGGATTGATCGCGGCGGGCGCCGAACTCGTCATCCTGTTCGGCGCTTCGGCGATCACCGACCGGCGCGACGTCATTCCGTCGGCGATCCTGCGCGCCGGCGGCGTGGTCGAGCATTTCGGCATGCCGGTCGATCCGGGCAATCTGATGCTGTTCGGGCGGGTCGGGCGGACGCCGATCATCGGCGCGCCGGGCTGCGCGCGCTCGCCGAAGGAAAACGGATTCGATTGGGTGCTGACGCGGGTGCTCGCGGGGCTCGCGGTCACGCGCGACGACATCGCCGGCATGGGGGTCGGCGGCTTGTTGATGGAGATCGTGACGCGGCCGCAGCCGCGCGCGAGCGCGGTCGAGGGCGAGGCGCGGCGGGTAGCCGCGATCGTGCTCGCGGCGGGACGGTCGAGCCGCATGCGCGGGCCGAACAAGCTCCTGGCCGATATCGGCGGCGCGCCGCTCGTTCGCCGCGTAGTCGCGCAGGTGGCGGCGTCGCGCGCCGCGCCCGTGATCGTCGTGACCGGGCATCAGCGCGCCGAGGTCGCGCGCGCGCTCGAAGGGCTGGACGTGCGCTTCGTGCACAACGAGGCTTACGGCGAGGGGATCGCGAGCTCGGTCAAGGCCGGCATCGCCGCGGTGCCCGAGGAATGCGACGGCGCGCTGGTCTGCCTCGGCGACATGCCGCTCGTCGGGGCGGGACTGATCGACGCGCTGGTCGACCGTTTCGCGCCCGACGCCGGCGCGTTGATCGTGGTTCCGGTCAGCGGCGGACGGCGGGGCAATCCGGTGCTGTGGTCGCGTCGCTTCTTTCCCGAGCTCATGGCGCTCGAAGGCGATGTCGGCGCGCGGCACCTGATCGAACGGCGCGGCGAGGCCGTCGCGGAGATCGCGGTCGAGGGCGACGGCGCGTTCGTCGACATCGACACGCCCGAGGCGCTCGAAACCTTTGACGGCGCCGCGCGAGCCGTCGGCGGCGGGGCCGGGCAATGACGCGAGAAGGGTCCGCGGCGGCGGCAAGACCCTATGCCGTCGGTCAGCGCTTCATCAAGGAGGTCGTGGTCGACCGCGAATGGGTCACGCGCTTCGCCGCCGAGGTCGGCGATCTGAGCCCGCTGCATCACGACGAGGAGTTCGCGCGCCGGTCGCGCTTCGGCGGGCTCATCGCCTGCGGCGCTCATACGTCCTCGCTGATGATGGGACTCGTCGCCACGACGGTCACCGGCTTTGGGCCCAGCGCCGGGCTCGATTTCACCATGCGGATGAAGCGTCCGGTGCATGTCGACCAGACCGTGACGATCAGCTGGACGTTGGTCGCGATCGATCGCATGGCGCCGATGCATGGCGACGTGCTCACCTTCGAGGGCGAATTGCGCACCGAGCGCGGGGAGATCGCGGTGAAGGCGCGTTCGCGTGGGGTCGTGTTCGACGCGCCGTGAGGCGGAAGGTCGCGCGCGGGTGCGGGTTGGCGATGTCGACGGCGACCGCGCATTCACCGACTCGTAACGCCTTCGCGTTAACCTTCGCCGCGATTTTGTCAGGGGAGGGGACCCCATCGATGTTCTTGCCTAGCGGGATTTCGCAGGCCTTCGTCGCCGCGTCGATCGTGTTGGCCGCGATCGCGACGACGCAACCGGTCGAAGCCGCCGGCGCGCTCGCTTACGGTAAGTGCGGCGCCTACGGCTATTCGTTCGATCATGCAAGGAGCGCGGAGGCGCAGGCCGCCGCGAAGGCCAAGTGCAACGGCACCTGCACGGTCGTCACCATGAACCGAGCCTGCGCCGCCTTCGCGATCGATCTGAAGAATCCATGCGGCGCCTACGGCTATGCGGTCGCCGCCAAGATCAGTGGCGCGCTCAACGCCGCCTCGCGCCGTTGTCACGAAAACGGCGGCAAGGAATGCGTCATCCGCGCCTGGGCCTGCGACGCGCGCGGCTGAAATCGGCGCGCGACGTGCCGCGCATCGCGGCGGACGCGTCCGCGAGATCCATGAAAAATCCATCGTTGCGAGGGATCGCGCGGGCCAAAGCGGGGCCGGCGCGAGACCGGCTCGCGGCGCGAAAATCCGCTTGATTATGACTGACTAGTCAGTCATAATTATTGGATGAGCCGGCATCGTCCACGTTCAGCCAGCCCCGCGCCGAAGGGCGCGAGAAAAGACGCGCGCGCCAAATCCACTGCCGCTAAATCCACTGCCGCTAAATCCACTGCCGCCAAATTCACTGCCGCCAAATCCACGCGCGCCAAATCCACTGCCGCCAAATCGCCTCCCGCCAAATCGGCTCCCGCCAAATCGCCTCCCGCCAGATCCGCGTCGCGCGGATCCGGTTCGGCGAAACCCGCCGCCGCCAAATCCGTTCACGCCAAACAGCCCCACGCCGCGACCAGAGGCGCGCGCTCCACCGCCGGGCCGCGCGCGCAACGCGCCTCGGCCCGCCGCGACGCCATTCTTGCCGCCGCGCTTGCCGAATTTTCCAAGCGCGGTTTCGCGACCACCCGCATCGACGATGTCGCCCGCCGCGCGCGCGTGGCGAAGGGGACGATCTATCTCTACTTCAAGGACAAGGACACGCTGTTTCAGGAGTTGGTGCGCACGACGCTGGTGCCGACATTGGCGCGGCTGTCCGCGCCATTGCCCGAGGGCCTTCCCACGCGCGCGCTGTTCGAGGCATTCGTCGAGGCTTTCGTCGACGAAATCGTCGCGACGCCCCGCGTCGAGATCATGCGGCTGATGATCGCGGAGGGAAAGCAGTTCCCGGCCCTGGCGGAGTTCTACTACCGCGAAGTCGTCAGCAAGGGGCTGGCGGCGATGCGCGCGCTGATCGAGCGCGGCCGCGCGCGGGGCGAAATCAACGTCGCCGCGCTCGCGCGCAATCCGCAGCTCGCCATCGCGCCGTTGATGGTGACCGTCGTCTGGAACGGACTATTTGGAAAATTCGCGAAAGTCGACGCGCGCGACATGATGAAAACGCAACTGGACCTGATGTTCGGTCGGGGGAGGCCGGAATGAGACTTACGGGTATCGCCGCGTGGCTGGCGCTGACGATCGCGCTCGCCGGATGCGGCGGGCAGGGCGAGCGGCTGTTTCAGGGTTGGGTCGAGGCCGATTTCATTTTCGTCAGCCCCGACGAGCCGGGCCGCGTCGTCAAGCTCGCGGTGCGCGACGGCGACGGGGTCGATGTCGGCGCGCCGCTGTTCACGCTCGACGACGATCTCCAGCGCGCCGATCTCAACCTCAACAACGCGACGCTCGCCAACGCCAAGCAGAGCTACGATCGCGCGCTGCAATTGCAGAAGACCGGAACCGGCACGCAGGCCGCGCTCGACGCCGCGATCTCGGCGCTGCGCGTCGCGGAGGCGCGGGTGGTGAGTTCGGAGACGCGTCTGGCGCGCCGCGCCGCGCGCGCGCCGGTGGCCGGCACGGTGCAGCAGACCTATTTCCGCGAGGGCGAGATGGTCGCCGCGCAGCGGCCGGTCGTCTCGATCCTGCCGCCGGGCAATCTGAAGGTGCGCTTCTACGTGCCCGAGGCGGAATTGCCCAAGATCGCGATCGGCGACGCCGTGCGCGTCATCTGCGACGGCTGCGCCGGCGAGCTGACGGCCAAGGTCTCGTTCATCTCGACCACGGCGGAATACACTCCGCCCGTCATCTACAGCCTCGACGAGCGCGCCAAGCTCGTCTTCCTCATCCAGGCGATTCCGGACGACGCCAAGCGCTTCCGCGTCGGCCAACCGGTGAGCATCGGCCTGGCGCGCAAGCAAACGCCATGACGCCCGACCGGAGCGCCGCCGCGCGGATCGACCCCGACATCGCCATCGAGGTGAGCGGGCTGACCAAGTCCTTCGATGGGCACGAGGTCGTTCACGATCTGTCGATGCGGGTGAAGCGCGGATCGATCTACGGCTTTCTTGGTCCGAACGGGTCCGGCAAGACCACGACGATCCGCATGCTGTGCGGCCTGCTGACGCCCGACAGCGGTCACGGCACCTGTCTCGGCTACGACATCCGCACCGAGGCCGACGCGATCAAGCGCCATGTCGGCTACATGACGCAGCGCTTCAGCCTCTATCAGGATCTGACGGTGCGCGAAAATCTCGAATTCGTCGCGCGGCTCTACGGCATGGACGACCCGCGCGCGGCGGCGCGGGAAATGATCGCGCGGCTTGGCCTGCGCGGGCGCGAGGAGCAGCTCGCCGCCGAACTCTCCGGCGGCTGGAAACAGCGTCTGGCGCTCGGCGCCTGCACCTTGCCCAATCCGCAATTGCTGCTGCTCGACGAGCCGACCGCCGGCGTCGACCCCAAGGCGCGGCGCGAATTCTGGAACGAGATTCACGCGCTCGCGGGCGAGGGCCTCACCGTGCTGGTGTCGACGCATTACATGGACGAGGCCGAGCGCTGTCATGAGATCGCCTACATCGCCTACGGCTATCTGCTCGCTCGCGGCACGGTGGAGGAGGTCATCGCCACGTCCGATCTGACGACCTATACGGTCGCCGGCGAGGCGCTGACTCAACTGACGGCCGAGCTCAACGGCCGTCCCGGGGTCGACATGGTCGCGCCGTTCGGCACCAGCCTGCACGTATCCGGGCGCGACGTCGAAGCGCTGGAGCGGACCATCGCTCCCTACCGCGCCCGCGCGGATTTGACGTGGCGCAAGTCGGAGCCTTCGCTCGAGGACGTGTTCATCGAGTTGATGAATCGTTCGAAGGACAATTTCCAATGAACCGGTCCGCGCCATGAGCGACAACGCCACGCCGCCGCGCGGACGCGCCGTCCGCAATTCGTCGACCTGGTTGAGCCGGGCGATGGCGATGCTGGTCAAGGAGTTCATCCAGCTTCGCCGCGACCGCGTCTCCTTCGCCATGATCGTCGGCATTCCGGTGATGCAGCTCGTCCTGTTCGGCTACGCGATCAACACGACGCCGCGCCATCTGCCGACCGCGATATTGGCGCAGGAGGATAGCGACCTCGGCCGGTCCGTGCTCAAGGCGTTCGAGCACACCGACTATTTCCGCTTCACCCATCGCGTCGAGACGGTGGCCGAGTTCGACCGGCTGCTGCAATCGGGCACGGTTCTGTTCGGCGTCGAAATTCCGGCGGGGTTCGAGCGCGCGGTGCGGCGCGGCGAGCGACCCGCCATCCTCGTGGCCGCCGACGCCACCGATCCGGTCGCTTCCGGCTCGGCGCTGTCGGCGCTCAACCAGATCGTGCTGCACGCGCTGACGCATGATCTCGCCCTGCCGGATTCGACGCCGCCGCCGTTCGAAATCCGCAGCCACGCGCGCTACAATCCGGCCGGCACCTCGCGCATGAATATCGTGCCGGGACTGGTCGGCACCATCCTGACCATGACCATGCTGATCTTCACGGCGCTGTCGGTGACGCGCGAGATCGAGCGCGGCACGATGGAAAGCCTGTTGTCGATGCCGATCAAGCCGGTCGAGATCATGATCGGCAAAATCCTGCCCTATGTCATGGTCGGCTTTCTCCAGGCCTCGCTGATCATCATGCTCGGGGTGTTTCTGTTCGGCGTGCCGGTGCTCGGCAATCTGTTTCTGCTGGCGTTTCTGAGCACGCTGTTCATCACCACCAATCTTTCGATCGGCTACACCTTCTCGACCATCGCGCAGAATCAGCTTCAGGCGGTGCAGATGACGTTCATGTTCTTTCTGCCCAACATCCTGCTGTCGGGGTTCATGTTCCCGTTTTCGGGCATGCCGGATTGGGCGCAGTATATCGGCGAGGGGCTGCCGCTGACGCATTACCTGCGCATCGTGCGCGCGATCATGCTCAAGGGCTCGACGCTTACCGACCTGCGTTATGACGGATTGATGCTGGTATTGCTGATGCTGGTGGCCATGATGATCGCGGTGCGCCGCTTCCGCCGCACGCTCGACTAGCGGATATGGCGTCGTGATTTGGCGGACCGTGTGATCAGTAGCGCGACGACAGGCCGAGGCGCAGGTAGGGGCCGGCGCCCCGGTCGTTGTCGCTCGCATGGCCGATGCCGACCGACCATTCGACCGGACCGGCTTTCAAGGCGGTGACGTGAACGCCGGCGCGGTATTGGCGAAAGCGCGCCGTTCCCGCCACGGTGAATTCCGGTCCCACCCAGCAACTGTCGAGCACGCGCACGCCGGTCGCGCCGCGCAGCCAATAGGTGCCGCCGATCGAGGAGCCGCTCGCGGAGGCCGTCACCATCCAGGTCCGCGATGTCTCCCACCACGCGTCGGCGGCGAGGCGCAGGCCCGCGCGTCCGCCGCGCGCCGGATTGCCGAGGTCGTCGGGCGAAAGCCGGTGGGTCTGCCAGTCGAGTCCGGCAAGGACGGTGATCTCGGCCGCGTCCTTCCGGAATTTCCAGCCGGGCATGAACGAGGCGACGAAATTGCGGCCGCGCACGTCGACGCCGCCGGAGCGGTAGCGATAGGCGCCGTCCGCCAGGAGCAGCTTGAATGTCAGTCCGCCGGTGTCGAGGCCGCCCGGCGACCATTGCGCGGCGCCATAGAGCGAACCGCCATTGTGCCAAAGGTCGAAGCCGCTGCTGAAGATGAAATGCGCGGGCGGGCCGGTGTCGGATTCGAGCGCGCCCGCGCCGCCGGGCGCGCCGGCGGCCGCAAACACAAACATCAACGCCACGCACCGCGCGGCTCGCGTCTTCGCGTTCCGCATTGCCCCGCCTCAAGCGCCGCCTTCGTTGGCGGCGGCGCCAGCCCCGGGGAAAATCTAATCGCGCGGAAATTGCGCTGTCCATGCATTCGCGCGGAACGTCCATCGAACATTGCGTGCGTTTGAATTCCACGCTTGCCCGTCATGGTTGAATCAACCGGACGGCGAAATTCGGCATTTTCGCACCTTTCGGCGCGCGGCCGTCATAATCATTTAACATTCCGATGGAATGATCGAGTTGCCGGCGAGAGTCGGCAATGCGGCCACGATGTAAGGGGCACCGGATGTACGCGCCTCTTGCCTTCGTGGTCGTTGTCATTTGTAGGGGTGTGTCGCGCGGCGCGCGCGACTCACGCGACGACACACGCGAGCGCGCGCGTCAGACAACCGCGCGGGCGAACGACAGGTCGGGGCCCCGCGGCACGATCCCGCTCGGATTGAGCGCCTTGATCGAATAATAGCCGCGCTTGATATGGTCGATGCTGACGGTCTCGCGCACGCCGGGCACGTCGAGCACGCGATCGAGATAGGCGCTGAGCCGGGGATAATCGGCGACGCGGCGCAGGTTGCATTTGAACAGGCCGTAATAGGCCGCGTCGAACCGCACCAAGGTGACGAAGAGACGGATGTCGGCTTCGGTGAGGCGGTCGCCGAACAGGAAGCCCGACACGCCGATCCGCCGTTCGAGCCCGTCGAGCGTGGTGAACACCTCGGCGAAGGCCTCGTTATAGGCCACCTGCGTGGTGGCGAAGCCCGCGCGATAGACGCCATTGTTCAATCGCGGATAGATGAAGTCGTTGAGCGCGTCGATATCGGCGCGCAGATCGGGCGGATAGAGATCGATCGAGGCGGGCGCGAGCGCGTCGAAGGCCGAATTGAGCATGCGCAGAATGTCGGCCGATTCGTTGTTGACGATCGTGCCGGTTTTGCGGTCCCACAGCACGGGAACGGTGGAGCGCCCGGTGTAGCGCGGATCGGCCTGGCTGTAGAGCTCGTGCAGGTAGGTCCGGCCGCGGCCGGTGGCGTCGTCCGTTCCCGGCGTGAAGCGCCAGCCCTGCGCGGATAATTCCGGCTCGACCACGGTGAAGCCGATGAGGTCCTCGATCCGCTTGAGCTTGCGCGCCATCAGCGTGCGGCAGGCCCACGGGCAGATCAGCGCGACGACCAGGTGATAGCGGCCGGATTCGGCGGGAAAGCCCTCCGCGCCGTCGGGGCCCGGTGAACCGTCCGGCGTGATCCAGCGACGAAAGGACGAGGTTTGGCGCACGAACCCGCCCTTGGCGTCGGTCGCGTGCACGGGCGTCCAGTTTTCGCTCCATTGTCCGTCGATGAGCATTGCTTGCCTCTTGGTCGCGAAGTCCCGTGGCGGGGAATTGCTCGCGTTAGCACGTTGGGAAACGAAGATGAATATCAGATGGAGATGTCGAACGGCGCACGTCTTCGTGATCGCGGGCGGGCTCGCCGTGACCGCGGCCTTCGCGGGAGAGGGCCAGGCGCCCGCGCCAAACGAATCCGGCCAATCGCCGCCGGCGGCGATGACGCGCGCGCCGGATCGGCCGTCGGACCAGGGTCAGGTTCCGCCACCAGAACCGCCGAAGCCGCCGACCGTGAACGAATGCATCAGCGATCACGCCGATTTCAAGGAGAGGGGCGGGCAGGCTCTGTTCGTGATCGAACTGACCAACGCTTGCGACCGGCGCATCCGCTGCGTGGTGGACGCCTATGTGACGACAGCGAAGGGCCCGACGTCGGGCCACGCCACGCTGACGCTTCCCGGCAAGGCCGGCGCGACGAAATCCCACGCGATGAAGATCGGGCAGGCGTCGGGCATGGCCAACACGTCGCGAAGCTGCCGGTTCCTTTAGGCGTCGCGGGCGCCAACGTTTCGGCGATGCCCTTCGCGTGATCCACGTCACGTTGAAGGGAATTGCCGCGTTTTGATTGAGATCAACCGTTCGCGCTTTTCTTCCCCTTGGGGCCGGCATAAGTCAGCGATGTCGACTTTGCCCTTCCGGGGAAAGACTTATGTCACCGCTGATTTGCCCGCGCTCTCTCGGGATGATCGTTGCGATCGTCGCCGCCGTGGTTCTTTTCGCTTCACCCATCACCGCCGACTATCGGCCCGGCCCGCGCGATACGCGCGACCAACGAATATGCGGCGGCGCCGATAACGCGACGCCAGCGCAGCAAATCGCGGCGTGCACAGCGATTCTGGCCAAGGAGCGCGATCCGCGCAATCGGGCGACCGCGCACGACTACCGGGCCAGGGGGCATGCCAAGCTCAAACGGTTCGACGCGGCGCTCGCCGACGCCAACGAGGCGATCAGCCTCCAGCCGAACGACGCGGATTTTCTGACCAATCGCGGCGTTCTTCATGCGGAAATGGGAGAGTTCGATCTGGCGATCCGGGACTATTCCGACGCCATCCGGATGAATCCGAACGACCACATCGCCTACTTCAACCGAGCCAAGGATCGCAGGCGAAAGAACGAGATCGACGCGGCGCTCGACGATCTGTCCATGGCGCTCAAGATCAATCCGAAATATGCGTCGGCCCTGTACATGCGCGCGAGCCTGTTCGAGGATCTCGGCCGGTTCGATGTAGCCCTCAAGGACGTCGATGAGGTCCTGCTGCTGACCCCCAGGGACGATCGGGCCCTCAATCTTCGCGGCCTTGTCATGGAGGGCAAGGGACAGCTTGATCAGGCGGTGAAGAACTATAATCAGGCCATCGCAATCGATCCGGCCTATGAGGGCTATTTCTTCAACCGCGGCCGCGCCCACCGGCTCATGGGGCGTTATGACCTCTCCATCAAGGATTTCGACCGCGGCCTTGAAATCAACCCCGCGCGTTCGAAATACGGGCGCGGCGTCACGTTCTTCGCGAGCGGCGATCTCGAACGCGCCTTGCGCGATTTCGACGATGCCATCCTGGTCGATCCCAATGATGGCTGGAGCTATTATTATCGCGGGCGCGCGCTGATCGGAAAAGGAGAGATCGAGCGAGGCCAGCAGGACCTGCGGCGCGCGCGCGAACTGACGCCGACGATCGTGGCCGAGATCGTCGACGTCGCGGTCAAGTACCGGAACTTCGCGAACGCGGACCAGCGCTACTTCGCGTCGGCGCTGCGCAATTTCGACGGCGCGATCGCGCTCGATCCCGATTCCGCTCCGAGTTACTACAACCGCGCGCTGACGCGAACCTGGGTCGCCGCCGCCGCGGGGCGTTTCGACGACGCGGACGCGCTCGCCGACTTCGATCGTGCCGTCGCCTTGAAGGCGGATTATGTCGAGGCGCTTTCCGGGCGAGGCGACGCGCTGCGCAACCGCAAGGAATTCGCCAAGGCGGTCGCGGATTACGATCGCGCCTTGGCGGTGATCGAGTCCGGCGCGGCGGGCGAGATAACGGCCAAGGCGTTCGGGTCGCGGCTTCACGATTCGCGCTGCCATGCCCGCGCGCAACTCGGCGAGTTGACCGCCGCGCTCGCGGACTGCGACGAAGCCAAGCGACTGCAACCCTATTCCGTTCCGATCAACCGGGCGGTGGTCTATCTCAGGCTTGGCCGCTTCGAGGAAGCCGTCGCCGATTTCGACGCGGTGCTCAAGCTCCTGCCAGCGGAGGCGTTCGCGCTTCATGGCCGTGGGCTGGCGAAGCTGTGGAAGGGCGACGCGGCCGGCGGCAACGCGGATTTGGCGGCCGCGCGCGTCGCCAAGGCCGATGTCGGCGCGACGTTTGCGTCATGGTTCGGCGTGGCCGATGTGCCGTCGACCGGGCCCGGCGCGGCGGGCGACGAGCGCAAGACCGACGATGTGAGCCCCGCGCGGCCATTGGCCGGAGCGGCGGCGCCCGTGGCCGACGTGCGCTTGTGGGGCGCGCTGGCCTGCTATCGCATGAAGGGCGGCGGGTCGGGGCACGCGGTCGCGCTCAATCAGCCGTCGGAAGCGGCCGCGCGCAAACTGGCGCTCGCCAATTGCGCCGCCGACAAGCGCGGCTATGCGTCGAGTCCGTGCCAAGTGACCGCCGTCTTCAGCGAGGGCTGCCGCTACAGCGCCATCGGCCTGAACGGGTGCCGCACCGGCGCGACGGCCCGCGAGGCGCTCGCGCGCTGCAAAAGCGATGGCATGAACAACGGCGTGGAATGCCGCGCCGACTTCGTCGAAGGCGGCTGCCTGGGGCGGTGAGGGCCGATGGTCCGCGCGCGGTCGCCTGATTCCGCGTGACGGGCGAGGCGGTTGGTCGCGGCTTGCAAAACGAAAAGCCCGACCTCGCGGCCGGGCTGTCGTGTTCTGGAAGGATACGCGGAAGAAGACTTCCGGCAGTCGTCGGAAGTCCATCCCGCCACTCAAGTCGGGCGTGCCCGACTTGAGCATTTCAGATGATGGGCGGCCTTGGCGTTTCCGCCTGGCGTCAGAAGTCCATCCCGCCACTCAAGTCGGGCGTGCCCGACTTGAGCATTTCAGATGATGGGCGGCCTTGGCGTTTCCGCCTGGCGTCAGAAGTCCATGCCGCCACTCAAGTCGGGCGTGCCCGACTTGAGCATTTCAGATGATGGGCGGCCTTGGCGTTTCCGCCTGGCGTCAGAAGTCCATCCCGCCCATTCCGCCGCCGCCCGGCGGCATCGCGGGCGCGTTCTTCTTCGGCAGTTCGGCGACCATCGCCTCGGTGGTGATCAGCAGGCCGGCGACGGACGCCGCGTCCTGCAACGCGCAACGCACGACCTTGGTCGGGTCGATGATGCCCTTGGAGACCATGTTGCCGTATTCGCCCGACTGCGCGTCGAAGCCGTAGGCGTACTGGTCCTTTTCCAGGATCTTGCCGACGACGACCGAGCCGTCCTCTCCCGCGTTGAGCGCGATCTGGCGCGCCGGCGCGCTCAGCGCCTTGCGCACGATATCGACACCGTGCTTCTGGTCCTCGTTCTGCGTCTTGAGGCGCTTGAGCGCTTCGGTGGCGCGCAGCAGCGCGACGCCGCCGCCCGGCACGATGCCTTCCTCGACCGCGGCGCGGGTCGCGTGCATCGCGTCGTCGACGCGATCCTTGCGCTCCTTGACCTCGATCTCGGTCGCGCCGCCGACGCGGATGACCGCGACGCCGCCGGCGAGCTTGGCCAGGCGCTCCTGCAGCTTCTCGCGATCGTAGTCGGAGGTCGTCTCCTCGATCTGCGCCTTGATCTGCGCGACGCGCGCCTCGATGTCGGCCTTCTTGCCGGCGCCGTTGACGATGGTGGTGTTCTCCTTCTCGATCATCACCTTCTTGGCGCGACCGAGCATGGCGAGCGTGACGTTCTCAAGCTTGATGCCGAGATCTTCCGAGATCGCCTGGCCGCCGGTCAGGATCGCGATGTCCTGCAGCATGGCCTTGCGGCGATCGCCGAAGCCGGGCGCCTTCACCGCCGCGACCTTGAGGCCGCCGCGCAGCTTGTTGACGACGAGCGTGGCCAGCGCCTCGCCCTCGACGTCCTCGGCGATGATGACGAGCGGTTTGCCGGTCTGCACCACGGCCTCGAGCAGCGGCAGCAGTTCCTGCAGGCTGGAGAGCTTCTTCTCGTTGACGAGGATATAGGCATCCTCGAATTCGGTGCGCATCTTGTCCGCGTTGGTGACGAAGTAGGGCGAGATATAGCCGCGGTCGAACTGCATGCCCTCGACGACGTCGAGTTCGGTCTCGAGCGACTTCGCCTCCTCGACCGTGATCACGCCCTCGTTGCCGACCTTCTTCATCGCGTCGGACAGGAACTTGCCGATCTCCGCGTCGCCGTTGGCGGAAATGGTGCCGACCTGGGCGATCTCCTCGTTGGAGGTGACCTTCTTGGAGTTCTTCTTGAGGTCCTCGACGATCGCTTCGACGGCGAGATCGACGCCGCGCTTGAGATCCATCGGGTTCATGCCGGCGGCGACCGCGCGGGCGCCTTCCTTCACGATCGCCTGCGCCAGCACCGTCGCCGTGGTGGTGCCGTCGCCGGCGAGATCGGAAGTCTTGCTCGCCACCTCGCGCACCATCTGCGCGCCCATGTTCTCGAACTTGTCCTCAAGCTCGATTTCCTTGGCGACGGTGACGCCGTCCTTGGTGATGCGGGGAGCGCCGAACGACTTGTCGATCACGACGTTGCGGCCC
The DNA here is from genome assembly GCA_041918675.1 of Xanthobacteraceae bacterium. Classification (GTDB taxonomy): domain Bacteria; phylum Pseudomonadota; class Alphaproteobacteria; order Rhizobiales; family Xanthobacteraceae; genus SCUB01. The sequence continues at coordinate 64,359 of JAYRVF010000011.1, forward strand.
TTGGGGCCGAGCGTGACCTTCACCGCGTTGGCGAGAATGTCGACGCCGCGCAGCATCTTGTCGCGCGCCTCGACCGAGAATTTGACGTCCTTGGCAGCCATTTGTCTTTGCTCCAGGTGAAGTGGGGTCCTGTCGTCACCGGGCTTGTCCCGGTGCTCCCGATCGCAAGAGGCCTTGCCTTCCCGATCGGGATGGCCAGGTCAGCCCCGGCCATGACGTTGAATGAATTGGCGTTGGAGAGAAGGAAGCGTGTGCCCGCGCGACCGCGCTCAGCCCAGCACGCCCATGATGTCGCTCTCTTTCATGATCAAAAGCTCGACGCCGTCGATCTTGACCTCGGTGCCCGACCACTTGCCGAACAGCACCTTGTTGCCGACCTTCAGGTCGATGGGGATGAGCTTGCCGCTTTCGTCGCGCCCGCCGGGTCCGACGGCAACGACTTCACCCTGCTGCGGTTTTTCCTTCGCGCTATCAGGTATAATGATACCCGACGCGGTTTTTTCCTCGGCTTCGATGCGCTTGATCACGACGCGATCATGAAGCGGACGGAACTTCATGGATGCCCTCCTAAGTTTTTGAAAAGAAAAAGGTCGTTTTGGTTACTAGCAGTCTTTCTAGGCGAGTGCCATCGCCGACTTGACGGCGAGATATACGCTCGGGTCCTTTTGCGCAAGGGGCGGGGGAAGGAAGCGCGCGGCGGCGTTAACGCGGGCGAGGTGGTTCACGGCGCGGCGGACGGTCGTGCCGGCTTCGCGATCCGGTCGCTGTCTTGCTCGCATATTGCTTGAGCGCGCGCCCGCGCGCAGCTTGCGCGTGCATCGGGCGACCGTCCGGCCTGACGCCTCCGACGGATTTTTGCCTTCCGGGGCGCATTGGCACGCACGCGGCGGCGTTGATCTTAACAAGTTGCTTATGCGTCGCATCGCTTTGCGCGATTGCACGTGAACATCGCGAAAAGCACGTCTCGAATTTTCACAAATCGCGCGCGGGCCGAAAGGACTCTGTTAAGGCAGCCGTCCGCATAGTCGCCCCAACGCGAATTTCTTTCGTTGCCGGGGGGCATCTTCATGTACCGCCGTCCAAAATTCCGGCTGGGCGCCGAAATTTTCGTCCGCGCCTCGCGCGCCTTCGCCCATGATCGCGCCGGCGCCGTCCACATCATCTTCGCCGTCGCGCTGGTGCCGCTCACCCTGGCGGTCGGAGCCGCGGTTGACTACAGCCGGGCCAACCGCTCCAAGGCCGAATTGCAGGGCGCGCTGGATTCGGCGGTGCTGGCCGGCGCCGCCGAGGCCGCCAAGGGCGCGCCGCTGACCGGCATTCCGAGTTATGTCGGCAATTTCACCAACGCCAACTTCTCCCAGAAGGGCGCCGTCCAGGTCAGCGCCACTGCGAGCGCCGACGGCGTCGTCGCAGCCACCGCGAGCCTTCCCGTCGATACGGTTTTCATCCGCATGCTGGGCATGAAGACCATGGATGTCTCGGTTACGTCGCAAGCTCTGTTCGGCGCGGGCAAGGCGGAGATCGCGCTGGCGCTGGACACCACCGGTTCGATGGCGGGCGCCAAGATCACCGCCGCGCGGCAGGCCGCGAACGGTCTCGTCGACACGCTCTACTCCAACCCGTCGGCGGCGCAGAACGTCAAGATCGCGCTGGTTCCCTTCACCTCCTACGTCAATGTCGGCCTGACCTATCGCAACGCTAGCTGGATCAGCGGCGCCAACGACTATTCGACGACGTCAACTGTGTGCTGGACGAGTTATCCGAACGCGAAATACCTCAATCCCTATCAGGTCAAAGCGACGTGCTACGCCGACGGTGTGCCCTATGACTGCTCCTATACGGCCTATAAGTCGATCGCCTACGGGCAGCCGGTCAAGACCTGCTCTCCGGTCACCTATAGCTACACCTGGTATGGCTGCGTCGGATCGCGCGCGTACCCGCTCGATCTTTCCGACACGGTCGGCGCCGGAAGCACGGTTCCCGCGTTGCTCAACTATACCTGTTCCAAGGAGCTCGTCCGCCTGACCAATTCCGCCTCGGCGGTCAAGACGCAGATCAACGCGCTCTCCGCCGATGGCGAGACCTACATCGCGCCGGGGTTGTTGTGGGCGTGGCGCGTGCTGTCGCCGAACGCGCCGTTCGCCGACGGCCAGCCCTACGGCAAGGGCGTCGCCAAGACGATCGTGCTGATGACCGATGGCGCCAACACGCACTCGCCCAATTATCCCTATCACGACTATTCCGACGTCGCGGTGGCCAACGACCTGACCGCCAAGACCTGCGCCAACGCCAAGGCGGCTGGCATCCGCATCATGACGATCGCCTTCGAGGTGACCGACGCGGGGATCAAGAAGATTCTCGCCGACTGCGCCACCAGCGCGTCCGATTATTACGACGCCGGCGACATCGCCTCGATGTCCGCCGCCTTCAAGAGCATCGGCGTGAAGCTCACCGGAATCAGATTGACGAAGTGACGAGATCCAATTCCCGCCGCGCGCGCGGGAATGCTTTCGAGGAGTGTCTTGACATGAAGCGACACGTGACGCTCGCGGCGGCGAGCCTTGTCTTCATCACGGGCGGATCCGCCCTGGCCGAGACCTGGAAAGTGACCGAGGGCAAGGCGGGCGATACGCGCGGCGTATGGGAAGTTTCGTTCCGCGGCGACAACATCAGCGGCAGCGCCGTCATGATGAAGCCGATGGGCCGATCGGTGAAATACAATTTCGCCGGGGAGATCAAGGACGGGAAGATGTCCATCCATCGCATCAACGCCAGCGACCGGACGGACTGCACCTACGTCTTCGAGGATACGCGCGCCGCGTCCTTCGCCGGATCGGCGCTATGCGATGGCCAGTCCTATCCCTGGCTGGTGACGCGCGAGAGAAACTAGCGCGCGCGGGAAAGGCGGCTAGGCGGGATGCTCCGACGCGCCCGGGCCGCGGCGGATTGCGCCCGCCCGGCGCCCCACATCATCCTCGGGCTGGAAAGCAAGCCGCCGGGGCGATATGCATGGAGGCGACGACGCGTTGCCGGCGCCTTGCCGGCCGTCACGGATGGTGGCTGCCATGACCGCGATTGTGACCGCCGGCCTCCTCATCATCGGCGACGAGATTCTTTCCGGCCGCACCAAGGACCGCAACATCGGCTACATCGCCGAGTACCTCACCCGCATCGGCATTGATCTGAAGGAAGTCCGGGTGGTGGGAGACGAGGAGGCGGCGATCATCGCCGCGCTCGATGCGCTGCGCGCGGCCTATACCTATGTCTTCACCACCGGCGGCATCGGTCCGACCCATGACGACATCACCGCCGATAGCGTCGCCAAGGCCTTCGGCGTCGCGATCGAGCATCACCCGGAGGTGGTGGCGCGGTTTCGCGCGCGCTTCGGCGAGGCCGATCTCAACGAGGCGCGGCTGCGGATGGCGCGCATTCCGGTCGGCGTCGCGCTGGTCGGCGACGAGCGCATCCTCGCGCCTGGCTTCATGCTCGGCAACGTCGTCGTCATGGCGGGCGTGCCGTCGATCATGCAGGCGATGCTCGATCTCGCGGCCCCGCTGCTCGACACCGGCGTGCGCATGCTGTCGGAAACGGTGCGCGGCGATTGCCGCGAGGGCGACATCGGCACGCCGCTGCGCGCGATCGCCGCGGCCCATCCCGACACGCTGATCGGCAGCTATCCGTTTCTGGACGAGAACGGCCGGCCCAACACCAATCTGGTCGTGCGCTCGCGCGAGCCGGACAAGCTCGCCGCGGCGCTGCGCGCGGTCGAGGCGATGTTGGCCGAGAGGCGGGCGGCGCGATGAAACGCCGTCGCGTCAAGCCCGGAGCGGTTCGCCGCCAAACGCGAGTGGCGTCCCGGCGACGGCCGCCCTGGATGCATGGCCCGGACGGATCATGAGCGCACCCGAGAAGGCGTTTCCCGTTTCCTGGGATATGTTCCACCGCGATGCGCGCGCGCTGGCGTGGCGGCTCATCGAGGCCGGCCCGTTTTCGGCGATCGTCGCGGTGACGCGCGGCGGCCTGGTGCCGGCCGCGATCATCGCGCGCGAACTCGGCATCCGCGTCGTCGAGTCCATCTGCGTGGCGAGCTACGATCACGCCGCGCGGGGCGAGTTGCGCATCCTCAAGGATGTCAGCGCCGAACTTCTTGCCGACGGCGGACGCGGCGTGCTGATCGTGGACGATCTCGTCGACACCGGCGCGACGGCGCGGCTCGCGCGCGAGCGGCTGCCGCGCGCGCATTTCGCGGCGGTCTATGCCAAGCCGCTCGGTCGGCCGCTGGTCGATACCTTCATCACCGAGGTGTCGCAGGACACCTGGATCTATTTCCCCTGGGATACGGGGCTCGCCTTTCAGCCGCCGATCAGCGGCGCGCCGGGTTGACGCGCGCCGCCGCCGCCGCCGTTCACCGGAACGCGTTCGACATCGTGATCATCATGTTGTACTCGCTGATCACGCCGTCGAAATCCATCGAATAGAAAGTCGGATCGACGCGCCGCTTGGCGATCTTCTCGCGGATCTCGCGCAGTCGCCCGAGAATGCTGCTCGGAAAGCGGTCGACGCTGGAGGTCTTGCCGGATTCGCGGGCGGCCTTGTCGAAATCGCGCGCGGCCTCGGCCAGGGCGGCGATCGCCGCGTCGAAGGCTTTCATGTCGCCGGGACGTCGCGGATCGCGCGGCAGCAGGTCGACCGCCTTCTTGGTGGCGATCATGGCGCGGCGGGCGTGCCATTTCGGGCTCTTGCCTTCGCTCTGTTCGAGGCGCGCGAGCTCGTGCTGGTCGATCAGCGTCTTGAACTGCTCCATCAAGGTCTCGGTGCGTTCGCGGGCGGCGAGGAAGGCAAGCGCGGCTGGCGCGAGCCTGGCGTGCAGCGCCTGTCCGCCGCGCATGGCGTCGCCGAGATAGTCCTTGCGTTCGTAATAGGCCTCCGCCTCGTTGAGGATCGGCACCAGCGCCTCGAACGCGGCGGCCAGATCCTTGCTCGCGCCGTCGAGCGCGGGGATCGCGAGGTCGTCGGCCGCGGACTGGCGCGCCTTGGCGATCGCGTCGCTGGCGAGCGAGGCGCTGACCGAATAGAGCCCGTAGATGATGCGCTCGCGCCCGGTCGGGCCGCGCTTGGCGTCGACCCAGCTCAGATACCGGTTCCAGGATTCGGAGGCGCGCGCCGACGCGTTGAGGAGGCCGACCACGGCGTTCGATTTGGCGATGTGGCGATCGATCTGCCCGGCGGGAATGTCGTTGAGGCCGAGGACAACGGCGCCGGCGACGCCCTGCTGCTGGGCGAGGGCGGGCGCGCCGGAAATGACGAATAAGGCGGCCGCGGCCGCGAGCGAACGGAAACGGTTGGCGCTAAGGCATCTCATGAGTGTCCCTCTCGATTTCCTGGAACGACGCGCGGTCCCGCCACGCGCGGGACCCAAATGGGCGCGCCGCGTCGCGGGCGATCATGCATTCGTCGCGCCGCCCGGACATCCGGTTCAGGGACGTTCTATCCGAAACGCTCGCGGGCGAGCCGCGCACCGGCCGCGAGCGCGCCGAGCTTGGCTTCGGCGATATCGCGCCGCATCGGCGCCATGCCGCAATTGGTGGTCGGAATGACGCGCTCCTTCGGCACATGGCGCAGGATCTCGCCGATCTGGGCGGCGACGTCCTCGGCCGTCTCGACCGCGTCGCTGGCGACATCGATGACGCCGCATTGCACGTCCTTGCCGTCGAGCAGGCGCAGCAGCTCCAGCGGGACGCGCGCGTTGCGGCATTCGATCGCGACCTGACCGACCCGGCTGGCCGCGAGCGCCGGGAAGATGACCTCGTATTGTCGCCACTCGCCGCCGAGCGAGTTCTTCCAGTCGATATTGGCCTGGATGCCGTAGCCGTAGCAGATATGCACGGCGCTCGCGCAGGAAAGCCCCTCGCAGGCGCGTTCGAGCGCGGCGATGCCCCAGTCGCCGACCTCCTTCATGTAGACGTTGAAGGCCGGTTCGTCGAACTGGATGACATCGACGCCGTCGGCTTCGAGCGCGCGCGCCTCGGCGTTGAGAAGATCGGCGAAGGCGAAGGCCATCGCGACGCGGTCGCCGTAATGGCGGTCGGCGATGGTGTCGACGATGGTCATCGGGCCGGGGAGGGTGAATTTGAGCGGCCGCGTGGTGTGGGCGCGGGCGATCCGCGCTTCCGGATGGGCGCGGCCCTTCAGCCGGAGCGGCGCCGTCACCGCCGGCACCATCGCCTTGTAGCGGTCGGCGCGGATGCCCATCTCGACGCGTTGGGCGAAGTCGATGCCCTCGACCTGTTCGAGAAAGCCGTGGACGAAATGCTGGCGCGATTGTTCGCCGTCGGTGATGACATCGATGCCGGCGTCTTCCTGCATCTTCAGCGCGAGCAGGGTCGCGTCGCGCTTGGCCTCGGCGAGCGCCTCGCCGGTAAGCCGCCACGGCGCCCAGAGCTTGTTCGGCTCGGCGAGCCAGGCCGGCTTGGGCAGGGACCCGGCGATGGTCGTCGGAAAGAGACGCGGCGCGTTCATGCGCGCGATCGTGGCACGCCGCGCGCCACGGGTAAACGGGGCGCGGTCGACGATCCGCCGAACTTGGTCGGCGATCCGCCAAATTCGGAACGCTGGCTTCGGGACGCTGGCCTCGGGACGCTGGCCTCGGGAGGCTGGCGAGGCGGAGACTCGCGCGCGTTCGCGCTTCCGATCACCCCCGCCGGGATGCTACAACGCGCGATAGAGCGGGCGTGGCGAAATTGGTAGACGCAAGGGACTTAAGCCACACATTGAGTGCCCTCCGGGAAACCGAAGGAGCAGAACTGCCCAAATTCGGGGAAACCGGTAACAGGCAATCCCGAGCCAAGCGCCCCGGCCGAACGGCCGGAGCGAAGGTGTAGAGACTAGACGGGCGGCACCTAAAGCAATCGCTTCACCAGCGAACGCCAGGGTGAAGGGATAGTCCAGACCCCAAACGGAGCGAAGGCGGGAACCCGCTGACGCGAAGGCGGCGAAAGCCGTAGCAGGTAAGAAAATCCCTCGGGTCGAAAGGCCCATGCCGGTTCAAGTCCGGCCGCCCGCACCAATAATCCAACCCGTTACGCATAGCATGCGTGAACGGTAATGAAGGTTGGGGGACGTATGAGCTTAAAAGTCTTTCTATCGCTTTCGTACGTCGACCGCGACTTTGTCTCGCAAGTTCGCTCGCAACTGCCAAAAGGCTTAGCGTATTTCTACGAGGAAAGTTTTGAAAATGGTGAGTCGCTCATAGCGGCTATGGAGCGTGCGGTTTCAGATTCTGCTGTCTTTGCGCTTTTTGCTTCCCAGGAAGCACTCAAGTCGACCTGGGTAAATTTTGAGATCGATCAAGCCCGACTGGCGCACCTACAAAATCAGAAACATAGAATTTTAATATTTCCAACAGATCCAAATGTTAAGGTAACAGACTTTCCAGTGTGGCTTCGTGCGCATTGGATACCCCGCGCTGGCATGCTTCCCGCTGATATTGCGCGTTACATCACCACAGTCCTTCTAGAGCCCAATTATGGTCTTTCTTCTGCTGCGCCGCGCATCATTGGAAGAGGCAAGGCGATCGACGATCTTCAGCAACTTGTCGCTGAGAAAATCACAAGAACAAAAGCGTCTCCTAATGTTTTCTTTCTATTCGGATTCCGTGGAATAGGGCGTCGTACATTCGCTTCGTACTTCATGCGTACCGCAATGAGCGCGGACGCGAATTTGCCCTATGGCCCATCAATTATATTGTCGCCGCAATCAGATTTGGCCGACGTTCATTCCGCATTGCGTAATGAACTCTCGCCGATGATAGATGCAGCGGCCGCCTTAAGAGAGGCTGAGGCATTTGCAAAATTGAATCTCGCTGACCAAATAAAGGAAGTCGTACGGCTTCTCAGTCACTATGCAGATCTTGGTCAGGCTGTGGCTTTGGCCTCAGCCGGCGGATTTTTCGAGGACAATGGCGATCCAAAGAACTGGTTGCTCCCGCTTTTGAGCGCGATTCCTCCGGCGTTGAAACTTTTTCTGATTAGTAATAGGCAACTTCCGCCTGTTGCGGCGGATCGAATGCCCAATATTGTTCAGGTGCGCGTCAACGAACTTGATGAAAAGGACGTGCGGACGCTAATGACGTTCACTGCTGAACGGCTTGGCCTTTCCGATTTTTCCATCTCTGACCAGCTTGTGCGAGCAATCGGTGGACATGCGGATGTTGCCAACGCCGCTGTCCGGCTCGTATCAATCAAGGGACGGCATATATTGGAGCGCGACCCCCGCCAACTGTTCAACATCCAAAATGCAATATTAGGCGAAAATATTGAAGGCGGCGCGCTTACCGACCTGCAAAGAAAAATATTGATGTTGCTGAGTTGGGTTCCGCATCTAAATGCCGAGCTCTTGGAGCGCATACTAGTATCGGACGGGGCCGCTACGGATCAAATTATTGAAGCAATCGAAAACCTTATGGCTGGCTGTCTTTTGATCGTATCAGGGTCGACTTACACGATCTCCCCGGCGATCCGTATTATGTTCCGGCGATTTAATCTAACCCCGCCACGTCTTCTTAAATTGTTTGCACAAGAACTGAGCAATGAGTGGAATAAAGCGAGGGAAAACGGATTGTTCAGGATAGACCTCTTCGAATCTTTCGTGTTCATGATTGCCCTCGAAGGGAAAACGCTTCCAAAAGAGCTGCTCCCGTTGCTGACTTCCGGTACGCTCTTCGAGGTGGTGCGTGACACCTATGCGAGAGGAAAGGATGAAGCCGACAAGGAAGCTCTTGAAAAAGTGATAACTTGGGGTCTTGTCGCTGAAGACATGCTGATGAGCGAGGCCGCCAGGGAGGATATATTGTCAGTTGTCGCCCGGGCTCAAATCAGATTGGGTCAATTCGGCGAAGCTGATAAGACATTGGAATTTATGCGCTCGAAGCATTATCGGTCGGTTCCGTTCTTATTGGGGCATTCGCTTAGACGACAAGGAAAATTCGAGAAGGCGATTGAGTTTCTTGTCGAGGCAGTGAGAGATGACAGAAAATTCAATCGCTCTGCGGTTCATGAGCTTGCTCTCGCATACAAGAAATCGTCGCGGTTAAATGATTTGCGAAAACTCCTCGCAGACTATGGTGGATTAATTGCTGACAGCGCATTGTTTGCCGATTTTCAGATCGGCATTGATCTCGCGCGGAGCGATTTAGTGGCCGCAGAGGCGGGCATAGAGCGATTACGGTTGCTTCCAGACGATGACGGAAAGTCTGATATTCGCTTTGCTCAATTGCTCATGCGCCGCCGCCAATACATGGGGGCGAAAGACCTGTTGAATATGCTCCTAGAGAACACTCAGGGTAACAGACTTCGCCTTAGATCTTTAAGGGCAACTTGTGCCGCTTACGACAGGGACTTTGATCTTGCGCGGAGAGATATTGAATTCATTCGGAATTTTCCCTCTTGGCAAAATGTGGCCGTGCGTTTGGAGGCAACGCTCCTCGTCGAACAAAATCAACCGATTGCGGCGAGGAAGATTATCGATGGCCTATCCCAGAAGAGTGCAGAGGATTTAATATTGTACGCGCGCGCGCTTGATGTTCAAGCAGATCTTCCTGAAACGACTATTCCTGAAAGACAAGAATTGCATACACAGGCGACAAAGCTTCGTGAGCAAAATAATTTTGCGTTGGAATACGATTATGGAGACTGATTGAGAGGCAGCCTTTGAGTCGTGCTTTGAAGGTTCCGTCGAGCATCGAGGAAATCATCCAGTACTTTGATGCCTCAAAAGAGGCCATCGACGAACTGGCGCTTTCCGAACGCATCGGCAAAGTGCGCAATGCACTCGCAGACCCGAGCGAGGCCGAGCGTGCAGGCGCATGGGCCGAAGCGCTGGCGTTCGCTTTGCAATCCGGCGGGGAGCGCAGCCCATGGAACACCTATTTCCGGCCCATGGGGTCCATGTCCGACAAGGACGGCAACACGCAAGTATTTCCAGACATCGTGTGTAGCTATGAGCGCAAACCGATTGAGGCTTACGGCTGGCACGTCATCGCGGGCATCCACAGCTTGAGACGGATGCGCTGAAGATTTGTCAGTGCGATCTGGCGTTCGCGTGAGCCTTCGGGAAGTTCCGGCAAGGCGCTCGCGATTTGGCGCAATAGCGCCAGAAGCTGGTTTCTTGTGAGGCGCTCCAGCTCATAGGGTTCAGCAGCTTCATTGATTTTTTCTCCTTCGTTCTGACCGCGCGTTTCGCGGCCTTCCTGCGGAAGGCCAATGCGCCGAAGGAGGCGGCTGCATCGCTTGCGACCGGAACGTGAGAGGAGGAGTGCGGCCCAACTCACCGCCGCAGGAAGCGATTGAGCATCAGCGCCGCCGCGATTCCCGCATAAATCAGCGGCTCGATCGAGATCGTCTTGATGACGAGCAGGAGGTGAACGACGGTCGCGGCGAGCGCGAGATAGACGAAGGCATGCAGCCGCTTCCAGGCGCGCCAGCCCATGCGGCGGATCAGCGCGTCGTTCGATGTGACCGCCAGCGGCACGAGAACGGCGAAGCCCAGCATGCCGGCGGTGATATAGGGCCGCTTGACGATGTCCGCTCCGATCGCGCCGAGATCGAAGCGATAGTCGAGGCCAAGATAGACCGCGAGGTGAAGCGCCGCGTAGGTGAAGCACAGCAGCCCCAACGCGCGGCGAACGCGCATCAGGTCGATCAGGCCCAGATACCGCAGCGGCGCGACCGCCAGGCTCGCGAGCAGAAAGCGAAAGGCCCACAGGCCGAGCATCTGTTCGAGCGCCTTGATCGGCTCGGCGCCGAGCTGATCGGTGACGACGAGCACGATCGCCCAGGCAAAGGGCAGCAGTCCCGCGCCGTAAGCGGCGAGGTTGCCGAAGCGCCAGTCGCGCGGCGCGATCAAGGGGGAGGTGCTCACGCTCATCAGTAATACTTCTCAAGGTCCATGCCGGCATAGAGGCTCGCGACCTCGGCGGCATAACCGTTGAACGCAAGCGTCGGCCGGCGGCGGGCGAAGATGCCGCCTTCGCCGACGCGCCGCTCGCTCGCCTGGCTCCAGCGCGGATGATCGACCTCGGGATTGACGTTCGAATAGAAGCCGTATTCGCGCGGGCTCAGGCGGTTCCAGGTCGTCTTCGGCTGCGATTCGACCAGGCTGATGCGCACGACCGACTTGATGCTCTTGAAGCCGTATTTCCACGGCACCACCAGGCGCAACGGCGCGCCGTTCTGGTTCGGCAGCGTCTCGCCATAGAGCCCGACCGCGAGCAGCGTCAGCGGGTGCATCGCCTCATCGAGCCGCAGTCCCTCGACATAGGGCCAGTTGAACGACGAGATCAGGCTGCGCTGGCCGGGCATTTCCTCCGGGCGGTGCAGGGTTTCGAACTTCACATATTTGGCGTTGCCGAGCGGCTCGACGCGCCTGAGAAGATCGGCGAGCGGAAAGCCCACCCAGGGAATGACCATCGACCAGGTCTCGACGCAGCGATGGCGGTAGACGCGCTCCTCGAGCGTCACCGGCTTGAGAATGTCCTCGAGCCCGTAGCGCGTGGGCTTGGCGACGAGGCCGTCGATCGCCACCGTCCAGGGGCTCGTGGTCAGGCGGCCGGCCTTGTCGGCGGGGTCGGTCTTGCGCGGGCCGAATTCGTTGAAGTTGTTGTAGCTGGTCACGTCCTTGAGCGGTGTCTGGCGCTCGTCGGTCGAATAGGGGCCCTTGGTGAATTGCAGCGGCGCCGATCGGGCGCGCGAGCCGAGCGCCGCGGTCAGCCCGAGCGCCATGCCGCCGGCAATGAAATCGCGGCGCCGCAGATAGATCGACCGCGGCGTGATTTCGGAGGGAAGGATCGTCTGTGTCGATTTGAACGTCATCGATGCGCGGCTTCAACTCTGGGTTCGCGGAGATGGTTGGGTTCGGCCGGAAAACGCTTCCGACATAGCAGCGTTACGCGCTCGCGGCCGCGTTTGTTACCCGCCGGTCCGATCACAAAAAAATGACCCCATTCTCGGGCGGCCGCGACCTCAGCCCACGGCCTCAGCCCAAGTCGAAGACCAGCACCTCCGCCTCGCTCACGGCCTCGATGGCGATCTCGGCTTCCTCCTCGATCGCCGCGCCGTCGCCCGCCTTGAGTTGCGCGCCGCCGAGGGCGACGTCGCCCTTGACGATCTGGACCCAGACGCCGCGACCCGGCCCGGCGCCATGGCGAACAGTCTTGCCGGCGTCGATGCGCGCGGCATAGATGCGGGCGTCCTGGCGCAAGGTGACCGCGCCGTTCTCTCCGGCCGGGGCGGCGGCGAGGATCAGTTCGTTGCGCCGTTTGGCGAGCGGCAGCGAGGTCTGCTCATAGCCGGGCGGTTCGTTCGCGCGCGCCGGGGTGATCCAGATCTGGAGAAAATGCACCGGCTCGCCGCGCGAGGCGTTGTATTCGCTATGGCGCACGCCGGTGCCCGCGCTCATGCGCTGGATCTGGCCGGCGTTGATGACCGAGCTGTTGCCGAGATTGTCCTTGTGTTCGAGCGCGCCGGAGATGACGTAGGAGATGATTTCCATGTCGCGGTGGCCGTGCGTGGGAAAGCCCCCGGCCGGCACGACGCGATCCTCGTTGATCACGCGCAGCGCGCGATAACCCATCAAGGCGGGATCGAAATAGTCCGCGAAGGAGAAGGTGTGCCTGCTGTCGAGCCAATCGAGCGTGGTTCGACCGCGCGCGTCCGCTTTCCGGATCTTCATCATTGTGTCGCTCCATGCCAATTCACGTCATTTAAGCATCGCGGGCGCGGAAGTCACGGCCGCGTCGGGAAAAAGCCGATAAACTTGTCGCCATCGCCTCGCTCGGCTAGAACGGCGGCGTGGTCCGCGCCGTGGGGATTCCGGGCGCGGGCGTTGGATGGCGTAAATTCGCCGGCGTACATTTATTGGCGTGCATTCGTCGGCGTCGATTCGATGGCGTGCATTCGATGGCGTATCAGGTGGGCCGGATGATGGCGCGGACGCGCGCGGTGGCGGGCCTCGCGGCGTGCGTTGTCCTCGCCGGCTGCGTCAGCGCGTCCCTCTCGGTCTCGCTGACCGATCCGGCGCGCTACGACAATTACGACTGCAAGCAGCTCGACGAGGCGCGCGGCAAGCTCGTCACGCGCGAGGGCGAGCTGCGCGATCTCATCGACAAGGCCCAGGTCGGCACGGCCGGGCCGGTCGTCGCCGAGGTCGCCTACGGATCGGACTACGCGTCGGCGCGCGAGGAATTGTATCGGGTGAACGAGCGCCGCCGCGCCAGCCATTGCGACGACGAACCGCGCTATTGGGGGCGATGAGGCGCGCGCGCGGCGACGACGCTCAACCGAGCTTCCAGTCGTAGATCCAGTCCTGGCGCGCCAGCAGGCGCGGGCCCCCCAACAGCTTCATGCCGAGGTCGCGCGCGAACGCCGCGGGTCCGCGCAGATGATAGATCTGGCCGGTGCGGCGCGCGGTGCGTTGCACGCGGCCGACGCGCGCGCGGCGCAGGCCGGCGTAGCGGGCGAACGCCGCGTCGATCGCGGTCGGTTGCTCGGCCGCGCATCGCGCCAGCACCGCCGCGTCCTCGATCGCCATGCAGGCGCCCTGCGCGACGAAGGGAAGCATGGCGTGGGCGGCGTCGCCCAGCAACGCGATGCGCGCGTTGTTCCAAACGCCGCCGTCGGCGACGCCGAACAGCGCCCAGCGCTTCCATTCCTCGACCGCGGTGACGATCATGCGCGCCGCGCTCGCCCAGCGCTGATAGCCGAACACCGTCATCAGATCGGCGGCGTCGCCCGGCTCGCTCCAGCCGGGGCGATTCCATTCGCCCTCGGTCACGGCGACGACGTTGATCAGGCGTCCGGCGTTGATCGGATAGACGACCATATGCGCGTTCGGTCCGAGCCAGAGCTGAACCCTGTTGATGCCGAACTCGCGCGGCAGCCGGCGTGGATCGATTGTCCCGCGCCAGGCGACGCGCCCGGTGAACCGCGCGTTGGCGCGCGGGTCGACATGCTTTCGCGTCAGCGACCAGACGCCGTCGGCGCCGACGAGGCCGATCGCCGATTCGTTGACGCGGTCGAGGCCGTGACGGCAGACCACCGTGATGCCGTTGGCGTGACTGGCGGCATCCTCGAATTGCACGCCGAGGCGAATGTCGATGTCGGCGACCTCGCCGGCGCGGCGAAACAGCGCGTTCTGGAGATCGGCGCGATGGACGACCCAATAGGGCGCGCCGTAGCGGAACGCCGCGCCGGGTCCGAGCGGAATGGTCGCGAGCACCGCGCCATCATGCGCCGACATCACCTTGACCGCGTCGGGCGCGACGAGGGAGGGCGCGAGCAACGGTTCCAGGCCGAGATCAATCAGGATGCGGGAGGCGTTGGGCGAAAGCTGAAGCCCGGCGCCGAATTCCTGCAGCCGCTCGGCGCGCTCGATGACGATGACGCGAAATCCGGCCTTGGCGAGCGCCAGCGCGGCCGTCAATCCGCCGATGCCGGCGCCGGCAACGACCATGGTCCGCGATTTGGACACGGCGGTCCTAGGCGGCTTTGGCGACGCGGGTGCATTCCGGCGGGCGCGACTGGTCGGGGCGCAGGTCGGGCGCGTGACGGTAGAGCGTGGAGCAATAGGGGCAGACGATCTCGGTGTCGCCGCCCATGTCGAGGGAGACGTGCGGATGGTTGAACGGCGGGTTCGCGCCGATGCACATGAACCGCGTCGCGCCGATTTCGATCACCGGAACACCGACATCGTTGTGAAAATGGGGAATGACGTGGTCAGCCATGGAAGTCCTCGTTCGACCCGGTCGCGGCGCGCCTGAAAGCCGACGGCACCATAATGACGGTCGTTAACGATTTCCAGCCCGCTACGAACGAATTCGGCCGTCGCGGACCGGGATCGCGAATTTCGACACAATTGCGCGATGGGAATCGGGCGAACTCATCACTATCTTGGGGCGAGTTGTCGCTCTTGGAACGTTGCCGGTTCGGCGCTAGTGAAATCGACTCGCGGGACGTGCGCAATGAACGCATTCTCGAAAGCTTCATGGGCCTTGGCGGGCGTGGCGCTCACGCTCGCGGCGGCGGTCGCGCTGTGGCCGCGGGCACGCGCGGCGATCGATCTCGTTTCGGCGCAAGATGATCCGGCGCGGGGCGCTGACGTGCAGCTTTCCGCCATGCCGGCGGAGACGTTGCGCGATCGGATCACGGCCGAGATCGGCGATGCCGTGGCGGCGGATGACGCCGAATTGGCGGTCTCGCTCATCGAGCTTGCGACCGAGCGCGGCGTCGCGATCGACGCCGAGCATGTCCGGCGGGTCGACGAAGCCGCGCGCGCCCGAAATTCGGCAAGCGGCCAGGCCTATCGCTTCGCGTCGGGCTTCGTCACCGGCGATATTTCCGATGGCGCGAGCCTTGCCGGCACGGTCGCGGGCGACCTCTTCGTTTACGGCGACCTCCGCGACATCGCGCGCGAAGGCTGGCGGCTGGTTTCGGGCGCGGAAACCGACCGCGTTGTGCTCGGGCTCGCGACGGTTGGTGTCGCGGTGACGGCGGGAACCTATCTTTCCGCGGGAAGCGCGGCGCCGGTTCGCGCGGGCGTGAGCCTGATCAAGGACGCGCGCAAGCTCGGACGGGTGAGCGCCGGCCTGACCGACTGGACGAACCGTTCCGTTCGCGCCCTGACGACCACGCCGGCGGTCGGCACCGCGCTCGCCCGCGCCGCCAAGGATGTCGCGCGCGTGCAGTCGCGCGCCGGGACGCGGGCGGCGTTCGACGTGCTCAAGGTCGCCGACGGACCGAAGGAACTGGCCCGCGCCGCGCGGCTCGCGGAGAAGAAGGGCGGGCAGACGCGCGCGGTCCTGAAAATACTCGGGCGCGGGGCGCTCGCGATCGGCTCGCTGACCATGGGGCTTGCGTCCTGGCTCCTGAGCTTCGCGCTGGCGGTTTTCGGTTTTCTGGTTTCGCTCAAGGCGTTCGTCGAACGCACGGCCGAGCGCTGGCTGCGCCGGAGTAAGCGGAGGAGGGCGGAAACGACCGCCTCCGCCGTTCGCCTCGAACCGGCGATCGCCTGACGCGCCCGACAGGCGCGGAAACCCAAATGCCTCAAGAATTGTCTCGCTGAGGGCGCAACGCCTTTTCCACAGGGGTGTTGACGGCTCTCATGAAATGTAATGTTATAATATTACATTTGGACGGGGGTGACGATGCGGGCACGGGGCGTCGGCGGAATTATCGTTGTGGGAGCGGGGCTGGCGGTCGGGCTTCCATCCGCGCCGTTGGCAGCAGCCGAGGAACCGTTCGGGCAGGAGAGCACGGAAATCCGCAAGCCCCGTCAGGCGACCAAGCGCAAGTCGCACGTCCATGCGCATCGCGGCGGGTCCCATGCTGGCGGGCATGGGGCTCCGAGCGAGCATCGCCGCGCGGCGGGTCATGGGCGCGATCATGGCCACGGTCACGATCACGGGGTCAGGCGCGGCGCGCCGGATCACGCCCACGCTCACGGTCTTGAAACGGAAAACCTGTTCGGCTTCACCCTCGGCTCGGACACAGAGCATCGGGGTGCGCGCGGGATCGCGGTCGAGACCATTGGCCGCTTCGGCAAATGGGACGGCACCTATGTCGGCATCGGCAAGAAACTCGAATTCGCCTACGGCCTCACCGACGACATCAGCATCGCGGCGGGACTGTTCGCCGGATACCACCGGGTCCGTGGCGTAACCGGGTTTGACGATACCGAAGCGCTCTACTTCAACGGAATCGGAGGCGAACTCCGCTGGCGTCTCATCCGGCGAACGCCCGGGGCGTACGGGATCACGCTGCATCTGGAGCCGGCCATCCAGACCCATGACGAACTCACCGGACTTTCCGGAATCAAATATGGGGCCGAAAACAAGCTCATCGTCGACACCGAGCTGGTGAACGACAGAATTTTTGCCGCGTTCAATCTATTGTACGAACTCGAACATGTGCGCGAAACCGGCGCGACGACCTGGGAAAGCGGATCGAAGATCGGCATTGCGGTGGCGGCGACGGCGAAGATCGCCCCCGAACTCTTTCTCGGAGGCGAAGCGCGTTATCTGCGCGCCTATGACGGGCTGCTGCCGCAGACCTTTCTTGGCGAGGCGTTTTATCTCGGCCCGACGCTCCACGCCCGACTGGCGCCGACGGCATGGCTGTCGCTGGCGTGGAATGTTCAGGTCACCGGACGCGAGGTGGGCGGCGCGGGACGGCTCGATCTGAGCAATTTCGAACGTCATCACCTGCGCATCAAAGCAGGCATCGAATTCTGAAGGATCAATCGCATCGCGACGGTCCGGCCGCTCAGGGAGTTTCCCATGCTGACAAAACGAATTCTTCTTGCGGGTGTGATTGCCGTGGTGGCGATCCTTGGCATTCCGTCGCTTGCGCACGCGGCAGAGCGCATCAAGGTCGTGACGAGCTTCTCGATTATCGGCGATCTCGTGCGCGCGGTCGGCGGTGAGCGCGTCGCGGTGACGACGCTGATCGGTCCCGACGCGGACGCGCACGTCTTTCAGCCGACGCCGGCGGATTCGAAGTCCCTGTTGGACGCCAGCCTGATCGTCATCAACGGATTGGGTTTCGAAGGCTGGGCCGACCGGCTGGTGAAGGCTTCCGGCTACAAGGGCGCGCGGCTCGTCGCCAGCAAGGGGCTGAAGGCGCTTGCCGCCGACGACGACCACGCTCACGATTCGAAGGGCGGCAAGGATCACGGTCACGGCCGCTACGATCCGCATGCGTGGCAGGACGTCGCCAATGTGAAGATCTATGTCGCCAACATCCGCGACGCGCTCATCGCGGCGGACGCGGCCGGGCGCGCGCATTACGAGGCGGCGGCGGCGAGCTATCTCAAGCAGCTCGACGCCCTCGACGCCGAGATCAAGGCGGCTTTCGCGGCGATCCCGAAGGAGCGTCGCAAGATCATCACCCATCACGATGCGTTCGCCTATTACGGCGATGCCTATGGGGTGACGTTCCTCGCGCCGCAGGGCGTGACCGGCGAGGCCGAACCGTCGGCGGGCGCGCTCGCGCAACTCATCCGTCAGATCAAGCGCGAAAAAATCAAGGCGGTGTTCGTGGAAAACCTTTCCAACGACAAATTGGTCGATCGTCTCGTCAAGGAAACCGGAGCGCGGCTCGGCGGCCGATTGTACTCCGACGCGCTGTCGGCTGTTGGCGGCCCGGCGTCGACCTATCTCGACATGATGCGCCACAACACGCGCCTCATGGTCGAGGCGCTCAAGGATTAGGCGCCTCGCGCGGCTCCGGGCGGGTTGCCGCGCCATGGCCAAATCATCTAGTGCTGGAGGGATGTTCCGGCGCGGCTGTCTCCACGCGCCCGCTCCGATACGCATGCTCGATGCCGACATTCCAGCACGATCACGTCGAAATCGCCTATCTCGATGAAGGCGCCGGCCCGCCGGTGGTCCTCATTCACGGCTTCGCCTCGACGAAGGAAGTCAATTGGGTGAGGCCCAACTGGGTCGAGGCGCTCGCGCGCGCGGGGCACCGCGTCATCGCGTTCGACAATCGCGGTCACGGCGCGTCGACCAGGTTCCACGAGCCGGACGCCTATCGCCTCGACCTGATGGCCGACGACGCGCGCGCGCTGATGGCGCACCTGCGCGTCGCCCGCGCCGACATCATGGGCTATTCGATGGGAAGCCGGATCGCCGCGACGCTGGCGCTGCGCCATCCCGAGCGCGTCCGCTCGGTCGTCCTGGCCGGAATCGGGCGCGGCCTCGTCGACGGCGGCATTCACGGCGAAACGATCGCGCGCGCGCTGGAGGCGCCCACGCGCGCCGACGTGACCGACCGCACCGGGCGCGCCTTCCGCGATTTCGCCACCCATACGGCGTCGGACATGCGCGCGCTCGCCGCCTGCATGCGCGGCTCGCGCCAGCTCATCGCGCGCGAGCAGGTCGCAAGACTTGGCGTTCCGGTGCTGATCGCGGTCGGCACGACGGATGACGTCGCCGGCCCCGCGCGCGAACTCGCCGACATGATCCCGGGCGCGGAGGTGCTCGACATTCCCGGGCGCGATCACATGCGCACCGTCGGCGACAAGGTCTACAAGGCGGGCGTGCTCGACTTCCTATCGCGGCGCGATTGAGCCGTCGCCGCGCGGACCTTCCCGCCACCATCGCGCGATCGCGATCGCGACGACGAGCGTCGCCGGCCACGCGATGCGCGAGCCGTAGCGATCGTGCGGGCCGGAAAGCGCGCCGCAGACGAAGGCGTTGCCGAGGATCGTCAGCGTCACGGTCGCCGCGGCGAGCGTGACCGCGTCGAGCCGGCCGCGCCACGCGCCGGCCATCAGCATCCCGACGAGGCAGACCATCGAGAGATAGGCGACGGGAACGTGCAGCAGGTTGAGCGGCGTGAAATCGAAGTTGCCGCGTTGCTGCGCCGCGCGCCGCATCGGCGCGACCTGCGCGGGAATGAATCGCTCCATGATGGCGTAGGTGTGCCAAATCTGGTTGTGCACGCCATAGCCGGTCGCGACCATGGCGAGCTGGCGCGCGGTCGCGGTCGTCGCGGTCGCCGCCTGCGCCAGCGGATAGCGCGCCAGCGATTCGATGACGACGAAGCGCATTTCCTCGCCGAGCCCATTGAAGCGGCCGAGATCGTTGAAGACGCTGTTACTCCAGAGAAACTCGTCGGCCGTCTTGGGCAACGCGTCGCGGTGCGGGCAGAGCTTCAGGCTCACGCGGGCGCAATTGTCGTCGAGATAGCGCTTGACGATGCCATCCTCCAGCATTCGCCCGAAGGCGATGCCATAGCCGCCCGGGGTCCAGGCGACCCGCCCCGACAGCGCGAAATTCGCCGCCAGCAGCAGCGCCGCGCCCGCCGCGATCGCGGCGCTCGCCGTGGCCAATCCGGCTAGCGACAGGCGTCGCCGCGCGAACGGCCAGGCGATCCATCCGCACGCGCCGAGCCCGACGAGGATCGCGAAGGTCGCGCCGTGCGAGGAGGCCGCGAAGGCGACCAGGCAGGCGAGCGCCGTCATCTCGCCGCGCGAGAGGCGGTCGCGCTCGGCGACGAGGAGGTGCATCGCGAGCACGGCGGTGCCGGCGAGGATGTCCGTCAGCAGGATGCTCGCGAGCCACGGCAGCGCCGTCGCCGCCGAAAGCCAAAGGACGATCATCAGGCGCGCGCGAAACGCGCGCACGCCCAGCACCCGCAACGTCACGTTCACCGTGAAGACCGCCAGCCACGCCTGCGCCGCGACGTTCAGCCAGAACCGGGACGTCTCCCCGGCGTGAAGGAAGATGCCGTAGGTGGTCGAGCGGCTCGGGACGAGATAGCCCTCGTACCATCGCGCGAGATAGCCGCCGGTATCGAATTGCAGCAGCGGGTAGCCGTTCCAGAGGGCGGGCGCGACCAGGGCCGCGAAAAAGACGATGGAGACGACGGCCGCGGCCAGTCCCGCCGCGCCATCCCGATCCAACGGAGCGGCATATCCACCCTCGGCTGCGCCATCGGCCATATTTGGTCCATCCCCAGGATCGCATAGCGGCTCGGCGTCCGGCTGCCAAGCCGCCGCGCCGGCCTCTTGACCGTGGAGACGGCGTTCACGATGTTGGCAGGCGACCGGGCCGCGCGGGCGGTTCCGTGCTATATTGAACGATAAAGTGGGGTTGCCGTTCCCGCCATCCATGGGGCCGGCATTTCCGCTATCGCCTGAGTTTCCGGCTGCCACTGAACGGGTGTTGAAGATGGCCAGCGTTCATGTTGATCCGAAGGCGGCGCTGCGCAGGCTCGATCCGGTATGGGACAGGGTGCGCGAGGAAGCCGAGGAGATCGTCCGCCGCGAGCCCGAGCTCGCCTCCTTCATCTACGCCAACGTGCTGCATCACGATTCGCTCGAAGCCGCGATCGCCTACCGCATCGCCGACCGTCTCGATCACACCGCGCTGTCCGGCGGCATGATCCGTCAGGCGTTCCAGGACGCGCTGCGCGACGATCGCGACATCGGCAACGCGTTCCGCGCCGACATCATCGCGGTCTATGATCGCGACCCGGCGACGACGCGCTTCATCGACCCGGTCCTCTATTTCAAGGGCTTCCACTCCATCCAGGCTCACCGCCTGGCGCATTGGCTGTGGAACAACGGCCGCAAGGATTTCGCGCTCTATCTGCAGAGCCGCTCCTCGGCCGCGTTCCAGACCGACATCCATCCGGCCGCCCGCATCGGCCGCGCGATCTTCCTCGATCACGCCACCGGCCTCGTCGTCGGCGAGACGGCGGTAATCGAGGACGACGTGTCGATGCTCCACGGCGTCACGCTCGGGGGCACCGGCAAGCAGCACGAGGACCGCCATCCGAAAATCAGGCGCGGCGTGATGATCGGCGCGGGGGCGAAGATTCTCGGCAATATCGAGATCGGCCATTGCGCCCGCGTCGCCGCGGGCTCGGTGGTGCTCAAAGCGGTGCCGCACAACGCCACGGTCGCGGGCGTCCCGGCCAAGGTCGTGGGCGAGGCCGGTTGCGAGGAACCCTCGCGGACCATGGATCAGATGCTCAACGATCTCGGCCTCTGAGGCCTCGTTCACGGCGGGGCTGGCGCGTGGATACGTCCCGCGCTAGACCATGACGGCGAAACGCGCGTCGCTTGCGCCGGCGGCATTGTCTCGATCGCGAAATTCGATCAGCACGGGAGCGGGTTGTGGACGTCAAGGAAATCCGGAAGCTCGACGCCTATCTGAAGAAGCTTTTCGGCAACGCCCGAATTCGCGTGGTGCCGCGCGCCAAGAAGGACGACTCGGCGGAGGTCTATGTCGGCGAGGAATTCGTCGGCGTGCTGTTCGTCGACGACGAGGACGAGGATCGTTCCTACCAGTTCCAGATGGCGATTCTGGAAACGGACCTCGACGAAGTCTGAGCGCGCCGGCCGAACGCGAATTCCGCGAGAGCGGACGTCACTATCGCGGGATCAGTCCTAGCGCTCGGGCACGCCGCGAAGCCTGGCGACGAGCCGGTCGAGATGGTCCGCTACGTCGCGCCAAGAGACCAGCCACGCGCGCGGGAAGCGGAAGGTGAGGTCGGCGCCGTCGATGCGCAGATCGTGGAGGCACATGCCAGCCGTCGCCGCGTCGCGGCTGCAGCGCGCGGCGAAGCCGTTCTCCCCGGTGAAGAGATCCTCGTTGCGGTAGGGGCTGGTCGGGCGGAAGGCGACGCTCGTGAGCCCGTCGCGCGCCGACGATGTCGTCGGATCAAGATAGCGCGGATAGATCGTGCGAAGCCGTTCCTCCGGCGAAAGCGCGCCGCCATGCGCGGCGATGCTCAGAAACAGGCGGTGCGCGTCGGCGGGAGCCTCGGCGGCGGCGATGTCCTGGCGGACGGGCGGGGGCGGCGGCGTCAGGTCGGGATAGGCGAAGATGAGGTCGACGCGCTCCTGCTGACCGGCATGGCGCTGCACCTTCTTGCGCACCGCGTCGGTCGGCACGTTGAACAGCACCTCGCCGATGACGACGGGCAGGCGGTCGGGATCGATGGCGCCCGGCCGGCCGCTCCAGCTCGGCCACAAGAGATGGATCGTGGCGGCCAGGCCCGAGACGGCGACGATCGCCGCGATCGCGAGCGGCAAGGCATGATGCAATTTCCGCGTTCGGCGGTGATCGTGGCGGGAACGGGAGCGTGCGGAAGCGGCAATGGGCATCGGAGGCTGTTTTTTTCATGCCGCCGGCACGCCGCGAGGCGGGCCGATGTAGCTTTGCGACGATAGGACTTCCGCGCCGACGCAACCGGCGCGTGCCTTCGATTGATACGACCCGGCGGTTAACCCTTCCTTAAGGATGCGGTGGCGCGGCTCCCCCGGATTTGCCAATCCTGCGCGATCCAACAGACGCAGGTGCGGCCATGTCGCCCGAAACCCTTCAATCCTTCTACGCGCTCGCCGTCGGCTTCGCGGTCGCCGGCGCGCTGGCGAGCGGCTATCAGGCCATGCTCCACCGCCCGCCGAGCTTCCGCCTGCTGGAAAAGGGGCCGGGCGCGGTCGCCCTGGCGGCGGTGCCGTTTCTGGTGTTCGCCGCACCCTTCATCATCATGCGCAACACCCTGCGCGGACGGCGCTTCGAGCGCCGGCGGATCGAATTCGTATTCATTGCGACCGTGATCTCGGGCGTGTGGAGCCTCATGTCCGGCACGGTCCTCGTGATGGCCTTGCAGGCCAGCGGACTTTGATCGATATCCAGACCTGAAATTCGCGGGACAAGGACGCCGGGCGGGCGAGGATCGGCGTCCGGCGTCGCCGCGCTCACGGGACGGAGATCGCGCATGGCGCTCTATCAGCTTGACGGACAGGCCCCCGAACTGCCGGCGAACGGCCTCTGTTTCGTCGCCGACAACGCCGTGCTGATCGGACGGGTGCGCCTGCATGAAGACACCGGCGTCTGGTTCGGAACCGTCGCGCGCGGCGACGGGGAGTGGATCGAGATCGGCGCGGGGTCGAACGTGCAGGACAATTGCACGCTGCACACCGATCCGGGATTTCCCATCACCATCGGCGAAGGCTGCACGGTCGGGCACAACGTCATCCTGCACGGATGCACCATCGGCGCGCGCAGCCTGATCGGCATGGGGGCGATCATCATGAACGGCGCGCGGATCGGCTCGAACTGCATCGTCGGCGCGGGCGCGATCGTGACCGAGGGCAAGGAATTTCCCGACCACTCGCTGATCATCGGAACGCCGGCCAAGATCGTGCGCTCGCTCGACGAGAAGGCGGCCGAGCTGATCACGCTGTCGGCGCGGCGTTATGTCGAGAATGCCCGGCGTTTCGCCGCCGGCCTGCGGCCGATCCGATAGGTCGAGACTTCCGCAATTCCACCCGCGAAAAGGGGTGCGGCCGGCCCTGGGGAGGGGCCGGCCGCGCGCGGTCCGGTCTTGGGGACGGGGAGGGGTGGGGATGTGACCGGAACGCGAGACGCGTTCTTCCTTCCAATTCTCCTGTTCAGTTGCCCGGGCGGCGCGAGCTTGCCGTGGCGATGGCCGGGCGAACGTCGCCGAGCGAAACCCAGGTCTGTTCGTTCAGTTGCGACTGGCGCTTGACGAAGCGGTAGCCGGAGTCGGTCCAGTGCAGGACTTCCTCGGCCTGATTGTCGAGGACGTACTCGCCCTTGTCGGTCTTGACGGTCAGGACCGCGTGGCCATCGCCTTTCTTGTCGCGCACGACGGTGATGAGCAGCGCCTGGCGCGGCCAGCCGGCTTCGATCAGCATCTTGCGCTTGAGCAGGACATAGTCCTCGCAATCGCCATAGCCGTCATTGGGCAGGTCCCATTTCTCGACGACGTTCCAATGATCCATGTCGGTGAGCGGCTTGATGTGCTCGTTCACCCAGCGATTGATCTTGACGAGATCGTTCCAGGCCGTCTGCGACAGCACGACATCGCGCGCCTCGGTGTTCTCGTTGCGACACTCGCTCTTGTATTCGCGGCAGAACATCACCCAGCCGATCGGCGGGCGCGCGTCCTCGCCGACGGCGGCGTAGGCGTATTGACGTTTTTCGACCGGCTTTTCGGGCGCGGCTTTCGCCGCGCCGGGCAAGCCCATGATCATGATGCCGACCGCGAGACCGGCGCGCTTTCCCCAGATACGCAACATTACGACCCCCTGTTGTCTTGTTGGGGCCATATTGCGCACGGAGGTTTTGCGCGCCGGATAAGTGGAGCGCGCGCAGTTGAGACAAATACGATTCAAAAAATCGGATGAGTTGAATCGATCACGAGTCAAATTCGAATAGAATTTGATTCATCGGCATTTGATTAGAATTTTACACATTAACCCGCCGCCGCCATTGCTGGCGCGCTCTCGCGCGTGGTCGCACCGGCGCCGGTTAACCTTGGCCGTTCTGGAAATCCATTCGCGGCCGGCCGCGCGCGGCGCGCTCGGGCGGTCTTGCGGGGGGCGATTTCGGGCGAGGCGGCGCGGCGCGGCGTTTACTGCTCGCTCACGCTACTTTCGAGAGTGTCGGGATGCTGAAGCCGCGAGAACTCGATCGCGAAGCCTTCCTCGGTGTGGCGGATGATGCGACCCGGCACCCGGCCGAGGGTGACTTCGCTGTCGATGTCCGGCTTGAGCGCCGACGCGATGGCCGCGCCGGAAAGCGACACGTCGATGATGCGGCAGGCCACCACCACGCCGTCGGCGAGCCTGAGGCGGGCGATCGGGTTGCGCGGGACGAAGCGGTCGTGCCGGCGATCCTCGGGAAGGGAAAGGATGTCGCGGTTGGCGAGCCAGGTGAGCTGGGCGGCGAGGCGGTCGCGCTTGCGCGGCGTCGCGTTGATGGTCATCGCGAAGCCGTTGTCGATAATGCGCGCGATCTTGCCCTCGATCCGGCCGATATGGTCGAGATAGGCGACGACACGCTCGCCAACCGAGCCGATGCCCTGGGCCAGAAGCGCGAGGCCGCCCGGCGACATATTGATGACCTGGCAAGGAAATTCACGCCGGTCGGACAGCATGTAGCGTCCCAGGATATGGACCTTGACCCGCTGAAAGCGCCGCCGTTCCTCCCGAAACGGACGCGGTCTGACCTTTCCCTGCGCGAGCGCCATCACAGCTACCCAAACCAAACCGGGGCCCGTGCGGCCCCCTCCTGAAAAACTAGGCGGATATGGTTAACGGGCTGTTAGCGGAAGGTCGTCGGAGGACGTTTGCGGGCATCAAACTCCCGGCGGCCGACCTCGTAGAGCGTGAATCCGCGAAGCGGGTGGCGTCGCGTCGGCGCCACGTCCCGGGCCGGCGGCGGGACGATGCCCTCCACGCGGCGCCACGAGGTGACAGCGAGCTCCACGATTCGGCCGTTCTTGAACGGCGCCGAAGCGGTCAGCGGCGCCATCAGCCCGGTAAAGCTCGGCCGAGCCAGCGTGCCGTCCTTGAAGGGAAGCAGCAGCAGTTCGAATGAGGTCTGCAACCCCGCGCTGTCGTGTCCGACCGCGCCGATGATGCTCGCCTGGTGCTCGAAGGCGACCGAATCCGCGATATCGTCGACGAGATGGCGGTCGCGCGCGTGCCACAAGGAGCGAAAAGCGAGGCCCTTGAGTTCCCGGCCGAACCGCGCGCAGACGCGGGTGCCCGCCACCCGGAAGGCATCGGAACCGCGTTCGCCAAAGCCGACGACGAACATGTCGCCGAGATGGGCGCGCAGCGCGGCCGGATCGAAATCGGCCCGCGTCGGCGCGATCGCGGTGCCTCGGCAAAGATCCCAATAGGCGAATACGTCGCGGCTCGCGGGATGTTTCATGTCGGGTCCCTGCGCCGTGGCGCTTTGGGTGGCTGCCCCGGCACGGCACAGGCGGTGCCGACGGCCTGTCGCCAAATCGGACACCACCGCGGCGTCGGAGCCATTATTGGGGGATCGGAGCACGGCGCATGCCATCACCGGCGTCGCTTCGCGCGCGGGGGCGGCTCTCCGGCGTTAGTCTTAAAACGGGGAACGGTTTGAATTCGCGGCGGCGGCCGGTTACGAGGTGTTCACCACACGTGAAGCCGACACGCTCCTTTGTCGGTTCCGACCCAACGGAGACGGGGAGGGGTGGGGAGCCTTGATCCGGATCGGATCGGCGACCCTCGGGCCTTCCGGAGAGACGGCATCAGGGACGACGGCGAGAGGGACGCCGCCGTCCCTGATGCTTTTCGCGGCAACGTCGACCCGCGCGCGTCGGCGGCGGCGGTCCCGTCCGGAGACCGGCGCGGGTTACGCGCAGCGCGGCGCCCTTTTTCCTGAATTGACCCGGCTCGGGCCTTGCACCCGCGTTCCGAACCCGTCTTAGTGCGGCGGAGTGATTTGGGCGGGAGGCCCGTTTGCGCGTCGTCATTCGGTTGTGGGATCCGCCCATGGGCGACGCCGCGCCGTTCAGGCCGGGTGGGCGGCATTGAACGCCGGTCGCGAACCCATCTTCAATCTCCCGGGCGCGCTGACGGCCTTCATCGCCCTGCTCGTGGTCGTCCATGTCGTCCGCGCCGCGCTGCTCGCGCCAGATGCCGACCAGTGGGTGATCTGGACCTTCGGCTTCGTTCCGGCCCGATTCGATCCGTCCGTGCTGATGGGCGCGCGCTTTCCGGGCGGCGAGGGCGCCAAGATCTGGAGCTTCGTCAGCTACGCGCTGTTGCACGCCGATCTCACCCATCTCGGCTTCAACGCGCTCTGGCTGCTGCCATTCGGCAGCGCGATCGCGCGGCGCTTCGGGGCGGCGCGGTTCTATCTCTTCCTCGCGGTGACGGCGACCGGCGGCGCGCTCGCCCATCTCATCACCCACGCCCATGAAATCGCGCCGATGATGGGCGCCTCGGCGGCGATTTCGGGCGCGATGGCCGCGGCCACGCGCTTCGCTTTCACGACGGGAAGCTTTCTGTCGATGCGCCGGGGCGACGCCGACGAGGCGGCGCGCGTGCCCGCCCTTCCGCTCGCGCGTGCGCTGCGCAATCCGCGCGTGATCATCTTCCTCGCCGTCTGGTTCGGGATCAACTTCGCCTTCGGCATCGGCTCGATCGGCGTGGCCGGCGACGATCAGAACGTCGCCTGGCAGGCGCATATCGGCGGCTTCCTGGCCGGACTATTTCTGTTCTCGTTGTTCGACCCGATTCCGGCGGCGCGCGACGCGCACGAAACAAATATTCGTGACGAGGACGAAATCCGGTCTTGAATGGCCGGCGTTCCGCCTTGCGAGCGGCGCAAAACTGCCCCATGCTTCCCTTGCAATGACGGATGCGTGGCGCCGCGCATCGCCGCTCGTCGAAGCGGCGAGACAAGGCCCGCGCGAGGTCGCGAGTAGCCGATACGGGGGAAACGATGACGGTCCGAACCATTCTCTCTTCGAAGGGTCACCAGATCGCGAGCGTCGATCCGGATGTGCATCTTGCCGCCGCGATCAAGGTGCTCGCCGAACGCAAGATCGGCGCGCTGCTGGTGATGGCGAAGGAAAGGATCGAGGGTATCATCTCGGAGCGCGACATCGTGCGCGCGGTGGCCGCGGATGGCGCGCGCGCGCTCGACGAGCCGGTGCGCAAGTTCATGACCCGCGACGTCGTCACCTGTTCGCGCGCCGACACCGTGGCCGCGATCATGGAGCGGATGACCGAAGGCAAGTTCCGCCACCTTCCGGTGGTCGACGAGGGAGCCGTGGTCGGCGTGATCTCGATCGGCGACGTCGTCAAATATCGCGTCATGGAGTTCGAGCGCGAGCAGGAAGCGTTGCGCGACTACATCAAGACGGCCTGACGCGCCGGCGGCGCCCGAGGGTTTGACCCGGCGGGCGTGTCCAACCGGGCATGTCGGCCGGGTGTGTAGATCGCCAACAGCGCGCCGCGCTTCAAGACCGCGATACACACGGGTCGTTTCCGCTTGCGTCGGCGGTCAAGCGGCGGCACATCCTTGCCGCGACGGGCGAGGGGTCGCCCCTTGACGCGACGGATGTTCATGGCCGATTTCGACGTTGATCTGTTTGTCATCGGGGCGGGCTCGGGCGGCGTGCGGGCCGGGCGCATCGCCGCGGGCCATGGCGCGCGCGTGACGGTGGCGGAGGAATTCCGCGTCGGCGGCACCTGCGTCATTCGCGGCTGCGTGCCCAAGAAGCTGCTCGTTCACGCCTCCCATTATCGCGAGGACTTCCATGACGCGGCGGGCTTCGGCTGGACGGTGCCGGAGGCCTCGTTCGACTGGCGGACGCTGATCGCCAACAAGGACAAGGAAATCGCCCGGCTCGAAGCCGCCTATACGACCAATCTGAGCAAGTCCGGCGCGAGCCTCGTCAACAGCCGCGCCGTGATCGAGGACCCCCACACCATCAGGCTGGTCGCGACCGGCGCGCGGGTCCGCGCCCGCTTCATTCTCGTCGCCACCGGCGCGGCGCCGAACCACGGCAAGCCGATCCCGGGGATCGAGCATGTGATCTCCTCGAACGAGGCGTTCCATCTGGACCGGCTCCCGCCGCGCGTGCTCGTCCAGGGCGGCGGCTACATCGCGGTCGAGTTCGCCGGCATTTTCGCCGGGCTCGGCTCGCGCGTCACGCTCGTCTATCGCGGCGAGAACATCTTGCGCGGCTTCGACGATGACGTGCGCGCGCATTTGCGCGGCGAAATGGAAAAGCACGGCATCACGGTGATCACCGGCGCGACGGTGGAAGCGGTCGACAAGACGCGCGCGGGCCTTGCCTCGCGCCTGTCGAACGGAACGATCATCGAGACGGACGAGGTGATGTTCGCGATCGGGCGCAAGCCGAACATCGCCGGCCTCGGACTTGACCAGGCGGGCGTCGCCGTCAATCCGGAGACCGGCGGGATCGCGGTCGACGGCTTCGGCCAGACCTCGGTGCCGAGCATTTACGCGGTCGGCGACGTGACCAATCGCGTCAATCTGACGCCGGTCGCCATCCGCGAGGGACACGCCTTCGCCGACACGGTCTTCGGCGGCCGGCCGACGCGCGTCGATCACTCCGACATTCCAACGGCGGTGTTCTCCCAGCCCGAGATCGGCACGGTGGGGCTCACCGAGGCGCAGGCGCGCGCCGCCCATCCGCGCGTCGACATCTACAAGGCCGAGTTCCGTCCGATGAAGGCGACGCTGTCAGGCCGCGACACGCGCGTGCTGATGAAATTGGTGGTCGACGGCGACAGCGACCGCGTGCTCGGCTGCCACATCGTCGGCGAGGCGGCCGCCGAGATCATCCAGGCGATCGCGATCGCGGTGAAGATGAAGGCGACCAAGGCCGATTTCGACGCCACCATGGCGCTGCATCCCTCCGCCGCCGAGGAGTTGGTGACGATGCGCACGCCAACCGCGCGGCATGGCCGCGACGGCGGCAAGTAGCGCTCAGGAGGCAAGTAGCGCTCAGGCGGCGAGCAGCCAGTCCGCCGCGTCCCGCCACAGCGTGTCGCGGAAGGCCGGACGGAAGAAGCCGAAATGGCCGACGCGTTCGACGCCGATATCGGCCGGCGCGATCACGCGCACATCGGGCGCGGTGCCGGTGAAGCCCGTGCACAGGAGCCTGACGCCGGCGGGCGTCGCCCATGAATCGTCGGCAAAGCACAGCGCCCGCAGCGGGCCGCGCAAACTCGGAAAGTTCGCCTTTGTCGCAAGCGCGGGATCGTCGAAGAAATAGCGTGGCAGCATCACCCAGTCGGTCCATTGCAGAAACACGCCCTTCGGGATTTCCTCGCCGATGCCGAGCCAGAGCGGCATATAGCCGACGAGCCGCACGATGGGCCGCGCGAACAGGCGCAGCATCAGGAACACGCGGTAGTTCTCCGGCCAATAGAACAGCCGCCAGTAGCCCGCCTGCGCGGCCACGAGCAGCGCCCGCGAGATGGCGGCATTGTTGGGGATGAGGCCGAGCGCCTGTCCGCCGAACGAATGGCCGATGGCCAGCAGCGGCAGATCGGGAAAGCGCGCGCGCATGTGATCGATCGCGGCGGTCACGTCGCGCTCGGCCCATTGCGCCATCGAGGTCTCGAAGCCCTTGAGCGATGCCGGACGGGAATCCCCGGTGCCGCGATAATCGTAGGTCATGACGGCGATGCCGCGCTCGGCGAGATAGGCGGCAAAGCCCTTGTAGATCTTGCGGGGGACCGCGGTCGCCGAATGGATGATCGCCGCGGCGCGGGGCGTGCCAGCGGCGGGGAAATAGGTCGCCGCGAGGCCGTACCCGTCCGTGGCCGGAAAGGTGAAGTCGGTGGGCGGCGGCGTGGGGTCGGGGTTGGTGTCCATCGAAAAACCAGCCGGGCGTCGGATTTTCGCGTCAGATTAGCCGTGGCGCATGAATAATGCCGTTCACGCTGCGCCCAAAGGCGAGCGATTTGCAACTGGCGAAAACAAGCGAGCCTGTGTATAACCCGCGCTTCCGTAAACCGTCGGCCGGCCGGGAACTTGCCGCGCCGACAAGGAGTTGTGTGATGGCGGAACGTTGGGCTCCCGATAGCTGGCGCGCCAAGCCGGCGGTGCAGATGCCCGAATACCCGGACGCGAAAGCGCTCGAAGCGGTCGAGGCCCAGCTTGCGACCTTTCCTCCGCTCGTGTTCGCGGGCGAGGCAAGGAGCCTGAAGCGCAAGCTCGCGCGCGTGGCTTCGGGCGAGGCTTTCCTGCTCCAGGGCGGCGACTGCGCCGAGAGCTTCGCCGAGCATGGCGCCAACAACATCCGCGATTTCTTCCGCGTGCTGCTGCAGATGGCGGTGGTGCTGACGTATGCCGGCGCCGTGCCGGTGGTGAAGGTCGGCCGCATCGCCGGCCAGTTCGCCAAGCCGCGCTCCTCGCCGACGGAAAAGCGCGGCGATGTCGAGCTGCCGAGCTATCGCGGCGACATCATCAACGACGCGGCCTTCACCGCCGAAGCGCGCCGGCCCGATCCGCGCCGGCAGTTGATGGCCTATCGCCAGTCGGCCGCAACGCTCAACCTGCTGCGCGCCTTCGCGACCGGCGGCTTCGCAAATCTCGCCAGCGTGCACCAATGGATGCTCGGCTTCGTCAAGGATTCGGTGCAGTCGCGCCGCTACCGCGAACTCGCCGACCGCATCTCCGAGGCGCTGTCGTTCATGCGCGCCTGCGGGCTCGATTTCGAGAACCACCCGGAACTGCGCGGCACCGATTTCTTCACCAGCCACGAGACGCTGCTGCTCGGCTTCGAGCAGGCGATGACGCGGGTCGATTCGACGAGCGGCGACTGGTACTGCACCTCCGGCCACATGCTCTGGATCGGCGATCGCACGCGCCAGCCCGATCACGCCCATGTCGAATTCTGTCGCGGCGTGAAGAATCCGATCGGACTGAAATGCGGGCCGACCATCAAGCCCGACGAACTGATGAAGCTGATCGACATCCTCAATCCCGACAACGAGCCGGGCCGGCTGACGCTGATCGGCCGCTTCGGGGCCGACAAGATCGCCGATCATCTGCCCGGACTGATCCGCGCCGTGAAGCGGGAAGGGCGCGACGTGGTGTGGTCGTGCGATCCGATGCACGGCAACACCATCACCTCCAATTCCGGCTACAAGACGCGCCCGTTCGATCGCGTCATGCAGGAAGTGAGGTCGTTCTTCGCCATCCATGCCGCCGAGGGCACCTATGCCGGCGGCGTGCATCTGGAGATGACCGGGCAGGACGTCACCGAATGCACCGGCGGCGCCCGCGCGATCAAGGACGAGGATCTCAACGACCGCTATCACACCGCGTGCGATCCGCGCCTGAACGCGGAGCAGTCGATCGATGTCGCTTTCCTGCTCGCCGAACTGCTCAAGCAGGGACGCGGCGCCAAGGCGCAGCCTCTGCCGGCGGCGTCGGGTCTCTAATCGCGCGGCCTCGGCCGGGAGCACGCCGATGCGGCTTCCCACCTTCTTCATTTCGCACGGCGCGCCCGACATTCTGCTGCGTCCCTCGCCGACGCGCGATTTCCTCTCGGGCTTTTCCGGCCTTGTCGCGCGGCCGCGCGCGATCGTCATTGTCTCGGCGCATTTCATGACGCGCGCGCCGGTGGTCGATGCCGATCCCGCGCCAAGCATGATCTATGATTTCGGCGGCTTTCCCGACGAGCTCTATGATCTCGTCTATCCCGCGCCGGGCGAGCCGGAACTGGCGGAACGCATCGCCGGTCTGATGGCCGAGGCCGGGCTCGATCCCGCGATCGCGCCCAAGCGCGGCTACGATCACGGCACCTGGGTGCCGCTGATGCTGATGTATCCACGCGCCGACATTCCCGTGGTCCAAGTCTCGGTGCAGCCGCGCGCCGATCCGGCCCATCATTATCGGCTGGGCCGCGCGCTGGCGCCGCTCGCCGACGAGGACGTTCTCGTCATTGGGTCGGGCGCGATGACGCATAATCTCGCGATCTTCTTCGCCACGCGCGACGAGCCCGCTGGGCCGCCGCCGTCGTGGGTCACTGAGTTCCGCGACTGGCTCGACGACAGGATCGTGGCCGGCGCGGTCGAGGATCTTGCCGACTGGCGCGCGCGGGCGCCGCGTTTTCACGAGAACCACCCGACCGACGAGCACCTGCTGCCCTTGATGGTGGCGCTGGGGGCGGCGGGCGAGGGCGCGCGCGGAAAGCGCATTCACGAGGGCTTCGACGGGTCGGTGCTCGCGCTCGACGCCTATGCCTTCGAGGCGGCAACGCGGGGTTAACGGCCACGGGTCTATAACCGCCGGGGCGAACGGAAGCGACGGAACACCGCGAGGGGCGGCGCGCGAGATGGAACGCTGGTATCAGGCTTGGCGGAACACCTGGAACGGGCTCGCGCGCGCGGCGCGCACCGAGCAGGCCGTGCGCGAGGAACTCGCCGCGCTGGCGCTGTCGCTGCCCTTCGCGCTGCTGATCGGCCTGACCTGGGAGCGGCGGCTGCAGCTCATCGCGGTGGTCATGCTGGTGCTGATTGTCGAGCTCCTCAATACCGCGATCGAAAAACTCGCCGACCGCGTCACCACCGACCGCGATCCGCTGATCGGCTATGTCAAGGACATGGGCTCGGCGGCGGTCGCCATCGCCATCATCATCGCCGGGCTAGCCTGGCTTTTCGCCACCGCCGAGCGGCTGCTGGCGCTCTGAAAATCCCCTCCATCGGCGCGGGATGCGATTGCGGCCGCGCCTTCCTCCGCGCTAGATGATCGTCATGACGACACGGCCGCCCGACCAACTCGCGATCGCGCTCGCCCAGCTCAATCCGACCGTCGGCGACATCGCCGGCAACGGACGCAAGGCGCGCTCGGCGCGCGCGCGCGCGGCCGCCGACGGCGCGGCGCTCGTCGTCTTCCCCGAACTCTTCATCGCGGGCTACCCGCCAGAAGACCTCGTGCTTCGGCCGTCCTTTCAGGCGGCCTGCCGCGCCGAGATCGAGAACCTGGCGCGCGAGACCGCCGATGGCGGACCGGCGTTGCTCATCGGCACGCCGTGGCACGAGGACGGCAAGCTCTATAACGCCTGCGCGCTTCTCGACGGCGGGCGAATCGCGGCGATCCGCTTCAAGGTCAACCTGCCGAATTACGGGGTGTTCGACGAGAAGCGCGTTTTCGCGGTCGGCCCGGTGTCGGGGCCGATGAATATTCGCGGCGTGCGCGTCGGCGTGCCGATCTGCGAGGACATCTGGACCGACGAATCGCCGGCCTATGAGAACGTGGTTGAGTGCCTGGTCGAGACCGGCGCGGAACTCCTGATCGTGCCGAACGGTTCGCCCTATTGGCGGGGCAAGGACGATGTCCGTCTCAACGTCGCGGTCGCGCGTGTCACCGAAAGCGGCCTGCCGCTGATCTACGTCAATCAGGTCGGCGGACAGGACGAACTGGTGTTCGACGGCGCTTCGTTCGCGCTGCATGCCGATTGCACGCTGGCGACGCAATTGCCGCCGTTCGAGGAAGTCGTCACCACGCTGCGGCTTGAGCGCAATGGCGGGGGATGGCGCTGCGCCGGCCCGATCGCGCGGCTGGTGGAGGACGATCACGGCGATTACGCCGCCTGCGTTCTGGGTCTGCGCGACTATGTCGACAAGAACGGCTTCGCCGGCGTGCTGCTCGGCGTGTCGGGGGGCGTCGATTCGGCGCTGTGCGCGGCGATGGCGGTCGACGCGATCGGGGCCGAGCGCGTTCACGGCGTGATGCTGCCCTACCGCTTCACCTCCAGGGAATCGATCGACGACGCGTCCGCGCTCGCCGCCGCGCTCGGCATCCGTCTCGATACCGTGCCGATCGCGAGCGCCGTCCAGGGCGTGGAGGACGCGCTGAAGGAGATGTTCGCCGGAAAGCCGCGCGACGTCACCGAGGAGAACATTCAGGCGCGCGCGCGCGGCATCATCCTGATGGCGATCTCCAACAAGCTCGGGCTGATGGTGGTGACCACGGGCAACAAGTCGGAGATGTCGGTCGGCTACGCCACGCTCTATGGCGACATGAATGGCGGCTTCAATCCGGTCAAGGATCTCTACAAGACGGAGGTCTTCCGCCTCGCGCGCTTGCGCAATGTCTGGAAGCCCTCCGGCGCGCGCGGTCCGGGCGGCCGCGTCATTCCCGAAAACATCATCACGCGGCCGCCGACGGCGGAACTGCGGGAGAACCAGCTCGATCAGGATTCGCTGCCGCCCTACGAAATTCTCGATGCGATCCTTGAGCGGCTGGTCGAGAACGAGGAGCCGCTCGCCGCGATCGTGGCGTCCGGCCATGACCGCGACACGGTGGTCAAGGTCGAGCGCCTGCTGCATCTGGCCGAATACAAGCGGCGCCAGGCCGCGCCCGGCGTGAAGGTCACGCGCAAGAATTTCGGCCGCGATCGGCGCTATCCGATCACCAACCGCTTCCGCGATTCCGGCGCGCCGGTGCCCGAGCCCGACCGGAACCTCGCGCCGCCGCCCATCGCCGGCGGTTCGGAAAGGTTCGTGGAATAACCGGTGAGTTGGGAAGGTTTGGCGCGTCGCCAAGCGTCGAGGCGCTTGACCAAATATATTCGAATTTTAAGATATACGAAGCGCCACCGGGAACGGCCTGGCGCGACCGGCAGGGGATCGGGACGGACGAGCGGCGCCGAAGCGGCTCCGGTCCCATGCGAAGCCATTGTAACAGCGTCCGGTCTCGCATGGGCGGGACCGGCGCGCCGGATTTCGCCGAGCTCGGGCAGCGGAAGGAAGAAGCAGATGGGCTATCAGTTCGACGGCAGGGAAATTGAGACGACCGCCACCGGATTTCTCGTCAACCAGGACGACTGGAGCGAGGATCTGGCCAGGCATATCGCCGAAAAGGAGGGCATCGAGCTCACCGAACGGCATTGGGATCTGATCAAGTATCTCCGCGACGAGTTCTTCAACGACAACGGCAACCAGCCGAACACCCGCGCCATCATGAAGGCGATGGCGGATTTGTGGGGCGAGAAGATCGACCAGAAGACGCTCTACGACCTCTTCCCCAACGACCCGTCGAAGCAGGGCGGGCGCATCGCCGGTCTTCCCGAGAGCAAGCGCAAGGGCGGCTACTGACGCGGCGACCCGCGCGGGGGACCGACGCGGGGGCCGGGTGATTGCCCTCGGTCGGCCGGACCCCTATGACTGCGGGCCATGAGCGCGATTCCGACCGTTCGCTTCGCGCCGTCGCCGACCGGGCTCATCCATATCGGCAACGCGCGCACGGCGCTGTTCAACTGGCTGCACGCGAAGAAGCGCGCCGGGCGCTTCATTCTGCGTCTGGACGATACCGATCGCGCGCGCTCGACCAAGGAATTCGCCGACCAGATCGTCGCCGATCTGTCCTGGCTCGGGATCAACCCGGACCTGATCGTGCGCCAGTCCGACCGCTTCGACCGCCACGCGGAAGCGGCCGAACGGCTGCGCGTGGCGGGCCGCCTCTATGCCTGCCATGAGACCGAGGAAGAGCTCGAATATCGTCGCCGCCGCCAGCTCGCCCAGCATCGCGCTCCGATCTATGACCGCGCCGCGCTGAAGCTCTCGCCGGAGGATCGCGCGCGCCTCGAAGGCGAGGGGCGCAAGCCCTATTGGCGTTTCCTGCTCGACCGGCGCGCGGTCGGGTGGAACGATGGCGTGCGCGGTCCGCAGACGATCGACTGCGCCTCGCTGTCCGATCCGGTGCTGATCCGCGCCGACGGCACCTATCTCTACACGCTGCCATCGGTCGTCGACGACATCGACCTTGGCATCACCGACGTCATTCGCGGCGAGGATCACGTCACCAACACGGCGGTGCAGATCCAACTGTTCGAGGCGCTCGGCGCGACGCCGCCGAATTTCGCGCACCACAATCTGCTGACGCTGCCGAGCGGCGAGGGACTGTCGAAGCGGCTCGGCCATCTCTCGCTCGCGGCGCTGCGCGAGGAGGGCTACGAGCCGTCCGCGGTCGCCGCGCTCGCGGTGCTGATCGGAACATCGCACGCGGTCGAGCCGGTGAGCGGCCTCGACGAATTGCT
Source organism: Xanthobacteraceae bacterium (assembly GCA_041918675.1). Lineage (GTDB taxonomy): Bacteria > Pseudomonadota > Alphaproteobacteria > Rhizobiales > Xanthobacteraceae > SCUB01. Next base: position 101,252 of record JAYRVF010000011.1, read on the forward strand.
GGCCAAGGTCGATCTCGGCGACGTGTCGCATTCGGCGGCGAAATTCGATCCGGCCGAACTTTCCGCGCTCAACGCCCGCACGCTGCACGCGATGCCCCACGCGCGCGTGGCCGAGCGGCTCGGCGCGCTCGGCGTCGCGGGCGGGGAAGCGTTCTGGCTCGCCGTGCGCGGCAATCTTGCGAAGCTCGCCGACGCGCGCGCGTGGTGGCTTGTGGTCGCCTCGGAGGGGACATATGGCGAGGGCGAGGACCGCGATCTTCTGCGCGCCGCGCTCGCGGTGCTGCCGCCCGAGCCGTGGAGCGTGGAAACCTGGCCGGCCTGGACGAAGGCGATCGCCGCCGCGACGGGAAAGAAGGGGCGCGGGCTCTATCATCCGCTGCGGCTGGCGCTGACCGGGCGCGAGGAGGGGCCTGAACTCAAGTTGCTGTTGCCGCTGATCGGCCGCGCGCGCGCGCGGGCGCGTCTCGAAGCGGCGAGCTAGCCCCGATCGTCGATCGAATAATCGGACTTCAGGGATTTCAACGCGCGGGAATGAAGGTCGGTCCGACCGAACGGATCGGCTTGTTGGACGACGGCTCGGTGGTTGCCGCGGACGACGCCGGGTCGGACGGCCTCTCCGATTCCGCGGGCGCGCTCGGCGGCGGCGAGGTCAGCGCCTGCGCCTTGCCGTTGGCGGACTTCGAGGCGGCCGGCGCCAGCGGGCGGCCTTGCGCGTCGCGCGGCTGCGACATCTGCTTGGCGCGTTCCTCGGTGACGACGATGTCGCCCTTTTCCACGGTCGAACGATCTTCGGAATTCTTCAGCGCCTCGGCCCAGGACTGGCCCGGCGCGCGGCAACTGCACGCGGCGTTGTATTCCTGCCGATAGCGGAACGCATTGGGGTGCTGGAGATAGGCCTGCCCGCTGGTCGAGACGGCGTGGTTCATGTCCTCGCCGGGATTGCGGTAGGTATAGAGCGCGACCTCCGCGTTGGGGCAGAGCCGCTTGCAGGCGCGTTCGTCGTCGGCGAAGCGAGAGGGCACCGTCGTGAAGGAGATCGGAAAGAAGAAGCCGTCGCAGCTACGCACGCAGACGGTGCGGAAGGTGGAGGCGGCCGGGCCGTCCGGGGTCAGGCCGCCGAACAGATCGTTGAAGATGCCGCCGCCCGGCGACACGCGCGCGGCGGCCGCGTATTGCGGGCCGCAATTGTTCTGCGCCAGCGCCAGGAGCACCGAACGCCGCTGGCCTTCGCGATCCGAGCCGCCGGGGCCGCGCAGCCGATCGAGCGAGGTCATGGTCTGGTCGAGCGCGGCCCGCGTCTTCTGGATCTGGGTGTTGATCGGCCCGCATTGCGCCGATTGGCCGCCGAAGATCGCGAACAGTCCGGAGCTTTCGCAGCCCAGGCGCCGGGCCTGCTGGACGACGCGGTCGAGTTCGCCCTGCTGGCGCGTCGCGGTTTCCTCGAGCCGGTTGATCTGATCGGCGCGCGGATCGCCGTTCTGGCCGCGATCGACCGCGGCAAGCTGGGCTTCGAGACGCTGGCAGATCGGATTGGCCGCCTGCGAGGGCGGCGGAAATGCTTGCGCGCCGGCGACATCCGGCGTCAGCCAGAGCGCGGTCGCGATCGCGAAGGCGGCGCGAAGCCCGCCGTTACCGCTGAGATTGACGCGCGCGCGCGAGTCGGCCGATGGCTGGATCATGATCCGAGGTTCGCGGTTTGTTGCTGGCGTCGGGCCTGGAGCGACGCCTCACATAGCGCCTTCTTCCGACGCGGTCACGTCGTTTTCATGGCGGAATCCGTGAGGGTCGCGTGTCGTTCGCCGCTCCGGGACAGGTCATTGAACCGGCGCGCGATCCGCGAGCCCCGCGCGGGCGCTCGATCGTCAGCGTTCGCAGGTGATCGCGACGAGCGCGCAGGTGCCCGACGGGCAGGCCTTGTCGACCTGGGTGGGCAGCGAACCGGTCACGTCGGAGGGGTCGATCTTCTGGAACGCGACGGCTTGGTTGTAGTCCCTCGACTTGCAATAAGCCTGCGCGACCGGTGTGCCGCAGCGCTGGCCCATGGAAAGGCAGCGGTCGACGCCGTAGCCATCGGCCTGGTTGGCGATCACGAAGATCCGCGATTCAGCCTGGGCGACGGAAAGGGCGACCGGACAAAGGAGCAGGGCGGCGGCAAGAGCGGCGAATCGCATGGCATATCCAGGAGAAGGAGCGACCCTCCTAGGATAAGGACAAAGGGTTAACAAGAATTAGTCGTGTCGGATTGGCGCCGGGGGCCATGCCGTCGGCACATGGCGTTCGGCGCGCCCTCGACCGCCTGCTGGGCCCCTCCGGAGCGGCCTTTCGCCCTTGACGGCCCGGCCCGACTTGACCATTGTGCCGGCCCATGAACGGCTTATTCGCGATTTTCGGCATTATCTGCCCGGAGATTATTCGCTAGCGATTTTCGCTGGCTGCGGCCGTCTTTTCTCACCTCCGAGACAAAGCAACGCCCGGCCAGCGGGTGGGTTGCCTTTCGGCCGACGGACGCAGGTGAGAGATGGAGCTCAAGCTCTACGATACGCTGAGCAAGGAGAAACGGGTCTTCACCCCGCTCGATCCCAACAACGTGCGCATGTATGTGTGCGGGCCGACGGTCTACGACTTCGCCCATATCGGCAACGCGCGCCCGGTGATCGTATTCGACGTGCTGTTTCGCCTGCTGCGCCACGTCTATGGCGCGGATCACGTCACCTACGTCCGCAACATCACCGACGTCGACGACAAGATCAACGATCGCGCCGCGCGCGACTATCCGGGGCTGCCGCTTAACGAGGCGATCCGCAAGGTCACCGAGCGGACCGAGAAGCAGTTCCACGAGGACGTGGCCGCGCTGGGCTGTCTGCCGCCGACGATCGAGCCGCGCGCGACCGAGCACATTCCGGAGATGCGCGCGATCATCGAGACTCTGATCGCGGGTGGGCACGCCTATGTCGGCGAGGACCATGTCCTGTTTTCGGTCGCCTCGATGAAGGACTACGGACGTCTCGCGCGCCGCACGCTCGACGAGATGCTTGCCGGCGCGCGTGTCGATGTCGCGCCCTACAAGCGCGAGGCGATGGATTTCGTGCTGTGGAAGCCGTCGAAGCCTGGCGAGCCGGCGTGGCCTTCGCCCGCCGGCATCAAGACGCCCGGACGCCCCGGCTGGCATCTCGAATGCTCGGCGATGTCCGACCGCTGGCTGTGGACGGAAGTGGAGCCGCGTCTGTCGGCGAGCGGCAAGGCGCGCCCGCATCAATTCGACATTCACGGCGGCGGCGTCGATCTCGTCTTCCCGCATCACGAAAACGAAATCGCGCAATCCTGCTGCGCCTTCCACACCTCGCACATGGCCCGCACCTGGATGCACAACGGCTTCCTGATGGTCGAGGGCGAGAAGATGTCGAAGTCGCTCGGCAACTTCATCACCATCAACGAACTGTTGCACACCACGAAGTTCGGCGGCCGCAAATGGCCGGGCGAAGTGCTGCGGCTCGCGATGCTGAAGACGCATTACCGCTCGCCGATCGACTGGACGGTGAGGGCGCTGGAGGAGGCGGAAGCCGTCCATAGGGATTGGTCGAAATTCTGCGAAAACGCGTCGAATGGCGCGGTAAGCCCCGCCGTGGTCGCGGCGCTGAGCGACGATCTGAACACATCGGATGCGATCGCCGCGCTTCACGCGCTGAGAAAATCGAATGATCCCGCCGGACTGAAAGCAACGCTTGCCTTTCTGGGCGCCGAGCTCGTGTCCGAGGCTCGCGTTGAAATTAAGGCTGAAACGAAAGCCTCCATCGCCGAAAAAGTCATCGCCCGCGCGGCCGCCCGCGCGCGCAAGGACTTCAAGGAATCCGACCGCATCCGCGACGAACTCGCCGCCATGGGCGTCGTGCTCAAGGACGGCAAGGACAAGGACGGCAATCCGGTGACCACCTGGGAGATCGCGCGATGACCGCGCCGCGCCAAAATCCCTCTCCCGCGAGGGGAGAGGGAAGCGGGAAGGAGTTCGCGCGATGATGAGGCCGCGCCAAAGTCCCTCTCCCGCAAGGGGAGAGCGAAGCAGGAAGGAGATCGTGCGATGAAGAAGCCCGACACGCCGTTTCCGCGCCACTGGCTCTATTACATCGCGCTCAAGATCGTGCTGCTCGCGGTCGCCGTCGCGGTGGTGCTCAAGCTCTATAATTTCTGGTAGCGGCGATGGCTGAAGCCTTTCCCAAGCCGACGCTGCGGCCATATCTCGCCGCCGACCTAGCCGTGCTGCGCGCGATCTTCGCCGCGAGCATCGCCGAACTTGCCGGCGAGGACTATGACGAGGAGCAGCGCGCGGCCTGGATCGCCGCAGCCGGCGATGTCGATGCCTTCGGTGCGCGGCTCGCGAACGCGCTCACCATCGTCGCCGAGCGCGGCGGCGAGGTCGCCGGCTTCGCGAGCCTTTCCGATGGCGCGCTCGATCTTCTCTACGTCCATCCGGGGGCGGCGGGGCAGGGCGTCGGCACGACGCTGATCGACGCGATCGAAAAGCTCGCGGCCGCGCGCGGCGTCGAGAGGCTCGCCGCCGATGTGAGCGACAACGCCGAGGCGTTCTTTCTTCGCCGCGGCTATGTCGCGCAGCGTCGCCAGAGCCTGGTGCGCTTCGACGTCACGCTCGCCAACACGATGATGACCAAGGTGTTGCCGAACGCGGCGAAGGCGGGAGCGCGACCGATATGAGCGCGATCGCCTTTCTTGCCCAATGCCTCGCCGGCCGCGAATCCCGGCGGCGCCCCGATCACGTCGCGGCCGAACGGCCGCCCGCAACGAGAGACCGCCGATGAAAGAGCGCCTTTATCTGTTCGACACCACGCTGCGCGACGGCGCGCAGACCAACGGCGTCGATTTCACCGTGCACGACAAGCGCATCATCGCCGACATGCTCGACGGTCTCGGCATCGACTATGTCGAAGGCGGCTATCCCGGCGCCAACCCGACCGACACGGAGTTCTTTTCCGCCAAGCCGGCGTTCAAGCACGCGCGCTTCACCGCCTTCGGCATGACGCGCCGGCCGGGCCGCTCGATCTCCAACGATCCGGGCGTGGCCTCGCTTCTGGGCGCGGACGCCGACGCCATCTGCTACGTCGCCAAGGCATGGGACTACCATGTGCGCGTGGCGCTGGAGACGACGGGGGAGGAAAACCTCGCCTCGATCCGCGACAGCGTCAAGGCGGCCAGGGACAAGGGCCGCGAGGTGCTGGTCGATTGCGAGCATTTCTTCGACGGCTACAAGGCCAATCGGGATTACGCGCTCGCCTGCGCCAAGACGGCGTTTGAGTCCGGCGCGCGCTGGGTCGTGCTGTGCGACACCAATGGCGGCTCGATGCCGCACGAGATCGAGGAGATCACGCGGGCGGCGGCGCGCGTGGTGCCGGGCGATCATCTCGGCATTCACGCCCACAACGACACCGAGCAGGCGGTCGCCAATTCGCTGGCGGCGGTGCGCGGCGGCGCGCGCCAGATCCAGGGCTCTCTCAACGGCCTCGGCGAGCGCTGCGGCAACGCCAATCTGTGCTCGATCATTCCGACGCTGAAATTGAAGAAGGAGTTCGCGGAGCGCTTCGACACCGGCGTCAGCGACGAGAAGCTCGCCTCGCTCGCGCATGTCTCGCGCGCGCTCGACGACGTGCTCAATCGCGCGCCCAACCGCCACGCGCCCTATGTCGGGGAGAGCGCCTTCGTCACCAAGGCCGGCATTCACGCTTCCGCAATTCTCAAGGAGCCGGAAACCTACGAGCACGTCGCGCCGGAAAAGGTCGGCAACCACCGCAAGGTGCTGGTGTCGGATCAGGCCGGGCGCTCCAACCTGCTCGCCGAGCTCGCCCGCGCCGGCATCGCCGTCGAGCGCGACGACGCGCGCGTCGGCCGCCTGCTCGACGAGATCAAGGAGCGCGAGTCACAGGGCTACTCCTACGAGTCGGCCGACGCCTCGTTCGATCTCCTGGCGCGGCGGATACTCGGCCGCGTGCCGGAATATTTCTCCGTCGAGCAGTTCGACGTCAATGTCGAGCAGCGCTACAACGCCAGCGGCCAGCGCCTCACGGTTGCGATGGCGGTGGTCAAGGTCAAGGTCGGCGAGGAGACGCTGATTTCGGCGGCCGAGGGCAACGGCCCGGTCAACGCGCTCGACGTCGCGCTGCGCAAGGATCTCGGCAAGTACCAGCGCTATATCGAGGGCCTGAAGCTGGTCGATTACCGCGTGCGCATCCTCAACGGCGGCACCGGCGCGGTGACGCGGGTGCTGATCGAGAGCGAGGACGAGAACGGCGAGCGCTGGACGACGATCGGCGTCTCGCCCAACATCATCGACGCGTCGTTCCAGGCGTTGATGGATTCGGTGATCTACAAGCTGGTCAAGGTCGACGCGCCGGCCTGATCGCCGCCGCGCGTCGCGCCGCGCGCGCCTAGAGCATCTTGGCGGTGTCGGCGTCCATCAGCCGCGCGATCTCCGGCACCTCGGCGAGCGCCTTGCGCAGGCGCGGCAGGATGTCGGCGACCTCGTCGGCGGTGAGCACGTCGACGGCGAGCCCGGAGCGGATGAACGCGAGTTCGCGCATATGCGCGATGAGGTCGAGCAGCGGTTCCCAGAAGCCATCGATGTTGGCGAGCAGGATCGGCTTGGCGTGGCGGCCGAGCTGGGCCCATGTCATCTGCTCGACCAGTTCCTCGAGCGTGCCGACGCCGCCGGGCAGGGCGACGAACGCGTCGGCGCGGTCGAACATCGCCTGCTTGCGCTCGTGCATGTCGCGGGTGACGATCAGCTCCGGGACGCGGGTGAGCGCGAGCTCGCGCGATTTGAGGAAGTCGGGAATGATCCCGGTGACGTGGCCGCCATGGTCGAGCACGGAATTGGCGATCGCGCCCATCAGGCCGATCGAGCCGCCGCCATAGACCAGCCCGACGCCGCTCTCGGCCAGGATCTTGCCAAGCTGGCGAGCCGACTCCATGAACAAGGGGTTGGTGCCCGGACCGGAGCCGCAATAGACGCAGATGGTGCGCAGTTCGCTCATGAGTGCCGATTTGGCACCCGCTGGCGGCGCGGTCAAGGTGGCCGGGCGGCGCGCGCCGTACGCCTCGAAGGGGAGGGCGTCCGACCGGTCGGGACTTCGGTCCCGGCCGATCCTGGCGCGGCGCGAGCAACGCGGCACGGCCTCAGCAATGCAAAAAGAGACGGGCGCCGATGCGTGCGGTTGGCGGCGAAACATCCTATATGACCGTTTGAAGACGGGATTGGCGGGAATCGGCCTGGTCCCGCGAGGGTTTGGCGCATGGCGCATCATGATCGGTCATCGGCGTCCGGGGAGCGGGCCGGCAAGCAGGAGAACGGCGCGCTCATCAAGACGCTGGTCGACCTGTGGCCGTTCGTCTGGCCCGGCGATCGCCGCGATCTTCAGCTTCGGGTCATGGGCTCGCTCGCCCTGCTTGTTGTCGGCAAGCTCGCCACGCTCGCCGTTCCCTTCACCTTCAAATGGGCGACCGACGCGCTGACCGGGCAGGGCTCCGCGCCCGCCCAGCCGGCGAGCTGGCTCGTCTGGGTGTTCGCCGCGCCGCTGGTGATGACCGTTGCCTATGGCTTGATGCGCATCCTGATGGCCGTGTTCACGCAGGTGCGCGACGGCCTGTTCGCCAAGGTCGCGATGAACGCGGTGCGCAAGCTCGCGCATCTGACCTTCGTGCACATGCACCAATTGTCGCTGCGCTTCCATCTCGAGCGCAAGACCGGCGGCCTGACGCGCGTGCTGGAGCGCGGCCGCACCGGCATCGAGATCATCGTGCGCATGCTGATCCTGCAATTGATGCCGACCGTGATCGAGCTGGCGCTGATCGTCGGCGTCCTGCTCTACCAGTTCGACTGGCGCTATGTCCTGGTCACGCTCGTTACCGTGGCGGTCTATATGTATTTCACCTACGCCGCGACCGAATGGCGCATCGAAATTCGCCGGCGCATGAACGAGTCCGACACCGACGCCAACACCAAGGCGATCGACTCGCTCCTGAACTACGAGACGGTGAAGTATTTCGGCGCCGAGGAACGCGAGGCGGCGCGCTACGACCGCTCGATGGAGGGCTACGAGAAGGCGAGCGTGAAGACCTACACCTCGCTCGCGGTCCTCAATACCGGCCAGGCGATCATTTTCACCTTCGGCCTGACGGCGGCGATGGCGATGTGCGCGATCGGCATCCGCGAGGGAACCAACACCATCGGCGACTTCGTGATGATCAACGCGATGATGATCCAGCTCTACATGCCGCTCAATTTCATGGGCATGGTCTATCGCGAGATCAAGCAGGCGCTGATCGACATCGAGAAGATGTTCTCGATCCTGTCGCTCAATCCCGAGATCGGCGACCGGCCGGGCGCGCGGCCGCTGCGGGTGATCGACGGCGTGATCCGTTTCGAGAACGTCACCTTCGCCTACGAGCCGGAACGGCCGATCCTGAAAGGGCTCGATTTCGCGGTGCCGGCCGGGCGCACCGTCGCCGTGGTCGGCCCGTCGGGCGCGGGCAAGTCGACCATCTCGCGGCTGCTGTTCCGCTTCTACGACATCGAGGGCGGCCGCATCACCATCGATGGGCAGGATATCCGCGAGGTGACGCAGGCCTCGCTGCGCGCGGCGATCGGCATGGTGCCGCAGGACACCGTGCTGTTCAACGACACCATCCGCTACAACATCCGTTATGGGCGCTGGGACGCGACCGACGCCGAGGTCGAGGAAGCCGCGCGTCTCGCGCAGATCGACAACTTCATCCGCGTGTCGCCGTCCGGCTATGAAACCGAGGTCGGCGAGCGCGGCCTCAAGCTTTCCGGCGGCGAGAAGCAGCGCGTGGCGATCGCGCGCACCATTCTCAAATCGCCGCCGATCCTGGTGCTGGACGAGGCGACCTCCGCGCTCGACAGCCACACCGAGAAGGAAATCCAGGACGCGCTCGAGGGCGTGTCGCGAAATCGCACCACGCTGGTGATCGCCCATCGGCTTTCCACCATCATCGGCGCCGACGAGATCATCGTCCTCGACCAGGGCCAGATCGCCGAGCGAGGCCGGCATCAGGATCTGCTGGCGCGCGGCGGGCTTTACGCCAGCATGTGGAACCGCCAGCGCGAGGCCGAGGAGGCGCGCGAGAAGCTGGCGTTGGCGGGCGAGGACGTCGAGCCGCGCGAAAGCCAGCGGCCGGAGATCATGGAAGCGGCCGCGAAGGCCGTTGGCGAGCCCGTCGCCGTCAAATAGATGCCATCGGAATTTGCCCGCCCATGGGGAATTCCCCCGCGCGCGGAAATCGGGTAGGGCAGTGCTGCTTCAATCGCCAGGCCGGAACCCGCCATGTCCATCGTTCGCTCCATCTCCGCCCAGATCCCGCCGGTTCATCCGGAGGGCTATCCCTTCATCGGCGGCTTCGCGCTGGCGAGCCTCGTCCTGTTCTGGATCTGGGGACCGCTCGGCTGGATCGGCTGCGGCCTGACGGTGTGGTGCGCGCTATTCTTCCGCGACCCGAAACGCGTCACCCCGATCCGCGAGGGACTTGTCGTGTCGCCCGCCGACGGCCGCGTCTCGCTGATCACGCAGGCGATCCCGCCGGCGGAAATGGACATGGGCACGCGGCCGCTGCCGCGCGTGTCGATTTTCATGAGCGTGTTCAATTGTCACGTCAATCGCAGCCCGGTGAGCGGGCGCGTCGAGCGCGTCATCTATCGCGCGGGCAAGTTCATCAATGCCGAGCTCGACAAGGCGAGCGAGGACAATGAGCGCAATTCGCTGGTCATCTCCACGCCGGCGGGCAATGTCGGCGTGGTCCAGATCGCCGGCCTGGTCGCGCGGCGGATCGTCTCCTTCGTCAAGGACGGCCAATCGCTGACCATGGGCGAGCGCTTCGGCCTCATCCGCTTCGGCTCGCGGCTCGATGTCTATCTTCCCGAGGGGGCCAAGCCGTTGGTCGCCGAAGGACAGACCGCGATCGCCGGCGAAACCGTGCTCGCCGACTTCCGCGCCGGCGACGGCGGACGTAGCTACCGCCTCGACTGAGCGCCGACCCGGCCGGTTGGGGCTAGGAATAGGGGGCGCGTCTCTATATATCTAGCTGGCGATGAGCGACTTTAACGAGCGCAGGGCATTTGAGTTCCGCCGGCCGCGGTTTCGCAAGATTCCGGTGCGGATGTTGGTGCCCAATATCATCACCCTTCTCGCCATCGTCGCCGGCCTGACCGCGATCCGCCTGTCCACCGAAGGGCGGTTCGAGCTCGCGCTCGGCGCGATCGTCTTCGCCGCGCTGCTCGACGGCATCGACGGGCGCATCGCGCGTCTGATCAAGGGCCAATCGAAATTCGGGGCCGAACTCGACAGCCTCGCCGACTTCGTCAATTTCGGCGTCGCGCCCGGGCTCATTCTCTATTTCTGGCAGCTCCACGCGCTCGGCAATGTCGGCTGGATCGCAGCGATGGTGTTCGCCATCAGCGCCGGGCTGAGGCTCGCGCGATTCAACGCCACGATGGACGACCCCGACCGCCCGGCCGACGCGGCGAATTACTTCACCGGCGTTCCCGCGCCCGCCGGCGCGATCACCGTGCTGCTGCCGATGTATCTCGCCTTTCTGGGCCTGCCGCACGCGCCCTCGTCGATCGTCGCGATCTACATGCTCGCGATCGCCGCGCTGATGGTCTCGCGCCTGCCGGTATTCTCGGGCAAGCGCGCCGGCTCCCGCGTGCCGCGCGACATGGTGCCGGCGATCATCATCTTCACGGTGCTGTTCATCGCGCTGCTGGTGAGCTACCCGTGGTACGTGCTCTCGATCGGATCGGTGCTGTATCTTGCGAGCCTGCCGCTCGGCTGGGTGTCCCGCCGCAAGCAGGAGAAGAAGGCGGCCGAGGCGAAGGCTTCCGCGAATCAGCCGCCGATGAGCGAGAACACCATGCCGCCGCCGCTCGCCCCCACCGGGGACGAGGACAGGCCGCCGCGCCTCAATTGAGCCTCGACCGAGCCTCGACCGAGCGTCGAGTGGCGCGCGGCCGAGGAACTACCGTCGCAAGGTGATGGGCTGGTTCGCGGCCGTGCGTCCCTCGAAGGCGCCCTTGTCGACCGCGGACATTCTCACCAGCACCTGTCCGGTGTGATCGCGCACGGCAAGACCGGTTTCCTCGTAGGTCCATTTCCGGCTGGTGAAGAAGCTGAACGGGCAGCCGCCCGCCGGCGCGATCGTGCCCTCGCTCGCATTGCCCGTCGCGGCGAAGGTCATGACGCAGGAGCCCGCGCCGGGCGAGGCGAGCGTCCATTTGCCGGCCATGTCGAATGGGGCGGGCGAGAGCACCGGTGGGGCGTCGCCGGTCGCGTCGCCCGCCGAGGCGGAGGAATCGCGTGCCGGGTCGGTCGACGAGCCGATCAGCCCGGACAGGCGCTCATAGGAGCAGCCGGCGAGCATCAGCGCGGCCAGGATGGGCACAAAGGCACGGGACGCGCGGTTGTCGACCATGAATACCGGATAGCGGCTGGGGCGCCAAAACGGAAGCCCGACTGACAGACAAGTTCCTATTGGTTACCAGAGTGTTGAAAATTTGACGAATTTCGCCCAATTCGCGCCCGCGCGCGGCCTCGCCATGCGCCGCGCGCGGCCACCTCATGCGATCGGCGCGTTTGCGGCGTGCCAAGGGTTAGCCTTTACGCGACATTAATGGCGTCGGCGCTAGGTTGATTTCGCGCTCCAGGAGGGGTCGCGCGCGCCAGTTGCGTCGGAGTTTTTCATGGACATTACCACCGGCATTGGCCTTGCCGCCGGAGTCATCGTCATCGCCACCCTGATCCTGATGGGCGGCGATTTTCGGATGTTTTACGACGTTCACGCCGTCATCATCATCGGCGGCGGTTCGCTGGCGGCCACGCTTATCCGCTTCCCGATGGTCGCGATGCTCCACGGCCTGCCGCTGGGGATGAAATTCGCCTTCACCATGCGTTCGACCACCTCGCGCGAACTCGTTGACGAGATCGCGGGGCTGGCCGAAATCGCGCGCAAGCAGGGGCCGGTCGGACTTGAAAAGGTCGAGACCGAGGACGCGTTCCTGGCCAAGGGCATCCGCTTCGTCGCCGACGGTTACGACGCCGATTTCATCCGCGACAATCTCGAGCGCGACCGCGACAATTTCCTCACCCATCTCGACGAGGGCCAGAAGATCTATCGCGCGATCGGCGATTGCGCGCCGGCCTTCGGCATGATCGGCACGCTGATCGGCATGGTGCAGATGTTCGCCAACATGACCGATCCGTCCAAGCTCGGGCCGTTCATGGCGGTCGCGCTGCTCGCCACGCTTTACGGGGCGCTGGTGGCGAACCTGTTCTGCCTTCCGATCGCCGACAAGCTGCACGTCAAGCTGGTCGAGGAGGAGGTCAACCGCACGCTGATCATCGACGGCATCCTGATGATCCGCGAATCCAAGTCGCCGACGCTGGTGCGCGAGATGCTGCTCGCCTACCTGCCGGAGTCGCATCGGCACGAGGCGGCCGAGCCGGTGCCGGCGTAATTCCGGCGCGAAGGGGAACGCGGGGCGATGGCGAAGAAACGCGGAGGGGCTCACGGCGGGCACGGCTGGTTCGTGACCTTCGCCGATCTCATGGGCCTCCTGATGAGTTTCTTCGTGATGCTGGTGGCGTTCTCGAACCAGGACCAGCAGAAGCTGAAAATCGTCGCCGGCTCGATGCGCGACGCCTTCGGCGTGCAGACGGAGCAGCGGTTCTCCGGCATTATCGAGTCCGATGGGTTGCCGACCCGGCCCAAGCTGAAGAACGCCGCGCAGATCCAGCCGGAGGATGCGTCCAACACGCCGACGCCCGACGAGCAGGACCGCAACAAGGAGCAGGGCGCCAAGCTCAAGGTCGACCGCGAATTCGCGCTCGCATCCGCCTCGCTGCGCCAGGCGTTGCAGGACCTTCCCGAACTGACCGAGATGTCGAAGCACATCATGTTCGAGGAAACCAAGCAGGGCCTCAATCTCGAAATCGTCGACCAGGACGGCCGGTCGATGTTTCCCGAAGGGTCGAAGGAACCTTATGAGCGCACGCGCCTCCTGATCCAGAAGCTCGCCGGCCCGCTCAAGGCGACGCCCTTGCGCGTGGCGATCATCGGCCATACGGCCGCGACCCTGACCCCGCCGCGTTCCGACTACTCGCCGTTCGACCTGTCGGCGGACCGGGCCAATGCGGTGCGCCAGATCCTGGCGCGGGAGGGGCTTCCGGCGAGCCACGTCTTCATGGTGGCGGGCAAGGCCGACACCCAGCCTCTGTTCCCGGACGATCCGTATCTGTCGGCCAACCGCCGCGTCACGATCTCGCTGATGCGCGACGAGCCGCCGCTGCCGCCGAACCTGATGCCGTAGGAACGCGCCCTGCGGATGCCGGTGTTTAAATACCGATTTCGATTGACAGCGATCCCCAATATTGATCCGATGTGCAATGTATCCTCGGGGTCTTCGGTGCTATAAGCCCGTCCCGCGCAGCATTGCGACGCAGCAACGGACCCAGTCTCGTGGCCATCACGGACAATCAGACGCCCCCCGAAAATCCGCCACCGCTCAGCCCGGACGATGAGGCCGCATCGGCCGAACACGGCCACCCGGCGAAATTCTGGACCCTCTTTGTCGGCAGCATCGGCGTCGTCTATGGCGACATCGGCACCAGCCCGCTCTACGCCTTCCGCGAAGCGGCGGTGAACGCGGCCGCGCATGGAACCGTGACGCGCGAGATCATTCTCGGCGTGCTGTCGCTCATTCTGTGGTCGCTCATCGTCGTGGTGACGGTCAAATACGTGCTGCTGCTCCTGCGCGCGGACAACAAGGGAGAGGGCGGCACGCTGTCGCTGATGGCGCTGTGCCAGCGCGCGCTCGGACGGCGGCCGGTGCTGTTGACCGCGATCGGCGTGGTCGGCGCGTCGATGTTCTTCGGCGATTCGATGATCACGCCGGCGATTTCGGTGCTTTCGGCGGTCGAAGGCTTGAAGCTCGCCGCCCCCGCGCTCGACCATTACGTGGTTCCGCTGGCCATCGTCATTCTCATCATGCTGTTCACGGTGCAGAGCCGCGGCACCGCGACGGTGGCCAAGGCCTTCGGCCCGGTGATGGCGGTGTGGTTCACCACGCTCGCGATTACCGGACTGATGCACATCAGCGACGACCCGACGGTGCTGGCGGCCATCAATCCGGTTCATGGCGTCAAGTTCCTCCTGACCCACGGAACCATCGGCCTGATCACGCTCGGCGCGGTGTTCCTGGCGGTGACCGGCGGCGAGGCGCTCTACGCCGACCTTGGCCATTTCGGCCGTAAGCCGATCCAATACGCGTGGCTGTTCTTCGTGCTGCCGTCGCTGGTGATCAATTATTTCGGGCAGGGCGCGCTGGTGCTCGCCCATCCGGAGGCGATCGAAAGCCCGTTCTATCGCCTCGTTCCCAACAGCATGCTGGTGCCGCTGATCCTGCTCGCGACCGCGGCGACCGTCATCGCCAGCCAGGCGGTGATCACCGGCGCCTATTCGCTGACGCGCCAGGCGGTGCAGCTTGGCCTGCTGCCGCGCTTCGAGGTGCGTCACACCTCCGAGGTCCATGCCGGACAGATCTATCTGCCGCGCGTGAACACCTTGCTGCTCATCGGCGTGCTGTTGCTGGTCGGCCTGTTCCGCACGTCGAGCGGACTGGCCGCCGCCTACGGCATCGCGGTGTCGACGACGATGGTCGTCGACGGCGTGATGGGCTTCATCGTGATCTGGAAGCTGTGGAACTGGCGCGCGGCGGCCGCGGCCGCGGTGATCGCCCCGCTGGTGTTCATCGACGCCACCTTCCTCGCCGCGAACATGCTCAAGCTGTTCGAAGGCGCGTGGGTGCCGTTGATGTTCGGCGCGGCGATGGCGGCCCTGATCTGGAGCTGGCGGCGCGGCACCGGCGTCCTGTTCGAAAAGACGCGCAAGATCGAGGTACCGTTGGCCGACCTCGTCAAGAGCCTGGAGAAGCGGCCGCCGCATATCGTCGCCGGTACCGCGGTGTTTCTGACGAGCGATCCGGAGTTCGCGCCGGCGGCGCTGCTGCACAATCTCAAGCACAACAAGGTGCTGCACGAAAACAACGTGCTCCTGACGATCGAGACCGCGCCGACGCCGACGGTCGATCCGGCCTCGCGCGTGCGCATGGAGCCGATCGGCGACAAGTTCAGCCGCGTCGTGCTGCGGTTCGGTTTCATGGAAACGCCGAACGTGCCCAAGGCGCTGGCGATCGCGCGCAAGCTCGGCTGGCAGTTCGACATCATGTCGACGTCGTTCTTCGTCTCGCGCCGTTCGCTCAAGCCGTCGAGTCAGTCAACGATGCCGATGTGGCAGCGCCACGTGTTCATCGTGCTCAGCCGGGCGGCCAATGACGCGACGGAATATTTCCAGATTCCGACCGGGCGCGTCGTCGAGGTCGGCACCCAGGTCACCATCTAGGCGACCCCACGCTCCCTGCTTTGGCGCATGCGGCCCATGCCGGCGGCGGGCGGCCGGCGACTTGATTTTCATTGGCGGTTTTGGTCTTTCCGCGACGAGAGGGGCGGCGGACGCCGCCGCGCGAAAGGAAGGTTCGGTTCTGGATGTTCGGATTGTTCGGCAGGGCTCACAAGGTGCGCGACCTGACGCCGGTCGAGGTGGCCAAGGGTATCGCCGAGGGGCGCTATCTCCTCGTCGACGTGCGCGAGATGAACGAAATCGCGGCCGAGGCGTTTCCCGAGGCGGCGGTGCTGCCGATGTCGTCGTTCACGCCGGCGCGGCTTCCCGACCCCAAGGGCAAGGAGCTCGTATTCGCCTGCCGCAGCGGCCGGCGCTCGGTCACCGCCTCGATGGCGGCGCAGACGGCGGGTCTCAAGCACGACGCCCATCTTGCCGGCGGGATCATGGCGTGGAAAATGGCGGGGCTGCCCACCAAGCCCGGAAGCTGATCGCGCCATGAATTCGATCCTCGCAGGCCTGCCGGTCACCATCTTCGAGGTGATGTCGCAGCTCGCGCGCGATCACGCCGCCATCAATCTGGGGCAGGGCTTTCCCGACGATCCGGGACCGGAGGACGTGCGGCGCAAGGCGGCCGAAGCCGTGCTCGACGGCTACAATCAATACCCTTCAATGATGGGAACGCCGGAGCTGCGGGAGGCGATCGCCGCGCATTACCGGCGCTGGCAGGGCCTGGCGCTCGATCCGGCGAGCGAGGTGATGGTCACCTCCGGCGCGACCGAGGCGCTCGCCGCCTCGCTCTTCGGCCTGATCGAGCCGGGCGACGAAGTCGTCGTGTTCCAGCCTTTCTACGACGCCTATGTGCCGCTGATCCGCCGCGCCGGCGGCGTTCCGCGCTTCGCCCGTCTGCGCCCGCCGGACTGGCGCCTGACCGAGGAGGAGTTGCGGCGGGTGTTCTCGCCGAAGACCAAGCTCGTCGTCTTCAACAATCCGCTCAATCCGGCTGCGATCGTCTATCCGCGCGAGGATCTGGAGCTGCTGGCGCGCTTGTGCGTCGAGCATGACGCGATCGCGATCTGCGACGAGGTCTGGGAGCATGTCGTCTTCGACGACCGCGCCCATGTGCCGCTGATCGCGATGCCGGGCATGCGCGAGCGCGCGGTCAAGATCGGCTCGGCCGGCAAGATATTCTCGCTCACCGGCTGGAAGGTGGGGCTCGTCTGCGCCGCGCCGGCGCTGCTGCGCGTGCTTGCCAAGGCGCACCAGTTCCTCACCTTCACGACGCCGCCGAATCTCCAGGCCGCCGTCGCCTATGGCCTGGGCAAGGACGAGCGCTATTTCACCGACCTGCGCGTGAACCTGGCGCGCAGCCGCGACCGGCTGGCCCACGGGCTCAAGGCGATCGGCTTTCCGGTGCTGCCCTCGCAGGGCACCTATTTCCTCAACGTCGATCTCGCGCCCTTGGGGCTCAACGAGACCGACGAGGCGTTCTGCAAGCGGCTCGTCGCCGAGCGCAAGGTTGCGGCGATCCCGGTCTCGGCGTTCTACGAGGACGACGCGGTCAAGTCCGTCGTCAGGTTCTGCTTCGCCAAGAAGGATTCGACGATCGACGGCGCGCTGGAGCGCCTCGACGGTCTGCTGCGCCGGGGTTAGCGAGGGAAGGGATGGCACCGTTCGGCTTTTCGGCGTGGTCCGCGCGCTCGCTCGCCGCGGCCGCGATTTTCGCCCTGGCGGGGACGGCCGCGGCGCAGGAGCGCGTCGTCAATTTCTACAACTGGTCGAATTACATTGCCCCCGGCGTGCTCGACGACTTCACCAAGGAAACCGGCATCAAGGCCGTCTACGACACTTTCGACGGCAACGAGACGCTGGAGACGCGGCTGCTCGCCGGCAAATCCGGCTACGATCTCGTCGTGCCGACCGGCTATTTCCTCGAACGGCAGATCAAGGCGGGCGTGTTCCGCAAGCTCGATCCCGCGCGGCTGCCCAATCTGGCGCATGTCTGGCCCGAGGTGGCGCGGCGGCTGGCGACCTACGATCCCGGCAACCAGTTCGCGGCGAACTACATGTGGGGGACGACCGGCATCGGCTACAACCTCGCCAAGGCGCGCGAGATTCTCGGCGGCGAGGGCCGGATCGATAGCTGGGACATTGTGTTCAAGCCCGAGAGCCTCGCCCGCTTCAAGGATTGCGGCGTGCACATGCTCGATTCGGCCGACGACATCCTGCCCGCCGCGCTGAACTATCTCGGCATCGATCCGAACTCCACCAAGCCGGCCGACCTCGAAAAGGCCGCCGAGCTTGCCGCGCGCGCGCGGCCGTCGGTGCGCAAATTTCATTCCTCGGAATATCTCAACGCGCTCGCCTCGGGCGAAATCTGCCTGGTGGTCGGCTGGTCGGGCGACATCAAGCAGGCCCAGAACCGCGCGGCGGAGGCCAATGCAGGCGTCGAGATCGGCTACGCCATCCCGAAAGAGGGGGCGCAGATGTTCTTCGACAATCTCGCCATCCCCGCCGACGCGCGCAATGTCGAGGAAGCCCACGCGCTGATCGATTATCTCTACCGGCCCGAGGTGGCGGCGCGCAATTCGAGCTTTCTCGGCTACGCCAGCGGCAATCTCGCCGCGCAGAAGCATGTCGACGCCAAGGTGATCGGTGACAAGACCGTCTATCCGGATGAGGCGACGCTGAGACGCCTGTTCGTCATCACCGCTCGCGATCCGGCGACGCAGCGCGCGATCAACCGGCTGTGGACGCGGGTGAAGACCGGTCGCTGAAGGCGCGGCGACGCGCGTTGCCTCAGCGCCAGCGGCGGTGCTGCCACAGCCATTGTTCGGGATATTCGCGGATCCAGCCTTCGATCACGCTGATCATCGCCTGCGTCGTGCCCTGGATATCGATCGCGCCGGACGCATCGCGCGCGGGCGCGATCGGCTCGGTCAGTTCGACGCGAAAGCGGTGCTCGGGCAGGCGGATCACGCGCACGCCGAGGATCGGACAATCGATCTGCCGCGCCAGCCGCGCCAGCAGCGGATTGGCCTTGGTGGTTCGCCCGAAAAAGACGACATCGACGCCGCGCAGCACATATTGGTCCGCCAGCATGCCGACATGAGAGCCCGCCTTGAGCGCGTCGGCAAGCCGCAGCGGCGCGTCGAGCCCGGCCGGGATCAGCCGCCCCATGTTGACCGACCGCTTTTCGAGAATGGCGCGATCGATCGCCGGCACGCTCGGCCGGCGGTAGAGGGCGGCGGTGTCGACCCCATAGGTCGGTCCGGCGAGCGCCGGCAATTCCCAATTGCCGAGATGCGCGGCGAAAAGCAGCGCGGGCTTGCCGTCGTCGCGCAGCGCGATGAAGCGGTCGATCGAGGCGCGATCGACCTCGATTCGGCCCTTGGCGGGACCATCCGTTCCGAACGTCCACAGCCGATCCAGATGCGCGAATTCCGCGCCGATGCGGCCGAGATTGTCCCAGGTGCCCTGAAGAATGCGCTCGATCTCCTCGGCGGATTTTTCCGGGAACGCCGCGACGAGATTGGCGCGCGCGACCCGATGCTCCGGCACCAGCGGCCCGAGCTTGCGCGCGACGAAGCCGGCGAAATTGGCGAGACGGTCCGGATCGAACAGCCGCGCCAGGCCGAGCAACGCGACCGTGATCGCGCCGAGAAACGCGTGCGTGACCGCGCGCGCGCCGCGACGGGCCCGCAGCGCCAGGCGACGGACATGGTATTCGACCCGCCGCATCAGAAATGAACGATGATCTTGCCGAACACCTGCCGGCTTTCCATGCGCGCGAGCGCGCGGCCGACCTCGGCGAGCGGCACCTCGGTATCGATCACGGGGCGCATGCCGGCCGCGATCTTGTCGAGGCTCTCGGCGATGTTGCGCATCGAGGCGCCGAACGAGCCGATGATGCGATATTGCTGCTGGAACAGTTGCATCAGATTGAGCGTCACCGTCGGGCCCGATGTCGCGCCGCAGGTCACCAGGCGGCCGCCGCGCTTGAGCGCGAGCAGCGAGCCGTTGAAGGTGTCGGCGCCGACATGCTCGAACACGACGTCGACGCCCTTCTTCCTGGTGATCTTGCGCGTTTCGTGCTCGAACCGGTCGCGGCGATAATTGATGACGTGATCGGCGCCGAGCGCGCGCGTGCGCTCGATCTTGGCGTCGTCGCCGACAGTGGCGATGACGGTGCAGCCGATCGCCTTGGCCATCATGATCGCGACGGTGCCGATGCCCGAGCCGCCTGCATGGACGAGAACCGTTTCGCCGGGTTCGAGCCGGGCGTTGTCGAACAGCATGTGCTGCACCGTCGAATAGGCGATCGGCGCGCAGGCGGCGTCGCGCGCCTCGACGCCGGCGGGGACGGGGATGACGAGGCGGGCGGGGAAGTTCATCACTTCGCGGGCGAAGCCGTCGACGTGAAAGCCGAGCACGCCGGCGACATTCTCGCAAAGATTGTCCCGGCCGGCGCGGCAGGCCGGGCATTCGCCGCAGGTGAGCGCCCCGTACATCACCACGAGCTGGCCGGGCTTGAGATTGCCGACGCCGGCCCCGACGGCGACGATTTCGCCGGAGGCCTCCGCGCCGACGACCAGCGGCAGCTTGCGCTTGGCGAAGGCCATGCCGCGATAGCCCCACACGTCGATGTGGTTGAGCGCGACCGCCTTGACGCGAATCTGGACCTCGCCGGCGGCCGGCGGCGGCGGCGCGGGAAGATCGGCGACCACCAATTCGCGATCGGCGACGAGTGTGAGCGCACGCATTGACCAAAACTCCATAACGGCGCCGGCGCGCGATTGCGGGCGTGCCGCCGCTCGCGCCGCGGCGCGCGGCGACGCCCCTTCTCAGGTGGGTTCGATTGTCATCACCAGCGCGACGTTCTGT
Source organism: Xanthobacteraceae bacterium (assembly GCA_041918675.1). GTDB lineage: Bacteria > Pseudomonadota > Alphaproteobacteria > Rhizobiales > Xanthobacteraceae > SCUB01. Next base: position 121,604 of record JAYRVF010000011.1, read on the forward strand.
CCACCGAAACCGAAGGAATTCGACATGGCGGCGGCGACGCGCGCGTCGCGCGCGACATTGGGAACGACGTCGAGCGGAATGGCGGGATCGGGAATCTGGTAGTTGATGGTCGGGGGAATGCGCTGATGGCGCAGCGTCATCAGCGAGAACACCGCCTCCACCGCGCCGGCCGCGGACAGCGTATGGCCGATCATCGACTTGTTCGAGGACACCGGAATGCCGGTCGCGCGCTCGCCGAAGACGGCGGCGATGCCGAGATATTCCATCTTGTCGTTTTCCGGCGTGCCGGTGCCGTGGGCGTTGATGTAGTCGATCCGCTCGGGCGCCATGCCGGCGTCGTCGAGCGCGTTGCGGATGCAGCCGATGATCGGCTTGCCATCCGGGCTCGACCGCGTGCGGTGAAACGAATCGGCGTGTTCGCCGCAGCCGGCGACGACGCCGAGGATACGCGCGCCGCGGGCGAGCGCGCCTTCGAGGCTCTCCAGCACCAGCGCGCCGGCGCCCTCGGCCATGACGAAGCCGTCGCGGTTCTTGGAGAACGGCTTGGCGGCCTCCTCCGGCTTCTCGTTCTGCGTCGACAGCGCCGACAGGAGCGAGAAGCGGACGACCGCTTCGGGGTTGATCGAGCCGTCGGTCGCCACGCACAGCGAGGCGGCGGTTTCGCCCCGCCGGATCGCCTCGACGCCGAGCTGGATCGCGCTCGCTCCCGAGGCGCAGGCGGTCGACAGCGAAATCGGCGAGCCCTTGGTGCCGAACCGCTCGGTGAGATGATCGGCGACCGAACCGAACTGGAAGCGCCGGTGGAATTCGGTGAAGCGGCCATTGCCCGCCACGCGCAGGAGGTCGTCATAGCCGCAGGCCTCGCGCGCGCCCGAGGCATGCGCGAGCTCCTTGCGGTGGAACCATTCCAGCTCGACCGGCGCGACGGCGAGAAACAGCGGCCCGGGAAAGTTCCCCTTGGAGCCGATGCCGGATTCGGCGACTGCTTCCTCGGCCGCGAGATCGGCGAGCTTTTCGGAAAGCGTCGCGGCGCAGAACGGCTCGACCGGCACGAAATTGACGGTGCCGGCGATGGTCGTCTTCAGCCCGGCCGTCGAAAAGCGCGAGATGCGGCGCACGCCGGACTGGCCGGAGGTGAGCTTGGCCCAATTGTCCGTCTTGCCGGCGCCGAGCGAAGTGACGACGCCCATGCCGGTGACGACGACGACGGGACGTCCGAATGTGTCGCGCGGCAAGGTCATCGCGCCCTCCCGCCGTCGACCGATTCAAGCAGCGTCATGCCTTCGCCGCGCCAATGTCCCGCGCCGGTCACGACGATGCGCGTCGGCGGCTCGGAGGCGGCGCGTTCGACGCCGGACGCATCCGTCGGCGGAAACAGCGCGCCGCGCGAGAGGCACAGCGCGGCGACGGCCACCGCGAGCGGAAACTGCGCCTCGACGGTCTGTCCGAACATCGTCGCGATCGCGCGCGCGGGAACCTCCGGGTGCGCGGCGAGGAACGCGCGCTCCCGCGATGTCGCCGGTTCCGCGCCGGTCGCCGCGGAAATGATCGCGGTGCCGGAGGCGGGCGGGGCGAGCGCGCGCCAGAACGATTCCAGCGTCGCCGTGATCGCGCCCTCGTCGGCGCGGCGGGAATGCTCGGCGGCGACGGCGTTGAGCTTGGCGAACGGCTTGGCGCCGCGCGCCTCGGCATGCGCGCGCGATTCGATGACGAGAAACGCGCCGGCCGAGCCGAGCGCGAAGCCGCCGGCCGGGCCGCGCGACCACACCGGCGCGAAATCGGTCTTCAGGTTGTAGCCGCCGAACTCGAACAGCATCAGCATTTCCTTGCGCTGCGCGTTCTGCGCGCCGCCGACGAGCGCGATCTCGCTCTGTCCGGCGGCGATGCGCGCCACCGCGATGCGCAGGGCGTCGATCCCGGCTTCCTCCTCGCCCATGAAAGTGCGCGAGGAGCCGATCACGCCGTGGACGATGGAGATGTTGCCGGCGAGGAGATTGGAAAGCTGGGCCAGGAACAGCGTCGGGCGCAAATCCGACATCAGCCGCTCGTTGACGTAATCCTCCGAGGTCTGGCCGGCGAGGTCGCCCGTCAGGATCGCGCCGTCGACGGCGAGGTCGCGCTCGCCGCCGCCCGCGGCCACGATCATGTCGGTGCGCGAAAGGATGTCGGCGTTGCCCTTGATGCCGGCCGTCTCCAGCGCGAGCCCGGCCGCGTAGGTGCCGATGCGCTGCCACAATTCCATCTGGCGCTGATCGCCCTTTTTCGGGATTTGCGCGTCGAAATTGACCGGCGCCAGCGGGTGGACGATCCAGGGCGCGAACGTCTTCGCGTCGATTTGCGGCGCGCCGGCGCTGAGCGCGTTCCAATGCGCGTCGAGGCCTTCGCCCAGGGACGAGACCAAGCCGATGCCGGTGATCCACGCTTCCCGTGCATCAGCCATTGGCGGCCCGTTCGGTCAGTCCGAGTTCGGCGGCGACGGAGCACATGTGGGAGCGCAATTCCTCGTTGGGGAAGGCGACATGGGTGAACGTCAGCGTCGACGTGCACCTGACCTTGCCGCCGGTGGCGATTTCGGCCTCGGTGATGGCATAGCCCGATCCGTCATGCGTCAGGCGGGCGGTGATCGTCAGGTCGTCGCCCGGCATGATGAAGGCGCGCAGCTTGGCCTCCCTGACCGCGGCGAGAAACGGCATGCGTTGAAACTTCATATGCGCGACCAGGAGCCACCCCGAGGTCTGCGCCATCGTCTCGATCAGAAGCACGCCGGGCATCAGCGGGTGCCCGGGAAAATGTCCCTCGAAGATCGTTCCCGACATGGGAACTTTCGCCACGGCCTTGATCGTGCGGCCGCCGAGATCGAGGTCGACGATCCGGTCGACAAGTCTGAAATATTCAAGGTTCATTGGTCGTCCGGAGCATCAAGCTCCCTTGGCGGCGACCAGCTCGTCGATGCGGGCGCAAAGGTTGCCGAGCACGAAATATTGTTCGGTGGTCGCCTTGCCGTCGTTGACTTCTTGCGTCCACTTTTCCAGCGGCAGCTTGATGCCGAACGCCTTGTCGATGGCGAAGGCGATGTCGAGGAAGTCGAGGCTGTCGATGCCCAGATCGTTGATCGCGTGGCTTTCCGCCGTGATGGTGTCGCGGGGAATGTCGCAGGTTTCGGCGATGATGTTGGCGACCTGGTCGAATGTGGATGACATCGCTAAGCCTTTGGGTTCGCGCTCGAAAATACAGTTCTCGTGACGCGCGCTGGCGGCCGTCATATGCCACTGTAGAATCGCGCTTGCTCCTATATCGGAGCCGCAACAAGAGTTCAATGGCGCGCCGGCGAATTGTTAAGATGATGAATTCGCCCGAGAATTTCGACGTTCGCGCGCGCGCCTCGATCAATTCCAGCCACGCGGCGTCTCTCGCCGGCCGAGCCGAGACGCGGGAGCCCGTTGGGCGGGCTCAGGCGCGGGCGGGCGTGCTTCCCGGCTTTTGCGGCGCCACCCGGCCCAGCAGGTAGAACTCCTCGTTGGGCGGCATGTCCAGGGCGTTGGCGAGCCGGTTCGACATGGCGAAGAACGCCGCGATCGCGGCTATGTCCCAGATGTCTTCCTCGGAAAAGCCGTGCGCGTGGAGCGCCTCGTAATCGGCCTCGCCGATCGCCCGTGAATCGAGGCAGACCTTGAGCGCGAAATCGAGCATCGCCCGCTGGCGCGCCGTGATGTTGGCCTTGCGGTAATTGATCGCCACCTGGTCGGCGATGAGCGGATCGCGCGCGCGGATGCGCAGGATCGCGCCATGGGCGACGACGCAATAATGGCACTGGTTGGCCCCGCTGGTGGCCACCACGATCATCTCCCGCTCGGCCTTGGTCAGCCCGCCGTCCTTCTCCATCAGCGCGTCGTGATAGGCGAAGAAGGCGCGGAACTCGGCCGGCCGGTGCGACAGCGCCAGAAATACATTCGGCACGAAGCCGGATTTCTCCTGAACCGCGACGATGCGCGCGCGGATATCCTCGGGAAGTTCATCGAGCGCGGGAACGGGAAAACGGCTGGGAGGAGGCGTCATGATCGGCTTTCCGATGTCGCGTTGATCGGGACGGTCGGCCGACACGATAGACGATCGCGCGCGGCGCGCAAATCCGCCTCCGCCGTGTCGCGGCGGCGACGCCAAGAAGCCGGCGCGGCCGTGGCGACGCGCGCGAGCGCCGATCCCGCGATGTTGGAGCGCGCGAAAGTGGAACCCGCGATTGCGAAGTGGATTTGCGCGTGGCCTTGAAGCTGGAGCGTTTCAGTCCGGCGAGACACATTCGTCTCGCGGGACCAACGCGCTAGAAGCCGGTCTTGGCGCCGGGGGGCGGGGGCGACAGACCGCCGAGCGGCTTTTTCAGGATCCTGAAGCGCTCGGGATTGAGTCCGGCGGAGAGCTGCGTGGGCGCGTAGGAGCCTTGCGGACTTGCCGCGCCGGTCTGCAATCCCGGCTGCAACGGCGCGTCGACGCGCGCGCGTCCCGGGTTCGGCGCTTCCATCGTGTCGCCGCCCGACAAGCGATAATTGGTCGAGCCGCGCCAGCGCTCGAGCACGCTGGAGACGAAATCGTAATCGAGGCGCTGGGGCTTGCCCGTTCCGCCGATCGTCGCCTCGCCGCGCGGCAGATATTGCGCCGAGAGTTCCTTGAAGCGCATGCGGGTGGGCAGCGCGACGCCTTCGCCGAAGGCGAGCACCTCGCGCGTGCCGAGCGAGGGCAGGAACGAGAGCAGATTGGCGGCGGCGTCCGAAACCGCCGAGCGCAGCAGCGCCTGGTCGCGCTCGTTGGCGAGCCGCATGGCGAACAGCGTGTTGCACTGGGAAATGATGGTGGGATCGAGCTCGGCCGGGCGCTGGGTGATGAGGCCGAGGTAGACGCCATATTTGCGCCCTTCCTTGGCGATGCGGGAAAGCGCCTTGCGGGTCGGGCCGAAACCGACGCTGCGGTCGGCCGAGGCGTAGCGGTGCGCTTCCTCGCACACGAACAGAAGCGGCGCGACGCCGTCGCTCCACATGCCGAAATCGAACGCCATCCGGCTGAGCACCGATACGACGGAGTCCACCACCTCGGCCGGGAAGCCGGCGAGTTGCATCACCGTCATCGGCTTGCCGTTGGTCGGCAGGCGGAACAGATGGCTGATGACCTCGGCCATCGTGTCGCCGCCGACATTGGCGTTCTCGAACATGAAGGCGTAGCGGAAGTCGCCGCACACCGCGTTGATGCGCGAAATCAGCTTGTGATAGGTCAGCCGCACCGAGCGGTTCTCGAGCCGGCCCATGCGCTCGTCGATCAGGTTGATCAGGTCGGCGATGCGATAGGGGATCGGCGTGTCGGCGGTGATGCCGGTGCTCTTGGGATCGATCTTCTTGATGCCGCGATCGGCCGTCTGGTACTGCGAGTAGGTGGCCTTGGCGATCGGAATGGTTTCGAGCAGGATTTCGAGCTCGTCCGGCGCGCCGCTGCGGCCGCCGAAGAAGACGTCGACGATTTCCTCGAAATTGAACAGCCAGAACGGCAGCTTCAGGTTGCGCGGATTGAGCACCTGCGCGTTCTCGCCGAAGCAGCGGCCGTATTCGTTGTGCACGTCGACGAGGAAGATGCGCAGGTCCGCGCGCGAGCGCAGGATTTCGTGAAGGATGAGCGCGACGCCGGTCGATTTGCCGACGCCGGTGGAGCCAAGCACGGCGAAGTGCTTGCTCGCGGTCTCGTTGACGTCGACGAAGGCGGATACGTTGGGGTCTTGCTGCAACTGGCCGAGATGAATCGCGTGCCCCTTGGTCGGGGTGTAGACGACGCGCAATTCGTCGGAGCTGATCACCGACACGATGTCGCCGATGCTCGGATAGACCGTGACGCCGCGCTGGAATTTCGCGTCCTCCCGCCCGGCATTGTTGATCTCGCCGAGCAGATCGATCGCGGCGATGGCGACGAAATTGCACTGATCGTAGGTGGGCAGTTCCTCGACGGTGACCTCGGTCACGATGCCGATGATGAGGTTGGCGCCGCTGCGCACGGTCAGAAAGCGTCCGACCGTGGCGCGCAGCTCATAGGGCCGCGACCCGGCGTGGGCAAGGAGCCCGGCGCGCACCGACGAGCCGCGAACCGTGACAACTCTGCCGAATGGTTTTTGTTGATTGGTCGGCTCTGGCGTCGTCAACATCTTGTTAATTCGTGCTCCCTGGTTTCGGAGATCGCGGCAACCAATTTGGACTCCAAACATCCACAAATTGTGAATCGGTCCGCTATGGTTCGATCGGAAATTGCTCGCGAAATCCGGTGCCTCGCCGCTGGCGCGATGGCGAATGGCGCCTCGACAAACCGTGGATAGCGGGGGGGCGCGTGTGATGGTCGCAAGCCTAAAGCCGAACCGTCAGGATCGCGTCTAGTGCCCGAAATACGTCCAATTTCCGCGTCGCGGGAGAGTTGTCCGCGCGGCGATCGGGTGGGGCGGTCGGGGCTCCCGGGCGAGCGCGGGGACGACCAGATGGCAGGCCGCGCGCATGAAATCCGGTCCCTCGCCGCGCTTGGCTCGCGTGCATCTTGCCGACATGCATCGGCTTTGCCGGTGATATGGCAAACAAAGGGTTAATCGAGCCGGAGCGCGCGCGCACCGCTGGGTGCCGAATGCGGGTCGAACGATGGGGCTTGAGCCGGACTCCCGTTTTCGACGCATGCGCGAAAACATGCGCCGGAGATCCTTATCGCCAGTCAGAGACCGCAATCGCCGGCATTCTTGCGCGCGACTCCCGTAGCGAAGCGTTTCCGTGGTGACGTGCGCTGCATTGCACTAAGCGCCGCGCGGTATTTTTCTACGGCGACGTTTCGTGCCTTGCCCGACGACATACCGTTCTTGGATCGAACGCCTTCGCTTGCCGCGCATCAATTCACAGAATTGGCATGCAATTGAAAACGGCGTTTGCGCTCTATAGCATCGGTATTGGAGATGCTTGTTCCACGAATTCGATATTGCTTGCGACGGCACCAACTCAACCGCAAATCAGAGTGAGGACAACATGAACAATGGCAATATGCGCGCGGCGATGATTGTTTTGGTGCTCATGGGAATGGTTTCGCCCTTGGCGGCGGAGGAAAAGAAGAGCGTCGACATCGGCAAGACTCAATTCGACGCGCAATGCGCCGTCTGCCACGGGGCCGACGCGAAAGGCGGCGGGCTCTATGTTCCCAGCCTCAAGGTCGCGCCTCCGGATTTGACGGTGCTCGCCAAGAAGAATGGCGGCGTGTTCCCGGCCGAGCGCGTCATCAAGGTCATCGACGGGCGACAGGAATTGGGAGCTCACGGGACGCGCGACATGCCGATTTGGGGCAAGCGCTTCGCGATCATGGCCGGCGAGCACTATGTCGACGTTCCCTACGACCAGGAAGCCTATATCCGCGCGCAGACGATGGTGCTGGTCGACTACGTCTATCGCCTTCAAGAGAAATAGGGTTCGCGCGCGCATCGCCATCGAGGAGGCGCGTCGGCCGCCGGCGCCGAACGACGGAGCGATGACGCTCCGCCGGTGAACGGACGCGGCTGAATTGACCCGAACTGGTGTCGTGACGTCGACGATCGCCGCGCGCGAGTCCGCTCGGCCTTGCGGTCCGCGCGCTTATTCGTGCGCTCATCATTGTGCGGACCATTGTGCGGACCGCTTACGCCCGAGCGGCAACGAGGGGACCGCCTCGAAGGCGCACGCGGGAAGGCGCACGCGGGGATCAGAGGCCAGCTCGGCTTAATCCAAAAGTCGCGTTTGCCGTCGGAAGCTGCTGAATTATTTTAAGAAATAGTGGCTGGGGGACTAGGATTCGAACCTAGACTGGCGGAGTCAGAGTCCGCTGTCCTACCGTTAGACGATCCCCCATCAGCCCGGGAAAGGCATCCGAACGGGGCCGATTTTCCCGCGCGCGTGGCCGCTTGGCTCCGCGCCGGGCCCCGATGTCCGGCGCCCTCATATAGATGACCGGCGCGGGTCAGGTCTACCCCGGATTCGCGGCTTGCGCAGCCGGCCGTGCTTGCCATCGCCCCAATCCCGCCGCCGGCCGAGGAGGCCGGGGAAGAGGCCGCGACCCGCCGCGCCGTCCGCGCGCGCCCGGCCGGCCGGCGGTTGCATGCCGGTCCGGTATCGGTAGAATTCGGATAACGATAATCATGAACTGCCGTGCGCCGACGGGTTTACATCGGGAACCGGGACGCGCGCGGCGGCGGGAAGGAAACAGATGAAGGATGACGTGCGTCGGCACGGCGAGAACGGCTCGCGTGCCGCGGCGCACCGGTCAGGCGACGCCCACGGAAACGGGGCGAACGGGGCCAGCGGGTTGAACGGGGCGAACGGCGCGTTTCGTTTACCTTGCGCCGATGGCGCGACGCGCGCCGCCGGCGCCGAAAGTTCGCGACGGCCGCCGCCGGCGACCTATGCCGCGCTTGACCTGGGGACCAATAATTGCCGGCTGCTGATCGCGCGTCCGTCGCGGGCGGGTTTTCGCGTCGTCGACTCGTTTTCGCGCATCATTCGCCTGGGCGAGGGCGTTTCCGTTTCCGGGCGTATCAGCGAGGCGGCGATGGCGCGGGGCCTCGACGCGTTGCGCGTCTGCCGCGACAAGATGCGGGCGCGCGGCACGACACGCTCCCGCCTGATCGCGACGGAAGCCTGCCGCGCCGCCACCAACAGCCGCGAATTCTGCGACCGCGTCGCCGACCAGCTCGGCATCGAGCTCGAAATCATCGACCGCGGGACCGAGGCGATGCTCGCCGCGACGGGCTGCACGCCGCTGATTTGCGACGAGGCGGCCGGCGCGATCGTCTTCGACATCGGCGGGGGCTCCTCGGAAGTCGTGCGTATCGATCGCGAGCGCGCGGGCGCCTTCGCCGTGCGCGGCTGGGCGTCGCTTCCCCTCGGCGTCGTCACGCTGGCCGAGCGCCACGGCGGCATGCACGTTACCGAACGATCCTACGCCGCGATGGTCGAGGACGTATCCGAGCATCTCGCCGAATTCGCCGACAATCATGGCGACGATCTTTCCGGCGTGCATCTCCTCGGCACGTCCGGGACGGTCACCACCATCGCCGGCATTCACCTCGACCTGGCGCGCTATGATCGCCGCCGCGTCGACGGCATCTGGATGAGCGACGCGGAGGTCACGCGAACCGTGACACGGCTCTTGGCGATGGGCTATGAGGAACGCGCCGGCAATGGCTGCATCGGTTCGGAGCGCGCCGACCTGGTGCTCGCCGGCTGCGCCATTCTCGACGCCATCCGCAACGCGTTTCCGTGCCCGCGCCTGCGCATCGCGGACCGGGGCCTGCGCGAGGGCATGCTGCTGCGGATGATGCGCGACGACGGCGCGATCCGGGCGGCGGTGCCGTCGGCTTAAGATTCGCGCGGCGAGCATACTCCCAGCATGGTCAAGGACACCACCGGGCGGCATCATGTGACGGTGAAGACCGGCGGCAAGCGCACGCTGTCGTCGAAGCTATGGCTGGAGCGCCAGCTCAACGATCCTTATGTGCTGCGCGCCAAGCGCGAGGGCTATCGCTCGCGCGCCGCCTACAAGCTCAAGGAAATCGACGACAAATACGCCTTCCTGAGGCCCGGCCTCGTCGTGGTCGATCTCGGCGCGGCGCCGGGCGGCTGGAGCCAGGTCGCCGCGCGCAAGGTCGGCGCGGGCGAGGGCAAGGGCAAGGGCAAGGGGCGTGTCGTCGCCATCGATCTTCTCGAAATGCCTGCCATTCCCGGCGTCGAGTTCGTCCAGCTCGACTTCCTCGACGAAAGCGCGCCCGCGCGCCTGCGCGCCATGCTCGGCGGCGGCGCCGACGTGGTGATGTCCGACATGGCGGCCAACGCCACCGGCCATCGCAAGACCGATCAACTGCGCATCGTAGGGCTGGTCGAATGCGCGGCCGAATTCGCGCGCGAAATCCTCAATCCCGGCGGCGTGTTCATCGCCAAGGTGCTCCAGAGCGGGGCGGATGCATCGCTGCAGGCGCAATTGAAGCGCGACTACGCCAGCGTCCGCAACGTCAAGCCGGCCGCGAGCCGGGCCGATTCCGCCGAGCGTTACGTCCTGGCGACGGGCTTTCGCGGGCGAGGGGGGTGAGCGCCGCGTGGGCGGCCGGGAAATTCGTCGCGCCGCCATTGCGCCGGCCGGGCGCGTGCCTACATCTGGCGCGTCGAACGCCGGAGGAGGTGGGCCGATGATCTACATTCTCGCGGGACTGCTGCCGCCCCTGGGGCTTCTCGTGAACGGGCAGCCGTTTTCGGCGATCCTGAACGTCGCGCTGATCGTCGTCTGCGTGCTGTTCGGGCTGCTCTTCCCGGTGCTGTTCTTCGTGCCATCCGCGCACGCCATCCTTGCCGTCTATATGAAGCGCGAGGATCGCAAGCATCGTGAGATCGTCGAGGCGATCCGCGAGCACGGGCCGCCGCCGGGCTACAAGCCCTGAGTGTGAACCCTTCACATCGCGTCGCCGACCTGACGCGCGGGCACTCCGCCCGCGCCGCGCGCCGTTCGGCGCGGTTTTTCGCCCGTCCGCGGCCGATTTCGCAAACGGAAACGGCCCCAACGCGCGCTTTCCCGTGCATAGCGCGGCGCGCTCTAGGATTCATTCCGCCCCCGTGCTAACGACACCCGCCAACCCACACGTGGGATCAGCGATTCGGGGCCGACGCGCGAGGCGATCCGGCCGGGCGGGATGGAGTTGGCGATGGCGAAAATTCAGGATACGCGCGAAGGCATTCGCGAGGCGTTCACCTTTGACGACGTGCTCTTGAAGCCGGGGCTCTCCGACGTTCTGCCCTCGGAAGCCGACATCCGCTCGCGCGCCACGCCCACCATTGCGCTCAACATTCCGATCATGGCCTCGGCGATGGACACGGTGACCGAGGCGCGCATGGCCATCGCCATGGCGCAGGCCGGCGGCGTCGGCGTCCTCCACCGCAATTTCGAGGTCGACGAGCAGGTCGCCCAGGTGCGGCAGGTCAAGAAGTATGAATCCGGCATGGTGGTCAATCCGCTCACCGTCGGCCCGGACGAGACGCTCGCCGACGCGCTGACCTTGATGAAGGAAAACAGCATTTCCGGCATCCCGGTGGTCACCGGCGGCGGCGTCGGCCAGCCGGGCAAGCTCGTCGGCATTCTCACCAATCGCGACGTGCGCTTCGCCACCGATCCGCGTCAGAAGGTGTCGGAGCTGATGACGCACGAAAACCTCGTCACCGTGCGCGAGGGCGTTGGTCAGGACGAGGCCAAGCGCCTTTTGCACAAGCACCGCATCGAGAAGCTGCTCGTCGTCGACGAAAAATATCGCTGCGTCGGCCTCATCACGGTCAAGGACATCGAGAAGGCGGTCGCCCATCCGCTCGCCTGCAAGGACGAGCAGGGGCGCCTGCGTGTCGCGGCGGCGAGCACCGTCGGCGACCTCGGCTTCGCGCGCTCGGAAAAGCTGATCGATGCCGGCGTCGACATCCTCGTCGTCGACACCGCGCACGGTCATTCGCGGCGCGTGCTGGAGGCCGTGACGCGAATCAAGCGTCTGTCGAACGCGGTGCAGGTGATCGCCGGAAATGTCGCGACGGCGGAGGGCGCGCGCGCCCTGATCGATTCCGGCGCGGACGCGATCAAGGTCGGCATCGGGCCGGGCTCGATCTGCACCACGCGCATCGTCGCCGGCGTCGGCGTGCCGCAGCTTACCGCGATCATGGACGTGGTGACGCAGGCCAAGAAGGCGGGCGCGGCGGTGATCGCCGATGGCGGCATCAAGTTTTCAGGCGACCTCGCCAAGGCGCTCGCCGCCGGCGCGGACGTGGCGATGATCGGCTCGTTGCTGGCCGGCACCGACGAGACGCCGGGCGAGGTGTTCCTGTTCCAGGGCCGTTCCTATAAGGCCTATCGCGGCATGGGATCGGTGGGCGCGATGTCGCGCGGTTCGGCCGATCGCTATTTCCAGCAGGACATCAAGGACACGCTCAAGCTCGTGCCCGAGGGCATCGAAGGACAGGTGCCCTACAAGGGCCCCGTGATGGCGGTGTTGCATCAGCTCGCCGGCGGCCTGCGCGCGGCGATGGGCTATGTCGGCGCGAAGACGCTGGAGGAGTTCCACGACAAGGCCGAGTTCGTGCGCATTTCCGGCGCGGGCCTGCGCGAGAGTCACGTCCACGACGTGACCATCACGCGCGAAAGCCCGAACTATCCGGGCGGCGGCTGAGGCCGGGCCGTCCTTGGCGCGCGAACGGGCTTGAGACAGGCGAGGGGCCGATGCGGCCACGCGAATGGTTGCTCAAACCAGCCGTCGTGATCGCGGCCGTGATTGCCGCGCTCGTTCCCTACCTCGTCATGCTCCTTTATACCGTGCCGCGCCTTGCCGCTGGCGCGGGAGGCATGGCGATGTTCGACATGCGCCCGCGCGGCTACACGCACGCCGAAGCGATCGCCTATCTGCGCGCGCTGACGCCGTCGGCGCGGGAGTTCTATCTGACGACGCAGCATGGGATCGATACGCCGTTTCCGGTGCTGCTGGCGCTCGCGACCGGGCTGGCGATCGCCTATCTGACGCGGCCGGGCGAGCCGGGCATGGTCGCGCCGCCGGCGGGCTTGCGGAAGCTCCTCATTTTCGTCGTCTGTCCGCTGATGGCGATGCTCGATCTTGCCGAGAACCACGCCGTCGCCGCGATGCTGCGCCTGGAGCCGGCGCGCGTGAGCGAAAGCATGGTCGCGGCGGCGAGCATGCTCACCGTCGCCAAGTCGCTGATGGTGACGGTCGGCTTGACCAGCCTCGTCGTGATCGGCGGCATGGTCGCGATCCGGCGATGGCGCTCGCGCGATTAGCCGGCGGCGGGTTCAACCCGCGGCAAGGCTGATGGTGACGGCGGCCGCGCTCACGATCGTCGCGCCGAAGAGCGTGGCGGCGACCGTCAGGCGAAGCATCATCTGGTTCATCGGTCATCTCCCTCGCGTCGCGATTTGAATTCGAAGTCCCGCCGGCGCGGTGTCACAGCGCGCGGTAGCGGATGGCAAAACCGTCGACCGGCTCGGCGCGGTCTGGCGCGCCGCTTCCGGCCTTGGCGAAAGCGTCGACCTGATGCCACGGACCGAATTCGTCCGACGGGCTCGGCTCGCGCGCCAGGCGCAGCCTGAACAGGCGCGAGGGTTCCCCCGGCAGATTGAGCACGATCTTGCGATCGAGCGTGTCGACATCGATCGCGACGCGGCCGGCGACGATCATCTGGTCGTCGGGCGCCGGGCGCCAATCGCGCCGCAGGCGGGCGAGCGCGCTATGCTTGTCGCCGCGAAACTCGACCTGCGTCTCCTGATGCGGCACACGGTCGGCGATGGCGCGGGGAACGCGGATTTCAAACTCGATCGTGGGCGCGGCCGCGCCGATGCCGAGATGGCCCAGCGCCTCGCCGCGCAGACCATAGGCGGTCGTCGCCGCCGCGATCATCAGCGCCGAGAGCGCGAGCGCCCGCCGCGCCAGATCCCTCGTCGACGGCCCGCCGGCGCGGGCGAAGCCGTGTTCGAGGCCGCGCCCAATCCACAGCGCGAGCGCGATCGCCGCGGTCATGCCGAGCGCCGCGGCAATGACCGTCAACGCCGGCGTCAGGCGCGCGAGCGGCCAGGTGGCGCCAAGCATGACGAGGGGCGAGGGCTGCGCGGCCAGGAAGACCCGCGTCGCCAGCGCCGCGCTGGCGGCTCCGATCAATCCGGCGAATGCGGCGGCGAAATTTCCCATCGGTCGTCTCTCATTTCGTGTCGACGCTCGGGTCCCGCGCTGGGCCGCGCGCCTGATCGCGCAAGGCCTTCCGGAGCGAGGCGGGGCCCGCGCAGGCGTCGTTTTCATGCATTGGTCGCGCGGGGCGGCGACCGGGTTCACACCGGGTCGAGGAATGCCGGCGGCGGGGGCGGCGCGCCTTGCCACGGGCGCGTGGACGGGCAATGCTGCCCTCGGATCACGACGATCCTGGATCGAATCGATCCAGGATCGCGAGCGTGATAGAGAGTCTTGAGTCTCGAGTCTTGAGTCTAAAGTCCAATGAACTGGAGCATGATGTCGTCCGAAAGCCGCCGCGCGCTTTTCGGCGTCATGCACCAAGCGTCGCGACGCGCGAACAAGGGGCGAACATGTCGATTCAGGCCGTGCTGCTTCCCGTCTTCCTTCTCGTGGGGCTGACTTTCTACATACTGTTCGTGACGGCGTGGCTGCGCTACCGGGCGGTCAAGGAGGGCGAGACCAAGGTGCGCGACATCGCGCTCGGACAGCCGAACTGGCCCTCGCGAACGATGCAATACGGCAACGCCTATTCCAACCAGTTGCAATTGCCGGTGCTGTTCTACGTGCTGGTGGCGTTCGCGCTGCTGCTCCACAAGACCGACACGCTGTTCATCGTGATGTCGTGGGTGTTCGTCGGGCTGCGCTACGCCCATGCCTATATCCACATCACGTCGAATTACGTGCCGAACCGCTTCAGCACCTTCGTCGCGGGCACGCTGCTGCTGATCGTGATGTGGCTGGTGTTCGCGGTGCGCGTGCTGTTCGCGTTTTAGGCCGGCCGCGCGCGGCGGCCGCGGGTGAGGGCGAAGCCGTCGCGCATGTTCAGCGCGATCAAGGTGAGATTGACGAGACCGGCGATCAATTCGACGGCCTGGATCGCGAGGAACCATGAGCCGAAATCGCCGCGCGCCGAAAGCACGGCGAGCGCGATCGCCGAAGGCGCCAGCACGACGACGCCGTTGGCGCCGATGAAGGGCATCCGCCGCTTCTTGGCGAGAATGATCGGCGCGATCGATTTGCCGCCGAGCACGAAGCCGCTGATGCCGGTGAGCGCGATCGAGGGCACCAGGATCAGGAGGCCCCAGGCGATCGCCTGTTTGACCGTCACGATGGCGGCGGTCGAGCCGAAGATCTCGACCGTCACGGTTGAAACCCAGAAGGTCAGGATGGTGACGAAGGCGATGCCGCCGGCGATGGGATGGATCTTCTGGAACCATTTCCGCCGCGCCTGACGCGCGGATGTCGTCTCACTCATCGTCCACCTCCATGGATGCGCCGGCTGGCGCACGCGCGGGTTCGAGCTTCGCGCGCAGCGTCCGCATCACCGCGAGCGCGTTCTCGGCGTCGGATTGTTTGATGCCGGCGGCGAGCGTGTTCGCCCAGCGCGTCTGCAGGGCCGAGGCCTCGTCGTAGGCCTTGCGGCCTTTCTCCGTCAGTTCGACGAGCTTGGCGCGGCGATGGTGCGGGTTGGGCGCGAAGCAGACCATGCGCGCGCGCTCAAGATCGTTGACGACCCGCTGCACCGACTGCCGCGCGAGCCCCATATTGCGGGCGATGTGGGCGACGGGCAGGGGCCGGCCCGCCATCGCGACCGCGCCGATGACCTGCCAGCGCGCGCTGGTCAACTCGATCGGCGCGACGAGCTTGTCGCCGGCGGCGAGCAGACGTCCGTTGAGCCGGAAGGTCTCCAGCATCAACTCGGTCAGCGCGGCGGCGGTGGCCGTATGGCGGAGCGGAGCGCGGCGGTTCATGACGGTGGACTACCAAATTGACAATGTGCTGTCAATATGGACGGCGGCGTTGGAGCGCTGGCTGGCGTTTTCGGCGGCGATGTGGGAGAGGGTCCCGATGACACCCGCCGCACGTCTTTCCGCCGCGATCGAGATCCTCGACGCCATCGACAGCCAGCGCATTCCCGCCGCCAACGCGCTCAAGGAGTGGGGCGTGGCGCATCGCTTCGCCGGTTCGGGAGACCGCGCCGCGCTCGCCGGGCTGGTCTACGACACGCTGAGGCGGCGCGCGTCGTCGGCCTGGATCATGGGCGAGGACACGCCGCGCGCGCGGCTGATCGGCATGCTCGCGCTCGAACGCGGCATGCGCGCGGACGCGATCGCGCGCCTGTGCGACGGCTCGCGCTTCGCGCCGGAGCCGCTGACGGAGACCGAGCGCGCCGCGCTCGCGGCCGCCTCGCTCGACGGCGCGCCGCCGCATGTCGTCGGCGACTATCCCGAATGGCTCGATCCCTTTTTCGCCGCCGCGTTCGGACGGGAGCGGGCCGAGGAAGGCGCGGCGATGGCGCGCCGCGCGCCGCTGGACCTGCGGGTCAATCTCCTCAAGGCCCGCCGCGATGATGTCGCGGCCTCGCTGCGCCATCTCGGCGCGTCGCCGACGCCGTGGTCGCCCTGGGGACTGCGGATCGCGCTCGACGCCGACGCGCGCAGCCCCGGCATCAACGCCGAGCCCGATTTCATCAAGGGCAAGATCGAGGTTCAGGACGAGGGGTCGCAGCTCGTCGCGCTGTTCTCGGCCGCGCGGCCGGGCGAGCGCGTCGTCGACCTGTGCGCCGGGGCGGGCGGCAAGACGCTCGCGCTCGCGGCGATGATGGCCAACCAGGGCCGGATCGTCGCGACCGATAGCGACAAACGCCGCCTCGCGCCGATCCACGAGCGGCTCACCCGCGCGGGCGCGCGCTGCGTCGAGGTGCGCACGCCCCGCGGCGCGGCCGATCCGCTCGCCGACCTTGGCGGCCAGGCCGATCTCGTGCTGATCGACGCGCCCTGCAGCGGCACCGGCACCTGGCGTCGCAATCCCGACGCCAAATGGCGGATGCGTCCGGGCGCGCTCGACGAGCGGATCAAGGATCAGGTCGCGGTGCTCGACCGCGCCGCGACTCTCGTCGCGCCGGGCGGACGTATCGTCTATGCGACCTGCTCGGTGCTCGCGGCCGAGAACGAGGACCAGATCGCGGCGTTCCGCGCGCGCCATGCCGGCTTCGCGATCGAACCGCCGGCGGAGTGGGCGCGCGTTGAAGGGGCGGGCGCGGACGCGTTTCTGGCGGCGGCGCGGGCGGACGGCGCCGGTGTTCGGATGACGCCGCGCCGCACCGGAACCGACGGCTTCTTCGTCGCGGTGGCGCGCCGGACCTAGGGTCCGGGCGCGGACGCGGTTGCCAAGAATACGCCGAGCCGTCAAATTTCCGGCGCGATCGGCTGGCGAATCTCGCCCCTTCGCGCGAGTGCCTCGGCCGCGCCTCGGACGGCGACAGACTGGACGGATCATGGAAGCTGAAAAAATCACCAAGCTCTTTCAGGCGGTCGGCGCGGCGCTGGCTCTGCCGGCGGCGGCGGCCGGCGTCTACACCGTCTACCGGACGAACTTTTCGCCCGATACGGCCTGCCAGAATCTGCGCGCCTCGATCGTGTCGACCATGGAAAAGAACGTCGGGCTCGACGCCAAGAAGGCGCTGCTGAAGAAGGACGTGGAGGATTTCAACAAGAATTGCGGCGAGGTCGATCCGGCGGCGCGGGAGATGTTTCAGGCGGTCCTGGAGGGGAGGGCCTCGATCGGCGACCTTTCGGCCAAGGGGCAGGCGCCGGCGCGCCCGTCCGCGGTCGCAGCGGTTCCCCCGGTCAATCATCCGGCCGCGCAAGGCATGAGCCAGCCGGCCGCCGCGCCCGTTCAAGTCGCGCCGCAGGTCGGCGGGCAGGTCGCCGCGCCGGTCGCGATGCAGCCAGCTCCGGCACCGGTCGCGCCCGCGCAGCCGCCGGCGCAGCAGGTGCCGTCCTCCTATGCGGCGCCTCAGCCACCCATCCAGGCGCAGCCGCCAATGGCAGCTCCGATGGCCGCTCCAATGGCCGCGCCGTCGCCCACGCCTCAGCCGATGCCCGCGCAGCAGGTCCGGCCCGCCGCGCCGACGGTCCCCGCCAAGACCGCCCAACCGGCCGCTACCGGGCAGGCGCCGCAGCTTCCAGGGCAGACCAAGGTCGCGGCCAAACCGCCGTCCGCCCAGCAGGGCGAGACCCGCGGCTGGGTCGTGCTCGCGCGCCGCGAGGGCATCCGCCGCGCCGAGGTCTATTTCGACGGCTTCCAGTTTTCGCTGACGTCGTTTCCGCCGCCGGGAACCATCCTGACCGCGCGCGTGGCGGTTCCGATTCTGGCGGACATCAATCCGCGCCCGGAGCGGGGCGCGCCGCCGGTTACCCCCGCGCCGCAGGGCACGGTGAAGCAGGGCGCCTGCGTCAAGGTTCTGTCGACGCGGGCGGGAATCGGACGGCTCTGGGGCGAAGTAGTGTCGACGCGTTGCTAAGGGCGGGTCGGCGAAGCCACCGTGAGGCGGGCCGGCGAAGGCGCGGCAAGGCCGCGCGCGAGACGTGCGCGAGAGGCAGTCGAGAGCCAAGCTCATCTTTCGCCTGAACTTGAATTCGGGTCGAAAATGCCTTGTTTTCGTGAGGCATGTCCGGCAACGGCGACGTCCCGCGTCGACGATGCGCGCGCGGACTTGGAGCCCTCGCTCCGCCTCGAAGGCGCGCAGGGCCCGCGCTGCCCAAAGGATAGGGGGCACAATTCGGCTCCCGCTATTGCCGCCTCGCGGGCCGTCGCGTAATCGGAGCGGGCCGGCAGAGAGACTTCCCGGCGGCCACGGCGAAGTCGGGCCGCGTTGGCGGCCCGAGGCACGCAATTCCGAGACACGCAATTCCGAGACACGCAATTCAAAGACACGCAATCGAGATTGGTCACCGAAAATCAGTCCATGACAGCGCCCCTTCACGACAAGATCCTCATCATCGATTTCGGCTCCCAGGTGACTCAGCTCATCGCCCGGCGCGTGCGCGAGATGGGCGTCTATTCGGAGATCGCGCCGTTCAACAAGGCCGAGGAAGCCTTCGCGGCGATGAAGCCGAAGGGCGTTATCCTGTCGGGCGGACCGGCGTCGGTACTCGACGCGGACGCGCCGTCGGTTCCCGCCGCGATCCTGGAATCGGGCCGTCCGGTGCTCGGCATCTGCTACGGCGAGCAACTGATGGCGCGGATGCTCGGCGGCAAGGTCGAGGCCGGCCATCATCGCGAATTCGGCCGCGCCAATGTCGAGGTCACCGACACCTGCGCGCTGTTCAAGGGCGTGTGGAAGGTCGGCGAGAAGCATCCGGTGTGGATGAGCCATGGCGACCGCGTCACGGCGCTGCCGAAAGGCTTTCGCGCGGTGGCGAAGGCGGCGGGCTCGCCGATCTCGGTCATCGCCGACGACGACCGCAAATTCTACGCCATGCAGTTCCACCCCGAGGTCGCGCATACGCCGGACGGGGCGAGGCTCCTGCGCAATTTCGTCCGCGACATCGCCGGCTGCGCCGGCGACTGGACCATGCGCGCCTTCCGCGAGGAGGCGATCGAGAACATCCGCGCGCAGGTGGGTAAGGGGCGGGTGATCTGCGGCCTGTCGGGCGGCGTCGATTCGGCGGTCGCGGCCGTGCTGCTGCACGAGGCGATCGGGGACCAGCTCACCTGCGTCTTCGTCGATCACGGGCTGATGCGGCTCGCCGAGGCCGAGACGGTGGTCGACCTGTTCCGGCTGCATTACAAGATCCCGCTTGTGCATGTGGACGCGTCGGAACGGTTTCTCGCCGCGCTCAAGGGCGTCACCGATCCCGAAAAGAAGCGCAAGATCATCGGCGGCCTTTTCATCGACGTGTTCGAGGCCGAGGCCAAGAAGGCCGGCGGCGCCGAGTTCCTCGCTCAGGGCACGCTCTATCCCGACGTGATCGAGAGCGTGTCGTTCACCGGCGGGCCGTCGGTGACGATCAAGTCGCACCACAATGTCGGCGGGCTGCCTGAGCGCATGAACATGAAGCTCGTCGAGCCGTTGCGCGAGTTGTTCAAGGACGAGGTGCGCGCGCTCGGCCGCGAGCTCGACCTGCCGGAAGTGTTCGTCGGGCGGCATCCGTTCCCGGGGCCGGGCCTCGCGATCCGCTGCCCCGGCGAGGTGACGCCCGAGAAGCTCGCGATCCTGCGCCAGGCCGACGCGATCTACATCGAGGAGATCCGCCGCGCCGGGCTCTACGATCACATCTGGCAGGCCTTCGCGGTGCTGCTGCCGGTCAAATCCGTCGGCGTCATGGGCGACGGGCGCACCTACGACTACGTCGTGGGCCTGCGCGCGGTGACCTCGACCGACGGCATGACGGCGGATTTCTATCCCTACGACATGCGCTTCCTGAGCTTCACCGCGACGCGCCTGATCAACGAGGTCAAGGGCGTCAACCGCGTCGTCTACGACATCACTTCCAAGCCGCCGGGAACGATCGAGTGGGAGTGAGGGGGATGCGAATTCGGTCGTAATGCGCCATGCCCGTCACCCTCCACGGCATCAAGAATTGCGACACGATGAAGAAGGCGCGCGCGTGGCTCGACGCGCGGGGCGTGGATTACGTCTTTCACGATTACAAGGTTTCCGGCATCGACAAGGCGCGCCTTGCCGCCTGGTGCGACGAACTCGGCTGGGAGGCGCTGCTCAACCGCGCCGGCACGACCTTCCGCAAGCTGCCCGACGCTGAGAAGGAAAACCTCACCAAGGCGAAGGCGATCGCGCTGATGCTCGAGCATCCTTCCGCGATCAGGCGTCCGGTGCTCGACCTCGGGCCGAAGCGCATCGTCGGCTTCAAGCCGGAAATCTACGAGGCCGCGTTCGGTGAAATGCCTTCGCGCGTTTCCCGCCAAGGAAGCTGATCCAGGCCGGCGAGGGTCGGCGCACGCCTCTCCAAGATTGCTCCGGGATCGCTTCGAGATCGCTTCGAGATCGCTTTGAGGATCGCGCCAGGGTTGCACGCGCGCGGGCGGCGGCGTTCCCGTGGGTGTTCATCTTGTCGATCTTGTCGCGGTTGGTGGCTGTTTTCGGGAAAAGCGCGCGCCTCCCGCGTGCTCCGACGCGCCCCGCGCCATTAAAGAATCCAGCCAACAAAGCGGTGGATGGCGGTGGACAAGGGGCCGTCCAGGGCGTTTTCGCCGCGACGATTCGGTCTATGACAGGCTCATGACAGCCGGCCAGGCCCTTGTCGGGCGCGGCAGCCGGCGGGATGGGCCGCGCGTCGGCGGGGCCGGGGAGTGACGACGATGCTGCATTGGTTCCGGGCGTTGCTGCCGAGGGAAGAGCGCTTTTTCGAGCTGTTCGCGCGGCATTCGCTGCTCCTCGTCAAGGGCGCGGAGGCGCTCGAAGGGGTCCTGCGCGGCGGCACCGAGGTCGAGCGCTATTGCCAGCAGGTCAGCGCCTTCGAAAAGGAGGCCGACGACATCATCCGCGAAGTGCTCACCGCCGTGCGGCGCACCTTCATCACGCCCTTCGACCGCGGCGACATCAAGGACCTGATCACCTCGATGGACGACGCCATCGACCAGATGCACCAGACCGCCAAGGCGGTGACCATGTTCGAGGTGCGCGAATTCGAGCCGCCGATGCGCGAGATCGGCACCATTCTCGTCGAAAGCGCCAAGCTTGTGGTGCGCGCGGTGCCGATGCTGTCGTCGATCGGCCAGAATCACGGCACGCTGACGCTGATGACCGAGCAACTCACGCGCCTGGAAGGACGCGTCGACGATCTCCACGACATCGGCGTCAAGGATCTTTTTCTCAAGCATCGCGGCGGCAACGCCATGGACTTCATCGTCGGCGAGGAGATCTACGACCATCTCGAAAAGGTCGCCGACCGCTTCGACGACGTCGCCAACGAGATCAACAGCATCGTGATCGAAGCGGTGTAGGGGAAGGCTGCCGTGGACACTACGCTTGCCCTGCCGATTCTGATGGGGCTGATCCTGGTCGCCCTGGCCTTCGATTTCATCAACGGCCTGCACGACGCGGCGAACTCGATCGCGACCATCGTTTCGACGCGGGTGCTGCGGCCGCAATACGCGGTCGCCTGGGCCGCGTTCTTCAACTTCATCGCCTTCCTGGTGTTCGGGCTGCACGTCGCCAACACCATCGGCACCGGCATCATCGATCCCAAGATCGTCGATCCGACGGTGATCTTCGCCGCGCTGGTCGGCGCCATCGCCTGGAACATCATCACCTGGGCGCTCGGCATCCCGTCGTCGAGTTCGCACGCGCTGATCGGCGGTTTGGTCGGCGCCGGCCTGGCCAAGGCCGGCCTTTCCGTGATGGTCTGGAAGGGGCTGTCGAAGACGCTGTTCGCGATCGTGCTGTCGCCGATGGTGGGATTCACGATCGCGCTGGTGCTGGTCCTGATCGTCTCCTGGATCGCCATGCGCAGCACGCCGTTCGCGGTCGACCGCGCCTTCCGCTCGCTGCAATTCGTCTCCGCCTCGCTCTATTCGCTCGGCCATGGCGGCAACGACGCGCAGAAGACGATGGGCATCATCGCGGTGCTGCTCTATTCCCAAGGTCATCTCGGAACCGACTTTCACGTGCCGTTCTGGGTGGTGATCGTCTGCCAGGCGGCGATGGGGCTCGGAACGCTGATGGGCGGCTGGCGCATCGTCAAGACGATGGGCGTGCGGATCACGCGGCTGACGCCGATGCAGGGGTTCTGCGCCGAGACCGGCGGCGCGATCACGCTGTTCATGGCGACGGGTCTCGGCATTCCGGTCTCGACCACGCACACCATCACCGGCGCCATCGTCGGCGTCGGCACGGCGCGGCGCGCCTCGGCGGTACGCTGGAACGTCGCCAGCAACATCGTCGTGGCCTGGGTGCTGACCATTCCGGCCACGGCGGTCATCGCGGCGGCGAGCTACTACGCCGTGTTCCTGTTCCATTGAAGATCGGCATCGGGCGCGGCGCGGCCCGGCCGCGCGCCGGCTATCCGCGCGGCAGGCCCCGCCTTGCCCCTTGATCGGCGGGCCTTTTGCTGCCACATGCCGCGCCATGACCGTTGAGGCCGCATCGCCCGAAACCTCGCCCGGCTCGCCCCTCGACAACGAGGTCGCGCGCCGTCGCACCTTCGCGATCATTTCCCATCCCGACGCCGGCAAGACGACGCTGACCGAGAAGCTGCTGCTGTTCGGCGGCGCCATCAATCTCGCCGGCCAGGTCAAGGCCAAGGCGGAGCGCCGCAACACCCGCTCGGACTGGATGAAGATCGAGCGCGAGCGCGGCATCTCGGTGGTCACCTCGGTGATGACCTTCGAATATGGCGGCCTCGTCTTCAACCTGCTCGACACCCCCGGCCACGAGGATTTCTCCGAGGACACCTACCGCACGCTGACCGCGGTCGATTCCGCCATCATGGTGATCGACGCGGCCAAGGGCATCGAATCGCGCACGCGCAAGCTGTTCGAGGTCTGCCGGCTGCGCGACATCCCGATCATCACCTTCATCAACAAGATGGACCGCGAAAGCCGCGATCCGTTCGACCTGCTCGACGAGATCGAGAAGACGCTCGCGCTCGACACCACGCCGGTGACCTGGCCGATCGGGCGCGGCCGCGACTTCGTCGGCACCTTCGATATCGCCACCGGCGGCGTGCGACTGATCGACGGCGACGGGGCCAAGACCGGCGCGCCGCGCGCGATCTCGATCGCCGATCTCGCCGCGCGCAATCCCGCGCTCGACGCGGCGGCGCTGACGGAGGAGCTGGAGCTGGTCGCGCACGCGTGCAAGCCATTCGACATCGCGTCCTTCCGCGAGGGCCATCTGACGCCCGTCTATTTCGGCTCGGCGCTGCGCAATTTCGGCGTTGGCGATCTGCTCGAGGGGCTCGGCCGTTTCGCGCCGCCGCCGCGCGCGCAGGATTGCGACGCCAGGCGCGTGGAAGCGGGCGAACCGCGCATGACCGCGTTCATTTTCAAGATCCAGGCGAACATGGATCCCAATCACCGCGACCGCATCGCCTTCGCGCGGCTTTGCTCGGGCAGACTGACGCGCGGGATGAAGGCGCGGCTGACGCGCACCGGCAAGCCGATCAGCCTGTCGGCGCCGCAATTCTTCTTCGCCCAGGATCGCGCGCTCGCCGACGAGGCCTATGCCGGCGACGTCGTCGGCATTCCCAATCACGGCACATTGCGCATCGGCGACACCTTGACCGAAGGCGAGGACATTTCCTTCGTCGGCGTGCCGAGCTTCGCGCCGGAGATCCTGCGCCGCGTGCGCCTGGCCGACGCGATGAAGGCCAAGAAGCTGAAGGAGGCGCTGCAGCAGATGTCGGAGGAGGGCGTGGTCCAGGTGTTCCGCCCGCGCGACGGCTCGCCGGCGCTGGTCGGCGTCGTCGGCATGCTCCAACTCGACGTGCTCAAGGATCGCCTGGCGCAGGAATACGGCCTGCCGGTCGATTTCGACCTGTGCGAATTTCAGATGGCGCGCTGGGTTTCCTCGACCGACGCCCGGAAGCTCTCCGCCTTCATCGCCACCAACGGTTCGGGCGTCGCCGACGACGTCGACGGCGATCCCGTCTTCCTGGCGAGAAACCAGTTCTATCTCGACCACGCGCGCGAGCGGGCCGACGGCGTCGAATTCGCCGGGATCAAGGACGTGAAGAAACGCCGGACGTGAGGCGGGCGGCGTTGCGCGGCGGGCGCGAAAGATGATAGGCGAGGCGGACGACGAGGCGCGACGCGCAATTCCTCGCGCGAGGGAGCGGGGCCCGTGACGGAACTAGTGGTGCTGATTTGCGGATTGGCGCTGTTCGTCGGTGGCCATCTCGTCACCACGATGCGCGCGCGCCGCGCCGCCTTGATCGATCGGTTCGGACGGAACCTCTATCTCGGACTTTACAGCCTCGCCGCCGTCGCCGGCCTCGCGCTCATCGCCTTTGGCTTTTCCCGTTACCGCGTCGGCGGCTGGATCGATGTCTGGTACCCCGGCGAGACGGCGCGCCAGGTCGCGATTTGGCTGACGCTGCCGGCGACCGTGCTGATGGTCGCCTCCTACGTGCGCGGGCGCATTTACGCGACGTTGAAACATCCGATGATGATCGGCGTCGTCATGTGGGCGGTCGCGCATCTTCTCGCCAACGGCGATCTCGGCTCGATCATCCTGTTCGGCGGCTTGCTCGGATGGGCGCTCTATGATCTGTGGACGCTGCGCGGCCGCGACGATCCGGGAGCGCCGCCGATTGCGGTTGGCGGTCGCGCCAACGACGCGATCGCGATCGCGGCCGGCGTCGTCGTCTATGTGGCGCTTGCCATGGTGTTCCATCCCGTCGTCATCGGCGTCCCCGTCTTCGGAGGTTGATCCCCGTGTCCCTGCAATCCGACATCAAGCGTCTGACCGCGCCCGACATCCGCGCGCGCAAGGGCAAGGATCCCATCGTCGTCCTGACGTCGTACCACGCCCACACCGCCCAGCTCGTCGATCGCTATTGCGACGTGATTCTGGTCGGGGATTCGCTCGGCATGGTGATGCACGGACTGGAGACGACCGTGCCGGTCACGCTCGACATGATGATCCTGCAGGGCCACGCGGTCATGCGCGGTTCGAAGCGCGCGCTGGTGGTCGTCGACATGCCGTTCGGCTCCTACGAGGAATCGAAGGAGCAGGCGTTCCGCTCCTGCGCGCGCGTGCTCAAGGAAACCGGCTGCGGCGCGGTCAAGGTCGAAGGCGGCCGGCGCATGGCCGAGACGATCGCGTTCCTGACCCAGCGCGGCGTGCCGGTGATGGGACATGTAGGCATGACGCCACAGGCGATCAACACGCTCGGCTCGTTCCGCGCGCTCGGGCGCGACGAGGCCGAGTGGGGGCCGTTCGAGGAGGACGCCCGCGCGGTCGCCGACGCCGGCGCCTTCGCGATGGTGGTGGAGGCGGTCGCCGAACCGCTTGGGCGGCGGATCAGCGAGATCGTACCGGTTCCCACGATCGGCATCGGCGCGAGCGCGGCCTGCGACGGGCAGGTGCTGGTGCTCGAGGACATGCTCGGCCTGTCGCCGCGCGTGCCCAAATTCGTGCGCCGCTACGGCGAGCTCGGGCCCTCGATCGAGGCGGCGATCAAGGCCTATGCCGACGACGTGAAGAGGCGCGCGTTTCCGGGTCCCGAGCACGTCTATCCGATGAAGGCGAAGCCCTGACCGGCCGGCGCGGGCCCCGACGAAGTCTCGGATCGCGTTAACGCAAGCGGCCGCGAGGCTTTGCCTTGCCAACGCCATAACGGTAGGGTAGCTGCCCCACCGAATGCTGTGTTTCGCGCTTCACGAGGAGCGGCGGGAACACGCGCGGGCAAGCCGCCGAACCCGGGCGAATGGATAGCAAGTGTCTGATATTTTTACAGAAGTTGATGAGGAAGTCCGCCGGGAACAGTTCAAGAAGCTGTGGGAGCGGTATGGCGGGCTGATCCTGGCCGGCGCGATCGTGATCGTCGTGGCCGTGGGTGGCTGGCGCGGCTATCAATGGTACGAGGCCAAGCAGGCCGCGGCCGCCGGCGCCGCGTTCGAGGAGGCGGCGAGCCTGTCCGAGCAGGACAAGCACGCGGAGGCCGAGGCCGCCTTCGCCAAGCTCGCCCAGGAAGCTCCGCGCGGCTACCGCGATCTCGCCCGTCTGCGCGGCGCCTTCGCGGCGACCCAGCGCGACCCCAAGGCGGCGATCGCCATGTTCGACGCCGTCGCGGCCGACCAGTCGGTCGTCGAGGTTATTCGCGATCTCGCCACGGTGCGCGCGGGCATGCTGCGGATCGAGTCCGCGTCATTCGACGAGATGAAGCAGCGGCTCGAGCCGATCGCCGCCGCCGGCAAGGTCTATCGCAATAACGCCCGCGAGTTGCTCGTGCTCTCCGCCCTGCGCGCGGGAAACGCCGCCGCGGCGAAGCAATGGCTCGACGCCATCATCGCCGACGCCGAATCCCCGCAGAGCCTGCGCGAACGCGCGATGACGCTGCAGGCGCTGCTGCCGGACGGCGCGAAGAGTTGAGGTCGCAGCCCGTGAGCAAGAGCGCGAAATGGTCGGGCGGACGCAAACAGGAAGCACCATGACGATGCCTATCCTCCGCCGCGCAGCGCATGCGCTTGCCGCGCTCGCCTTCGCCGCGTCGCTTGCCGCCTGCGGTACCGCGAGCACGCCGGACTTCGACCCCACCGGTCTGCTCGACTTCCTCGACACCAAGAAACCCCTGCCGGGCGAGCGCAAGCCCGTCTTCCAAGAGGGCGTTCCCGGCGTCGAGCGCGGCATTCCGAAGGAATTGATGAAGGGCTATCAGCCCGAGCCAGACCCGACGCTCCAGGCCCAACCCGCCGTGCCCGAGAAGCAGCAGGCAGAGCCGGAACCCCGGAAGCCGGCGAAGCGCGTGGCCTCCAAGCCGAGGGCGAAACCCCGCCCGGCGCCCGCGGCCGAGCCCGAGGATCCGCCCGAAGACGGCGTATGGCCGCCGCCGCCCGGATCGTCGCAACCCCGTTAATCCGCCGGCGCGAGCGTTCCCGCGCGAACGTCGCCGCGAGAACGCGCGAGGCAGACTCACCGGATGGCTTTCACTGTCGCGATCGTCGGCCGACCGAACGTGGGCAAGTCGACTTTGTTCAACCGCCTTGTCGGCCAGAAGCTCGCGCTCGTTCACGACGAGCCCGGCGTGACGCGCGATCGCCGCGAGGGCGAAGCGCGCCTCGGCGATCTCTCCTTCACCGCCATCGATACCGCCGGGCTCGACAGCGGCGGACGCGAAACGCTGACCGGACGGATGCGCGAACAGACGCAAGCCGCGATCGCGGCGGCCGACGCCGTCGTTTTCGTCGTCGACGCGCGCGCGGGCCTGATGCCGGCCGACGAAACCTTCGCCGATCTCGTGCGCCGCGCCGGAAAGCCGATCGTGGTCGTCGCCAACAAGAGCGAGGGGCGTCGCGGCGAGGCGGCCGCGAGCGAAGCCTACGCGCTCGGCCTCGGCGATCCCGTCGCCATCTCCGCCGAGCATGGCGAGGGCATGAGCGATCTTTACGACGCGTTGCGCGCGATCATGCCGGCGCCGGAGGCGGACGAGGACGAGGCGAAGGAGTCCGAGACCGCCGGCGGGAGCGGGACGGCCGCCAAGCCGTTGCGCGTCGCCATCGTCGGGCGTCCCAACGCCGGCAAGTCGACGCTGATCAACCGCGTCCTCGGCGAGGAGCGCCTGCTGACGAGCCCGGAAGCCGGCACGACGCGCGATGCGATCGCCGTCGACGTGACGCGCGACGGCCGTCATCTGCGCGTCTACGACACGGCCGGCCTTCGCCGCCGCGCGCGCGTCGAGGAGAGCCTGGAGAAGCTCTCGGTCGCCGACGCGCTGCGCGCGATCCGCTTCGCCGAGATCGTCGTCGTGGTGATGGACGCCGCGCGCATGTTCGAGGAACAGGATCTGCGCATCGTCGACCTGGTCGAGCGCGAGGGCCGCGCGCTGGTGATCGCGATCAACAAATGGGACCTGATGACCCCGGCGCCCGGCGCCGTCGCCGCGCTGCGCCGGGACGCGGACCATTGGCTGCCGCAGGTTCGGGGCGTGCCGGTCGTTCCGGTGTCGGGGTTGACCGGGGAGGGGCTCGACCGGCTCGTCGCCGCGATCGAGCGCGCCTATCTCGTCTGGAACAAGCGCGTGCCGACCAGCGCGCTCAACAAATGGTTCGAGCACATGCTCGGCGCCAATCCGCCGCCGGCGGTGTCCGGCCGCCGCCTCAAGCTCAACTACATCACCCAGGCCAAGACGCGGCCGCCGAGCTTCGTGGTGTTCTGCTCGCGCGCCGACGCGGTGCCGGACTCCTACACGCGCTATCTCGTCAACGGGTTGCGTGAATCATTCGACCTGCCCGGCACGCCGATCCGGCTGACGCTGCGCGAGAAGGCCAATCCCTTCGCGCACAAGCGGCGCCGGCAATGACGGCGCGCGCGTCATGACCGAGGGAACGGGGCAAGCACCGACGTCGCCGCGGCGCGCGGCGATCATCTTCATCTTCATCACAATCCTGCTCGACATGCTGGCGCTCGGCATGGCGATGCCGATCCTGCCGCGGCTGGTCGAGGATTTTCTCGGCGGCGACACGGCCGAAGCCTCGCGCGTGTTCGGCGTGTTCGGCACCGCCTGGGCGCTGATGCAATTCTTCTTCTCGCCGGTGCTCGGCGCGCTGTCGGATCGCTTCGGCCGGCGGCCGATCGTGCTGATCTCCAATCTCGGTCTCGGGCTCGATTACATCCTGATGGCGATCGCGCCGTCGCTCGGCTGGCTGTTTCTCGGGCGCGTGATTTCCGGCATCACCGCGGCGAGCATTTCGACCGCCGTCGCCTACATCGCCGACGTGACCGAGCCCGACAAGCGGTCGGCCGCGTTCGGGCGCATGGGCGCGGCGTTCGGCGCGGGGTTCATTCTCGGGCCGGCGATCGGCGGCCTGCTCGGCGGCGTCGATCCGCGCCTGCCGTTCTGGGTCGCGGCGGGCTTGAGCCTCGCGAACTTCGTCTACGGCTATTTCGTGCTGCCGGAATCGCTCGCGCCGGACAAGCGCGCGCGGTTCTCCTGGGCGCGGGCGAATCCGATCGGCGCGCTGCGCCTGCTCGCGGCCAACGCGCGGCTCGGCGGCCTCGCGATCGTGAACTTCCTCGCCCAGCTCGCCCATGTCGTCCTGCCGAGCATGCTCGTGCTCTACGCCGGCTATCGCTACGGCTGGGACGCGGTCGCCGTCGGCCTCGCGATGTCCGGCTTCGGCCTGTCCGCGATGATCGTGCAGGGGGGATTGACCGGGCCGGTGGTGCGGGCGCTCGGCGAGCGCGCGACGCTGTTGATCGGCCTTGCCGGCGGCGCGGCGGGGATGATCATTTCCGGCCTGGCGTCGACGAGCCTGACCTTCGTGCTGGCGATACCGGTCACGGCGGTCTGGGGCCTGGCCGGCTCGGCCGCGCAGGGCCTGATGACGCGTGCCGTCGGCGCGCGCGAGCAGGGACAATTGCAGGGCGCCAACAATAGCGTGCAGGCGCTCGCCCAGCTCGCCGGGCCGAGCATGTTCACGATGACGTTCGCCTATTTCATCTCGGGCGCGGCGCCGGTCGCGCTTGTCGGCGCGCCGTTCCTGCTCGCCGCGGTTCTGCTGGTCGCCTCGCTCGTCATCGCGGCGATCGTCACGCGCGAGCGCGGCCTCACGCGGGCGGGCGGAACGCCTTGAGCGTGCGCGTCGGATAGTCGTAAAGCCGCCCGGTCTCGGCGAAGGAGGGCAGGCACAGCGGCACGATGAAGGCGGCGACCTGCTCGGGCGTATCCAGCGTCATCGGATCCTCGCCGGGCATGACCTGCTTGCGCATGCGCGTGCGGGTCGGCCCGGGATTGAACAGATTGACGCGCAGCGGCGTCGTCGCGGTCTCGTTCGCCCAGACCCGCGCGAGCGTGTCGACGGCGGCCTTCGATACCGCGTAGGGGCCGAGATAGGCGGTCGCCTTCGCCGCCGCGCCCGAGGACAGGAACACCGCGCGTCCGGCGTCGGAGTTCTTCAGCAGGGGATCCATGCAGCGCACGAGCTGGAAATTCGCCGTGACGTTGATCGCCAGCGTGTCCTGGAAGTCCTTGAGCGGAACGTGGCCGAGCGGCGAGGACGGACCGGCGATGCCGGCGTTGCCGACGAGCACGTCGAGCCTGCCGTGACGGTCGTTGAGCGCGGCGCCGAGCCGCGCGATGCCGTCGAAATCGGTCATGTCGAGCGGGACCAGGGTCGCCGTGCCGCCGATCTTGCGGATGTCGTCGTCGAGCTCCTCGAGCCCGCCGACGGTGCGCGCGACCGCGATCACATGCGCGCCGGCCTTGGCCAGCGCCAACGCGGTGGCGTAGCCGATGCCGCGCGAGGCTCCGGTGACGAGGGCGATACGGGAGGAGAGAGGTTGGGAATTCATCACTGTTCACGCCGGCGGGTTGATCAGCTCGCCTCCGCGAGCAGCGACAATTGCCGCGCGTGCGGTTCGGTCCGCAACTGGTCGGTCAGCGGCGTCGGATAGTCGCCGGTGAAGCAATGGTCGGTGAATTTCGGCTTGGCCGCGTCGCGGCCCGGTTCGCCCATGGCGCGGTAGATGCCGTCGACCGAGAGGAACGCCAGCGTGTCGGCGCCGATCAGCTTGCGCATGCCCTCGATGTCGTAATTGGCCGCCAGCAGCTTGTCGCGCTCCGGCGTGTCGATGCCGTAATAGTCCGGATGCGTGATCGGCGGCGAGGCGATGCGGAAATGCACCTCGCGGGCGCCGGCGTCGCGCATCATCTGCACGATCTTTTTCGAGGTCGTGCCGCGCACGATGGAATCGTCGACCAGCACGATGCGTCGGCCGGAAACCACGGCGCGGTTGGCGCTGTGTTTGAGGCGCACGCCGAGGGCGCGGATCTGCTGCGTCGGCTCGATGAAGGTGCGCCCGACATAATGGTTGCGGATGATGCCGAGCTCGAAGGGAATGCCGGCGGTCTGGCCGTAGCCGATCGCGGCCGGCACGCCGGAATCGGGAACCGGCACGACCACGTCGGCCTCGACATGGCTTTCATGGGCGAGCTCGGCGCCCATCGCCTTGCGCACGTCGTAAACATAACGCCCGCCGACGATGGAATCGGGGCGGGCGAAATAGATGTATTCGAAGATGCAGGGGCGGGCGGCTTGCGGCGGGAACGGGCGATGGCTCTGCACCCCGCTCTCGTCGAAGACGATCACCTCGCCATTGTCGACGTCGCGGATGAATTTCGCGCCGATGATGTCGAGCGCGCAGGTCTCCGAGGCGAGGATCGGGCAGCCGTCGAGCTCGCCGAGCACCAGCGGGCGGATGCCGAGCGGATCGCGCGCGCCGACCAGCTTCTTGTTGGTCAGGCCGACGAAGGAATAGGCGCCCTCGATCGAGCGCAGCGCGTCGATGAAGCGCTCGATGAATTGCGTGCGCCGCGACTGCGCCACCAGATGCAGCATGACCTCGGTGTCGGTGGTCGACTGCATGATCGCGCCGTCGCCGACGAGGCGCTGGCGCAGCGTCAGGCCGTTGGTCAGATTGCCGTTATGGCCGATGGCGAAGCCGCCGGCGTTGAGCTCGGCGAATAGCGGCTGCACGTTGCGAAGAATGGTCTCGCCCGTCGTCGAATAGCGGACATGGCCGACCGCCGAGGTGCCCGGCAGGCGTTCGATGACATCGCGGCGGGAGAAGGCGTCGCCGACGAGGCCGAGCCGGCGCTCGGAATGGAACCGGGAGCCGTCGAAGGAGACGATGCCGGAAGCTTCCTGGCCACGGTGCTGCAACGCGTGCAGGCCGAGCGCGGTGACGGCGGCCGCGTCGGGATGGCCGAAAATGCCGAATACGCCGCATTCCTCGCGCAGGCGGTCGCCGTCGAGGTCGATGAGCCCGGCTTCGCTCGGAGTTTCGATCATCGGCCCACCGTACCTTTCCGTATGCGCGGGCATCAGCGTTTTGGCGCGCCGGCGCCGTCGATCAGGTTCTTGAGTCCGTCGCGCGACGATTTGGCGTAACCGGCCTCGGTGCCGGTAGTGGCGGTCGTCTTCGGGTCGGACTGTTCGGTGCGCCGTTCGGGCGCGGCTTCCGGCTCTTCCTCGCCTTTCGGCCGCTTGAACTTCTTCAAGATGGTGTTTTCGGGGTCGTCCGGCAACAGCGAGATCAGCCAATTCCCGGTCGATTGCAGCACGGAGAGGGATTTAGCGCCGCGCACCCAATCGGGCTGGCTGCGGTCGGGCACCAGCCAGGCGAAGAACAGATAGGCCACCACGATGATCAGCAGCCCGCGCGCCAGGCCGAACAGGAAGCCGAGCGTGCGGTCCAGCGCGCCGATCCGGCTGTCGAGGATCATGTCCGAGATGCGGACGGTGATGAGGGAGGTCAGGATCAACGTGCCCAGGAACACGCCGCCGACCACCACGCCCATCGCGATCATGTCGGAGTTGAAATAGGTCTTGGCCGTCGGCAGCAGGCGCGGGAACGCCCAGATCGTGACGACGGCGGCCGCGCCCCAGGCGGCGATCGACAGGATCTCGCGGATGAAGCCGCGGATCATCGCCAGGATGCCCGAGACCAGCATCACGGCCAGCACGATAATGTCGAGGATGGTAATCGGCATCTGGACTGGCTCGCTACTTGCGCCGGCGCGCCGCGGCTGCCGGCGCGTCGATGGTCTAGGCTTGCTTCCCTTCAGCCTCGAAATTCTCGGCTTCGAAAATCGCGGCTTCCGCGCGGAGCGAATCGTCCCGGCGGCATGTCATCTAAGTGAAGGTGGTCTTCGCATCCCGGCAAGGTCGTTTGGCGGCCGATCCAGTGAAATTCAGCGGGCGCGGGCCGGAGCCGCGCGGCGGCCCGTGTATAGCCGGGGGACCGGGCCGCGTCACCCGTCTTGTCGCTTGAGCCGGACGCCTTCGCCGCCGCGTCCGCGCCCGCGCGCCGCGATATCGGTGACGAGCTGAATGAGGGCCGGGACGGGGCGGAGCGTCAGCCCGCCGTCGGCGCGGGCGCCGCCTTCGCCTTGGGCGAATTCCGGCAAATACGCCCGGGTGAAGCCTAATTTGGCGGCTTCCTTGAGGCGGGCGGGGGCCTGTGCGACCGGCCGGACGGCGCCCGAAAGCGAGATTTCCCCGAAATAGACCGCCTCGGCCGGCAGCGGCGCGCCCGCGAGCGAGGAAACCAGCGCGGCGGCGGCGGCAAGGTCGGCGGCCGGCTCCGCGATGCGCAGCCCGCCGGCGACGTTGAGATAGACATCGTGGCCCGAAAGCTTGACCCCGCAATGGGCCTCCAGCACCGCGAGGACCATGGCGAGCCGGCTCGCGTCCCATCCCACGACCGCCCGGCGCGGCGTGCCGAGCGCGGTCGGGGCAACCAGCGCCTGTATCTCGACCAGCACCGGGCGCGTGCCCTCGAGGCCGGCGAAGACGGCGGTGCCGGGCGAGCCCAGATCGCGCTTGGACAAAAACAGCTCGGAAGGGTTGGCGACCTCGCGCAGCCCGGCGCCGGTCATCTCGAACACGCCGATCTCGTCGGTCGGGCCGAAGCGGTTCTTGACCGCCCGCAGGATACGGAATTGCTGCGAGCCCTCGCCCTCGAAGGAGAGCACGGCGTCGACCATGTGTTCGACGACGCGGGGGCCGGCGATCTGGCCGTCCTTGGTGACGTGGCCGACGAGCACGAGGACGGCGCCAGATTTCTTGGCGTAGCGGATGAGCGCCTGCGCCGAGGCGCGCACTTGCGTCACCGTGCCGGGAGCGGAATCGGCGAGGTCGGTCCACATCGTCTGGATCGAATCGATGACGACGAGGCCGGGCGTCTTTCCCTCGCCGAGCGTGGCGACGATATCCTCCACGGACGTCTCCGCGGCAAGCTCCACCGGCGCGCTCGACAGGCCGAGCCGCTCGGCGCGCAGACGCACCTGGGCGACCGCTTCCTCGCCGGTGATGTAGACCGCGCGGCGTCCGGCGCGGGCGAGCGCCGCGGCGACCTGGATGAGCAGCGTCGATTTGCCGATGCCCGGATCGCCGCCGAGCAGCAACACCGATCCCGGCACGAAGCCGCCGCCGGTGACGCGGTCGATTTCGCCGACGCCGGAGCGCTGGCGCGGCGCGTCGAGGCTCTTGCCCGCGAGCGATTCAAGCGCGACGGCGCGTCCCTTGCGTCGGGACCGCGTCGCCGCCGGTCCCGCGCCCCCGCCGGCGTCCTCGGCGACGAGCGTGTTCCAATCTCCGCAGGCGTCGCATTTCCCTTGCCAGCGGTTATGCGAGGCACCGCAGCTCTGGCAGATGAAATTGGTGGTTTGGCGGGCCATGAGGATGCCGGTTCTCAGCCGCCGCCGCCGTGATAGACGCGAAGATAGCGGTGACCGAGACTGGTGAGCACCTCGTAGCCGATGGTGCCGAAATGGCGCGCCAGTTCGTCGACGGTGACGCCGCCGCCGATCATGGTGACGTAGCCGCCGCGATGGAGCGCGTTATGCGGCGCGTCGGTGATGTCGATCGCGATCAGGTCCATCGAGATGCGTCCGGCGATCGGACAGCGCACGCCGGCGACGATCGCCTCTGCGCTGCGCACGCCATCGACGCCGCCGGCGGCCCGGAAATAGCCGTCCGCATAGCCCGCGGTGACGATCGCCAGCCGCGTCGGCCGCCGCGCCGTCCAGGTCGCGCCGTAGCCGACCGTGTCGCCGCGCGCGATGGTCCTGATCTGCGCCACGCGCGCCTTGAGGTCGACGACGGGCCGCATCGGGTTCTCCGCCTCCGGCGTCGGGTTGACGCCGTAAAGCGCCGCGCCCGGACGCACCAGATCGTGGAGCGCGTTCGCGCCCAGGAAGATGCCGGAGGAATTGGCGAGCGAGGCCGGTATGCCGGGAAAAGCGAAGGCGATTTCGCGGAACGCGGCGATCTGGCGCGAATTGAGCGCGTGCCCCGGCGTTTCGGCGCAGGCGAGGTGGCTCATGACCAGGCTGATGCCGTGATCCGGCTGGCGCGCGCGCGCGGCAAGCGCCAGCACCTCGCTCGCCGGCAGGCCGAGCCGGTTCATGCCGGTGTCGACATGGATCGCCGCGCCGCCCTTCCAGCCGCTGGCGCGGCGGAAACTGTCCCATTCGGCGAGCTCGGCGAGTTCGCCGATCACCGGGCTCGCATCGATCGCGGCGAAGGCCGGCCCGCAGCCGGCGAAGAATCCGTCGAGCACGTAGATCGTCGCCTCGGGCGCGGCCACGCGGGCCTGTCGCGCTTCCTCGATCGTGGCCACGAAGAACGTCTTGCAGCCGGCTGCCGCGAGCGCGCGCGTGACCGGAATGAGCCCGCAGCCATAGCCGTCGGCCTTGACGACGGCGGCGCATTCGGCGGGAACGGCTTTCTTTTCGAGCAGACGCCAATTCGCGACGATGGCGTCGAGATCGACGGTGAGGATGCCGGTCGCCTCGACTTCGCGCGCGGACGCATCCGCCGGCGTCGCGGACGAGGATGCGTCGATGGGCGTTGAAGCGGACATGCGGGCGTCACGGGTTCCAAGGGAGGCCGATCGCCGGCCATGCGGGTCGCGCGTCCGGCAACCTAGCGCGCTTTCCGTTCGCATGGAATCATGCGAGCGACGGGAAATCGCGCCAAATCAAAAGACCGGCGCATGTTCTTGCCGGCGAACCGGTATCCACTTCGCCGGAACATGCGCGAGGCGGGGCGGGTGCCGGTTTCAACCGGAGTATCGGCGCGCGCCGGCCGATCACAACGGCTCGGGCGGAAGCGAGTCGCGCGCGATGTCGCCGAAGCGGGTGACGTTCGCGTCGAAATGCAGATCGACCGTGCCCGTCGGGCCGTGGCGCTGCTTGCCGATGATGACCTCCGCGCGGCCGGTGACCTGATCCATCTCGGCCTGCCATTTGAAGAACTCCTCGGTGTTCTCCTTCGGCTTCTTGTTCTGCAGGTAGTATTCCTCGCGGAACACGAACAGCACGACGTCGGCGTCCTGTTCGATCGAGCCGGATTCGCGCAGGTCCGAGAGCTGCGGCCGCTTGTCGTCCCGGCTTTCGACCTGGCGCGAGAGCTGCGACAGCGCGACGATCGGGACGTTGAGGTCCTTGGCCAGCGCCTTCAGGCTGGTGGTGATTTCGGTCACCTCCTGCACGCGGCTTTCGGACTGGCGGCGCGCGGAGCCCTGCAGGAGCTGGATATAGTCGACGACGAGAAGGTCGAGACCCTTCTGCCGCTTGAGGCGGCGCGCGCGCGCGGCCAATTGCGCGATCGACAGGCCGCCGGTTTCGTCGACATAGAAGGGCAGGGTCTGCAGTTCGATCGCGTGCTCGCGAATGACCTCGAAGTCGGTTTCGCTGATGCCGCCGCGCCGGATCGTGCTCGACGGGATCCCGGTGCGCTCCGAGATGATGCGGGTGGCGAGCTGTTCGGCCGACATTTCCAGCGAGAAGAAGCCGACGATGCCGCCATTGACGGTCTTCATATGTCCGTCGGGCGAGATCTCGCCGCGCCAGGCCCGCGCGATATTGTAGGCGATATTGGTGGCGAGCGCCGTCTTGCCCATGCCCGGGCGG
Organism: Xanthobacteraceae bacterium; assembly: GCA_041918675.1. GTDB lineage: Bacteria > Pseudomonadota > Alphaproteobacteria > Rhizobiales > Xanthobacteraceae > SCUB01. The sequence goes on from JAYRVF010000011.1 coordinate 158,270, forward strand.
CCGGCGACGATGATGAGATCGGAAGGCTGCAACCCGCCCATCTTGCCGTCGAGATCGCGCAGGCCCGTGGCGATGCCGGAAAGCTTGCCGTCGCGCTGATAGGCGCGCGCGGCCATGTCGACGGCGGAGGTGAGCGCCTGGGCGAAGCGCTGGAAGCCGCCGTCGTAGCGTCCGGTCTCCGCGAGCTCGTAAAGGCGGCGCTCGGCGTCCTCGATCTGCGCGCGCGGCGCGAAGTCGACCGGCGCGTCGAACGCGACATTGACCATGTCCTCGCCGATGCCGATCAGCTCGCGCCGCAACGCCAGGTCGTAGATGGCGCGGCCGAAATCATGCGCGTTGATGATGGTGGTGGCCTCGGCGGCGAGGCGGGCGAGGTATTGGGGGGCGTTGAGCCCGGCGATGTCGATCTCGCCCGGCAGGAACGTCTTCAGCGTGATCGGCGTGGCGACCTTGCCCGCGCGCACGAGGCTCGCGCAGGTCTCGTAGATCTGCTGGTGGATAGGCTCGAAGAAGTGGCGCGGTTCGAGGAAGTCGGACACGCGGTAGAACGCCTCGTTGTTGACGAGGATCGCGCCCAACAGGCTTTGCTCGGCCTCGATATTATGCGGGGCCGTGCGGTAGCCCGGCGCGGGCGCCGGGGCGAGCTTCAATGCGGTCGAATCGGCGGGGGCCATGGTGTCGGCAATGGGTAAGGGATTTCCGGCAATTCAGTGGCGCAAATCGCGCCGGCCCGCCAGTCGCGCCTTCGCCGAACCGCCAATCATCTCCGTTGTTCACACTTGGCCAGGGCAAGCCTCCGCCGGCGGCGAAATTAGCTTGACGGCAAGATCGCGCGGGCGCAGCGGCAATTCGCGGCGCGCGGGAGCGTTTTTCGGCCGCTATCCGGTCATGCGCAGACGTGGAGGGCGCCTGGCCTCCAGCGATCGCAGGCGCGCTTCCTCGCGCGCGACATAGTCCCTGGTCAGCGGCACGGCGTCCTGTCGCTTGGCGATCTGAATCTGGAAAGTCATGAGCGATTGGGCGCGGAACGACATTTCCGACGAGGCGAGATAAAAATCCCACATGCGCCGGAAGCGCTCGTCATGGATCGCCAGCACCTCCTCGCGCCGCGCGTGGAAGCGTTCGCGCCAGGCCTTCAGCGTCTCCGCGTAATGCAGCCGCAGAATTTCGACGTCGGTCACGAGCAGGCCCGCGCGCTCGATCGCCGGCAGCACTTCCGAGAGCGCCGGGATGTAGCCGCCGGGGAAGATGTACTTCTGGATCCATGGGTTGGTCGCGCTCGGTCCTTCAGTGCGCCCGATCGAATGAAGCAGCATCACGCCGTTCTCGTCGAGCAGCTTGGCGCATTCGCGGAAGAACCGCGCGTAGTGATCGATGCCGACATGCTCGAACATGCCGACCGAGACGACGCGGTCGTAGCGGCCTTCCACGTCGCGATAATCGCGGAGCGCGAAATCGATCCTGGCGCGCGGGGCCCGCTCGCGCGCGCGGCTTGAGGCGAGGCGTAACTGTTCCTCCGAGAGCGTGATGCCGCTCACGCGCGCGCCGGCGATTTCGGCCAGATAGATCGCAAGCCCGCCCCAGCCGCAGCCGATGTCGAGCACAGACTGGTCCGGCGACACGAGCAGCTTGGCGGCGAGGTGCCGCTTCTTGGCAAGCTGGGCCTCGTCGAGCGACTGGCCGGGATGTTCGAAATAGGCGCAGCTATATTGCCGATCCGAATCCAGGAACAGCGCGTAGAGACGGTCGTCGAGATCGTAATGATGCGCGACGTTGCGCCTCGCCCGTCCGCGTGGATTGAATTGGCGCAGGCGCCGCAGCAGGCGTCGCGTCGCGGCGTAGGGGAGAAACCAGGGCGAGGCGCCGGCTTGCGATTGGCTCATCACCGCGGAGAAGAGATCGGTCAGGTCGCCGCGTTCGAACACGACCTCGCCGTTCATATAGGCTTCGCCGAAGCGCAGTTCGGGATTGGTCAGGATGCGCCAGGGCGTCGATCGCTTGGTGAAGCGCATCGCCACCGGATTGCCGGTACCGTCGCCGAGGATGATTTCGCGCCCGCCCGCGGTCTTCAGCGTCACCGCGCCGCGGCGAATGATTTTCGAAAATAGGAATTGCAGCAAACGTTCCATGAGGCCAACACCTCCGTCGACTGCGGCGCCCGCCGGCTTCGGCCGCGCGCGTGAGAAAATTCCCCTCTCTTCCTGAGTGAGCCGATATCCTGATCCCGGCGAGGAGCGCGCGCAACACGTTTTTCCCGCAAGCCGGGCGTCCGCCGGCGCATCCGCGAGCGCCGATCGGGGGTGCGGGCGGACCCGACATGGTTAACGGCGAAGACGCGATGAATCGCGACTATCCCCTTCCATTTGCGGCATGATCTTGTAAGTCTTGCGTCCGGGACAGGGCGCGCCAATGACGCCGGGGCGCTCAAGCGGAGGAGACGATGGCGAGACTTTCGCAGGGTCTGGCGGTAATCGGTGCGTGGGCGCTTCTTGCCGCGCCCGCGTTCGCGCAGCAGAACCTCGAGGCGGGAAAGTCGGCGGCGCAGATTTTTTCCTCGACCTGTTCGGCCTGCCACAAGAGTTCGCGCGGCCTTCTGAAATCGGTTCCCGCGTCGTCGCTGAAATCGTTTCTGCGCCAGCATTACACCACGAGCACCGGCATGGCCGAGATGCTCGCCGTCTATGTCGCGTCGGGGCCCGGCGGGGAATCCCGCGCCGAGCCTTCGCCCTCGCCGCGCGGCAAGAAGGGCGGGGCTCGCGGCGACGCCGAGGACCAGGGCAGCGCGCCGGATGCGGATGGCGATGGCGCCGCGCGCGCCGCGGCGACGCCCAGTCGCGACGCGGACGCGCCGAAGGAATCCGCGCGCAAATCGAACGCGAAGGGAAAGAAGGGGCGCGAGGCGGAGACGGCCGAGAAGCCCGCTTCATCCGGTCAGGGCGGCAAACCCGCCGACGCGGCGACGTCCGGCGTGTCCGATCAAGCCAAGGTCGCGACCGCCGCCGGATCGGACAGCACCGGCGCGACGCGGACCGGGGCTTTCGCGGTCCCGGATGTTCCGCTGCCGCCGCCGGTGACCTCCTCGAAGGTCACCGTCTCGGCGATCCCGGCGCGCAAGACCGACACCAAATCCGAGTAACGAGCCGGCCGATAGCCGGCCGACAGGCGAGCGGACGAGCGCTTGAACGACGCGCGCGTGGGCGCGCGGAGAGAGGGTTTGGTCGGCGCGGCGCTATTCGGCCGCGCCTTCCTCCTCGTCGGTATGACGGGCCTCCGGCTCGAAGAACTCTTCGGCGGCTTCCAGCGCCTCCGCGGCCTCGTCATGCTGCGCGCGCTTGACGGTCACGTCCTCGCCGCGATTGATGCGCTCGGCTTCCTCGGCATTGCGCGCGACCGTCACGGTGATCGACACCTCGACCTCCGGATGAACGGCGATGGCGACGGGATGGCGGCCGATGGTCTTGAGCGGCACGTCGAGCAGGATCTGGCCGCGATCGACGTTGATGTTTTCGTTCGCGAGAATTCCCACCAGATCGCGGCTCGAGACCGAGCCGTAGAGCTGGCCCGTTTCGGAAGCCTGCCGCAGGACGATGATGTTGCGCCCGTCGATCTTCTCGGCGACCTTGGACGCCTCGCTCTTGGCCTGCAGGTTGCGCGCTTCGAGCTCGGCCTTCATCGTGTCGAACTTGACGCGGTTCTCCTTGGTCGCGCGCAGGGCCTTGCCGCGCGGCAACAGAAAGTTGCGCGCGAAGCCTTCCTTGACGCGGACGATCTCGCCCATCTGCCCGAGCTTGGCGACGCGTTCGAGAAGAATGACTTCCATGGATAATCTCCGTTGAGTGCGAATGATGTCGATTTACGTGGGACGGGAAGGCGGCGGGAAACGTCTGGCGAAACTGGCGCGCAGAGCGAACAGCGCGTCGGCGATCCCGACGAGGGCGAGGATCAGCAACGGCCAGCCGAACACCAGCACCGCCGCGTAGATCGTGCCGAGAATGAATCCGCGTCCGCTGACCGGCCGCGTCACGGTGTGAAGAAGGCCGAGCCCGGCCAGGCCATAGGCCACGACAAGCGCGGCGCTCGCCGCCTGCGCGATCATGCCGAGGAGGCCGCCGACCAGCGACAGGCCCGCGACGGCCGCGAGCACCGCCAGGGTCGGCCGGGGATAGGAGATATCGGCGAACACCGGCCACGGTCGGCGAAGACGGTCGCCGCCGCGCGTGATGCGGGCCGCGAGCCAGAGATTGCCGACCAGGGTCGCCATGGCGACGACGGAGGCGGCCGCGGGCGCGGTCTGAATGAGGAAGTCGACGAGCGTCATGCCGTCGTCCTGCGCGGGCGCCCTTCCGACGACGCGCGTCAGGCCCTCGCGCAGCGCGCTTTTGATCGCGGCCTCATCGGTGCCGAGCGTGAGCAGTCCGGCCGTGCCGATGACGACGGCGCAGGCGGCGATCCACAGCACGATCTTGCCGACCGGATACCATTCGAGCTTCGTCGGATCGGGGTCGGCCTCGGCCGGCCGCGCCAGGAGCGCCAGATGACCGCTCCACCATGCCGGCACGCCGATGGCGATCATGAAGCCGACGAAATAGGGCCAGCCGAAATAAAGCGCGATGGCCAGGCCCGCGAGCGTCGCGCCCATCAGCGCGCTCATCGAGCCCCAGCCGAGCGCGACCACCATCAGCGGCAGCGGAGATAGATAGAACAGGAACAGCGCCGTCGGCGCGCCGGCGGAGACGGCGGCGAACATCAGCGCCGACGCCGCGCCGCCGATCAACGGAATGAGTAAAGCCCATGCCATCAGCTGTCCCGCTCCTTTCGAGCGGTTAGGGACAGGTCATGCCCGCCCCAACCATCGAACGCCGGTGTCCCGGCATTCTCCCATGAAGTCTTCCAAGGCCGCTTCCCGCGGGAAGGGCCAGGCCGCCGGCGAATACCGTCAGCGAATGACGTAAGGCAGCAGCCCGAGGAAGCGCGCGCGCTTGATCGCTTGCGCCAGCTCGCGCTGCTTCTTGGCCGACACCGCGGTGATGCGGCTCGGCACGATCTTGCCGCGCTCGGAGATGTAGCGCTGCAACAGGCGGATGTCCTTGTAGTCGATCTTCGGCGCGTTGGTGCCGGTGAACGGGCACGACTTGCGGCGGCGGAAGAACGGACGGCGCGCGGCGTTGGGGGCCATGGACATGTGTCTTACTCCGCTCTCTCGGCGTCGGATTCCTCGTCGCGACCACGACCGCCGTCGCGATCGCGGCGACCGCGCGGCCGATCGTCACGGTCGCCACGACGCTCGTCGCGGTCGACCTTGCGCAGCATCGCCGACGGTCCGGTCTCCAGCTCGTCGACGCGGATCGTGAGATAGCGCACGACGTCCTCGTTGATGCGCTCCTGCCGTTCGACCTCGGCGATCGCCGCCGGCGGCGCGTTGAGGTTGAACAGAACGAAATGCGCCTTGCGGTTCTTGGCGATACGGTAGGTCAGCGAGCGGACGCCCCAATTCTCGACCTTCTCGACGGCGCCACCCATCCGTTCGATGACGCCCTTGAGTTGCGTGGTGAGTTCGTCGACTTGCTGGGCGCTCGCGTCCTGACGCGCCAAAAAGACATGCTCGTAAAGCGGCATGAATGATCCTTTCCAATCAATCGACGCGGACCCCGGCGGCAAGCCCCTCGAACCCTTCGGGAAAGGCTCGAATGACGAAGGCGGAAACACGGGACGACGGACCGATCGGTCCTGCCTGCGCGGTTCGGGTTGGTTCCTTGTTGAAAGGCCCCGGCCGCGACGGCCGTCCGTTCAGCTCCCGGCCGGGATCAGCGGATGGCGCTTTATAGGGAATTTCCGCGCCTTGGCAAGGGCGGTGGGCGCATCGGCGCGGCAAGGTCCGCAAGGCGCCGGGCGCGCTATTTTCCGTTCGCCCCGGCGGCCCGCGCAAGCCGCTTGACCACATCGGAGAGCTTGACGGCAAGGTCCGCCCCCTCGCGGAGCTGGGCTTCGAGTTGGGGCGTCTGGAAATCTGGATTGGCGCGCATCAGGCCCATCAGCTCGATGAGCTGTTGCAGGTTGGTGACGGCCAGCTTGTGGCGGAAGGCCGGATCGGCATGCGCCCGGGCCAGGTCGTCGTCGCTCGCAATGGCAAAACGCGGCACGCCGGTCTCCTTCGAGCGCGGGACGCGGAAACGGCAAGGAGCGCCAATCTCCACAAAATCATAAATCAAATCAAAGTCTTATTGCATATTTCGCGGAATTCCAGCTTTCTTTCGAGGATCGACCCCGCGATCCTAGCCCGGATATGCTTGTCGACTGGTTACCGGCGGCGGCGGCCGGCCGGCCAAGCTTGACATCGGCGGGGGCGCGGCCGATGAAGCCGAAAATCCCCTCGATCGCACCTCACCCCGGATTTCATTCATGACACTGGCGTTGGTTTTCCCCGGACAGGGATCGCAGGCGGTCGGCATGGGCAAGGAGCTCGCCGACCAGTTCGCCGCGGCCCGCGCGGTTTTCGAGGAGGTCGATGGCGCGCTCGGGGAGAAGCTGACCGATGTGATCTGGGCGGGGCCGGCCGAGACCCTGACGCTGACGGAAAACGCGCAGCCGGCGCTGATGGCGGTGTCGCTGGCGACGCTGCGGGTGCTGGAGGCGGAGGCCGGGCTGTCGGTGGCGCGCGATGCGGCGTTCGTCGCGGGTCATTCGCTCGGGGAATATTCGGCGCTGGCCGCCGCCGGCGCGCTGAGCGTCAGCGATACGGCGCGCCTGTTGCGCGTTCGCGGCCGGGCGATGCAGAAGGCTGTGCCCGTCGGCGTCGGCGCGATGGCCGCGCTGCTGGGGCTTGATTACGACGCCGCGGTCGCCGTCGCGCGCGAGGCCGCGCAAGGCGAGGTCTGCGAGGCGGCCAATGACAATGGCGGCGGGCAGGTCGTCGTGTCGGGAAACAAGGCGGCCGTCGAGCGCGCGGTCGAGATCGCCAAGGGCAAGGGCGCCAAGCGCGCGATGCTGCTGCCCGTATCGGCGCCCTTCCATTGCCGGCTGATGTCGCCCGCGGCCGACGTGATGGCCGAGGCGCTCGCGGGCGTGGCGATCGCCGCGCCGGCGGTGCCGCTGGTGGCCAATGTGCTGGCCGCAGCGATTTCCGATCCGGACGAGATCCGCCGCCGCCTCGTCGAGCAGGTGACCGGCACGGTGCGCTGGCGCGAATCCGTCGCCTATATGGCCGGCGCGGGCGTCGATCGCTTTGTCGAGATCGGGGCGGGCAAGGTATTGTCGGGGCTGGTCAAGCGCATCGCGGAGGGCGCGACAGGCACCTCGATCGGAAGTCCGAGGGATATCGAGGCATTCAAGACCTCGGTTGCCTGAGGCGGCGCGCCGGGACGCGCGGGCCGGCGGTTTATCAAACAAGTTCTCGAATGAGTTCTTCACGCAAGCTGGTTCCCCGAGGGAGACCCATCCGATGTTCGATCTGACAGGCAAGACCGCGCTCGTGACCGGCGCGACGGGCGGCATCGGCGGCGCGATCGCGCGGGCGCTGCATGGCCGGGGGGCGAGCGTGGCGATCTCCGGCACGCGGCGCGAGGCGCTCGACAAGCTCGCCGGCGAGCTCGGCGCGCGCGTTCACGTTCTTCCCTGCGATCTCGCCGACGCGAGCGAGGTCGAGAAGCTGGTGCCGGCGGCCGACGCCGCCATGGGACAGCTCGACATTCTCGTCTGCAACGCCGGCATCACGCGCGACAATCTGTTCGTGCAGCTGCGCGACGAGGAGTGGGACCAGGTCCTCAACGTCAATCTCACCGCCACATTCCGTCTCGCCCGCGCGGCCACCAAGCTGATGATGCGCAAGCGCTTCGGCCGCCTGATCGGCATCACCTCGGTCGTCGGCGTCACCGGCAATCCGGGTCAGGGCAATTATTGCGCGGCCAAGGCCGGTATGATTGGCATGTTCAAGTCGATCGCGCAGGAATACGCGCGCCGCAATGTCACCGCCAACTGCATCGCGCCGGGCTTCATCGCGACCCCAATGACCGACGCCCTCAACGAAAAGCAGCGTGAGGTGATCCTGACGCGCGTGCCGTCCGGCCGCCTCGGAACGATCGAGGACGTGGCGGCGGCCGCTGTTTATCTGGCGTCCAACGAAGCGGCCTATGTGACCGGCCAGACGCTTCATGTGAACGGCGGAATGGCAATGATTTGATGGACATAGCCGAAACTCGCGGCGGGCGGACGCGGCGGGAAGCGCGCTGGCCAAGGCAATTCAAGTATGCTAACCGGTCTGCGACCGGGCACGGGAGGCGAGTGGGCGGCTGGGCGTCCTGATCTTTTCCGGTTCGAGATTTGCCAGCTTTTCGTCAGCGCGCGGTCGACGCGTCGGTTCATTGCGGTCGGCGCGGACGGCGAGGGTGACGGCATCGGCTGCCGGTTGACATAACAGGTTGACTCAGATCGTTGGCGGTCGGGTCGAAAAAAGCGGGGTTCATCCATGAGTGACATTAGCGAGCGCGTGAAGAAGATTGTTGTCGAGCATCTCGGCGTGGACGCGGACAAGGTGACCGAGGCCGCGAGCTTCATCGACGATCTGGGGGCCGACAGCCTCGACACGGTCGAGCTCGTGATGGCATTCGAAGAAGAGTTCGGGTGCGAGATTCCCGACGACGCCGCCGAGACCATCTTGACGGTCGGCGACGCGGTCAAATTCCTCGAAAAGAACGCCAAGAGCTGATTGGCATCGACCGGACCTCGCGGGGCCGGGCCGCGCCACGCGGAATGCGGGCGGCCCGGTTTCTTTGTGTCGGTGACACGGGGGGCCGCGCCAGCGGCAAGCGCGAGGATCGCGCGCAATGACCGATCAAGATGCATTCGCTCCGCGAACCGCGCCGGATGGCGCGCGGCGGGTCGGCGCGCCGACCCGCTCGCATCGACCGGGCGGATCGACCGGAACCGGTCGCGGCCGTACGCCCGACACCGAAATTCCCGGTTTGGCTGCGATGATGCCCGATGCGATGATGAGGGATGAAATGGCGCGACGCGCGATGAAGCGCGGACCGGCCGCGCCGATCCAGGAAAGGTGACTGGAGTTCGAAAGATGAGGCGAGTTGTCGTGACCGGCCTTGGCATCGTGTCGCCGCTCGGATGCGGCGTCGAGGCGACATGGCGCGGGGTGCTCAACGGGGAAAGCGGCGCGCGCCGGGTCGAGACCTTCGATGTTTCGGACCTGCCATGCCAGATCGCGTGCGTCATCAAGCGCGGCGACGGCTCGGACGGAACCTTCAATCCCGACCAGTGGATGGAGCCGAAGGACCAGCGCAAGGTCGACGATTTCATCATCTACGGCATGGCGGCGGCACGCCAGGCGCTCGACGACGCCAACTGGCATCCGGCCACCGAGGCCGAGCGCATCGCCACCGGCGTGATGATCGGTTCGGGCATCGGCGGGCTGTCCGGCATCGCCGACACCGCGATCCAGCTCAAGGAGCGCGGCCCGCGCAAGGTCTCGCCCTTCTTCATTCCCGGCCGCCTGATCAATCTGGTCTCCGGCTACGTCTCGATCGAATTCGGATTGAAGGGGCCGAACCACTCGGTGGTCACGGCCTGCTCGACCGGCGCGCACGCCATCGGCGACGCCAGCAGGCTGATCGCGCTGGGCGACGCCGACGTCATGCTGGCGGGCGGGGCCGAATCCGCGATCTGCCGCATCGGGCTTGCCGGCTTCAGCGCGCTGCGCGCTTTGTCCACCGGCTTCAACGACCGGCCGACCAAGGCCTCGCGTCCTTACGACAAGGACCGCGACGGCTTCGTCATGGGCGAGGGCGCCGGCGTCCTGGTGCTGGAGGAATACGAGCACGCCAAGGCCCGCGGCGCGCGCATCCATGCCGAGGTCATCGGCTACGGCCTGTCCGGCGACGCCTATCACATCACCGCGCCGGCCGAGGATGGCGACGGCGCGTTCCGGTGCATGAGCATGGCGTTGCGGCGGGCCGGCATCGCGGCCGGCGAGCTCGACTACATCAACGCGCACGGCACCTCGACGCCGCTCGGCGACGAGATCGAGCTCGGCGCGGTGACGCGCCTGGTCGGCGAGGCGGCCCCGCGCATGGCGATGTCCTCGACGAAATCCTCGATCGGGCATCTCCTGGGCGCGGCCGGGGCGGTCGAGGCGATCTTCGCGATCCTGGCCATCCGCGACAACATCCTGCCGCCGACGATCAATCTCGACAATCCGTCGGTCGAGACGGCGATCGACCTCGTTCCGCACAAGGCGCGCGCGCGCGAGGTCAACACCGTGCTGTCGAATTCATTCGGCTTCGGCGGCACCAACGCGTCCTTGATCATGCGCCGCGTTCCGAGCTGAGGAATTGTTCGTGCGTTCCCACCTTTCGCCACAATGGGCGATAGGTTGGGCGGTTCCGGCGGGGCTCGCCTGACGGGCGATGCCGCGGGCGATATGGCCGACGAGGCGAAGCGAACCAATTTGGAATTGAGGCCGTCGGAATGACAGAGACTCCTCCGTCAGGCGCCGCTCCGGCGCACATTACGCCCAAGAGCCCGCGCGCCGCGCTCGAACCGGAGAACATTCCCGGGCCGCCCAGGCGCTCGCGCACGGCGCGCCATCCCTTCGTCATCGCCGGCAACGCGATCATCACCCTCCTGCTTCTGGGCATGGTCGGCGCCGGCGGCCTGTTCGTCTACGGCAAGCAGCGCATCGAGGCGCCCGGACCGCTCGCCGAGGACAAGATCGTCAACATTCCCGCCCGCGCCGGTCTCGGCGACATCGCCGACCTGCTTCAGCGCGAGGGCGTCATCGAGCCGAACCGCCTGCTGTTCTTCGGCGGCGTGATCGCGATGAAGGCGCGCTCGGAGCTAAAATCCGGCGAATACCTGTTCGCCAAGAGCGCCAGCCTGCACGACGTCATCGAGACCATGGTCGAAGGCAAGGTGGTGCAGCATTCCTTCACCGTTCCCGAGGGGCTTACCTCCGAGCAGATCGTCGCGCGCATGCTCGATAATCCGATCCTGGCCGGATCGGTGAACGAGGTCCCGCGCGAGGGGACGATGCTGCCGGAAACCTTCAAGTTCACCCGCGGCACGACGCGCGAGCAGCTCATCCAGCGCATGCAGCAGGCGCAGCGGCGGCTGGTGCAGGAAATCTGGGAGCGGCGCAATCCCGACATACCGATCCGCTCGCCCGAGCAACTCGTCACGCTCGCCTCGATCGTCGAGAAGGAAACGTCGCGCACGGAGGAGCGCACGCGCGTGGCTTCGGTGTTCACCAACCGGCTGCGCCAGAAGGTCAAGCTACAGTCCGACCCCACCATCATCTACGGCATGGTCGGCGGCAAGGGGACGCTCGGCCGGCCGATCAAGCGCAGCGAAATCCATCAGCCGAGCCCGTACAACACCTACGTCATCGACGGCCTGCCGCCGGGACCGATCGCCAATCCCGGCCGCGCCTCGCTGGAGGCGGCCGCCAATCCGGCGCGCACGCGCGATCTGTTCTTCGTCGCCGACGGCTCCGGCGGCCACACCTTCAGCGAAACCTATGACGCGCACCGGCGCAGCGTCGCCAAGCTGCGCACCATCGAAAAGCGCCAGCGCGTCGACGCGGTCGAGGATGACGACGACGAGCCGGCCACGCCCGGCGCCGACGCGACCGCGACGAGCGGCTCCGGCATGAATTCGCCGACCGCGCGAACCCCGGCGGCGACGCCCAAACAGGCCGCGCCGGCGGCGACGCCCGCGGCCGCGCCGAAACAGGCCGCGCCCGCCACGGCCCAGAAGCCCGCGCCGACCGCGCAGGCCAAGCCGACAGCGCTCAAGCTCGTGCCGTCGTCCACCAAGAACAACAAGAAGAAGGACGCCGCGCGTCAGCGGTCGGCGGCTCCGCCCGCCGAGGCGGCCGAACAGCCGGCCCAGGAGCAGGAAACCGGCGAAACGCAAACGCAATAGGCCCGCGAGCCGCTCGCCGGCGCCGCGCCGGGCCGCCTCACGCCGCTTCATGCGCCCGCCCGCCTCCGGCGGCGATTTCACTTCGCGGGAATCTGCACTATGGTCGCGCGGCGTCCCAGCGGGCGCGCGAACGCCCCCGACCGCATCGCACATGATTCATCACACCGGACTTCATCACCCCCGACTTCATCACACCCGACTTTGTCGCACGCGACTTCATCACACACGAATTCATCGCCCATGACTTCCTCACCCACGACCGCGTCGTCCGAGACCACATCGAGCACGTCGACGCCGAGCACGGCGCTATCGAGCATGACCGGTTTCGCGCGCAGCCACGGCGCGCACGGCAACTACGCGTTCGAGTGGGAGATCCGGACGGTCAACTCCAAGGGCTTCGACTTTCGCCCGCGCACGCCGCCGGGGTGGGACGGTATCGAAAGCTCCACCCGCAAGCAGGCGACCGCGGCCCTGTCGCGCGGCGCGGTCAACGCCACGCTTGTTCTCAGGCGCGTGCATGCGGCGAGCGACATCCGCGTCAACGAGGGGGTGCTGGCTTCGGTTTTCAAGGCTGCGTCCGAGATCGCCGGCAAGCTTGACGCGCCGCCGCCGACGATCGACGGCATCCTGGCGGTCAAGGGCGTGATCGAGATCAACGAGGCCGAGGATACCGAGGACGAACGCGCCGCGGTCGAGGCCGCCGTCGCCGCCGCCTTCGCGCGCGCGCTCGACGATCTTCTCGCCATGCGCCGGCGCGAGGGCGAAACGCTCGGGGCGGTGTTGCGGGCGCGGCTCGATGAATTGAGCGATCTCGCCGCGCGGGCCGACGTCGCGCCCGGTCGCAAGGCGGACGCGGTCAAGGCGCGCGTGGCGCAGCAGATCGACGCGCTGCTCGACGCCTCGCAACGCTTCGATCCGGATCGCCTGCATCAGGAGGCCCTGCTGCTCGCCACCAAGGCCGACATCCGCGAGGAACTCGATCGTATCGCCTCGCATGTCGCCCAGGCGCGCGAACTTCTCGCCAAGGGCGGCGCGGTCGGACGCCGGCTCGATTTTCTGGCGCAGGAATTCAACCGCGAGGTCAACACCTGCTGCTCGAAATCGAACGATCTCGAACTGACCAAGATCGGGCTTGAGATGAAGAACGTCGTCGAGCAGTTTCGCGAGCAGGTGCAGAATCTGGAGTAGGGCATGGGCGCGGGGGATTCGCGGAACGGAACGGTGCGGCGCAGGGGCATGATGTTCGTCTTGTCCTCGCCCTCGGGCGCGGGCAAGACGACGCTGTCGCGCCTGCTGCTCGCCCGGGTCGACGGCCTGCGCATGTCGGTGTCGTGCACGACGCGGCCGATGCGGCCGGGCGAGGTCGACGGCCGCGACTACACCTTCATCGACAAGGCGCGGTTCGAGGCGATGGCGCAGGCCGGCGAGTTCCTGGAATCGGCGACCGTATTCGGCAACAGCTACGGCACGCCGCGCGCGCCGGTGGACGCCGCGCTCGCCGCCGGCGAGGACATCCTGTTCGACATCGACTGGCAGGGCACGCAGCAGATCCGCGATCGGGCGCCGAGCGACGTCGTCGGCGTCTTCATCCTGCCGCCGTCGGTCGCCGCGCTCGAACAGCGGCTGCGCGGGCGCGCTCAGGACAGCGACGATGTCATCCGCGGCCGCATGAGCCGCGCCGACGAGGAGATGAGCCACTATCCCGAATACGACTACGTCGTCGTCAACAGCGACGTCGAGGAGACCTTCGAGGCGGTGAAGGCGATCCTTCAGGCCGAGCGGCTGCGGCGCGAGCGCCAGACCGGGCTCGGCGATTTCGTGCGCCGGCTGCGCGAGAAGATCTAGCTCGCCGCGCCGGGCGCGGTCGCGGCGACATAGGCGCGGGCGAGCGCGACGAATCCTTCCACCGGTATGGTTTCCGCGCGCGCCGTCGCCTCGATGCCGGCCGCCTCCAGCAGCGCCGCGGTGTCGCGGCCGAGCGATTTCAGGCTCTGGCGCAACATCTTGCGGCGCTGGCCGAAAGCCGCCTCGCTCACGCGTTCGAGCGCGGCGCGATCGCAGGGCGCGGGCGCCGCGCGCGGAACGAAGCGCACGACCGATGAGGTGACCTTCGGCGGCGGCACGAACGCGGACGGGCCGACATCGAACAGGATCTTCGCCTCGCAGCGCCAGCCGGTGAGCACCGACAATCGGCCATAGGCGTCCTCGCCCGCGCGCGCCACCAGCCGCTCGGCGACCTCGCGCTGAAACATCAACACCATCATGTCGTACCAGGGCGGCCACGGCTCGGTCGTGAGCCAGTCGAGCAGCAGAAGCGTCGCGATGTTGTAGGGCAGGTTGGCGACGATGCGCGCGCGCGCGCCGTCAAGCAGCGGACGCGGATCGAAGCCGCGCGCGTCGGCGTGGACGATGTCGAGCCGGCTGGGATAATGCGCGGCGATTTCCTCGAGCGCGGCGATGGCGCGGGCGTCGCGCTCGACGGCGATGACGCGCTTGGCGCCGAGCGCGAGCAGCGCGCGCGTCAGGCCGCCGGGGCCCGGACCGATCTCGACGATCGTGGCGTCATCGAGCGGGGCGGCGGCGCGGGCGATCCGCGCGGTCAGATTGAGGTCCATCAGGAAGTTCTGGCCGAGCGATTTGCGCGCCGACAGATCGTGGCGACGGATGACGTCGCGCAGCGGCGGCAGCGTATCGATCGCGCTCATGTCGCGCTCACGGGGAGCGCGCGTCGGCGAGGCGTCGGGCGAGCCGCAGCGCCGCGATCAAGCTCGTCGGATCGGCGTCGCCGGTGCCGGCAATGTCGAAGGCCGTGCCGTGATCGGGCGAGGTGCGCACGAACGGCAGGCCGAGCGTGACGTTGACCGCCTCGTGAAACGCCAGCGTCTTGATCGGGATGAGCGCCTGATCGTGATACATGCAGATCGCGCAATCATAGGTTCGGCGCGCGCCGGCGTGAAACAGCGAGTCGGAGGGAAGGGGACCGAACGCGTCGATGCCCTCGGCGCGCAGGCTCGCGATCGCGGGGCCAACGATCGTTTCTTCCTCGCGGCCGAGCGCTCCCTCCTCGCCGGCGTGCGGATTGAGGCCGCACACGGCAAGTCGGGGCGCGGCGATGGCGAAGCGCGCGCGCATTTCGGCGGCGACGACGCGCGCCGTCCGCGCGATCAGTTCCGGCGACAGCATCGCGATGGCGTCCCGCAGGGATACGTGAATGGTGACCGGCACGACCGCGAGGTCGAGCGACCACAGCATCATGACGGGCATCGGCGGCTTCGCGCCGGGCGGGACGGCGAGCTCGGCGAGAAATTCGGTGTGGCCGGGATGATTGAAGCCGGCGCGGTAGAGCGCGGCCTTGGCGATCGGGTTGGTGACGACGGCGCCGGCCGCGCCGGCGATGACATCGGCGACGGCGCGACGGATGGAGGCGACCGCCGCCGCGGCGCTCGACGCGTCGGGCGCGCCGGGCGCGGCGTCGGTCCGCGCGCCGCAATCGACGACCGGCAGGGCGCGCGCGAAATGGCTCGCCGCCGCCGAAGGTTCGGTCTCGACCAGCGGTACATCGAGGCCGAGAGCCTGGGCGCGTCGCGCGATCGCGCCCGGGTCGGCGACGAGATAGAACGGCGGCACGCCGAGCCGGCTCCGCGCGAACCACGTCGCGAGCGTGATGTCGGGTCCGATTCCCGCGGCCTCCCCGAACGTCAACGCGAGCGGTCGTTGCATCGCGTGTCTCAGCGAAACTCGATCAGCGCGGACTTGCGGATATCGGCGAGATAGGCCTTGGACTGCTTCTCGAACTTCTGCGCGAACAGCTTCTCGCGCGCCTCGCGCTTCTTCGGCGTGTCGGCGGTGGTGGCCTGGCGCGCGCACAGCGCCACCATCTCGACCCCCTGGCGAGTGACCTCGGGCGGCGTCATCTTGCCGACCGGCGTCTTGTCGAGAACGGCGCGATGGTTGGGCGGCAGATCGGCGGAGACCTTCGTCACCATTTCGCGCACGGCGACGCCGCGCAGCGCGCGGGCCATCTCGACGGCGTCGTTGCAGCTTTGCGCGCGCTCACGGAGCGCCTCCGCCTCGCGGCGCCGGGCATCGACCGCGGCGGCCGCCGATCCGCGCGGCACCACGAGGACGATCGGCCGCAACTGATATTCGAAGTTCTCCTCGCTCGCGCCCTCGGTGCCGGCCGCGGCGGCGAGATCGCGCTCGCCGACGATGAGGTTCTGCTGGAACCGTCCGCGCACGAGCTGGTTCCAGACGAAATCGGCCTTGATGCGGGACTTCAGCGTTTCGGGACGGATGCCGGAGCTTTCGAGCTGGCGGTCTAGCTTTTCGGCCGTCAGGTTCATGCGCGTGGCCATCGACGCGTAGGCGGAGTCGACGTCGCTCTGCTTGAGTTCGAGGCCGAATTTCTTGGCCTCCTTGAGCTTGAGCTTGTCGTTGATGAGTTCGTCGCGCGCTTCGTCGCGGCTCGGCTTCTTGCGCGTCGAGAGCATGATCAGCTTGGCGCGCTGCTCGATGTCGATCGCGGTGATCGGCTCGCCGTTGACGAAGACGACGACATTCTGCGCCAGCGCGCGCGAGGACGGCGTCCATCCCGCGAGCAGCGTCAACAGTCCGATAGCCATGAGAACCGAGCGTCGAGACATGCCTGTCGTTCCCTCATGCAATGCGCCCGCGCTCTGGGAGGCTCGCGCCGCCCACGTCACCGGGGAAGTTGGCGGGCATTGCCTCCGGTGACTTCCAGGTGTTTGTCACGTTCGCGCCGGCCGGGGCGCGCCCCGCCGCGACGACGATCGCGCCGCTCGGGCGATCGGCGAGCATGCGTCCGCCACGACCCAGGCGCGCCTCCGTTATGGCAGGGCGGACGACGAAGACGTCGATCCCACGCGTTGCGACACCGACGTCGAGCCGATCGTGCGCAGTCCGATCTGGAACATGAAGCGCTGGTCGACCATGTTCGGGTTGCCGCTATAGGAATAATCGCGGATGTAATTCATCGCCAAAATGAAGCAGTCGTCGACGTAACCGGCGCCGATCATCGTCTGGTTGAACTTGTGCGCGTCGAGATCGTAGCGCAGGCCGCCCGACAGCATCCAGTTCGACGCGATCTTCATCGTGCCGCTGGTGAGAATGCCCTCGCGGCGGGTCAGATAGCCGAGCTCGGGCTGCTTGTCGTAATTGGCGTAGGTCAGGCCGACCGACCATCGGTCGAACACCGCCTTGCCCTCGATTTCGAGGCGGCGGACCGCGAAGGTGGTCTCGTCGAAGCGGGCGCGGGTGCTGAAGGTGAAGGCGCGGTTGGGCTGGTAGGAAATGCGTCCGACATAATCGGAGCGCTGCGTTTCCAGGCCGCTGTTGAGGCTGGTGTTGGTCATGTCGGCGACGGCGAAGGAGTTGACGCCGAACAGGTGGTAGGACTGGCCGAACAGCACGTTGATGGTGCCGCCGCGATTGAACTGCGTGGTCGCCTGAACGCCGACATTGGCGCGGCCGCCGCCCTCGGTGCGATCCCAGCCGGAGAACTTGTCGAGCGAGAACAGGTTGGCGTCGGAGAAGGTGAAGCTCTGGGCGTCCTCGTTGGGCAGCGCGCCGGGCCGGTATTCGTTCGGACGCACGATGATCTGCGCGATCGGTTCGATCGTCTGCGTGCCCCACGACTGCGCGCTGATGAAGGGATAGCGATATTCGAGCCCCACCGCCGGCATCAGCCGGCCGATCTCGGTGTTGCCGCCGGCGATGTAGTTGCCGACGGCCGTCTGCGAATTGATCGAGGCGACCGCCACGTCGGCGCGCAGCGACGCGAACGGCGTCCATATCTGGCCGAGCGAGTCGGTGATCGACTTGCGCCATTCGGCGATGCCCGAGGCGCGCGTGTAGGTGCCGGGCGCGCCGCGCAGGAGACATTTGCTCGGCGTCATCAGACAGTCGTTGATGAACGACACGTTGTTGAGCTGCTTGGCGATCGTATCGGCGGAGATCGGCGCGAAGCTGGCGTCCTGGCGGCTCAGGCTGGTGAAGTTGGCCTTGAATCCGAGTTCGCCGCCGAGGATCGGGCGGTCCATCACATAGCGGTAGTCGACGACCGGGTGGATGACCGGGATTTCCTTCTGCCGGTCGGCTTCCGAGAAGCCGAAGAAGTGGATCGCGCGGGCGTCGAAATAGCTGCGGTTGGAAACGCCGGAGAGGAAGATCTGCGAGGTGGCCTCGGTCGGCTGGGTCTGGAACACTTCGTTCGGCTTGCTGAACTTGGACAAGGCGTAGTCCTGGAAGAACGTCTTGTCCGACATCAGCGTGGCGTCCCAACCCCAGACCCATTTGGTGTTGAGCGCGAACAGGCCGCTCGTCTCGACCGCGCCGCGATTGTCGCGATAGCCCGGCGTCGCCGGTCCGCCGCTGCGCAGGAAGTAATCCTTGTCGAGCTGGTTGATACCGTAGGCGCGGATTTCATAGGCGCCGTTCATCAGCCGCTGCCGCCATTCGCCCTGCAACAGCACGCCCTGGCGCGTGGTGATGCGCGGCGTGAAGGTCACGTCGTAATCGGGCGCCAGCGCCCAGAAATAGGGGACCTCGACCGCCAGTCCGAATTTCTGGCTGGACACGCTGAACGGCACTAGCCAGCCGGTCTTGCGCTTCACGGTCGGATCGGGCGTGGAGAAGAACGGCACATAGGCGAGCGGCACGCCGAAGAACTCGATCCGCGCGTCCTCGAAATAGAGCATCTTCTCGCCCTGATCGTGGACGATGCGCGCGGCCTTGACCTGCCATAGCGGCGGCTTCTTCGGATTGTCCTTGCAGGGCTCGCACGCGGTGTAGACGCCGCTCTGGAACACCGTGAAGTTGCCGGCGCTGCGATCGGCGCGCGCGGCCGCCATGCGGGTATGGTCGGGCGTGTCGACGCGCAGCGAATCGACGAAGCCGTCGCGATAGTCGTCGGTCAGATTGAGCGAGTTGGCGTAGGTGACGCGGCCTTCCGCGTCGGTGAGCTGGACGTTGCCTTCGGCGTGCAGGCGCTTGGTGTTCTGGTCATAGACGACGCGATCGGCCTGCAGCGTCGAGCGGTTGTAATAGATCTGGACGTTGCCGACGGCGGCGACGCGCTTGTTGGAATAGTCGTATTTGATTTCCTCGGCCTGGACGAGCATCTGCCCGTCGTCGCGGCCCGCGATCGGCGCGCGCGGCGCGCGTTTGGGCGGCAGCGGATTGAAGTTGAAATTCTCCGCGCGCGCCGGCCCGCTGGCGATATCGACGCCCGCCGACATCGAGACCAGGAAGACCGCCGCGCAAAGGAACGCCGCGCGCGCGAAATCACGCGCGCGCCTCACCGCGGGGTGTGACCACCGCGGGCGCGTCAAAACGTGGTGGGGGGCGACAACCGTCACCATCACCCATCCTCCTGGTACAGGAGACCCATGAATCCGACCAAACCGCCCACGACAATAGGCAGCCACGCTGCCACCACCGGGTGCATCAGCTCGGCCGTCCCCAAGTCCTCCGTCACTTTCGCCAACACATAAAGCAGAAAGCCCGCTGCGACGCCACCCAAAATCATTTTTTGCACGCCCCCAAACCGGAACGTTCTCAGGCTCAGAGAGCCCGCGAGGAACACGGTCGCGGCAAATAGAAATGGGCGGCTGAGGAGGCGGTGGTACTGTAATCGATAGCCGGCGGCGGCTATACCCGACTTCTCCGAGGTCGCGATGTACTCAGGGAGTTGCCAAAAAGACACAGTTTCGGGTGTCGCGAAGCTTTCCAACACTTGCGATCTGCTCAAATTAGTCTTCAGTTTTCTGGTTGCGTCGGCCTTGATCGGAGTGTTTAGCGCGTAGGCGCGCGCGTCACGCAGCACCCAGAATCCGTCCTCCAAGGTCGCCTCGCGCGCCTCGATCCGCTCGATGAATTGGCTGTCGGAATCGAAGCGGAAAACGGTGATTCCCGTCAGCCTCTGGCCCTGCTCGATGCTGCCGCCCGCGTTGATGATCGCCTTGCCCTCGGCGGTCGCCTGGCTGACCCAGAAGCCGGTCTTGGCGTGGAAGTTCTGCGGCAGCTGGCCGAAATAGCCGGCCTCGCTGCGTTTGGCCCGCTCCTGAAGCGTCGCCGAGAGCGGATTGAACATGGTCGTGGCGAGCACGCCGAGGATCATCGCCACCACTACCGACGGCATCAGGAATTGCCAGGCCGAGATGCCGGACGCGCGCGCGACCACCAGCTCCAGCCGCCGCGACAGCGTCAGATAGCACACCATGGTCCCGACCTGGATGCAGGTCGCCATCAGCCGCTCGGCGATCTGCGGCACGTGGTAGAGCGAGGTGCGCGCGACATCGAGCGCCGACGCCGATTCGACCGACGAGGTTCGCCGCATCAGCTCGATATAGTCGATCAGCAGAATGAGGGCGCAGATCGCGACGAAAATCGTGATCGTCGACACCGTGAAGAAGCGGGCGAAATAGCGCGACAGCGTGGAAACCATCATGGCGGCGGCTCCGTCACGATGGCGCTTGGCGCGGCTGGAAGCGCGCGACGAAACGCTCGATCGCCTCGTTCCATGCCGACGGCATTTCGATGATGATCCCGCGCGAGATGATCCAGTAACCGACGAGGCAGGCCGCCAGAAGCGAGACGTATTGCAGCGCGGCGCCGATGATCGAACTTCCGGCGAACACGGTGAAGGCGAAGCCGGCGATGCGCACGGCGCCGACGGCGAGGATGCCCATCATGATGGCGAAGCCGCGACTCTGGCGCGTGGTGCGCGGGGCGCCGAGAAAGGCGTAGGTCAGGAACAGGAAGACGATCGGATAGAGCGGGGCGGTCAGGCGATTGTGGAATTCGGAGCGCACCGCGGTCGGGCGCTCGACGGAAAGCCGATCGTCCGGCTTGGGGAAGGCGAGTTCCCAGAAATAGCGTTCGACGGCGGAGTAGGTCACGTCCGTGGGCAGGCTGGTGACCTTCGACAAGTCGAAGGCATAGCGTTCGAAGATCACCATGGCCGGGTCGCGCTGGCCGGCCTCGAGACGTTGCAGGCTGCCGTTTTCGAGAATGAGGAACGTGCCCCGGTCGTTCAGAAGCACGTTGCCGGTTCGGGCGGTGATCGAGATGCGCTGCTTGGGATCGCGGCGGTCGTCGAGGAAGATGTCGACGAGTTCCCCGCTCGGCCGGCGTTCGCCCACGCGCAGCGCGATGCCCGACTGGATCGACACGAAGCGGCCCGGCTGAAGCACGTTGGCGACGACGTCGGCGGAAATCCGCATGCTCCAGTGCTTGATCCGGCGCAGGCCTTCCGGGGCGAGGAAGGCGGAGATGAACGCGACCGCGAGCGAGACGGCGATCGTCACCACCAGAAACGGCCGGAACAGATGCCACGGCCGCACCCCGGCGGAGTTCATGACGATGATCTCGGAATCGGTGGCCAGCTTGTTGAGCACATAGGCGATCGCGATCATCAGCCCGATCGGGGCGATGACCATGACCAGAAGCGGAACGGCGAGGCTGGTGAAGCCGAGGAAGACCAAGATGGTCTGCCCCTGCGCTGTCATCAAATCGATCTCGCGCAGCGCCTGTGTCACCCACACCAGCAGGGTCAGGCTCGCGAGGATGAGAAGGAACGCCCCCGACGTGATTCGGATGATGTAGCGGTCGATCGTCGGCATTGGCCGGTCTTCATCCCCAAGCGTCGACGCCGCGTTCCCGACCCGTCACCCCAACAGGCCGGACGCAGTTCCCCATCGCTATCGTTACTCAGCAATGTTTCCCTGATTGGTCAATATGATGGCGCGGCGGCGGCTTGTTCGCCGCTATCGTTAACAAATTCAATCCGTGGCGCGGCGGCCACGTTTGTTGCGCGCGGCGCCGGGGTCTTGGCAGGGCCGACGCCGGAGGCAATAGTGGCGCGCGAGATTTTCGCCGTTTCTTCCGCCGCTTGCGGCAATCGGCGCCAATTCGGAGTGTCCCGCATGTCGCCTGCCGTGCTATGCGGCGCGCCGGTGGGCAAGCCGTCATGCGCGACAGACGGTCGCCCAAGTCGATGAATGCTAAGGGGGAAGGGCGCGCCACCCGAAGCCCCGGAGGAGTTTCAATGCCAAACGCCGCGACGCTTGCCTTTGTTCCGGTTACGACGCCCGCGCGCGACGTGCTGGTGGTTTTCTGCGACGACGCGCTCGCGTTCGGGCCGGCCACGCGCAAGGCGCTCGGCCCCGCGCGTCAGCAGATCACCCGCGCGGTCGCCGCCGCGCGGTTCAAGGGCAAGGGCTGCGCGGTGCTCGAAATTCTCGCGCCGCAGGGCCTTCGGGCCGATCGCGTCGTCATCGTGGGAACCGGCAAGGCAGCGGAGGTCAAGGAGGGCGACTACATCCGTTTCGGCGGGGCGGCCCTGTCGCGGGTTCCGCCGTCGGCCAAGGACGTGCTGATCATGGCGGAGCTTCCGCACGCCGCGCTCAAGCCCGCCGAGGTCGCGCAGCTTGCCGCGGGGGCGCGGCTGCGCGCCTATAGCTTCGATCGCTACAAGACCAAGAAGAAGGAAGGCGAGGACAAGGCGGTCAACGCCAACATCTCGGTCGCGGTCGCCGATGTCGCCGCCGCGCGGCGCGCCTATGCGGCCGCGGGCGCGGTCGCCGACGGCGTGCTGATGACGCGCGAACTCGTCAACGAACCGCCGAACGTGCTCTATCCGGAGGAATTCGCGCGACGGGCGACGCGCCTGCGCCGGCTGCGCGTGCGGGTCGACGTGCTCGATGTCCGCGCCATGACGCGGCTGAAGATGGGCGCGCTGCTCGGCGTCGGGCAGGGCGCGCGCCATGAAAGCCGCATGGTGATCATGCAGTGGAATGGCGGGCGCAGGGGCGAGGCTCCGCTCGCCTTTGTCGGCAAGGGCGTGTGCTTCGATTCCGGCGGCATCTCGATCAAGCCGGCCGCGAGCATGGAGGAGATGAAGGGCGACATGGCGGGCGCGGCCTGCGTCACCGGCCTGATGCACGCGCTCGCCGCGCGCAAGGCCAAGATCAACGCCATCGGCGTCATCGGCCTCGTCGAGAACATGCCGGACGGCAACGCCCAACGCCCCGGCGACATCGTCACCTCGATGTCCGGCCAGACGATCGAGATCATCAACACCGACGCCGAGGGCCGTCTCGTGCTCGCCGACGCGCTCTGGTACGTCGCCAAGAAGCACAAGCCGAAGCTGATCGTCGATCTCGCGACCCTGACCGGCGCCATCATGGTGGCGCTGGGCCAGGAATACGCGGGGCTGTTCTCCAACAACGACGAACTGGCCGAGCGCCTCACCGAGGTCGGGCTCGCGACCGGCGAGAAGCTCTGGCGCATGCCGCTCGGACCCGAATACGACAAGCAGATCGATTCGAAATTCGCCGACGTGAAGAACACCGGCGGGCGCAATGGCGGCGCGATCACGGCGGCGCAGTTCCTGCAGCGTTTCGTCGACAATCTGCCCTGGGCCCATCTCGATATCGCGGGAACGGCGATGGCCTCGCCCGCCTCCGACATCAGCCGGAGCTGGGGATCGGGCTTCGGCGTGCGCTTGCTCGATCGTCTGGTCGCGGACTATTACGAAAAATGACGCGTTCGCCCGCGTGGGGGCGCGCGAAGCGCGGGTGAGACCTCTCGCGGCGGAGACCGGCCGGCTTGACCGAGATCCTTTTCTATCATCTGCACCAGATGCGCGTGGACGGCGTCCTGCCTGCGCTGCTGGAGAAATCGCTGCAGCGCGGCTGGCGCGTGGCGGTGCAATCCGCGTCGGCCGAGCGCATCGACGCGCTCGACGCGCATCTGTGGACCTATCGCGAGGATTCGTTTCTGCCGCATGGAACCTGGCGCGAACGCGACGCGGCCGATCATCCCGTCGTGCTGACCACGCTCGCCGACAATCCGAACGCCGCCACGGTGCGTTTCCTGATGGACGGGGTGGCGATCCCGCAAGACGCGTCGGCCTATGAGCGGCTGGTGGTGATGTTCAACGGCGACGACGAGGACGAACTCGCCGCCGCCCGCGCCGCCTGGACCGACTGCAAGGCGCGCGGCTTCGAGGTCACCTATTGGCAGGCCGACGAAAGCGGCCGCTGGCAGCGGAAGGCCTGACGCGGGCGTTCTCCCGCGTTTGCGAGAATGACGTGGGCGTCCGTCGGCGTTTACAATAACGAGCGAAATCCGGAAGGGGCGTTGCGGCGGCCATCGTCGTGCCGCAAATTGGAGCCCAAGAGGGGGCGGGATCGGCGCCTTGAGCCCGGGGGCGCGAGCGCGGGGCGGGGCGGAAAATTTGACGTTCAGGCTTGACCGTCGGTGCCGCAAGCGCGCGCGATCGCGGGGCATCGACGCGGGCCATGATCCGGGCGAGACGATCGATGGGAATCATCGCGGCCGGAAAGAGAATGCAGCGCGATAATTGGGACGCGTGAATTCCGGACGCGAGGCATGGGGACCAGCATGGTGATTTCGGCAATCCTTCGGCGCAAGGCGGGATTGGGCCTCGTGCTCGTCGCGCCCATGATCGCCGGCTGCGGCACCGCCACGGACTTTCTGTCCAAGGACGCCGAATGGTTTTCGCGGCCCGCGCGCATCTTTTCCGGCACCACGACGATGGATAGCCGGCCCCTGTCGGAACGCGGTCCGGTCTCGCCGGCCGACCTGATCAACGCCGACGGCTTGTGCGCGGATATGGGCACGAGCGCGCCGGCGTCCGATCAATCCGGCGATCCTCAGGCCGCGCCACCCGCGCAGCCCGGCGGCGGATCGATCGCGCTGGAAAGTTCCGAATGCGAGGTCGTGCGCGCGCTCGGAGGTCCGACCAACACCAGCATTTCCGGCGACGAAGGCGGCCGGCGTCTTGTCGTGCTCACCTATGAGCAGGGAACGCGGCCGGGCATCTACCATTTCACCGGCGGGCGCCTGACTTCGATCGAGCGCGGCGCCGAACCGCCGCCGGCCAAGAAGCCGCCGCGCGCGAAATCCCGGCGCGCGACGAGCTGACCCCGCGCCGTCACGGGCCGCCATCAAGTTCCGATCGCGGCGATCGCTTCATCGTTGCAAGCTTCGTTCCGATGCCGATCGTCGTCGCGCGGCCGCCGCGCATGTTGCGAAGCGCCGACTCCGAAAAAATGAGCCGGGCAAGAAAGCACGCGGCTCCTTGATCGCGCGCCCGCGATCAATTCATCGAGGAAGCGAGCGACGCAAATCGCCAAGGTGTCGCGTTGTTCGATCGATCGGCGCGTTCCGCCGAGCCTGTCGGCATCGTTCGCCGCCGCGTCGTTCGCAACCTCCATATGTGCTCTGACGAACTTCAACCGCGCGGCCGGTAGTCGCTGCGTTGTTCGTGCGCGCGCCACATGACGCATTATTCGCATTCGCCGGTTTACTTGAAATCAACCGATTCATCCGATCTTCACCACGAGCCCGCTGGGGCTTGCCTTAGCTGTCCTCGCCGTCTTCGCCCGTTCGGGCTTTCTACGTCGCCAGCCTAAACCACCAAACCAGGGTCGACGCCGGAACGTCCGTCGGACCCGGAGAGTTTGCCTATGAAGTTTCGGACTGTTTCGATCGGAAGCAGGATCTACGCGATTCTTGCTCTCATGGTTGTCGGCTTTCTCGCCGCGACATGGCTGACACTCATCGAGGCGCGTCGGGGTCTGGAATCCCAGAAACAAGCGGAGTTGACGCACCTGACCGAGCTCGCTTTGGGCATCGTCAAGGAGGAGCATGCCGCCGCCCTCAAGAACAACGTCGCGATGAACGAGGCGCAGGCCCGGGCCGCGACGCGCATCGCCGCGCTTCGGTATGGCCAGGGTGATTATTTCTGGATCAACGACATGCATCCGCGCATGGTGATGCATCCGACGCGGCCTGAATTGAACGGCAAGGATCTTGCCGAGAACAAGGATCCGACCGGCAAGCGTCTCTTCATCGAATTCGTCGAGGTCGTGAAGCGCGACGGCGCGGGCTTCGTCCCCTATGAATGGCCGAAGCCGGGCGCGGAAAAGCCGCAGCCCAAGCTCTCCTACGTCACGGGTTTCGCGCCATGGGGCTGGGTGATAGGCACCGGCGTCTATATCGACAATCTTCAAGAGCAGACCGCGGTCATGGCGAGGCGCGTCCTCGTCATCGTCGGCATCATCGTCTTTCTCACTGGCGCACTCGCGTTCTTCGTTGTCCGGCGCTTGGCTTCGGCGCTCGGCGGCTTGACCGGCGCGATGCGCAAGCTCGCCGAGGGCGACTTCTCGGTCGTGCTGCCGGGGCTCGGGCGCAAGGACGAGGTGGGCCAGATGGCCGGCGCGGTCGAGACGTTCAAGGTCAGGGCGGCCGAGAAGGCGCGGCTTGAGGTCGAGGAAAAGGTCGAGGTCGACCGCAAGCGCGAAGCCGATCGCAAGGCGGCGATGTTGCGCCTCGCCGACGCCTTCGAGCGGTCGGTGGGCGGCGCGATCGAAACCGTGTCGTCGACGTCGATCGAACTTGAAGCCGCGGCCGGCACGCTCATCAAGACGGCGGAGACGACCCAGTCGCTGTCGGCGACGGTCGCGGCGGTGTCCGCGGAAGCCTCCGCCAACGTGCAGAGCGTGGCGGCGGCGACCAATGAATTGACCGCGTCCGTCAACGAGATCAGCAGGCAGTTGCAGGAATCGAACCGCATCGCCGGCGAGGCGGTGAAGCAGGCCAACAGGACCGACGGGCGCATCAACGAGCTGTCGCAGGCGGCCGACCGCATCGGCAACGTGGTGAAGCTCATCACGGCGATCGCCGATCAGACCAATCTTCTGGCGCTCAACGCCGCGATCGAGGCGGCGCGCGCCGGGGAGGCGGGCAAAGGCTTCGCGGTGGTGGCGCAGGAGGTCAAGGTGCTCGCGGCGCAGACCAGCAAGGCGACCGAGGATATCGGCTCGCAGATTTCCAACATGCAGCAGGCGACGCACGAGTCCGTGGTGGCGATCAAGGAGATCGGCGTCACCATCGAACGTATCGCCGAGATCGCCTCGGCCATCTCCGCGGCGGTGGAGGAGCAGGGCGCGGCGACCAATGAGATCGCGCGCAACGTCGAGCAGGCGGCATGCGGCACCAGCCAGGTCGCGGACAATATCGCCGAGGTCAACGGCGGCGCGGCTGAAACCGGATCCGCCTCGTCGCAGGTGCTGTCCTCGGCGCAGTCGCTTGCCGGCGAGTGCACCCGCCTCAACGCCGAAGTGGCGAAGTTCCTGACGACGGTGCGGGCCGCGTAGGCGAGCGGCGCTTGCCGTACGGAACGCGGGCCGCGCGTGGCGCGCCACCCGGCTTGCGCGAGTCCGCGGTCTAGTCGGCGGCTTGATCGAGCGCGGCGGCGGCCTCCAGCCATTCCTCCTCGGCATTGGCGAGCGCGGCCGAGGCCGCGGCGCGCGCCTTGGCGAGTTGGGCCGCCTTCTCCGGTTCGCGCGCGAAGAAATCGTCGGCCGCCAGCGCCGTGTCGATCTTGGCGATGATGCCGCCGACGCGCGCGATCTCCCGCTCGGCCGCGGTGAGGCGTTGGCGCAGCGGGGCGAGATCGGTCCGTCGCCGCGCGGCATCGCGGCGCGCGTCGGTGCGCGTATCGCGACGGGCGCCGCGCGCGTCCGCCGCCTGAGCGGATCCGGGCGAGGCGCGCTCGGTCAGCACCAGCCGGCCGTAATCGGCGATGTCGCCCTCGAACGGCGCGACCGTGCCGTTCGCCACGATCCACAGCCGGTCGGCGCAGGCCTCGATCAGGTAGCGATCGTGCGAGACCATGATGACGGCGCCCGGAAAATCGTTGATCGCTTCCACCAGCGCGGCGCGGCTGTCGATGTCGAGATGGTTGGTGGGCTCGTCGAGAATGACGAGATGCGGGCCGGCGAAGGTCGCGAGCCCGAGCAGCAGGCGCGCCTTTTCCCCACCCGAGAGGTTTCCCACGCGGGTGTCGGCGGCCGCCTCCGGAAAGCCGATCTGGCCGGCGCGGGCCCGGACCTTTGATTCCGGCGCCTCCGGCATCAGCTTGCGCACATGGAGGTAGGGGGTCGCGTCGGGGTTGAGTTCGTCGAGCTGGTGCTGGGCGAAATAGGCGATCTCGATTCTGTCGGCGCGCGTCACGGTTCCGGCGAAGGGCGTCAGGCGTCCGGCGATGAGCTTGACCAGCGTCGACTTGCCGTTGCCGTTGGCGCCGAGCAGGGCGACGCGGTCGTCATTGTCGATGCGCAGCGTCACCTCGCGCAGCACCGGGCGCTCGGGATCGTAGCCGACGCGCGCGCCGTCGATGGCGATGATCGGGGGAGAGAGTAGCCGCGCCGGCGGCGGAATGACGATGTCGCGCACGTCGTCGTTGACGATCGCGGCGACCGGCTCCATGCGCGCGAGCAGCTTGAGGCGCGACTGCGCCTGGCGGGCCTTGGTGGCCTTGGCGCGGAAGCGGTCGACGAAGGCTTGCAGGCGCTTGCGCTCGGATGCCTGGCGCGCGGCGTGCTTCTGGTCGAGCACCTCGCGCTCGCGTCGTTGCCGTTCGAACGAGGAATAGGCGCCGCGATAGAGCGTCAGCTTGCCGCGGTGAAGATGCAGGATCTGGTCGACCGAATTTTCGAGCAGGTCGCGGTCGTGGCTGATGATGATCACCGTGCGCGGATAATGGGCGAGGTGGTGCTCGAGCCAGAGCGTGCCTTCGAGGTCGAGATAGTTGGTCGGCTCGTCGAGCAGGAGCAGGTCGGGCTCGGAGAACAGAACCGCGGCGAGCGCCACGCGCATGCGCCAGCCGCCGGAAAATTCGGCGCAGGCCCGCGCCTGGTCCGCCGCCGGGAAGCCGAGACCGCTCAGGATCGCGGCCGCGCGGGCGGGCGCGGCGTGCGCGCCGATGTCGGCGAGCCGCGTCTGGATCTCGGCGATGCGGTGCGGATCGACGCAGGTCCGCGCCTCGGCGATGAGCGCGGCGCGCTCGACGTCGGCGGCGAGCACGACGTCGATGAGTTGCTCCGGTCCGCTCGGCGCCTCCTGGGCGAGCGTGCCGATGCGCCAGCGCGGCGGCAGCGTGATCTCGCCCGTCTCCGTTTCGATATCCCCGGCGATGGCCCGAAACAGCGTGGACTTGCCCGCGCCGTTCAATCCGACGAGGCCGACGCGCGCGCCCGGCGCGATCTGGACCGTGGCGCGGTCGAGGAGGAGGCGTCCGGCGACCCGGATCGAAAGGGTGGAGATCGAAAGCATCGTCGGCTTTTCGCCCGGGCGACGGATCGACGCAACCGTCCTTCGGCGCCGCGGCACGATTTGCGCGCCGCACCCTAATCTATGCTCTTGAAAAGCTCTAGAATTGTTCTATTGTCATGGCCACCTGAGAGGCGTTCGCATGTCGAAGACATCCCTGACCGCGCGGCTTGCGCGTGCCGGACTGAGGCCGACGGCCAAGCGGCTTCAACTCGCCCACGTCCTTTTCGACGGGGGCGACAAGCATTTCACGGCCGAGCAGGCCCACGAGATGGCGACGAAGGCCGGCATGCGCATGTCGCAGGCGACCGTCTACAATACGCTCAACCAGTTCGCCGCGGGCGGGCTGCTCAATCGCATCGCGCTCGACAGCAAGCGGACTTTCTTCGACACCAACACCGGCGATCATCACCATATCTTCTACGATGACGACAACGAGTTGGTCGACGTTCCGCTCGACCAGGTCACGGTGGTGGGAACCCCGGCGCTCAATCCCGGCGAGATCTTGCGCCGCGTCGATGTGATCCTGCGGGTGACGCGCCCGCATCGCTGAAAGCCGGCCGCCGTCATCCTCGCGCTCGAAACCAGGGGCTGATTGGTCGCGCGAAAGCGATATTTTAATTCTAAAACCATTCTAAAAATGTTGACTCCGCCCCCGACGCGCGTAATGTTGCCGCGTCGGTCGCGGCGGCGGGATTTTCATTTCGTGTCGCGCGAGGACCGCGATATCGATTGCGAATTTCAGTGCAAATCCAGGCCAGCAGCGAGGAGAAACCAATGGCGGATCTCGGAAAAAGCAAAACGTTTCAGAATCTGAAGGAGGCCTTCTCCGGCGAGAGCCAGGCCAATCGCCGCTACCTCTATTTCGCTCAAAAGGCCGACGTCGAGGGCTACAATGACGTTGCCACCGTGTTCCGCTCGACCGCCGAAGGCGAGACCGGGCACGCCCACGGCCATCTCGAATTCATGGAACCGGTCGGTGATCCGGCCACGGGTCTGCCGATCGGCGCGACGGCCGCCAATCTGAAGGCGGCGATCGCGGGCGAGACCCACGAATACACCGACATGTATCCGGGCATGGCGCGCACCGCGCGCGACGAGGGCTTCGCCGAGATCGCCGACTGGTTCGAGACTCTCGCCAAGGCCGAGAAGTCGCATGCCGGCCGCTTCACGCGCGCGCTCGACGGCCTCGACAAGTAAGCAAGCAACGTGCGGAGCGGCGCCGGTCCGCGATGGATCGGCGCCGCCTGCTTGACGGGCGGCGCGCCTGGCGGCGGTGCCGGTGAGCGAACGGGGCTCGCCGAGGGCCGCGTCCGAGCAGGCGCCTGAAGGGGGATTTGCCGATGAGCACGAAGGAAGGTTCGACCGAGGCGCCGACGCGCCACCCGATCGATTGGCGCTCGCCGTCGTTCTACGACCAGGCGGCGATCGACAAGGAGATGGAGCGCGCCTTCGACATCTGTCACGGCTGCCGGCGCTGCTTCAACCTGTGCGATTCTTTTCCGATCCTGTTCGACATGGTCGACGAGTCCGCGACCGGCGAGGTCGATAGTCTCGATCCCAAGAAGGATTTCAAGAAGGTCGTCGACGCCTGCACGCTGTGCGACATGTGCTTCATGACGAAGTGTCCCTACGTGCCGCCGCACAGCTTCGATCTCGATTTTCCCCATCTGATGCTGCGCTACCGCGCGGCCGAGTTCAAACGCGGCGAGGTCGGCTTCACCACCAAGCAACTCGCCCGGATCGACCGCAACGCCAAGCTTGCCGGCCCCGTCGCGCCGATCGCGAACTGGGCGACCAAGCGCGGCAACGCGCTGACTCGTCCCGTCATGCGGGCCGTGCTCGGCGTCGACGCCGACGCGGGGCTGCCGACCTATCACGTCACGCCGTTCAGCAAGGGCGCGGGCAAGAACCCGCCCAAGCCCGCCGACGCGCCCGCCAAGGGCCGCAAGGCCGTGGTCTACGCGACCTGCTTCGTCGACTACCATCAGCCGACGACGGGCGAGGCGGCGCTCCACGTGCTCGCGCGCAACGGCGTGGAGGCCAAGGTCGTCTACCCGGCCTGTTGCGGCATGCCGTTTCTTGAACACGGCGATATCGCCCAGGTCGCCGAAAACGCCCGCAAGGTGTCGGCCGAATTGTGCGAGTGGATCGACAAGGGATACGACGTCATCACGTTGACGGCGAGCTGCGGCCTGATGATGAAATTCGAATGGCCGCTGATCCTTCCCGAAGACGAGAAGGTCAAGAAGCTGTCGAAAGCGATCTTCGACATTTCCCAATACATGGTCGACATCGCCAAGAAGGAGGGCCTCGCCCCCGGCCTCGCGCCGATCGAGGGCGGCGTCACCGTGCACATGGCCTGTCACGCGCGGGCGCAGAATGTCGGCGCCAAATCGGCGGAAATGCTGGGTCTCGTTCCCGGCCTCAAGGTCGATGTCGTCGAGCGCTGCTCGGGCCATGGCGGCACCTTCGGCGTGATGGCCGAAACGCGGCCGCACGCGCTCAAGGTCGCCAAGCCCGCCGCCGCGCTGATCACGCAGAAAGGCAACGCCACGCTCTGCTCGGACTGCCCGCTCGCCTGCAGGCATCTGGTGCAGGTGATCGGCGCGGAGGGCAACGGCGCCGCGCCGAAAGGCACGCACGCGATCGAGGTGTTCGCCCGCGCCTACGGCTTCGCCGGATGACGAACCGCCGCCCGCCGACCTAACACGGCACGAACAGGAGACCGCCCATGCCCGCATCCGAACGCAGGATCACGTCCGCCGACATCGTCGAGGCGGATCGCTTCGCGGCGGAGCGCGCGGAGCGGCGGCGGACGCTGCTGCCGACCAAGAAGCTGCGCCGGATCGAGGTCGGGCCGGTCTGCACGTTCTATTTCGAGTGCTTCGAAACGCTGCTGTTCCAGGTCCAGGAGATGCTGTACATCGAGCGCGGCGGCGCCGAGCAGCTCGCCGACGAGCTGCACGCCTACAATCCGCTGGTGCCGCGCGGCGACGAGCTCGTCGCCACCGTAATGTTCGAGATCGACGATCCGATCCGCCGTCATGCGATGCTGATGCGGCTCACCCATGTCGAGCGGCACATGTTCATCCAGATCGGCGAGCGCAAGATCTATTGCGTGCCGGAGGAGGATGTCGAGCGTACCTCGCCGGAGGGCAAGACCTCGTCGGTTCACTTCGTGCGTTTCCCGATCGCGAAAGACATGCGGGCCGCGTTCGCCGATCCCAAGGTCACCGTTCTCGTCGGCATCGACCACGAGAACTACGCGCATCTGGCGATCATGTCGCCGGCCTCGCGCGCCGAGCTCGCGCGGGATTTGGCCTCGGCCTAGTCGCGCGAGGCCCACGCCCTTTCATGTCGCTCGCGCCCCCGTGTCCTCGCCGCGCGCCACGCGGTGACGAGACGCGAACGCCCCCGCCGGGGGAGCGGGGGCGTCGCGTGGCGCGGCGTGCGCGGTCAGTAGCAGACGTTGACCCAGCGCAGCCGCGGTCCGTACGGCGTCGGCACCCAGCGCTTGACCATGCAGCCCGGGCCGGGGCCGGCGAAATGGACGCCGATCGGCGGGCCGAGGCGATAGAACGGCCGGAAGTGATGGTGAGGGCCATGCCAGCCCCAGCCCCAGGGGGCGGCGGAGGCGGTGGAGGGGGCGAAGGCCGCGATGCCCAATGCCGTGGCGGCGGCGATGCCGAGAGCGAACTTGCGCAACATGATGTTCTCCTTGGCTGCGGCGACGATGACGCCTGTATGAGTTGGTCGTTTTCGCGGGCCGCGAGGTTCAACCGCGGCGAAGGATGCGCGCCTCGTTCTGAATGGCGGTGGAGCGGCGCCTACAGGGTCGGTTCATGTTGGTGAAATCCCGTTAATCCGGAGGCCCCGGCAAGGGCGCCGGGCGCGCTTGCCGCGAACTTGGCGCGCGGCTATAAGCCCGCCACGCGACTTGCAACGCCCCACGCAACAGGACCCGGATCATGGCCATTCAACGTACGTTTTCGATCATCAAGCCGGACGCGACCGCGCGTAACCTCACCGGCGCGATCAACGCCGTGATCGAGAAGGCCGGGCTCCGGATCGTCGCGCAGAAGCGCATCCGCATGAGCCGGACCGAGGCCAAGACCTTCTACGCGGTCCATCGCGAGCGGCCCTTCTTCGGCGAGCTCGTCGATTTCATGTGCTCCGGCCCCGTCGTCGTGCAGGTGCTCGAGGGTGAGAACGCGATCGCCAAATACCGCGAGGTGATGGGCGCGACCGATCCCTCCAAGGCGGCGGAGGGAACCATCCGCAAATCCTTCGCCAAGTCGATCGGCGAGAATTCCGTGCACGGATCGGACGCGCCGGAAACGGCGACAATCGAAATCGCGCAATTCTTCGCGGGCAACGAAATCGTCGGCTGACGCGGCGCGCGTCCAAAGCGCCGCCGGGCTCGAACCGGTGCGGCATCAGGCCGCAAGCACGCGCGCGGGTCCTTGCCTTGGATGCGCGCGGTGACTAACCAGTGACGCGCTTAGGCACATGCCGTAGCCACATGCCGTAGCCACATGCCCGGGGGCGGCCGCCTTTGTCTGACCCGTTCTCCTTCCTTGCCGCCAACCTGATCGAACCGCTGGTCGCCGTCTGGCATCAGCCGGCGTTCTGGCTCGCCGTCGGACAGATCATCGGCATCGACATCATTCTGGCCGGCGACAATGCCGTCGTCATCGCGATGGCGTGCCGGCTGCTCGCGCCGCGCCAGCGCCTGTGGGGCATGATTCTCGGCGCCGCGGTCGCGATCCTGATGCGCGTGACGTTCACGCTGGTGGTGACGCAAGCGCTCGCTTATCCCTTCGTCAAGATCGTCGGCGGCCTGTTGCTGATCTGGATCGCCATCAAGCTGCTGGTGCCGGAGGACCCCGGCGCGGAGCGGCGCGACGTCAAGGCGGCGGACCGGCTCTGGCGCGCGGTGTGGATCGTGGCGATCGCCGACATCGTCATGAGCCTCGACAATGTCATCGCCATCGCCGCGGCGGCGGAGACCGCGGCCGCGCGCCTGGATGTGGCGCATGCGGGCACGATCCGCTCGGGCCTCATCATCTTCGGCCTCGGCGCGAGCATCCCGCTGATCGTGGCCGGAAGCGCCGTGGTGCTGGCGATGCTGGTGCGCTTCCCGATGCTGGTGTGGGGCGGATCGGCCATTCTCGGCTGGGTCGCGGGCGAGATCATGATCAAGGACCAGGCGCTGACCTGGTGGTTCGCGCCGGAGACGCTGGCGGGCAAGCATTACATCACCGCCGCGCTGGGCGCCGCGATCGTCGTTCTGGTCGCCAATGTGCTGGTGCGCCGCCACCGGCGCCGGGTCGAGCGCGAACTGCTGTGAGCGGTCCGTCCGCTACCAGCGTAGTTCCAGCCCCACCGTTCCCGAGTGCGACGTAAACCCGGTCCGGAACTTGCCGTCGTAATTGGCATAGACGCGCGTCGCGCGGTTGATGCCGTAGGACAACGAGGCGCCCGCGTCGGCCCCGAGCTGGCTCTCGTTGAAGCCCTGCACCGTGACGCCGCTGATGCTCACATTCGCGGCGCGCTGCATGAAATTGTCGACGAACTTGCCGTAGGCGGAAAGGTCGATCACGTGCTGATCGACGATCCAGTAGCGGCCGATCTCCGCGCCGATCAGGAGACGGGCGCGCTCGCCATTCGCGCTCGACACCGTGAAGTTGGGCAGGCCGCCGGTCTCGCTGAAGCCGTCGGTGTGGGAGCGGGCATATTCGAGCGCGAGCTTCGGAATAAGACGCCCCTGGCCGATGGCGTGATAATAGCTGATCTCCGCGATCGCTCCCGAGATCGTGCCGCCATAGGAGGCGACGGCGGTGCTCGGGCCGGCGGTGAGGCGCCTCGAATTGATCCGGCCGAAACCGTGAACGCCGGCGGCGACGAATGTCCATGGCCCGTGCGTGTAGACCGCGTTGACGCCGATCTGGGTCAGGTCGACGTTCGCCGATTGCAGCGCGTTGGGTATGTCGATGCCGCTGTGGCTCTGGTCGACCGTGGCGCCGAAGGTGAAACTCGGGCTGAAGGCGTAGGAGAAGCCCGCGACGCCGCCGAAGGTGCGCCGATTATCGCCCACGAAAGCGCCCTGGGGCGCGGTGGTCGACCACAGTCCATAGCCTTCGAAATAGGCGCGGTAGCGCGGACCGGTTTGCGCCGGCGCGCCGCCGCCGCCGGGATTGGCGTTGTTCGCCGCGTTCACGCCCCAGGTCGCCGCGTTGCCCATGCGTTCGAGCAGCCGTGAGCCGAGATCGAGCATGGTCATGTTGGCCGAACCGGACGGGTCGGTGGTCGCGCAGGAGGATAGGTAATAATACGTAAGCGACGTCGTGCATGTCGCCGCGCGCGCGTCGGTCGGCGCGAGCGCGCCGAGCGCGATCGCCGCCAGAATCGAGGTCGACAATGTCGAGAAGTTCGGCGATCGCGAGCTTCGCGATGCTGAATGCGTGGGCACGCGACAATGCGACGCGCTCATTCTAGAACCTTTTTCAGCTGCGGCATTCGCCGCGCGTCGCGAAGCGCCCGCGAGCGGGATGTATTGTTCAAAAATGGCCTGATGCGTCAACCGGTTCGGTTTGCGCCGCCAAATCACCGCCAGCGAGTGTGATCGCGCGGCCACATTTTCCGAATGCGGCCAAGGTCTTGCTAACGCCAAGTTTTTCGTGTCATGTGCCGCCACAAACCGATTTTGGCCAATTCGGTGTGCGGTTGCCAGACATAACTTGCAGACTAATCCCAAAAACTCGGCTTGTGGCGCGGGTGCGCGTAAGCGTTTTTCCCGTGTCTTTTTCTTACGTCTAGACTGGGAGACAGACGATGCAGAAGGGCACCGTCAAGTGGTTTAATCCGACCAAGGGTTATGGGTTCATCAAGCCGGCGACCGGCGACAAGGACGTTTTCGTCCACATCTCGGCGGTCCAGCGCGCGGGCCTTGCGACCCTCAACGAAGGTCAAACCGTTGAGTACGAACTTGTCAGCAATCGGGGCAGGTCCTCGGCTGAGAATCTGAAGGTCGCATAACTGGCCTTTGTCCGCGCGAGCGGCGCATTGATCTCGTAACCCCCCGGCCCGCCCGCCGGGGGGCTTGCATTTCGGGGATGAGGTATCGGGCGCGCGTCACGCGAGCGCCGGGCAGCCGGCGATCTCCTTCAATTCGGGATAGTAGCGCGCCGCCATGCGGCCGACATAGCGCTTGAGATTATCGTGGCTCGCGGCCGCGCGTTGCACGCCGGAATCGAACAGAGGGCACATCGCGCTGGCGAGGAAGGCGAAGATCGTCGCGTCGACGCCGGTCGCCTCCGCGCCCATGAAATAGGGCTTGTCGCCGAGATAATCGGCGATCGACGCGATGCCGCGCGCGCCGATGATCGCGATTTCCTCCGGCGCGTGACGGCCGATGCCCTGGCCGCGCAGGGTGCGGGCCAGTTGCCGCCGCACCATGGCGATGACGAAGGGCCGCAGCGGCGCCGGCACCGCCTTGAAGAACGTGGCCGGTCCGCGCGCGAAATTGGCGTCGTTGGCCCACCGGTCATGG
Organism: Xanthobacteraceae bacterium; assembly: GCA_041918675.1. Lineage (GTDB taxonomy): Bacteria > Pseudomonadota > Alphaproteobacteria > Rhizobiales > Xanthobacteraceae > SCUB01. Next base: position 194,913 of record JAYRVF010000011.1, read on the forward strand.
ACCGTGATCCAATAGAGATTGTCCTCGGCGAGTTTTTCGAACGCCCAGGCGATCGCCTTCTGTTCGCCGCTCAACCCCTTGTCGAAGTCGATGCCGTATTTCTTCTCGACGTGAAGGCGGATGAAGGTCGAGTCGCCCAGGATCGTGCCGTCGTCGTCGATATAGGGCGCCTTGCCCTTGGGCGCCCGGCGCAGATTGGCGCGCTTGGTCTGGTGCGCGATGCCGGCGATGCGCAGCAACGTCTCGACCTTCATCACGAAGGGGCTCGGGTCGGGAAGGCCGAAGGCCGGACCGAAGGTAAAGAGCGTGAGCATGAGCCAGGGGGTCCTTTCGCGCGGGATTGGGGAGCGAGCAAGCCCGCCGACCAACAAGTTGACTTGCAAGATACTACGAACGAGGCGATCGACGAATAACGGGATCGAAGAATAACGGGATCGATATGTGCGCGCGTCAATTCGCGGGCGCGACCGGCGCGCCGCCTCACGGCACGATCAGCGCGTCCCGGTCCCGTGCTTCGCCGTCCGAAAAGCACCGGCCCGATCTTATCGCGACCTTGCCGGCTGCGACGAGCCGCACGGCGAGGGGATAGATGCGATGCTCGACGGCGAGCACGCGCGCCGCCAGCGTCTCGGCCGTGTCGGTTTCGAGCACGGCAACCGCTCCCTGCATCACGATCGGCCCGGAATCCATTTCCGCCGAGACGAAATGTACCGTGGCGCCGTGGATCTTGACCCCGCTCGCGAGCGCGCGGGCGTGGGTGTCGAGACCCTTGAACGCCGGGAGCAGGGCCGGGTGGACGTTGAGCATGCGCCCGTCCCAGCGGCCGACGAACCAGGGAGTAAGGAGGCGCATGAATCCAGCTAGGCAGACGAGCTCGACGCCGTGGCGCGCGAGCGTTTCGTCGAGCGCGCGCTCGAATCCCTCGCGGTCCTTGCCGAATGGACGGTGGTCGACGATTTCGGTCGCGATGCCGGCCTTTCGCGCGGCGTCGAGCCCCGCCGCGTCGGCGACATTGGAGACGACAACGGCGATACGCGCGGGAAAATCGGGCGCGCTGGCGGCGGCGATCAACGCCGTCATGTTCGAGCCGCGGCCTGAGATCAAGATGGCGATGGCGCGCTTCACGTTCGTGCGCTCACGTCAGGTCGAGATGATTGTCGAAGATCACGCGAGCGCTGCTCCCGACGTCGACGACCTGGCCGATCCGCGTCGCCTGTTCGCCGGCGGATTTGAGGATGTCGATCACGGTGGCGGCGGCGTCCGGGCTTGTGATCGCGATCATGCCGATCCCGCAATTGAAGGTGCGCAGCATCTCCGCTTCGGCGATGTCGCCGGCGCGCGCGAGCCATTTGAACACCGGCGGAACGGGGATCGTGGCGAGATCGACCCGCGCGCCGAGGCCCGCCGGCAAGACGCGCGGAATATTGTCGGGATAGCCGCCGCCGGTGATATGGGCGAGACCCTTGACCGCCCCGCTGACGCGGATCGCATCGAGACAGGCGCGCACATAGAGCCGCGTCGGCGTCAGCAGCGCCGCGCCGAGGGTCATGCCGGGCGCGAAGGGGGCGGGTGCGCTCCAGTCGAGGCCGGCGCGCTCGACCACCTTGCGCGCGAGGGAAAAGCCGTTGGAATGAACGCCGGAGGAGGCGATCCCGATGATCGCGTCGCCGGCCGCGATGTCGGCGCGCGGCAGCAGCGTGCCGCGTTCGGCCGCGCCGACGGCAAATCCGGCAAGGTCGTAATCGCCGGCCGCGTAGAGCCCCGGCATTTCCGCCGTCTCGCCTCCGATCAGGGCGCAGCCCGATTCCCGGCAGGCTCGCGCGATTCCGGCCACGATCGCGGCGGCCGCCTCCGGGTCGAGTTTCCCGCAGGCGAAATAATCAAGGAAAAACAATGGCTCGGCGCCCTGCACGACGAGGTCGTTGACCGACATGGCGACGAGGTCGACGCCGATGCCGTCATGGAGGCCGGTTTCGATGGCGATCTTGACCTTGGTGCCGACGCCGTCGGTCGCCGCGACCAGCACCGGGTCCGTAAAGCCGGCGGCCTTGAGGTCGAAAAGCCCGCCAAATCCGCCGATCTCGGCGTCCGCGCCGCGCCGGGCGGTGGCCCTGACCATGGGCTTGATCAGGTCGACGAGGCGATTTCCCGCATCGATGTCGACACCCGAACTGGAATAGGTCAGGCCCTTGCCGGTCTTGCTCATGTCGTGGTTTCCGGGTGCTGCCGGCTGGTTACGTCGGATCGTTCCGCCATGCAATGGCTCGCGCGGCGGCGGTGATTATATTATCAAGAAGGGACGGGCGCGCGCCGGCGGGCGCCTTTTCGCGCGGGGGGCGCGCGGGCGACGCCAGATCTGGGGCGCCAGGCTTCGCGGGAGGTCCCTTCCGACGAAGACCGCGATGCCCGTCGATGTTTGGCCGGAATTTGAATGTGAGCATTCCCAATATCATCACCCTCGGACGCATCCTGCTCGTGCCCGTGATCGTCTGGGCGATCGCATCGGGACAGTTCGACGTTGCCTTCATCCTGTTCCTGATCGCGGGCGTGAGCGACGCGGTAGACGGCTTCCTCGCCAAGCGCTTCAACATGGGCAGCGAGATCGGCCGCCTGCTCGATCCGCTCGCCGACAAGGCGCTCCTGGTGTCGATCTATGTCGCGCTCGGGATCTTCGATCTCATTCCGCGCTGGCTGGTGATCCTCGTCGTGTCGCGCGATCTGATGATCATCGCGGCGGTGATCGTGTCCTGGCTGGTGGAAAAGCCGGTCGCGCTCAAGCCGCTGATGGTCTCCAAGCTCAACACCGTCGCGCAGGTGCTGTTCGCGGCGCTGGTTCTGGCCGCGCGCGGTTTCGGCTTTTCGCCCGCGCCCCTCGACAAGCTGTTGATGATCGCGGTGGCGGTCCTGACGCTCGCCTCGGTGGCGGCCTATCTGCTCGAATGGATCCGTCACATGGGCGGCGTCGAAAGAAGTGGCGGCAGGGGAGCCTGACGCGGGCAAGCACGCGCCCCGCGTTCAAGGCATGGCGCGCCCCTCATCGGCGCGGGCGGGTTGGGAAATGATCGATCCGGTCGCCGCGATCGAATGGTAGGGAGTTCGCGCTTTGGCCCGTGCGCCGCAGCCGCGTCAATTGGCGCTCTCGTTGCCCAGCCGGGAGCATCTGGCGCGCGATGATTTCCTCGACGGCGCGCCGAACGCGGCCGCGCTGGCGATGATCGAGCGCTGGCCGGACTGGCCCGGACCGTTTCTCTTCCTCGTCGGCCCCGAAGGCGCGGGCAAGACGCATCTGGCCGCGATCTGGGCGGAGTTCGCGGGCGCCCGCGTGATCTCGGCGCGCGCGCTCGCCGTGGCCGCGGTTCCCGGCGCGCTCGCGACCGGCGCGCTGGTGGTCGAGGATATCGAGCCCGGAAACTTCGACCCGGCGGCGCTCTTCCACCTTCTCAACCTCGCGCGCGAGGAGGGCGCCTTCGTCCTGCTGACGGCGCGCTGCCTGCCGGCCGCCTGGGAAATCGGCCTGCGCGACCTTGCCTCGCGGCTGCGGGCGATCCCGGTGGTGGAACTCGCCGACCCGGACGATGCCCTGTTGCGGGCGCTGATCGTCAAGCTCTGCGCCGACCGGCAATTGCGCCTCGACGAGGCGACGGTCGCCTATCTCGCCGGGCGGATCGAGCGGAGCTTCGCGGCCGCTCGCGATGTGGTCGAGCGGCTGGACGAGGCCTCGCTTCGCCTGCGCCGGCCGGTAACCCGGGCGCTGGCGGCCGAAGTCCTGCGCGAGGAAGGGGCGGCGGGGGATGCACCTTGACGCCTCGCGGCAATCGGCCAAGATGTCATCGAATTGTCATATCGGTCTGAATATTTCGCCTAACCCCCGGGCCGGAAAGGGATTCGGCGAGCCCACGCGGCGACGCCGCGCATGGCCCTCTCAAGGGCGGATTGGATCATGGCCCTTTCAGGGGCTGATTGGATTACGTGACCCATGGAGAACCTTGAACTCCCGAGCGCCGAGGAAACCGTCGCGCACCACGACGAGCCGTCCGCTCCGAGCACGGAAAGTCCCGCGCGCTTCATCAACCGCGAATTGTCGTGGCTGCATTTCAATCGCCGCGTGCTGGAGGAGTCGGTCAATCCGCATCATCCGCTGCTCGAGCGCGTGCGCTTCCTGTCGATCTCGGCCAACAATCTCGACGAGTTCTTCATGGTGCGCGTGGCCGGCATCAAGGCCCAGGTGCGCGCCGGCATTCTCGAAAAGAGCCCCGACGGGCTGACGCCGGCCGAGCAGCTCATTCACATCAACGAGGCGGTGTCGGCGCTGGCGTCCGACCAGCAGGCGATCTGGCGCGATCTGCGCGTGCTGCTGGCGGAGGCCGGGGTCACGCTGGTCGACGCCAAGGATGTCTCCAAGTCGGAGCGCGCCTGGATCGAGGACCATTTCCTGCGCAACATCTTTCCGCTGCTGACGCCGCTGGCGATCGATCCCGCGCATCCGTTTCCGTTCATCCCGAGCCTCGGCTTCTCGATCGCGCTACAGCTTTCCCGCGTCGCCGACGGCTTCGGCATGAACGCGCTGATCCGCATGCCGGGCAAGATCGATCGCTTCATCCGCCTGCCGGACGTCGGCAAGGACGAAACCCACCGGCTGATCACGCTCGAACAGGCCACCAGCCTGTTCATCGGGCGGCTGTTTCCCGGCTACGTCGTCAAGGGGCAGGGCGGCTTCCGCGTCATCCGCGATTCCGAGATCGAAATCGAGGAAGAGGCCGAGGATCTGGTGCGGGTATTCGAGACCGCGCTCAAGCGCCGTCGCCGCGGCAGCGTCATCCGCCTCGAAATCGAGGCGGCGATGCCGGAGGAATTGCGCGCCTTCGTGCAAGCGGCCTTGTCGGCGGGCGACGATCAGGTCTTCCTGGTCGACGGCGTGCTCGCGGTCAGCGAGCTGTCACAGCTCACCCGGCTCGACCGGCCCGATCTCGAATTCGCGCCCTACGTGCCGCGCCATCCCGAGCGCGTGCGCGACCATGGCGATGATTGCTTCGCCGCGATCCGGCAAAAGGACCTGATCGTCCACCATCCCTACGAATCCTTCGACGTGGTCGTGCAGTTCCTGCAGCAGGCCGCGCGCGACCCCGACGTGGTTGCGATCAAGCAGACGCTCTACCGCACCTCGTCGAATTCCCCGATCGTGCGCGCGCTTGCCGAGGCGGCCGAGGCGGGCAAGTCGGTCACCGCGCTGATCGAGCTCAAGGCGCGGTTCGACGAGGAGGCCAATATCCGCTGGGCCCGCGACCTCGAACGCGCCGGCGTGCAGGTGGTCTACGGCTTCATCGACCTGAAGACCCACGCCAAGCTGTCGATGGTCGTCCGCCGCGAGGGCGGCGTGCTGACGACCTATGTCCATGTCGGCACCGGCAACTATCATCCGGTGACGGCGCGCATCTACACCGACCTGTCGTTCTTCACCTGCGACCAGGTCATCGCCCGCGATGTCGCGCGGTTGTTCAACTACATCACCGGCTATGCCGCCCCGGTGGACATCGAGCGCATGGCGGTGTCGCCGCTCACCTTGCGCAAGCGCATCCTGCAACACATCCGCCAGGAGATCGGCCACGCCCAGCACGGACGGCCCGCCGCGATCTGGATGAAGATGAATTCGCTGGTCGATCCCGAGATCATCGACGCGCTGTACGAGGCGTCGGCGGCCGGCGTCTCGATCGACCTCGTCGTGCGCGGCATCTGCTGCCTGCGTCCCGGCATCGCGGGCATGTCGCAAAACATTCGCGTCAAGTCGGTGATCGGGCGCTTTCTCGAGCACAGCCGCATCTATTGCTTCGGCGGTGGCCACGGCCTGCCGCACCCGAAAGCGGCTGTGTATATCTCCTCGGCCGACATGATGCCCCGCAACCTTGATCGGCGCGTCGAAACGCTGTGCCCGCTCACCAATCCGACGGTGCATCAACAGGTTCTCGATCAGATCATGGTCGCCAATCTGAAGGACACGGAGCAGAGCTGGCGGTTGTTGCCCGATGGATCATCGGAGCGTATGAAGGCGGCGAAGGGCGAGGAGCCCTTCAACCTGCATGACTACTTCATGACCAATCCAAGTCTGTCGGGCCGTGGCAAATCACTCAAGCAATCCTCGCCGCGGCGCCTCACGCGGCGCGGCGACCGCAATCAAACCTCCTAGGACGCGCGAATCCGGCCGGCGGAAAAAGTCGCTCGCGGGTCCGGTCGCCGTCATCGACATCGGCTCGAACTCGGTGCGACTCGTCGCCTATGAGGCGCTGACGCGCAGTCCCACGCCGGTCTTCAACGAAAAGGCGCTGTGCGGTCTCGGCCGCGACGTGCAGTCGAGCGGCCTGTTGCCGGAGGACGCCGTCGCCAAGGCGCTGGCGGCGCTGCGGCGATTCCGCGCGCTGTGCGACGTGATGAAGGTGCGGGCGGTTTACGCGATCGCGACCGCGGCCTGCCGCGACGCGCGCAACGGCCCCGACTTCATCGCGCGCGCGGAGAAGATTTGCGGCGTGCCGATCGAGGTGCTCGCCGGCCCGCGCGAGGCGAGGCTGTCGGCGCTCGGCGTGATCTCCGGCGTCGATAAGCCGGACGGCATCGTCGGCGATCTCGGCGGCGGCTCGCTCGAACTCGTCGACATCGCCGGCCACCGCATCGGGCGCGGCGTCACGCTGCCGCTGGGCGGGCTCGCCTTGCAGGATCTGTCGCGCCGCTCGCTCAAGCGCGCCGAGAAGATCGTCGCCGCCGCGCTCGGCGGCGTCGACCTGCTGCGCGGCGGACGCGGGCGGACCTTCCACGCGGTCGGCGGCACGTGGCGCGCGCTGGCGCGGCTGCATATCACGCAGTCGGGTCATCCCTTGCGCATCATGCACGGCTATTCGATGTCGGCGAAGGAGGCGCTAAGCTTCGCCAACAAGGTCAGGCGCTACGCGCCGCGCGGCGTGCTCGCCGACATCGAGTCCATCGCCGACGCGCGCCGGCCGCTGCTCGCCTATGCCGCCTTGGTGCTCGAATACGTCATCCGCGTCGCCAAGCCGAGCCGGGTCGTCATCTCGACCTATGGCGTGCGCGAGGGGCTCCTGTTCGAGAAGCTGACCCCCGAAATTCGTCGCCAGGACGGACTTCTGGCCGCCGCGCGCGAGCTCAATCGGGTCCGCTCGCGCTCCTCCGAGCACGGCGAGGAATTGATCGGCTGGACCGACAGCTTCATGCGCGCGGCCGGACTTGACGAAACGGCGCAGGAGCGGCGCCTGCGTCACGCCGCCTGCCTGCTCGCCGACATCGGCTGGCGCGCCCATCCCGACTATCGCGGCGAGCAGACGCTCAACCTCATCGCCAATGGCAGTTTCGGCTCGATCACCCATGAGGGGCGCGTGTTCCTGGCGCTGACCGTCTATTACCGCCACGCCGGCATTCTCGGCGACGGCTTCTCGCCCGCGCTCATCGCCTGCGTTTCGCACCGGCTGCTCGAACGCGCGCGCGTGCTCGGCACCCTGTTGCGCGTCGCCCATCTCATTTCCGCGGCCCAGCCGGGCGTGCTGCCGGCGGTGCATATTCGCGGGCGCGGCAAGAAGCTGATGCTGGTGTTCACCCGCAAGCGGCGGGATCTCGCCGGCGAGCGCGTGGCCAGCCGTTTCAAACAGCTCGCGCGCCTCGTCCACCGCGCGCCCGAAATCGTGCGCGAATAGCGGGCTCAGTCGCGGTCGAGCGAGACGACGCGGCCCTTTTCGATGCCGAGCGAGAGCCGGCCGTGCTTGAGCGCGAGCGCGCCCTCGCCGAATAGAGCGCGGCGCCAGCCGTGCAGCGCCGCGACATCGGCGTTGTCGTCGGCGGCGATCCGTTCCAATTCGTCGACGGTCGCGATCACCTTGGCGGCGACACCGTGCTTTTCCGCCGTCATGCGCAGGAGCACCTTGAGCAGTTCCACCGTGGCCGAACCGTTCGCGGTCGCGCGTGGGCGCTCCAGCCGCGGCAAGGTCTGCGGATCGCGCGCGATCCCGCGCTGGACGGCGGCGAGAATGTCCTGGCCCCAGCGCGAGCGATCGAAGCCCTTGGGCAGCGTGCGCAGTCCGGCGAGGCGCTCCGCCGTCGTCGGCGCCTGCGTCGCGATTTCGCCGACCGTGTCGTCCTTGAGGATGCGGCCGCGCGGGACGTTGCGCCGCTGCGCTTCCGCCTCGCGCCAGGCGGCGACCTCGATCAGCACCGCGAGCTCCTTGGGCTTGCGCGCGCGCGTCTTGAGCCGTTCCCAGGCGTTGGCCGGGTCCATTTCATAGGTCCGAGGGGAGGTGAGGATCTCCATTTCCTCCTTGACCCATTCGGTGCGCCCGCGGCGGGTGAGATTCTCCGACAGGGAAAGATAGACGTCGCGCAGATGCGTGACGTCGGAGACGGCGTAGGCGAGTTGCTCGTCGCTGAGCGGACGCCTGCTCCAGTCGGTGAAGCGATGCGTCTTGTCGGGGCGATGGCCGGTGATGCGCTCGACGAGCTGGTCGTAGGCGATGGAGTCGCCATAGCCGAGAACCATCGCCGCGATCTGCGTGTCGAAGACGGGATGGGGCAGCGTACCGGCGCGGTGCCAGACAATTTCGATGTCCTGTCGCGCGGCGTGAAACACCTTGAGCACGCCGGCGTTATCCATCAGCGCGAAGAAGGCGGCGAGATCGATTCCATCGGCGAGCGCGTCGACGACGACGGCTTCCTCCGGACTCGCCATCTGGATCACGCAAAGAAGCGGGAAGTATGTCGTCTCGCGAAGGAATTCCGTGTCGACGGTGATGACGGAATGGCGGGAGAGGCGATCGCAGGCGGAGACAAGATCGGTAGTCGAGGTAATGAGATTCATGGCATCCGTGCCGATTTCATTCGATCTTGTCGCTCCGATCTGGATGCGATGCAAGGGGTTCGCATCAGGGATCGCCGCGTGGAACAACGCGAACCGCATATTTCTTGCGGACAATTCGGCGGCATCATGCCATCGGGGCATGGATTGGTCTTTCCCCACTTGATTATCGTGAAGCGTGGGGGCTGAATCGGGCCGCCGACGTAAGCGGCGATGATCGATCGCCGCGTGGCTCGAACGCGTCATTGCGCGAGGGGAAGAGCAGTGAGAAATGCACGGGCATGGCTATTGGGTTTGCCGATCCTGATCGGGTTGTGGTGGGCGTCGCTCGCGGTGAAGAGCCCCGAGATCGCCGCCGACCTGCGTGGCCGGTCGGAGATGGCGCTCAAGTCCGGCGGCCAGGATTGGGCGAAGATCGCGATCGCCGGGCGTGACGCCGCGATCACGTCGCCGGCGCCGACCGCCGAGACGAGGACGCGCGCGCGCGATCTCGTCGCCGCGGAGCTCGGCGTGAGGCGGGTCGCGGGCGACGGCGGCGCTCGGCCCGCGATCACTCCCTATGTGTGGCGCGCGGAGAAAACCGCGTCGGGATTGACGCTCGGCGGACACGTGCCCGACGCGGCCACGGGCGCGGCGGTCATCGCGGCGGCGGCCAAGGCGGCGGCGGGCGCCGCGCCGGTCTCGCGCATGGAACTCGGCGACGGCGCGCCCGCGCGCCTTGGCGCCCACGCCAGTTACGCGTTGTCGCTGCTCGGGCGCATGACCACGGGGGACGCGGTGCTGACCGACGGCACGCTCGCGGTCAACGGCATCGCCGCGACGCGCGAGGATTATGACGCGATCGCGGCCGCGCTGAAATCGCCGCCCGAGGGCATCAAGCTTGGCGCGGTCGCCATTCGCGCGCCGATCGCCTCGCCCTATGTCTGGGCGATCGAGAAATCCGGGAATGACGTCCGCGTTTCGGGCTATGCGCCAAACGACGCGGCGCGCGCGGCGAACAACGCGGCCGCGCGCAAGATCGACGCCGCCTTCAAGGATGAGCAGAAGCTCGCCTCGGGCGAGCCGCCGTCGCACGCGCGCGCGGTTCAACTCGCGCTTGAAGCCGTCAAACATCTCGCCGACGGCAAGGTCGAGGTGAAGGACGGCGTGCTCTCGCTTTCCGGCGCGGCGAATTCGTCGGAGGGCGTCGCCGCGCTCGAACGGCTCGGCGCCGAGGCACGCGCCGCAGGCCTGAACTTCGCAAGCCAGGTCAAGGCGCCACCGCTTCGCGAGCCGGTCCTTCCGCCGCCACCGGAACAGCCGCAACTCGACCTGCGGTTCACCCCGCCGCCGCTGGCGCTGTTCCAGCTTCCGTTGGGGCCGTCGCCTGAACTTCCGCCGCCGCCATTCGCGGCATCGGAGGCGCGGACGGCGGCATCGCGGGCGCAGGCTTCGCCGTCACAACCGGCCGCGCCCAAGCCTCAGCCCGCGCCGGAGGTGGCCGCGCCGCGCGCGCCGCAGGCCGCGGTCTCGCAGGTGATCGTGCCGCCGCCCGTCAGCCAGGCGCCGCAAATCGTCGATTGCGGCACGCGCCTGCGCGAGGCCGTCGCGGGGCGTACGATCACATTCGCGACCTCGATGCGCTACATCAGGGACGAGGACCGGCCGCTGATCTCCTCCATCGCGGAGACGTTGCGCCGATGCGGCAAGGTATCGGTGTCGATCGAGGGCCATACCGACAGCGTCGGCGGCGTGCCGCTGAACCAGTTGTTGAGCGAAAATCGCGCCGCCCAGGTCGTCAAGGCGATCGCGGAAGCGGGCGCGCCCGGTGTCGCGCTGACGTCGAGCGGCTTCGGCGAAAGCCGTCCGGTCGCGTCCAATCGCGCGGAAGAGGGCCGCGCGAAAAACCGCCGCGTCGAGATCATCATCCGCTAGGAGGCCGGTGAGGGGAAAGCCATGCAATATCTCATCGTCCAATTTTGGCAGTGGCTGCTCGGCGCGTTCGTTCTCGGCCTCGTGGTCGGCGTCATGTTCGCGCGCCGCAAACCCGGATCGAGCCTGGGCCAGGGGTGGCTGTGGATCCTGCTCTATGCGCTCGTGCTTGGCGTGGGCGCGGTGCTCGCCGCATCCGATACCGTTCTCGGCGAGCAGGGATTCATGGTCGAGACGGCGGTTCTGTTCGGCGGGGTCTATTTCGCCGGCTGCGTGATCGGGGCGATCTATCGCGGTCAGGGTCCGGAAGCGGTGGCCGCCGCCGAAGCACCGGCCGAGGCCGCGTCTGAGGCGGCCGCCACGCCCGCCGCCAAACCCGACGCTTGACGAGGCCGAGCGGGCCGCCCGAGGACGGCCGGGCGGCTTTCCGGCGGCGCGGGGCGCTTCAGGGTCCCCGCGGGCGGCCGGAAAGTGGCCATGGCCCGTTCCGACAGGGGCCGTCCGGCGTGTTGCCGTCGGATTGAGGCTCGGCTAAACCCAAGCCCCTGAACGAATCCCTCGGACCGCCCGGATCGCCCCGTTGGCGCGTCGGCACAGGACTCCCATGCATCGCTATCGGTCCCATACTTGCGGCGCGCCGCGCGACACCGACATCGGCCAGGCCGTCCGCCTGTCGGGCTGGTGCCACCGCATCCGCGACCATGGCGGCGTGCTGTTCATCGATCTGCGCGACCATTACGGGCTGACGCAGGTCGTCGCGGACCCGGATTCGCCGGCGTTCAAGGACGCCGAGAAGCTGCGCGCCGAATGGGTGGTGCGCGTCGACGGCAAAGTGCGCCGCCGTCCGGCCGGCACGGAAAACGCCGATCTGCCGACCGGCGCGGTCGAAGTCTTCGCCACCGAAATCGAGGTGCTGGGTCCGGCGGGCGAACTGCCGATGCCGGTGTTCGGCGACCAGGAATACCCCGAGGAGACGCGGCTCAAATATCGCTTCCTCGATCTGCGCCGCGAGCGGCTGCACGCCAACATCATGAAGCGTGGCGCGATCATCGATTCGCTTCGCCGCCGCATGAAGGACGAGGGCTTCTTCGAATTCCAGACGCCGATCCTGACCGCGTCCTCGCCGGAAGGCGCGCGCGACTTCCTCGTGCCGAGCCGCATCCATCCCGGCAAGTTCTACGCGCTGCCGCAGGCGCCGCAGCAGTTCAAGCAGCTCGTCATGGTGTCGGGCTTCGACCGCTATTTCCAGATCGCGCCGTGCTTCCGCGACGAGGACGCGCGCGCCGATCGCTCGCCCGGCGAGTTCTACCAGCTCGACATCGAAATGAGCTTCGTCACGCAGGACGATGTGTTCGCGGCGGTCGAGCCGGTGCTGCGCGGCGTGTTCGAGGAATTCGCGGGCGGCAAGAAGGTGACGCGGGAATTCCCGCGCATCCGTTACGCCGACGCGATGCGGATGTACGGCACCGACAAGCCGGACCTGCGCAATCCGCTCGTCATGCGCGAGGTGACGGACGCCTTCAAGGGATCCGGCTTCAAGGTATTCGCCAACATGATCGCGCACGATCCGACCGTCGAGGTGTGGGCGATTCCCGCGCCCAAGGGCGGCAACCGCGCCTTCTGCGATCGCATGAACGACTGGGCCAAGGGCGAGGGGCAGCCGGGCCTCGGCTATATTTTCTGGCGCGAGAACGAGGAGGGCGGCGCCGGTCCGCTCGCCAAGAACATCGGCCCCGAGCGCACGGAAAGCGTTCGCCAGCGGCTCGGTCTCGGCGTCGGCGACGCCGTGTTCTTCGTCGCCGGCAGACCGAAGGATTTCGTCAAGTTCGCGGGCCTGGCGCGCACGCGCGTCGGCGAGGAACTCGGCCTGATCGACAAGGACGTGTTCGAGTTCTGCTGGGTCGTCGATTTCCCGATGTACGAATGGAACGAGGAGGAGAAGAAGATCGACTTCTCCCACAATCCGTTCTCGATGCCCAATTACGACATCGACAAGTTCCTCGCGCTCGATCCGAAGGACGAGACGACGATCCTCGGCATCACCGCGTTCCAATACGACATCGTCTGCAACGGCGTGGAGCTTTCCTCCGGCGCGATCCGCAATCATCGTCCCGATGTGATGACGAAGGCCTTCGCCATCGCGGGTTACGGCGAGGACGTGCTGGAAGCGAAGTTCGGCGGCATGCTGCGCGCGCTTTCGCTGGGCGCTCCGCCGCATGGCGGCATCGCGCCGGGCGTCGACCGCATCGTCATGCTGCTATGCGGCGAGGAAAACCTGCGCGAGGTGGTGCTGTTCCCGATGAACCAGCGCGCCGAGGACCTGCTCATGGGCGCGCCCTCGGAAGCAACCCCCAAACAACTGCGTGAACTGCACATCCGCCTCAATCCGCCCAAGCCTTGAGCCTGTGATTCCGCCGCCCGCGCGCCCCCTCAGCCGAGCGGCGGGGTCGCCTTCATCGATTCGTCGCGTGCGCCGGATGCGGCGCCGGTTCTGTCGACGAAGTGATCGCGCGTCGCTGGATTTTGAGGGGGCCGCGGCTAAGATCGCGAAAATGACAAGCTGTGAAGGCCGATTCCGGACCTTCATGGTTCGGGAGGAAGTCAATGCCATCTTCGATGTCGGAAGACTTGCGTAACAACGCCCTTTTCTACCACCGCAATCCCCGCCCCGGAAAACTCGAAATCCAGCCGATCAAGCCGCTCGGAAACCAGCGCGACCTCGCGCTGGCCTATTCGCCGGGCGTGGCGGTCGCGTGCGAAGCCATCGCCGACGATCCGGGCGAGGCCGCGACGCTGACGAGCCGGGCCAATCTCGTGGCGGTGGTCTCGAACGGCACGGCGGTGCTCGGTCTCGGCAATATCGGCCCGCTCGCATCCAAGCCGGTGATGGAGGGCAAGGCGGTCCTGTTCAAGAAATTCGCCGGGATCGACGTGTTCGACATCGAAATCAAGGCCGACGAACTCGACAAGATCATCGAGGTGGTGGCGGCGCTGGAGCCGACCTTCGGTGGCATCAATCTGGAGGACATCAAGGCGCCCGAATGCTTCGAGGTGGAGGCCGCGCTCAAGGAGCGAATGAAGATTCCGGTCTTTCACGACGATCAGCACGGCACCGCGATCATCGTCGCGGCCGCGGTACAGAACGCGATGCTTCTGGCGGGCAAGAAGCTGTCCGAGGTGAAGATCGTCACGTCGGGGGCGGGCGCTTCCGCGCTTGCCTGTCTCAATCTGCTGGTCTCGCTCGGGGCCAAGCGCGAGAACATCTGGGTGTTCGACCGCGAGGGGCTGATCTTCGAGGGACGCAACAAGGGACGCCGCGACCGGTTCAAGGAGGTCTACACCCAGAAGGGCCCCGAGCGTTCGCTCGGCGAGACGCTGGCGGGTGCCGACATTTTCATCGGGCTTTCCGGACCCGGCGCGCTCAAGCCGGAGATGATCGCCGACATGGCCGAGAAGCCGCTGATCATGGCACTCGCCAATCCGACGCCGGAGATCATGCCGCCGGATGCGCGCGCGGCCCGTCCCGACGCGATGATCTGCACCGGGCGGTCGGACTTTCCCAACCAGGTCAACAACGTCCTCTGTTTCCCGTTCATCTTCCGCGGCGCGCTCGACGTGGGCGCGACCTCGATCAATGAGGAGATGAAGCGGGCCGCGGTCGACGCCATCGCCGCGCTGGCGCGCGAGGTGCCGTCGGACGTCGCCGCGCGCGCCTTCGAGGGCCAGGCGCCTTCATTCGGGCCGGGCTCGCTGATCCCCAATCCGTTCGATCCGCGGCTGATCCTGCGCATCGCGCCGGCGGTGGCGCGGGCGGCGATGGAGACCGGCGTCGCGACGCGTCCGATCAAGGACTTCGACGAATACCACGAGACGCTCGATCGCTTCGTCTTCCGCTCGGGCTTCATCATGAAGCCGGTATTCACCAAGGCGAAGGCGCAACCGGTGCGCGTGATCTACGCCGAGGGCGAGGACGAACGTGTGCTGCGCGCGACGCAGGCCGTGATCGAGGAACGCCTGGCGCATCCGATCCTGGTCGGGCGACCGTCGGTGATCGAGGCGCGGATCGAGCGCTTCGGATTCAACATGCGCGCGGGCAAGGATTTCGACCTGGTCAACCCGGAAGACGATCCGCGCTACCGCAGCTTCGTGCAATCCTATATCGACGCGGCCGGCCGTCGCGGCGTGACGCCGGACGCGGCGCGTACGCTGGTGCGCACCAACGCGACGGTGATCGCGGCGTTGTCTGTGTTGCGCGGGGAGGCGGACGCGCTGCTCTGCGGCGTGGAGGGGCGTTACATGAGCCACCTGCGCCACATCCGCGATATTCTCGGCTTCGCGCCGGGCATCACGGATTACGCGGCGCTCGCCCTGGTGATCACCGCCAAGGGCCCGTATTTCATCGCCGACACGCAAGTCCGTCCCGATCCGACCGCCGAGCAGATCGCCGAAATGGCGGCGCTCGCGGCCACCCATGTCGCGCGCTTCGGCATGAAGCCGAAGATCGCGTTCCTGTCGCATTCGGATTTCGGCAGCTATGACACCGAGTCGGCCCGCAAGATGCGGCGCGCCACCGAGATCCTCAATCGCGACCATCCCGAGATCGAGGCCGACGGCGAGATGCACGGCGATTCGGCCCTGTCGCAGATCTCGCGCAACCACGTCCTGCCGCATTCGCGGCTGGAGGGCGTCGCCAACGTGATGATCATGCCCAATCTTGATGCCGCCAACATTACGTACCAAGTAGTCAAGACGTTGGGGGACGCGCTTCCCGTCGGCCCGATCCTGATGGGTCCGTCGCGGCCGGCGCATATCATGACGCGCTCGGTCACGGCGCGCGGCATCGTCAACATGACGGCCGTGGCGGCGGTGGAAGCGCAGGAACTGGCGGGGCGTCAGCACCCGACGCTTTTCGGGTGAAGGCGCGGGAATCGTTTGAGAATCGGGCCGCGAGCGCCCATAATTCACCTTGCGTTGGCCGTACGCGGCGCGCGCACAACTAACCAGGAGACGACCATGATCCGAATGACAGGCGCGGCCCTTCTCTTGCTGGCCGCCACGGCGATGCCCGTTCAGGAAGCCTCGGCGCAGGATCCGCTCGGCGGCGCGCTGCTCGGCGGCGCGGCGGGAGCCTTGATCGGCGGCGCGGCGACGGGTCGCGCGGGCGGCGCGATCGTCGGCGGCGTCGTCGGCGCGACTTTGGGCGCCGCGATCGCCTCCCAGGGCCAGGCCCGTGCCGGCGGCTACTACTGGTACGACAACCGCTGCTATTTCCGTTACCCCAACGGTGAATTCCGGCCGGCGCCGCGCCGCTACTGCTACTGATCGGCGCCTCGCATCCGACGCGCGAACGCGAAAGGGGACGGCGCTCGCGCGCGGGTGTATGGTTTGAGTTATCGATCGGTCGGGCGATCGCGTTCGGACGCAAGGCGTGCTGGCGATCGCATGTAACGACGGACGTACGCGATGCATGCGATGCATGCGATGCATATGCGCGTCGGATGTAGCGTGCGGGACGAAGCGTGCGGAATATGGCGCGTGAACCCGCGTTGCCGCGTCCGGCGTTATGGAGACGGTGCACGACCGACGGTGCGAGACGGACGGTGCGAGACATTCGGCGCAAGGCAGACGGTGCGAGACATTCGGTGCGAGGCAGACGGTGCAAGACAGGCGGCGTAACTTGTAACGACTTGGCTCGAGACTCTGCGACTTGAACCGATGCGACTTGAGTCGATGTAATTCGAGGCGACGTAATTCGAGCCGACGTAACTTGAGCCGACGTAACTTGAGAGGGCGTGACCAAATGAGACGTGCGCGGATGCTGATTGCCGTCGCGGTGACGGCCGCCGGTTTTGGGATCTTCTCGACGGCGCCTGCTTCCGCCTGGCTGTTCGGGGGCGGATATGACGAGGCCTGGTGCGCGGTCTCCGAATATACCGACTGCAGCTATTACACGCTCGAGCAATGCCTGCGGAGGGTCTCGGGCGCCGGTGGAAATTGCATACACAATCCCGCTCATGTCTGGAACGGCACCGAACGGGTGAAGCGTACGCGCAAGGCGCGCCGGGTCCGTTAGACCGCGCGCCTCGATCGGTCGCCGGCGCGATCGGCGGGGAGAGCCAACATGCAGTCGATCGTTGCCGTCGGACGTTTCTTCATCGTCGTCCTGTTCATCTTTTCCGGCGCATCGAAGCTGCTCGATATCGCCACGACCGCGCAAACCATCGCCGCCAAGGTCTTCGTGCCACCGCTGCTCGAGCCGATCGCGACCATGCTCGCCCCGGTGGTGACGCAAATCGAGGCGCTGACGGGAATGCCGTTCGCGCAGCTCCTGGCCATCGCCGTGGGCCTTCTGGAACTCGTCGGCGGCGCGCTCATCGCTTTCAATCTCGGCGCGCGCTGGCTTGCGGTCGTGCTGGCTCTTTTCGTGGTGGTGGCGACCGTCTACTTCCACGACTTCTGGAATCAGGTCGGTCCCGAGCGCTTCGCCAATCTGATCCACTCCCTCAAGAATCTGTCGATCGTCGGGGCGCTGCTGATGATCGCGGGGCTGCGGCCGCCGGAGCGGACGGCCGAGAAGCAATTCGAATATAGCTGACGCCCCGTTCCGGGCGGCCGGACCCGCGCGACGAGATCCGCGTCCGGCGCGGCCTTCCGAAGCAAATTCACCGCAACCTGCGTCCGGCGGCACGTGCCGCGCGCCCGTCTCGGCGCGCCGGCAGTATTTTGGCACCGATTTGCCGGCGGAACGCAGGCGTCGCCGCGCCGAGGCGAAGTCGTCCCCATTGCGGCTTGGGCGCTAGGATGACAATCTTTCACATTGGTTGGGAGTAGGCCGATGGAAAAGAAGGACTTGGAGGCCGTTCCGACGCCTCAGGGCGCGCCGAACGGTGGCGGCAAGGTCGCGCGGAGCGAAGGCAAGCCGCGTGAGGGGGGCCAGCCCGCCCAGGCCGGCGCCCTCGCGATCACGGCCGCGGCCGTCGCTTCCTCGGCGCCGCCCGCCCGGCCCGACCGGAAGGGCAAGGCCAAGCAGGTCGGCCAGCGCCTCCACGAAATCGCGGAAATGCGCCAGGACCCGGCGGTGATCCGCCGCCTGTTCGAATCCGGCGAATATCCCTACCAATCGAAGGTGCGCGCGGCCACTTACGAAGAGCGGATGGTCGAGCTGCAGCGCGAACTCCTCAAATGCCAGCGCTGGGTCGAGGAAACGGGGCAGAAGATCGTCGTGTTGTTCGAGGGGCGCGACGCGGCCGGCAAGGGCGGCACGATCAAGCGCTTCATGGAGCACATGAACCCGCGCACCGCGCGCGTGGTCGCGCTGTTGAAGCCGACCGAGCGCGAGCGCTCGCAATGGTATTTCCAGCGCTACATCTCCCAGCTTCCCTCCGGCGGCGAGCTCTGCCTGTTCGACCGCTCCTGGTACAACCGCGCCGGCGTCGAGCGCGTGATGGGGTTCTGCAGCCCGAGCGAATATCTCGAATTCATGCGCGAATGTCCGCTGTTCGAGCAGATGCTGGCGCGGTCCGGCATCCGCCTGTTCAAATACTGGTTCTCGGTGTCGCGCGAGGAGCAGTTGCGCCGCTTCAAGTCGCGGCAGACCGATCCCTTGAAGCAATGGAAGCTGTCGCCGATCGACCGCGCCTCGCTCGACAAGTGGGACGAATATACCGAGGCGAAGGAGGCGATGTTCTTTTACACCGACACCGCCGACGCGCCTTGGACCATCATCAAGTCGGACGACAAGAAGCGCGCCCGGCTCAACTGCATGCAGCATTTCCTGTCATCCTTGCCCTATCCGAAAAAGGACAGGAGCATCGTCACCGGACCGGACCCGCTGATCGTCGGCACGACCGAACACGTCATCGGCCGCGACATCATCGACAAGTCGATGCATCCGAGCCTGAAGCGCAAGGGGACCGAGAGCTAGCGATCGGGCCGATCGGACGCGAGGCACGGGCGGCGGGGAGGAGGCGGGGCGTGGGATCGACGGTCGAAATTCCATACTGGCTGGCGTTGCTGGTCGGTCTGTTCGCGGTCATCGCGCTGCTCGATCGCATCCTGGTGCCTTCGGCGCGATGGTATCTGCGCCGGCGGCTCGACCGCGCCATCGATCGGCTCAACGAGCGCCTGCAACTGCGCATCCAGCCGATCAAGATCGCCAAGCGGCAGGCGCTGATCGACCAGCTCATCTTCGACCCGGAAGTGCTCAAGGCGATCGAGGATCACGCCCGCGACAACAACGTTTCGCGCGCGGTGGCCCAGGCCAAGGCGCTTCGCTACGCCAACGAGATCGTGCCGTCGTTTTCCGCCTACGCCTATTTCGGCGTCGGCGCGCGGCTGGCGCGATGGCTGTCGACCTTTCTCTATCGCGTGCGGCTGGGCTTCGTCGATTTCGAGGCGCTGCGCGCGGCCGATCCGGACTCATCCGTCATCTTCGTCATCAACCACCGCTCCAACATGGACTACGTGCTCGTCACCTACATGGCGTCGCAGAGTTCGGCGTTGAGCTATGCCGTCGGCGAGTGGGCGCGCGTGTGGCTGTTGCAGAGCCTGATCCGCTCGATGGGCGCCTATTTCGTGCGGCGCGATTCCGGCGAGCCGCTTTATCGCAAGGTGTTGTCGCGCTACGTCAACCTGGCGGTCGCCGGCGGCCTGACCCAGGCGATGTTTCCCGAAGGCGGGCTCACCCGCGACGGCACGCTGCGCCCGCCGAAGCTCGGGCTGCTCAGCTACATGGTCTCCGGCTTCGATCCTCATGGCGCGCGCGACGCCGTGTTCGTGCCCGTGGGGATCAATTACGACCGCGTCATCGAGGACCGCATCCAGACCGCGGCGATGGCGACGCCCGAGGGCGAGAAGCCGAGATTCAAGTTCAGCCCGCGAATCCTGGTGAAGTTCCTCGCGCATAATGTCGCGCTCAAGTTCCACCACCATTGGTATCGCTACGGCTATGCCTGCGTCAGCTTCGGGCTGCCGATTTCGCTGCGCGCCTATATGAGCGAACGCAACCTGGACTTCCGCACCATGGACCCCGAGCACCGCTTTGCCGCGATCGCCGGGCTCGGCGCGCATCTGATCGAGAAGGTGGGGGCGGTCATCCCGGTGCTGCCGGTGTCGCTGGTGACGACGGCGCTGCTGCACGGCGGCGATCACAAGATGTCGCTGCTCGAAATCAAGACGGAGGTCGCGCGGCTCCTCGCCGAGCTCAAGGCGCGCGGCGCGCATGTGCACATTCCCCGCGCCGATCTCGATTACGCGATCGAGGTGGGCTTGCGAATGCTGCGGCTTCGCCATCTGGTGAAGGAAGAAGACGGCCTCTTCAGCATCAATCCCGACGAGGTCACGCTGCTTCGCTATTACGCGAATTCCATTGCGCATCTGCTCGGCCCGGACGCGATCGAACGCCCGACGGTGATCGCGGCGAGCGAGGCTTAGACTGCCGCGCGCGAAAGCCGAGCGGGGAAGGCGCGCGGGGAAGCCGAGCGCAGGTCCCGTCAACGCCGCCAGGCGGTGACACTGACGCCGGCCGCCTCGTCTAGCATCACCGGGGCGTCCGGGCGGAGCCCGTGCCCGGCGAGAATGTCCTGGGGCGATTTTTCCGGCACGCCATGGAAGACCGGCACGCCGCCGGGCAGGCGCACGCGCGGGGCGAGCGACAGCCAGAACGTGTCGTAGCGCGGCAGGAACATGCTGAAGATGTCAGTGCCGCCGATGATCGCGACGACGCCGTCGCCGACGCCGGAAAAGGCGAGCACGTCCTCGAAGGACGGGCCCGCCGGGTTCCACAGGACGGCTTTCGCATTATCCGGGTCGCGCGCGAGCGCGGCGACCGCGCGCGTGACGATGACGCGCCAGCGCGCGGGGGAACCGGCCTGATCCTCGTGGGAGTTGCGTCCGTGAACGATCAGGTCGACGCGGTCGAGCGCGTCCTCGAAAAAGCGCTGATCGGCGTCGATCTTGAGCTCGGGCGGCATGACGCCGCGCGCGTCGGCGAGCATGCCGTCGGCCGAAACGATCGCATAGCCCACGACGCGGATCGCCATCGTTTAGCGCGCCTTCCGCTCGCATGGAATCACGCGGGCGATAAGAAGTCGCGCCAAATCGACGGACTGGCGCATGTTCTCGCCGGCGAACCGGCATCCGCTTCGCCGAAACATGAGCATGCCATCCTCGCGCGCCGCGGCGAACGACGTGCCGCGCGCGCGCCGCGAACGGCCCATGCGCGGAATGCCCGCCGCCGGTCTATCGCCTCATTCGGAAATCGTGCGCACCACGCTCGACGTCGGCCGCGTGCTCACGGTCGGCAGCTTCTGCTCCTTGACGAGTTCCTCGTCATATTGCGCGATCGTCTTCAGCGCGCCACGCGCCTTGACCTGCACGACCTTGTAGCCGTCGGCCTTCAGCTTGCGCAGCAGCGTCGGCACGGCCTCGGCGGTGTTGTGCTGGAAGTCGTGCATCAGGACGATGCCCTTGCCGAATTTCTGCAGCTTCTTCATCACCGTGTCGATGACCTGGTCGGGCTTGCGCGCCTTGAAGTCGAAGGAGTCCATGTCGGTGGAGAAGATGCCGACATTGCGCTCGCCGAGATAGGTGACGGCCGCGGGCGGATGCTGCAGCGCCGGGAAGCGGAAGAAGGGCGCGGGGTCCGAGCCGATCGCCCAGCGCACGGCGCTGAAGCCCTTTTCGATCTCGTCCTTGTATTCCTTCTCCGACTTGCGCTGGAGGTTGGCGTGCGACCACGTGTGCGAGCCGATGGTATGGCCCTGCGCCGCGACCTGCTTGAGGATCTCGGGATAGTAGGTCGCGTGCTTGCCGATCGGAAAGAAGATCGCCTTGGTGCATTCGTCGGTGAGCGCCTTCAGCACCGCCGGCGTGTTGTTCGGCCAGGGGCCGTCGTCGAAGGTGAGCACGACCTCCTTGTCGCGCAGGAAGTCGTGCATCTTGAAATGCTCGAAGCCGAAGCCCGGGCCACCGGTGGTGTCGATCTCGACGACGCGGGTGACGCCGAGCGCGTCGGCATTGGCGCAGGCTTCCTTCGCGGGAGCGGGAGTGGCGGCGGGAGCGGCTGGCGCCGCCGCCGGGCTCGCGGCCGCCGGTGCCGCCGGCGGCGGAGCGCTCGGCGCGGCCGCCTGCGCGGGCTGCGTCGTCGCCGCGACGACGGTGACGGGAGTGGCCGGGGACGTCGTCACGACCACCGGCGCGGGCGTCGCCTCGTCGGGCTTGCCCTGTGCGTCCTGCTGCGTGGAGGCCGCCGGCGCCGGAATCGAGGTCATGCCCGAAAACATGGATGTCGTCATGGAGGGCGTGATCGTGGATTTCGCCCAGACCGCGCCGAGAGCGGCGAGAGAGACGGTGGCCACGAGCAGGAGCTTCGATGAGCGACGCATGGTAACCTCTTGAAATTACGTGTCCGTTGCGCGGATTGGTCGCGTTTGATTGTGTCGGAATTTCGCTTGACCTTATCCGAACGGGGCGGTCCGCGCTATCGCCAATTCGCGGGGGTGTGGACGCCCGGCGGGGAATTGTCGAAATCGTGATAGGCGCGCCATGCGTGAATTCGGCACGGGATTGGCGCGCGCGAGGCGCGTGGGTCGCGATCGCCGGCGCGACAAATCCACCACGCCGCCTTGTGTGCGGCGCGGGGATCAGCGAACCGCGATCATTGCAGCGAGGCGACCGGGCTTCGCCCGATCATTCGCTAGCGCGTGAGAACGATGAAATCCGTGCCCTTGCCGGTTTCCGATCCCAATCCCTGATCGGAGATCGTCAGCGAACCGCCCGCGCCGATGGCGGTGGCGATGCGCTCAAGCGCTTCGGGCGGGATCGCGACACGGTCGAGCGCTTCGAGCGCGTTCGAGGGCGGTAACGCGGGCGGCGCGGCCACGATCTTCGGCGGGTTCTTGCCGCGTCGGCGCGAGGATTGCTCGGTCGCGGCGAGTTGCTGCGGGCGCGGCGGCACGGTCACGACCGTCCAGCGCAAGAGCTCCTCGCTCTGTCCGGCCTTGTGCGCGGTGAACACATGAGTTCCGAGCGGGCGGTCGGGATCGGCGATCGCCACGGGAACGTCGAACCAGGCTTCGAAGCCTTGGCGCACGTAGAGCTTGCCGTCCTTGCGGCTGATGAAGGCCGCGACATGGCCGGTGCGCTTCTTGACCGCGGCTTCCTTCTTCTTGTCGGCCGCGGGCGGGGAGGGTTGCGCGGCCGGCGAAGCATCGTTCGGCATTTCGCGCGGCGGCGCGTCGAGCCAGATCGAGTCCGGCGTCGGGAGCATTTGCGCGATCATCCGTCGCGGCGTGAACTGTTGCCGCGTGAATTGTCGCGGCGTGAACTGGCGCGGCGTTGCGTCCGGCTCGACGGGAACCGCGACCGTTCCGCTTGCGTCGGCCATGCGCATGCTCGCATGCGCCGCGCGTGATGATGGATCGCGATCGTCGCCGATCGGTGTCAGCCTCAATTCGATCTCGCCGCGCTTGGTCGTTTCGGGCGAGGCGTCGTGCGACTTGCTCGGCGCGTTCGACTGGCCGTCGGCGGCGCTTCCGGGCGCGGCGGCGCTGATTTCCTCGGACGGCGGCGTGATCGTCCTGGCGATCAGACGCGGATGGAAGATATCGACCGGCTCGCTTTCGCCCGGGGCGATGATCACGCGCGCGCCGAGCTTGGTCCAGCCCCACATTCGCGCGGCGAAGTCGCCGGGCAGGCGGATGCATCCGTGCGAGGCGGGATAGCCCGGCAGCACGCCGGCGTGGAGCGCGACGCCCGACCAGGTGATGCGCTGCATGTAGGGCATCGGCGCGCCGCTATAGAGATTGGAGCGGTGCCACTTGTTTTTCTGGATGATGCTGAAGACGCCGGTGGGCGTCGGGTTGGATCGCGTTCCCGTGGATACGGGTGACTCGGCCCACACGCCATTGGCGTCGAAAACCTTCAGGCGTTGCTTGTCGATCGAGACCGCGATGAGGAGCGGGCCTTCGGGCTTGGGTGCATCCTTCTTCGGCTCCGCCGCGACTTTCGGATAGCCGCGCTTGGCGCGTCGCTGCGCCGGCTGTTGACGCGCGGGCGGAAGCGGCTCGTAAGCGGGGCGGTCGAACCAGAAGAGACCTTGCGCCCGGGCTTCGCCGCCCGTTGTCGCGCCGCCGAAGAGGGCGGCCGCCCCGATCATGAGGCCGAGCGCCGCGCGGCGAACCGGCGCGCGCGTCGAAGCCTGTCGGACCATTGCGCTAAGTTCTTTGTTTTTATGGAGAATCTTGTTCACTCGGTAAAACCCCAGACTGATTTTGCCCTGGACCTTGGTTAATAGTGTCGCAAACACGTGAATAGTTCACTAGTGCAACGCGGCCACGACCGGCGCTAATTGCGAAATCATCGCAAACTGGATCCCGCCCGAGGTCCCATCCGGGACCTCCACGCAAGCGGGGCGCGGTCCTATTCGCGCTTCTTGATCGGCCCATGCGCGGGGCCCTCGGCCCTACGAGGAAATCATCTTCCCGATCCGCATCGGCGACCCTACATAGCGGGAGCGCGGGCGGCAACGCGGCCGGTCTTCGGCACGCGATCAGGCGGCCGGTCATCGCGCCTGTGGGAGATTGGGCACATGAATAGATTCTGGCGGCTGCGATCGGCGATGCTGGCGATCATGCTCGCGGGATTCTCCATTTCGCAGGCCGTCGCGGCCGACGAGCCCGATCTCATCTTCAAGCGCTCGACGGTGTTCAAATTGCTTTCGCCCAACGACAAGCTTGCGACCTACGGGCTTGACGATCCGATGGTCGAAGGCGTCGCCTGTCATTTCACCGTGCCGGAGCGGGGCGGCTTCAAGGGCTGGATCGGAATCGCGGAGGAAGTCTCCGACATTTCGCTGGCCTGTCGGCAGACGGGTCCCATCCGCTTCAAGCAGAAATTCGAGCAGGGCGAGGACGTGTTCCGCCTGCGCCGTTCGCTGTTCTTCAAGAAGATGCAAATCGTGCGCGGCTGCGACGCCAAGCGCAACGTGCTCGTCTACATGGTCTATTCCGACCGCCTGATCGAGGGCTCGCCGCAGAATTCGACCTCGACCGTCCCGATCATGCCGTGGGGCGGCGGCGACAACATCCAGCATTGCGGCGAGTTTCTCGAAAAATAGCGCGCGCGCCGCCGAACAAGCCCTGACGGGATGTCAGCCTCGCCGACAGCATGAGTCGTTGATCGCCAAGGTGAACCGCGCGACGCTTTGCTTTATGTCAAAGCGCCGATGCCTAGTCCTGCCAACATGGTCACTGTCGGATTCATGCAGGTGCCGTCCGTCGGCCGACATGTCGCGGGCGAAGAAAATGGAGACATGCGATGTTCAAGATCGCGGTGCTGGTTTGGGTGATGCTTGGCGCGACGCTCGCGGGAATCGCCGTCGTCGTGATCCTCAACATTCCGAGCCTGGTCGGCCAGGAATTCAAGCTCATTCCGATCGTGGCCATCATCGGATTTCTTGTCGCCATTCCCTTCTCGATCGCCATCGCCAAGGTGATCGGACGGAGCGTGTCGGCCTGAGGTCGTCCGACTCCCGCGCTCGGGGATAGCATTCGCGCGTGGCCATGCGTGCCGCGCGCGCCATGGCTTTTTTCGCGCGCCTTTCGCATTCTCTTTCCTCATCTTTTTTGAATTGGGTGCTCGGCGCGTTCGCGCGGCGCGCGCGGACACGCGTCCGCGCCGTCGCCGGCACGCGCGATCAACGGCGTGCGTAAGCGGGCTTCATTGAGCCATGCGCGTGATTGACGCGCCGATGACGGCGCGCCTCAGACCGCCCCGGCGCGCGGGGGAGCGCGGCGCGACATGGCCGCGGCGCTTTCCGCCCGCGCGATCGCCCCAGGGGAAGCATAGTCCGGCGAAGCAAAGTCCGGCGTAGCGGAGTCCGGCGACGCAAGATCCGGCAAGGCGTGATCGGGCGATGTCGGATCGGAATTGGCGCGGTCGGACGGCGCGAGCGCGTTGAGATATTCGCTCATTTCGGCGAGCGTCGAAAAGCGCATCACGCCCGCCGGCGTGGTCGCGACGATCGAGCCGTCCGAATAGAGCGAGTAGGACATGTCGTTGACATGGCCGGACGTGACCACGGTCGCCGACTGTTCCGCGGCGAGCGCCGCGGCGCGCGCGGCTCGGGCGCGGCGCAGGTCGTTCAGGCGCGGCATCACGACGGTGGAGGGCCAGGTCGCGTCCGCGTCGCGGTCGTTGTCATGGGCGGGCGCGTCATCGTCGGGCGTCGCCGCGCGCGGCGGCGCGAATTCGGGCGCGGCCAGATGGTTCGCATTCCTCCGCGCTTCCCGCCTTGCTTCCGGGCGCGGGTCGCGGTCCGCGTCAAAAGGGAGCGTGGTGGGATCCTTCCGCGGCGCCGTCTCGCGGGGCGGTCGCGCGTTTCGCGCGACATCGATCGGACGGACTTCGCCGCGCGCGGCCGCATGCCCGTCGCCACCGATCGCCGCGGCCATGGCGGCAAGGCTGGGCCGCGCGGGGATCGCGAGCGACTGGAAGTCGAGCAGCTCGCCGATGCGCCGCAACTCGCGCACCGTCTGCGTCAACGCGAACAGGATGACGCCGCCGCCGAAGCCGATCGTGCCGGAAATCACGGAAGTATGGCCGAAGGCCGCGTCACGGATGGCGTAGCCGAAAACCATGGCCACGATGCCGGCGATGGCGAGCAGAACGCTGGCGAGCCGCAGCAGGATCATCGCCGTCATTCCATTTGCGCGAACCACTCGGCCATGTCGGCCGGGCTGCCGTCGCGATCGCCCGTGCGCGGCGCGCGCTGGCGCGTTTCGGAAGGGGCTTCGCCGAACTGGCGGGAGAAATCGCGCGCGAAATCGCCGAGGTGCCAGAAGCCGTTCTTCAGCGCGACCGATTTGATCAGCTTGTCGGGCGAGGCGCCCGCGAGCTCCTGATAGGCCATCCACAACCGGCGCGTCTTGAGATAGCGCGTGAAGCTCATGCCGCGGATCGAGACCACGACATTGTGCAGCTTGCGCATCGAAACGCCGGCCGCGTCGGCGACTTCCTTGAGATAGATCGAGCGTCCGCGATTTTCGGCGATGAAGGCGTCGACCCGCTCCATCACCGGCAACGCGTCGGAAGCGGAGAAATTCCAGCGGAAGAAGCGCTCCTGCGCGCCGCGCAGCATCGCGTCGACCCAGTCGACGTGACGGGTCGCCGGGGCCAGACGATCGTTGAAGGACGCGACCGCGCCCGGCTCGCCCTGGCCGAGGAAGATCGCGCGCGTCGCCTTGCGCAGATGTCCGAGCGAGACCGCGTCGATGAGGCGGACTTCCGGGCTCGTGTCCGAATTGTCCCAGCCGTAGCGGTTGGCGTCGAAGGAAATGCAGCCCATCGCCGTCGGCGCGGCGTCGCGCATCAGGATGCGCCCGCGCGGATGGGCGAGGATCAGATGCGAGGGCTGCATCTGATTTCCGTTGACGACCGCGCCGTAGCGGTCGGTCATCGGAAAGATGATCGAGCATCGACCCTCGCGCGCGCGCAGGTCGATCATCGCCGGCGGCAACTCGCACACCGTCACCTCGAACGACCCGCTCTTGGCGCTCGCGCAAACGCTCTGGTGCGGCAGATGGCGCAACGGCAGAATCGTGCAGTCCATGCCCGCGAAGGTCGCGGTGGACGCGTCGATCTGCTGGGACACTCGGAATCCCTCGGGCATGGTTCGCGCGATGACGTTTATCGCGGGCTCGGAAGCCCGGTTGGCGAAAGTCTGTACGTCCACGGCTGTTTCCCTCGCACATACGCATTGGAGGAGCTGAACTGGATCGATTCACATTCGATCGGCGCGGGAACGATTGCATTTGTTCGAGCGCGTCTGACGCGAGGATCGATCAACTCCAGAAATGCGAATCGTGCGGGAAAGTCATGTGCCGTTGGTCACCTCACACGTGTGAATAAAGTCACTGCACCCGCAACCTCATTAAGGGCGGTTTTTTCGCACACCCACTTTCTCGTTGAATGTCGGGGATCGGCTGCCTGTCGCGCGGCCGCGCGTCGATTGGGCGCACTCGAAATCGGAGAGTTGTCGGCGATAGGACCGAAAAGGTAACCGCGCCTTTGTTTCAAAAGCCTCCGCGACTGTTGTGGGGGCGCCCGTGCCTGTGGCAAATGACTTCGGAACCAGTCGCGACTAGCTGGATCCGTGGCGCTCCGCGAGGCGCCGGCGACCGATTGTTGAACGATGCCAGGGGCGGG
Organism: Xanthobacteraceae bacterium; assembly: GCA_041918675.1. Taxonomy (GTDB): domain Bacteria; phylum Pseudomonadota; class Alphaproteobacteria; order Rhizobiales; family Xanthobacteraceae; genus SCUB01. The sequence goes on from JAYRVF010000011.1 coordinate 222,874, forward strand.
TGACGCGGCCGATGGATGTGGACGAGGAATTGCGCTGCCTGATCGAGCGGGGCCATCTCGGCCTCGGGATCATCGCGGCCGATCGCGGCGTGATCGCGCGCCGGGGCGCGCTTTCGGCGTGGCTGCCGGCGGAAGGGAGCGACTGCTGCGCCAGCGCCGTCCTCACCGGAATGGAGGACGAACTCGCCGCGCTCGCCAAGGGCGTCCGCGCGACGATCGAACTTCCGGGCATTCAGCTCATCGAGACGGCGGGCGCCGCGCCCATGACCGTGACGATCGCCTGGATCGCCGACGCGTCGCATTTCGTCGCCATGACCACGCCGGAGGTCGGCGCCCGCCACGTTGAAACGCTTCTGATCGGCGAGCGGCGCACGCGGCGTCTCATCGAAGAGCAGCTTGCCGCCGGCAACCGGCGCATCGCCATCGAGCAGGCGCGCTACCGCGAGATCGTCGAAACGGTCGACGATTTCGTGCTGCGCCTACGGACCGACCGTTCGGTCGTTTTCGTCAACCGCCGCTTCGTCGAATTCACGGGGCGCGACCAGACCGAGCTGATCGGGCGGCCGATCGCCGAGCTTGCCGGCGGCGAGGGCGAGAACGCGCGCTGGGAGAAGGCGCTGGCGAGCGCCACGCCATCCTCCTTCGAGCAGGAACTCACGGACCGGAACGGGCTCGCCCGCCGCGTCTGGTGGCACGTCCAGAGTCTCGACAATGGCGGCGACAGCGAGTTCCAACTGGTCGGGCGCGACGTGACCATCATCCATCAGTTGCGCCGCGCGGTCGCGGCGGCGGAAGCCGAGGCGCGCGCCGCGGCTGTCGCCAATGAACGGTTGCGCATGGCGCGCGACCTTCACGATACGCTGGCGCACTCGCTGGTGGCGCTGCACGCGCAGATCCGGTTGATGCGCGCGCTTCTCAAGAACGCGCCGGAGCGGATGGCCGAGGTGCTGGGGCAGGCGGAGACGGCGGCGGCCGAGGGCGTGGCGCGCGCGCGCGCGGCCATCCTCGACATTCGCGAGCGTCAGGACGCCGAGGACGATCCGGTCCGCAATCTGCGCGACATGGCGGCGGCCTTCGCGGCGCGCGCCGGCATCGCGGCGGAGGTCGAGAGCGGCGCAGGGCGGTTGGGCGTCTCGCCTGGCGTCAGGCAAGCCCTGTTGCGGATCGCCGAGGAGGCGCTGCGCAATGTGGAGCGTCACGCGAACGCGACGCATGTCGACCTGCGCGTGGACCTTCTCGCCGATGGGCGCTCGGTCAGCCTGGTCATCGCCGACGACGGCGTGGGGTTCGATCCCTCGCTGCGCAAACCCGGGCATTACGGGCTCGTCGGAATCGAGGAGCAGGCGCGCGCGGTCGGCGGCAGCCACGCGATCGAAAGCGCGCCGGGCAGGGGAACGCGGCTTCGCGTCCTGCTGCCGGTTGACACGGCCGCCGGACGGGATCCAAGTTCATCGACCGATGCTGAAAGGACGCGCACGCCATGATGGCGGAGGCCGGCAAGAGCAACACTGGCAACACTGACAACACCGGCAGCGCGAGCAGCAAGGGCAAGAAGCAGGCCCCGGCTGACGCCAGGCGCGCGGATGCGACGCCCGCGCGCGTGATGATCGCCGAGGATCAGCCGATCGTTCGCCAGGCGCTTTCCGAATTGCTCGCGCTCGAGCCCGGCATCACGGTGGTGGCGAGCGCGGCCGATGGCGAGGAGGCGATCCAGCGCGCGCGGGCGTTCAAGCCCGACGTCGTGCTGATGGATATCCAGATGCCCCGGCTCGACGGCATCGCGGCGACCCGGCGGGTTCTCGCCGAGCTGCCCGCCACCAAGATCATCGTGCTGACGACCTTCGACACCGACGACAAGGTGTTCGCCGCGATCAGCGCCGGCGCGACCGGTTACCTGCTCAAGGACGCCGAGGTCGCCGAGATCGTCGCGGCGATCCGCGCCGCCATGCGCGACGAGCCGCATCTGTCGCCCGAGATCGCGCGCAAGATCGTGACGGAGTTCCGCCGGATGCGGCCGGGCTCGCCCGGTTCCGATGTCGGCGCGGTCGCGAGCGAAGCCCTCAACGAACGCGAGAACGCGATCCTGGCGCTGATCGCCGAGGGGCGCTCCAACGCCGAGATCGCGACCGCGCTCGCGCTCGCCGAGGGGACGGTCAAGAACTACGTCAGCCGCATCCTGGAAAAGCTGCATCTGAAGAACAGGACCGAGCTCGCCACAAGGGCGCTCCGCGGCCAGATCAAATAGCCATCCCGGCGTTAACTTGTTTGAAATGAAGGCTGAATGCACCCTTTCGCGGCAGCCGGGAGTTCGATATTTTGAGGCACGAGGGAAGCGGCGGAACGGCCGGTTCGAGAAGCCAAGACGCACGGACAGGCGACTGGCTTGGCGAATGTGGGGCGCGAGACCGGCGCTTCCTGGAATGGGGACACCATGGCGCGTACCGAACAGATTGAAAAGTTGCCGAAGATGACAAACGGAGCCGGCGAGGCCAACACCATCGAACAGGTGCGCGAGCTTCTGTTCGGCGGCGCCAAGCGCTCGATCGAGCAGCACCTCGCCGATGTCGAGGTCAAGCTCGACGCGCGGATCAGCGAGCTGCGCGCCGACCTGCTCGATCGCCTGGCCACGCTGGAGGCGCGCCTCGTCGACGCGCAGCGCCACGAGGAGAGCGAACGCGGCACCGCGATCCGCGACATCGGCACGGCCATCGCCGATCTCGGCGCGACCATCAGTAATCTCGGCGCGAGCCGCGCGGGACGCTGACGATGCCTCCGGTCGTCGCGCAAACGGGCGGCGAAATCGACCAGCTAAAGAAGCTCCTCTTTCAGCCGGAGGAGGAACGCCTCGCGGCGGTGCAGGCGACCGTCGACGCGCTCAACCAGCGCCTCGGCACGCCGGCGCGGCTGGAAGCGGCGACCGCCGAGGTCATCGTCGAGGCGCTGCGGCGCGCGGAGATCGAACAGCCGCGCGCGATGGCGAACGCGCTCGCGCCCTTGGTGATCGGAGCGATCCGCAACGAGATCCGCAACTCGCGCGACATGATGGTGGAAGCGCTCTACCCGATCACCGGACGCCTGGTGAGCGCGGCGGTGGCCAACGCCTTCCGCGAGCTCGTCGTCGTGCTGCAGCGGCGGATCGACGCGGTCACCTCGGCGCGGCAGTGGCGCTGGCGCGCGCGCGCCTGGATGACGGGACGTTCGGTGAGCGAGATCGCGCTCGCCGAGCTCGGCGGCTTCCGCATCAACCGCCTGCTGCTGATCGAGCGCGGCAGCGGCCGGCTGCTCGCGAGTTGGCACACCGGGCCGGAGACGGACCAGGCCCCCGAACTTCTCAGCGGCATGATCGCCGCGATCACCGACTTCTCGGTGCACGCGCTGGCGGGGACCGGCGAGCTGCGCACGCTCGATTTCGGCGGCCGCGAGGTCGTGCTGCGCGCCTCGCCGCGCACCATCGTCGCGGCCGAATGCGCGGGCGTGCTGACGCCGGAAGGCAACGCCAAGATCGACGAGGCCTTTCTCAAGCTGGTCGACGGCATCGATCACGGACGGCCGGTCGACGAGGCCGCGCTCGCCAATCTCGCCGACGCGTTGCAGCCGGCCGAGGTCGCGCCGAAGCCGAGCCGGACGAGCATGATCGTGCTCGGCGGCGTCGCCGCGGCCGCGGTCGCGGCCATGGTCTGGCTGGCGACGCAGGCGGTGCTGCATTGGCGTTTCGAGACGCGGGTGACGGCCGCGCTGGCGTCGGTGACGGCCTCGGAGCCGACGCTGCGGGCATTTCCCTTCGATCTTGATTTCAAGCACGCCGAGAAGACGGTGTTGCTGCGCGGCGTGCATCCGGCCGCGACCGATCCGGAGACCATTCTCGCGCCGGTCAGGCGCGCGGCATCGCCCTACAAATTCGAGGCGATGCTCGCCCCGGTGATCGCGCCGCCGCAGCTCAGCGCGGCCGAGCAGGCGCTGGCGCGGCGAACCGAATCCGCGGCGGCGGGCATTCAAAGCAAGGTCGGCGAACTCGAAAACAAGCTCGCCGCGCGCGAGGCCGAGCTCGAATCCAATTTGCAGGCCGCGCGCGCGATCGAGCGCAACGCCAATTCGCTGGTGGCGCGCGTCGCCGAGCTTGAGGCGCGGCTGCGGACGATGCGGGCGGTGGAGGACGAAACCAAGCCGCTTGCCGCTCGGCTCGCCGAGATCGAGGCGCGCGCGGCCTCGCCCGAGGCGCGGCTGTCGCGCTTCATCGCGAGTTCGGCCATCTTCTTCGCCCACACCGAGCACGCCATCGACATGCCCGGCGCCGGGCGCGCGCTCGACGAGGCGGCCGAGATCCTGCGCGGCAACAATTTGCGCCTGCGCGTGGTCGGCTACGCCGACTCCACCGGCGGCGCGGAAAGCAATCTGCAATTGTCGCGCAAGCGCGCCGAAGCGGTCGCGGCCGCGCTGGTCGAGCGCGGCGTCGAGCGGAGCCGGCTCGTCATCGTCTCGCGCGGCGCCACGGGCCCCATCTCCGACGCGCGCACGCAGGCGGCCTCGGCCAACCGCCGCGTCGTCTTCGAGCGTGTGTACAACGCCGAAGTCGAGCCCTGATGCGCTCGGCCAAGGTCATGCTGCTCGGCGAGATGGGCGTGGGCAAGACTTCCATCGCCCACCGCTTCGCCTTCAACCGCTTCCGGACCGACTACAAGACGACGATCGGCGTCGAACTGTTCACCCATGACGTGACGGTCGAGGCCGGCGGCGGGACCGAGACGCTGCGCCTCGTGCTGTGGGACACCGACGGCGATTTCGGCCAGCGCATCTTCGACACCGTCTATGTGACCGGCGCGTCGGCCGCGCTGGTGATCGCCGACGCGTCGCGCCCGCCGACCGTCGCGCATATGAACGCGCTGCTGCGCTCCTTCGAGGAGCGCTTTCCCGGACGCCCCGCCAAGGCCATCGTCAACAAGATCGACCTCATCGAGGGAGGCGCGTCCGCCTTCGTCGACCCCGACATCCGCCGCGAGGACGTTGTTTTCACCAGCGCGCGGACCGGCGAGGGCGTGGCGCGCGCTTTCGACGACCTTGCCGCGACCGTTCTGCGCCGCGTCTGACGGATCAGCGCCGCTGCTTGATCGGCACGCAGGCGCGCGTATGCTCCACGCCCGCCGACGTCAGCCGCGCGCCGGTGACCTGCTTGATCTGGCCGGCCGGACAACTGCCGTCGTCGACAAGCACGCGCTGGCCGAGGCGCAGTTCGCCTGCGGCGGGCTCGCGCGCGAGCTTCTGCGCAAGGGCGGAATTCGCCGCCGCGATCATGGCGCCCGCGGCGAGCAGCGCGGCGGCCGCCGATCGCCGCATCCGCATTCGGCGCGTCCTGAATTTCATCGCGATGATCCTTGCTCCGTCGCCTCGGCCGAGAATCTACGCGATTCCGTGGCGATCTTGTGGGCGAGGACGGGAGCGCCGGTAGGTGGGCGAAGGGGATGGCGAGCGGAGTGGACGAGGGGAGTGAACGAGCGCGCGCGGCAGCCTTCAACCGGCCGCGCCCGCCGGCCTCAACCGCCCCGCGTCGCCGGCGCGTTAACCGGCCGCGTCCGGTCCGCAACGCAGCCATGCGAGACTGGGACGGGGCTTGGATCGCCCCGGTTTTGACTTATCTTTGTGCGATGCAGCATAATCTCGTGAAGGATTCGATTATTTAGCAGAACGGACATGTGGAAACTCGAACGACCCGCGAACCGTGTGGAATTCCTCAATGAATCCCACGCGAACCTCTATCTGGAGCACCTTCTTCGGCTCGAGCCGGAAGCGCGCGCCCAGCGTTTTCACGCGCGCCTGCCGGAAGCTTTTGCCGGACTGCATGTGCGGGCGGTGCTCAGCGATCCGCGCGCGGTGATCGTCGGCTATTTCGTCGACAATGTGCTGCGCGGCGCGGGCGAGCTCCTGCCGCTCGCACGGGATGTCGCGCGCTGGAACGGGGAGACGCGGCCGCGCGGCTTGCGCCAACTTGGCCCGGCGGGGCGGACGCGCGTGGCCGAATTCGCGCTCGGCGTCGAGCGCGGCTTTCGCGAGCGCGGCATCGGGCGCGAGATCATGGGCGCGATGATCCGGGAGGCGCGCTTCCTCGGCGTGCGCCGGATCGAGGTGACGTGCCTGCGCGACAACGTCGCGATGCAGCGCCTCGCCGCGCGATTTTCGGCCGAGCTCACGCGCGAGAACGGCAACGTGCTCGGCGTCATCGAGCGCCACAAGGACCTGCTCGACGCGGCGTGAGGGGGCTGCGTTGAACTAGCGGGCACGGCGGCGGGACTTGAACCTGCATCTCTCCAGTCACGCGGTTGAACGCGATAGCTTCCGGAGGCTCTATCCGTTGAGCTACGCCTTGCCCGAAGAACGCTTAGCAAGGCGCCGCATCCTTTGATCTATTCAAGAATCGGGCACTGGCGCGCTTAACCTCACCAGTTCGGCGGGTCGAATTGAAATGCCAAGCTGCTGGATAATTCGCAGCAGCATCGGAATGCACCTTTCGGAAGTCAGGTGAATTTCCTTAGCCCATTCCGGCTTGCGCATTAGCATCTGATCGATCGGAATTTTTCGTTCGCGGGACTCTTGTGCAAGTTCTGTCGCCGCTTCCCAAACAATCTGGCGAATATGCCAAGTACGCAGAGCGGGTCTGACTAACCGATTCATGGCGTCTTGATATCGTGCCTCCTCATCGGTGCCCTCAGGTCGAGGCGATAGGCCTTCGAATTTCATCAGGGCTGGCGCATGATAGCGAATGGCTTCGCGCAAGGACTTCAATTGCGGTTCAGGTGGTCCTCCACCCAGCATAAGCCCTTCATCTGTTCGTCTTGTTGTGAACTGAAACGTCATCGTGCTCAAATCGGGTGCGTGCTTGATTTGAAATGCGATCGCGCCGTTCTCGCGGAAACTGCGAGTTAGTACCCGATTAGAAAGTGCGGAGGTAAGGATTTCGCGAACACACAAGTGGCGAATCATTTGCCGATGTCCGGCGCGAAGGCGTTCGCGCATATCCTCAGCTTTGATGTCGCGAGCCCAATCGTAAAGATGATCTACCTTGCCATTCCAGCGCGCGACTCGCACCATGTAGGCCAATAGGGCGTCGGCATATTTCTCGGCCTTGCCGCCTTTTTTGCAGATGCTTCGGTTGAGGGTAGGCACTGATCGCCAATGCGCGTGCCGCATTAATCAAAGCATTGGATGATGCAAGTATTTCCATGCAACGTGCGGCTCGAGTTAACCTTGCGTCACGCCGCGCCCTTCGCCGCATGCGCGCGCGCGGCGGCTTTCGGTTCGGCGGCGATGACTTCGAGATAGGCGCGCGCGGTCTGGTCCGGTTCGCTGCGGCCCTGTTCCCAGTCGCGCAAGGTGCCGAGCGGAATGCGAAAGCGCGCGGCGAATTCCTCCTGGCTGAGGCCCAATGCCCGGCGGATGATTTTCGCGCGCGGCACCTTCTTCATCCGCGCGAGCTGCGCCGCGGTCAGCGGCCGCGCATCTGGGTCCTTGAGCGCGGCCGCCATGACCGCGTCATCGGTCATCGGTGGAAGTGGGCCCAACTGCTTTCCGGTTTTCCCAGTAAAGTGCTTGCTCATGCCGTGTTGCCCGTCGGGCTGAAATGATGCGTAGCCGTTCGCCCCGCTCGGTATGCGCCACAAAGAGCAACGTTCCGTCGGTCATGCCGATCAGGATGTATCGCTCTTCGCCATGGTCGTCGCGGTCGTCGAGCGCGGCGATCGCGAATGGATCCTCGAAGGCGCGTGTCGCGCGCTCGAAGGTGACGCCATGCTTGCGTTCGTTGGCGCGCGCCTTGGCGTCATCCCATTCGAACTCTAGCATGGCCGGCTACTGGTATCCAGTAGTTTGAATAGCCTCAACTACACCCCGTGGTCCCGCCGCAGGTGTCGCATTTCAGGCAGGTGCCGTTGCGCACGAGCGTGAAGTTCAAGCATTCGGGGCAGGCTTCGCCCTCATAGCCCTTGGCCTTGGCCTCGGCGCGCTTTTCCGCCTTCGACTGCGTCGCGGGCTTGGCCCAGGCGAGCGCCTCGAGCTTCTCGGTCGGCGAGAGTTCCTTTTCGGGCTCGGCCTTGAGCGCGGTCGCGCCCGATGAGGCGATCGCCGCGACATTGGCCCCGCCCATCGCCTCGCCGTCGCCGCCCGCGCCGCCATGCATCACCACCAGCTTGTCCGTGCGCGAGCGGGTGATGCCCTTCGACAGGTATTTGGTCGCCGTCGGCTCCGGCGGACGGCCTTCCTCGACGCCCTTGCCGAGCGCGTCGAAGCCGCCCTCGGTCGGGTCGACGTGGGCGAGATCGAAGCGCGAGAGATAGCTCACCGCCAGCTCGCGGAAGACATAGTCGAGGATCGAGGTCGCGTATTTGATCGAGTCGTTGCCCTGTACCGGGCCCTGCGGCTCGAACCGGGTGAAGGTGAAGGCGTCGACATATTCCTCGAGCGGCACGCCATATTGCAGGCCGAGCGAGACCGCGATGGCGAAATTGTTGATGATCGAGCGCAGCGCCGCGCCTTCCTTGTGCATGTCGATGAAGATTTCGCCGAGCCGGCCGTCGTCGTATTCGCCGGTGCGCAGATAGACCTTGTGCCCGCCGACGACCGCCTTCTGGGTGTAGCCCTTGCGCCGGTCCGGCATCTTCTCGCGCTCGCGCAGCACCACCACGCGCTCGACCACCTTCTCCACGATCTTTTCCGACAACGCCGCGGCGCGCGCGGCCAGCGGCTTCTCGATGAAGGCGTCGATGTCGTCGTCGTCCTCGTCGGCGATGAGCTGGGAGGAGAGCGGCTGCGACAGTTTCGAGCCGTCGCGGTAGAGCGCGTTGGCCTTCAGCGCCAGCTTCCACGACAGCATGTAGGCCGCCTTGCAGTCCTCCACCGTCGCGTCGTTCGGCATGTTGATGGTCTTGGAGATCGCGCCGGAGATGAATGGCTGCGAGGCCGCCATCATGCGGATGTGGCTTTCGACCGAGAGATAGCGCTTGCCGATCTTGCCGCAGGGGTTGGCGCAGTCGAACACGGCGTAGTGCTCGGGCTTGAGGTGCGGCGCGCCTTCCACCGTCATCGCGCCGCAGATGTGGACGTTGGCCGCCTCGATCTCGCGCTTGGAAAAGCCGAGCGCGGCGAGAAGGTCGAAGCCGGGCGCGTTGTAGACCTCGGGCGCGATCTCGAGCGCGTCGCGCAGGAATTCCTCGCCCAGCGTCCATTTGTTGAAGGCGAATTTGATGTCGAAGGCCGTCGGCAGCGCCTTCTCGATCCTGGCGAGCGCCTCCTCGGTGAAGCCCTTGGTGGCGAGCGTGGCCACGTTGATCGCGGGCGCCTGGGCGAGCGAGCCGTGGCCGACCGCGTAGGCCTCGATCTCGGCGATGTCGCTTTCGCGGTAGCCGAGCGCGCGCAACGCCTGCGGCACCGCGCGATTGATGATCTTGAAATAGCCGCCGCCGGCAAGCTTCTTGAACTTCACCAGCGCGAAGTCGGGCTCGATGCCGGTGGTGTCGCAGTCCATGACCAGGCCGATCGTGCCGGTGGGCGCGATGACGGTCGCCTGCGCGTTGCGGAAGCCGTGCTTCTCGCCGAGCTTGACGGCCTTGTCCCAGGCCTCGCGCGAATGCTTGGCGAGCGCGGCGCCGAACCCGCCGAGCTCCTCGCAGGCCTTGAGGTCGAGCGGCACCGGGGGCGTGGCGACCTGCTCGTAGCCCATGCGCTCGCCATAGGCCGCGCGACGATGGTTGCGCATCACGCGCAGCATGGCCTCGCGGTTTTTCTTGTAGTGATGGAAGGCGCCGAGGCGGGCGGCCATCTCCGCCGAGGTGGCGTAGGCGACACCCGTCATGATCGCCGACAGCGCGCCGCAGATCGCGCGGCCGCGATTGCTGTCATAGGGAATGCCCGACGACATCAACAGCCCGCCGATATTGGCGAAGCCGAGGCCGAGCGTGCGGAACTCGTAGGACAATTGCGCGATCGCCTTGGAGGGGAACTGCGCCATCAGCACGGAGATTTCGAGCACAAGCGTCCACAGCCTGACAGCGTGTTCGTAGCCGTCGATGTCGAACGCGCCGGTGGCCGCGTCGTGGAACGTCAGCAGGTTCAGCGAGGCGAGGTTGCAGGCCGTGTCGTCGAGGAACATGTATTCCGAGCACGGGTTCGAGGCGCGAATCGGGCCCGAGGTCGGGCAGGTGTGCCAGTCGTTGATGGTGGTGTGGTATTGCAGGCCCGGATCGGCCGAAGCCCAGGCCGCGTGGCCGACGCGCTCCCACAATTCGCGCGCCTTCACGGTCTTGGCGATCTTGCGGCTGGTGCGCCAGGTCAGATCCCATTTGGCGTCCGATTCAACCGCCTTGAGGAACTCGTCGGTGACGCGCACCGAATTGTTGGAGTTCTGGCCCGAGACGGTCAGATACGCCTCCGAATCCCAATCGGTGTCGTAGATCGGCAGCTCGATGTCCTTGTAGCCTTGCTTGGCGAACTGGATGACGCGGCGAATCATCGCGTCCGGCACGGCGGCGCGGCGGGCGAACTTGATCTCGCGGCGCAGCGCCGGGTTCTTTTCGGGGTCGAAGCAGTCGTCGCCCGAGCCCTCGCAATTGACGCAGGCCTTCAGGATCGCGCGCAGGTGCTTCTGGTTGACCTTGGAGCCGGAGACGAGCGCGGCGACCTTCTGCTCCTCGATCACCTTCCAGTCGACATATTGCTCGATGTCGGGATGATCGACGTCGACGATCACCATCTTGGCGGCGCGGCGCGTGGTGCCGCCCGACTTGATCGCGCCGGCGGCGCGGTCGCCGATCTTGAGGAAGCTCATCAGGCCGGACGACTTGCCGCCGCCGGAAAGCTTCTCGCCCTCGCCGCGCAAATTGGAGAAGTTCGAGCCTGTGCCGGAGCCGTATTTGAACAGGCGCGCCTCGCGCACCCACAGGTCCATGATGCCGCCCTCGTTGACGAGGTCGTCGCTCACCGACTGGATGAAGCAGGCGTGCGGCTGGGGATGTTCGTAGGCCGATTTCGATTTCGTCAGCTTGCCGGTCTGGAAGTCGACGTAGAAATGACCCTGGCTCGGCCCGTCGATGCCGTAGGCCCAATGCAGGCCGGTGTTGAACCATTGCGGGGAGTTCGGCGCCGCCACCTGCATGGCGAACATGTGCCGCAGCTCATCGAAGAACGCGCGCGCGTCCTCCTCGCCGTCGAAGTAATTGCCCTTCCAGCCCCAATAGGTCCACGCGCCGGCGAGTCGGTCGAACACCTGGCGGCAGGAAATCTCGCCGCCGAAGCGCTGCTTCTCGGCAAGCGCGGCAAGGGCGGTCTCATCGGGAACCGAGCGCCACAGCCAGGAGGGGACGGTTTCCTCCTCCACCTTCCGCAGGCACGTCGCCACGCCCGCCTTGCGGAAATATTTCTGCGCCAGCACGTCGGAGGCCACCTGCGACCAGAATTCCGGCACTTCCACATTGTCCAGACGGAACACGACCGAGCCGTCCGGGTTGCGGATCTCGCTGGTCGTGAGGCGGAACTTGATGTCCGCGTAGGGTGACTGGCCGTCCTTGGTGTAGCGCCGCTCGATCCGCATAGCTCTTGCCCCTTCTTGGCCGGCCTCCCGCGTCGGGGACCGCCGGCGAATTCCCATTTCAGACGTGCGATGCGCACGAAGTTGAATCCGCGCCGCGCCACCCCGCGCACCGCTCGCCGTCGGCGCAAGGCCGACAAGCGGCCTTTCCGACGCTCAACCGCGATCGGCATGGCAAGGTCTGGCCAGTTTGCAGGAAACTGTCGGCAGGGACCCGTGACACGCCGCGCCGAACGGAGGGGAAGGCTAGGCCGACTCCGCCGTCCACGTCAAGGACTAGTGGTGAAATCTGAATCAAACCCTAAATGTGGTGGGAAAGCGGGGATAGACCAGGGAGTGACTCGACCCGGCCGATGTCCCAAGTATCGGTGAGTCCTCGCGGAATCGGAAGCCCGGCGGGACGGAATTCTTTTTTGGCGGGAGGGTTCTCCGCGCTATTCCCACTATTCGACAGCCGGCGAATCGGCTTGGCGCGGACGTCGCGCCACGCTCGCCGCGAACGTGGCGCGCCGCCCACGCGGCCACCCACCGCGACCTGGTCGAGGCTGCGCCTAAGGGGAGCATCGGCACGGCCGAACTCGGCCGTTCGTCCCGCCATCGCGGTCCTGCCATCGGCGCGGGGAAAGGCTCCGCCGGCATGGCGCCGCGCGCTGGACTTCACCTCCTTTCGGTGCAAGAAACGACGCGATCCCACGCGGACCTTGCGAATCCGAGCCATGAAGCAATTCCTCTTGAAGCTCTTCACCTGGTGGAACGGCCAGACCTTCGGCACCCAGCTCTGGACGCGCCTCTACGGCGAGTTCGTCGGGGAGGATGAGGGCGGCAACCGCTATTACCGCACCAAGGGCGGGGCGATCGATCCCGCGCTCGGCTTCGAGCGGCGCTGGGTCGTCTACAACGGCTATGCGGAAGCTTCCCGCATTCCGCCGGGTTGGCACGGCTGGATCCATCACACCGTCGACACGCCGCCGACCGAGACGAACTATCAACCGCGCGCCTGGCAGAAGCCGCATCGCCAGAACCCGACCGGCACGGCGGCGGCCTATCGTCCGCCCGGCTCCACCGCCGGCCAGGGACGGCGGCCGCGCGCGACCGGCGATTATCAGGCCTGGACCCCCGGCAAGTGAATTCGTCCGAGGGCGCGACGCGCTCCGGATTGCGGGCGGTCCCGCGCGGCGTCTGGATCGTCGGCTTCGTCAGCCTCTTGATGGACGTCTCCTCGGAGATGATCCACGCGCTGCTTCCGATCTATCTCGTCACGGTGCTCGGCGCCTCGACACTCGTCGTCGGCGCGATCGAGGGCGTGGCCGAAGCCACCGCCATGATCGTGAAGATATTCTCCGGCTCGCTCAGCGACTGGCTCGGCCGGCGCAAGGCGCTGGTGGCGATCGGCTACGGCGTCGCCGCGCTCACCAAGCCGGTGTTTCCGCTCGCCACGAGTCTTGGCTGGATCGTCGCCGCGCGCTTCGTCGACCGCATCGGCAAGGGCATACGCGGCGCGCCGCGCGACGCGCTGATCGCCGACATCACGCCGGAACATGTGCGCGGCACCGCCTACGGCCTGCGCCAGGCGCTCGACACGATCGGCGCCTTCGCCGGGCCGCTGCTCGCCATCGCGCTGATGGCGCTGACGTCGGACGACTTCCGCTTCGTGTTCTGGATCGCGGTCATTCCGGCGGTATTGTCCTTCGCCCTGATCGTGTTTGGCGTCAGCGAGCCGGAGCCCGACGGCAGGCTCAACAACGCGCGCGCGCGCCCAAAATTCGCCGATCTCGCGCGCTTCGAGCGCGGCTTCTGGCTTCTGGTCGCGGTGGCGAGCCTGATGACGCTGGCGCGTTTTTCCGAGGCGTTTCTGATCCTGCGCGCGCGGGATGTCGGCATGCCGGTCGCATTGGTGCCGATCGTGATGGTGATGATGAACGTCGTCTATGCCGCGCTGGCCTATCCGGCGGGGGCGCTTTCTGATCGCATCGGCCGGCGCGGCATCCTGATCGCCGGCGCGGTGGTGCTCATCGCCTCGGATGCCGCGCTGGCGTCGGCCGGCGGCATCGCGCTGATGCTGCTCGGCGTCGCGCTCTGGGGCGTGCATATGGCGCTGACGCAATCACTGTTCGCGGCGCTGGTCGCCGACAGCGTGCCGCGGGAATTGCGCGGGACGGCCTTCGGCTTCTTCAACGTGGCGAGCGGGCTGGGGCTCCTGGCGGCGAGCGTGATCGCCGGCGCGCTGTGGGACCATTACGGGCCGGCGGCGACGTTCATCGCCGGCGCGGTTTTCGCGGCGCTGTCGCTCGCGGGCGTGTGGGCGCTGGTCAGGGACGTCACTTCACAGGAGCCCGCGCCGTCGGCATGAGTCGAAGGCGCGGATCGAAGGGATCAATCGACGCCTTCGATCGAAGGCGTCAAACGAAGGCATGAATCGAAACGGCGCGGTCCGAAGGCCGCGCCGCCGTCCGATCCCGAACGATCTTGGCCGCTCAGTATTTCGCGACCACCGGGGTGTTGAAGTGATAGGTGAGCGAGGAGCGGAACAGGTGGAACCTGTGATTGACCGCCATGCTCGCCGTTGACGCCAGCACATCGCCGCGACCCACGTCCATGTAGAGATACTCGGTCCGCGAGGTCAGGCGGTCGCCGAACAAGGGCGTCTCGATGCCGCCGCCGGCGGCGAAGCCCGACAATGTTTTCGTGCTGGACACCGCCGGGCCGAAGACGGCGGCGTTCGCGCCCTGCCAGTCGTCGCGCACGCTCGCCCATGCGCCGCCGGCCGTGACGTAAAGGAGCGCCGCTCCGGTGGAGTAGCCGACGCGGCCGCGCAGGGTGGCGTACCAGTTCGCCTTCACGCCGAGCATCGCGTTCCGCGTGGCGCTGAAATCATTGTACTGCGCCTGAGAGCGCGACAGATCGATCCAGCTGAAGTCGCCTTCGACACCCGCGACAAAGCGGGGCGAAAGCTGCCAGTTGAAACCCGCCAGCGCGCCGATGGTATAGCCGGTCGCATTGGCGCCGATCTCGCCGATCACGCCCGTCTGAGTGCCGATCGCATCGAGAGTGCCGCTCCCGCCGACGATGCCCCCGTAGAAACCGGACCAATTGCGGGCCGGAAGCGGCCCGTGCGCGCGCGCGCCGAACAGGTAATTCACGCCGAACTTCATCAGGTCGTATTGATGGTCGGTCTGCGGCGTGTAGACCGAGGCCGGCACGGAGAGCATGTCGCCCTTGCCGACGGCGACGCGCAGATATTCCGCTTTCGCCGTCCAGTTTCCGCCCAGCATCGTCTCGACGCCGCTGCCGTAGGTGTAGCCGGAAAGCGTCCGGGTGCTCTGAACCAGAGGCGTCGCGGCGCTGTCGGTGATCGACATGAAGGCCCCGCCACCCGTCACGTAGGACAGCGTCGGGCCGCTGGTATAGCCCAGACGTCCCCGCGCCGTGCCGATCCAGGAAGTCCTCGAATTGACGGTCAGGCTGTCGTTCCAGTCGTTGACGTTTCGACCGAGCCCGAGCCAGCCGATATCGCCTTCGAGGCCGGCGACCAGATTGGGGTGAAACTGCCAATTATAGCCGGCCGTGACGCCGACGAGGGCTCCCGAGCCGGTGTAGTCAATGCCGCCAAGCCGCGCGCCCGTCGGATCAACCGCGCGCGAGCGCTGCACGCCCAAGCCTGTAAAAGCGCCGACATAGAGCCCGGACCAATCATAGCCGACCGCCGCGGGGGCCTTGTAGAAGGGGGCCTTGGCCGGCAGGTCAGCCGCGCCCGCCGTTCCGGTGCACGCCAACGCCGCACAGCAGCCCAGCCAGAATCTTCGCATCTCAATCCCTTTCAACGACCGGTTGACGGCGCCATTCGGCCGCCGACAACGATCAGTCACCGAAAACCGGTCCGGCGGCGAAACACGCCACCTCGCTCGCCGCGCAAGGCGAGAATCCGAACCGGCCCCGCAAAGCCGTCCCCTTCGCGCGATCTTAGGTGAAATCGCCCGAAAAGTCCGTGGCGGCGGCGCCACAGCGACGGGAAATGCGCGCGAATCAATGACTTTCGTTCACATTCGCCGTGCTCGGTTACGAAATGCTTTCCCGCGCGCCGGCGACGCCACCTTGGGCGGATCGCGCGCAAAACCGATCCGTGCCCGCCCTTCCGCCGCCGCATTCGGCGTGATAACCGGGGCGAACGGCTTCGGTGCGACCGCGCCGCCGCCCGGTCCGGCAGGATGGCGTTCGGTTTGCCGCGACACCTTTTTCTTGAACGTGACGAGCGAGAATGAAGCGGGATCGCGCCGCGCAGGCGGGCATCCCCGATCGCGCCGAGGGACGTTTCAGCGAACATGCCCGCGCAAGTCAGGTGGATGACGGCTGCCGCGATCGTCGCGGCGCTGATGATCGCGGCCGGTGACGGGGCGCGCGCGCAATTCGGCGGCATTTTCGGCGGCCCGCCGCCGCGTCCGCCGGGCGGGCTTCGGGGCGATCCGGCCGAGCCGCCGCCGCGACCGGGCGAGTTGGCGCCGCGCGGTGAGGATTCCGGATTTGATTCCGATGAGGAAGACGTTCCCGATCTGCCGCGCGGACGCGTCCTGCCGGCGCCGAATCGTCCGCCGCCGGCGGCGACCGCGCCCGCTCCCGGGCCGGTTCAGACCCAGCCGCTGCCTCCCGCCGGCGCGAACGGCACGCCGGCCGCGCCCGCGCCGCCGGGTGGAAATTCGGCGAACGCGCCGCTGCAGCCTCCGCCCTTGACCGGATTGCCGCCGGGCCAGCGCCAGCCGCGCGGCGCGCCGTCCGCGACCCCGCCCGCGCCGGCGACCCTGCAGCCGGGCGACGAAATCGTCACCGATCCGCCCGCCGTCAAGATCACCAACAAGTCGGCGGTGTTTTCCGGCCTCGACAAGATCACCGGCCGCGTCATCAAGTTCGACGTGGAGTTGGGCGAGACCGTGCAGTTCGGCGCGCTACGCGTGACGCCGCGCGCCTGCTACACCCGCCCGGCGACCGAGGCCGCCAACACCGATGCGTTCATCGAGGTCGACGAGATCACGCTCAAGGGCGAGGTCAAGCGCATCTTCACCGGCTGGATGTTCGCGTCGAGCCCCGGCCTGCACGCGGTCGAGCACTCGATCTACGACGTGTGGCTGACCGACTGCAAGGATCCGCAGACGACGGACGTCGCCAGTTCGAATTCTGAGCCGCCCAAGACGGCCGCGCCCAAGGGTCCGCCGCCGGCCAAGAAGAAGCAGCAGCAGCGCCCGGCGGGTCCCGGCTCCGCGCCCGGCCCCTTCATTCCCGCGCCGTTTCCGCGCTGAGCCCGATCCCGCCGCGCGAAGCGGGATGGATCCTTCCGCGCTCACGTGGCGCGTCTCATCCACGACCGATGATGTCGAGCGCCCGCGCGCCACCTACGAGCGCGCGCACGGGCAGGGCGGCGAAATCGCCCCGCTTGCGCAGGGCCTCGTCGAGCAGCGCGCGGTATTTCGCGCGCGGAACTTCCACCGCGCCGAAAGTCTCCAGATGCGGCGTGACGAATTGCGTGTCGAGCAGCGCGTAGCCCCCCGCGATCAGGCGCGCGACGAGATGGACGAGGGCGACCTTCGAGGCATCGCGGGCGCGGTGGAACATGCTTTCGCCGAAGAACGCCCCGCCGAGACTGACGCCGTAAAGCCCGCCGACGAGCCGATCGCCTTCCCACGTCTCGATGCTGTGGCAATGGCCGTGGCGATGAAGCGTGCCGTAGAGCTCGCGGATGGGGCCGTTGATCCAGGTATTGGTCCGGCCGGGCGCTTCCTCCGCGCAACCCTCCATCACCGCCTCGAAGGCGCGATCGATCGTCACCGCGAAGCGCTCGGAGCGCACCGTGCGCGCGAGGCGCGCCGGCACGTGAAATCCGGCCAGCGGGATGATGCCGCGCTGTTCCGGCTCGATCCAGAAGAGCGCCGGATCGTCGGCGCTCTCGGCCATGGGGAAGATACCCCGGGCATAAGCGCGCAATACGATCTCGGGCGTGATCCCGCTACGGGACGAATCCGTTCCAGCCATGCCCGGGACCATAACAGCGCGCCCGCGATCGCGCTCGCCGCTACTGAACGTTGACCGTCACCCGCACGGTGTTGATCGGCGCGTTCGCTTCCCACGGGCGGACGTATTTGAACTCGAAGCGCGCGGTTCCCGAACGCAGCGTCCTGACCTCCCAGCGATGCTTTCCGGGCGCGCCGAAGAGCGGGCCGCCGCCGTCCTGGACGTAGCCGAGGTCCGTGAACGAAACGATGCCGTTCTCGACGCCCGAGGCTTCGGAGATCTGCCAAACATAGCCGGTCGAGGGATTTTCAACCAATTCGATGATGTGGAATTGGCCAGGCGGCAGGGTCACGAACATCTGGCCCATGAAAGCCGCGGCCGCGTCCTGTGAATTGGCGGTCATCGCGAATGCGAATGCGATCGCGGATGAAAGCGCCGCGCGACGCGTGATCTCGGCGTCGAGCGGATGCGTGTTGTCGAACATTGGAGGATTTCCTGGTTGACGTGAGTCGCGGCGCGTCACGATTGACGGTCGTCCTTATTGATGTAGGACCGCCGCCGGCTTTCAACCAGCCCCATCGTGAAACAAGACTATGCCTTCTTGTCACCCGCGGCGAGATACTGCTCCAACCAGTGAATATGATAATCGCCGTCGATGATGCCCGGCTCGCGCACCAGCGCGCGGAACAGCGGCAGCGTCGTGTCGATGCCGTCGACCACGAATTCGTCGAGCGCGCGGCGCAGTCGCATCAGGCATTCGGTGCGCGATTTGCCGTGCACGATCAGCTTGCCGACGAGCGAATCGTAATAGGGCGGAATGACGTAGCCCTGATAGACGGCCGAGTCGACGCGCACGCCGAGCCCGCCGGGCGGATGATAGTGTTGCAGCCTGCCGGGCGAGGGGCGGAACGTCACCGGATTTTCGGCGTTGATGCGGCATTCGATCGCGTGACCGCTGACGACGATCTCCTCCTGCGTCATGCCGAGATCGCCACCGGAGGCGACACGGATCTGCTCCAGCACGAGGTCGATGCCGGTGATCATCTCGGTGACCGGATGCTCGACCTGGATGCGCGTGTTCATTTCGATGAAATAGAACTGGCCGTCCTCCCAGAGGAACTCGACCGTGCCGACGCCGAGATATTTGAGGTCGCGCATCGCGCGGGCCACGGTCTCGCCGATGCGGTCGCGGCTGGCCACGTTGAGCGCGGGGGAGGGGCCCTCTTCCCAGACCTTCTGGTGACGACGCTGCAACGAGCAATCGCGTTCGCCGAGATGGACCGCGCCTCCGCGCCCGTCGCCGAGCACCTGGATTTCGATGTGGCGGGGCTTCTCCAGATACTTTTCGAGATAGACCGAGGAGTCGCCGAACGCGGCCTTGGCCTCGGCGCGCGCGGTCGACAGCGCGAGCTTGATATCGGCCTCGGTGCGCGCGACCTTCATGCCGCGCCCGCCGCCGCCGGCGGTCGCCTTGACGAGAACGGGAAAACCAATCTCGCGGCTGATCGCCAGCGCCTCGTCCTCGTCGCTCACCGCGCCGTCGGAACCGGGCACCACCGGAATGCCGAGCCGGCGCGCGGTGCGCTTGGCCTCGATCTTGTCGCCCATCAGGCGGATATGTTCCGCCTTGGGCCCGATGAAATGAAGGTTGTGCTCGGCGAGGATTTCGGCGAAGCGCGCGTTTTCCGACAGGAAGCCGTAGCCGGGATGCACGGCGTCGGCGCCGGTGATTTCGCAGGCCGCCAGCAGCGAGGGAATGTTGAGATAGCTGTCCTTGGAGGGCGGCGGGCCGATGCACACGCTCTCGTCGGCGAGCCGCACATGCATGGCGTCGGCGTCGGCGGTCGAATGCACCGCGACGGTGGCGATGCCGAGCTCCTTGCAGGCGCGCAGCACGCGCAGGGCGATCTCGCCGCGATTGGCTATGAGAATCTTGTCGAACATGGCTGGCGCCCGGCCGCTATTCGATGATCAGCAGCGCTTCGGCGAACTCGACCGGCTGGCCGTCCTCGACGAGCACCTGCGTCACCGTTCCGGCGCGCGGCGACAGAATCTGGTTCATGGTCTTCATCGCCTCGACGATGACGAGCGTGTCGCCAACCTTCACGGTCGAGCCGACCTCGACGAAATTCTTGGCGCCCGGCTCGGGCGCGAGATAGACGGTGCCGACCATCGGCGAGGGAACGACGCCGGGGTGCTTGGAGAGATCGACCGCGGCGGGAGCCGCTGTCGGCGGCGGCGCGGGAACGGGCGCGGCCGGCGCTTGCGGCGCGGCGGCGGGCGCGTGCACGGGAGCCGCTGTCGAGATCGACAGGCCGCGCGCGACGCGCACGCGCAAGCCGCTCTGCTCGACCTCGATTTCGGTCAGGCTGGTCTCATGAAGCAGGTTGGCGAGCTCGCGAATGAGTCCCGAGTCGATCGGGTTCGCGCCCGATGGGGACGGGCTCGGTTTGCGTGGCGTCGATTTGGATGGGGCCTGCGGCGCTCGTGCCATGATTTCGGTTTCCGAATCCTTGAACGTGGATTGTGTCAGGAAGACTTCGCGCCGCCGGTCACGGTCTTGCCGATTTTCGCGGCGAGGCCCTTGATCGCGAGCGCGTAGCCGTCGACGCCGAAGCCGCAAAGCGAGGCGACGGCGACGCGCGCGATATAGGAGTGGCGGCGGAAGTCCTCGCGCGCGTAAACGTTGCTGATGTGGACTTCGACCGCGGGCACCTTCACGCCCGCCAGCGCGTCGTGCAGCGCGATCGAGGTGTGGGTGTAGGCGCCGGCATTGATGATGATGCCCGCCGCGCCTTGCTGAGCGGCCGCATGGATGGCGTCGACGAGGTCGCCTTCGTGGTTGGACTGCATGAACTCGATCGCGAGGCCAAGCTCGGCGGCGGTCTTGCGGCAAAGCGCCTCGACATCGGCGAGCGTGGCGCGGCCGTAGATTTCCGGCTCGCGGCTGCCGAGCAGGTTCAGGTTGGGGCCGTTGAGTACGTGGATCGTCGACGTCGCCATCCTGTCATCCTGCGAGAGCTGATGAACCGGCGCGCGAGAAGAGGCGCGCGGGCAGCGGGGCGGTTATAGGTAACCTTTTTCGACAAAGGAAGATGCGATCGCGGAATACCACGGGCCGGCCCTTGATCCCATTCCAGAAACGCGCGCCGCGGCGGGAATTTCCGGTGTTAACCACATGGCGCGGACCCGCGTCGGCGATCGCGCTCGCCCCCTCAGCAGGTGGGCTTGCCGCAGCGGGCGTAGCTCACCTTGGTCTTGAGGCCGTCAAGGCCGATCGCGCCGACCACGACTTCCTCGCCCACCACATAAGCGGGCGTGCCGGAAAGACCGAGGGCGTCGGCAAGCTTGAAGGATTCGGCGAGGGTCTCCCGGATTTCGGGGCCGGCCATGTCCTTTTCCAGCCGCGCCATGTCGAGGCCGACCTCCTTGGCCACCGCCATGGCGCGCGCCTTGTCGGCCTGGCCGCGGCCGGTGAGCATCTTCTGGTGGAACTCGAGATACTTCTTGCCGTCGGCGTCCTGCATGCGCACGGCGACCGCGACGCTGGCCGCTTCCACCGACTGCTGGCCGAGCACCGGAAATTCCTTGAGCACGACGCGGATATTGGGGTCGGCCTTCATCAGGTCGAGCATGTCCTTCATCGCGCGCTTGCAGTAGCCGCAATTGTAATCGAAGAACTCGACCAGATTGACGTCGCCCTTGCGGTTGCCGATGACGACATGGCGCGGCGAGTTGAAGATCGTTTCGGCCTGTTCCTTCACCGCCTTGCGATGACGCTCGGCGGCGACCTCGGCCTGGCGCTTCTCCAGTTCCCCGAGAGCTTCGGCGATCACCTCGGGATGCTCCACCAGATATTTCTTGATGATGGCTTCGATCTCGCCGCGCTGCGCGTCGGAGAAGCTCTGGGCGCCGGCCGCGAACGGCGAAAGAACGAGCGCGGCCGCGATCAGGGCGGCGCGGAACGGGCGGATCGATGGCATGAAGGGTGGTCCTTTCGGGTGGGAGTTCAGTTGGGGCCGGACTTCGGCTCCTTGACGGAGAGGATGTCGTCGGATTTCACCCAGCCGGGCGAGCCGACCGGAAACAGCGTCTTGGCCCGCGTCGCCAGAAGCCGCGCGGTCTTGTAATCGCCGCGCATCAGGGCGGCCTGGGCGGCGGCGAGATCGGCCTGCGAACGCTCGCCCTTGCGGCCATAGGCCATGGCGAGCTGGGCGTAGCCGATCGCGGCTTCCGGCTCGCGCGCGAGCGCGGAGCGCAGGATCGAGATCGCCTCGTCGGAATTGGCCGGATTGTTGCTCGCCACCAGCGCCTGGCCGAGCATGATCTGGATGAGCGCCGCCCCGTGCGAAAGCTGCACCGCCTTGCGCAGCGGTCCGATCGCTTCGACGGGCTTGCCCGCTTCGAGCAGCGCCTGCCCGCGCAATTCGTGGAAATAGGGGTTGTCGGGCTGGGTCTGGATGAGGCCGTCGATCATGGCGAGCGCGGTGCGCAGGTCGCCGTGGCGATAGGTGACGATCGCGCGCGCGTAACGCGCCGGCAGGCTGGTGTTCGACTGCGGAAAGCGGCGATGCACGGTGTCGGGCGTTTCCATGAAGCCGGAGGTCTTGGCCCGCATCATGTCGTGGCGAAGCTGAAGGCCGGCGTCGTCCTTCTTGTCCCAATTGGGGCTCGACTTGGCGAGTTCGCCAAGGGCCGCGATGCGTTCGGCCGGCATCGGATGCGACATCGCGTAGGGGTCGACCGACCGCGAGATATAGAGCGACTGGTCGTAGAGACGCTTGAATGTCTCGTACATGCCCTTGGCCGATTGGCCGGTCGCGGCGAGGAACTTCACCGCCGCGCGGTCTGCCGATTCCTCCTGCTGGCGCTGGTAGGACAGAAGCGTGCGGCGGATGACTTCCTGCGGCGCGGAAATCGCCGCCGAGCCGATCTGGCCCATGTTCTGCGAGCCGGATCGGGCGCCCGCCACCATCGCGCCGACACCCAGGATCGTGGCCAGGATCAACTGCGTCTGCGCCTGCGCGAGCTGGTGGCGCAGGCGCGAGAGATGGCCGCCGGCGATATGCCCAGTCTCATGCGCGAGCACGCCGATGATCTGGTTCGGCGTCTGCGATTCCAGGAGCGCGCCGTGATTGATGAAGATGCGCCGCCCGTCGACGACGAAGGCGTTGAAGGTGTTGTCGTTGATGATGACGACCTGGACGTTCTGCTTGGCGAGGCCCGCCGCGCGCAGGATCGGCGCGGTGTAATCGCGCAGGAGCTGTTCGGCTTCCGCGTCGCGCAGGATGCGGGGCGCGGGCCCGCCTTGCGCGCGCGCGGCGATGGGCGAGAGCGCGGTCGCGGTCGCGAGCAACGCCGCCATCGCGCGCCTTGCCACCATGCCCGGAACACACCGGCGCGCGGCAAGCCGGCGCGGCGCAAGCGGTGGTCGATTCCTTCCGCACCCTTTGGCGAAGTCGGCGGTTGCGGCCATGACGCGAACGGTTCCTTTCGGCGCGAATGCTCGCGGCGGCGAAATCTCGAAATCGCGGCTGACTTCGGTCTCCCGCGCTTCCGGGAGACCCGCCCATCAACCCTCGATCCAACGAAAACCTCGCGCATGCCCCAGGACGCGCCCCGAAACAAAGGCTGTCTGGTCGCGTCTTATTGCGATGCGCGCGGGGTTCATGCAACCCCTTGAACGCGGTGATTTATGGCATAAGAAGCCGCCGAATGCGGCAACTTGGCGGCGCGGCCGCCTCAGCCTTCGGGAAGGCGGGCCAATGGACGGAAATCATGCGTGATTCGACGCGTTTCGGGGCGGCCTCCTCGCGTGGGGAAGTGCCGCCGTTCATGGTCATGGACGTGATGGCGGAGGCCGAGCGAATCGAGGCGGCCGGCGGTCATGTGATCCACCTCGAGGTCGGCCAGCCGGCCGCGCCCGCTCCGCGCGCGGCGATCGCGGCCGCGCACCGGGCCCTCGATGTGAGCCGCATCGACTACACCACCGCCATGGGCATTCCCTCGCTGCGGGCGCGGATCGCGCGGCATTACCAGGAGGTGCATGGCTGCGCGGTCGATCCGGGGCGCATCATCGTCACCACCGGATCATCGGGGGGCTTCGTGCTCGCCTTCCTCGCCGCGTTCGAGGCCGGCGACCGCGTCGCGGTCGCGATACCGGGCTATCCGCCTTACCGCCATATCCTGACGGCGATCGGCTGCGAGGTGGTCGCGATCGAGACCCGCGCCAAGACGCGCTATGTCCTGACCGGCGAGGCGCTTCTGGCCGAGCACCGGCGCAAGCCCATCAAGGGCGTGCTGGTGGCGAGCCCGGCCAATCCGACCGGCACCATGATGTCGCGCGAGGCGCTGGCCGGCCTGATCGCGGTCGCCGAAAGCGAGGGCATCCGCTTTTTCTCCGACGAGATCTATCACGGCCTCGACTACACCATGCCCTCGGTGACGGCGGCCGCGCTGTCGCCCGACGCGCTCGTGATCAATTCGTTTTCGAAATTCTTCTGCATGACCGGTTGGCGCGTGGGCTGGATCGTCGCGCCCGAACCCCTGGTGCGGCCGATCGAACGACTGCAACAGAACCTCAACATCTCCGTGCCGACGCTGTCGCAGTTCGCCGCCGAGGCCGCGCTCGACTGCCGCGAGGAGATGAACGCGATCAAGCAGGGCTACGCCGAAAACCGCCGGATTCTGATCGAGGGATTGCCGGCCGCCGGTCTCGATCGCTTCCTGCCGGCGGACGGGGCGTTCTATCTCTACGCCGACGTGTCGCGCTTCACCGACGACAGCCACGCCTTCGCCAAGCGCATGCTCGCCGACATCCACGTCGCGACCACGCCGGGCGTCGATTTCGATCCAATCGATGGCCGCCACTTCCTGCGCCTGTGCTACGCGCGCTCGGCCGACGACATGCGCGAGGCGGTCGCGCGCATCCGCCGCTGGCTCGGCAACATGTGAGGGCTCGGGCGAGGGGGTTTTCGCTCCGCGCCGCCGACGTGCGAAAAACGACCGGATCGGCCGTCCTGAGATGGATCATGGCGAGGCGCGGGCCCTCCCGGCTATTGACGGGACCGGCGTGAAACGCGGCGGCCGCGCCGCGCGGCTGGAACGCAAGGCGAGGGGCACCGGGCGATCATGTATGGATGGACTGAGTTATTGACGGATGTGGGCTGGTTCGGCGCCTTTGTGGTCGCCGCCGTCATCGTGCTTCTCGAACGACGCTTCGCGCTGTTTCGTCGCGCCGGTGTCGCGCGCACCCCGAATGTCCCGTTCGGCATCGTCGCGCTGGCGGTGACGGTGATCTGCGTGGTGGTGGTCGCCGAGCCGGTGACCGCGATCGCCTACCGGTTCGCTCCGTTCAGCATCGCGAACCTGCCGCTGCCGTCACTGGCGAAACTCGCGATCGGATTCCTATTCATCGATCTCGCGCTCTACGCGAACCACTATGTCTCGCACAAGCTCTCCTTGCTGTGGCGCGTGCACAGGACGCACCACGCCGATCCGTTCGTCACCGGCACGACCGGACTGTTGCATCATCCGCTGGAGACGGTGTGGCTGTTCGTGTTCATCCTGGCCGTGAACGTGATGTTCGGCGTGCCGGCGGGCGCGATCCTGATCTACGCCGCCGTGTCGGCGCTGCATTCGATCTTCTCGCACGCCAATCTGCCGATGCCGGCCACGCTCAACAGGGTGCTGGGATCGGTCATCGTGATGCCGGTCATGCACCGCATCCATCATTCGACCGAGAACGCGGAATGCAATTCCAATTACGGCTTGATATTCTCGTTCTGGGATCGGCTGTTCGGCACCTACACGGCGAAACCGGCGCGCGGCGCGGACCGGATGGAAATGGGGGTCGCCGGAATGAAAGAGGGGGACGTCAATTTCGTCCCCCTCCTGATGAACCCGTTCAACCGAAGCTGATCAAGCGCGCGACGCCTCAGCGCGCGCACTGAGGCTTCATGACGTTGTCGACCGGCGTGATCGGACGGTCGAAGCCGGGTCCGCCCAGCTTGAAGAAATCGCCCACGCAGGCGACGCGGCGGGCGAAGTCGTAGGCGGCGAGCGCGGTGGCGATGCCGACCACGATGCCGGCTCCGGAAGCCGAAGGCGTGGGCGCGACCGGCACGACCATCATGGCCGCCTGAATCTTTCCGGCGGGAGAGATCAGGATGGCCGTCGCCATCGCGGCGCCGATCATCCAATGCTTGAGGCTGCAATTCGATTTCATCGCGACATTATCCCCGAATTCAAAATGCGGAATTGGCGTCAAACGCCGAACAAAAAACGGTGCTCGCCAACATGCTGTCGATGATTGTTGCGGAATTCGGCGCGGGTCAAGCGCAATTCCCACTGCGAGAAAAGATATTCGCTTCGCCTGCTCCGCGCTTTCGCAAGACCCGCGTTTTCACCGAGCCTGGCGTTGAAGACCGGAAATGAAAAGAGGGCCGCGCGGCCCTCTGACAAAGGGGGACGTCAATATCGTCCCCCTTCTGATAAACCTCTTCAATCAAAGCTGGTCAAGCGCGCGACGCCTTAGCGTGCGCATTGAGGCTTCATGACGTTGTCGACCGGCGTGATCGGACGGTCGAAGCCGGGTCCGCCCAGCTTGAAGAAATCGCCCACGCAGGCGACGCGGCGGGCGAAGTCGTAGGCGGCGAGCGCGGTGGCGATGCCGACCACGACGCCGGCTCCGGAAGCCGAAGGCGCGGGCGTGACCGAAACGGCGATCCCCGCCTCGATCTTTCCAGCGGTGGAGATCAGAAGGGCCGTCGCCATCGCGGCGCCGATCATCCAACGCTTGAGGCTGCTATTCGATTTCATCGCGGCATTTCTCCGAATTCGAGATGCATAATCGACGCCGACTGCCATGCATCGATCCCGGCCCGCCGGCACATAAGCAATGATTGTTGCGGATTTCGGCGCCGGTCAAGAGCGATTGGCTTTGCCCTGAAACGATATCCGCTTCGCCGAATTACGCGATGAGAATGCGGGAAAGAAAAAGGGGGCCTCGCGACCGCCTGATTCACGACTCTGTCGTCCCGCGGCATTCATCGCGCCGCGCCCATCCCGCCGCGTCCATCCCGCGGCGTGCGCTTTATGGCGTGCACCGCGCGCGGTTTCGGACGCGCGTCGATGCGGCCTCTTGGACTTCGCGTCAGCGCCGCGACCACCAGCCCGAGCGCTGCGGCGCGGCCGGTTCGCTTTCCTGGCTCGATGTCGCGGGCGACGACGCCGCGCTTTCATCGAGCGCGGGTTGGCTCGCGGTTGTCGGCGTGCTCGGCTCGGCGGCGGGCCGCTCGCCGGCGTCATCCGTCATGAACGTGACCTTCTCGCGCACCGTCGAGCGGCGGCGCTGAGCGGGCTCGGCGGTCTCTTCGATGACGGCCCGCGCCACCGGTTCGGCCGGTTCTTCCTCGGCCGGTTCGGTGAAAGCGCGCGCGCCTTCCTCGCCGCGCGCTTCGCGCGCGCCGTCTTGCTCGGCCTCATCCGCGTTTTCGGTGAAGCGACGGTTGACCTCGGCGGCCGCCATGTCGAATTCATCGGCGGCGTGATTGAGCTCGTCGGAAATCGCGGCGACCGAACCTTCCTCGTTCGTGCGCCGGCGCCGACCGCCACGCCGACCGCGCCGCCGCCGTCGCGGCCGCTCGCCGTCGGCGCGCGTCTCGGCGGCTTCTCCCTCCGCCGTCTCGCCTTCCTCGCCTTCCTCGGCGCCGTCGTCGGGCGAAATCGCGACCTCGTCCTCGGAGAACATCTGCTCGGGAACGTCTTCAGCGATCGCAGCCGCGGGAGTTTCGCCGCGCCGGCCACGCCGGCCGCGCCGCCTGCGCCGGCGGCCATCGCCTTCGGCCTGCTCCTCGCGCTCGGAGTCGATCGCCTCGACCTCCTCGTCGAGTTCGGCCTCGATTTCCGCGTCGAACGCTTCCTCGCCGGCCGCGCCGGCGAAGGCTGCCGCGTGCTCGGCGAGCAGCGCCTTGGCCGCTTCCACGGTGTGGACCTGTTCGCCGCGCCCGATGACGAAGGGCTGCTGACCGGCGATCGCCGGATCGGCGATGATCGAGAGCGTGACCTTGAAGCGCTCCTCCAGACCGCGCAGATGCGCGCGCTTGTGGTTGAGCACGTAGAGCGCGACCTCGGTGCGCGTGCGCGCGACAAGATTATGCGTCGCGCCCTTCATCAGCACCTCTTCCAGCGAGCGCAGCAGTTGCAGCGCCACCGAGGCGACCGAACGCACATGGCCGGAGCCGCCGCAATGCGGGCAGGGCTCGGTCGAACTCTCCAGCACGCTGGCGCGGATGCGCTGGCGCGACATTTCGAGCAGGCCGAAATGCGAGATGCGGCCGACCTGAATGCGCGCGCGATCCTGTTTGAGGTGGTCCGACAGCCGCCGCTCGACCGAGCGGTTATTGCGCTTCTCGTCCATGTCGATGAAATCGATGACGATCAGCCCGGCCAGATCGCGCAGGCGCAATTGCCGGGCGATTTCCTCGGCGGCCTCCAGATTGGTCTTGAGCGCGGTGTCCTCGATATGGTGCTCGCGCGTGGCACGACCGGAATTGACGTCGATGGAGACGAGCGCCTCGGTTTGGTTGATGACGATGTAGCCGCCCGAACGCAATTGCACGGTGGGCGAGAACATGGCGTCGAGCTGGCTCTCCACCCCCAGATGCGAGAACAGCGGCTGGCCGTCGCGATAATATTTGATGGCGCGGACGTGGCTGGGCATCAGCATGCCCATGAACTCGCGCGCCTCCTTGTAGCCGGCCTCGCCGGCGACCATGATCTCGTCGATGTCCTTGTTGTAGAGGTCGCGGATCGACCGCTTGATCAGCGAGCCTTCCTCGTAGACGAGGGTGGGGGCCTGGGAGCGAAGCGTCAGGTCGCGCACCGTCTCCCACATCCGCAACAGATATTCGAAGTCGCGCTTGATCTCGGGCTTGGAGCGCATCGCGCCGGCGGTGCGCAGGATGATGCCCATGCCCTCCGGTACGTCGAGATCCTGCACGACGTCCTTGAGGCGGGCGCGGTCCTGCGCGCTGGTGATCTTGCGGGAGATGCCGCCGCCGCGCGCGGTGTTGGGCATCAGCACCGCGTAGCGGCCGGCGAGCGAGAGATAGGTCGTCAGCGCCGCGCCCTTGTTGCCGCGCTCTTCCTTGACGACCTGGACGAGCATCACCTGGCGGCGCTTGATGACTTCCTGAATCTTATACTGCCGGCGCAGGCGGAAGGTGCGCTCGGGCACCTCCTCCAGCGCGTCGTCGCCACCGACGGATTCGACCATTTCCTCCTCGGCGTCCTCGTCGTCGTCCTCGTCGGCGCCAGCGGCTTCGCCATCCTCGTCGGCGCGCGCGGCCTCGCGCTCCAAGTCGTAGTCGGCCGCGCCATTGCCGTCATGGGCGTCCTCGACCGGAGCGGCGGCGCGCGGCTCCTCGTCGCGGTCGGCGTGATCGGATTCTCCGGTCTCGTGCTCGGCCGGCGGCTCGTCGCCGAGATCGGCGCGGGCGTTCGCCAAGGGCGGTGCGTCCGCGCTCGTCATCTCGTGGAGCGGAGACGAGGCGGCGTCGCGGCTGGAGTCGCGATCCTCGTCATGGGCGGACGTGGTTTCCTCGCCGGCGGCTTCGGGCGCGCGCACCGCGCCGTGATAATGGTCGACCGTGTGCTCGGAAACGATTTCGTTGAAGGGCGGGAGCCACTCGCCGGATTCGCCCGCGTCGCCGGGCGGGGCCCAGTCGGGCTGGGCGGCCGCGGGCGCGTTCTCGGCCCGGGGCTCGACGATCTCGCCGCGCACGACCTCGTTGTTGTCGCGCCGACGCGCGCCGCGACCCCGTCCGCGACGGCGGCCGGGGCGGGGATTTTCGGATTCGGCTTCCGCGTCGCGCGCGGCGCGTTCCTCTTCCTCGATCAGCGCCTGCCGATCGGCGACTGGGATCTGGTAGTAATCCGGATGGATTTCGCTGAAGGCGAGGAAGCCGTGGCGGTTGCCGCCATATTCGATGAAGGCGGCCTGGAGCGAGGGCTCCACGCGCGTCACCTTCGCCAAGTAGATATTGCCGCGCAGCTGTTTGCGCTGCGCGGATTCGAAATCAAATTCCTCGACGCGGTTGCCGCGCACGACCACCACCCGGGTTTCCTCCGGATGGGTGGAATCGATAAGCATCTTGTTCGGCATTTATGAACTCGTTGCGGCGGAACGGACGCGCGGCGCCGGGCCTAATGCGCGCGGTCGCGGTGCGTGACGGTCCACCTGATTCGGGGGTGAAGGGAAGGATGAATCGAAATGCGCGCGGCCGCCGCCTGCCCGCGGCAGCCGGAACGGGAACGGCGCGACGCGCGCGGCGATCCGCTTTCGGCTGGCTGTAGGCGATGGTGGCGGGACGGTCGAGCATCTCGGCTTAACGTCAAGAACGGCGGGTCAATCTCCCAGACCCGGGACGGGATGACGGTCGAGCGGACCGTCGGCGAGCACTGATCGGAGCGAGCATCCGCCGCGCGATATCGGTGGCCGGTTCCCTGAATCGATGTTCCGGGAATGGCGCCGATCCGGCTTCGTTTCCGGCGGCGCCGAATTTCGCCCGGCGCCCACGCTCACATCCGCTTCGGTCCGGCGGACCGGTCGTCCGCCCATCGCGCCGCGTCACGATCCTTGCCGGAAGCGCCACACGACGCTGCTTCCGAAAGGCCATCCCGCCCGCAAATGTCAGCTCGATGTAGGGTCCGGCCCGTTCCTTGATCGCCTGATCTCGTCCGGTCAACATTTGGCCGAAGCTCGGCCTGAATTGGTCGGTAGTCGACCCGGGATCGCGGCGGTCCTCAAGGGCGCTTGAACACGACGCACTTGAAGAGGGGGCGGTCAAATGAGCTGGCAGCCTCGGGAATTCGAATTGCGGCACAACCAGAAGTGTAACCGTCAGCGAGTCATACATACTTTGAAGGAGACCCCGATGCAAGGGAGCCGTCACGCGGGCGCAACATCGTCCGGGCAAATGCTCCCGCCGGTTAAGCGAGGGTTAACCATGAGCCCGATAATTACGGTAAGAGTATGAGACGGAGGCGTCTGAATCGCGTGGCAAATCCAGCGCACCACGGCCCGTCATGGAGCGCCGCGGCACGGGGCTGTGTCGCGGGCGCGATGATGTTGGGCGCTGCGGCCGCCCTGACGATTTCGGCGACGCCTTCGCTGGCCCAGGAAAGTCCTCAACCCTCTGTTGCATCGGCCTTTCCGGCCGCGATCGGCGTCCGCCTCGCGGGCGACGTGAAGCTGACCCGCTTCGTGCTCGATCTCGATCGCAAGATCCCGGTGAACGGATTCGTTCTCGCCGACCCGAACCGCGTCGTCCTCGATATCCCCCAGGTCGCGTTCCATCTGCCCGCCGGCACCGGCCAGGCCGGGCGCGGTCTCATCAAGGCGTTCCGCTACGGGCTGGTGATGGCCGGGGGATCGCGCATCGTCATGGATCTCGCCGAACCGGCGCGGATCGAGAAGATCTCGGCCTTCGAGGCTGAAAACGGCGAGCCGGCGCGCCTCGTGGTCGAGCTGTCCGCCGTATCGCGGCAGGCGTTCCTGCAGGATATCGCGACAGCGCAGCGCCAGACGCGCGCCCAGACCGTTCAGCCGGCGGCGAAGGGCATGGCCGGCGACGATCCGCGTCCGCTGGTCGTGATCGACCCCGGCCATGGCGGCATCGATACCGGGACCGTCGCCAAGAGCGGGGAAGAGGAAAAGGCGATCGTTCTCGATTTCGCGCTCGCCTTGCGCGATCACATCATCAAGGCCGGCAAATATCGCGTCCAGCTCACCCGCGCCGATGACACGTTCCTGCCGCTCGGCGAGCGTGTGCGCATCGCCCGGGCGGCCAAGGCGGCGCTGTTCGTTTCGGTGCATGCCGACGCGCTGCCCCGCGCCGAGGGCGACGCGCAGGGGGCGACCGTCTACACGCTGTCCGAAACCGCCTCCGACGCCGAAGCCGCGCGCCTGGCCGAATCCGAGAACCGGGCCGACGCCATCGCCGGAATCGACCTCTCCGAGGAACCGAGCGAGGTCGCCGATATTCTGATCGACCTCTTGCAGCGTGAAACGCGTTCATTTTCAGCGCGCTTTGCCAGGAATCTCGTCCATGAAATGAAGGGTGTCGCGCCTCTTCACCGCAATCCCATGAAATCGGCCGGCTTCAAGGTTCTGAAGGCGCCGGACGTTCCCTCGGTGTTGGTCGAGCTCGGCTATGTCTCCAACAAGCAGGATCTTTCCAACCTGAAATCGAACGACTGGCGCGCGCGGACGGTGGCCTCGATTGCGCAGGCGATCGACGGCTTCTTCTCCAAGCGCGTGGTGGCCAAGGGGGCCGCGAATTAGCCGGGCGCGGATGCCGTTTGGCGGTAGGACGAGCCCTAGTTTGGCCACAGCGAAAGCCATATAGGGTTGTTGGCGCGGCGTTGAGGTTGAGAAATTGCCGCGCGCGGGGATCATTCCCCGCGAGTGCGGGTTGAACGGGCGGGCGCCGATGCGGCTGTTGCTACGGTTTCTGGGATTTCTGTTCGCGGCCGGAACGATCGTCTTCCTCGTCGGTGTCGCGGGGACGGCGGGCGCGATCTGGCATTTCTCGAAGGACCTGCCGGACTATTCCCAGCTCCAGGACTACGAACCACCGGTGATGACGCGCGTGCACGCCTCCGACGGCTCGCTGCTCGCCGAATATGCCAAGGAGCGCCGGCTCTATCTGCCGATCCAGGCGATCCCGAAATCCGTCATCAACGCGTTCCTGGCCGCCGAGGACAAGAACTTCTACGACCATGGCGGGCTCGACTTCGCCGGCATCGGCCGAGCGGTCTATCTCTATTTGCAGAATTACGGTTCGAACCGCCGTCCGCAGGGCGCCTCGACGATCACGCAGCAGGTCGCCAAGAACTTCCTGCTCACCAACGAGGTCTCCTTCACGCGCAAGATCAAGGAAGCGCTTCTGGCGTTGCGTATCGAGCGCACTTATTCGAAGGAAAAGATCCTCGAGCTCTACCTCAACGAAATCTATCTGGGGCTCGGCGCCTATGGCGTGGCCGCCGCCTCGCTCGTCTATTTCGACAAGTCGGTGAACGAGCTGACGGTGGCGGAAGCGGCCTATCTTGCCGCGCTGCCGAAGGCGCCGGCGGTGCTTCATCCGGTGCGCAATCGCGACCGCGCGATCGAGCGGCGCAACTACGTCGTCGATCGGCTGCTGGAAAACGGCTGGGTCAAGCAGGCCGAGGCCGACAAGGCGCGCAAGGAGCCGCTCAACGTTTCGGTGCGCACGACGGGCGCGCACATCTTCACCGCCGAATATTTCGCCGAGGAAGTCCGGCGCGACCTGTTCGAGCGCTACGGCGAGAAGAAGCTCTATGAGGGCGGACTTTCCGTTCGCACCACGCTCGATCCCAAGTTGCAGGTGCTCGCCCGCAAGGTGCTGACCAATTCGCTGGTGAATTACGACGAAAGCCAGGGCTGGCGCGGCGCGACGGCGAAGATCGATCCCGCCGGCGACTGGGGCATGAAGCTCGCCGACGTGAAATCCCTGTCCGACGTGACGCCCTGGCGCATGGCCGTGGTGCTGGAGGTGGGCGAGCAGGGCGCGCGCATCGGCTTCCAGCCCGGCCGCGAGCTCGGCGGGGCGGTGGTCAAGGAACGCGTGACCGGCCTGGTGTCGCTCGACGGCGTCAAATGGGCCAAGCCCGCGACCGGACCCAGCCGCTTCAAGGCGCCGACGGCGGTGTCGCAGGTGCTCGCGCCGGGCGACGTCATCTATGTCGAGCAGCTCCTCGCCAAGGACGGCAAGCCGGTCGACGGCCAGTTCCGCCTGCGGCAATTGCCGGAGGTCTCCGGCGGTCTGGTGGTGATGGATCCGTGGACCGGGCGCGTGCTCGCGATGGTCGGCGGCTTCTCCTTCGACCAGAGCCAGTTCAACCGCGCGACGCAGGCCTGGCGCCAGCCGGGTTCCTCGTTCAAGCCGTTCGTCTATTCCGCCGCGCTCGACAACGGCTATACGCCCTCGACGGTGGTCATCGACGCGCCGATCGAAATCGATCAAGGCGCGGGGCAGGGCGTGTGGCGGCCGGAGAACTATTCGACCGGCAAATATTACGGTCCGCAGACGCTGCGCTTCGGCATCGAGCAGTCGCGCAACGTCATGACCGTGCGCCTGGCGCAGGACGTCGGCATGCCGCTGATCGGCGAGTACGCCAAGCGCTTCGGCATCTACGATTCACTGCCGCCCTATCTCTCCTACGCGCTCGGCGCCGGCGAGACGACGGTGATGCGCATGGTGACGGCCTATTCGATGTTCGCCAACGGCGGCCGCCGCATCAAGGCGACGCTGATCGACCGCATCCAGGACCGCTACGGCCACACCATCTACAAGCATGACGAACGCGAATGTCGCGGCTGCGGCGCCGACGGCTGGAAGAGCCAGCCGGAGCCGAGCCTGGTCGACCGGCGCGAGCAGGTCATCGATCCGATGACGGCCTACCAGATCACCTCGATGATGGAAGGCGTCGTCCAGCGCGGCACCGCGACCACGGTGCGCGAGGTCGGCAAGCCGATCGCCGGCAAGACCGGCACGACCAATGACGAGAAGGATGTCTGGTTCATCGGCTTCTCGCCCGACGTCGCGGTCGGCGTCTATCTCGGCTACGACAAGCCGCGCCATCTCGGCCGCGGCGCGACCGGCGGCCATCTCGCCGCGCCGGTGGTGCGCGACTTCCTCAAGGTGGCGCTCGCCGACAAGCCGGCCGTGCCGTTCCGCGTGCCCGCCGGCATCAAGCTCATCCGCATCGATCCGAAGAGCGGCATGCGGGTCGCCGCCGGCGCGGGCGGCGCGTCGATCCTGGAAGCGTTCAAGCCCGGCACGGCGCCGCCGGACAACTACTCGATCATCGGCGTGGCCGATGCCGACGGCCGTCCGCTGACGGTGTCGCCCGAGGCCGATCGCGCGATCATCCGCTCCGGCACCGGCGGGCTCTACTAGCGGCCCGCATCGCCCGCGTTCCCTCGCGTCGCCTGATCCCATCGCTTCGACACGTTCTCGCGCGCGGACATTCTTCCTCGCGCGAGGCTCGACGCGCGCTCGCGACATCAATCGGCAACATTTCCGTCATCGCGAAGTAACGCGCCCGTCACGCGGACGAGTGGTCGCGCGTTAATCGCCTGTCACAAGCCCCGCCTAGTTTTTTCTCGACGACTCGAATCGACGGGAGACGACGGCATGCTGCACACCAGGACCATCACGGTCGCCGGCCCGATGAACCGCTTCACCGTTTCTCTGGCGCGGCATGGCGACGAGGTGCTGGAGGCGCAGCGCTTGCGCTGGCGGGTCTTCGCCGAGGAACAAGGCGCGCGGCTGGCGACACCGCAACCGGGCATCGACATCGACCGTTTCGATCCGCATTGCGAGCACCTCATCGTCCGCGACCGCGTCACCGAATCCGTGGTCGGCACCTACCGTCTTCTCGGCGCGGCCGCGTCGCGGGCAACCGGCGGCTTCTATTCGGAGCAGGAGTTCGACCTGAGGCGGCTCGCCGGGCTTCGACCCGGCATGATCGAAATGGGACGCTCCTGCGTGCATCCGGACTATCGTGGCGGGGCGATCATCGCGCTGTTGTGGGCGGGCCTGGGCGACTACATCGCGGTGATGGGCGCGCGGACGTTGATCGGCTGCGCCAGCATCTCGCTCGCCGACGGCGGCCATGGCGCGGCCAGTATCTACGCCGGCGCCGTGCGCTCCCATCTTAGCCCGCGCGCGCATCGCGTGCGGCCGTTGCATCCCTTGCCGCTGCAAGGCCTCGACAAGACGCGCGACGCGACCCCGCCGCCGCTGATCAAGGGCTATCTGCGATCCGGCGCGATGATCTGCGGCGCGCCCGCGTTCGATCCGGATTTCAACACGGCCGATCTGTTCATGATGCTGCCGCTCGAACGCCTCGACCTGCGTTACGCGCGCCACTTCCAGCGGCCGCGGCCGAAAGCGGCGGCGTGATGCGCGAAGCCTTGCGTCTGGCGCGCGCGGCCGTCCACGTCGGCGAGGCGGCATGGAAGCTGCGCGCGCTCGCGCCGCGTTGGAGCATTGACGAGCGACGGGCGGAAGTCGCGCGCTGGTCGCGGGAGGTCTTCGCCATACTCGGCGTCGGGCTCGACATCACGGGGCCGCCGGAGGGCCGCGCGGATGGGCCGGTGATGGTCGTCGCCAATCACGTCTCCTGGCTCGACATCGTCGCGCTGCTCGCCGCCGGCGACATGGAATTCGTCGCCAAGGCGGAGGTCGCGGACTGGCCGGTGGTCGGCGCGCTCGCCCGGCGCATGCGCACCGTCTTTGTCGATCGCAACCGCCGCGCCTCGTCGCGCGCGGTGACCGCCGCGCTCACCGAGCGCCTGGCCGCGGGCGCGTCGATCTGCGTCTTTCCCGAGGGCACGACGACGGCGGGCGAGCGGCTTGCGCCGTTTCGCGCGCCGATGATGGAGGCCGCCGCCCGCGCCTCGGCGCGCGTCCAGCCGGTCGCGATCCGTTATCTTGACGCCGATGGCGACCGCAGCGATCTGCCCGCCTTCACCGGAGACATGTCGCTGCACGAGTCGCTTTGGCGAATCGCGCGCGGCGCCGGTCTGCGCGCCGAGTTGCGCTTCCTGCCGGCTTTCGACGCGACTGGGCTCGACCGGCGCGCCATCGCGGCGCGGGCCGAGCGCGCGATCGCCGATTGCCTCGGCGTCGGCGTGCGGCCGAACCTGGCGCCGCCGGTCCTGGAGAGCGAACCCTTGGCCATTGCCTTTGATTTCGCGGCCCGCTAAATCCTTGCGCGCATATGATCGCGACGGTGGCGCAGGCGCCATCGGCTCCGCACTCGCGGCGGCCGCTCGATCATCGGGGACAGGCCACGCATGCGCGCGGAAATCGAGAAGCTCGTCGAGGAAATCAAGCAGTCGGTCGGGCTGCTGAGGAGGCATCTTTGACGTCGACACCGCGACATTGCGCCTGGCCGAGCTGAACAAGCTCGCCGAAGATCCCGACTTCTGGAACGATCCGCAGAAGGCGCAGAAGCTGATGCAGGAGCGCACCGCGCTGGAAGACCAGCTCGGCGCGATCGCGCGTATCGAAAGCGAGCTCGCCGACCATGTCGGCATGATCGAGCTCGGCGAGGCCGAGGCCGACGACGCGGTCGTCACCGAGGCCGAGGAGGCGTTGCGGGCG
Source organism: Xanthobacteraceae bacterium (assembly GCA_041918675.1). GTDB lineage: Bacteria > Pseudomonadota > Alphaproteobacteria > Rhizobiales > Xanthobacteraceae > SCUB01. The sequence goes on from JAYRVF010000011.1 coordinate 259,636, forward strand.
CTGCGCAAGGAGGTTGCGCGGCGCGAGCTTGAGGCGTTGCTGTCGGGCGAGGCCGACGCCAACGACACCTATCTGGAGGTCCATGCCGGCGCCGGCGGTACCGAGAGCCAGGATTGGGCCGAGATGCTGCTGCGCATGTACACGCGCTGGGCCGAGCAGCACGGCTACAAGATCGACTATCTCGAGGAGACGCAGGGCGAGGAAGCCGGCATCAAGTCGGCGACCGTGCAGATCAAGGGCCACAACGCCTATGGTTGGCTCAAGAGCGAGGATGGCGTGCACCGACTGGTGCGCATCTCGCCGTTCGATTCCAACGCGCGGCGGCACACCTCCTTCGCCAGCGTCGCGGTCTATCCCGTCGTCGACGACCGCATCGTCATCAACATCAACGAGGCGGATGTGCGCGTCGACACCATGCGCTCGGGCGGGGCGGGCGGCCAGCACGTCAACAAGACCGAATCGGCGGTGCGGCTGACCCACATGCCGACCGGCATCGCGGTGGTGTGCCAGGCCGAACGCTCGCAGCACAAGAATCGCGCGCAGGCCTGGAACATGCTGCGCGCGCGCCTCTACGAGGCCGAGCTCAAACGGCGCGAGGCGCAGGCCGTCGCCGAACAGGCCGCCAAGACCGACATCGGCTGGGGCCATCAGATCCGCTCCTACGTGCTCCAGCCCTATCAGATGGTGAAGGACCTGCGCACCGGCGTGCAGACCTCGAACACCGGCGGCGTGCTCGACGGCGATCTCGACGAATTCATGGCCGCGGCGTTGGCGCAGAAGGCCTTCGGCGGCGGACCGCTCAGCGTCGAGGATGTGGATTAGCGCGTTCGGAAAAAGCCGGACCGCCTCGCGGCAGGGATCGCGCGCCGGAAAAAGTCGCCGGCGCGGTCAAGGTCCGATCCATGTGGAGCGCTTGTTCGGACGCGCGGGAATTCGTTCCCGCGCGAGCGGTCAGGTCGACGCCATTGCCGCGAAGAGCGCGCGATAGTGCGCCTCGGCGTCCGCCTCTTGCTTGCCGTCGACCGAAAACGATTCCATGACCTCGACCGGCAGGTTGAGGAACGCGTTCACGCAGCGGAAAATGATGTTGTAGATTTCCTCGACCTCCGCCTGCAATTGCGCGGGATCCTTGATGGCGCGCGGCGAGGGGATGTTCCAATGCGCGCGCACGGGCTGCCCGCGCCAGTTCGGGCAGCTCTCGCCCAGGTTCCGGTTGCACAGGCTGATCACGTAATCGAATTTCGGCGCCAGTGGCCCCTGCAGGCTTTCCAGGCTGCGCGTGCGCAACCCTTCGGTGTTGATGCCGCGTTCTTCGAGAACGTGCCGGACGATCTTCGGCACCGCCTTCATCGGCTCGACTCCGGCGCTGAACGCGCGCACCGCGCCGCCGGAAAAGTGATTGGTGATCGCCTCCGCCATGATCGAACGTCCGCCGTTTTCGCGGCAGAGGTAGAGAATTCGTTTTCTTCGGGGCTGACGACGGAGCATGGCGCGTTTCCCGCTTGAAGCGTCGCGCGCATTGGCTCGCGCGTGCGTTGGGCCGATCATCCTCATCAAACCTTTCGAAATGATTTGCGCGGCAAAAATTTCCGCGTTCGGCCGGACGAACCGCGAAGATTCTCATCGCGATCGGACGCTCCACGCGCGAGACATGCGTCATTCCGCGACACGCGCGCCCGTGGTTGTGACTCCATGTCAGGCAGTCGTCGCGACGTCGCGCCGCGCGCGCCATCCTAACGCGATCGCCCGTTCCGTTCGGGTCGTTCCAAGAAACGTCGCCCGCGCCGTCATGGCCGCGGTCTTCGCGCTTGGCGCGATCGCGCGCGCCGGCGGGCGATGCCGGCAAGATACGGCGAATTGGAACGGTTTCGTCAACGCGGCGTCGACGATGTCCGCGCGCCGGCGAAACCAACCGTTCGATCGCTTCGATTGGCGTTAATCGATTCAGAATCCATCAACGGCGGACCATCATCGTTCCTCTCCGCGTTATCGCGCGGCGCGAAGTTCACGCGCGCGAGACCCCGAGAAGAGGCGAAGTCATGAACCACGCGCTCGATGGCGGCGAGGATTGCCGCGGCAGACTCCTCATCATCGACGACGATCCCATCCAGTCGGCGATCGTCGGCCGCATCGCGACGGCGGCCGGTTACGAAACGCTCGTGGTCGGCTCGATCGAGGAGGCCGAGCTTGCCTTCGGCGCGCGCGCGTTCGATTGCATCGCGCTCGATCTGGCGCTCGGCGGGCGCGGGACGATGGAAACGCTGCGCGCGCTCGCCCGTCGCGGCCGCAAGACGCCGGTCGTCGTCATCGGCGACTGCGAGCCCCATACGCTCAACCTTCTTCTCAACGCCTCGGCCTCGCTCGGCCTCAACATCGTCGCGATGCTGGAAAAGCCGATCAACCACGACGAACTTCGCCGGGCGATCGCCCCTTATCTCGGCAACGTCGATCCGGCGAGCCAGGAAGCGCGCGCCGGCGAGGCGGAAGCCGACCAGATACGCGCCGCGATCGCCAGCGGCGATATCCAGCTCGAATTCGTGCCCAAAATGGCGCTCGCAAGCGGCCACGTCTATGGCTGCGACGCGGCGGCGCATTGGCTGAGTCCGCGTGACGGCTATGTCGGTTCGGCCGCGCTGCGCGCGACGGCGAAGCGGTTCGGCCTCGCGCCGGCGCTCGACGAGGTGATCCTGCGCGAGACGTTGCGCAAGGGCGGGACGATCGCCCAGACCCGGCCCGACTTCACCATCGCGGTCGACGTGACCGATTTCCTCACCGGCGACGCGGACGCGCCCGCCAAACTCGCCGAGATCGCCAAGGGCGCGGGCGGCTCGCTCGGCTTTCTCACGCTCGCGGTCCAGCAGTCCGCGCTCGCGCAAGGCGACGCCATTCTCGACGCGTTGGTGCGGCTGCGGGTTCACGGCGTCGGCATCGCGCTGAGCGAATTCGGCGCCGCCCCGATCTCGCTCTGCGCGCTCGCGCGCCGTCCGTTCGGCGAGGCCGTGATCGACGCGCGTCTCGTCGCGCCGATGATCGATCGTTCCGAGGCGCGGAAGATCGTGCGCGCGGCGGTCGCCGTGGCCAACGAACTCGGCATGCTTTCGGTCGCCGCCGGCGTCGATCAGCCGCGCATGGTGCCGATGCTGCGGGAGGCGGGATGCTGGGCGGCCAAGGGGCTCGCCATCGCCACGCCCGTCAGCCTGTCGCAGATGCCCATGGCGATCGATAGTTGGAAGACGGCCGCCGCGCCCGTGGCGCCATCATCGGCGGGCCGCCGCGCGGCGACGTGATCGCGTCCGGCTTAGATTGCGTCCGCGCGCGCGACGACGTTCTGATGAATTTCGCTCAGGTAATCCTCGTCCCGTGAACGCCCCGGAGCGGCGAACAAGTACCAGGGATATCCGGGCCTGCCCCACAGGTCGGGAACGAATCGTCGGCCAAACAAATCGAAGACCGAATATCCGTTGCGCTCGAAGAACGCGAAGAAGTCATGCTTGGTGAAGCCGAACAGCTTCGCGCTGTACTCAAAACCGCATTCGAAAACGACAAGCGGCGGGCTGCATAGCGCGTTCTAATTGCTCCTGCGCGCGATGTAGGGCTGCTGTTTCCATTCCGGCAGGAAGCGATTAGCTGTCACCTTGCGGAATACGACCGCCTTTCCGAGATCAAGAGCGATCTCATATCCGGGTTGCTCTGACAGCAGATTGAGCAACTCCCTGACGGAATGCAGTTGAATATCATCGATCATGATGAATCCATCCGCGTGTACCATATGGTTCAGATAGCAAAAATCGACAAATACATGCGGCCAGCCGTGATGTCCATCGATGAGCGCGAAATCTACGTCGGCGGGTGCATTCGCAGCGAGCTTGGGCAACTCCCATTGTGAATAGCCAAGAATTGCTCTGAGATGGGCCGTATCGATGTCATTAGCTTCACAATATGATTTGATGCGCTCAAAGAGCGCTACATCAGGAGCGATGGAAACGACGCGCTCAGATCCCGAGAGGAGGAAGGTAATCGTCGAGTTACCCGCACCGGTTTCAATGATGTGACGACAGCTATGTTTACAAAGAAAATCGAGTAGTGACCCGAGATGGCTGGCCTCAAAACCGCCGGTATTCCAGGTCTTTCCACCATCCCAGGAGTGCAATTTTGGGAGATTCAATAGATAGTCGGATGATCGCATAAAAACCTTGGCCAATTGCTGTCGCGGTATGGAGACAAACCTCTATTAGGATCTCCAGTAGGATCTTGAGCGTTAACTCCGTTCTAAGCGAAATTGAGCGCCTGATGGCGCAAACCGGCGGCTGGTGGTTGCGGAGATTACTTCCAACCGCCGATGCGGGTCCAGAGTTTCGTTCGCCGAGCCGGCTTCGATTTGGGATTCGCAATTCGGATTGGTTCCGAAGTCGTGATCGCGCCCGAGCCGGGCCGCCTCGTGCTTGTCGGCAATTGGACCGGGCTTTAGATCACGATGATTTTGGATCGAATAGATCCAAAATCATGAACGTAATCAATTCTAATAAGTTAGAGCACGATGTTATCCGAACCGAAGGTCCGCGTCAGCGAAAACCGCTTCGCACTTTTCGGCATCATGCTCTAGCTCGCGCCGAGGCGGATGCCGGCGCGCAGGAATTTCTGCGGATCGACCGCGTCGCCCTCGACGCGCGTCTCGTAATGCAGATGCGGGCCCGTCGAGCGACCGGTCGAGCCGATCGCGCCGATGATCTGGCCGATGCGCACCTGCTCGCCGACCTTGACCTTGATCTCGGAGAGATGACCGTATCGCGTCGACAGGCCGTTGCCGTGATCGACTTCCACCATCTGCCCGTAGCCGCCCGACCAGCCCGCGGTCGAGACGCGTCCGTTGGCGGTCACGCGCACCGGATCGCCCGACCCGGCGCGGAAATCGAGCCCGGTATGCATGGCGGGACGCCCGGAGAATGGATCGGCGCGCACGCCGAATCCCGACGAGGTTTCGATGATGCCGAGCACCGGCTTGCGATAGGGAACGTGGGCGAGCACGCGGCTGATGCGGTCGACCTGCGCGCGGCTGAGCTGGATGCGATAGAGCTGGCGCTCGAAGGCGCCCGCGTCGGCGGCGGGTTTGAGCGGCACGAAAGGACCGCCGACGCCGGAGCGGGGCGTCGCCTTCTCCATCTCGCCCATGTCGAGACCGAGATCGCCGAACACGCCGCGCAGCTTCTTCAGCCGCGTGTCGAAGGCGTCCTCGAGCGCGGCGAGCGCCATCGCATGGCGGCGCTCGACGCTGTCGAGCGAGGTCTGCAGCCGGGTGAGCACGCCGCCGATGCCGCCGATCTTCGGGTCGGGCGCGCGTTGGTCCTGGGCCAGTCGATAGGTGGCGGCGGTCGCGGCCGGTCCGCGCGATTCCAGCCGCGCCTCGCGATCGGGCGGGGGCGCGAAGATGACGGTATCGCTGATGGGCGAGGGCTTCGGCATGGCCGGCGGTTCGGCCGGCTTGGCCGCCGGCTGCTTGATCGAGCCGGTGATGGTCGCGTCGGGCACCGAGGTCAGAGTGGAGGTGCGCGATTCGAGCGTCGCCTGCCGGCGCAGGATCTGATCGAGCTTCCGCTCGACCTGCTCCTGATCCAGCAACTGCCGGCTGGTGGTGCGGTCGATCTGAGCCCGCATGTCCGCGATGCGGTCCTCATAGGCGTATTGCATCTCGGCATGGCGCGCGATCAGGCGCGTGAGCACGTCGTCGCGAAAGGCGAAATAGGTGGCGGTCACCACCGTCCAGCCGGCCATGATCACGACCGTGCCGACGACCGTCCAGAAGGCGACGGGGCCGAGCCTCACCTGACGTCCGCCATGGCCGAGCGTATAGGTGTGGTCGTGCGAGCGGGTGTGGTGCGGGGGGTGGTGCCGACCATGCGCAAGCGCGCCGCCACGTCCATGGTGAACGCTTTTCGGGGCTTCGTCGTTGGGGTAGGCGCCGTATTGAACTGACCGAGGCGACATCGGAACTCCACCGCCGGTCGTATCGACTGCCGGCTTGAACGTCGCCGCCGATTTCACCCCCTTATGGTTAATTTTCCTGTAATCGGCCCGGCTCGCGGGCTGGCGTTACAGCGCGCGCGCCGCGGCCAGGACCTCGTCGGCGTGGCCGTCGACACGGACATTGCGCCAGACTTGGGCGACGCGTCCGCGGGCGTCGATCAGCACGGTGGTGCGGATGATGCCTTCATAGGACTTGCCGTAATTCGACTTCGTTCCCCAGGCCCCATAGGCGACCAGCATGTCGCGCGCGCCATCGGAGAGAAGCGGCACGGCGAGCGCGTGCTTGTCGCGGAAGGATTCCTGGGCCTTCACCGAATCAGCCGACACGCCGACCACCGCCGCGCCGGCGCGCGCGAAATCCTCCTTCAGCCGGGTGAAGTCGATCGCCTCGCGCGTGCAGCCGGGCGTGTTGGCGCGGGGGTAGAAAAACACCACGAGCTTGCGGCCGGCGAAGTCGCCCAGCGCGACCGTCGCGCCGCCGTCGCGGGTGAGGCGGAAGGTCGGCGCGGGCGCGCCCTGCGAAAGACCAGCGGTGGGCGTGGGGGCACGAGGCTGGGATTTCGCGGCGGCCGGCTTCGGCGCCGTCCTGCGCGCGCGCTTCTTGCCGGAGGCGCCTTCCTGGCGCGGCTTGGCCGGAGGCTTCGTCGAGGCGTTCCTCGAGGCTTTCTTCGAGCCCTTCTTGGCGACCTTCTTGGCGACCTTCTTCGCCGCCTTCTTCGCTGCCTTCTTCGCTGCCTTCTTTGGCGTCTTGGCGGAGCGGCCGCGAATCGGCCGTTTTCCGGCTGTGTTGCTTGATTTCCTTGTGGTTTTGCGGGCCATGCGCCTTCCTTTCGTCGCTTTCGCCGGGCTCATTCGTCCGATGGGGAATGCCGAGAACCTCGCCCGCGCCCGGATACATATGCCCGGAAGCGCGCGCCAGTGACTCCCCGCACTTGTGCAAGAATCTGCCGTCTGGGAAGTTACGTGACAAGGGATTCGCTGCGCCGGGGGGCGCCGGCTGCCGAATGACGGGCAATCGTATCGATTCAGGCCCGGCGGCGCCGCCGGGATCAAACGCGACCAATCGCGAGGCGGCTGGCGGTAGCGAGGAAACTCGCGCGGGCCGGCACGGCGCGGTCGCGCGCGCGCCGACCGCCGGCGAGGCGGTTTCGCGTCGGGCAATGAGCCCCGCCGCGCGGGATGAATGGGATCGCTTGCAGGCCTATCAGGACGAATACGCCGCCTACGCCGATCAGGCCGCCGACGACGCGCAATATGCTCGCGCCAATGCGTCGGCGCGCGAGCAGCAATGGGACGAGGCGGCCCATTCGGCCGACTGGCACGCGGGCCGCGCCGCCAGCCGATCGGCCGCCGCGCTCGGCGCCCGTGGCCGCGGCGCCCAAGCGCGGGCGTTCCTCGCCCAGCTCGGCGACGATTTCGCCTATGTGCTCGGAGCGTTCGCGCGCAAGCGCTGGTTGCTCAAGACGCTGCTCATCTCGTTCATCATCGCCTTCGGTTCGGCGGCAAGCTTCGGGTTGCTCTGGCTGCGGCTCGGCTCGGGGCCCGTGAACATCGATTTCGTGACGCCGTGGATGGTGTCGGCGATCAAGGAGACGTTCGGTCCCGGTCATCTGGTCGAGATCGGCGGAACCCAAATCGAGCGCGCCGGCCGCATTCGCATGGCGGTGAGGCTGCGGGACGTCGTCGTGCGCGATGCCGAAGGGGCGACGATCGCGAGCGCCCCGAAGGCCGAGGTCAAGGTTTCCGCCGTGAGGCTTCTTGCCGGCCGCCTGCGCGCGGAAGGTCTCAGCCTCGTCAATGCCGGCCTCGCGGTGCGGATCGCGACGGACGGGCGCGTGACGATTTCGGCCGCGGGAAGCGCGCGTCCGCTCGCCTCGGCCGAGCTGCCGCTGGCGCCGGCCGATGGCGCGCCGGCGGCCGCGGAGGCGACCGCGCAGTCGGCCTCGGCGCGCGGGGGCGTGCAGGGCCTGCTCGCCGCGATGGCCTGGCTCGACAGCCTGAGCGTGTCCGGCCTCGACGGTCACGATCTCAGCGAATTGGGCTTTCGCGACGGCAATCTCGTCATCGACGACCAGCAGAGCGGCAAGCAGTGGACCTTCGAGCATGTCACCCTGACGTTGCGCAAACCCGCCAGCGGCGGCGTGTCGCTTAGCGTCAGCGAGGAGAGTCCGCAGCGCTCGTGGCTGTTCCGCGCATCGGTCGGCAAGCCGGTCGACGGCGTGCGCGGCATCGACATCATCGCCGACAGCGTGCGCATCCAGGACATGCTTCTGGCGATGCGCTGGACCGACCTTGCCTTCACCGCCGACGTGCCGCTGACCGGACGCCTGCGCGGTGAAATCGGCCGCGACGGCCTGCCGACATTTCTGACCGGCAAGCTCCTCGGCGACGAGGGCGAGATCATCGACCGGCAGGATCCGCGCCATCGCGTCAAGATCGATCGCGCCGAGATCACCTTCGATTGGGACGCGTCGCGCCGCACGATGGTCGCGCCGTTCCAGATCGTCGCGGGCGGCAACCGCTTCACGCTGCTCGCCCATCTCGATCCGCCCAACGGCCGCGTGCCGTATTGGCAACTCGGCGTGACGGGGGGAACCATCGTGCTCGTGGGCGCCGAGAAGGAAGGCCCGCTCGTCTTCAACCGCATCGACGTGCGCTTCCAGTTCAAGACCGGCGAAGGCAAGGTCGTTCTGGAGCGCGCGGATTTCAGCAACGGCGAATTGGGAGTCGCGGGCTCGGGCGTGGTCGAATACGCTTCCGCCGATCCGCGTTTCGCCATCGGCTTCGCCGGCACCAAGATGTCCGTCTCCGCCTTCAAGCGCATCTGGCCGGCGATGATGGCGCCGGCGGTGCGGACGTGGGTGCTGGAGCGGGTCGACAGCGGCACGGTGCATCGCTTCGATCTCGGCTTGACCGCGCCGCTCAACTCGTTCGGGCGCGAGGGCCAGCCGCTCCAGGACGACGCGGTCTCGCTCGATGTCGTCGCCAGCGACGTGACGTTGCGGCCGGTCGCGTCGCTGCCGGAATTGCGCGACACCGACATTCGCGTGCGCGTGACCGGCCGCACCGCGACGGTCACCGCCAATCAGGCCAATATCGAGACCCCGGGCGGGCGCAAGCTCACGCTCCATGATCTCGTCTTCGAGGTCCCCGACACCACGATCAAGCCGGCCCGCGCGCGCGCGCGCTTTCGCGCCGAGGGACCGGTTCCGGCCGGCGCCGAACTCCTGGCCATGGACGCGGTCGCGGGCTTTCCGGACGCGCCGCTCGACCCGCAGGCGAGCAAGGGTACGCTCAGCGCCAAGATCGGGCTCGAGCTTCCGCTCAAGGACGAACTCACCCCGGCGGACACCTCCTATACTCTCAACATCGATCTCGCCAATCTCAGCGCCGATCGGCTGGTGTTCAACCAGCGGCTCGAAGCGAGCGCCCTGCGCATCACCGGCACCAACGAATCCTATCTGATCAAGGGTGACGTCAAGATCGGCGGCCAGCCGGCGGCGCTCGAATATCGCCGGCGTCTCGGGCAACCCGACGCCGACATCCGCCTGCAGATGACGCTCGACGACGCCGCGCGCGCGCGCTTCGGCCTCGAATTCGGCTCCGGCGTGAGCGGGCCGGTCCCGGTCAAGCTCACCGGCAAGGCGGGCGCGCCCGACCGCGAAAGCCGCTTCAGCCTCGAGGCCGATCTGACGGCGGCCAAGATCGACAACGTGCTGCCGAGCTGGGTCAAGCCGGCGGGCAAGGCCTCGCGCGCGGCCTTCGTGCTGGTGCAGAAGCCGCAATCGACGCGCTTCGAGGACATCGTCATCGATGGCGGCGGGGCGACCATCAAGGGCATGGCCGAATTCGACCGCAACGGCGAGCTGATGTCGGCCTCGTTTCCGGTCTTTCACCCCTCCGAGGCCGACAAGGCCTCGATCAAGGCCGAGCGCAACGCCGACGGTCCGTTGAAGGTGACGATGCGCGGCGAGCTGTTCGACGGACGCGGCTTCGTCAAGGCGGCCGTGTCGGGCCACGATCGCAAGGGACGCACCGGAACCGGCACCGATCTCGATCTCGACGTCAAGCTGGGCACGGTCGCCGGCTATTACGGCGAGGCGATGCGCGCGCTCGACGTCAAGATGTCGCGCCGAGCGGGGATCGTGCGTTCGTTCTCGCTCAGCGGCAAGCTCGGTCGCGACGCGCCGATCACCGGCGATCTGCGCGGGCGCGTGGGCGGGCGCGACGTTCTCTACGTCGAGACCAACGACGCCGGCGCGTTCTTCCGGTTCACCGACACCTATCCGAAGATCTTCGGCGGGCAGATGTGGGTCGCGATGGACCCGCCCACGCCGAACAATCCGCCGCAGGACGGCCTGCTCAACGTGCGCGACTTCGTCATCAAGGGCGAGGGCGCGCTCGACCGGGTGGTGGCCAACAATCCAAGCCCGAACGCGCGGGGCGTGGAGTTCTCGCACATGCGGGTGGAATTCACGCGCCAGCCGGGCAAGCTGACGATCAATGACGGCGTCCTGCGCGGGCCCGCTGTCGGCGCCACGGTCGACGGCAACATCGACTATTTCGGCGATCAGGTGCGGCTGCGCGGCACGTTCGTGCCGCTCTACGGGCTCAACAACATTTTCGGCCAGCTCCCGGTGGTCGGCATCTTTCTCGGCGGCGGCAGCAACGAGGGGCTGCTCGGCGTGACCTACGAGGTCGTCGGCACGCCCGGCGCGCCGGTGCTTCGCGTCAACCCGATCTCGGCGGTCGCGCCGGGACTGCTGCGCAAGTTCTTCGAGTTCCCCGGCGCCCGCACCCCCCCGCAATCCATGCCCGACCAGTTGCGCTGACGCCGATCCGGCGCGCGCGACCTTTCCCCGGCGCGGGAATATCCCTATTGTGCCACGACCCATGCCGCCCGTTTCACCGCCATCATTTCCGCCGAAGGACCCGGGTTTCGAGGCCCGCGTGCGCGAAAGCTTCGCGCGCCAGCGCGCGATGGCGACGTTCGCGATCGATATCGCGCGGATCGCGCCGGGCGAGGTGGCCTTGGCGATGCCGTATTCCGAGGCGCTGACGCAGCAGCATGGCTTCGTTCATGGCGGCGTGGTGACGACCGCGCTCGACACAGCCTGCGGCTACGCGGCGTTTTCGCTGATGCCGGCCGACGCCGCGGTGCTGACGATCGAGTTCAAGGTCAACCTGCTGGCGCCGGCCAAGGGCGAACGCTTCATCTTCGTCGGGCGCGTGATCAAGCCCGGCCGCACGATCAATGTCTGCGACGCGGAAGGCTTCGCCATCGACGGCGGCGAGGAGAAGCTCATCGCCACCATGACGGCGACCATCATGACGGTGATGGGGCGCGCGGGGGTGAAGGGATAGCGCGGCTTCCGCGCCTCACATCGGCCTGATCAACACGTGCCGTTTCTTGCCGAGCGAGAGCTTGATCACGCCCTCGGGCGTGAGGTTCGACGGACCGAGCACGAGCCTGTCGTCGGTGACGGCGACATCGTTGACGCGAATGCCGCCGGCCTTGATCTGGCGGCGCGCCTCGCCGTTGGAGGCGACAAGCCCGGCCTTGAGGAACAGCGCGAGCACGCCGAGCCCGGCCTCGATGTCCGCGCGCGCGACCTCGATCGTGGGCAGCGACTCGGCCAGCGCGCCGTCCTCGAACGTGCGCCGCGCGGTCTCGGCGGCGCCGGCGGCCGCCTCGCGCCCGTGCACCAAGGCGGTCGCCTCCGTCGCCAGCACCTTCTTGGCCTCGTTGATCTCCTGGCCCCCGAGCGCGGCAAGGCGCGCGATTTCATCGAGCGGCAGCACGGTGAACAGCTTGAGGAAACGCTCGACGTCGGCGTCCTCGGTGTTGCGCCAGTATTGCCAATAGTCGTACGGGCTCTGCCGGTCGGCGTTGAGCCACACCGCGCCGGCCGCGGTCTTGCCCATCTTGGCGCCGGAGGAGGTGGTGATCAGCGGCGAGGTCAGCGCGAACATTTGCGCGCCGAGCATGCGGCGGCCGAGATCGATGCCGTTGACGATGTTGCCCCATTGGTCAGAGCCGCCCATCTGCAGCACGCAATCATGGCGCTTCTTCAGCTCGACGAAGTCGTAGGCCTGCAGGATCATGTAGTTGAATTCGAGAAACGACAATTCGTGCTGGCGCTCGAGCCTGAGCTTGACCGAGTCGAAGGCGAGCATCCGGTTGACCGAGAAGTGCCGGCCGACCTCGCGCAGGAAGTCGATGTAGTTGAGGCCGTTGAGCCAGTCGGCGTTGTTGACCATGATGGCGTCGCGCGGACCCTCGCCGAAGCGCAGGAAGCGCGCGAAGATCTCGCGAATGCCGACGAGGTTGGCGGCGATGGCGGCGTCGGTGAGAAGCCGGCGGCTCTCGTCCTTGCCGGAGGGATCGCCGACGCGCGTCGTGCCGCCGCCCATCAGCGCGATCGGGCGATGGCCGGTCTGCTGCAACCAGTGCAGCAGCATGATCGGCAACAGCGAGCCGACATGGAGCGAGGGCGCCGTGCAGTCGAATCCGATATAAGCTGTGATCGGTCCCTTGGCCGCGAGCGCGTCGAGGGCGTCGGGTTCCGACACCTGATGAATGAAGCCGCGGCTGGTCAGGACGTTGAGAAAATCGGACTTGTAGGTGGGCATGTCGTGAAATCCATGATGCGCGCGTGGGCGGAAGGCCGCCGCCGAACGCGGTCCGTGGTGTATCAGGTCCGCCGGCGGATTCAACCGAGGAAGGGACGGCGATGTGGGCGATCGGACTGATGAGCGGCACGTCGATGGACGGCATCGACATCGCGCTGATCGAAACCGATGGCGAGGACATCGCCACTTTCGGGCCCTCGGCGCTGCATCCCTATCGCGCCGAGGAGCGCGCGCTGTTGCGCCGCGCGGTCGCGGACGCTCGGGGGCTGACCGATCGCCGCGCGCGGCCGGGCGCGCTCGCCGAGGCGGAGGCGATGGTCACGACCCTGCATGAAGGCGCGATCCGGGTCTTTCTCGACGCCAACGCCATTCCGCGCGCGCGCGTCGATGTCGTCGGCTTCCACGGGCAGACGGTGCTGCACCGGCCCGAGCGCGGACTGACGGTGCAGCTCGGCGACGGCGGCTTGCTTGCCCGCGCCATCGGCATTCCGGTCGTGCATGATTTCCGCGCCGCCGACATGGCGGCGGGCGGCGAGGGCGCGCCGCTGGCGCCGGTCTATCATCGCGCGCTGGCGCGCCGGCTCGGCGGACCGATGCCGATCGCGGTCGTCAATATCGGCGGCGTGTCGAACATCACCTATATCGACGCGGGCGCGCTGATCGCCGGCGACACGGGGCCCGGCAACGCGCTGATCGACGACTGGATGCTGCGCCGGACGGGCCTTGCGATGGACGAGGACGGCCGCGCCGCGGCGCGCGGCCGCGTCGACGCGTCCTGGCTGGCGACGGCCTTGGGCGATCCCTTTTTCGACCGGCCTCCGCCGAAGTCGCTCGACCGCGACGCGTTCGCCGCGCTGTCGGTCGACGGGATGACGACCGAGGACGGCGCGGCCACGCTCACCGCCTTCACCGCGCGCGCGATCGCGCGCGTCGTGCCGCGACTTCCCGCGCCGCCGCTTCGCTGGATCGTCGTCGGCGGTGGCGCGCGCAATCCGACACTCATGCGCGCCCTGGCCGAGACGCTGGCGCCGGCGCCGGTTCTTCGCGGCGATGATCTCGGCTGGCAATCCGACGCGATCGAGGCGCAAGCCTTCGCCTATTTCGCCGCGCGCAGCCTGCGCCGACTGCCGCTGTCCTATCCGGGAACCACGGGCGTGACGGAGCCGACGACCGGCGGCGTGCTGGCGAGGCCTTGAGGCTCGCGCTGGCCGCATAGGACGCGCCCGAATGAGGCGGCCCCGCGCGGCGGCGGTTCTACCGCACGTTGGCGAGCCGCATGTCGAGATAGGACGTGATCGATTCCATCAGCGGCTCGATCTTGCCGTCGAAGAAATGGTTGGCGCCCGGAATGATCTTCTGGTCGATGACGATGCCCTTTTGCGTCTTGAGCTTTTCGACCAGCGCGTTGACGTCCTTCTGCGGCACGACCGCGTCCTTCTCGCCGTGAACGATCAAACCGGACGAGGGGCAGGGCGCGAGAAAGGAGAAGTCGTAGAGATTGGCCGGCGGCGCGATTGAAATGAAGCCCTCGATCTCGGGTCGGCGCATCAGCAATTGCATGCCGATCCAGGCGCCGAAGGAGAATCCCGCGATCCAGCAGGCGCGCGCCTCCGGGTTGATGATCTGCGCCCAGTCGAGCGCGGACGCCGCGTCCGACAATTCGCCGGTGCCGTGGTCGAACGCGCCCTGGCTGCGGCCGACGCCGCGAAAGTTGAAGCGCAGCACGGAAAAGCCGCGGTGCACGAAGGCGTAGTAGACTTGGTAGATGATCTGATGGTTCATCGTCCCGCCGAACTGGGGATGGGGATGGAGCACCATCGCGATCGGCGCGTTCTTCTGCTTGGCGGGATGATAGCGGCCCTCGATGCGTCCGGCGGGGCCGTTGAAAATCACTTCGGGCATCGTCGACCTCGGTGGGAGCCGGCAATCGCGGCGAGATGGCGGGCCGCTTGGGGAAGGCGGCGGGGAGTAGCGCGACCCCTCCGGCGCGGGTGGTGGATGGCGGCCCGTGGACCACGTCGCGGCCTTCTTGCATGATGCGCCGATGGAAATGCAAGCTTTGCAATTGACAGGCAATTGCGTCTAGCTCTCAAGAACGTGCCGAAAATCAGCGATCGCGCGGGTGGCGGCCCCCCGCCCGGGAAGCCCGCGACGCGAACTGCCAGCCTACCGTGAGCGAAATGAACGCCTTGAAACCCCGTATCTATCTCGACTGGAACGCGACGACCCCCTTGCGACCGGAAGCGCGGGCGGCGATGTCGGCGGCGTTCGACGTTCACGGCAATCCGTCGTCGGTTCATGCCGAGGGCCGCGCCGCGCGGATGCTTGTAGAGGACGCGCGCGCGGCGATCGGCGAGGGGCTCGGCGTCCACCCTCGCAACGTCGTTTTCACTTCGGGCGGAACGGAGGCCAACGCACTCGCTCTCTCCCCGGGCCTTGCCGGACCCGAGGGGACGCCCCAGCGATTGATCGTTTCGGCGATCGAACACCCATCGGTCATTTCGGGCGGACCCGCCGGCCGTGCGCCGGAGCTTGCCCCGGTGACCGCCGACGGCATCGTCGATCTGGACGCGCTCGCCGAGATGTTGAGCCAAGGCGCGCGCTCTCTCGTCTCGGTGATGCTCGCCAATAACGAGACCGGCACCATTCAACCAATTTCGGAAGTCGCTCGCCTAGCGCATGAAGCGGGCGGCCTTCTTCATGTCGACGCCGTTCAGGCGTTCGGCAAGATCGATTTCAACATCAGTGATTTAGGCGCCGATCTTGTATCGGTCTCCGCGCATAAGCTCGGCGGACCCAAAGGAATCGGCGCGCTTGTCATTCGGGATGAGCGAATCGTTCCAAATGCTATTCTGCGCGGCGGCGGCCAGGAGCGCGGACGCCGAGGCGGCACCGAGAATGTCATCGGCATTGCCGGCTTCGGGGCGGCCGCGCGCGCCGCGCTGTCGGCCATGGCGGACGACGCGCCACGGATCGCGGCGCTGCGCGACCGGCTCGAACGCGCGCTGAAACAGCATCCGGGAACGGAAATCATCGCCGGGCGGACGGCGCGACTGCCCAACACCGCGATGGTCGCGCTCATGGGCCTGAAGGCCGAGACCACGGTCATCGGCTTCGATCTTGCCGGCATCGCGATCTCGGCGGGCTCGGCCTGCGCGTCGGGCAAGGTGCATGCCTCCCATGCGCTCGTCGCGATGGGCCTGCCGCCGGAACTCGGCCAGTCGGCGCTGCGATTCAGCCTCGGTTGGACCACGCGGGAGGACGAAATCGACGCGGCCGTCGAGGTCTGGCGCCGACTTGCCAGGGGCGCCGGCGAGGGCTGAGGCGAGAAAACCCGCCTTCGCCACCTCCCGCGCGGCGGCGCCGGCACCCTGCGAAGGGGGTGGCAATCGCCCCGGAACGTCTCTAGATTGGAGTGGTAGTCCGCTGCGGTCCTTGAAACCGTGTGGGGAGAGAAAAGATGCCTGCCGTCGAGGAGACGGTCGAACGCGTTCGCCGCGTCGACGTCGACCAATACCAATATGGGTTCGAGACCGCCGTCGAATCCGAAAAGGCCCCCAAGGGTCTTTCGGAAGACATCGTGCGTTTCATTTCGGCCAAGAAGAACGAGCCGGAATGGATGCTGGAATGGCGGCTCGATGCCTATCGGCGATGGCTGACCATGGCGGAGCCCGACTGGGCAAAGGTCAGCTATCCCAAGATCGACTATCAGGATCTCTACTACTACGCCGCGCCGAAGAAGAAGGCGCTGGCCTCGCTCGACGAGGTCGACCCTGAAATTCTCAAAACCTACGAGAAGCTCGGCATTCCCCTGCGCGAGCAGGAGATGCTCGCCGGCGTCGTGCGCGAGGACGGCTCGACGCCGACGCGGGTCGCGGTCGACGCCGTGTTCGACTCGGTGTCGGTGGCGACGACCTTCAAGGAGGAGCTCAAGAAGGCCGGCGTCATCTTCATGCCGATCTCGGAGGCGCTGCGCGAGCATCCCGATCTGGTGCGCCAATATCTCGGCACCGTGGTGCCGGTGACCGACAACTATTTCGCGACGTTGAACTCGGCGGTGTTTTCCGACGGCTCCTTCGTCTACGTGCCCGAGGGCGTGCGCTGCCCGATGGAGCTGTCGACCTACTTCCGCATCAACGAGCGCAACACCGGCCAATTCGAGCGCACGCTGATCATCGCCGCCAAGGGCTCCTATGTCAGCTATCTCGAGGGCTGCACCGCGCCGCAGCGCGACGAGAACCAGCTTCACGCCGCGGTCGTCGAACTCATCGCGCTCGATGACGCCGAGATCAAATATTCGACGGTGCAGAACTGGTATCCGGGCGACGCCGACGGCAAGGGCGGCATCTACAATTTCGTCACCAAGCGCGGCGACTGCCGCGGCCGGCGGTCGAAGATTTCCTGGACCCAGGTCGAGACCGGCTCGGCGATCACCTGGAAATATCCGAGCTGCGTCCTGCGCGGCGACGATTCGCGCGGCGAGTTCTATTCGATCGCGATCTCGAACGGCCGCCAGCAGGTCGATTCCGGCACCAAGATGATCCATCTCGGCAGGAACACGTCGAGCCGGATCATCTCCAAAGGCATCGCCGCCGGACGCTCGCAGAGCACCTATCGCGGTCTCGTCTCGGCGCATCGCCGGGCCGCGAACGCGCGCAACTTCACCGCCTGCGATTCGCTGCTCATCGGCAATCAATGCGGCGCGCACACGGTGCCCTATATCGAGGCCAAGAATTCGACCGCCACCTTCGAGCATGAGGCGACCACCTCGAAGATTTCCGACGACATGCTGTTTTACTGCGTCCAGCGCGGCCTGTCGGAGGAGGAGGCGGTGGCGCTCGTCGTCAACGGCTTCGTGCGCGACGTGTTGCAGCAATTGCCGATGGAGTTCGCGGTCGAGGCGCAGAAGCTGATCGCGATCTCGCTGGAAGGAAGCGTGGGATGAGCGCGCGGCCCGTCATCAACATCGCCGACGTGCCGCTGCGCGATGGCGGCAATGGCGCGGCGTTCAAGGCCAAGGTCGGCACGTTCGGCGACCGCATCGGCTCGGAAGGAATCGGCGTCATGTTGCATGTCGTCGAGCCGGGCCAGAAGGCGTTCCCGTTTCACGCCCACCACCAGATTCACGAGCTGTTCGTCGTTCTGGAAGGCGAGGGGACCTATCGGTTCGGCGCCGAGCGCTTTCCGATCAAGGCCGGCGACGTTTGCGCGGCGCCGACCGGCGGAGCCGACAGGGCGCACCAGATCATCAACACCGGAACGTCGACGCTGAAATATCTCGGCATCTCGACCAAGGCCGACACAGAGGTCGTGGAATATCCGGACTCGCGGAAATTCGCGACGATCAGCCGGTTCGACTGGTCGAACCCGGCGGCGGGCGGCATCCGCTACGTCGGCCGTGTCGAGAGCAGTCTCAACTATTTTGATGGCGAGGAATGACAGTGACCGCTCTGCTCGAAATCCGAAATCTGTTTGCCCGCGTCGAGGAGCGCGAAATTCTCCACGGCCTGTCGCTGACCGTGAACAAGGGCGAGGTGCACGCCATCATGGGGCCGAACGGCTCGGGCAAGTCGACATTGTCCCATGTGCTCGCCGGCAAGCCCGGCTACGAGGTCACCGGCGGCGAGGTCCTGTTCAACGGCGAGGACCTGCTCGCCATGGAACCCGACATCCGCGCGGCCAAGGGCGTGTTCCTCGCCTTTCAGTATCCGGTCGAAATTCCGGGCGTCGCCACCATGACGTTCCTGCGCGCCGCGCTCAACGCGCAGCGCAAGGCGCGCGGCGAGGCGGAACTGTCGACGCCCGAATTCATGAAGAAGGTGAAGGAAGTCGCCAGCCGCCTCGGCATCGCCCAGGACATGCTCAAGCGCGGCGTCAATGTCGGTTTCTCGGGCGGCGAGAAGAAGCGCAACGAGGTTCTGCAGATGGCGATGCTGGAGCCGCGGCTCTGCATCCTCGACGAGATGGATTCCGGCCTCGACATCGACGCGCTGCGCGTCGCCTCGGAGGGCGTCAACTGGCTGCGCTCGCCCGAGCGCGCCATGGTGGTGATCACGCACTATCAGCGGCTTCTGAACTACATCGTGCCGGACTTCGTCCACGTCATGGCCAAGGGCCGCATCGTCAAGTCGGGCGGCAAGGAACTCGCGCTCGAACTTGAAGCCACCGGCTACGCCGAATTCACCGGCGCGGCGGCCTGAGGCGGGAAGGGACCACGAGCCATGGCGCCGCGACTTGCCCATACCGAAGCCGAGACCGCGCTGGCGGAAGTCTTCGCCGCCGCGCGCGCGCGTCTGCCGGAGGCGCCCGGCGAGGCGAGGGCGTCGGCCTTCGCGCGTTTCGAGGAGCGCGGCCTGCCGCATCGGCGCGTCGAGGACTGGAAATATACCGACCTGCGCGCGTTGATGCGCGTGGCCCTGCCGCTCGCCGCGCCGCCGAATG
The DNA here is from genome assembly GCA_041918675.1 of Xanthobacteraceae bacterium. Classification (GTDB taxonomy): domain Bacteria; phylum Pseudomonadota; class Alphaproteobacteria; order Rhizobiales; family Xanthobacteraceae; genus SCUB01. Next base: position 278,731 of record JAYRVF010000011.1, read on the forward strand.
AAGCGGCATGCGCGCGCGCGCGGGAGACGCTCGCCGCGCACGCGCTGCCCGGCGCCCGCGCGCTCGTTCTGGTCGACGGCGCGTTCGTTCCCGAGCTTAGCGATCTTGCCGGCCTCGAACGGGGTCTTTCGATCAAGCCGCTGACGGCGGCGCTCGCGGCGGGCGAGGCCGCGTTCGCCGACATGGCGGTGGCGACGCAAGCCGCCGGCGATCCGATGTTCGCGCTCAACGCGGCGATGATGAGCGACGGCGTCGTCATCGACATCTCCGATGGCGCGATCGTCGAGCGCCCGATCCGCGTCGCCCATCTCGGCGGCGGCGTGGCGGCGGCGCGTTACACGCGCTCGTTCGTCCGGGTCGGGCGCGGCGCGCGGGTGACGCTGGTGGAATCCTTCCTTCCCGGCGCCGGCGAGGATCAGGTCAACGACGCGATGCTCATGTCGATCGCCGAGGGCGGGCGCGTCGATCACGTCCGCATGGTGGAGGACGGCCCCGGCGCGCTCAACATCGCCACGCTGATGGCGCGGGTCGGCGCCGGCGCGCATCTCAACACCTTCAACCTGACGGCCGGCGCGGCGGTGAGCCGTTATCAGGCCTTCATCGCCTGCGAGGGCGCGGACGCGCGGGTCGAAACCAACGGCGTCAACCTCATCAAGGCGGCGCAGCACGCCGACACCTCGCTGTTCATCGATCACGTCGCGCCGCATTGCGCGAGCCGCGAGACCTTCCGCGCCGTGATCGACAACCGCGCGCGTTCGGTCTTCCAGGGCCGCATCGTCGTCCGCGCCGAGGCGCAGAAGACCGACGCCAAGATGATGACGCGGGCGCTGCTTCTGTCCGACGAGGCGGAAGCCGACGCCAAGCCGGAGCTCGAAATCTACGCCGACGATGTCGCCTGCGGCCACGGCGCGACTTCCGGCGCGCTGGACCGCAACCTGCTGTTCTATTTGCGCGCGCGCGGCCTGCCGGAGGCCGAGGCGCAGGCGCTGCTGATCCAGGCTTTCGTCGGCGAGGCGATCGAATCGATCGGCGACGACGGCTTGCGCGAGGCGGCGATCGCGGCGGCGGCGCGCTATCTCGCCGCGCGGAGGACTTAGGAATGCATCCGGCCATCGTCAACGGCGCCTTTGATGTCGCGCGCGTCCGCGCGGATTTTCCCGCGCTGGCGCTCATGCCCTACGGCAAGCCGCTCGTCTATCTCGACAACGCCGCCTCGGCGCAGAAGCCGCAGGCCGTGCTCGACCGGATGATGAAGGCCTACCGCGAGGAATACGCCAACGTCCATCGCGGCATGCACTACCTCGCCAACGCCGCGACCGAGGCCTATGAGGGCGCGCGCGAGAAGGTCGCGCGTTTCCTCAACGCGCCGCGCAACGAGGAGATCATCTTCACCCGCAACGCCACCGAGGCGATCAACCTCGTGGCGTCGTCTTACGGCGCGCCGAACATCGGGGAGGGCGACGAGATCGTGCTCTCGATCATGGAGCACCATTCCAACATCGTGCCGTGGAATTTCCTGCGCGAGCGCCAGGGCGCGGTGCTGAAATGGGCGCCGGTCGACGACGACGGCAATTTCCTGCTCGACGAGTTCGAGAAGCTGCTCGGCCCGCGCGTCAAGCTCGTCGCCATCACGCATATGTCGAACGCGCTCGGCACCGTCGTGCCGGTGAAGGACGTCGTCAAACTGGCCAAGGCGCGCGGCATTCCGGTGTTGATCGACGGCAGCCAGGCGGCGGTGCATCTGCCGGTCGACGTCCAGGACATCGGCTGCGATTTCTACATCATCACCGGCCACAAGCTTTATGGTCCGAGCGGGATCGGCGCGCTGTGGGCGAAATACGAGCATCTGGTCGCGATGCGGCCCTATAACGGCGGCGGCGAGATGATCCGCGAGGTGACGCGGGATTTCGTCACCTATGGCGATCCGCCCTACAAGTTCGAGGCGGGCACGCCCTCGATCGTGCCGGCGATCGGGCTCGGCGCCGCGCTCGACTACATCACCTCGATCGGCAAGGAGCGCATCGCCGCGCACGAATCGGCGCTGGTGTCCTACGCGACCGATCGGCTGCGCGAGATCAACGCGCTGCGCGTCATCGGCACGGCGCGCGACAAGGGCGCGATCGTCTCGTTCGAGATCAAGGGGGCCCATCCCCACGATATCGCCACCGTGATCGACCGCTCGGGCGTCGCGGTGCGCGCGGGCACGCATTGCGTCATGCCGCTGCTCGATCGCTTCGGCGTGCCGGCGACCTGCCGGGCGTCGTTCGCGATGTACAACACCCGCGAGGAAGTGGACGTGTTGGCGCGGGCGCTCAACAAGGCACGAGAGCTGTTCACATGATGGACGAAGCGCATTCCGAAGTCCCCCGCGAGGAAGGGCGGGACGACCGGCCGGCGAAGATCGAGCGGAATTCGGCGTTGACCGAGGAGGAGACCGAACGTCTCTCCGAGGCGATCGTCCAGGCGCTCAAGACCGTCACCGATCCGGAAATTCCCGCCGACATCTACGAGCTCGGGCTGATCTACCGCGTCGACATCAAGGACGACCGCTCGGTCGCGGTCGATATGACGCTGACGACGCCGAACTGTCCGGTCGCGGGCGATCTGCCCGGCATGGTCGAGAACGCGGTGGCGAGCGTTCCCGGCGTCGGCGCGGTCACGGTCGCGCTGGTCTGGGATCCGCCCTGGACGCCGGATCGCATGTCGGAGGAAGCACGGCTGTTGCTGAACATGTGGTGAGAGCGGCAAGGCGCCCCCTGGCGCGCGGCCTTCACGCCAAATGACGGAGACGAACGAGATGACGCAGACAACGCAGACGATGGCGCCGCGCCCGCGGCCGCGGGTCATCAGCCTGACCGAGGCGGCGGCCGAGCGCATTCGCGGCCTGATGGCGCGTGCCGACAAGCCGATCGCCGGCCTGCGCGTCGGCGTCAAGAACGCCGGCTGCGCGGGCATGTCCTACACGGTCGAATTCGCCGAGGCGGTGCTGCCGAGCGACGAGGCGGTCGAGGACAAGGGCGTGCGGGTCTTCATCGATCCGAAGGCGGTGCTGTTTCTGCTCGGCACCGAAATGGATTTCAAGACGGACAAGTTCTCCTCGCAATTCGTGTTCAACAATCCGAACCAGACCGGCGCCTGCGGATGCGGCGAGTCGGTCCAGATCGAACCGGCGAAGAACTGATCAAGGGACGTCGCAGGGCGATGAAGGACCCGGACGCGATCGCGCAGCTCTTTTCGGAGTTCGGGCCGGTCAGCGTCCGCCGGATGTTCGGCGGCGTCGGCATTTTCGCCGACGGGCTGATGATCGGCTTGGGGTACCGCGACGAGGTCTATCTCAAGACCGACGACGCCACCGCCCGGCGCTTCGCCGCCGCCGGCTCCTCGCCATTCGTCTACGAGGCCAAGGGCCGCGAGCTTCAACTCGCATATTGGCGTCTGCCGACGCGCCTCTATGACGATCCGGCGGAACTGGCGGAGTGGGCGAAAGAGGCGCTGGCCGTGGCGCGTCGCGCCAACGACAGGAAGGTCACGCGCGGCGCGCGCTCGTCCGCCGGGACATCCAAAGCAGCCAAGCCAACCAAGCCAACCAAGCCAACCAAGCCAACCAAGCCAACCAAGCCAACAAGGCCGATCGGGTCATCCAAGCCGACCAAGTCGGCAAAGCCGACGAAGCCCGCCAAGAAGGCGGCGAAGTCCACCGGCCGAAAGAAGGCCGCGAACGCGGATCGATCGGGAAAGGCGCCGGCGAGGCGACCGGCGAAAGGCAAGCACGCGCGCGCCTAGACTTGATTTCCCCACGCGGGGGCGGGCAGCGCGCCCGGGCTCAGGCGACCAGGCTCGTCCGCGAGTCGACCTGATATTCGGGATCGGCCTCGCAGATGACGCGATTGCGGCCATTGCGCTTGGCGGCATAGAGGCAGGCGTCGGCGCGTCCGATCAGCGACTGGATGTCGTCGCTCGGCGCGAGCGTCGCCACCCCGATGGAAATCGTGACGCGGCCGAGAAATTCCCCGGTCGATTTCTTTTTCAGCTCGCGCGCCATGACGGCGCGGCGAATCTGGTCGGTGACGGCGAGCGCCTGGCGCAGCGCGGTGCTGGGGAGGACGATCGCGAATTCCTCTCCGCCGTAGCGGGCCGCCACGTCCTTGCCCTTGATGTTGAGCTTGAGCGTCGTGGCCACGAGACGCAGCACCTGGTCGCCGGTGAGGTGGCCGTAATTGTCGTTGAACTTCTTGAAGTGGTCGATGTCGAGCATCGCCAGCGACAGGCTTTCGCCGCCTTCCTTGGCCTTGGCGACGGCTTCCTCGATCGAGCGATCGAAATATTTGCGGTTGCTGAGGCCGGTGAGCTGGTCCGTGAAGGACTCGGCGCGAATGGTTTCCAGGCTCACATGCAGCGTGGTGATCTCTTCCTTCGAGGCGCGCAGCCGGGCCTCGAGCGCGCGGTTGTTTTCCTGCATCGCGCGGGTGGACTTTTCCAGCGCCTCGACAATGCGAAGAATCGAATCGCGATCGCTGGCCATCGCCAATCGTCCGGCGGCGTCGGAGAGGTTGTCGTCGAAAGCGGTCGTGTGGCCGAGAGCCTCGACGATGCGATGGCGGACGTGATCGATTTCCTCCATCACGCGCGAGCCGACCGTGTCGATGCGCTCCTGGACGGCGGTCTGGGGCAGGTAGCTCTCGCTGATATGCTCCAGCTCGGCTTCGGTCAGCGTGCCGGAACGGGCGAGCGTCTCGTTGATCGCCTTGTTCAGCGTCGCGTTCTGCCCCGACGCATAAGTGTACCAAATCTCGAAATGACGCGGAATTGGCCTGTGGTGGAGCACCTTGAGTTGCCCCATAGCCACTTGCGCGAACGACATGGCGCGTTCGTATTCGTCCACCGACTTCCCCACCGCAAGAATTGCCGGCTCGCCCCGGGCCGCGAAAAATGCGGTCGAATGCGAGCCACCCCCAATACGCGTAGTAGGTTGGACGAGTAACCGTGAACTTCTGGTAAAAAGACGCGAAGCCTATGTGGAATCTTTGATGAATAACGCAACTAATTCGCAGTTGAATTCATATTCATCAGACGCGAATACGCGTCGGCCTAAAGAGAAACGCCGGAAGATGACTGTTATCAACCTGATCCGGCGGGGCTTTCCGAGGTTCGGGACGCGCCGCCGCCGGCTTTTCCGCCGCGCGGGGCTTGGCCTGCTCTTTCGGCGGCTTCGCGTCGCGCTCGCCCCGATCGCGCTGTCGTGACCGCTTGCGCGGTCCCCTCCGCTCCGAATCGTCGTCGGTGCGCGCGCGCGGACGCCGGGATTCCGACCTCGACGGAGCTTCGGCGGACGATTCGGTCGTGCCGCCGCCCTGCAGCGGCGAGGGTTGGCGCGCGATCTCCTGACCGATCAATCGTTCAATCGCGGCCACGGATTTCTCGTCGGCCGCCGTCGCGACGGTGATGGCGGTGCCCAGGCGTCCGGCGCGGCCGGTGCGGCCGATGCGGTGAACGTAATCCTCGGGATGATGCGGTACGTCGAAGTTGAGCACGTGGCTGACGTCGGGAATGTCGAGCCCGCGCGCGGCGACATCGGAGGCGACCAGAAGCTGCTTCTCGCCGCGGCGGAACTGATCGAGCGCGGCCATGCGCGCCGGCTGGTCCATGTCGCCATGAAGCGCGACGGCGGCGAAGCCGTGACGCACCAGCGAGCGGTGCAGGATCGCCACGTCGCGCTTGCGGTTGCAGAACACGATCGCGTTCTTGAAGTCCTTCGCGGTGCGGATCAGGGCGCGCAGGGTCTCGCGCTTGTCGTGTGGCTCGCGGCCGCAACGGACCACCGACTGGGCGATGGTGGTGGCGGCGGTAGCCGGCTTCGAAACCTCGACATTCACCGGATTGTGCAGGAACTGCTCGGTGATGCGGCTGATTTCCGGCGGCATCGTCGCGGTGAAGAACAGCGTCTGGCGGGTGAACGGCACGAGCTTGCAGATGCGCTCGATGTCGGGAATGAAACCCATGTCGAGCATGCGGTCGGCTTCGTCGATCACCAGCAGCTCGACGCCGGTGAGCAACAGGCGCCCGCGCTCGAAATGGTCGAGCAGGCGGCCTGGCGTGGCGATCAGCACGTCGACGCCGCGCGTCAGCTTGGCGTCCTGGTCGTCGAACGAGACGCCGCCGATGAGCAGCGCCATGTTGAGCTTCTGCCCGGAGCCGTATTTCTCGAAGCTGTCGCGCACCTGCGCGGCGAGTTCGCGCGTCGGCTCGAGAATGAGCGTGCGCGGCATGCGCGCGCGCGAGCGGCCTTTTTCCAGGAGGGTGAGCATCGGCAGCACGAAGGCGGCCGTCTTGCCCGTGCCCGTCTGGGCGATTCCCAGGACGTCGCGACGCGCCAGAACGTGGGGGATCGCCTGTTCCTGGATGGGGGTGGGTTGGGTGTAGCCGGCGGCGGTCACCGCCGCGAGAACCTTGTCGGACAAGCCGAGGTTGGAAAAGGACATTGAGCCTCAGGGCGAAACTGCCGTCGGGAATCGCTGAAAGTTAGGTCAAATGCCCCGGAACGGCAGTTGTTCGACGCGGGGCTCATGCGACTGTGTCGACAGACCGGGTGCTTTCGCCGCGGAGACGGGAAAACCGGCCGAAAGGGCCGGAACGCGCCCAAGCGAGAACGTCAACCGGTGGCGAGTTCATCCGCAAGGCCTTGAACCCGTGCGGAAATCGAGATGGGATCGCCACCCACGCGGCAAACGTCGACGCTCACGCCGAACTCAGCCGCGACTGTTACCAACATAGGTGCCGGGGGCGCGAAGTCAATCCGTTTGTCCGGATTAAGATTGATGGATTCGCTCCGAATCGCGCGGCCATTGCGGGCCGATTTACGCGTTCCGCGTCCCGCCGCCGCGCCTTGCGCTCGCATCTTGCCGCGACCGACCGCGCGCCGCGGCACCGATCGGTTGGAGGCGCCGGCACTCATGGCCGAAGCGATCTGGCTTCCGGTCCGATCCTTCGGCCAAGGCTCCGCGCCCGGAGGATTACCCCTATCAATGATTCGATCGCGCGGGATCGCCCGGGCCCTCGCGCGCCGCGCGCGCGAGACGCGAAGGCCATCCGCGACGCCGATCGACGCCGATCAGAGCAAACTCATTACGATTCAAATGTGCAACTAGTTGCCACATCGGACGGTGCGATGACGCGCGGAGCGTGCCCAGGATTGTCCCGCGCGGACGCGCGCCAACCAATCGAGGTTTCGTGCGCCATCGACTAGCACAGCATCCGCAATGAGATAGGCAAAGAGGCGGAGTGCGATTAATTAGCACGGGCGACGCGATGTCCGCGCGCGCGCCGCGCTTGGGCGCGAGCGGTACGTCGAACTATCCGCGCGCGCGGTGAAATTGGCGATTAATCGAAAAAAGAGAATCAGCGCAATAATGCGATGAATTCGATCGCAACATCGCGCCGGCCTCGCGCGGCGCGAGTCAAGGTGGTCGCGTCGGCGTTCGGCCGATGGGAAGATTTCCTTCAGCCATTTTTCTAGATTCACGCGGGTCGACCATGCAGCCGCCGCGCTCGAGTGGAGCCGTTCGCTTATGCGCGACGACACGGGATGTCGTCGGCGAGGCGCTCGCGCGGCTCGCGCGCGCCGGACACGCAACCCGCGGCGTCGATGCACACCAGAAAGGGAACGGAAGATGATGCGTTCGGTCTCGGCCTCTAGTCTGTCGCTGGCCTGCTTCGGCGCCTGGGCGTCGAGCGTGGGGACACTCGCGGCCATCGGCGGCGACAACGCGGCCGCGACCGCGCTCGCGGCGGCGACGACGCTGTGTCTCACCGCCGCCGCGTTGCTGCGGCTACGCGCGCGAGACGGCGACGCCCGGACGAACGAGGTGGTCGCGGCCGCCGCGGCCGGCGATCTGCGCCAGCGCATCGGCGACAATCGCAAAGGCGCGATCGCGCCGCTGTCGCGAAACATCAACCAGGTGCTCGACCAGTTCCTGGCCTTCGGCGAGGAATCGGACAGGGCGATGACCTCGGCGGCGGAGGGGAGTTACGATCGCAAGATCGATACCACGGGGCTCGGCGGCGACCTCGCCCATGTCGCCGGCCACATCAACGCGATGCTCGACCGGATGGCCGCCAACGACAAGCAGCTCGACATGTTCACCGAACGCATGCTGCGCGACGCGGTGACGATCTCGATGACGGTCAACGAGGGCAACATCGCCAACGCCCATATCGTCAACGGCATCCGCATGGCGCGCGACCAGTCGCAAAACATGGCCGCGGCGATCGAGGAAATGGTTTCCGGCATTCAGACCATCAGCGTCGACGCGGAAACGGCGGCCGACCTCTCCAACAAGGCGCAGTCCGTCACCGACGAGGGCCGCCGGGTGATGCAGACGGCGATGTCGGAATTCGCCGGCGTCGAGCAGGCGGTCGAGCAGGCCGGCGCGCGGGTCACCGCGCTGTCGGACGCCTCCGAGGCCATCGCCAGCATTCTGTCCACCATCGAGGCGATCGCGGAGCAGACCAACCTTCTCGCGCTGAACGCCACGATCGAGGCGGCGCGCGCGGGCGACGCCGGGCGCGGTTTCGCGGTCGTCGCCAACGAGGTCAAGAGCCTGGCCACGCAGACCGCGCGCTCGACCGAGGAAATCAGCGGGCGGATCACGCGCCTGCGCGACGAAATGAAAGGTATCGTCCAGACCATGCGCGCCGGCACCGCGGCGATCGCCAGCGGACGGCAGGCGATGCGCGAGATGGAAGGGCGGATGGGCCAGATCAGCCATCTCGTCGGCGAGACGTCGCATCACATGACCGACGTTTCGCGCATTCTCGCCCAGCAGGCGACGGCGGCGAACGAGATTTCCGGCGGCGTGCAGAAGGTGGCGTCCCATTCCGACGACAACGCGATGGCGATCGAGAAGAGCACCGGCTCGCTGACGCGCATCGAAACGGAATTGGGCTCGCTGCTGCAACTCCTGATCAAGCGCGACGTACCCAACAAGGTGCTGCTGGTGGCCAAGTCCGACCACGTGGCATGGAAGAAGCGGCTGACCAACATGCTGATCGGCAATCTTCGGCTGCAACCCGAGGATCTCTCAACCGACCACACCTGCCGGCTCGGCAAATGGTATTTCGGGCCGGACGCGGAAGCCTATCGCCACCGGCCGGCTTTCATCGACCTCGCCGAGCATCACCGCTCCGTCCACGAAAACGGAATCGCGGCCGTGCGCGCGTTCAACGCCGGCAAGCAGGACGAGGCGATGTATCTTTTCGAACTGGTGGAGAAGGCGTCCGACGGCGTCATCGAATGTCTCGACCAGTTGATCGCGGAATCGGGGTCGCATTCCGAGGAAATGGCGGATGCGGGCGGGGAGCAAAGGAGCGCTTGAGCGAGCCGCGCGGGCGCGCGCGACAAGCCTGCCCTCGGCTTCGGTCGCGCGTATGACGGCAAGGCATGCGTGACGCGGGTCGATGCCCGCGTGAGTTGAAGTCGCGCCGCGCGGCGGCGCCGGCGGCCCCCATGCAACAAACGACAGCGGGAAACGGTCGGCTTGCGGCGCCCTTCGGCGCGCCAGGGGGCTCCGCCGGACAATGTAATACCCTCGGAGGCGGCGGAGGATTTTTCAGATAATTCAAGTATTCGAAAGTAATTCTAGAAAAATTACAAGTTTTGCGGATGATGATTGGCGTGTTCCGCCAGATTGTGGTTAAACCCATTTGATACTTGCGAAATTCGATTCCGCACCGGCGGACGAAAAACAAGACGCAACACGCGCGCAGCGTTTCCGTTCGGGAGGAGTCAATGCGCACGCAAGTCGGGATCGTTGGCGCCGGCCCGGCGGGCCTTCTGCTTGCGCACCTTCTCAAGCTTCACGGCATCGACTCGATCATCGTCGAGGGTCTCGGCCGGGCGGTCTGCGAAGGCCGTCGTCGCGCCGGCATGCTGGAGCATTGGGTCGCGCGATTGCTCATCGACACCGGCGTCGGCGACCGGCTCAAGCGCGAAGCCGAATTTCACGACGGCATTTTCATCTCCCATGAGGGCGTGGCCCGGCGCATCGACTTCCAGGCGCTGATCGGCCAGCAGGTCGTCGCCTACGACCAGAAGGATGTCGTCACGGATTTGATCGCGCACCTTCTCGCCGGCGGAACGCAAATTCTGTTCGAGGTCGAGGACGCCGTCCTGCACGACATTCATTCGGACGCGCCGAAGATCAGGTTCAGGCAGGGCGACGACATCCGCCAGATCGATTGCGATTTCATCGTCGGTTGCGACGGCTTCAACGGCATTTCGCGCGCCTGCATTCCCGCGCGCGAGCGCAGCGAGCACGAGATGATCTTGCCTTACGCCTGGCTCGGCATTCTGGCGGAAGCGCCGGCGCCGGAACGGGAGTTCATCTATGGCTGGCACGAGCGCGGCTTCGCGCTGTTTTCGCGCCGCGGAGACAACCTGTCGCGCCACTTCATGCAGTGCGTGCATTCCGAGAGTCAGGATTCCTGGCCGGACAGCCTGATCTGGGACGAACTGACGCTCCGCCTCGGCGGCGCGCGCGAACTGTCGCGCGGCAGGATCCTGCAGAAATCCTACACGCCGATGCGCGCGTTCGTCGCCGAGCCGATGCAGTCGGGCCGGCTGTTCATCGCCGGCGACGCGGCCCATATCGTGCCGCCGACCGGTGCCAAGGGCATGAACCTCGCCATCGCCGACGCATGCGTGCTCGCCGATGCTTTGGCCGATCACTTCATCCGCCACGACGAGGTCAAGCTGCATAATTACACCGACACCTGCCTGCGCCGGGTCTGGTGGGCGCAGCATTTTTCCTGGTGGCTCACCAATCTCCTGCATGCCGACGTCCAGAGGCACACCTTCAACCTGCGGCGCCAAAGCGCGGAGATCGACCATCTGCTGAACTCGCAGGCGGCGATGACGATGCTCGCGGAGAATTTCTGCGGCAGGCCGTACGACCCGTTTTAGAGCGGGCCCGCCGCGAGTTTGAACTCCGGCGCGAGGATTTGCTCTGGGCGCGGAATTCAACGAACCTCGAATCCGAGATGCCGCGACGCGATCGCGGCGCGGCCGTGGCGCGCCGTCCACACGATCCTAAAATAGCTTCCGCGAGCGCGCGCGCGTCTTGAAGCGCTGCCGGTTCGTCCTATCATCGCGGCGCGTGGCGGATTCCGGCGATCGGGAGACCGTGGCGGCGCGGGGAGGGAGGAAGATATGGCGTTCTGGCGGACCGAAGGTGGCGGGCTCGCGCTGCTGCGTCATCACACGGTGGCGCTGTACGGTCTTTTGTCCTGGGTCATTCCGTTCATCGCCGCGTTCGCCTTCATCGGCCCTGGCGGCAAACTCCACGTGCCGCAGCCGCTGTTCAAGTCGGCGATGGTGGTGATCGCGGGCGCGGTCGGCGCGTTTCTGCTGGCGCGCACGTTTCGCCGCGTTCCTCCCACGCGCGGCAACGGCATCGTCATCGGCCTCTACTGGCTCGCGATCAACCTCGTGCTCGATTTTCTCGTGTTGCTGCCGATGAACAAGATGAAGCCGACGGACTATCTGATGGACATCGGCCTGCGCTACCTGCTCATCCCCATCATCGCCACCGCCATGGGCGCGGTGGGAGAGCGGGCGGGGCGGTGAGGCGAGGTCAGGACATCGCCTTTGTGGACGAAGCACTTGCAACGCACGGCCGCTCGATGGCCTACCGCATTTGACGATTTGAGTCGGCGGTAAATCGTGATAGCTCCAAAATTCATTCGCGAAATCGAGGAAGGCGATGAGCGCGCGAGATTTCATCGCCATTGATGTCGAAACGGCGAATGCTAGTTATTCGTGCATTTGTTCGGTCGGTTTGGTTCATTTCAGAGCGGGAGAAGTATTTAAGAGTTTGAATATTCTCGTCGATCCAGAAGATGAGTTTTCCGGGATGAATATAGCCATCCACGGGATCCGACCCGAAGATGTGGTTGGGAAGCCGACCATGAAGGATGTGATCCCGCTTCTTGGAGAGCACTTCGTTGGTTCGATAATCGTGCATCATAGTCCATTTGATCGCGCCGCAATTCGCAAGGCGGCGGCAAAATATGGTCTTGGCGAGTTGCCGTGTCACTGGATTGATACGCTCAGCGTGGCGCGTCGTGCGTGGGAAAGTTTTCGCGACAACGGCGGGTACGGGTTGAAAAATCTCGCGCGGATTTTCTCGATCGAATTTGAACATCACGTCGCTTCGGAAGATGCGCGGGCCGCCGGACTAATACTGTTACGCGCGATGAAGGACACGGGACTAGGCCTTGAGGATTGGATCGCCCAGCGCGCCGGGGCGGAAAATCGGAAAACATACACGGATTGCGCGTGAAGCCACTTGCGGCGGGCCACTGACTGGGCAAACGATCGTCTTTACTGGCGCGCTAAGATTGTCGCGAAACGAAGCCGCCGAATTGGCGGCGCAATCGGGCGCGGCCGTCGAAGATCGCATTACAAGAATGACGACAGTGCTCGTGGTGGGCGATCAGGATCCGAGAATCATGAAAGGGAATGCGAAAAGCGCGAAACAAAAAAAGGGCGGAAGAGCTTATGTCGACCGGGACGAGCATCAGGATCGTTTTCGAGAGCGATTTTCTGCTGATGTTGAATTGAAGCATTCGCCCCTCACACATCCAGCAACTCGTCCTTCGCGAATTCCGCGCGTTCCTGAATGAACGCGAAGCGCGCCTCCGCCTTGGTGCCCATCAGCCGCTCGACGGAATCGGCGGTGTCCTCGCGGTCGTCGGCGAGCAGCACGACGCGCAAGAGCGTGCGCTTGCGCGGGTCCATGGTGGTTTCCTTGAGCTGCGCCGGCATCATCTCGCCGAGCCCCTTGAAGCGACCGATCTCGACCTTGGCGCTGGCGTGGAATTCCTTCTTGATGAGTTCGTCGCGATGCCTGTCGTCGCGCGCGTAGAAGGTCTTGGCGCCGTGGGTGAGGCGGTAGAGCGGCGGCACCGCGAGATGAAGATGGCCTTCGTCGATCAGGCGCGGCATCTGGCGGTAGAAGAAGGTGATCAGCAGCGAGGCGATGTGGGCGCCGTCGACGTCGGCGTCGGTCATGATGATGACGCGGCCGTAGCGCAGATCCTCCTCGCGATAATGCGTGCCGGTGCCGCAGCCCAGCGCCTGGACGAGATCGGCGAGTTGCTGGTTGCCGGCGAGCTTGTCCTTGCCGGCGGAGGCGACGTTGAGGATCTTGCCGCGCAGCGGCAGCACCGCCTGCGTGGCGCGGTCGCGCGCCTGCTTGGCGCTACCTCCGGCCGAGTCGCCCTCGACGATGAACAGTTCCGAGCTTTCCGCGGCCGAATTGGTGCAGTCGGCGAGCTTGCCGGGCAGGCGCAGCTTGCGCACCGCGCTCTTGCGCGAGATCTCCTTTTCCGCGCGTCGGCGCAGGCGTTCGTCGGCGCGCTCGACGACGAATTCGAGCAGCTTGTTGGCCTGGGCCGGATTGCCGGCGAGCCAGTGATCGAACGGGTCCTTGATCGCGGCCTCGACGATGCGCTGGGCCTCGGCGGTGGCGAGCCGGTCCTTGGTCTGGCCCTGGAACTCCGGCTCGCGGATGAAGACGGAGAGCATCGCGGCCGCGCCCGCCATCACGTCGTCGGAGGTGATGGAGGAGGCGCGCTTTTCCTGTCCAACGCGCCCAGCATGATCCTTGAGGCCGCGCAGCAGCGCGGCGCGCAGCCCGCTTTCATGCGTGCCGCCGTCGGGCGTCGGGATGGTGTTGGTGTAGGAGGACAGAAAGCCGTCGGCGTCGGCCGTCCACGCCACCGCCCATTCGCAGGCGCCGTGCGCGCCGGTCTTGCCCGCGCGGCCGGAAAAGATGTCCGGGTGCACCAGCGTGTCGTTGTGGATCGCGGCGGCGAGATAGTCCTTGAGCCCGCCGGGGAAGTGGAAAGTGTCCTCGGCCGGCACGTCCTCGATGCCGCGCAGGAGGTCGGGCGCGCAGCGCCAGCGGATTTCGACGCCGCCGAACAGATAGGCCTTCGAGCGCGCCATCTTGAACAGGCGTTGCGGCTTGAACGTCGCCTTGGCGCCGAAAATGTCGGGGTCGGGTTTGAAGCGCACGCGCGTGCCACGGCGGTTGGAAACCTTGCCCAGGTTTTCGAGCTTGCCCTTGGGCAGGCCGCGCTCGAACGCCATGCGATGGAGTTGCTGGCCGCGCGCGACCTCGACCTCCAGCCGCGAGGAGAGGGCGTTAACGACGGAAACGCCGACGCCGTGGAGGCCGCCGGAGGTCTCGTACACCTTGGAATCGAATTTGCCGCCGGCGTGCAGCGTGCACATGATGACTTCGAGCGCGGACTTCTTGGGGAATTTCGGATGCGGATCGACCGGGATGCCGCGCCCGTTGTCGCTCACGGTGAGAAAGCCGTCCGCGCCGAGCTCCACCTCGATGAAACTGGCGTGGCCGGCGAGCGCCTCGTCCATCGAATTGTCGATGACCTCGGCGAAGAGGTGGTGCAATGCCTTTTCGTCGGTGCCGCCGATATACATGCCGGGACGGCGGCGGACGGGCTCAAGGCCTTCCAGCACCTCGATGTCGCGGGCGGTATAGCCGGCTTCCGCGCCCGTTGCCGGTCGCGCCGCGGCCCGGCCTGAGGCCTTGGCGCCGCGCTTGGCGGGCGCGAACAGGTCGGCGCCGGATGACGCAGCTTGTTTTTTTGATTTTAATGCCTTAGCCATGTTTCTTTATGTCGTTTCGAGGTTTTTCATGATCGAATCAGTCATTCTCGACTATGCCATGGATGATGCCGGCGATGATGCCGTCAATGTGACCGGGACCATTTCCCGGCGCGGCGGGGCCGTCTCCACGAAAAGAATTTCTCCAGATTCAATGGCTTGAGCTAAACCTAGCGGCGGAACCGGGTTCTGCTTCCGCGCGAATTGCCGCCGCGCCGTCTGCGGTCGCGCGGCTTGTCTGGCGCCTGCCGTTGACCACATGGGCGGAAAGCCATTGGGCGGCGTGAGCCATTCGGCTACTCACGTCGCGTTGGAATTGACGCCGACAATGGACGGGAATTCGGAAAGCCATGAGCCTCGACGGTTTCGCGCAATCGGTGACGGCCTTCGTTCAGACGCATCAGGTCTGGGCGGCGCCCATCGTGTTCGCGCTGGCGTTCGGAGAATCGATCGCCTTCCTGTCGCTGCTGCTGCCGGCATGGGGCGCGCTCGTCGCGCTCGGCGCGGCCTTCGGCGCGAGCGGGCTCGACTTCGTTCCGATCTGGATCGCCGGCGCGCTCGGCGCGGCGCTCGGCGACTGGGTCTCGTTCTGGCTCGGCGACAAGTTCAAGCACCAAGTCTTTCACATGTGGCCGCTGTCGCGCCATCCCGACATGCTGCCGCGCGCCGAAGCATTCGTGCGCCATTGGGGCGTGCCGGGCATTTTCATCGGACGCTTCTTCGGCCCCTTGCGCGCCTCGGTGCCGCTGGTCGCCGGCATTTTCGAAATGCCCTATTGGCATTTCCAGGCGGCGAACTTCATTTCGGCCTTCGTCTGGGCGGGCGTACTTCTGCTGTTCGGCGATGTCGCCGCCAAGGCGGTGAACGGCTTCGGGATCCTCTGGAACATGCTCTGACGCGCGACGTTCGCCCTTGTCCGGCGGCGGCGTTTGGCGCATGAGATGGCCCCGCGCGGCGCGGGCGACCGGAACCGGAATACTGAAACCGGAATCCCGACACCGGGGAACTGACACCGGGAAACTGACACCGGATTTTTGACCATGGCGGAAAAGAAGAAGATCGGCATTCTGGGCGCGTCGGGCTATACCGGCGCCGAACTTGTGCGGCTGCTCCTGCGCCACCCGCGCGTCGACATCGTGCTGATGACCGCCGACCGCAAGGCCGGCCAGAAGATGGGCGACGTCTTTCCGCAATTCGCGCCCTACGACCTGCCGACGCTGGTGGCGATCGACGCGGTCGATTGGGCGGCGGCGGGGCTCGACCTCGTGTTCTGCGCGCTGCCGCACGCGACGACGCAGACGGTGCTCAAGGACCTGCTCGCCAAGGCGCCGGCGACCAAGGTCGTCGACCTGTCGGCCGATTTCCGGCTGCGCGATCCGGCCGCCTACGCCAAATGGTACGGCCACGACCATCACGCGCTCGAATTGCAGCGCGAGGCCGTCTATGGGCTCGTCGAGGTCTATCGGCGCGACATCCGCAAGGCCCGGCTCGTCGCCAATCCCGGCTGCTACACCACGTCGGCGCAATTGCCGCTGATCCCGCTCATCAAGGCGAAGGCGGTGGAAACCGAGGGCATCGTCGTCGACGCCAAGTCGGGCATGACCGGGGCAGGGCGCGCGGCCAAGGAAGAGATGCTGTTTTCGGAAGTGTCGGAAGGCTTCCACGCCTATGGCGTCGCGCATCACCGCCACATGGCCGAGCTCGACCAGGAATTCAGCAAGGCCGCCGGCAAAGAGGTGATCGTCTCCTTCACGCCGCATCTCGTGCCGATGAACCGGGGCATTCTCGCCACGATCTACGTCGTCGGGCGGCGCGGGCGCACCGGCGCGGACCTTCACGCGATCCTGGCCGAGACCTACGCCAAGGAGCCGTTCGTCCACGTCCTGCCGCTGGGCAAGGTGCCGCAGACGCGCCACGTGCGCGGCTCGAACATGACCTTCATCGGGGTCGTGGCCGATCGCGTGCCCGGCCGCGCGATCATCTGCTCGGCGCTCGACAACCTGACCAAGGGTGCCTCGGGCCAAGCCGTGCAGAACATGAACCTGATGCTCGGCTTCGCCGAGACGCTCGGCATCGATCAGCCGGCGATGTTTCCCTAGCGTAGAGTTCGGCTGGACGAGGCCGTCCCGCCGCGATGAAGCGTTCCAACCTCAATGCCTCGAGCAATCCCGGCCGCGAATGCGGCTTCCGCTCTTGCCGCGCGAGCGCGCGGCCGCGTCACAGCTTGCCGAAAACCGCTAGCGCCAGCACCGCCTGGCACAGGAAGCCGACGGTGAAGGCGAGCGTACGCAGGACCGGAATGCCGAGCCCATAAATGATGACATGGGCGAGCCGCGCCCAGAAATAGACCGCGCAGGCCGCCGCCGTCCACGCCGTCGAATAATCGAGCGCGTTGAGGATCAGCACCAAGGCGGCGAAGACGGCGAGGTTTTCGACCGCGTTGTCGTGGGCGTAGAACAGGCGCTGCGCCCAGGGCGATTGGGGCTTGTCGTTGCGCGAGGGATTGGCCATCGCGCCCATCAGGCCGCGAACAAAGACACGATCGAGCGTATAAGGCAGCCAGATCAGCCCCGTCAGGATCGTGGTCAGCGTCAGCCAGAACAATTCGCGCGTCATGTTGATTTCTCCGCAGGGTTCGCGAGTTTTCGAGAGCGATTCATGGGAAATTGTAACGATAGGGCGACGCGGCGCAATCCGCGCGCCGCGGGAGATGAAACGGAAATCAGGCTTTCACGCGGACATAGCTGCCCGGCGCGTCCTCGATGGCCAGCAGCGCGCCGCTGCCCGGACGCCTGGCCGGGACTTCCTCCTCCGTGTCGGTCTGCCGGATCCAGGCGATCCAGTCCACCCACCATGAACCGGGATGCTCGACGGCCGTCTTCATCCACGCGTCCAGCGTCTTGGCGTTGGAGCGCTCGTTGGTCCAGTACTGGTATTTGTTGGCCGCGGGCGGATTGACCACGCCGGCGATGTGGCCGGAGCCCGCCAGCACGAAGCGCATCGGTCCACCGAAGAACAGCGAGCCGAGGAACACGGACTTGGCCGGCGCGATATGGTCCTCGCGCGTGGCGAGGTTGTAGATCGGCACCTTCACCTTGGACAGATCGAGCTGGATGTTGTCGATCACCAGGGTGCCCTTGGTCAGGCGGTTCTCCAGATAGCAATTGCGCAGGTAGAAGGAATGGTTGGCCGCGGCCATGCGGGTGGCGTCGGAATTCCAGAACAGCAGATCGAACGCGGCCGGCGGCTGCCCCTTCATGTAATTGTTGATGACGTAGGGCCAGATCAGCTCGTTGGACCGCAGCAGGTTGAAGGCGGTCGCCATCTTGCTGCCTTCGAGATAGCCGGTCTCCTTCATCGTGCGCTCGACCGCGGCGATCTGTTCCTCGTCGACGAAAACGAGCAGATCGCCGGCATAGGTGAAATCGACCTGCGTCGTTAGGTAGGTGGCCGAGGTCAGGCGCACGCGGCGGGTCGCGGCGAGCCATGCCATGGTCACCGCGAGCATCGTGCCGCCGACGCAATAGCCGAGCGCGTGAACCTTGAGCTCGCCGGTCGCCTTCTCAACGGCGTCCATCGCCGCGAGGACGCCGTTGTGCATGTAGTCCTCGAAGGTCTTATCGGCCTGGTCGCGGTCCGGATTGACCCAGGAGACGACGAACACCGTCAGGCCTTGGTCGACGCACCATTTGATGTAGGATTTCTCCGGCCTCAAATCGAGCACGTAGAACTTGTTGATCCATGGCGGAATGATCAACAGCGGCGTGCGCAGCACCTTTTCTGTGGTCGGCTCGTATTGAATGAGCTGCATCAGCTCGTTCTGGAACACGACCTTGCCCGGCGTGACCGCGAGATCGCGCCCGACCTCAAGACGCGAGGTATCGGCCAGGCGAATGCGCAGGCTGCCGTGGCCGGCCTCGACGTCCTCGGCGAGCATCTTCATGCCGCGCACGAGATTGTCGGCGTTGGAGGTCACCGTCTCGCGCAGGAGTTCCGGGTTGGTGAACAGGAAGTTCGACGGCGCGAAGGCGTTGGTGATCTGCTGGATGTAGAATTCGGCCTTGTGGCGCGTGTGGGGATCAAGGCCCTCGGCGTTGTCGACGAGCTCGCGCGCCCATTTGGCGGTGAGGAGATAGGCCTGCTTGATGAAGTCGAAGAAGGCGTTTTCGCTCCACTGCGAGTCCATGAAGCGCTTGTCGCGGGCGGCGGGCGCGATCACCGGCCCGACGTCGTGCTCGCCGACCATGCGGCGCGCCATATGGCCCCAGAGGTCGAGATAGGACTTGCCGAGCGTGGTCTGCATCTCGGCGGCCCGGTGCGGGTCGGACAGCCAATATTGCATCACCGTGGTGAGCGTCTTGGCGACCTCACTCATTTCGCCGGCCACGAGCGCGGTCGAGGCTCCGCCGTTTTCGCGCGGCTTGAGATAGGCGGCCAGCGCCTTTCCGCCTTCCTCCATGACCCTCGCGATGTTGAGCGCGAAGAATTCTGGATTGAAGCTGCCGCCGTTTTCGGAGGTATCGCCTGGTGGGGGGGATTTCGTGTTCATGCCCTGTCAACGCCCATGGGCTACGTTATAGGTATCGGGGGGATACGCGCACGGGGGTCGCATATTGACATATTCCCGTTGGTTCCGCTTCCAATTCGCGGAAGTTTTGCGTTGCAATATCAGAAACATGGTTTGGACATATTGCCTCGCTAGGCGCGCGGACGGAAATGCGGCGGCGTTCCGGCCGATCACGATCGCGTGGACGCGCGCGCATAGGCCGAAAGTCGATGATCGGGCGCGCCAGAATGCCGGAGCGGCCATGTGGACGGGACGCGTCATGATAGCGCAACCGATCGGCGACCAGGAGAGCGGGGCGCTCCCGACCGCCCGCCGCGCGGTTTTGCCGCGTTGGCCGGCGACGATGATTGCGGCCGCGGCATTGCTGGCATGCGCGGGCTGTTCGACCTTTACCGACTTCCAGACTGTAATGCGCGTTCCCGATGGAACGCCGTCGCGGCCTGAGACCCCTTACGAATTTCCCGCCGTCTACGAAACGCCGCCCCAGCGCGAAAACGCCTTGCTGGAGCCGGCCGAACAGGAGCGGGTCGAGCGCGACCTCGTGCGCATGCGCGACCGTCAGGCGGTTCGTAACACCACGACGCCAGCGAAGGGGCGCGCTCAGCGCCCTCGCGGGAAGGGCGCCGATCCCGATCCTGACACTGGCGCGGCCGACGAGCCGTGATAAAAGGCGCAATCGAGCGGGTGATTCAGGTCTAGCGCGTCGGAATCACCCGGGGCATCGTCCCGCGGAGCCTCACGTCCCATGGAAGAGTTCTATCGAATAAGGCGACTTCCCCCTTACGTCTTCGAGCAGGTCAACCGCGCGAAGGCGGCGGCCCGCAACGCCGGCGCCGACATCATCGACCTGGGCATGGGCAATCCCGACCTGCCGGCCCCGCAGCACGTCGTCGACAAGCTCAAGGAGACGCTGGGCAAGCCGCGCACCGACCGCTATTCGGCCTCGCGCGGCATCACCGGCCTGCGCCGGGCGCAGGCGGCCTATTACGCGCGCCGTTTCGGCGTCAAGCTCAACCCCGACACCCAGGTCGTCGCCACGCTCGGCTCGAAGGAGGGCTTCGCCAATGTCGCCCAGGCGATCACCTCGCCGGGCGACGTGGTGCTGGTGCCCAATCCGAGCTACCCGATCCACGCCTTCGGCTTCCTGCTCGCCGGCGGAGTCATCCGCACGATTCCGGCCGAGCCGACGCCGGCCTATTTCGAGGCGCTGGAGCGCGCGATCATCCATTCGATCCCGAAGCCGATCGCGGTGATCGTCTGCTATCCGTCGAACCCGACCGCGTGCGTGGCCGATCTCGATTTCTATCGCGACCTCGTCGCCTTCGCCAAGAAGCACGAGATTTTCGTGCTGTCCGATCTCGCTTACGCGGAAGTCTATTTCGACGATCACGTGCCCCCGTCGGTGCTGCAGGTGCCGGGCGCGATGGATGTCGCCGTCGAGTTCACCTCGATGTCCAAGACCTATTCGATGGCCGGCTGGCGCATGGGCTTCGCGGTCGGCAACGAGCGCATCATCGCCGCGCTCGCGCGGGTGAAGTCGTATCTCGACTATGGCGCGTTCACGCCGGTCCAGGTCGCCGCCGCCGCGGCGCTCAACGGGCCGGACGATTGCATCCGCGAGATGCGCGATACCTATCGCAAGCGGCGCGACGTGCTGGTGGAATCCTTCGCGCGGGCGGGCTGGGAAATTCCCGCGCCGACCGCCTCGATGTTCGCCTGGGCGCCGCTGCCGGAATCGTTCCGCGGCATGGGATCGATGCAGTTCGCCACGCTGCTGGTGGAGAAAGCCTCGGTCGCGGTCTCGCCGGGCATCGGCTTCGGCGAGCATGGCGAGAACTACGTCCGCATCGCCATGGTCGAGAACGAGCAGCGCATTCGCCAGGCGGCGCGCAATATCCGGCGCTTTCTCGAGACCGGCGTCGAAACCCTGCACAATGTCGTTCCCATCGCCAACCGGCGTTAATTCCCTCTACAGGTCTTCAATTCCATGGTTGCTCCACTGAGAGTGGGTATCGCGGGCCTCGGCACCGTCGGGGCCGCGACTTTTCGCCTGATGACCCGTCAGGAACGCCAGCTTGCGGCGCGGTGCGGACGGCGCATTCGCGTCGTCGCCGTCGCGGCCAAGGACATCCAGCCGGGGATCGACCTTCGCGGCATCAGGCGCGCGGCCACCCCGGCCGCGCTCGCCGCCGATCCGGAAATCGACTGTTTCGTTGAATTGATGGGCGGGGCGGGAGAGCCGGCGCTGTCGTCGGTCGAGATCGCGCTCAAGAGCGGCAAATCGGTCGTGACCGCGAACAAGGCGTTGATCGCCAAGCACGGCACGCGTCTGGCGATGCTCGCCGAGCGACATGGCGGGGCGCTTAATTTCGAGGCCGCGGTCGGGGGCGCCATTCCGATCATCAAGACCGTGCGCGAGGGCTTTACCGCCAACCAGTTCCATCGCGTCTACGGCATCCTCAACGGCACCTGCAACTACATCCTTACACGGATGGAGGAGGAGGGGCTGTCGTTCGCCGATTGCCTGAAGGACGCGCAGCGCCTCGGCTACGCGGAAGCGAATCCCGCCTTCGACATCGACGGCCACGACACCGCGCAAAAGCTCGCGATCCTGGCCAGCCTCGCGTTCGGCAACAAGGTCGACCAGAGCGCGGTCTATGTCGAGGGCATTTCCTCGATCACCCCGGAAGACCTCAAGGCGGCCGAGGATCTCGGCTACCGCGTCAAGCTGCTGGGCGTCGCCGTGCGGACCGAGACCGGCATCGAGCAGCGCGTGCATCCGACCATGGTGCCGCGCACGTCCTCGATCGCGCAGGTGATGGGCGTCACCAACGCGGTGACCATCGACGGCGACAACATGCCGCCGATCACGCTGGTGGGGCCGGGCGCCGGCGGACATTCGACCGCCTCGGCGGTGGTCGCCGACATCGCCGATATCGCCCGCGGCGTGCGGGTGGCGCCGTTCGGACTGCCGGTCGCCAAGCTCAAGACCGTGACCAAGGCGCCGATGCGCCACCACGGCGGCGGCTACTACATCCGCCTTCTCGCGCGCGACCTGCCGGGAACCGCGGCGACGATCGCGACGCGGCTCGCCGAGCAGCATATCTCGCTGGAATCGATCGTGCAGCGCCATCGCGACGCGGTCGCCGAATCGTCCAAGCGCAAGAGCGTTCTTGTTCCCGTCATCCTGATCACCTACGCCACGACCGAGGATGCCGTGCGCCGCGCGCTGCAGGCCGTTCGGCGCGACCGGGTGATTTCCGGACGCCCGCAGGTGATCCGGATCGAAAAGAACTAGCAAGGGGTCGGATCGCCGGCCCGTTTGAGGAGAATGATCGTGTCCCCGAATTTGACCGTTCCCGCCAGCTTGTTGATGGAACGCATCCTGTCGCTCGAGATCGTGCGCGTGACGGAGCGCGCGGCGGTGGCCGCGGCGCGCCTGCGCGGCCATGGCGACGAGAAGGCGGCGGACCAGGCCGCGGTCGACGCGATGCGGCGCGAGCTCAACAATCTGCCGATCGACGGCACCATCGTGATCGGCGAGGGTGAGCGCGACGAGGCGCCGATGCTGTTCATCGGCGAGAAGGTCGGCAAGCTTGCCGGCCTCAATGTCGACATCGCCGTCGATCCGCTCGAAGGCACGACGCTGTGCGCCAAGAACATGCCGGGCGCGATCGCGACCATGGCCATGGCCGAGGGCGGCACGCTGCTCAACGCCCCCGACGTCTACATGGACAAGATCGCCATCGGCCCGGGCTATCCGAAGGGCGTTGTCGACCTCGACGCCAAGCCGGAGGAGAACATCATCCGCCTCGCCAAGGCCAAGGACGTGCCGCCGTCGGCGATCACCGCGCTGATCCTCGACCGGCCGCGCCACGCCCCGCTGATCGCGGGCGTGCGCAAGACCGGGGCGGCCGTGCGCCTGATCACCGATGGCGATGTCGCCGGCGTCATCCACACCGCAGATCCCGACAACACCGGCGTCGACATCTACATGGGCATCGGCGGCGCGCCCGAGGGCGTGCTGGCGGCGGCCGCGCTGCGCTGCATCGGCGGGCAGATGCAGTGCCGTCTCGTCCTCGACAACGCCGAGAAGCGGGAACGCGCGGCCAAAATGGGCGTCACCGATCCGCGCAAGAAATACGAGATCGAGGACATGGTCACCGGCGACTGCCTGTTCGCGGCGACCGGGGTGACCGACGGCTCGATGCTGCGGGGCGTGAAGTTCCGCAAGAACGTGATCGAGACCGAGACGGTGGTGATGCGCTCGGTGACGGGAACGGTGCGCTGGATCCACGCCGAGCATCGCGAGCTCGGCAAGTTCCACCTCGAATGATCGTCGCGCGCGCGACTTGCCGCGTCGGCGTCAATATGAGGTGCTGTCGCGCCAGGTGAACAGGCGGCTCGCGGCGTAGTTCCACACCGCGCCGATCGCCGCGCCCGCGAGCCCGGCGACCCACCATTCGCGCGGGCTTGTGTAGATGAGGTCGGCGACGCCGACATTGGCCGCCGCGCCGAACGAGCACACCAGGTAGAACGAGAACAGTCCGCCGACGAAGCGCCAGCCGCGCAGGCGCTGGTCGCGGTAGGTGATCGCGTTGTTGAGAATGAAGTTCGAGGTCATCGCCACCAGGACCGCGCCGGCCTGCGCCGCGCCGAACGGCGAGCCGAGGCGCAACAGCGCGTAGAGCACGGCCACGTGCACGGCGATGCCGCTGCCGCCGACCATGATGAACAGCAGGAACCGCACCGGAATGACGCGCCCGACCAGCTTGTCGAGCATCATCACGCCGAATTGCCAGGCGGCCATGCTGTCGAGCTTGCTGTCGCCGTGCTGGCGGGTGGAGAAATGGTAGGGCACCTCGGCGAAGCGCAACGGCGGATCGGCCGACGCCAGCAGGTCGAACAGGATCTTGAAGCCCTGCTGCGACAGATCGCGCACCACGCGGTCGAACGCTTCCCGCCGCAGCATGAAGAAGCCGCTCATCGGATCGGAAACGCCGACCTTGAATAGACCGCGCGCCAGCCATCCGGAAAAGCGGCTGATCATCAGCCGGTGCTTGTTCCAGCCCTCGGTGCTGCCGCCCTCGGCGTAGCGCGTGGCGACGACGATATCGAGGTCTTCGTCCTTCAGCCGCCGCAGCATCGCCGGCAGGATGGTTTCGTCGTGCTGCAGGTCGGCGTCCATAACGGCGATGACCGGCGCGGCCGAGGACAGCGCGCCCTCGACGCAGGCGCTCGCAAGGCCCCGCCGGCCGATGCGCTGGATAACCCGGACGCGGGGATCGCGCTGCGACAGCGCGCGCGCGGCGTCCGCGGTGCCGTCCGGGGAATCGTCGTCGACGAATACGACCTCCCAGCCGACGCCGGCGAGCGCGGCGTCGAGCTTGTCGATCAGCGGGCCGATATTGCCGCGCTCCTTGAAGGTCGGCACGACGACGGTGAGTTCGACGCGTGGCGAGGGCGCGCGCGTCGTCGCGGCGGTGATGTGATCGCTCATGGCGGGGATGTTCTTAGACGAAGGCCGCGCGCGAGTTCAACCACGAATGCCGGTTGACCGCCCCGCGTCAGCGTGATCGGGGCAAGCGGCGCGATCGCGTCGAAGGAGGAGGCGCGGTCGGCGAAACCGGCTTTCGCGAAACGGCCCGTGCCGACGAGGAGGATGTCGCGGCCGGCGTAGCGGCGCGGATCATTGACGAAACGAAAGTGGTGCGGGTCGTCGCACAAGCATAGCACCGGCGCCGCGCCGCCCAGCGCGTAATTGATCCTTCCAGCGTCGATCCAGTGCGTCGCCGCGACGACCGTTCCGGCGCCGAGAAGGCCGCGCGCGTCGAGCTCGCCCTTCAGGGCGCGCCAGTCATAAACATCGAGCGTCGGGTCGTCGCGCGCCAATAGCGCGGGCGCGACGCGGTTGATCCAGCCCGTCGCGGCGTGGCTCGCGAGCAACGCGAGGCCGGCCAGAAGCACGATCGCGGCGAGCGCCGTGAGTCCGCGAAGCAGCGGTCCATGCGTTTCGGCGAGCCGCGCCCATTCCGCGCCGAGCAATGGGAAGGCGAACAACCATCCCACCATCGGCCAATGCGGCAGCACCTGCGCCCACAGGCCCATGACGGTGAAGATGACGATCGGCGGCAGCGCGAGGCAGACGAAGAACCACGATCGCGGATGCGCGGGTCCGCGCGCGACCGCCCGCGCCAGCGCGTAGACGAGCGGCAGGAATATCCACGGCAGCAGATAGCCGAACTGCCCGCCGATGTCCTGCAACAGCCAGACCGCGTTGAACCCCGCCGGCTGTCCGCGTCGCCCCTGAAACAGGAACGAGGCCCACGCGTTCTCCATGTTCCAGATGAAGACCGGCGCGAGCATGAGGGCCGCGATCGCCGCGCCGATCCACGGGCCGGGCGAAGCGAGCAGGCGGCGATGCGGCCGCGACGTCAGCAGGAAGAGAAACACGCCGGCGAACAGGAACGCGGCGAGATATTTCGAGAGCAGCGCCAGTCCGCCGAGCAGGCCCGCCGCGGTCCAGCCGCGCGCCGCCGAGGTCGTCGCCGGTTCGGCGTCGATGACGCGGAAGACGACGAACGCGCCGGCCAGGACGAAGAACATCATCGGCCCGTCGGGGAGAACCCAGCTTCCCGTCGACAGCGCGAAAACCGGCGCGAGATTGAGGAGAAGCGCCGCCCAGACGCCGGCCCGTTCGCCAAACGCGGTCGCGGTCAGGCGGTACATCAGCCAGGTCGTGCCGGCGAACAAGGCGATGAAGGGAAGGCGCAGCACCAACGGCGCGTCGCTTCCCGCAAGTCGCGCGGCAAGGCCGGCAAGCCATACATGCAGCGGCGGGTGATCGAGGTAGCTGAGCGAGAATTCGCGGCTGATGCCGGCCATGTAGGATTCGTCGACGCCGAGCCCGGTCATGCCGGCGAGCACGAGACGCGCGAGCGTCGCGGCCGCGATCACGAGGACGACCGCGCGGACCGCCTCCGGCGCCACGGCCTCGCCCTGGCCGGCTGTCGGGGTGGGCGCCGGGAAGGATTTCGTCATGATGCGGTGATGGCTGATTCGGGGGATGGGCGCGGCGCGCGGCAGAGGCCGCGCCGCCTTTCCCGGCGATGCTCGCGGGCACTATAGCGACCGTGCCGCTTGCCGGCAAATGGCGCGGGTGGGCGGTAAATGGGCGCGGGGCCGATCCCCGAAGCGGCCGCGTGGGCCTGCCGCGCATGCCGTGGGCCATCAAGGCGTGGTACATGAAGGCATGGCGTTTCCGTCCGAAGACGATCGGCTTTTTCTGGGTGTCGCCCGCTCGGCGACCGGGCGTGCCTGGCGCGACCGGCTCGACACGCGCGGGGCCGCGACCGCGCTCGCGATCGCGCAACGCCATCAATTGCCGGAGACGCTCGCGCGCGTGTTGTCGGGACGCGGCGTCGCCATCGACCAGGTGGAGGACTATCTCGATCCGGCGATCCGCCGCCTGATGCCGGATCCGCTTACGCTCACGCAGATGGAGGCCGCGGTCGCGCGCGTCGCCGACGCGATCGCGCGCGGGGAGAAGATCGCGATCTTCGGCGATTACGATGTCGACGGGGCGACCTCGGCGGCGCTGATGGCGTGGTATCTGCGCCATTGCGGGCTCGACCCGCGCATCCACATTCCCGATCGCGTCTTCGAGGGCTATGGCCCGAACATCGAGGCGATCCGCATGCTGGCCGATGCCGGCGCGACGCTGCTCGTCACCGTCGACTGCGGCACGACGAGCGTCGAGCCGCTCGCCGAGGCGGCGCGGTTGGGCATGGCGGTCGTGGTGATCGATCATCACCAATGCGGCGACGCGCTTCCCGAGGCGCACGCGCTCGTCAATCCGAACCGGCCCGACGATCTTTCCGGCCTCGGTTATGTCGCCGCCGTCGGGCTGACATTCATGACGCTGGTCGCGCTCAACCGCGAACTGCGCCGGCGCGGCTATTGGAGCGAGATGCAGCCCGAGCCCGACCTGCTGTCGATGCTGCATCACGTCGCGCTCGGCACGGTCGCCGATGTCGCGCCCCTTATCGGGCTCAACCGCGCCTTCGTCGCCAAGGGGCTGATCGCGCTCAGGCGGCGCGATCACGTCGGCCATACGGCGCTGATGGATGTCGCCCGCGTCAACGGTCCGCCGGAGGCTTGGCATCTCGGCTTCATGCTTGGGCCGCGCATCAATGCCGGCGGACGCATCGGCCGGGCCGATCTCGGCGTGCGGCTCCTGCTCGAGGACGATCCCTCGGAGGCCGCCCGCATCGCCGCGGAGCTCGATCGCCTCAACGGCGAGCGGCGTCTGATCGAGCAGACCGCCGAGGCGCAAGCGGAGGCCGAGGCGCTCGCCGCGCTCGGCCACGAGGACAAGGGCGCGGTGATCGTCACCGCCTCTGAGGGTTGGCATCCCGGCATCGTCGGCCTCGTCGCCGCGCGGCTGAAGGAGAAGTTCGGCCGGCCGTCATTCGCCGTGGCGCTGGAACCCGGCGGCATCGGCACGGGATCGGGCCGCTCGATTTCGGGCGTCGATCTCGGCCGCGCCGTGCGCAAGGCGGTGCATGACGGGCTTCTCATCAAGGGCGGCGGCCACGCGATGGCGGCCGGCATCACGCTGCGCAAGGAACGGCTCGGCGAGTTCCGCGCCTATGCCGAGAGCCTGCTCGCCGAGGAGGTCGCGCGCGCGCGCCATGCCAACGAGCTTCTGATCGACATCGCGCTCAGCGCGAAGGCGGTCACGCCCGAGCTCGCCGCTCTGCTTAACCGCGCGGGTCCGTTCGGCGCGGGCAATCCCGAGCCGGTCGTCGCGCTGCCGGCGCACGAGATCGTCTATGCCGACGAGGTCGGCCAGGCGCATATGCGGCTGCGGCTGCGCGCGGCTGATGGCGCGACGGTCGCCGGCATCGCCTTTCGCGCGGTGGGGCAGAAGCTCGGCCAAGCGCTCGCCGCCGGGCGCGGCGCGAGGCTTCACATCGCCGGCGCGCTCAGCGTCGACCGCTGGCAGGGCGCCGAGCGCGTCCAGCTTCGGGTGATCGACGCGGCCGTGCCCGCGCCGGAACCCGCGGTGATCCGGTAGCCCGCGCCGCGGTCAGCGCATTTGGCGCAGTCGCTCAAGCACCTTGAGACCGGGATAGCCGTCGGCGGGATCGAGCCCCACGCTCTGCTGGAACGCGCGTACGCCCTTCATCGTCGCCGCGCCGACACGCCCGTCGGTGCCGCCGGTGTCATGGCCGAGTGCGGTCAGACGGCTCTGCAATTCCTTGAGTTCGGAAAGCGTCAAGGCGCGTTCGGAGCCAGGGAAGGGTTGGACGAAGGGGCCGCCGCCGAGAATGCGGTCGCCGAGATGGACGATCGCGAGCGCGTAGTTCATCGAGGGATTGTAGCTGCGCACCGCGTAGAAATTCTGCCCGAGCAGGAACGCCGGTCCGTCCTCGACCGGCTCCCACAGCCGCGCTTTCGCCTTCGGTTGCGGGAAGGGTTGACCCGTGGCGCGCCGCGCGCCCGCGGCCGCCCACGCCTCGTAGGTCTTCCAGCCGCCGCCGCTCGCGCCGCCGGTTTTGACCTCGTAGCCCCAATGTTCGCCGGGACGATATTTGCCGCGCGAGATGAGGTAGCGGGCGGAGGTGGCGAGCGCATCGTCCGGCCGTCCGAACGGCGAGACGCGCCCGTCATGATCATAGTCGACGCCGAGATTGAGCCAGACCTCAGGCATCCATTGCGTATGCCCCATCGCGCCGGCCCATGAGCCGCGCATCTCCTCCGGCGTCGACCAGCCGCGCTCGACGATGCGCAGCGCGTTGATCAGCTCGGTCTCCCAATAGGCGCGCCGGCGCGCCTCGCCCCAGGCGAGCGCCGCGAGCGCGGGAAACACCGGCGTCATGTGGTTCCTCTGCACGTCGGGATCGCCATAGGCGGATTCCACGCCCCACAGCGCCAGCAGCGTGCCGCGCGCGACGCCGTAATCCTTTTCGATGCGCGCGAACAACGCCGCGTGCGTCTTCAGCGCCTCGCGGCCGGAGGCCATCCGCCAGTCAGAGACGCGGCGGTTGATGTACTGCCAGATCTCTTCCTTGAATTCGGGCTGGCTGCGCAGCTTGTCGAACACCGACATGTCCGGTCGCAGCCGGCCCATCACGCGCGCGTAGGTGTCCGGGCTGATGCCGCGCGCCTGGGCCTTGGCGGCGAAGGCGTCGCGCCATTCCTCGAAGGCGGCCGCCAGAGCGCGTCCCGGCGCGAGCGCGCCGAGCGCGAAACCCGCGCCAAGAAGGAGCAGCTCGCGGCGCGTGGGCCGGGCCAAGCGTAATGGTTCATCGCGCGACATCGCCAAAGTCTAGCAGGATTCGCGCGCGCCCGGGTGTCCGTCATCTCGCGCGATGGGCCCGCGCCGCTGTCGGGAAATCGCCGACTTGGCGGCCATGCGGTTCCGCCGATCCTATTCGCCCGCGGCCGTGCCGGGTTCGTCGGGCACGCCCCCGTCACGCGCCGACGCGGTGGCGGCCGCCGCGATGGGCGTCGCCGCCGGGGCGAGCGCGCCGATCTCGCGCCCCGACGCACCGATCAGGCGTTCATAGGCCGAGATCAAGGTGACGTAGGGGTTGACCCAAATCCAGCCGTCGCGCGTGAACACCTGCGTGTCGAAATGCAGATGCGTCGTCGTGCCGCCGGGATAGTCCTGGTAATTCGCGACATGGCCGAATTCCTCGCCCTCGGCGACGCGGCGGCCGTTGAGCGCGCCGTTGGCGTTCATCTGCAGCGGGCTCATATGCACATAGCGGAAGCGGATGTGCTCGTTGCGCTCGTTGACGAGAAGCAGAACCGACTGCTGCTTGGGCGAGCGCATCAGAAGTCCGTCGCGCGCCGCCACGACCGCGTGCTGGAGCGGCAGGCATCCGCCCGGGCCGCTGAATTTCTTCACGCATGTCGCGGGCCGCAGGTCCTGACCCTGATGACCCATTCCGGCGGGGCAGGTGCCGACCTCGAAGTCGCGCCGCTCGCAGAAATTGTCGCGCCAGGGATAGGCGTAGTTCTCGGCGGCGGATTCGACGCGGTTGCGCTCAAATCCGGATTCGGGGCAGGGCACGGCCGCCGCCAGCTCGGGCTGAGTTTCGGAATTGGCTTCAGGCTTGGCTTCAGGCTTGGTTTCAGGCCTGGCTTCAGGCTTGGCCTCGGCTTTCGCCGCAGCCGCACCCGCTTCCTTGTCGGCGCCGTTCTCCTTTTTCGGGCAGGTCGTCTTGCTCCGGTAGAGCTGCGAATTGGCGAAAGCCGGCGCCCGCGCGAGCGGAAAGCGGATTTGCGCGTAGACCGTCCGGTCGGCGCCGCCGCCCTTGCCGCGATAGCCGGTGCCCGGAATGATGGCGCCCGGCGGCATGAATGTGAAATCGGCCGACTGTGTCGGCGGACGCGGCATGTCGGTCGACGCGATCGCCGCGCGCGGCCCGGCCGGCGTTCCGCCCGTGACACGCAGCGCCTTCAGGAAGCGCTCGGCGACCGGGTAGGCCTCGCGGCAGGCCAGGCGCCGGCTTCGCGCCCCACTGTCGAGACAGTTGATCGAGACGACGTAGGCAACGCCGAAACGCGTGAAGGCGTAACGCACGAAACCTTCGCGGATGAGGCGGCGCAGGTCGGGAAACTGCGTCGCCAGCGTCTTGACCGGCGCGCCGGCCTCGCCGCGGGATTCGGCGACTTCGTAGGTCACGAGCGAGCCGGTGATGTGCACCTCGACCGGCTGCGCGAACACGCGCGAGGGCAATTCGCTCGTCGCGCCCGGCTCCATGCTGAACACGGCGTCATAGCCGGCCGGTCCGGCATGAAAGAAATCGACGGCGCGGAAGTCCGCCTGATAGCGCGCCGGCGCGAGGCTTTCGGGCGCGCCGGCAAGGCGGTCGGACAGAAACGCGCCGACATCGAACGGCAGCAGCACCGGCACCGAACTTCGTCCGATCGTCGGAAACAGCGGGGCGGTCAGGGCGTTGAGCCGCGCGAGCGCGGGAACGCGGCGCCTGTCGAAATGGCGCGACAGCCGTCCATCGGGAAAATTGAAGGCGGCCGCGATTTCAGGCCGCGTCGCCATTTCGGCGTCGAGCTGATCGACCGCGGCCGACCATTCGACATTGGCGAAAGCCACCGACGGCGTGCGAAATGTCTCGCTCGTCGCGCCCGTCGATGTCGCCACCGCTGGCGTCACCACCGCAGGCGTCGCGATCGTCAGGGCGACGAAGATTCCTCGCGCCAATCGGGGAACGGATCGCAACATGCGGTGTCGGTCGCTCCCTCATGACTTGCGAAATGCCTCATGCCCGCGCCCGATGCGCGACCGGCTCAATCCTTGGCGCGCTCCACATAGGAGGCATCCGCCGTCATCACGACGACGCGCGTGCCGGTCGTGATATGGGGCGGCACCAGCGTGCGCACGCCGTTCGACAGGATCGCCGGCTTGTAGGACGACGACGCCGTCTGCCCCTTGGTGACCGGCTCGGTCTCCACGACCTCGAGGGTGGCGCGCTGCGGCAGTTCGGCGGCGACCGGCGTTCCCTCGTGCATCGACAGCTTCACCGTCATGTTTTCCTGCAGGAAGGCGGCCGAGTCGCCGATGATGTCCTTGGGCACCAGCACCTGATCGTAGGTCTCCGAGTTCATGAAGTGGAAGCCGTCACCGTCGCCGTAGAGGAAGTTGAAATCCTTGTCCTCGACGAAGGCGCGCTCGACCTGATCGGTCGTCTTGAACCGCTCGGAGACCTTTACGCCATCGGAGATCCGGCGCATTTCAATCTGGCTGACCGGCGTGCCCTTGCCGGGATGGATATTCTCGGCGGTGATGACGACATAAAGCCGGCCGTCCATGTCGACGATATTGCCCTTGCGGAGCGAAGAGGCGATGACTTTCACGGATGCATTTCCTGTCTTGGGTCCCGCCCGCGTCATGGGCCCGGACCGGATTGGTTCGGCTCAAGAGGGTATTGCCCGGCCGGACGGGGTAAGTCCCCGGGTTCTCCGGGCGGCCGCGCCAAGCGGGTCGGTGTCGCCGGGCAACATACTGATTTGGATCGCCAATGCTAGCCCCTCGCGGGAGGTTTGGCGGCGGCGCGGCCGAGGGGCGCGAAACGGATGACGCCGCCGGACGAGGGATGGTGGACCCCCGCGCGGCTCGCCGATCGCCGCGCGGCGCTGCGATCCCGGGCGGACATCACGCGCGCCTTCCGCGACTGGTTCGCCGAACGCGAATTTGTCGAGGTCGAAACCGCGATTCTGCAGGTCTCGCCCGGAAACGAGGTCCACCTTCACGCGCCGCGCACGGAAATCACCGACGCGGAGGGGCGTTTGCGCGCGCGCTACCTGCGAACCTCGCCGGAATTCGCCTGCAAGAAACTGCTGGCCGCCGGCGAGCCGCGCATCCACGAATTCGCCCGCGTGTTCCGCGATAGGGAGCGCGGGCCGTTGCATTTGCTTGAATTCACGATGCTGGAATGGTACCGCGCCAACGCGCCGGTCGGCGTCGTGGTCGAGGATTGCGTCCGGCTTATCGCGCTCGCCGCCGAGATTGCACGGACGCGGCGGGTGGAATATCGCGGCCGCGCCGCCGATCCGCTGGCCGAGCCGGAGCGCGTGAGCGTCGCGGAGGCCTTCGACCGGCATGCCGGCATCGACCTGCTGGCGACGATCGCGGAGGGGCGGGGTGATCGCGAGGCGCTGGCGGCGGCGGCGAGGCGCGCGGGCCTGCGCGTCGCCGATGACGATACGTGGTCTGACCTATTCAGCCGCGTGCTGGTTGCCAAGGTGGAGCCGAAGCTCGGCGACGGACGCATGACAATATTGGACGAATACCCGATCGTCGAAGCCGCGCTGGCGCGCGCCGTTCCCGGACGGCCGAAGGTCGCGGAGCGCTTCGAGGTCTATCTCTGCGGGGTCGAGCTCGCCAACGGCTACGGCGAATTGACCGACGCCGGCGAGCAGCGGCGGCGTTTCAACGAGGCGATGGACGAGCGCGAGCGCCGCTATGGCGAGCGCTATCCGATCGACGAGGATTTCCTGAATGCGGTCGCCGCGATGCCGGCGGCCAGCGGCGTCGCGCTCGGTTTCGATCGGCTGGTGATGCTGACGACGGGCGCGCCCTCGATCGACAAGGTTCTGTGGACCCCGACATGAGCGTGGACAAAAATCCGCCGGCCAAGGCCGACAACGACACCGGCGCCGCGATCGTGCGGCTTGCCGGCGCGGGCGGGCGAACATTGCGCCATGTCGACGCGCTGATCGAGGCGGGTTTCATCGCGCCAAAGGATCGCGACCGGCTCGCCGCCGTCGCGCGGCGCTACCCGGTCGCGTTGACGCGCGACATGGCCGACCTGATCGATCCGTCCGATCCGGCCGATCCGATCGCCCGGCAGTTCGTGCCGAGCGAGGAGGAGCTCACGGTCGCGCGCGCCGAGCGCGCCGATCCCATCGGCGACGAGACCTTCAGTCCGGTCGAGGGCGTGGTCCATCGCTATCCCGACCGCGCGCTGCTCAAGCTGGTCAATGTCTGCGCCGTCTATTGCCGCTTCTGCTTCCGCCGCGAGACGGTGGGGCCCGGCCGCGCCACGATGCTGTCCGACGAGGCATTGGCGCGGGCGATCGCCTATCTGCGCGAGCGCGCCGAAATCTGGGAAGTCATTCTTACCGGCGGCGATCCGCTGATGCTGGCGCCCAAGCGTCTGCGCGAGGTGATGGCCGAGCTCGGCCGCATCGGTCATATCAAGGTCATCCGCGTTCACACGCGCGTGCCGGTCGTCGATTCCGCGCGCGTCACTTCCGATCTCACCCGCGCGCTCGGCGCGTCGGGCAAGACCGTCTGGATCGCGCTGCACGCCAACCACCCGCGCGAGCTCACGCCCGCCGCGCGCGCGGCCTGCGCGCGTTTGATCGACGCGGGGTTCCCGATGGTCAGCCAATCGGTGCTGATGCGCGGCGTCAACGATTCGGTCGCGACGCTGGAGAACCTGCTGCGCGCGTTCGTCGAGTGCCGCATCAAGCCCTATTACCTGCATCACGGCGATCTCGCGCCCGGCACCGCGCATCTGCGCACGACCATCACCGAGGGACGGATGCTCACGCGCGCGTTGCGCGGGCGCGTCTCCGGCCTCTGCCAGCCCGACTATGTGCTCGACATTCCGGGCGGCCACGGCAAGGTGTACGCGGGCCTCGCCCATGTCGAACAGGACGGCGCGCGCTGGCGCGTCGCCGATTATTGCGGCGATGTCCACGCCTACGCGGATTCGAGCGGGCCCGATGCGTGATCCCGACGAGCCGGAGGACGATCGCGGCCGCCGCGTCGAGAACATCGCGCTCGGCGCGGGCTTTCTCGTGCTGGTCGGCGCCGGCGTCTGGCTTCTGATGACCATGGCCGAGGTGCGCCGGGTGCAGGATTGCACCGCGCAGGGCCGGCGCAATTGCGGGACCATCGAGATGCCGGACCGCGCGCGCTGACGGGCGCTGCCGCGCCTACCGCGCCGGCTTGGCGATCGTGTAGATCGCGACGGCTCCCTTGATCAGCGGCATGATCGTCTCGGGAAAGCGCGAATAGAAGAGCCGATGGAGCACGCGGGCAAGCCATCGGGGAAGCGGCGGCGCCTTCGTCCTCACATTCAGGATTTCAAGCCCGTTGCGGCGGCACATCCATTCGACGAACGAAAAGTAGATCGGGTGTATATGACCCGCGCCGCGAAAGACGTCGTCGCGACCGGGAACCGGCTCGAAAAACGCGGGAAAGCCGCGCGTGAAAGCCTTGAAGCGCGACGACAGATCGTCGGGGTTCGGCGTGCTCAGGATCAGAAGGCCCCCGGCCTTGAGCGACCGCGCGATCGTTTCGATCCACGCCGAAGGGTTATGCAGGTGTTCGATGCCCTCGATGCTGAGCACGACGTCGTAGACGTTCGGTTCGAGCGCGACCCGCTCTAGGTCCGCGGCGCGGAAGGTCACGCCGTCGGGAACACGCGGCGGCGGCGTCAGGTCGAACGCGTCGACGCGCGCGCCCAGTCCAGCCAGCAGTTCGGAAAGCGGGCCCTGGCCGCATGGCGCGTCGAGAACGCGCTTGCCGGAAATTTCCGGGCAGCGCCGCTGGAGTTCGTCGAGCACGGCCACGTGCACGCCCGGCGCGGCCATGGCGGCGTGTGGCATCGTCGCGTAGATCTCGGAAAATGATTTCAAGTCGCTTCCCCGCGCTTTCGCTTTAGGTGCGAAGTTACCGCCGGTCAACGATCTCGATTCGCGGCGGGCCCGCGACGACTTCGCCAATGATGCCGACATGCGGATAGCCGGCCGCCGCGATCATGCGCCGGATTTCGTCCGCGCGCTCGGCCGCGCAGGCGATCAGAAGTCCGCCCGAGGTTTGCGGATCGGTCAGAAGGTGACGTCGCCATTCGGCAAGATCGGCCGGCGACGCGACGTCGGCGCCATAGCTCGTCCAATTGCGATGCGAAGCGCCGGTCACGCAGCCGGCGATCGCGAGGTCGGCGGCGTGGGTCATGACCGGAAGCGCATCGAGATGAACCTTGAGGCCCACGCCCGACGCGCGCGCGACTTCGAGGCCATGGCCGAGCAGGCCGAATCCGGTCACGTCGGTGATGGCGTGGACCGCCGCCTCGCGCGCGAGCGTCGTGCCGACGCGGTTGAGCAGCGTGGTCGAGGCGATCATCTCCTCATAGGCGCCGGGCGGCAGCAGGCCCTTCTTGATCGCGGAGGAATAGATGCCGACGCCGAGCGCCTTGGTGAGGATCAACGCGTCGCCGGCGCGCGCACCGCCGTTGCGGCGCACGTGTTCGGGCCGGCAGATGCCGATCACGGCAAGGCCGTAGATCGGTTCTGGCGTGTCGATCGAATGACCGCCGGCGACTGGAATGCCGGCGCTGGCGCAGACGGCCGCGCCGCCGCGCAGGATGTCGCGGACCATCGCCGTCGGCATCTTCTCGATCGGCATGCCGAGAATGGCGAGCGCCATGATCGGCGTTCCGCCCATGGCGTAGATGTCCGAGATCGCGTTGGTCGCGGCGATGCGCCCGAAATCGAACGGGTCGTCGACCATCGGCATGAAGAAATCCGTCGTGGCGATGACGCAGGTCGTCTCATCCAACTGCCAGACGGCGGCGTCGTCGGAATGTTCCGCGCCGACGAGAAGTTGGGCGAACGGCTGGGCGGCGGCCTCGCCGGCGAGCAACTCCTGGAGCACGGAGGGAGCGAGCTTGCAGCCGCAGCCGCCACCATGGGCAAGGCTGGTGAGCCGGACCTGTGGAACATTCATGGCGGCATTCCTTCGGCGAGATCGGCCGCGCGGGAGGCGCGGCGGACATCAATGTTGTTTCATCACTCGGAACACGAAGAGCTCGCCCGTGCGCTCCCGCGTCAACAGGCGATGTCCCGTTTGGGCGGCGAAATGCGGCACGTCGATCTCGGTGAGGGGATCGGTGCATTCGAGAACAAGCACGCCGCCCACCGCGACGCCCGCGAGCGCCGTCTTCGCGCGCAGGACGGGTTCGGGGCAGCGCAACCCGCGCAGATCGAGGCGGATTTCGTCGGCGTCGGCGGTCACATGCGTCTCGCTGCGTTGTCGGCCAATGATCGCTCCCGCCAGTCCCGCCGCGCACGCGTTCATATTGAAATCTCGCGCGCCAATTCCAGATCGACGCCGGCGACGGTGACCACGGAATTGGCGGTCGCCTTGACGATGCCGTCGGTCGGGATCAGCTCGGTCGCGGCGAAGATGAGCGCGCAGGCCGCCGCGCGGAGTGGGAGACAAGGAACAGGTGCCTGGCGCGGCAAATCCGCGACGCCAAGCGCCGCGCCCGAACATCTCGCGCTCGCCACGCGCCCACTTGTCAAACCGCCCCGAAACTCGGGAGCGTTCGAATTTCGCACGCCAAAATCCTAGGTTCATCGCGCGTGCCGCGTCAATGGCGATCGCGCGACGGTACCATTGGGCGGCTTGATGCGACGCGCCAGGTCGAGGCGCGCGCGGCGTCGACATGCGTGCGTCATTTGATCACAGTTCGGAAAGGCCGCGACATGCGCGATCGCCGTTTCGGGTTACCGGCCGAATTCGGCGACGGCGAATTCGCCTCGTTCGCCGCGGGCGGGTAGGCGGGTGCCGTCGCTTGTCGCGAAAACGACGCGCGGCGCCGCGCTACATTCCAATCACCGAAGATGCGTAGAACTGCTGCGCCGCGCCATTGTTCGCGCGTGCACAACGCGAGAGACCACACGCGCGCCGCATGTTTGACACGTGGGGCGACGCCAAATAGGTTTCGCGCACTACAGGATTCCCGACGGGTGATCGAGGCGGCGGCGTTCGTGTTGATGTCGTCTTGATGTCCTCGTCGAAGGAAGGCCCCGCCTCGGCGGGAGCGAAGACGACTTGTAGTCCAGGGCGCAAGACTCAAGAGGACACACCGATGAACATGGAACTCTCGCGACGCCAATTCATGGCCGGCGTCGGCGCAGGGGTCGCGGTCACCTCGCTCGGAGCGCTTGGATTTGGCGACGTGGAAGCGGCCCATGCCGCGACCATTCGTCCGTTCAAGCTTGCTCAGACCAAGGAAACCCGCTCGACCTGCCCGTATTGTTCGGTCAGTTGCGGCATGATGGTATTCTCGGCACC
Source organism: Xanthobacteraceae bacterium (assembly GCA_041918675.1). Lineage (GTDB taxonomy): Bacteria > Pseudomonadota > Alphaproteobacteria > Rhizobiales > Xanthobacteraceae > SCUB01. The sequence continues at coordinate 316,612 of JAYRVF010000011.1, forward strand.
CAGCAAGACCGAGCAGGGCAAGTTCGAGGTAATCCACATCGAGGGCGATGTCGACAATCCCGTCAATCGCGGCACGCTGTGCGCCAAGGGCAGCGGCGCCATCGACTTCATCAAGTCGGCGTCGCGCGTGAAGCACCCGATGTACCGCAAGCCCGGAAGCGCGCAATTCGAGCGCGTGACGTGGGACTTCGCGATGGAACGCATCGCGCGCCTGATGAAGGACGATCGCGACAAGAATTTCGTCGAGAAGAACAAGGACGGCGTGCCGGTCAACCGCTGGCCGACGGTGGGGCTCCTGGCGAGCTGCACCACGACCAATGAAACCGGCTGGGCGACCTACAAGCTCGCCCGCGGCCTCGGCATCGTTCAACTCGAGAACACGGCTCGCATTTGACACGCCCCGACGGTGGCCAGTCTGGCTCCAACATTCGGGCGCGGTGCGATGACGAACTCCTGGACCGACATCAAGAACGCTGATGTCGTCTGGATCATGGGCGGCAACGCCGCCGAAGCCCATCCCTGCGGCTTCAAATGGGTCGCCGAGGCGAAGGCCGAGCGCGGCGCCAAGTTGATGGTGGTCGATCCGCGATTCACGCGCTCCGCCGCGGTCGCCGATCATTACGCGCCGCTGCGGGCGGGAAGCGATATCGCGTTCCTGTCGGGCGTCGTGAACTACCTCTTGTCGAACGACAAGATCCACAAGGGATACGTCGCGGCCTTCACCAATGCGTCCTACGTCGTGAAGGAGGGCTACGCGTTTTCGGAAGGCCTGTTCTCGGGCTACAACGCCGAGAAGCGCGGCTACGACCGGTCGAGCTGGGAATACGAGATGGGGTCCGACGGCTTCGCCGTTCGCGACGAGACCTTGTCGAACCCGCGTTGCGTCTACCAGTTGATGAAGGCGCATTTTGCCGCCTATACGCCGGAAATGGTCGAGCGGGTCAGCGGCACGCCCAAGGACAAGTTCCTGAAGACGTGCGAGCTGGTGGCATCGACCGCCAACGGCGAGCGCTCCATGACGATCATGTACGCGCTCGGCTGGACGCAGCATTCCCACGGTTCGCAGAACATCCGCACCGCGGCGATGATCCAGCTTCTGTGCGGCAATATCGGCGTCCCGGGCGGCGGCGTGAACGCGTTGCGCGGCCACGCCAACGTGCAGGGACTCACCGATGTCGGGTTGTTGACCACGTCGATCCCCGGCTATCTGGCGATGCCGATCGACGGCGAGCCGACGCTCGAGTCGCATCTGGCCAAGCGCGCGTTCAAGCCGCTGCAGGCCAATCAGATCAGCTATTGGCAGAACTACCGGAAGTTCTTCGTCAGCTTCCTCAAGAGCTTCTACGGCGACAAGGCGACGCCGGAGAACAATTTCGGCTATGACAGCTTCACCAAGGTGGATGTCGGCTTCGATACGCTGCACATCTTCGAGGCGATGCATCAGGGTCGCACCAGCGGCCTGATCTGCCAGGGCTACAACCCGTTGATGGCGGTCTCGCACAAGGCCAAGAATCTGGCGGCCCTGTCGAAGCTGAAATTCCTGGTCTCGATCGATCCGCTGGAAACCGAAACGGCGCGGTTCTGGGAGAACCACGGCGAATACAACAACGCCGACCCGTCGAAGATTCAGACCGAGGTGTTCATGCTCCCGGCGACGACCTTCGCCGAGGAGGAAGGCACGTTCACCAATTCCAGCCGGGCGATCAGCTGGAAGTGGAAGGGGGCCGATGGACCGGGCGAGGCGAGGACCGACACGGTCATCGTCGCCGAACTGTTCATGCGGCTGCGCAATCTCTACGAAAAGGAAGGCGGCGCGGGCGCGCGGCCACTCCTCGATGTGAGCTGGAACTACAAGAACCCGATGGCGCCGACCGCCGACGAGCTCCTGCGCGAGCTCAACGGCCGCGCCCTTGTCGATCTCAAGGACGCCGAGGGCAAGGTCACGCGAGCCGCCGGCGCGCAGCTCGCGAGCTTCGCGGAGATGCGGGACGATGGGACGACCGACGGCGGATGCTGGATCTATACCGGCGTCTATGGTCCGTCGGGCAACTTCGCCCTGCGGCGCGACAACGCCGATCCGTCGGGGCTCGGCGTGCACGGCAATTGGGGCTTCGCCTGGCCCGCCAATCGCCGCGTGCTCTACAATCGCGCCTCGGCCGATCCGGAAGGAAAGCCGTGGAGCGAGGCCAAGAAGTACATGGCCTGGAACGGCGAGCGCTGGGGCGGGCCGGACGTGCCCGACTTCCCGCCGCTGGTGGCGCCGTCGCGCAACGCCGGCCCCTTCATCATGAACCCGGAAGGCGTGTCGCGCCTGTGGGTGCGTGGCCTGATGGCGGACGGTCCGTTCCCGACGCATTACGAGCCGTTCGAGTCGCCGGTCGACAATCCCTTGTTCCCGAAGGTCAAGGGCAATCCGGCGGCGCGTGTGTTCAAGGGCGACATGGAGGTCTTCGGCACGGCCAAGGACTTCCCGATCGTCGCGACCACCTACCGGCTCGCCGAGCATTTCCACTACTGGACCAAGAACCAGCACATGAACGCGGTCGTGCAGCCCGAGTTCTTCGTGGAGATGTCGGAGGAACTGGCGAAGGAGAAAGGCATCAAGCATGGCGGCTGGGTCAAGGTCTGGTCCAACCGCGGCGTGGTGAAGGGCAAGGCGGTCGTCACCAAGCGGTTCAAGCCGCTCAAGATCGACGGCAAGACCGTGCACTCTGTCGGCATGCCGATTCACTTCGGCTATGTCGGCGCCGCGCGCAAAGCCGCGCCCGTCAATTCGCTGACCCCCTTTGTGGGCGACGCGAACTCGCAGACGCCGGAATACAAGGCGTTCCTTGTCGATATCGAGCCCATCTCCGGGCCGGTGGCATAAGGGAGGGATGAGCCATGTTTCCTCCGCTTCCGAACCCCACCACCCAGCCGGTTCCCGCGAAATTCGGGGAACAGGATCTGATGCGCCGCTCGGCCTCCACCATTCAGCCGCCGGCCAAGCGGCAGACCGAGGTGGCCAAGCTGATCGACGTGTCCAAATGCATCGGCTGCAAGGCCTGCCAGACGGCGTGCCTTGAATGGAACGACCTGCGCGAGGAGGTCGGCGTCAACGTCGGCGTCTACGACAATCCGCACGATCTGACGGCGAACTCGTGGACGCTGATGCGCTACACGGAGCGCGACAATCCGGAAACGGGCAATCTGGAGTGGTTGATCCGCAAGGACGGCTGCATGCATTGCGAGGATCCGGGCTGTCTCAAATCGTGCCCCGCGCCCGGCGCCATCGTGCAGTACTCGAACGGCATCGTCGACTTCGATCACGACAAGTGCATCGGCTGCGGCTACTGCATCAAGGGATGTCCGTTCAACATTCCGCGCATCTCCAAAGTCGACAACAAGGCGTACAAGTGCACCTTGTGCTCGGATCGCGTCGCCGTCGGCCAGGGTCCGGCCTGCGCCAAGGCCTGCCCGACTCAGGCGATCGCGTTCGGCGCCAAGGACGAGATCAAGAAGTACGCGGAAAAGCGCATCACCGACCTGAAGTCGCGTGGCTACAAGAACGCCGGTCTCTACGATCCGCAAGGCGTCGGCGGAACGCACGTGATGTATGTCCTGCATCACGCCGATCAGCCGCAGCTCTACGCCAGCCTGCCCAACGCGCCGCGGATCAGTCCGGTCGTCGAGTTGTGGAAGGGAGCGACCAAATACGCGGGCCTGGCGGCGATCGGCTTCGCCGCTGTGATGGGCCTCGTCCATCATCTCGTCGTCGGCGCCAACCGCGTCACGCCGGAAGATGAGGACGCCGCGAACAAACTCAAGGAAGGGAGGGCGTGATGTCCGATTCCGACAAGACCTCTCCCGTCTACGAGGTGGATCGCTACACGGCCGCCGCGCGTTTCAACCACTGGGTGACGGCGATCAGCCTCGTGCTGCTCGCCGTGACCGGCATGTCGCTGTTCCATCCCAGCCTCTATTTCCTCACCGGGCTGTTCGGCGGCGGGGCGATCGTTCGCATGATCCATCCGTGGATCGGCGTGGTGCTGTTCGTCAGCTTCTGCGGCCTGTTCTTCCGCTTCTGGCGGGCGAACCTGTTCGCGCGCGGCGACGGCGCGTGGGTCGGCCATTCGATCGACGTGCTCAGGGGCCATGAGGAGACGGTGCCCGAGATCGGCAAGTACAACGCCGGACAGAAGGTGATGTTCTGGGTGATGTCGATCGTGATCGTCGTGCTCATCGTCAGCGGCTTGATCGTGTGGGATCAGTATTTCTTCGCCTACACGTCGATCCCGACGAAGCGCGTCGCGCTGCTGGTCCATGCGATGGCCGCAATCGTGGCGATCCTGAACTGGATCGTGCACATCTACGCGGCGATCTGGGTGCGCGGCACGCTCAGCGCGATGACGCGGGGCAAGGTCACCGGCGGCTGGGCCTGGCGGCATCACCGCAAATGGCTGAAGGAAATCGTCGCCGGCCGCTCGTAAAGCCGGCTCGAAACAGGGGCGGCGCCGATCTTTCCGGTTGGCGTCGCCCCTTGCCATGTTAAGCTCATGTCGCGGGAAGTGATGCCACGTGGCCCGTGCGGTTCCGTGAGGTTGTTTTCATGTCGCAAATGGACGCGCCCGCGGGGGCCGAGAGTCCGATCGGCGCGGTCGTCGCGCCTCCCTTCGTCAGGCTTCCCGATCCGGCGGAACTGTTTCGCGTCCGCGCCGCGCGTTTCCGCGCGCTGGCAGCCGCGAGCGATCTCGCGCCGTACCTCGCGTTTCTCGGCGGGCTGAGCGAGCTCCAGCACTCCTGCCAGGCCGGGCTTGCCGGCGTCGATCCGCCGAGCGCGGAGGAACGCGCGCGCGCGCATGAGCACGCCATGCCGCCGTTCGACCGCGAACGTTTCACGGCCGATGCCGCGTTCGACGAGACGCTGGCGCGGCTCATCGCGGGCGGGGCGGAGCTGGCGATGCCGGACGCGGCGCGGGTCGCGCTCGCGCGCGTCGCGGCGATGGACGGGGCGGGGCGGGCGGCGCTCGCGCGCGCCGTCGTCACCGACGCGGTGCCGGCGGATGCGCTCGCCGAGCATCTGTTTCCGGCCGCCGCCATTCAGGTCCACTTCAGCCGGCTGGCGGCGAGCCTCGATCCCGCGCGCCTCGTCAGGGTCGGCGAGGGCGCTTGTCCGTGCTGCGGCGGGCCGCCGGTCGCTTCGCTGATCGTCGGTTGGCCGGGCGCGCAGGGCGCGCGCTTTTGCGCCTGCGCCTATTGCCAGACGCTGTGGAACGAGACCCGCGCCAAATGCGTCGTCTGCGGCTCGCTCGACGCGATCAGCTATCGCGAGGTCGAGGGCGGCGCCGGTCTCGTCAAGGCCGAGAGCTGCGGCAAGTGCTCCTGCTACGTCAAGGTGATGCATCAGCATAAGGAGCGCGCGCTCGATCCCGTCGCCGACGATGTCGCCTCCCTTGGGCTCGATTTGCTGATGCGCGAGACGGGCGCGCGGCGCGGCGCCGTCAACCCGTTCCTGATGGGATATTGACGTGACCGACGACGCGACTTCGTCGTTGCGTGATCTTCCCTCGGTCGACGAGGTGATGCGGACTGCGGCCGCGACGGAGGCGGCCGAGCGGCATGGACGCGAGCTTGCCGTCGCGGCGGTCAGGCGGGCGTTGCAATCGGCGCGCGAGGCCGCGCGCGGGGGCGAAGGCGTCGCGGACGCGCGCGCGGTGGCGACGGCGGCCGCGACCGCGCTCGACCGGGAAGCCCGGCCCAAACTGCGTCCCGTCTTCAACCTGACCGGCACGGTGCTGCACACCAATCTCGGCCGCGCGGTGCTCGCCGAGGCCGCGATCGAGGCGGCGACGCGCGCGATGCGCCAGGCGATCGCGCTGGAATTCGATCTCGACGGCGGTCGGCGCGGCGAGCGCGACAATCTGATCCGCGATCTTCTGATCGAGCTCACCGGCGCGCAAGACGCGACCGTCGTCAACAACAACGCCGCCGCCGTGCTCCTGGTGCTCAATACGCTGGCGAAAGGGCGCGAGGCGATCGTCTCGCGCGGCGAGCTCATCGAAATCGGCGGCGCGTTTCGCATGCCCGAGATCATGACGCGCGCCGGCGCGCGCCTGGTCGAGGTCGGCACCACCAACCGCACCCATCCGCGCGACTACGAGGAGGCGATCGGCCCGCGCGCCGGGCTCATCCTCAAGGTGCACACCTCGAACTACCGCATCGAGGGGTTCTCCGCCGAGGTCGAGGGGCGCGCTCTCGCCGCGCTCGCGCATGCCCGCGGCGTTCCGCTCGTCAACGATCTCGGCTCCGGCACGCTGATCGATCTTTCCGCCTTCGGCCTCGCGCACGAGCCGACGGTCGCCGAGGCCGTCGCCGACGGCGCCGATCTCGTCACCTTCTCCGGCGACAAGCTTCTCGGCGGCCCGCAGGCGGGTTTCATCGTCGGCGACAGGGCGATGATCGCGCGGATCAATCGCAACCCGATGAAGCGCGCGATGCGCGTCGACAAGATCAGACTCGCGGCGATCGAGGCGACGCTGCGTCTTTACCGCGATCCGGCAAGGCTCGCCGCGCGGTTGCCGACGCTGCGTCATCTCGCGCGCGGGCAGGACGATATCGCCGCGCAAGCACGGCGGTTGCTGTTCGCGGTCGCGGCGGCGGCTGGCCCGCGCTTCGAGGCCGAGGCGATCGCCTGCGCCAGCCAGATCGGCTCGGGCGCGCTGCCGCAAGAGACATTGCCGAGCGGAGGAATCGCCATCCGTCCGCGCGCGGCAAGGGGCCGGGGCCGCGATGTCGAGGCGCTTGCCGCGGCGCTGCGCCGTCTTCCCGTTCCCGTCATCGGCCGCGTCGCCGACGGGGCGCTCGTTCTCGATCTGCGCTGCCTCGATGACGAGGACGGCTTTCTCGCCAATCTGCGCGCGCTCGACCCGGCGCCGGCGCGCGACAAGGATGCCGCGTCATGATCGTCGGCACCGCCGGGCATATCGATCACGGCAAGACGTCGCTGGTGCGGGCGCTGACCGGCGTCGACACCGACCGCCTGAAGGAAGAAAAGGCGCGCGGCATTACCATCGATCTCGGCTTCGCCTATCTCCCCGCGCCAAGCGGCGGCGTCATCGGCTTCGTCGACGTGCCCGGGCACGAAAAATTCGTCCACAACATGCTCGCCGGCGCGACCGGCATCGACTTCGTCCTCATGGTGGTGGCGGCCGACGACGGCGTGATGCCGCAGACGCGCGAGCATCTGGCGATCGTCGATCTTCTGGGCATCTCGCGCGGGCTCGTCGCGCTCACCAAGGCGGACCTCGCGGACGCCGAACGCCGCCGCGCGCTGACGGCCGACATTAGCGCCGCGCTCGTCACGACGGAACTTGCCGACGCGGACATCATCCCGGTTTCGACGGTGACGGGGGAGGGCGTCGAGGAATTGCGGGACGCGCTCTTCGCGGCCGAAAGAAGCGCGCCGGCGCGCGGCGCCGACCGGCGCTTTCGCCTCGCCGTCGATCGTTCCTTCACCTTGCAGGGCGCGGGCACGGTCGTGACCGGGACGGTGTTGTCGGGCGCGGTCGCGGTCGGCGATCATCTGACCGTCAGTCCCTCGGGGCTCGCGGTCCGCGTGCGCGCGATCCACGCGCAGAACCGTCCCGCCGAGGCCGGCGCGACCGGCGAGCGCTGCGCGCTCAACCTTGCCGGCGACGGCGTGACCAAGGACGCCGTCCATCGCGGCGACGTGGTGCTCGATCCGTTGCTGCACGCGCCCTGCGAACGTATCGACGCGACGCTGCGCGTCCTGGCGGGAGAGCCGAGACCGGTCGGACAATGGATGCCGGTGCGGCTGCATCACGCGGCCGCGGAAGTCGCCGCCCGCGTGGTGCTGCTCGGCGAGGAGGCGATCGCGCCCGGCGGCGACGGTCTCGTGCAACTGGTGCTGGAACGGCCGATCGCCGCGGCGTCGGGCGACCGCTATGTGCTGCGCGACGTGTCCGCCCAGCGCACCATCGGCGGCGGGGCGTTTCTCGATCCGCGCGCGCCGTCGCGCAAGCGCCGCACGCCCGAGCGGCTCGCCCAGCTCGCCGCGCACGAACGCGCCGACCCGGCGGCGGCGCTTTCCGGCCTTCTGGAGGTCGCGCCCTTCCACGTCAATCTCGACGCCTTCGCGCGCGACCGCGCCATGCGCCGGGAGAGCCTCGATCGCGTCGCGGCCGACCTCGCGCTCGTCCGCCTGCCGGTGAAGGACGGCGTCATCGCGGTTTCGGCCGGGCGTTTCGAGGCGTTGCGGGCCGCGATCGCCGCAAAGCTCGAAGGCTTCCACGCGGAAAATCCCGATCTTGCCGGCATCGGCCTCGAACGACTGCGAATGCATGTCGCGCCGTGGCTTCCCGCGCCCGCCTTCCGCGCGGGGCTGCTGGTGCTCGTGCGCGGCGGGCTGGTCGCGCTCGATGGCGCCTGGGTGCGGCTCGCGGGCCACGAGGTTCGCCTCGCCGAGGCCGACGCGTTACTCTGGCGCGAGATCAGCGCGCTGCTCGAGGGGCCGGAGCGGTTTCGTCCGCCGCGCGTGCGCGACATCGCCACCGCGCGCGACACGCCGGAAGCCGACATTCGGCGCGTGTTGAAACTCGCCGGGCGGCTCGGCTGGGTGGACGAGGTGGCGCACGATCATTTCTTCGCGCGCGCGAGCGTCGCGGAAATGGTGGAGATCATCCGCGATCTTTCGAGCGGCTCGCCCACCGGCGAATTCAGCGCCGCCCGATTTCGCGACCAGCTCGCCAATGGACGCAAGGTCGCGATCCAAATCCTGGAATTCTTCGATCGGCACGGCGTGACGCTGCGGCGCGGCGATCTGCGCCGCGTCAACCGGCACCGGCTTGATCTCTTCCGCGTTCGCGGCGAGGAGGAAGACGCGGTGTCGCGCGAGGAGGGAAGAGAAACGTCCCCGGTGGGGCGTCCGGACTTCAAATCCGGGAGGGGCCGCGAGCCGGTTCCTGGTGGGTTCGACTCCCATTCTCTTCCGCCACTCGCCCAACGCGGCCGATGACGCGGGGTCGATGATGCGAGACCGATGATGCAAGACCGATGATGCAAGCCGATGACGACCAATCCGCGGGAGGCCAAGGCGCGCGAAAGCGTCTCCTCGTCGTGCTGGTGAACACCGATCCCCGCAACGTCGAGGAACTCGGCGCGCCGTTCTATCACGCCGCGGTCGCCGCCGCGCTCGATCATCGGGTCGACATCGTCTGCGCGGCGACGGCCGGCAAACTGTTGCGCAAAGGCGTTGCCGAGCAACTGACGATCAAGCCCGGCAACCCCAAGACGGTCTACGACTGGATCAAGGAAGCGCACAAGCAGGGCGCGCGGATCTGGGCGTGCCCGGCCAATCTCGATCTGTTCGACATCACCGAGGACGATCTCATTCCGGAATGCGCGGGGCTGATGAGCGTGGCCGCGATGATCCAGGACGTCATGGGCGACGAGTGCAAGGTTCTGACCTATTAGATCACGACGGTTTCCGATTAAATCGATTCAAGATCATGAGCGTGATCGATGCGGAAATGTTTGAGCATGATGGTGTGCGAAAGCCGCGTCGCGCTTTTCGGCGTCATGCTCCAGGCGGCGGGAGGCCGGAAGCGGCGTGGCGACCATCAGGGGTGCCGACTATCCAGAGCGGCTCCATTACGACATCGAGAACCAGGTCTGGTATGAGGCGCTCGCCGACGGCGCGTTGCGCGCCGGGCTCACGCCTTTCGCGATTGCGTTCGCCGGCGAAGTCCTGGTGTTCACGCCCAAGCGCGTCGGCCGCGATTTCGAGAAGGGCCGGGGATTTGCCACGCTCGAAGGCGGCAAATGGGTGGGCTCCGTGCGCGCGGCGTTCGGCGGCGTGGTGGTCGCGGTCAATGAGGAACTGATCGCGCGCCCGCGCCTGCTCGCCGAGGACGCGTTCGGCGCGGGCTGGATGATGGTCGTCCGCCCGAGGGACGAGGATTGGCGCGCGGGGCTGGTGACGGGCCCGGCGATCGCGGACGCCCTTGAGGCGTGGTTTGCGAACGCAGAGATGCCGCCGCCGCAGCAGGACTAATTCAGAGCAAGCCTGGCGCCCGGCGTTCGGTGGCGGCTCAGCGCCGGACGTGGTCGCCGAGGTTGCGCGCGATGAATTCGGCCGCGCGCTGGAGGGCGTCCTTCGCGGCGAGATCGTCGGCGAAAGTGCGCACGCCGGCGGGACGGAAGTCGAAGCCGCGCCCGACGCCCGGATAGATGATCAGCCGCGCGTCGCGCCCGCGCGCCTTGAGCGCCGCGACGCCCATCTCGATCGCGCGGCGGCGTTGGTATTGCTCGAATTCGCCGATCATCACCAGGACCGGAATTTCCAGCCGCTCGACCTCGGCCGCGTAGCGATAGACCTGGTCGGGCTCGCCGGCGGCCGGGTTCTGCCAATGCGGATAGGTCGAGACGTAGCAGGCCGCCTGTTCGATCTGGCGTCGCTGCGCGACCGCCATCATCAGCGTGTGATAACCACCGCGCGACATGCTGACGAGGCAGGCCCGCGACGTCGACACGTCGGGCAGCGCGAGCAGGAAATCCAGGCCCGCGCCGAAATCGCGCTCGGTCGCCGGATCGTGCGCGATCGGCATCGCCTCGATGAAACGGGCGGCATGGGCGTTGGGCGCGAGCACGACAAAGCCGCGCGCGGCGAGCCGACGCGGCATGCGGACGACGAGCTCGTCGAGCCCGCGCCGTCCGTGGACGAACAGGACGGCCGGGTAGCGCCCCGGCGTCGCCGGCCGGAACAGCAGCGCGGGGATGTCGATGCCGTCGGCGCCGTTGCGATAGCTGACCTCGCGCTGGACGACCTCGTGATTGGCCGGCGTCTCGATCACGCCGTTCTCGAACCAGGCGTCCGACCACCAGAATTTCTCGCGCGCGGGGCGAGGATCGATCGGCGCCTCGATGGCGCGGCTGGGTCCGCTGTCGGCCGCCATTGGCGGCGGTGCGTCCTGAGCATGGCAGGCGCAAGCGCCGGCGAACGTCGCGAGCAATACCAGCGCGCCAATTCTGGACATGCGTCCTCCCTTCGCGAGCGCCAAAGTGCCGCCCTTCGGCGTGAGCTTAACCGATCGGGCGCGGCAGGGAAGGAGGGCGCGCGTCGAGACGGAATTGGGTGCGGCGCACGCCTTGCCCGCATTCCTTGCCAGCGCGCCTTTCGCGGTCGACGTCTCGGCATGAGGTCCCGCGTCGGAAAAGCCTTGGGTCAGGCCTCCGTCTTGCGCGCCACGATGAAGGCCCTGGGGTCCTTGCGACCCGATCCATGCCGCGCCCGTTCGACAATCGCAAAGCCGGCGTGTTCGATTTCGCCTTCCAGCTCGGCTCCGGAAAAGAACCCCACGCTGGGCGCCTTGCCGACAAGCCGCATCACCGGGACCGCCCAGCGGATCATCCGATTCATTTCGCTCAAAGCCGGCGTCTTCGAGATGAACAGGCCGCCGGGCTTGAGTAGGCGGCCGATCCGCCGGAACGCCGCGCCGCGATCGGGCACCAGGTGCAGAAGGTTGAACGCGAGCACTGCGTCGAACGAGGCGTCCGGAGCCTCGACGTGGCCGGCCTTGGCGACCGCGAACGCGGCATTTTGGCAACCGGCCACGACGGCTCTTTCCTTGGCGATTTCGATCATCTCGCGCGAGGCGTCGGTCGCGACGATCCGGCCGACATCGGGTGCCAGCCGCAGCGCCGTCGTCCCGGTGCCGCAGCCGAGTTCAAGGACCGCGCAGGTCGGCGTGAGAAGGCTCCGCACGCGATCGAGCGTGCGCTCATAGCCGGCCATGTCCCTGATGGGAGCATTGGCATATTTGCGCGCGATCCGATCCCAGAAGACGATGTCGTCGATCCTGCCGATCATTGGGCTCCTTGTGGGTCTTGGGGACGCACGCGCGCTCGCTCGGCGCGGCCTCGCCCCCCGGCGGGGCGGCCGATGCCCTGAAACCTACGCGGCGCGATACGTGCACGACAATCGGCGGATGGTCCAAATGGACAAGAACGGCGCGTCGGTTCGTACGTCGTTCGATCCCGTTTCTAACCGAGGGCGTCCATTCCGACGCGGGAATGGCGCGCATGTTCGCACGAAGTTCGAACCATTGTAGATTTGAGGGCGGCCATTCCCGAGAGGGAATGGCGCGCCCTACGGGAATCGAACCCGTGTTTCCGCCGTGAAAGGGCGGCGTCCTAGACCGCTAGACGAAGGGCGCGGATCGCAAAGTCCCGCGGCGGGCCGGCCGAAACGGACGGCGCTCAGCCGGCGGCGCGCGGCGATGCGCGGATGTATAGTGGCCTTTGCGTGGACCGGCAAGCGGGCAGGCGGGGTGGAAAATCAACGCCGCTCGGCGTTTCAGGCGTGAAAAATCCGCATGAGATTCATGGGCTTGGGTCGGCGCCGGCGGCGCCCGCGCCCGCTAGTCCCGCGACCACTCGACGGAGGTGTTGAGAAGATAGCCGCCGCCATAGACGGTCTTGATCAGTTCAGGGGAATCGGGGCGCGCCTGCAGCTTGCGCCGCAGCCTCGAGATGCGGACATCGATGCTGCGGTCGAGTGAATCGAGCTCCCGCTCGCCCATGAGCTGGGCGCGGGAGAGAATGCGGTTCGGCCGTTCCAGCAGCGCTTCGAGCAGGCGCGCCTCGGCGAGCGACAACTCGACCTCGTCGCCTCGCGGCGAGACCAGCAGGTTGCGATCCGGCGAAAAGCGCCATCCGGCGAACAGCGCCTGACGGTTCTCGCCCATGCCGTCGCCGGCGGCGCGCGCCGACCGACGCAGGATGCTGTTGATGCGCGCGATCACCTCGCGCGGTTCGAACGGCTTGACGACATAGTCGTCGGCGCCGAGCTCGAGGCCGAGAATGCGGTCGGTGACGTGCTGGCGTCCGGTAAGGATCATGATCGGGCAGCCGCGCGCCTGCCGGACCTTGCGCACGAGCTCGATGCCGTCCATGTCCGGCAGTCCGAGATCGATGATGCAAAGCGCGGGCGCCTCGCCGCGCAGGCGGTGAAGGAAATCCCGCCCGGTGAGGAAGTGCTCGGGCCGAAATCCGTATTCGTTAAGCGCGAGACAGAGCACGCGCGCGACTTCCGCCGTATCCTCGACGACGAAGATCGTGCGGTTTTCCGCCGCCGGCTCGGCCGCCTTCTTCCCCGTCATGGCGCGACCTCGTCGATCGCGGCGGCCAGTTCTTCCTTGGTGCAGGGTTTGCCGACGACCGGAAAGTCGCCCCCGCCTTCATCGCGCTCGTCCAGTCGCTCGGCATAGCCGGTGATCAGGATGACGCGCACGTCGGGGCGCAGGCGCCGCGTCCGCTCGGCAAGGCGCCGGCCGTCGAGATCGCCGGGCATCATGATGTCGGAAACCAGCAGGGAGATTTCCCGGACATTGTCGAGAATGTTGATCGCCTCGCGTCCGCCGGATGCCTCGATCACGAGATGGCCGAGATCGGTCAGTTGCCGGCGCAGGACGGTGCGCACATCCGCGTCGTCCTCGACGAGCAAGGCGACATGGCGCGTCGCGCCGACGCTGGACGCCTTGCGCGGAGCTTCCTTCGGCGCGTCGGGAAGCGGATGGCCCTCGCGCAGCAGCAGCGTCACGGCGGTGCCGACGCCGACCTGGCTGCGGATGCGGACCGCGCCCTCCGATTGCCGGGCGAAGCCATAGACCATCGACAGGCCCAGGCCGCTGCCGGAGCCGAACTCCTTGCTCGTGAAGAACGGCTCGAACACGCGCGCGAGCGTAGCCGCGTCCATGCCCGTGCCGGTGTCCTCGACGGTGATCGCGACGTGACGACCGGCGGCGATCTCAAGCTCGGCGGCCTCCTTTTCGGGCACGACCTCGTGGCGCGCGCGGATGAGAAGGGTGCCGTGCTGGGCCATTGCGTCGCGGGCGTTGAGCGCGAGGTTGAGCAGGGCGCTTTCGAGCTGCGCCGGATCGACCGTGGAATAGAGCTCGCCGCCGGACGAACTCGTTTCGACGCTAATGCCGGCGGGCAACGAACGGCGCAGCAGCGTCAGGATGTTGGTGATGACGCCATTGACCTCGACCGGGCGCGGCTCGAGCGGCTGGCGGCGCGCGAATGCGAGCAGGCGCCGCGTGATGTCGGTGCCGCGCCGCGCCGCGGCGATCGCCGGATCGAGAAATTCGCTCAGCGTCGCGCCGGCATTGTGCTTGTCGCGCAGTTCGGCGAGGTTGGCGATCACGATGGTCAGGAGGTTGTTGAAGTCGTGCGCGAGGCCGCCGGTGAGCTTGCCCACGGCCTCCATCTTCTGGGCCTGCATCAGCGCCGCGCCCATGCGCTTCTGCTCGGCCATGGCGCGTTGCAATTCGGCGTTGGCGGCCTCGAGCTCGGCGGTCCGCTCGCGCACCCGGCGATCGAGCTCCTCGTTGCGCTCGCGGATCAGGCGCTCATGGGTTCGCTGCTGGGTGATGTCGGTATAGATCGTGACGAAGCCCTGATGCGGCAGCGGCGCGCCGCGGATGGCGATGAGCGTGCCGTTGGGGCGCTGGCGTTCGAGGTAATGCGGCCGGAACGATCGGGCGAGCCGCACCCGTTCGGCGACCTGCGCTTCGCTGTCGCCGGGGCCGTATTCGCCGCGCTGGGCGTTGTAGCGGATGAACGCCTCGAACGGCGTGCCGACCCGCGCGAGTTCCATCGGAAATTCCAGGAGCGTGAAGAAGCGGCGGTTCCAGGCGACGAGTTTGAGATCGGCGTCGATGACCGTCAGGCCCTGGTCGATGAGATCAAGACCGCCTTGCAACAGGTCGAAGCGGCGACGCAGGTCATGCGGATCGGCGGCTGCGCGCACCGCGTCCGCCAGGTCGTCGGGAAGTGAAGGGATCCGTGTCATGCGTTCCCGACGATCGCGGCCGTCGCCGCGGGTCCATGATCTTGCCTGACCCGAGACTAGCGCGGCGGCGGGGGTGCCGGAAGATCGCGCATCGGCGGCGTCACAATTCGATACAATCCGCACACACTTGCACAATGATCGCGTCGCAGAGTGCGCCGCAACGATAACGGACCGCGACGCGCCGCGCGCGAAATGCGGGTCCGATGGGGAGGCATTCACCAGTGGCCGATATTCGGCATCGATACCCATGGCTCGGCCGGTGGGAGCGCCGCGCCTTTCTGCAGAAGTTCGATCGAATGGTGGTCGGGCGAGCGGACGAAGGCCATCGCGCCGTCGCGGGGCGGGCGGTTGATGGTGACGCCCTTGTCCATGAGATCGGCGCAGGCGGCATAGATGTTGTCGACCTCGAAGGCGAGGTGACCGAAATATCGCGCCTCGCCGTAATCCTCCTCGTCCCAGTTCCATGTCAGTTCGATGACCGGCGCCGGCCTCGTTTTGGTCTTGCCGCTCCAGATCGTCTTGGCGTCGTCCGCCGCGGCCAGAAAGACGAGGGTAAAGCGGCCTTTCTCGCTCTCAACGCGGTTGACCTCCGCGAGCCCCAGCGCGCCGCAAAAGAAGGCAAGCGCGCGGTCGAGGTTCTTCACCCGCAACATCGTATGCAGATAGCGCATGGGTCGGGTTCCTTCCTTCGGCCGGCTTGTTCGCCCTATTCCTCATCGCATTTTTGGCGGCCGCGCTCCATGGGCCATGACATGCGGGCGGGCGAGGACACTCGGCCAGATTGGCAGGCATGGCGGCTCGCGCGAGGCCGTGCTTTGGCGCGGTCCATGCGGCATCAAGAGGGACGTTCGGCTGGGCTTTTTTCGCACGCGCGAAGGCCCGCCGCGACACACATATTTTGGATTAGACATTCGCCCGCCCTTGGCCCAGAAACGGCCAAGGCTCAAAAAAGCGAGCCCGCATAACGGCGTGGGAATGGAGGACGACGATGCCGCGTGGAAGCGCGTTCGAAACCGATCTGGACAAGAATGGCGCCAATTATGTTCCGCTGACGCCCTTGAGTTTCATCGCGCGCGCGGCCCATGTGCACCCCAAATTGCCGAGCGTGATCCACGAGGACCGGCGCTTCACCTGGGCGGAGACCTACGCGCGCTGCCGGCGCTTCGCTTCCGCGCTCGCCGCGCGCGGCATCGGCTTCGGCGACACGGTCGCCGTGATGCTGCCCAACGTGCCGGCGATCTTCGAATGCCATTTCGCGGTGCCGATGGTGGGCGCGGTGCTCAACACGCTTAACATCCGGCTCGACGCCGAAGCGATCGCCTTCATGCTCGATCACGGCGAGGCCAAGGTGCTCCTGGTCGACCCGGAATTTTCCGGCGTCATCACGCGGGCGCTGAAGCTGATGAAGGGGCCGAAGCCCTACGTGATCGACGTCGCCGACAAGACCTATTCGGACGGCGGACCGATCGGCGAGGTTGAGTACGAGGATTTCATCGCCAAGGGCGATCCGGAGTTCGCCTGGTCGATGCCGGCCGACGAGTGGAACGCGATCTCGCTCAATTATACCTCGGGGACGACGGGCGACCCCAAGGGTGTCGTCTATCACCATCGCGGCGCCTATCTCAACGGCATCTGCAACATCGTGTCGTGGAGCATGCCGGCGCATCCGGTCTATCTGTGGACGCTGCCGATGTTCCATTGCAACGGCTGGTGCTTCCCGTGGACGATCGCGGCCGCGGTCGGCGTCAACATCTGCCTGCGCAAGGTCGACCCGGCTAAGATCTTCGATCTGGTCGACCGCTACCGCGTCACCCATATGTGCGGCGCGCCGATCGTCTACAACACGCTGATCAATTCGCCGCAGGCCGCCGCGCGCGCGACCAAGCATGTGATCGCGGGATTGATCGCGGGCGCCGCGCCGCCGGTCGCGGTTCTCGCCAATGCCGAGAAGATCGGCATTCGCCTGACGCATGTTTACGGCCTGACCGAGACCTACGGTCCGGCCGCGTTCTGCGCGCAGCAGCCGGGATGGGAAGAGCTGCCGACCGAGGAGCGCGCCCAGCTCAACCGCCGCCAGGGCGTCGCCTACCACATGGAGGAGGCGATCACCGTGATCGATCCGGAGACCATGCGCGAGGTGCCCGGCGACGGCGAAACCATGGGCGAGGTGATGTTCCGCGGCAACATCGTCATGAAGGGCTATCTGAAGAATCCGGCGGCGAGCCAGAAGAGTTTCGCCGGCGACTGGTTCCATACCGGCGATCTCGCGGTGCTCGACGGCGACGGCTACGTCATCATCAAGGATCGCTCCAAGGACATCATCATCTCCGGCGGCGAGAACATCTCCTCGCTCGAGGTCGAGGACGTGCTCTACAAGCACCCGGCGGTGCTGGTGGCCGCGGTCGTGGCCAGGCCGGACCCGAAATGGGGCGAGGTGCCGTGCGCCTTCATCGAATTCAAGGAAGGCGCGAGCGCGACCGAAGCCGAATTCAACACCTTCTGCCGCGAGCGGCTGGCCGCCTTCAAGGTGCCCAAGCAATTCGTGTTCGGCCCGATCGCCAAGACCTCGACCGGCAAGGTGCAGAAATTCGTCCTGCGGCAGCAGGTCGGCTCGGCCTCGGCAATCCACGGCTGAGGCGGCCGGGCCGCGCCCGCGCGCGGCCGCCACACCTTCAAGGGAAGCGCGAATGACGGACGACTACATTCTCGAATGCCGCGACCTGAGCAAGGCGTTCTCCGGATTCATCGCGGTCGACAACGTCAATCTCTCGGTCAAGCGCGGGACCATTCACGCCTTGATCGGGCCCAATGGCGCCGGCAAGACCACCGTCTTCAACCTGGTGACGAAGTTCATCGAGCCGACCAACGGCAAGATCCTGTTCAACGGCATCGACATCACCCATGAGCGGCCGGCCGAAACGGCGCGGCGCGGGCTGGTGCGCTCGTTCCAAATCTCGGCGACGTTTCCGCATCTGACGGTGCTGGAGAACGTGCGCGTCGGCCTGCAGCGCAAGGCCAACGTCGCGATCCACTTCTGGCGCTCGGCGCGCACGCTCGACGCGCTCAACGCGCGGGCGCTGGAGCTGCTCGAACAGGTCGATCTCGCCGGCTTCGCCGACGCGACCGCGGCCGAGCTTCCCTATGGGCGCAAGCGCGCGCTCGAAATCGCCACCACGCTCGCGCTCGATCCCGAACTGATGCTGCTCGACGAGCCGACGCAGGGGATGGGACACGAGGACATCGACCGGGTCGTCGAGCTGATCCGCAAGGTGTCGGCCAAGCGCACCGTGCTGATGGTCGAGCACAACATGCGCGTGGTCGCCCACCTGTCGGACCGCATCACCGTGCTGCAGCGCGGGCAGGTGCTGACCGAGGGGCCCTACAGCGAGGTGTCGAAGAATCCGGCCGTGCTCGAGGCCTATGTGGGACACGCGGCATGACCGAAAGCGACGCGATCGCGCTCGAGATCAAGGGGCTCAACGCCTATTACGGCGAGTCGCACGTGCTTCACGGCATCGACATTCACGTCCGTCGCGGCGAATTGGTGACGCTGCTCGGGCGCAACGGCTCGGGCCGGTCGAGCACCATCCGCTCGATCATGGGCCTGGTCGGCCGGCGGGTCGGATCGATCCGGATCAACGGGCACGAGACGATCCGTCTCGCGCCGCACCGGATCGCGCGGCTCGGCGTCGGCTGGTGCCCGGAGGAACGCGCGATCTTCGCGAGCCTGTCGGCCGAGGAAAACTTGACGCTCGCCCCGCGCGGCAAGGAAGGCGGGCTCTCGGTCGGCGAATTGTTCGAGATGTTCCCGAACCTGAAGGAACGGCGCAAGAGCCCCGGCGGCAAACTGTCCGGAGGCGAACAGCAGATGCTGGCGCTGGCGCGGGTGCTGCGGACGGGCGCCGATATTCTCGTGCTCGACGAGATCACCGAGGGGCTCGCGCCGGTGATCGTGCAGCGCATCGGCGAGGTCGTGCGCCATCTCAAGACGCTCGGCTACACCATGCTGCTGGCGGAACAGAATTTCGTTTTCGCCGCGCCGCTGGCCGACCGTCATTACGTGATCGAGGAAGGACGCGTGGTCATGGAGGTCGCGCGCGCCGAACTCGAGGACAAGAGGGGAAGGCTCAACGAACTGCTCGGCGTCTGACGTTCGACGCCGGGACCGACCGATCGCGAAACGACCGGATCGGCAATCGGTTCCACCAAATCGCGGCAACCAGATCGGTTCCACCAAATCGGTTCCACGAAATCGGTTCCACAAAGTCGGGTCAACCAAGGAGAGTATCGATGAAGAAGCGAAATCTATTGCTGGCGACCGCGGCGGTCGTCGCCATGGGCGCGGTCGCGACGTCGGCGCGGGCCCAGGATGCCGTCAAGATCGGGGTGCTGACGGACCTGTCCGGAACCTATTCGGACATTTCCGGCCAGGGCTCGGTGATCGCCACCAAGATGGCGATCGACGATTTCCTCGCCAAGGAGAAGCCGGCGTTCAAGGTCGAGCTGCTCTCGGCCGATCACCAGAACAAGGCCGATATCGCCGCCAACAAGGCGCGCGAATGGTTCGAGAAGGACGGTGTCGATCTCGTCACTGACCTGGTGACGTCCTCGACCGCGCTCGCGGCCAGCAAGATCGCCAAGGAGAAGAACAAGATCGCGATCGTCAACGGCGCGGCGACGACGGCGCTGACCAACAAGGAATGCAACGACGTCACCATCCACTATACTTACGACACCTACGCGCTCGCCAACGGCACCGCCGGCGCGGTGTCGAAGCAGCCGGCCGGCAAGACCTGGTACTTCCTCACCGCCGACTACGCCTTCGGCCATTCGCTCGAGGCCGATTCCACGGCGGTCGTCGAGGCCAATGGCGGCAAGGTGCTGGGTTCCTCGCGCCATCCGTTCCCCGGCTCGGATTTTTCCGCCTTCCTGCTCAAGGCGCAGGCGTCCGGCGCGCAGATCATCGGTCTTGCCAACGCCGGCAACGACACCACCAACTCGATCAAACAGGCCGCCGAATTCGGCATCACGCCGAAGCAGGCGCTCGCCGGCCTCCTGATCTTCATCACCGACATCAACAGCCTCGGCCTGAAGGCGACGCAGGGCATGTACCTGACGGAAGCGTTCTACTGGGACCTCAACGACGAGACGCGCGCCTGGTCGAAGCGCTTCTTCGACATTCACAAGAAGATGCCGACGATGGTCCATGCCGGCCAGTATTCGTCGACCTATCAGTATCTCGCCGCGATCAAGAAGGCGGGCACGAAGGACACCGCCAAGGTGATGGAGACGATGAAGGCCGCGACCATCAACGACTTCTTCGCCAAGAACGGCAAGATCCGCGAGGACGGCCGCATGGTGCATGACATGTACCTGTTCCAGGTCAAGAAGCCGGAAGAGTCCAAGGCGCAGTGGGACTACTACAAGGTGAGCGCGACGATTCCGGCCGCGCAGGCGTTCCAGCCGCTCGAAAAGAGCACCTGTCCGCTGGTCAAGAAGTAAGCCGGCGGCGCGCGGGCGGGCAAGACGCGTCCGCCCGCGTCACGGCTCAAGACGCGCCGGCCCGGCGCGGGGGCGAATTCCTCGACACCAAACGCGACGACGCCCGCCGAGAGCGATGGCGTCGGGGCGGGAACGGCGGACGGCCACCATTACGGGCTCGGCGGATACGGGCTCGGCGGATACGAGCTTGGCGGAAGGGCAAGGGGCATCCATGTTCAACTTCACCACGCAGGCATTGTTCGGGCAGTTGCTGGTCGGGCTGATCAACGGCTCGTTCTACGCCATCCTCAGCCTCGGCCTCGCGATCATCTTCGGGCTTCTCAACATCGTGAATTTCGCCCACGGCGCGCTCTACATGATGGGCGCGTTCGGCTCCTATTTCGCGCTGACATTTTTCGGCGTCGGCTATTGGCCCGCGCTGATCCTCTCACCCCTGATCGTCGGCTGTTTCGGCGTGCTGATCGAGGTCTTCCTGTTGCGGCGGCTCAAGGGGCTCGACCACCTCTACGGCCTTCTGCTCACCTTTGGTCTCGCGCTGATCATCGAGGGGATGTTCCGCTACTATTACGGCGTGTCGGGACAGAGCTATCCGGTGCCCGACCTGCTGCAGGGCGGCATCAATCTCGGCTTCATGTTCCTGCCGTATTATCGCGGCTGGGTGATCGTGGCCGCGCTCGCGGTGTGCGTGGCGATGTGGTTCGTCATCGAGCGCACCAAGCTCGGCGCCTATCTGCGCGCGGGCACCGAGAATGCCGCGGTCGCGCAGGCGCTCGGCATCAACGTGCCGATGCTGACGACCCTGACCTACGGCCTGGGCGTGGCGCTCGCCGCCTTCGCCGGCGTGCTCGCCGCGCCGATCTTCCAGGTCAATCCGGTGATGGGCTCCGACATCGTCATCGTCGTCTTCGCCGTGGTCGTCATCGGCGGCATGGGCTCGATCATGGGCTCGATCGTTTCCGGCGTCGGCCTCGGCATCATCGAGGGATTTACCCGGCTGATCTATCCGGAAGCCTCGGCCGTCATCATTTTCGTCATCATGGCCATCGTCCTGCTGGTTCGGCCGGCGGGATTGTTCGGCCGGGCTGGGTAGGGCGCGATCATGGTCAGGGCAATGGAAATTCGCGAAACCGGCGCCGACTATCGCGCGATGGTGGCGTTCGCCACGCTGGTGCTGATCGGCGTGCTCGCTCCCTTCGTGCTGTATCCGACCTTCCTGATGAAGGTGTGGTGCTTCGCGTTGTTCGCGAGCGCGTTCAACCTGCTGCTCGGCTATGGCGGGTTGTTGTCGTTCGGGCACGCCGCGTTTTTCGGCGGCGCCGCCTACATCTGCGGCCATGTGATCAAGGAGTGGGGCTGGCCGCCCGAACTCGGATTGCTGGCCGGGACGGCGAGCGCGGCCGCGCTCGGCTTCGTCATCGGCGCGCTGGCGATCCGCCGCGCCGGCATCTATTTCGCGATGATCACCCTCGCGCTGGCGCAGATGATCTATTTCCTCGCCTTGCAGATGAATTTCACCGGCGGGGAGAACGGCATGCAGGGCATTCCGCGCGGCCGAATGTTCGGTTTCATCGACCTGTCCGAAGGCCTGACGATGTACTACGTCGTGTTCGCGGTGTTCTTCGTCGGGCTTGCCATCATCTATCGTATCGTCAATTCGCCGTTCGGCCAGATCCTCAAGGCCATCCGCGAAAACGAACCGCGCGCGATTTCGCTGGGCTTCGACGTCGGCTATTACAAGCTCAGCGCCTTCGTCATGTCGGCGGCGCTGTCGGGGCTCGCGGGGTCGGCCAAGTCGCTCACCTTCCAGCTTGCCTCGCTGGCCGACGCGCATTGGCACATGTCGGGCGAGGTCGTGCTGATGACGCTGCTCGGCGGGGTCGGCACGATTTTCGGGCCGACGATCGGGGCCGCGGTGATCGTGACGTTGCAGAACGAGCTCGCCGACAAGGTGGGCCCCTGGGTCAGCGTCATCATCGGCGCGTTCTTCGTGATCTGCGTGTTGGTGTTCCGCCGCGGCATCGTCGGGGAACTCACCGCGCGGCTCGGCGGGACCAGGAAGTCGGCGGCCGCGGAGCCCGGCGGGCATTAGGCGATGAGCGCGGGAGAAGTCGAGACGGCGATCGCGCGGCTGCGCGCGCTGGTGGCGGAGGCCCGCGTCATCGTGCCGTTCACGGGCGCCGGCATTTCCACCGAATGCGGCATTCCCGATTTCCGCTCGCCGGGCGGATTGTGGAGCAAGTACCAGCCGATCGATTTCTCCGAATTCATGGCGAGCCAGGACATGCGCGACGAGGCATGGCGGCGGCGATTCGCCATCGACCCGCATTTTGCCGCGGCGCAACCGGGGCGGGGACACCAGGCGATCGCCGCGCTCTACCAGCGCGGAAAAATTCCCGCGGTGATCACCCAGAATATCGATAACCTGCACCAGAATTCCGGCGTCGCGGCCGACGACGTGATCGAGCTGCACGGCAACACCACCTACGCGCTGTGCATGGGGTGCGGCCGGCGCTACGAAATCGATTGGGTTCGCAAGCGCTTCGACGAGATCGGCGGACGCGCGCCGGCCTGTCTCGATTGCGGCGGGCCGATCAAGACGGCGACCGTCTCGTTCGGGCAGGCGATGCCCGAGCGCGAGATGCGGCGCGCCATGGAATGGGCGGAGCGCTGTGATCTCTTCTTGGCGATCGGCTCCTCGCTCGTGGTCTGGCCGGCCGCCGGTATTCCGATGGTGGCGAAGCGGGCGGGCGCGCGGCTCGTGTTGATCAATCGTGATCCGACCGATTTCGACGAGGAGGCCGACCTCGTCATTCACGCCGATATCGGCGAGACGCTTGCGTGCTTTATCGGCAAGTGATTCGAAAAAATCGCAAGTTGTTCACATTATTCCGTTCGGTGGAATTTCCACTTTGACGATGTGACGAGAGTGTTATCCTCGATTCGCTGGATTCGTGAATCGGAGCGGCGATGACGCTTCGCGGATTTGTCGAGGGCGGCGCGCCGTGATTGGGGTGTGATGCCAAAGTGACCGTGGTCAGGATTTGTCCCGGTTCAAGACTAATTCAAAATTGCGATGTGCGGAGTCCGTGGTGATGGGTTCGGACGAATTTGAATCGAGGAATTCGACGCCGCACGGATCCGATCGAGCGCCGGGGCTGGAAGCTGGCGCGCGGCATCCGGCGGGACCGTTGAGTGGAGCCGGCACCGAGCGCCCGGCTCCCTCGCGCGCGCTCGATGCGTCGAACGTTATCGGATTTGGCCCGCAGGTTTCGCCGCAGGGCGCGGTCGCGCGCGATGTCGCGGAAGGGCTGATCGAGCTCGCCGGCGTCATCAAATGGTTCGACGCGTCAAAGGGATATGGTTTCATCGTCCCCGACGATGCCGGCGTTCCCGACATTCTGCTCCATGTGACCTGCCTGCGGCGCGACGGTTTCCAGACCGCCTATGAGGGCGCGCGCGTGGTCTGCGAGGTGACGCGGCGCGATCGCGGTTTTCAGGCCTTCCGCATCATTTCGATGGACGAGTCGACGGCGATCCATCCGGCGCAGATGCTGCCGCCGCGCACCCATGTCGCCGTGGTGCCGACAAGCGGGCTCGAAAGGGCGCAGGTCAAGTGGTTCAACCGCCTGCGTGGCTTCGGCTTTTTGTCCAGGGGCGACGGTACGCCGGACATCTTCGTCCATATGGAGACGCTGCGCCGCTTCGGCATGACCGAGCTGCGACCCGGCCAGTTCGTGCTGGTGCGCTACGGCAACGGCTCAAAAGGGCTGATGGCCGCCGAAGTCCGGCCGGAAGCCGGACCGTTGGGGCCGGCGTCGCACTGAGGACGCTTTCCTTCCGTCGCGCCTCCGAATTCCTTGGCGGCGTCGAATGCGCCGGTTGCGGCCGTTGTCCGGCCGCCCGCCTTGGGCGGGCTTTTTTTTCCCGGCGCCGTCCATTGATGCTCGTCCATTGATACTCGTTCATTGATACTCGTCCATTGACACTCGTTCATTGAGACCCGTCCATTGGCGCCTCTCTAGCGACGCCGATCCCGCGACGCGCTTCGAGCGACGCCCGTCCGTCGACGCGCCGCCATCACCCCTTCCGTCGGCGCTCCCCCATCGATGCGGTCGTTCGGCAATCCGCGCTCGACGGCCGGCGGCGCGCGCCATCGAACCGCCGCGATCTCCGGTTGACTTCGCTAAATCTTCCTGTCACGCGGAATTGGCGCTTGGCGCTCCGCGAATGCCGCTCCGGCGCAAGGACTTTCGGATGATTGCCCAACAAACAAGCAGGCGGGCGCGCGCCGCGCGCGGATGGTTCCGGATGCATCGACCGACACCGTCGCCGCTGAACAGGGTAAGGCGCCTGGCATTCGCGCTGCTCGCGCTTGCCGGCCTCGCGGTCGCCGCCGGTCATGCCACGCGAGCCGGCGCGGCCGAGTTCGGCGCGCTCGAAATCGTCACGCGGACCGGCGTTCAGGTCTTCCAGGTCGAGCTTGCCGTCAGCGACGAGGAGCGCGCCACCGGCCTGATGCATCGGCGCGAGTTGCCGGAAGGGCGCGGCATGCTGTTCGACTTCTTTCCGCCGCGCGAGGTCGTGATGTGGATGAAGAACACCTATGTCTCGCTCGACATGATTTTCATCCGCGCGGACGGCCGCATCCACCGCATCGCGGAAAACACGGAGCCCCTGTCGACGCGCCATATCCAATCCCAGGGGTCGGTCGCGGCGGTCCTCGAAGTCGTCGCGGGAACGTCGAAGCGCCTCGGCATCGCGCCGGGCGACCAGGTCGCGCACCCGATCTTCGCCAAGGCGCGCCGGCGCTGAGGCGGGCCGGGCGGGGCACGCGAGGGCAAGGGTTGCGCCAAGGCAAACCCAAGGAATGTGGAGACCATCTTCTCGCGCCGGATTCACCCAAAGCCTTGAATCGCGGGCATTTCATGCCGGCGGAACGATCCGGTCTCGTCGGACAAATGCCCGTGAATTTTTCAGGCCGAAAGGATCGCCGCGCGCGATCCCCGGCAGCCCGCGCGCGATTGCACGGCGAGGGTGAAACGTGTATCGAATCGGCCGCGCATTCGCATGGCCCGGGCCGCGTCGGTCTTCGCGGGGTCGGCCGGCGGCGCGCGACTTTCCCACCGGAACGTGGTCGCGCCGCTTTTTCGGACCTGGAGATTCGGGGTATAGCGCAGCCTGGTAGCGCGGCAGTTTTGGGTACTGCAGGTCGCAGGTTCAAATCCTGCTGCCCCGACCAGCCGGCCGATTTCGATCTTGTCGCGCGAGCCGCTCCGGCGCGGGCGACATCACGCAAGGGAGTCCTTCCGCATGACCGCACGCATCTATCGCCCGGCCAAGAGCGCGACGCAATCGGGCATGTCCAAGACCCATTCCTGGCGCCTCGACTTCGATCCGGAGGCCCCGCGCGTCATCGAGCCGCTGATGGGCTGGACGAGTTCGTCGGACATGAAACAGCAACTCTCGCTGAACTTCGCGAGCCGCGAGGAGGCGGTGGCCTATTGCGAGCGCCACGGCATCGCCCACGAGGTCGTCGAGGACAAGCCCGCGACCCGGCGCATCGCCGCCTATTCCGACAATTTCAAGTTCGGCCGCGCGGAGCCGTGGACGCACTGATCCCAGCGCGGCGAGCCGGTCGCACCCAACCGCCCTGATTGCTCGATGCCCGCCGTCGGATGCCGGCGGTCAAACCGCGGCCGGCTGGCGCGCGCGCCGCGCGGAGGGGGCGCGGACGGCGGTCCTGGTCGCGCGGCGGGCCGGCGCGCGAGCGGGCTTGCCGGTGACGCCGCGCAGCGCGAGATTGGTGTGCAGCTCGACGATGGCTTCCTTGCTCAGCCTGCCGTTCGGGCGATACCAGGTGCACACGCCGGTGAGCATCGCCAGAAGCGCGAAGGTCGCGACGCGCGTGTCGGCGAGGTCGAACACGCCGCGCGCGACGCCGAGGTCGAGAATGGCGTTCAGCCGTTCCTCATAGAGCCGGCGCAGGCGGATGATGCGCGCGTAATTCGCCGGTTCCAGCGCCCTGAGCTCGAAGGTCGAGATGTAGACCTCCTGCTTGCGCCACATATGCGTGGTGACGTGATAGCTGACGAATGTCCGCAGCCGTTCGACCGGATCGTCGACGCCTTCGAGCCTGGCGTCGAGCGAGGAGATCAGGTCCTCCATGTGCTCGCGGATGAGGTCGACCAGCAATTGCTGCTTGGTGGCGATATGGTTGTAGAGGGAGCCGGCCTGGATGCCGACCTCGCTGGCGAGCTGGCGCAGGCTCATCGCCTCGAAGCCGTGCTCGAAAATGAGCCGCAGGCCCGCGCCGCGGATCGCCTTGAGCGTCTTGGCGCCGGATGACCCGGATCGGCGCGTCATGGACGCCACCTTGCGTGCGAGATGAGCTTCATCGCCGGGCGTCGTCAATCAGCTTGCCGTCGTCGGCGAGCGCGCCGGGCGCGGCGAGCGCGGCGCGGCCCTTCAGCTTGGTGACGGCCTGAATGCTCGCCTCGACCGCGCCGAGGTCCGGCGCGTCGCCGGCGTGCTCCAGATGCAGCGTCATGACGTCGGCGCCCTCGTGCAGCGTCACCACGAGGCGCGCGCGAACGATCCCGGAATGGCGGCGCGCGATGTCGCGCACCTGCTCGGGATGCACGAACATGCCGCGCACCTTGACCGACTGGTCGGCGCGGCCGAGCCAGCCCTTGATGCGTTGGTTGGTGCGCCCGCAGGCGCTCTGGCCCGGCATGATCGCGGTCAGGTCGCCGGTCGCGAAGCGGATCAGCGGGTAGTCCGGATTGAGCACGGTGACGACGAGCTCGCCGATCTCGTGGTCGGCGACCGGCGCGCCGGTTCCCGGCTGCACGACCTCGACGACGACCCGCTCGTCGATGACGAGGCCGTCATTGACGATGGACTCAAAGGCGATCAGCCCGCAATCGGCGGTGGCCAGGCTCTGGCGCACCGCGATTCCGCGCGCGTCGTAGAAGGCGCGTAGCGCAGGCGTCAGCGGCCCGCCGGAGACATGGGCCATGCGCAGCGAGGCGAGGTCGAGGCCAAGCTCATCGCCGCGATCCAGGATCGATTTGAGATAGTCCGGCGTGCCGGTGTAGCAGTCGGGGCGCAGCACCGCGGCGGACCGCGCCTGCTGCTCGGTGTGGCCGGTGCCGGCCGGGAACACCGACGCGCCGACCGCCCGCGCGCCCGATTCCATCATCATGCCGGCCGGCGTGAAGTGATAGGCGAAGCAATTGTGGACGAGATGGCCGGCGCGCAGGCCGGTGGCCCACAGCGCGCGCCCGAGCCGCCAATAGTCGTTCCGCGCCACGTCGGGCTCATGGATTCCGCCGGGCGAGGAATAGATATGCATCGGCCGCGCCGCGGTCGGCGTCAGGCCGCCGAAGGGTGGGCGCGCGCGCTGGATCGCGGGGAGGTCGGACTTGCGCAGCAACGGCAGGCGCGCGAGATCGCCGCGCGAGGCGAGGGTGTCGAGATCGACGTCGGCGAGCGCGGTCGCGTAATAGGCGGTGTTGGAGCGCGCGTCTCGCGCCAGCGCCGCCACCGCCCGCATCAGCGCATGCTCGCGCGCGTCGGCCGAGCGCGTTTCCAACTCATCGAAGAACAGGCCGTTGTCGGCGTCGCGCTCCATCGCCGTCAAATCCATCGCTTGCGGCGCCGGAAGCTCTTCAAGTTCTTGAAGCTCTTACGCTCGTCGCCGGAACCCAGATAGAATTCCTTGATATCCTCGTTCTCGCGCAGGTCGGAGGCCTTGCCGTCGAGCACGACCTTGCCCTGTTCCATGACATAGCCGTAGCTCGCCACCGACAGCGCCGCGCGCGCGTTCTGCTCGACCAGCAAAATGGTGACGCCGAGATCGCGGTTGACGCGTTCGATGATGCCGAACACTTCCTTGACCAAGGCGGGCGACAGCCCCATCGAGGGCTCGTCCATCAGCACCATTTTGGGTCTGGCCATCAGCGCGCGGCCGATCGCGAGCATCTGCTGCTCGCCGCCGGAGAGATAGCCGGCGAGGCCCGACCGTTCGCGCAGGCGCGGAAAATAGTTCAACACCATCTCGATGTCGGCGTCGACCTCGCCGTCGCGGCGGGTGAACGCGCCGAGGCGCAGGTTTTCGAGCGCGGTCATGTCGCCGATGATGCGGCGCCCTTCCATGACCTGGAAGACGCCGCGCCGCACGATGCGGTCGGGATCGACGCCGTTGATGCGCGCGCCGTCGAACATGATATCGCCGCGCGTGACCTCGCCGTTCTCGGTCTTGAGCAGACCCGAGATCGCCTTGAGCGTCGTCGACTTGCCCGCGCCGTTGGCGCCGAGCAGGGCGACGATCGCGCCGCGCGGCACGTCGAGGCTGAGGCCGCGCAGGACGAGAATGACCTCATCATAGACGACCTCGATGTTGCGGATCGAAAGGAGCGGCGCGTCCGCCGCGGACGCGGCCGGCTTCGGCGAGGCGCTGTTGTCGACCGTGTTCAGCACGCGCGTTGCTCCTTGAGGCGCGCGCCGCCGGCGTGGGCGGCGCGCTCCCGTTGCGTGGTCGTGATCACCAGCCGAGCTGCTCGGCCTTGCGCGGCAGGTTGATCGTGGTCACCTTCTCGACCTTGATGACGCCGTTCTTGACGAGGTCGTTGAGCGGCGCCTCGGTCGATCCCGACACCTTCAGCCTGTAGAGGTCGACCTGCATGGTCGAGCGGTGATCCTTGTCGGTCCAGCTCGACGGATTGCAGACGCCTTCGGTTCCGGCGGGGACCCAGTTGGCCTTCTGATAGAAACCCTTCTTCACGTTCGGACCCTTGACGCCGCCGTTCTTGGCCGCCCAGTCCATCGCTTCCTTCATGTACAGCGCCGAGCAGACGCCGGCGTAATAGTGCACGGGACGATAGGCCTGCCCGGTCGGGTCGGACATCTTGGTGATTTCCATCACGGTCTTGTTGCCGGGCGTGGTGCCGCCCCAGATCGCGGAGGTGCGGACGGGGAAGACGACGCCGCTCGCCGCGTCGCCGGCGGCCTTGGCCGCGTTCTCATCCATGCCCCAGACGTTGCCGAGGAACTGCACGTCGACGCCCGCGGTCTTGCACGCCTTCAGAACGGAGATGTTCGAGCCGGCGGTATTGCCGAGATAGGCGTAGTTCGCACCCGACGTCTTCAGCGTCAGGCACTGGGCGGTGTAGTCGCCCGGCGTGAGCGCGAACTGGATCGGCGGCAGCACCTCGAAGCCGAGTTCCTTGGCCGTGGCCTCGCCGGCTTCCTTCGGCGCGTTGGGGTATGGGTGATTGGCGCCCATGTGCACGAACTTCGGCGCGCCGCTCTTGCCCTTGGCCTTCCAGTCCTGCGCCGCCCAGACGAGCATCGCGCGCATCGCGTCGGAATAGCTCGGTCCGTAGAAGAAATTGTAGGGCGCGGGCTTTGCCTTGCCGCTGGCGCCGGACGGGTCGGTCAGCGCGGCGGCGTAGGACGCGGAGATGTAGGGGATTTCGTCCTGCGCGACGAAGCCGGTCAGCGCCTCGGTGTCGGCCGTTCCCCAGCCCTGGATCGCGGCGGCCTTGCTTTCGGGCGCCGACCACTTCTTGTACTGCGCCACCGCCTGCGGAACCTTGTAGCCGTAATCGACGGTCTCGACATTGAGCTTCTGGCCGCCAATGCCGCCCTTGGTGTTGACCCAGGCAAGCGCGTCGGCGACGCCCTGGCCGAACGGCACGCCGACGTCGGACGTCGGTCCAGAGAAGTCGACCAATTGTCCGACCGCGATCTGGGCGTTGGCCACGCTCGCGCTCGCGCACAAAAGAGCGGCCGCCGAAATTGTTCGCAAAACATTGCCGATCATCTTTGTCTCCTCCAATTTCATTAGGTGAGGTTGAATTGCGTTCTCAATCCCATTCGACCTCAATGCGAGAAGGGAAAGAGCTTCCAGTAGGCCTTGATCTGACGCCAGCGATGCGCCAGTCCGTCGGGCTCGAAAATCAAGAACAGCACGATCACCATGCCGATGGCAATCTCGCGCAGGAAGGCGATATTGTTTTTCAGCGACAGCATGTGATCGACGAAGCTGCCGCGGGTGACCGCGCTCAGCCATTCCATGGCCTCCGGCAGGAGCACCATGAAGGCGGTGCCCATCAAGGTGCCGGACACCGAACCGGCGCCACCGATGATGATCATCGCCAGAAACACGATGGAGCGTTCGATTCCGAAGCCTTCGTTCGACACGACCTCCTGATAGTGGGCGTACAGCGCGCCGCCGATGCCGGCGAAAAACGCCGCCAGCCCGAACGACAGCGTGCGGTATTTCGTCAGGTTGATGCCCATCATCTCGGCGGAAAGATAATGGTCGCGCACGGCGATCAGCGCGCGGCCGTCGCGCGTGCGCATCAGGTTGGTGACGAGGATGTAGCAGATCACCAGATAGGCGAGCACGACGTAGAAATAGTTGCGGTCGCCGCGGATCGTGTAGCCGAACAGCGAGAACGGCTTGGCGCTCGCCGGCACGACGCCTCCGGTGAACCATTCCGCGCGCGAGAAGAAGTCGAGCAGGATATATTGCGCGGCGAGCGTGGCGATGGCGAGATAGAGTCCCTTGAGGCGCGCGGCCGGCAGTCCGAACACCAGGCCGACGATCGCGGTGACGACGCCGGCCAGCGGAATCGAGAAGAACACCGGGATCGGAAAGCGCGTCGACAGATAGGCGGAGGTGAACGCGCCGAAGCCGAAAAAGGCGGCGTGGCCGATCGAAATCTGTCCGGTGAAGCCGACGAGAATGTTGAGTCCGAGCGCGGCGATGGCGAGGTAGCCGATCTGGATCAGGTTGCTGAGCCAGTAGTTCGACAGCACCATCGGCGCGAAGCAGACGACGACCAGCGCGAGCAGCACGGCGTTGCGGCTGTTGGTGGTCGGGAAGATCGTGGTGTCGGCCGCGTAGGAGGTGCGATAGTCGCCGGCGGGCAGGAGGCTGTTCATCGCCATGGCTCACACCCGCTCGATGTTCTTGATGCCAAACAGCCCGTAGGGTTTGACCATCAAGATGATGATGAGCACGTAGAACGGCGCGATCTCGTAGAGATTGCCCCAGTGCAGATATTCGCTGTCGACGAAATGGGCGAGGTTCTCCAGGACGCCGATAATGAGGCCGCCGAGCACCGCGCCGCCGATCGAGTCGAGGCCGCCGAGGATGGCGGCGGGAAACACCTTGATGCCGTAGGACGAGAGGCCCGCCGAAACGCCGTTGACGGTCGCGACGACGACGCCGGCGACCGCCGAGACGATCGCCGAAATCGCCCAGGCCATGGCGAAGACGTTCTTGACCGAAATGCCGAGCGACTGGGCGACCTGCTGGTCGAACGCGGTCGCGCGCATCGCCAGTCCGTATTTGGAATAGCGGAAGAACCAGCCGAGCCCGCCGATGAGCGTGAACGAGACCGCCAGGCTCATGAGGTAGATCGTCTGGATCTGCAATCCGAGAATGTTGACCGTCTGGGTCTGGAACACGGCCGGAAACGGCTGCAGGTTGGTGCCGAAGATCCATTTCATGATCGCCTGAAACACGGTCGACAGCCCGATCGTGATCATGATGATGGAAATGATCGGCTCGCCGATCATCGGGCGCAGGATCACCACCTGCAACGCGACGCCGAAGATCAGCATGAACACCAGCGTGATCGGCATGCCGATCCAGAACGGCGCCTGGTATTTGGTGAGCAGCCACCAGCACACCCAGGCGCCGATGAGCAGGAACTCGCCTTGCGCGAAATTGACGACCTGGGTCGATTTGTAGATGAGCACGAACGACATCGCCACGACGCCGTAGAGCGCGCCGACGATCAGGCCGTTGATGGTGAGTTGAAGCAGGAGCTGCGTGTTCATCGGGTCATTCCGCGGCCTGGGCGGCGGGCGCGCGCCGCGCCGGCTGAAGGTCGACGACCACGAGCGTGGTGCGCACGCGCTGGCGGGTGCCATCCTGCAGCGCGATGGTCGTGTCGATGTCGATGGCGTCGCGGTCCTGGTACACCGCCTCGATGATGTCGTGATACTTCTCGCCGATGACGCCGCGGCGGACCTTGCGCGTGCGCGTCAACTCGCCGTCGTCGGCGTCGAGTTCCTTGTACAGCAGCAGGAACTTGCGCACGCGCTGGAAGTCCGGCAGCGTGGCGTTGACCTGCTCGACCTCGGCGCGGATGAGGTCGCGCACCTGCTGCTTGGAGGAGAGGTCGGCGTAGGTGGTGAAGTTGATGCGGCGCTTCTCGGCCCATTTCGACAGGATGCCGATGCGGATGCAGATGATCGCGGAGAGATAGTCGCGGCCGGCGCCGAGAATGACCACCTCGGCGATATAGGGGCTGAACTTCAGCTTGTTCTCGATGAATTGCGGGCTGAAGCGGTCGCCGCGCGCGGTCGAGGCCATGTCCTGCATGCGATCGATGATGACGATGTGGCCCTTGGTGTCGTAATAGCCGGCGTCGCCGGAATGCAGCCAGCCGTCGTGCAGCGTTTCGGCGGTCGCCTTCGCGTTGCCGTAGTAGCCGCTGAACATGTTGCCGTGGCGCACGATGATCTCGCCGACGTTGTTCTGGTCCGGGTTGATGATCTTGACGTCGACGTCGCGGAACGGAACGCCGACGGTATCCATGTTCACGTCGCCGGCGGCGTGGATGGTGTAGGAGCCGAGCGCCTCGGTCTGGCCGTAGATCTGGCGCAGCGGCACGCCCATGGCTTGGAAGAAGCGGAAAGTGTCGGGGCCGAGCGCGGCCCCGCCGGTCGCGGCCGATTTCAGGCGCGCCAGGCCGATGCGATCGCGCAACGCGCGGAACAGAATGAAATCGGCGAGCCACGATCGCCGTCCCTGCTTGAGCGCGCGCAGGCCGAGCTTCAGGCCGAGATCGAACATCGCCCGCTTGAACGGCGTCGCGTCCATGATGCCGGAGCGGATGTCGGCGGCGATCTGCTCCCACAGTCGCGGCGCGAACAGCACGAAATGCGGCGCGATCTCGCGCAGGTCGTGCATCGAGGTTTCCGGTTCCTCGACGAAATTGACGATCATGCGGGAAATGAGGCCCCATCCGAAGACGTAGAGCTGCTCCATGATCCACGGCAGCGGCAGGATCGAGACGTAGTTCTCTCCCGCCGCGCGCGGGTCGGCTTCGAGATAGAGCGCGCAATGGCTCAGCAGCGCCCGCCCGGACAGCATCGCCAGTTTCGGGTTGGAGGTCGTGCCCGAGGTCGTGCACAGGATCGCCGGATCGCCGCCGACGCCGGCGGCCACCAGCGCGTCGTATTCGGCCGGATCGGCGGCGGCGCGCGCCTCGCCCTTGGCGATGAGGTCCTCGACGAAAACCAGGCGCGGATCGTCGTATTTGCGCATGCCGCGCGGATCGCAATAGATGATATGGCGCAGCGTCGGCAGGCGGTCGCCGAGATTGAGCAGCTTGTCGATCTGTTCCTCATCCTCGGCCACGATCGCGTGCGCGCCGGAATAGTCGAGAAGGTAGCGCAGCTCCTCGTCGAGCGCGTCGCGATAGACGCCGATGCTCATGCCGCCGATGGCGTGCGCGGCGATCTCGGCGCAGACCCAGTCGGGACGATTGTCGCCGATCATGGCGATGATGTCGCCCTTGTCGAGGCCGATCGCGCGGAAGCCGAGCGCCATCGCCTTGACGCGGGCGTTGTAGGCGCGCCAACTCGTCGCCCGCCAGATGCCGAGATCCTTCTCGCGCAGCGCGATGTCGTCGGGGAAGTTGGCCGCGTTGAAGGCGAGCAGCTTCGGCAGCGTGTCGAGCACGGCGAGATCGGGCTTGACCGTCATCGGGCATGCTCCGCGGCCGGTTCGCGCGAGGCATGGGCGCCGTCGTCGTCCTCGCCGAGATAGGCGCGCCGCACCTGCTCGTTGTTGAGCACGGCGTCGGGAAATCCCTCGGCGATGACGCTGCCGAAATCGAGCACCATGACGCGATGGGAGATGTCCATCACCACGCCCATGTCGTGCTCGATCATGATCGTGGTCATGCCGCGCTCTTCGTTGAGATCGACGATGTAGCGCGCCATGTCCTCCTTCTCCTCGAGGTTCATGCCGGCCATCGGCTCGTCGAGCAGAATGAGTTCGGGTTCGAGCGCCATCGCGCGGGCGAGCTCGACGCGCTTGCGGATGCCGTAGGGCAGGGTGCCGGCGGTCGCCTTGCGCACGTGCTGGAGTTCGAGGAAGTCGATGATGTCCTCGACGATCTGGCGGTTGCGCAGTTCCTCGCTGCGGGCGCCGCCGATCCAGTACAGCGGGCCGCGCACGAAGCCGGCGCGCAAATGGTGATGGCGGCCGACCATGATGTTGTCGAGCACGCTCATGTGGCCGAACAGCGCGAGATTCTGAAACGTCCGGCCGATGCCGATGCCGGCGCGGCGATGCGCGCGCACGCGCGTGATGTCCTCGCCCTTGTAAAGGATGGTTCCCTCGCTCGGGGAATAGCGGCCCGAGATGCAGTTGAGCATCGAGGTCTTGCCCGCGCCGTTCGGGCCGACGATCGAAAACAATTCGCCGCGATTGACCGCGAAGCTGACATGCGAGAGCGCGCGCACGCCGCCAAAGCGTAGCGACACGTCCCTTGCCTCGAGCAAGAGCTGCGGTGAATCCGGCACGCGGCGTTTCTCCCGACCGACCGTTCGCGGGTGGTCACATGTTGGTCATTGACGCGGAGAATAAAATAACGAACGGTTGTAAGTCCAGCCGGTCCGGTTATCATGGCCGAAGTTCTTCGCGTCGAATTGCCGCGCCGCGAGCGATGTCACGCCTTAGCCTGCCTTGCTGCATTGCAATAACGCTCGGAACCAGCGATGTCCGTCCTGCCATCCGAAGTCGATCGCCAGTCGCGAGACTTCGCGGCCAACCGCGACGCGATGCGCGCGCTGGTCTCGGACCTGCGCGACCAACTCGCGGCGGCCGCCAACGGCGGCGGCGATCTCGCTCACGCCAAGCACACCGCGCGCGGCAAGCTGCTGGCGCGCGACCGCATCGATCTCCTGATCGATCCGGGCACGGCCTTTCTCGAACTGTCGCCGCTCGCCGCCTACGGCATGTATGGCGGCGACGTGCATTCGGCGAGCGTCGTCACCGGCATCGGCCGCGTGCGGGGGCGCGAATGCATGGTGGTAGCCAACGACGCCACCATCAAGGGCGGCTCGTATTATCCGATGACGGTGAAGAAGCATCTGCGGGCGCAGGACATCGCGCTGCGGAACCATCTTCCTTGCGTCTATCTCGTCGATTCTGGCGGCGCCAATCTGCCGACGCAGGACGAGGTGTTTCCCGACGAGCGCCATTTCGGCCGCATCTTCTACAACCAGGCGCGCATGTCGGCGGCCGGCATCTCCCAGATCGCGATCGTGCTGGGGTCCTGCACCGCCGGCGGGGCCTATGTTCCGGCGATGTCGGACGAGAGCATCATCGTGCGCAATCAGGGCACGATCTTTCTCGGCGGTCCGCCCTTGGTGAAGGCGGCGACCGGCGAGGTGGTGACGGCGGAAGAACTCGGCGGCGCCGACGTGCACAGCCGCCATTCCGGCGTCACCGATCACTACGCGCTGAGCGACGCGCATGCGATCGGCATCGCGCGGCGGATCGTGGCGACGCTGAAGCCGGCCACGCGCTCCACGCCCGGATGGCGCGAGCCGCGCGAGCCGGCCTATCCGGTCGACGACATCTACGGCATCATTCCCGCCGACGGGCGCAAGTCCTTCGACGTGCGCGACATCATCGCGCGCATCGTCGACGGCTCGGAGTTCGACGAGTTCAAGCGGCTCTACGGGCAGACGCTGGTATGCGGCTTCGCGCATATCTGGGGATTCCCGATCGGCATTCTCGCCAATAACGGAATCCTGTTTTCCGAAAGCGCGCTCAAGGGCGCGCATTTCATCGAATTGTGCTGCCAGCGCCAGATCCCGCTGCTGTTCCTGCAGAACGTCACCGGTTTCATGGTCGGCAAGAAATACGAGGCCGGCGGCATCGCCCGCGACGGCGCCAAGATGGTGACGGCGGTGGCGACCGCGGCGGTGCCGAAATTCACCGTCATCATCGGCGGCTCGCACGGGGCGGGCAATTACGGCATGTGCGGGCGCGCCTACGATCCGCGCTTCCTGTGGATGTGGCCGAACGCCCGCATCTCCGTCATGGGCGGCGAGCAGGCGGCGATGGTGCTCGGCATGCTCCGGCGCGACAATATCGAAGCCAAGGGCGGAACCTGGAGCACGGAAGAGGAGGAGGCGTTCAAGGCGCCGATCCGCGAACAGTATGAGCGCCAGGGCCATCCCTATTACGCGACGGCGCGGCTGTGGGACGACGGCGTGATCGACCCCGTCGACACCCGCCTCGTCATGGGACTTGCGCTGTCGGCGGCGGCGAACGCGCCGGCCGAGACGACGCGGTTCGGCCTTTTCCGGATGTGAGGACATGGGCGGCACGTTTCACATGAACGGGCGGACGGAGTGGCGCGATCGGCGTCGCGCCACGGCCTCGCGCCATTGGCGCGGATCGCGGCGGAGTTGATCGTGGGACGAACAAAGCGCGGCAATTCCACGCAAGACGGCGCCTCGCCGCGCGCGGCCAAATCGTTCGCCGCCGACGCCAGCCACTTCCGGCGCTTCGGTTCGCTGCTCGTCGCCAACCGCGGCGAGATCGCGTGCCGCGTCATCCGCTCCGCCCGCGCGATGGGCCTGCGCACCATCGCGGTCTATTCCGAGGCCGATCGCGGCGCGCGCCATGTCGCGATGGCCGACGAGGCGGTGGCGATCGGTCCGCCGGCCGCGCGCGAGAGCTATCTGTCGATCGATCGCGTGCTCGACGCGGCGGCGCGAAGCGGGGCCGAGGCGATCCATCCGGGCTATGGCTTCCTGTCGGAGAGCGCGGAATTCGCGCGCCGCTGCGCCGCGGCCGGGATCGTTTTCGTCGGACCGACGGCGGCGATGATCGAGGCGATGGGCTCGAAGTCGGGCGCCAAGGCGCTGATGGAGGCGGCCGGCGTGCCGCTGGTGCCCGGCTATCACGGCGAGGCGCAGGACGAGGCGACGTTGTCCCGCGCGGCGAAGGAGATCGGCTTTCCGGTGCTGGTCAAGGCGTCGGCCGGCGGCGGCGGGCGCGGCATGCGCATCGTGCGCGCGGCGGGTGAGCTCGCCGACGCGGTCGCGAGCGCCAAGCGGGAGTCGCTCGCCGCCTTCGGCGACGACCGCCTGCTGATCGAGAAATACATCGACAATCCCCGCCACATCGAGGTGCAGGTGGTCGGCGACGCGCATGGCAATCTCGTTTCCTTGTTCGAGCGCGAATGCACCTTGCAGCGCCGCCATCAGAAGGTGATCGAGGAGGCGCCGTCGCCGACGCTCTCGCGGGAGGGGCGGGAGGCGATCTGCGCCGCCGGGCGCGATGCCGCCGCCGCCGTCGGTTATGTCGGCGCGGGCACGGTGGAATTCGTCTCCGACGGGCGCGACTTCTTCTTCATCGAAATGAACACGCGCCTGCAGGTCGAGCATCCGGTGACCGAAGCGATCACCGGCATCGATCTCGTCGCGCTGCAATTGCGGGTGGCGTTCGGCGAGCCGATCGGGATCGCGCAGCGCGACATCGTCGCCAGCGGCCACGCCGTCGAGGCGCGCGTCTATGCCGAGGATCCCGCGCGAGGCTTCATGCCGTCGGTCGGGCGCATTTCGCTGTGGCGGCCGCCGCGCGCGACGGAAACGGGGCCGCGCGTCGATACTGGTTATGGCGCCGGCGATATGGTCACGCCCTATTACGACGCGATGCTCGCCAAGGTGATCGCATGGGGCCACGACCGCACGGCCGCGCTGTCGCGCGCCGCGGCGGCGATCGACCAGTTCGACATCGAGGGAGTGACCACCAACCTGTCGTTTCTCGGCGCGCTGCTGCGCCATCCCGCGGTCGCCGCCAACGCTATCGACACGGGGCTGATCGAGCGCGAGCTTGCCGTGCTGGCGCCGAAGCCGCCGCCGGCCGGAACGCTTGAACTCGCCGCCGCGATCGCCGGAATCGTGCTGACGGAGCAGGCCGATCCGGCGTCGAACGATCCGCGCTCGCCGTGGAGCGCGGCCGGCTGGCTCGTCTATGGCAACCGCCGCCGGCACTTCAGTTTCCATGATGGCGAGAAACGCGCCTATGAGGCCGCGCTGATCTACGGCCGCCACGGCGCGACGCTGTCGATCGAGGGCGCGCGCACGCCGCTTGCCTTCGCCGCCGAAGTCGACGGGACGATCAGCCTCGTCCTCGCCGAACACGAAAGTCGCGCGAGCGTTTCGCTCGACGGCCGCCGGATCAGCCTGCGCACCCGTAACGGGCGCTTCCAACTCGCCTGGAGCGATCCCTTCGGCGGCGAACATTCGGCCGAGGCGGGGACCGGGCGGATCGTCGCGCCGCTGCCCGGCACCGTCGTCGCGGTGCTGGCCGAGGTCGGGGATGCGCTGAAGAAGGGCGCGCCGATCCTGACCCTCGAAGCCATGAAGATGGAGCATACGCTGCGCGCGCCGGCCGACGGCGTCGTGCGCCGGCTGCGCTGCGGCGTCGGGGATTTCGTCCAGGAAGGGACGGAACTGGCCGAATTCGAGGCCGAGGAGGAGTGAGACGACGCGGCGGCGGAAGGCTCGGGCCAGCTGACCCGAAGCGCCGCGATCGGAGCTGCTCGTTGTAAATCAATGGATTGGCCGGAATTTTTGAAGAGCTTGAAGCGTTCTCTTCAGATTTTTCATCAGGCCTTTGAAATCATGGCGACCCCGGCTGGATTCGAACCAGCGACCCACAGCTTAGAAGGCTGTTGCTCTGTCCGGCTGAGCTACGGGGTCGTCAAGGGAAGAGGAAATAGCATCAGTTCGTTGAAAAAGTCCCCCGCGAAATTGGCCGGGCCAAGCCGCCAGCCTCGAACCTTCCGGGCGCGGCGTACGACCACCGCAAGCGGGTTTCGTCGTGGCCGGACCGGCGAAGCGGTCGCTTCGCTGGTAGAATCGCCGCGCCGATTCCGGCCGCGCCAGTCGCGCCAGTCATGAGTCCGACACGATCGAACGGTCTGCTCGCGAACCGTTCGTGTCCGCCGGGCTAGACCGATTTCGCCATCGTCGCCGCCATTTCAACCTTGGGAGTTCAATCATGATCGGGTTCATTCGCGTCGTCGCGGTGCTGACCGGGATTGTGGTCGCGATGGGAACGGCGTCGGCGGCCGACAAGGCGTTTCGCCGCGACGATCTCGCCGACGCGGCGATCAAGCTCGAAGCCCAGATCAAGACCGAGGCGGGCGCCGTCAACAAGACCGTCGCCACGCTGAAGACCGAGGCGGACGCCGCCGCCAAGCGCAACGACTTCCGCGCGCTGCTGCGCCTCCTCGGCGAAATCGCCGCGACCGCGCCGCAGGACAATGGCAACTGGCTGCGCCTGGCGCGCGCCATTTTGCAGGTTCGCGCGGTCAGCACCAACGAGCGGACCTTCCTGCTCGAGCGCGCCTCGACCGCGGCCTATCTCGCCTATCAGCGCGCCGGCAACGCGGGCGAGGAGGCCGACGCGCTCATGGTGATCGGACAGACCATGTCCGAGCGCAAATTGTGGCGGCCCGCGCTCGACGCGCTGCGCCTGTCGCTCGACCTCAAGGAGGTCGCCGAGGCGCGGGCGAGCTACGAGAAGCTGCGCGAGGAGCATGGTTTCCGCCTGCTCGACTACACGGTCGATTCCGACGCGACATCGCCGCGGGCCTGCTTCCAGTTCTCCGAGGAAATCGCGCGGCGCGCCGATCTGTCGCCCTTCGTCGCCGTCGCCGGCTTCGACAAGCCCGCCATCTCCTCGGAGGCCAAGCAATTGTGCGTCGAGGGCCTCAAGCACGGCGAGCGCTACAATATCAGCCTGCGCGCCGGCGTGCCGTCGGCGGTGAAGGAGCAACTCGCCAAGTCGGCCGAATTCAACATCTACGTTCGCGACCGCAAGCCGTTCGTGCGCTTCACCAGCCGCGCCTATGTGCTGCCGCGCGCCGGCCAGCAGGGCATTCCCGTCGTCAGCGTCAATACCAACGCGGTGGCGATCCAGATCCATCGCATCGGCGATCGCAACCTGATCAATACGGTCGTCGGCGGCGACTTCCAGCGCGGCATCAGCGCCAGCGAAATCGAGGACCTCGGCTCCGAGCGCGGGGTCAAGGTCTGGTCGGGCGAACTCGCGGTCTCCGGCAAGCTCAACGAGGACGCGGTGACGGCGTTCCCGGTCGATCAGGCGGTCGGCGACCTGCAGCCCGGCGTCTATGTGATGACGGCGAAGGCGACCGGCCCGGGCGCTTCCGGATCGGAGGAATACGCCCCGCTCGCCACGCAATGGTTCATCGTTTCCGATCTCGGCCTGACGGCGTTTTCCGGCAATGACGGCGTGCACGTCTTCGTTCATTCGCTGACGAGCGCGGCCCCGCTCGGCAAGGCCGAGGTGCGCCTGATCGCGCGCAACAACGAGGTGCTGGCCACCCGCAAGACCGACGACGCCGGCCATGTGCTGTTCGAGGCGGGGCTCGCGCGCGGCGAGGGCGGTCTGTCGCCGGCGCTGGTGACGGTCACGGGCGAGAAGACCGACTATGCGTTCCTCAGTCTCAAGGCGAACGCCTTCGACCTGACCGACCGGGGCGTGGCGGGACGCGCGGTGCCGGCGGGCCTCGACGCTTTCGTCTACGCCGAGCGCGGCGTCTATCGTTCCAACGAGACGGTCTATCTCACCGCGCTACTGCGCGACGGACAGGGCAAGGCCGCCGCCGGCACGCCGCTGACGATCGTCGTCGAGCGTCCCGATGGCGTCGAATATCGCCGCGCGTTGTTGCAGGACATGGGCGCGGGCGGCCGCGTCTTGGCGATGGCGCTCAACTCGGCGGTGCCGACGGGGACGTGGCGGGCGCGCGCATTCACCGACCCCAAGGCCTCCGCGATCGGCGAGACGACCTTCATGGTCGAGGACTACATTCCCGATCGCATCGAATTCGACGTGACCACGGCGGCCAAGCGGATCGACCCGGAAAAGCCGGTCGAGCTCAAGGTCGACGGACGATTCCTCTACGGCGCGCCGGCCTCCGCGCTCCGGATCGAGGGCGAGGTG
Organism: Xanthobacteraceae bacterium; assembly: GCA_041918675.1. Taxonomy (GTDB): domain Bacteria; phylum Pseudomonadota; class Alphaproteobacteria; order Rhizobiales; family Xanthobacteraceae; genus SCUB01. Next base: position 358,053 of record JAYRVF010000011.1, read on the forward strand.
GCGATCGGCTTCGCCGCCGAACGTCCCGATTACGCCGGCTATCAGTTCGGCGCGTCGTCGGACGAGGACACGCCGAGCCGCGAGCGTCAGCCGCTCGAAAACCTGCCCGAGACCGACGCGAACGGAAGGGCGAACCTTGCCGTCACGTTGTCGAAGGTGCCCGCCGCGACGCGCCCGCTGGAGGCGCAGATCTTCGTGCGCATGGCGGAAGCCGGCGGCCGCGCGGTCGAGCGCAAGGTGACGCTGCCGATCACGCCGCCCACGGCGATGTTCGGCGTCAAGCCGCTGTTCGCCGACAAGAACGTCGCCGAGGGCGAAAAGGCGGAGTTCGACGTCGTCTTCGTCGCGCCCGACGGCGGCAGGCTCGCCCAGGGCGGCGCGCGCTATGAGTTGCTCAAGCTCGAGTCGCGCTATCAATGGTACCGCCAGGGCACGTCCTGGGAATTCGAGGCGGTGAAATCGTCGCGGCGCGTGGCCGATGGCGAGGTCGAGATCGCGGCCGACAAGCCGGTCCGCTTGACGCTTACCCCGCAGCCCGGCCGCTACCGGCTCGATGTCAAGACCGCCGACAGCGGCGGACCGCTCACTTCGGTGACCTTCGATGTCGGCTGGTATTCCGATGGCAGCGCCGACACGCCCGATCTGCTCGAAACCTCGATCGACAAGGCGCAGTACCAATCCGGCGAGACCATGACCGTGACGGTCAACGCGCGCGCCGCCGGCAAGCTCACCGTCAACGTCGTCGGCGACCGGTTGTTGACGACGCAGACGCTGGACGTGAAGGAGGGCACCGCCCAGGTCCGCGTTCCCGTCGGAACGGATTGGGGCACCGGGGCCTATGTCGTGGCGACCTTGCGCCGTCCGCTCGACGCCCAGGCGCGCCGCATGCCCGGCCGGTCGATCGGGTTGAAATGGTTCGGCATCGACCGCGCCCAGCGCACCCTGACGGTGGCGCTGTCGCCGCCGGCGCTGGTGCGCCCGAGCGCGCAACTCAAGCTGCCGGTCAAGATTTCCGGCCTTGCCGCCGGCGAGGACGCCAAGATCGTCGTCGCCGCCGTCGATGTCGGAATTCTCAATCTCACCGGTTACAAGCCGCCCGCGCCCGACGACTACTTCCTCGGCCAGCGCCGGCTCACCACCGAGATCCGCGATCTCTACGGCCAGTTGATCGACGGCATGCAGGGCACGCGCGGCCAGTTGCGCACCGGCGGCGACGGCGCCGCGGCCGAATTGCAGGGCAGCCCGCCGACGCAAAAGCCGCTCGCGCTCTTTTCGGGCATCGTCACCGTCGGCGCGGACGGCGCGGCCGAAATCGCCTTCGACATTCCCGAATTCGCCGGCACCGCGCGGCTGATGGCGGTCGCATGGAGCGCGACCAAGATCGGCCGCGCCAGCGCCGACGTCACGGTGCGCGATCCGGTCGTGCTGACGGCGACGCTGCCGCGCTTCCTACTCGGCGGCGATCGCGGCGGCATGCATCTCGAACTCGACAATGTCGAGGGTGCCGCCGGCGACTATACGCTTTCGGTCAAGAGTGACGGGCCGGTGAGCATCGCCGGCGCGGCGTCGACCACGCTCAAACTCGCCGCCAAGCAGCGCGCGTCGATGGCGCTGACGTTGAACGCGGCCAATGTGTCGGGCGCGGCCAATCTCGATGTCGCCATCGCCGGACCGAACGGGCTCGCGCTGGCGCGCCATTACCGGATCGAGGTAAAGCCCGCCACGCAGGTGCTGGCGCGCCGAACGGTGCGCACGCTCGCCAAGGGCGAAAGCCTGTCGCTCACTGGCGACATGTTCGCCGACTTCGTTTCGGGAACGGGCGGCGTGTCGGTGTCGGTCAGCCAGTCGAGCGCGCTCGACGCGGCCGCCATCCTCAAGGCGCTCGACCGCTATCCGTTCGGCTGCTCGGAGCAGATCACCAGCCGGGCGCTGCCGCTCCTCTACGTCAACGAACTCGCCGCCGAGGCGCGGCTCGCGCTCGACAACGCCGCCGAAACGCGCGTCGCCGAGGCGATCGACCGGCTGCTCGCGCGGCAGGGCTCGAACGGTTCGTTCGGCCTGTGGTCGGCGGGTGGCGAGGACGCTTGGCTGACGGCCTATGTCACGGATTTCCTCACCCGCGCCCGGGAGCGGAAATTCGCGGTGCCCGATGTCGCATTCCGTCTCGCGCTCGATCATCTGCGCAATTACGTCACCAACGCGGAGGAGCCGGAGAAGGACGGCGGGCGCGATCTCGCCTACGCGCTGTATGTGCTCGCCAAGAACGGCGTCGCGCCGATCGGCGATCTGCGCTACCTCGCCGACACCAAGCTCGCCGCGCTCGCGACCCCGATCGCCAAGGCGCAACTCGCCGCCGCGCTCGCGCTGGTGGGCGATCGCCCGCGCGCCGAACGCGTCTACGCGGCCGCGGCCGAAGCCATCGCGCCGAAGCCGGTGCTGCAATTCGGCCGCGTCGATTACGGCTCGGCGCTGCGCGACGGGGCCGCGCTCATTTCGCTCGCCGCCGAGGGCGGGGCGCCGCGTCCGGTGCTGACCACGGCGATCGAGCGGGTCGAGGCGGCGCGGGGGCTGACGCCGCACACCTCGACGCAGGAGAATGCCTGGATGGTGCTCGCCGCGCGGGCGCTCGCCAAGGACACCTCCGCGATCGCGCTCGATGTCGCGGGCGAGGCGGTCAAGACCGCGCTCCATCGCGGCTACCGCGCGGTCGAGCTCGCCGCAACCCCGGTCAAGATCGCCAATACGGGCGAGGCGCCGGTGCACGCCGTGGTCTCGATCACCGGCGCGCCGGTCACGCCGGAGCCGGCCGCCTCGAACGGTTTCACCATCGAGCGGCAATTCCACACGCTCGACGGCAAGCCCGCCGATCCGGCGCGCGCGCGCCAGAACGAACGCCTCGTCGTCGTCCTGAAGGTCACCGAGACCAAGCCCGAATTCGGACGCGTGCTCGTCGTCGACAATCTGCCGGCGGGATTCGAGATCGACAATCCGCGCCTGGTCTCCTCGGGCGATACCGGCACGCTCGACTGGATCGAGGACGGCGAGGAGCCGGCGATGAGCGAGTTCCGCGACGACCGCTTCACGGCGGCGTTCGACCGGGCGAGCGACGACGACGCGGTCTTCGCCGTCGCCTATGTCGTGCGCGCGGTATCGCCGGGCAAATACGTGCTGCCGCAGGCCTTCGTCGAGGACATGTACAATCCCTCGCGCCACGGCCGAACCGCGACGGGCGTCGTCGAGGTGCAGGCGGCGAAGTGATGGACGAGGCCGGGAACCAGGTCGGGGCGGCGACGCATCCGGCGCGAGGCGGGCAAGGGCCAAAGCGCGGCGGGCTCGTTCGCAGCGCGCTGCTCCTTGCCGGCGGCGCGCTCGGCGCCGGCGTCTTGTCGGCAGCCATCTGGATCGGCACGCTCGGTCCGCCGCCGCTTCCCGGCGCGGGTGACGTTTCGGTTTCCGTCGTCGACCGCAACGGGCGGATGCTGCGCGCCTACGCGATGGCCGACGGGCGCTGGCGTCTTCCGGCGAAGGCGACAAGCGATATCGATCCGCGTTACGTCGAGATGCTGCTCGGCTACGAGGATCGGCGATTTCGAACCCATCGCGGCGTCGATCCGCTCGCACTAGTGCGGGCCGCCGGACAATTCGCCGGACAGGGGCGCGTCGTCTCCGGCGGCTCGACCCTGACGATGCAGGTCGCGCGCCTGATCGAGCCGCGCGGCGAGCGCAGCCTGCGCGCCAAGTTCAGGCAGATGGCGCGGGCGATCGCGATCGAACGTTTGCTCGACAAGGAAGCCATCCTCGATCTCTATCTCACGCGCGCGCCCTTCGGCGGCAATCTTGAAGGAGTGCGCGCGGCCTCGCTGGCCTATTTCGGCAAGGAGCCGAGGCGGCTGAGCCTTGCCGAGGCGGCGCTGCTGGTCGCGCTGCCGCAAGCGCCCGAAGCGCGCCGGCCCGACCGCCATCCCGACGCCGCGCGCAAGGCCCGCGACCGCGTGATCGAGCGTCTGGTCGACGCCGGCCGGATCGATCCTAGCGAGGCGCGGCGCGCGCGCGCTGAACCGGTCGTCGCCGCGCGCCGGCCGATGCCGATGCTTGCGCCGCATTCGGCCGACCGGCTGGTCGCGGAAAGGCCCGCCGATCCGGTTATCCGGACCACGCTCGACGCGCCGCTCCAGCGCGCGCTGGAGACGCTCGCGCGCGACCGCGCCGCGTCGATCGATCGCCAGGTGTCGGTCGCGCTCGTCGCGATCGATCACCACACCGGCGAAGTCCGCGCGCGCGTCGGATCGCCCGATTACTTCGACGATCGCCGCGCCGGTCAGGTGGACATGACGCGCGCGATCCGCTCGCCGGGCTCGACGCTGAAGCCGTTCATCTATGGGCTCGCCTTCGAGGACGGCGCGGTCCATCCCGAAACCCTGATCGACGACCGGCCTGCGCGCTTCGGCACCTACGCGCCGGCGAATTTCGACATGAGCTATCAGGGCACGGTGAGCGTGCGCCGCGCGTTGCAGCTCTCGCTCAACGTGCCGGCGGTGGCGCTGCTCGAACGCGTGGGCGCGAGCCGGCTGTCGGCGCGTCTGGCGGGGGCGGGCGGTTCCCTGGTGTTGCCGAGGCTCGAAGCGCCGGGCCTTGCCATGGGGCTCGGCGGCGTCGGCATTTCCCTGACCGATCTCGTCAAGCTCTATGGCGGGCTCGCGCGCCTCGGCGAAGCGGTCGAGCTCGTCGAGAAGCGCGACGGCGACACGGCGCCGAGCCTTGCCCGCGCGCGCCGGCTGATGGAGCCGGTGGCGGCCTGGTATGTCGGCAATGTCTTGATCGGCACGCCGCCGCCGGAGAACGCCGCGCATAACCGCGTCGCGTTCAAGACCGGCACCAGCTACGGCTACCGCGACGCCTGGGCCGTCGGCTTCGATGGGCGCATGACAATCGGCGTCTGGGTCGGGCGCCACGACGGCGCGCCGGTTCCCGGATTGACGGGCCGCTCCGCCGCCGCGCCGATCCTGTTCGATGCGTTCGCGCGCACGGGCAAGCTGCCGGCCGCGTTGCCGAAGGCGCCGACGGGCGCGCTGGTGGCGAGCAACGCGAGATTGCCGGTGCCGCTGCGGCGTTTCCTTGCCCCCGGCGAACTCATCCGCCACGAGGACGCGCCCGGCGTGAAGATCCAGTTCCCGGTCAACGGCTCGCGTATCGAGGCGATCGCCGGGGGAAACGAGCAGGTCGTCGCGCTCAAGGTCGCGGGCGGCGTGTTGCCCTTCACGGTTTTCGTCAACGGGCAGCCGGTCGCGCGCCTGTCGGAGCGTCGCGACGGTTTCATCGCCGCGCGAGGAGCGGGCTTCGCGCGCGTGACGGTGCTCGACGCCGCGGGCGTCGCCGATTCCGTGGTGGTGCGGATCGATTGACCGATCCGAAATCGCGCCGGGCGTCGTTTCGCACGTCGCGGGGGATGTCATCGGAAAACCACGCTTTGCCGATCGTTGGCGCGAGGGCCGCCCGGAGCCATTGTGGGCCTGGGCAAATCATCGTAAGCGGTCGGAATGAGCGATCCTTTCGACCGCATGACGAGCGGAGACCAGGCGCGCCCGACGCGGCGGGCCAATCCCGGAAGGGGGTTGGTGAAAGTCCTTGACTTTTGCAGCCTAAGGCATTGGCGCTCCTTAATATTCCTCGTAATTTGCACGGCCGTTTTCCTGCTTCCCGGCTTCCTCGCCATTCCGCCCTTCGACCGCGAGGAAGCGCGTTTCGCCCAGACCACGCGTCAGATGATCGAAGGCGGCGATTACGCCGATCCCAGGTTCCAGCATGAGCGGCTGGGCGGGGAACATCTCGCGGTCTATTGGCTTCAGGCCGCGGTCGTGAGTTCGGCGATGGAACTCGGCCTTCCGCGCGCGCAGGTGCGCATCTGGCTCTACCGCGTGCCGTCGCTGATCGGCGCGTTCGGCGCCGTGCTGATGACCTATTGGGCGGCGCTCGCCTTCATCGGCCGGCGCGACGCGCTGCTGGCGGGCATGATGATCGCCGCCTCGCTCGTCCTCGGCGTCGTCGCGCGCATCGCAAGTCCCGCGACGATTCTGTTCTTTCTCAACGTCGCCGCCATGGGCGCGATGGCGCGCGCCTATCTCCTGTGGCAGAGCGGCGACGCCCGGCCGCGCCGCGAATGGGGTATCGCGGCGATTTTCTGGACGTCGATCGGCGCCGCGCTGGTCATCGGCGGGTTGCCCGCGCTGATGGTGGTCGCGCTCGCGATCCTCACGCTCGCGGTGCTCGATCGTTCGGCCGGCTGGCTCGCCATTCTGCAACCGGTCTGGGGCATCCTTTGGCTGATCGTTATCCTGGCCTTGTGGTCGGGCGCGGTGTTGTGGGCGGGGGGCGACCACGAACTTCTGCTGCAATCGCTGGGATCGCCCGCGCTCGACCGCTTGAGCAGGATTTCGCTGATCGACGGCGGCCCGCCGGGCCTTCAATTCGTGATGTTCTGGGCGACGTTCTGGCCGGCGGCGACGCTGGCCGGGCTGGTGGCGCCGGCGGTGTGGCTGGCGCGGCGCGAACCGGGCGCGCAATTCCTGCTGGCGTGGTTGGTGCCGGCCTGGATCGTGATCGAGCTCTTCTTTCCCAAGATGCCGAATTACGTATTGCCGCTTCTGCCGGCGGTCGCGATCCTGATCGCGGGCGCGATCGAGCGGCGGGTGCTGTCGGACGCGCCGCTGCTCGCCTACGGGCCGATGTGGTGGTTCATGGTGCCGGCGATCCTCTCGGTCGCCGCGGTCGTCGCCTCGATCGCGTTGACGCGCCAGCCGGCCTTCGCGGTCTGGCCGTTCGCGGCGGCGGCGATGATCCTGGGGCTCGCGGCCTGGCTTCTCTACGACGTCAACCGCGCCGAGCGCTCGATGCTCAACGCCATCGCGGCGTCGCTGTTCATCGCGGTCGCGGTCTATGGCGTGCTGGCGCCGTCCCTGGTGAGCGTCTTCCCGAGCGTGCAATTGTCGCGGCTGCTGCGCAACATGGACTGCAAGCGGCCGGTCGCGGCCTCGGCCGGCTTTCACGAGCCGAGCGTGGTCTTCATGACGGAAGCGGCGACCCTTTTGACCGACGCCTCCGGCGCCGCCGATTTTCTGCAGCGGGGGCCTTGCCACTTCGTCTTCATCGAGGCCAAGCAGGAGCGGGCCTTCGCCCAGCGCGCCGACGCGATCGGCCTGCGCTATGCGATGGTGACCCGGGTCGAGGGCTTTAACTATTCGAAGGGACGGAGCATATCGGTGGCGGTGTTCCGTTCGGAGGTGGATTGATGATCGCGGCCCTGAGGTCGTCATGGGCGGGGGTGCTGGCGGCGCGGGTGGCTGCGCGCGTCGCCGCCTGGGCCGCGCGGCTGTCGCGGCCGAAGGGCGCGGCCCGCATCTGGCCGACGATCGCGCTTCGCCCCAAGCCCTGGCTCGCCGCGACGACGCTCTGCGCGGTGGCGGCGATCCTTGCCATGCCCACGATCGACGCGGCCGCAATCACCCAGGCGCGCGAATTGCCGAAATCGGTGATCGCCGCGTTCCGGTTCTACACCGATTTCGGCAAATCCGGCTGGTTCCTCTGGCCGCTCGGCATCGCGCTGATCCTGATCGCGGCGGTGCCGAACGAGAGGCTGACGCGGTGGTCGCGCGGCGTGACGGCGGCGCTCGCGGTACGGCTCGGATTCCTGTTCGTGGCGATCGGATTGCCGAGCCTCGTCGGCACGATCGCCAAGCGCATCGTCGGGCGCGCCCGGCCGTTCGTCGGCGGCGCCGCCGATCCCTATCTTTATTCGGTGATGGCGTTCGACGTACGCTACGCGAGCTTTCCGTCAGGGCACACGACGACGGCCTTCGCCGCCGCGATCGCCATCTCGGCGCTGTGGCCGCGCGCGCGCTACGTGATGTGGGCCTACGCGCTGCTGATGGCGGTGAGCCGCGTCGTCGTCACCGCGCATCATCCAAGCGACACGGTGGCGGGCGCGCTGCTCGGCATTGTCGGCGCGATGCTGGTGCGGCAATGGTTCGCCGTGCGCGGGCTCGGATTTGCGATCGAGCCGACGGGCGCCGTGCGGCCGCGGCCGTTCCCGTCATGGACCCGCCTGGCGCGAGCGGGCCGCGAGATCGTCGCGCGGATGTCGGGCGCGGCGACGGCGCGGCGCGACCAGCTCGCCGAATAGTCCGCGCGGGCCGCCCGCCGCGTCCGCTCGGCCTATCGGCAGGCCGCGCGCAGGGCGGCAAATCCCCGGTCGAGGTCGTCCTTCAGATCGTTAAGGCTCTCCAAGCCGATATGGAACCGCAGCGCGGGTCCGCCCGGCTCCCATGCCGTCGCCGTGCGATAGCTCGCGCAGTCGAACGGAATCACCAGGCTCTCGAAGCCGCCCCATGAATAGCCCATCCCGAACAGCGTGAGCGTATCGAGGAAAGCGTGGACGGCGACTTCCGGCGCGGGCTTGAGGATGACGCTGAACAGCCCGCAGGCGCCGGAGAAGTCGCGCTTCCAGATTTCATGGCCCGGATCGTCCGGCAGCGCCGGATGCAGCACGCGCAGCACTTCCGGCCGCGCGGCGAGCCATCGCGCGATTTCGAGCCCGGCCTCCTGGTGACGGGCGAGGCGGACCGCGAGCGTGCGCAATCCGCGTAGCGCGAGGAAGACATCGTCGGGTCCGGCGCACAGCCCGAGCGCGCGGATGGTCGAGGCGAGCGCGGGCCAGGCGCGGGCGTTGGCGGCGACCGTGCCGAACATGATGTCGGAGTGGCCGCCGATATATTTCGTCGCCGACTGGATCGTGAGATCGACGCCCTTGTCGAGCGAGCGGAAATAGAGCGGCGTCGCCCAGGTGTTGTCGTTGAGGACGAAGGCGTCGCGGCGATGGGCGACGTCGGCCATGGCCGGAATGTCCGACATGTCGAGCGATTGCGATCCCGGCGCCTCGAGGAAGATCGCGCGGGTGTTGGCGCGGAAATGCCGCGCCACGCCCTCGCCGAGGAGCGGATCGAAATAGGTGGTGGCGATGCCCATGCGGGCAAGCACGGTGTCGCAGAAATGGCGCGTCGGCCGGTACACGCTGTCGCTGACGAGGAGATGATCGCCGGTCTTGAGGACCGCGAGGAGCGCGGCCGAAATCGCCGCGACCCCCGAGGGCGCGAGCGCGACGCCGGCACAGGCCGGCCCCTCGATCGCGGCGAGCGCTTCCTGGAGCGCGCGCGTGGTCGGCGTGCCGTGGCGGCCATATTGATATTCGCCGCGATGGGCGACGAGGTCCTCGGCCGTCGGATAGAGTACCGTCGATCCGTGGAAGACGGCCGGGTTGACGAATCCCTTCTGGGTCGCGGTGTCGCGCCCCGCCGTCACGAGCAGCGTTTCGGGATCGGTCGGCTGGGACGGCGAGGAGGGGTCGGATTTTTTCATGGCGAAATTTCGAGGGGATCGGGAGGAGAGGGAGAATGCGCGCGCGGCCGGCCGCGTTCCGCGACATGCCGCGACACTATGTCATCTCTTGGCAATGACTGTCACCAGAAAGGCGCGCTGAGTTAGCGGGTCAAGGTCTTGACCGGGCACCGCATTCGTCTTGAGATGCGCGCGTGGGACCTCGCGCGCGGGGGACCGTGCGGCCATGGACCTTGCGCCCATGCTGGGTTCGGGTCACATGGCGCGTCAGGAACGCGCGCCAGATCGGCCGGGATATCGTGGGAACAATCGCGGGAAGGGCAGGGACCATGGCTTCGACATCGAACGCAACGCCGCGTCGGGGCGCGCGGACTTCCGCCGCCCGCTCGACAATTCTCGCCGCGTTGCTGGTCGCCGCGCCGATGATGGCGCCGGCAACGGCGTCGGCGCAGACGCTCAAGACGGTGATGGCGCGCGGCGTGCTCAGTTGCGGGGTAAGCCAGGGCCTGCCCGGATTTTCCGCGCCCGACGACAAGGGCAACTGGACCGGCTTCGACGTCGATCTCTGCCGCGCCATCGCCGCGGCCGTCTTCGACGATCCGAGCAAGGTGAAGTTCGCGCCGCTGTCGGCCAAGGATCGCTTCACCGCGCTGCAATCGGGCGAGATCGACGTGCTGTCGCGCAACTCGACATGGACGTTGCAGCGCGACACCTCGCTCGGCCTGAACTACGCCGGCGTCAACTACTACGACGGCCAGGGCTTCATGGTGCGCCGGGCGCTGAAGATCGATTCGGCGCTCGAACTTTCGGGCGCGTCGATCTGCGTGCAGACCGGCACGACCAACGAGCAGAACGTCGCCGACTATTTCAAGTCCAACAACATGACATACGAGGTGATCGCTTTCGGCACCGCCGACGAGGCGCTCAAATCCTACGAGTCCAAGCGCTGCGACGTCTTCACCTCCGACGTGTCGCAGCTTTACGCCGAGCGGCTCAAGCTCGTCGCGCCGGACGAACACATCGTGCTGCCGGAAGTGATCTCGAAGGAGCCGCTGGGCCCGGTGGTTCGTCATGGCGACGACCAATGGTTCGATATCGTCAAATGGACGCTGTTCGCGATGCTCAACGCCGAGGAACTCGGCGTCACGCAGAAGAACGTCGCCGCGATGTCGACCAGCGCCATTCCCGAGCTGCGCCGCCTTCTCGGCGCGGACGGCAATTTCGGCGAGCAGCTCGGCCTGACCAAGGATTGGGTCGTGCGCATCATCAAGCATGTCGGCAATTACGGCGAATCCTTCGAGCGCAATGTCGGCGCCGGCTCCAAGCTCGGCATTTCGCGCGGCCTCAACCGCCTCTGGAACCAGGGCGGCATTCAATACGCGCCGCCCGTACGCTAGGATTCCGGCGCGCTTGAAAGGAACGGTCGACCGATGATGCCCGCGTCGCCGCGCGCGCCGCCCTCCCGGATCGGTCACGCGGCGTGGCGGTTCGTCGCCGGGCGCGCCGGCTGGCGCGGCATCGTGTTGCAGCTCGCGCTCGTCGCCCTGGTCGTCTGGATCGGCCAGGAGATCGTCGCCAACACCCAGGCCAACCTCCAGGTCCGGCGCATCGCGACCGGCTTCGACTTCCTCGACCAGACGGCGGGCTTCGCCGTCAGCCAGTCGCTCATTCCCTACGCGGAGAGCGACAGCTACGCGCGCGTCTTTCTGGTCGGCCTCCTCAACACGCTGCTGGTCTCGGCCATCGGCATCGTGCTGGCGACGCTTCTGGGCTTCTTCATCGGTCTCGGACGCCTGTCCCCCAACTGGCTGGTGGCGCGGCTTGCCGGCTTCTATGTCGAGATCGTGCGCAATCTGCCGGCGCTGTTTCAGATCCTGTTCTGGTATCTCGCCGTGCTCGGCACGCTGCCGCCGCCGAACCGGAGCGTGGCGATCCTCGACGCGGTCTATCTCAGCAATCGCGGCATCATCGTGCCGCGTCCGTTCGCGCTCGACGGTTTCGGCGCGTTCGCCGGCGCGCTCGGCTTCGCCGTCGCGGCCGCGCTGGCGCTGCGCTGGTGGGCGAGACGGCGCGCGGTGGAGACGGGACGGCCTCCGCGCGGCGTCATGGCGCTCGCGCTCGCCGCGCTTGGATTGCCGGTGCTCGCGGTCGCGATTTACGGCGCGCCGGTCGCGTTCGATTGGCCGACGCTGCGCGGATTCAACTTCATCGGCGGCCTGCGCGTTCTCCCGGAATTCACCGCGTTGACGATCGCGCTGTCGACCTACACCGCCGCCTTCATCGCCGAGATCGTGCGCGCCGGCATTCAGTCCGTGCCGAAGGGCCAGGTCGAGGCGGGCGCGGCGCTCGGGCTGCGCCGCGGCGTCGCGCTGCGGCGCATCGTCATTCCGCAAGCGCTGCGGCTCATTCTGCCGCCGCTGACCAACCAGTATCTCAACCTTACCAAGAACTCTTCGCTCGCGGTCGCGATCGGTTATCCCGATCTGTTCTCGGTCTTCGCCGGCACGACGCTGAGCCAGACCGGGCAGGCGATCGAAATCATCGCCATGACGATGGGCGTCTATCTCGCGATCTCGATTCTTACCAGTCTCGGGATGAATGCCTACAACCGCCATCTGATCAGGCGAGGCGGGGCATGAGCAACGCCCGCGCGCGCGCCTTCGTCCGACCGGCCGCGATCGCGGCCCGGCCGCCGCCCGTCATGGCGCGCGGCGCGCTCGGGTGGATGCGCCAGCATTTGTTCGGATCGCCCGCCAATATCGCGCTGACCGCCGTCGCCGCCGCGCTGATCTGGTTTCTGCTCGTGCCGGCCGCGCGCTTCATGCTCGTCGACGCGGTGTGGGTCGGAACGGATCGCGAGACGTGTCTGGCGAGCGAGGCGCGTCCGGTCGTCGGGGCGTGCTGGCCGTTCATTCGCGCCAAATTCGGGCAGTTCATCTACGGCTTTTACCCGGAAGCGCTGCGCTGGCGCGTCGATCTCGCTTTCGCGATCGGCCTTGCGCTGCTTGGCCCGCTCGTCGTGCCGCGCGTCCCGTTCAAGCGCGCCAACGCCGTCGCCTTCTTCCTCGTCTATCCGGTCGTCGCCTTCGTGCTCATCCGCGGAGCCGAAGGGCTCGGGCTCGCGATCGTCGACACGCGGCAATGGGGCGGGCTTCTGGTGACGCTGGTGGTCTCCGTGACCGGGATCGTCGCCTCGATCCCCGTGGGCGTCGCGCTCGCGCTCGGGCGCCGCTCCACCGCGCCGATCGTGCGCTGGGGATCGATCATCTTCATCGAATTCTGGCGCGGCGTGCCGCTGATCACGGTGCTGTTCTTCGCGACCTACATGTTGCCTTTGTTCCTGCCGGGAAATCTCACCATCGACGCGCTGGCGCGGGTGCTGGTGGGCGTCGCGCTGTTCGCCGGCGCCTATAACGCCGAGGTCATTCGCGGCGGGTTGCAGGCCATTCCGCGCGGTCAGGACGAGGCGGCGCGCGCGCTCGGCCTCGGACATTGGCGCGCGACGGCGCTGATCACACTGCCGCAGGCCTTCCGCAACGTCATTCCCGGGCTCGTCAATTCCTTCATCGCGCTGTTCAAGGACACGACCTTGGTGCTGATCGTCGCGATCTTCGACCTGCTCGGGCAATTGCGCGCGGCTTTCGCCGATCCGGCCTGGGCCACCCCCAACACGCTGTTCACGGGCTTCGCCTTCGCCGGAATCATCTATTTCGTGATCTCCTCGGCGATATCGCATTACTCCCAATTCGTGGAGCGCCGGCTCACGGCGTTCCGGCGCGGATGAGGCCGCGATCCGCGATGGTCGATACCGCCATGATCACGCTTGAGCGCGTCAACAAATGGTTCGGCAGCTTTCACGTGCTGCGCGACATCGACCTCGACGTGGCCAATGGCGAGCGCATCGTCATCTGCGGACCCTCGGGGTCGGGCAAGTCGACGCTGATTCGCTGCGTTAACGCGCTGGAGGAGTTCCACGAGGGTCGCATCCGCGTTTGCGGGATGGAGCTTTCCGCCAACGGACGAAACGCCGACGCGGTGCGTCGCGACGTCGGCATGGTGTTCCAGAGCTTCAACCTGTTCCCGCATCTCACGGTGCTGGAAAATTGCACGCTGGCGCCGATCTGGGTGCGCAACACGCCGCGCAAGGAGGCCGAGGCCGCCGCGCTGGCGCTGCTGGAGCGGGTGCGCATTCCGGAAAAGGCCCATCTCTATCCGGCGCAATTGTCCGGCGGCCAGCAACAGCGCGTGGCGATCGCGCGGGCGCTGGCGATGACGCCCAAGGTGATGCTGTTCGACGAGCCGACATCGGCGCTCGATCCGGAGATGGTCAAGGAAGTGCTGGAGACGATGGTCGATCTGGCGCGCGACGGCATGACCATGCTGGTCGTCAGCCACGAAATGGGCTTCGCGCGCGAGGTCGCCGACCGCGTCGTGTTCATGGACGAGGGACAGATCGTCGAGGTCGCGACGCCCGATCGTTTCTTCGTCGACCCGCAACACCCGCGCAGCCGGCTGTTCCTCGGTCAGATCCTTCGCTGAGACGGATCGTCGTCGCCCCGAAACTCATGCGCTTTCGTACGGCACCTCGATCGCGGCGCGATTTTCGAGCCAGCGCGGCACCGGCAGTCCTTTCGATCGCAGGAACTCCGGATTGAACATCTTGGATTGGTAGCGCGTGCCGTAGTCGCAGAGCATGGTCACGATGGTGTGGCCCGGCCCCATCTCGCGGGCGAGGCGGATCGCGCCGGCGACGTTGATGCCCGACGATCCGCCCAGGCACAGTCCCTCGTTCTCGAGCAGGTCGAAGACGACCTCGAGCGCCTCGGCGTCGGGGATCTGAAACGCGGTATCGATCGGCGCGCCTTCGAGATTGGCGGTGATGCGACCCTGTCCGATGCCCTCGGTGATGGAGGAGCCTTCGGACTTGAGCACGCCCTTGGTGTAATAGGAAAACAGCGCCGCGCCGAACGGATCGGCGAGGGCGACGCGCACGCGCGGATCGAGCGCCTTGAGCGCGAGGCCCGTTCCGGCGAGCGTGCCGCCGGTGCCGACCGCGGAAACGAAGCCGTCGATCTTGCCCTCGGTCTGGCGCCAGATTTCCGGTCCGGTCGTCTCGACGTGAGCCTGGCGATTGGCCACGTTGTCGAACTGGTTCGCCCAGATCGCGCCATTGGCCTCGGTGCGATCGAGCTGGGCGGCGAGGCGCCCGGCGACCTTCACGTAGTTGTTGGGATTGGCGTACGGCACCGCCGGCACTTCGACGAGCTCGGCGCCCATCAGCCGCAACGTGTCCTTCTTTTCCCGGCTCTGCGTCTCCGGGATGACGATGACGCTGCGGAAGCCGAGCACATTGGCGATCAGCGCGATGCCGATGCCGGTATTGCCGGCCGTGCCCTCGACGATCACGCCGCCCGGGCGCAGCTTGCCCTTGGCGACGGCGTCGCGAATGATGAACAGCGCGGCGCGGTCCTTGACCGACTGTCCGGGATTGAGGAACTCGGCCTTGCCGAAAATTTCGCAGCCGGTGAGCTCGGACGCGCGCTTGAGGCGCACGAGCGGAGTTCCGCCGATCGAATCGAGAATGCTGGCTTGAATTTCCATTGATGCTATTGCGCGTGTGGGAGAGGGCGTAAGCCTAACCCATTGAAGCGCTGAAGTGGAATCGGAGAATCGCGTCGGGCGCCGAAATTGACGGAATTCGCGCTGGAAAGGAATTTCCGCGCGCGCGCCGGCAAGGGGACTGTAAATCCACGCGCCGGCATCGGCGCGACGAAGGCGTTCTCCCGCGTGCTCATGGCGCGATGCACGGGCGCGGGAGCCGCGTTTTCAGCCCTGCCGCGCGAAGACAATATGCCGCACGTCGATGTTGCCGGAGCGGAATCCCGCCTCGCAATAGGACAGGTAGTACTCCCACAGGCGGCGGAAGCGTTCGTCGAAGCCGAGCGGAACGAGGGTCGGCCAGGCGGTGCGGAAATTGTCGCGCCAGACCGCGAGCGTCGTGGCGTAATCCTGTCCGAAAATGCGCTCGCGGATAATCGGGATGCCGAACCGTTCGCCGAGGCGCTTGAGCGCGTCGGGCGAGGGCAGCATGCCGCCGGGAAACACATAGCGCTGGATAAAGTCGACCTCGCGCCGGTAGCTCGCGAAGAACTTGTCCTGGATCGTGATCGACTGGATGCCGGCGAAGCCGCCGGGCAGCAGGCGGTCGCGCAATTGCGCGAAATATCTCGGCCAGAACGCCTCGCCGACCGCCTCGATCATCTCGATCGAGGCGATGCGGTCGTAGCGGCCGGTCTCGTCGCGATAATCCTGGAACTTGATTTCGACCTTGTCGCCGAGCCCGGCGTTGAACACGCGCGCGCGCGCGTAGTCGCATTGCTCGCGGCTGATGGTCAGGCCGACGACGTTGACGCCGAAGGTCTTGGCGGCGAACTCGGCGAAACCTCCCCAGCCGCATCCGATTTCGAGGACCTTCTGGCCCGGCTTGAGCTGGATCGCCTCGGCCAGGCGGCGGTATTTGTTCGTTTGCGCGGCGGAAAGATCGTTGGTGCCGCTTTCGAACAGCGCCGATGAATAAGTCATCGTGCTGTCGAGCCATGCCGAATAGAACCTGTTGCCGATGTCGTAATGGGCGAAGATGTTGCGCTTGGCCTGGTGGCGCGTGTTGCGATGGAACCAGTGGCGCACGAGCTGCACGCAGCGCATCAGCGGATTGTTGTCGAGCATCGACTGGATGAGCTCGTGATTGACGCAGAACAGATAGAGGAACTGCGTCAGGTCGGGCGTGTCCCATTCGCGGCGCAGATAGGCCTCGGCGAAGCCGATGTCGCCGCCATGGACGAGCCGGCGGGCGAAGGCGAGATCGTTGACGATGAGCGTCGCGGCCGGACCCGGCTCGGCGCCGCCGCAACGAAGCTGCCGCCCGTCCGGCAGGTGGATGGTGAGGGTTCCCTTGCGCAGCCGCGCCGCGAGCCCCAGCGCGAGCTTGGCCGTGCGCGGAATGCCGGCGAGCGAGATGTCGATGTTTTCGGGCGTGACGGCGATCGGGACGCCGGATGGATTGCGGTCGGTCATGACTGCGGAGTTCGCTCGTTGGGACGGCCGCTTCGCTTCGCCGAGCCATCGGAGTTTCCTCCGCTCCCCTCCGCCGGCCGTCATTCGCCGAAGGGCAGGCGAGGCTGGGACAAGTCACCCGGCTGTCGGTCCCTTGTTCGCCCGATGATCTTGACCGTCATCCTTGGCAAAAACAAGAGTGAGACAGGCATTGCCGTGCGGCGCCGATTCCGCGGCGCGGCGATGGAAAGGCGGGACGCGCGGCGCCGAGCCCGCCGGCCGGGCTTTCGCGCGATGCCGATCGTCCTTCCGGATTGCGCCTGAATTGGGCTTGCGCGCCGCGCTGGCGGGGGCCATGGAAGATGCGCGGCCGGAGGCGTTCGCCGCCGGCCTGAAACGGATTTTGCGTCGCATGAATGCGTATCCGGATTGCCCGATTGGCCTGATTGCCGCGCGTGGCCCGGATCGCGCGCGCGGATCTGGCCGGTCGCGCCGCGCCGCGGCGACGATCACCGCGCTGCTCGCCTCGCTCGCGACCACCGGCTGCATGCTTGCCACGGACCGGCCCGACGCAGCGCTCGATATCCCCGGGCGTTATCTTGCCGCGCCCATGACCGCGAACGAACGTCCGCCGGCGCTCGACTGGTGGCGCGAATTTCGCGCCGGCGAATTGACGGCGTTGATGGAAGAAGCCCAGCGCGTCAATTTCGACATCGCCGCGGCGCGCGCCCGCATCCTGCAGGCCGACGCGCAGGCGCGGATCGCCGGCGCGCCGCTGCTGCCGGCGCTCTCGGGCGATGCATCGGCCTCGCGCGCGCGGCCGTCCGGCGCGACCGCCTCCGGCGGCGGGGGAATCGCGCCGGATTATTCCACCCATACCGTGATGCTCTCGGCCAGTTACGAAATCGACTTCTGGGGCAAGAACCGCGCCGCCGCGCTCGCCGCCGAGGAAACCGCGGTCGCGAGCCGCTACGATCGCGACGTTATCGCGCTCTCGACGCTCGCAAGCGTCGCCAATGCCTATTTCCAGGTTCTGTCGGCGCAGGACCGCATTCTGATCGCCAATCGCAATATCGCGGCCGCCGAGCGGGTGCTCGCCGCCATCCGCCAGCGCATCGGCGCGGGCACGGCGACGGACCTGGAGGCGGCCCAGCAGGAAAGCGTGCTCGCGAGCCAAAGGGCGGCGGTGCCGTTGCTGCGCCAGACCTATGCCCAGAACCGGTTCGCGCTCGCCACGCTCGTCGCGCGGCCGCCGGAGAGCGTGCGGCTGCGCGGCGGCGGGCTCGGACAGCTTGCGTCCCCGCGCGTGACGCCGGGCCTGCCCTCCGAACTCCTGCTGCAACGGCCGGACATTCGCCGCGCCGAAGCCCAGCTTGCCTCCGCGACCGCCAACATCGCCAACGCGCGCGCGCAGTTCTTCCCGAGCATCCAGCTGACCGCGCAGGGCGGCTACCAGAGCGCGGCGCTCGCCGCGTTGTTCAATCCGCAGGCGGCCTTCTATTCGGCGGCCGTGAGCGCGGCCCAGCCGATTTTCGACGGGTTCCGCATCCTCAACAATTTCGAGTTGCAGCGCGCGCGGCAAGAGGAACTCCTGCAGGCCTATCGCAAGAGCGTGGTGTCGGCCTTCGCCGATGTCGACAACGCGCTGATCGCGCTGCGCCAGACGAGCGAGCGCGCGCGGTTGCAGCGGCAGGTGGTGACCGCTTCCCGCCGCGCGTTCAACCTCGCCGAATTGCGGCTGCGGGAGGGGACGGTCGACATCATCACCGTCATCAACGCGCAGACCACGCTGTTCCAGGCCGAAGACGTCTTCGCCCAGGCCCAGCTCGCGCGCATGCAGGCGCTGGTCGCGCTGTTCCAGGCGCTCGGCGGGGGATGGTCGCGGGACGAAATCGCGCGCCTCGACGACGAGATTCTCAACCGGGCACTCCAGCGCCGGGCGGAGGAGAGGGCGGCCGGACCCGCGGCGTCGGCCGCGACACCGGCCGAAACCGCCGCCACATTGCCGATCGGTAACTGACGGCCGCGCCAACTCGGGATATATTTACCGAATCCCACCGCCACGCCCGCGTTTTGGCGGAAACGAGGACAGTTTCACGCATGCTGACCAAGCCCGATATCGCCGAACCGCCGGGGGCTTCGGGCGCGGATGCTTCCGCGCCGGGCGAAGAGGCCGCGCGTCCATCGCGACGCCGCGGCTGGGTCGGTTGGCTGTTTCTGGTCGCGCTGCTGGGCGGCGGCATCGCGGCCTACAGATATTGGCCGGCGGCGCAGCAAGGCGGGACCGGCCAATTCCGCGCGGGCGACCTGCGCGTTCCCGTTCTCGCCGCGACGCCGCGCGTCGGCGACGTGCCGGTCTATCTCGAAGGCGTGGGCGCGGCGCGCGCGCTCAACACCGTCACCGTCCGGGCCCAGGTCGAGGGACGGCTCAGCGCCATTCACTTCAAGGAGGGCGAGGACGTAACTCAAGGCCAGTTGCTCGCCGAGATCGATCCGGCGATCTACAAGGCGCAGTTCGATCAGGCCGTGGCCAAGAAGGCGCAGGACGAGGCGCTGCTCGCCAACGCCCGGATCGACCTCGAACGCTACAGCAGGCTCGCCGCCTCGAGCGCCGGCAGCAAGCAGCAGGCCGACACGCAGGCCGCCCAGGTCGCCCAGCTCGAGGCGCAGGTGCGCGCCGATCAGGCCGCGATCGAAAACGCCGCGGCGACGCTCGGCTTTACGCGCATCGTCGCGCCGATTTCGGGCCGCGCGGGCCTGCGGCTGATCGATGTCGGCAATATCGCGCGCGTGTCCGACACCACCGGCCTCGTCGTCATCACCCAGATCAAGCCGATCGCGGTTCAGTTCAGCCTGCCGCAGCAGCAACTGCCGAAGGTGAACGCGGCCTTCGCCAAGGGTCCGGTTCCGGTCTCGGTACTGGGCGCCGACGGCGCGAGTATTCTCGAAACCGGCACCCTCGTCGGCATCGACAATCAGGTTGACCAGACCACGGGCACGGTGAGGCTCAAGGCGGAGCTGCCGAACGCGACGTTGGCGCTTTGGCCGGGACAGTTCGTCAACGTCCAGGTGAAGGTCGACACGCTCGCCAACGCCCTCGTGGTGCCGACCTCGGCGGTCCAGCGCGGGCCGGCCGGCGCCTTCGCCTATGTGATCGGCGCGGACGACACGGTGTCGGCGCGCGCGATCACGGTCACGCAGCAGAACGACGCCGAGGCCGTGATCGCCACGGGCCTTGGCCCCTCCGATCGGGTCGTGACGACGGGCTTCAACAGTCTTTCGGAAGGCGCGAAGGTGATGGTGGGAACGGGCGACCGCGTGCCCAAGCCCGATCTCGCGCCCAAGAGCCGGCCCGACGGTCCTCGCCAGGGAAAGGGCCCGCCGGGCGGAGGTGGCCCGCCGGGAGGCGGCGGCCCGCCGCGGCACTAGCGATGGGCGTGTCCGAACCGTTCATCCGCCGCCCGATCGCGACATCGCTGTTGGGCGTGGCGCTGGCGATCGGCGGGGCGCTCGGCTATTGGGCGCTGCCCGTCTCGGCGCTGCCGCAGGTCGATTTCCCGACCGTGCAGGTAACGACGCGCTTGCCGGGCGCCAGCCCCGAGGTGGTCGCCTCGCTCATCACCGCGCCGCTCGAACGCCAGCTCGGCCAGATCCCCGCGCTGACCTCGCTGACCTCGGTCTCTTCGTTCGGCGGCAGTCAGATCGCGCTGCAATTCGAGCTCAACCGCGACATCGACGGCGCCACGCAGGACGTGCAGGCCGCGATCAACGCGGCCGCGGCGACGCTGCCGCGCAACCTGCCGTATCCGCCGGTCTACGCCAAGGTCAATCCGGCCGACGCGCCGGTGATCACGCTCGCGCTGACCTCGCCGACGGTGTCGCTGCGCGCGATGAGCGACGTCGCCGACACGCTGCTCGGCCAGCGACTGAGCCAGCTCAGCGGCGTCGGCCGCGTGACCATTCTCGGCGGCCTGCGCCCGGCGGTGCGCGTCCAGGCCGATCTGGCGCGCCTCGCCGCCTATGGCGTGTCGCTGGAGGATTTGCGCGCGGTCATCGCCAGCGCCAATGTCGCCGGTCCAAAGGGCGCGCTCGACGGCGCGCGGCAATCCTATTCCATCGCCGCGAACGACCAGATCGAGGCGGCCGAGGCCTACCGGCCGATCATCGTCGCCTGGCGCAACAACGCTCCCGTCACGGTCGGCGATGTCGCGCGGATCGTCGATGGGCTCGAGGACGACCGCACCGGCGGCTGGTACCAGCAAAATCCCGCCGTCATTCTCGACATTCAGCGCCAGCCCGGCGCCAACGTCATCGAGCTCGTCCGCCTGATCAGGGCGGAACTGCCGCGGCTGCAGCGCGCGATGCCGGCCGGCGTCGAACTGACCGTGGTCAGCGACCGCACCGTGACCATCCGCGCCTCGGTCGACGAGGTCCAGTTCACGCTTCTCCTCAGTGTCGCGCTGGTGGTGCTGGTGGTGCTCATCTTCCTGCGCTCGGTGCGGGCGACGATCATCGCCGGCGTCGCGCTGCCGCTGTCGCTCGTCACCAGCTTCGGCGTGATGTGGTTCGCCGGCTTCAGCCTCGACAACCTGTCGCTGATGGCGCTGACCATCGGCACCGGCTTCGTCGTCGACGACGCCATCGTCATGATCGAAAACATCGTGCGCCACATCGAGAAGGGCGAGAGCGCGATGGCGGCCGCGCTCAAGGGCGCGGGCGAAATCGGCTTCACCGTGATCTCGCTGACGATGTCGCTGATCGCCGTGTTCATTCCGCTGCTGTTCATGTCCGGTCTGGTCGGGCGGATGTTCCGCGAATTCGCGCTGACGCTGACCATCGCGGTCGTCACCTCCGCCATCGTGTCGCTGACGCTGACGCCGATGATGTGCGCGCGCATCCTGCGCGGGCGCGCGGGCGAGACGGGACCGCGCGGCGGGCCATGGCGCCGGCTCGACGCCTTTGTCGATCGCATGGTCGCGTTCTACGGCGACAGCCTGCCATGGGTGCTCGATCGCCAGCGCGCGACGCTCGCGCTGGTGGCGGTAACGATCGCGGCGACGATCGGGCTCTATCTCGTCGTGCCCAAGGGATTTCTTCCGGTGCAGGATACCGGCTCGATCGCGGCGATCGCCGAGGCGAGCGCGGACGCCTCGGTCGAGGAGATGCGCCGCCTCCAGGCCGACGTGACGGCCGCGATCCGCGCCGACGCCGATGTCGTCGGCACAAGCGCGACGATCGGGGCGGCGGGCGTGACCGTCACGCCGAATGTCGCGCGCGTCATGGTCGCGCTCAAGCCGCATGACCGGCGGCGGGACGATGTCATGGTCGTCACCGAACGGCTGAAGCGGGCGGTCGCGGCGATACCGGGCGTGTCGGTCTATTTCCAGCCGGTGCAGGACGTGCAGATCGCGACGCGATCGAGCCGTTCGCTCTATCAATACATGCTCACCGGCACCAACGCCGAGGAGGTCGCCACGTGGGCCGAGCGCCTGACGCGCGAGCTGCGCGGCGCGGACGATTTCCGCGATGTCGCGCTGGAAGCGCACGCGCGCGGCCCGCGGCTCGCCATCAACGTCGACCGCGAGCGCGCCGGCCGGATGGGCGTGTCATTGCAGGCCATCAACGACACGCTCAACGACGCGTTCGGCCAGCGCCAGATTTCGACGATCTACGGGCAGGCGAACCAGTACCGCGTCGTGCTCGAGGCGTTGCCGGAATATCAGCGCGATCCGGGTTCGCTCGCCAAGCTCTATGTCGCCGGCGTCGGCGGCGCGCAGGTTCCGCTCGCCGCCCTGGCGGAGATGACGCGGACGACGGCGCCGCTCGCGGTCACCCACGCGGCGCAGTTTCCGGCGGCGGTGCTGAGCTACAATCTCGCTCCCCACGCCTCGCTCGGGACCTCGGTCGCCGCCATCGCCGCCGCCGAGGCGCGCATCGACATGCCGGGCTCGATCGTCGGCATCCATGCCGGCGACGCGGCCGAATTCTCGCGGGCGCTGGCGGGCCAGCCCTGGCTCATCCTCGCCGCGATCGTGGCGATCTACATCGTGCTCGGCGTGCTCTATGAGAGCTACATCCATCCGATCACGATCCTGTCGACGCTGCCGTCGGCGGGGGTGGGGGCGATCCTGGCGCTGATCCTGTTCCGGCTCGACCTCTCGGTGATCGGGCTGATCGGCATCATTCTTCTGATGGGCATCGTCAAGAAGAACGCGATCATGATGATCGATTTCGCGCTCGCCGCCGAACGCCAGCGCGGCATGGCGCCGCGCGAGGCGATCGTGCAGGCCTCGCTGATGCGCTTCCGTCCGATCATGATGACGACGCTCGCCGCGCTGTTCGGCGCGCTGCCGCTGGCGCTGAGCACGGGGGCGGGGTCCGAATTGCGCTTTCCGCTCGGCGTCTCGATCATCGGCGGGCTGCTGCTGAGCCAATTGCTGACGCTGTACACGACGCCGGTGATCTATCTGGCGCTCGACCGGTTCAACCGGCGTCTTGGCAAGGCGGTCGCGCGAACGTCCCCGGCCGCGCCCGAAATGGGCGGAGGCGCGGACTGATGTCGTTTTCCGAGACCTTCATCCGCCGTCCGGTCGGCACCACCCTGCTCGCGATCGGCATATTTCTGGTGGGGCTCGTCGCGTATCAATTTCTGCCGGTGGCGAACGTGCCGAGCGTCGATTTCCCGGTGATCCGCGTGTCGGCCTCGCGCCCCGGCGCCGACCCCACGGTGATGGCGGCGACGGTGGCCGCGCCGCTCGAACGCCGGCTCGGCGAGATCGCCGGCGTGACGCAGCTCACCTCGACGAGTTCGCTCGGCACCACCAGCGTCACCGTCGAGTTCTCGCTCGGGCGCGACATCGACCGCGCCGCGCGCGACGTGCAGGCCGCGATCAACGCCGCCTCGACCGACCTGCCGAGCGACCTGCCGACGGCGCCGACCTTCCGCAAGGCCAATCCGGCGGCGACCCCGATCCTCATCGTCGCGCTGACCTCCAAGACGATCCCGCCCAGCGCCGTCTACGACGCGGCCGATTCCGTGCTGGCTCAGCGCATCTCCCAGGTCGAGGGCGTCGGCGACGTCAATGTCGGCGGCGCCGACCAGCCGGCCGTGCGCGTCCGTGTCGATCCCGTCGCGCTCGCCGGCACCGGCATGTCGATGGAGGACGTGCGCGCGGCGATCGCCAACGCAAATCCGCTGTCGCCCGTCGGTGCGTTCGAGGGCACCGCGATCGGCGAGACGATCGCGACCAACCGGCAGATGCGCGACGCCGCCGCTTTTCGCACGCTGGTGCTCAAGGCGTCGAACGGCGATGTCGTGCGCCTTTCCGATGTCGCGCGCGTGGACAACGCGACGCTGAGCAGCCGCGCCTTCGCCTGGTTCAACAGCCAGCCCGCCGTGCTCCTGATCATCACAAAGAACAACGACGCCAACGTCATCGCCACGGTCGACCGCGTCAAGGCGCTGCTGCCGGAGATCAAGAAATGGATTCCGGCCGGCATCGAGATTTCCATTCTCGCCGACCGCACCGGCACGATCCGGGCGAGCGTGTTCGACATGCAGGTGACGCTCGCCTTGGCGGCGCTGCTCGTCATGGTCGTCGTCTTCTTGTTCCTGCGGCGGATGACGCCGACGGTCGCGGCCGGCGTCTCGGTGCCGCTGGCGCTGATGGGCACCTTCGCCGGCATGTGGGCGGCGGGCTTTTCCATCGACAATCTGTCGCTGATGGCGCTCGTCATCTCCGTCGGCTTCGTCGTGGACGACGCGATTGTGATGATCGAGAACATGCACCGCAATCTCGAACGCGGCATGGCGCCGCTCGCCGCCGCCATCGCCGGAGCGCGCCAGATCGGCTTTACCGTGTTGTCGATCAGCCTGTCGCTGGTGGCCGCCTTCGCGCCGCTGGTGTTCATGGGCGGCATCATCGGCCGCCTGTTGCGCGAATTCTCGCTGACGCTGATCTTCGCCATCGCGGTGTCGACGGTCGTGTCGCTGACGGTGACGCCGATGGTGTGCGCCCATTTCATCAAGGCGGAATCCTTGGCGGAGCGGAGCCGGTTCGACCGCATCGCCGAGGGGGCGCTGGCGTGGCTGGTGGCGATCTACGCCCGCAGTCTCCGCTTCGCGCTCGCCGCGCCGTGGCTTACGCTCGCGGCGTTTCTGGCGACCGTCGGGCTGACGGTCGCGTTGTTCATCCAGACGCCAAAGGGCTATTTTCCGCAGGACGATTCCGGACTGATCATCGGCGGCACGCGAGCCTCGGCCGACATTTCCTTCATCGCGATGCGCGAGCTGCAGGAGCAGGTCGCCCGCGTCGTGCTCGAGGATCCGGCGGTCCACGCCATCGGCTCGTCGATGGGCCGTTCGGCCTTCAGCGCGACGGTCAATCGCGGGCAGATGTTCATCAGCCTGAAGCCGGTGGCCGAGCGCGGCGGCATGACGACGCAGCAGGTGATCGACCGCTTGCGCCGCAAGCTCTTCGTCATTCCCGGCATTCGCCTGTTCATGTTCGCGGCGCAGGACGTGCGCGCCGGCGCGCGCGCGAGCGAATCCGATTACGACTACACGATCGTCAGCACCGACCTGGACCTGTTGCAGAAATGGGCGCCCTTGGTGCAGAAGCGGCTGGAATCGGTTTCCACCATCACCGATGTTTCGGCCGATCGCGACCCGGGCGGATTGCAGGCCTCCATCACCATCGACCGCGCCTCCGCCGCGCGGCTCGGTGTGCGGGTGCAGGACATCGACAACGCGTTGCAGAACGCCTTCGCCGAGCGTCAGATCTCGACCATCTACACGCAGCGCAACCAGTACCGCGTCGTGCTCGAAGTCGATCCCGCCTTCCAGCGCGACCCGACCGACCTCGACCGCGTCTTCGTTCCGGCCGCGAACGGCGCGCAGGTGCCGCTGGCGACGGTGGCGCGCTACGAGCGGCGGCTATCACCATTGTCGATCTACCACCAGAACCAGTTTCCGTCGGTGACCTTTTCCTTCGCGCTCAAGCCGAACGTGCAATTGCAGGCGGCGCTGCGCGACGTCGAGGCGGCGGTCGCCGAACTCTACATGCCGGCCGGCATTCGCGGCGGCTTCGAGGGCAACGCGCGCGATTTCGGCGCGAGCTCGACGGCGCAACCCCTGCTCATTCTCGGCGCTCTGATCGCGGTCTATATCGTGCTCGGCGTGCTCTACGAGAGCCTCGTCCATCCGCTGACGATCATCTCGACGCTGCCGCCGGCCGGGCTCGGCGCGCTGCTGGCGCTGCAGGTCACGGGCAGCGCGCTGACGCTGATCGCCTTCGTCGGCATCATTCTGCTGATCGGCATCGTGAAGAAGAACGGCATCATGATCGTCGACTTCGCGCTCGAAGGAGAGCGGGAGAGGGGCCTCCCGCCGGCGCGGGCCGTGTATGAGGCCTGCCTGACGCGCTTCCGGCCGATCCTGATGACGACCATGGCCGCGCTGTTCGCCGCGATCCCGCTGGTCGCCGCGACCGGACCCGGATCGGAGCTGCGCCGGCCGCTCGGCATCACCATCATCGGTGGGCTGATCGTGTCCCAAATGCTGACGCTGTACACCACGCCCGTGATCTACCTGATGATCGACAAGCTGAGGCGGCGGCGCGAGGGCAGCACGGACCTCATGGCGCAGCGAAAGGAGTGGCTCCCCGGGCCGGATTCGAACCAGCGACCAACCGGTTAACAGCCGGTTGCTCTACCACTGAGCTACCGGGGAACGGCGCATCAATGCGGCGAAGAAGCCCCGCGTATAACAAAGCCGCCCCGCGTTGGGAAGATCGAATTCCCCGCCTTCAGCCGGTCGGCGGCACGGCGAAGAGGTCGTACGACTTCAGCCCCGGGAGGTCGGTTTCGCGCAACGCGGGCCCGAACAGCGTCTCCTCGGTGACCCGATGGATGCGGTAGCCCTTGCCCGTCAGGAAATGGTGCATGGCGAGGCGTTCCTCGGGCGTCGTGTATTTGTTCATCTCCGATTTGATGTAGGGCCGTACCTCGTCGATCAGCGCCTCGATCGACCGCAGCACCTTGAAATCATGGCCCTCGACGTCGGTCTTGAGGTAGCGCAGACGTGCCACGCGCCCACCCAAACGCGCGCGAATGATCGGCTCGATGCGTCGGCCTTCCACCGCGAGCGCGAAGGCGCTGCCGTGGCGCCAGCGCGACATGCCGGCGTGATCGCCGCCATTGTCGTAAGCGGGGTTCCCGTATTCAAAGGTCAGCGGACCGTCTTCCGGCGTCGCGGCATAGGGAACGGGCCAGATGTTGACGCGTCCCGGATTGAGGTTGGCGTTGGCGGCCAGGATCGCGAAGGTCAGGGGGTTCGGCTCGAACGCCAGCACCAGGCCGGTCGCGCCGCAGGCCAGCGCGATCGGTAGCGTGCTGTCGCCGGTCTGCGCCCCGACATCGACGGCGACATCACCTTCGGCGATGAACGAGCGCAGTTCATCCAGTTCGCTTTGCCGCACCACGAGTTCGGGCATTCGCGGGTTGCGCCAGCGTGCGAATTCGACGCGTCCATCCTTCGGCAGGTCGATGATCTGGATGGCGTGTCCATAGATGCGCGCCGATGGTTTCAGGCCAATGAGATAGAAGAATTCTCTCAAGCGCATCGGCATCTCCCGCGCGTGGGACCCACCAGCCGCCGCGGCGAGCCTTCCAGCGGGCGCGCGCGTGCCAGCCAGATGGCCCTTTTCAGGTTGGGCAAGTCAAGTCGGCCCGACAACGCCGCCGGCGGCGTCGCGCGCCCGGGAATTTTTGGCGCGGCCGAGGATGTGGCCGATCGTTCGCGCGATGGGAAGGTGCGGGACGGTAGGGAGTTTGGAGGCCACGACCAGAATTGAACTGGTGTAAACGGTTTTGCAGACCGCTGCGTAACCACTCCGCCACGTGGCCGTCCGGCGCGGACGGGAACGCGGCCGCGTGATGGGCATATACAGGAGCCGACCGGCCACGGCAACTGGCGCGCGCCGGGGACCGCCACGGATTGCGCCGTCCCTGGAGCTCCGCGTCGACCGCCGCCGAAGGCCGCGCGCGCCTTGACCAAAGCCAAGGTAGCCATTCCATCCCTTCATGGGTGGCATGAATGATCGCCGGCGTTCAGCTTTTTGAGTGGAGTAATCGCCGGGCGGTTGCGTTTTTTGAATGACTGGAGCAAGGATGCCACAATACGATCTTGAATAGCGTTATGGATTTTTCGAAGCCATCATCTATTCGGATTCGTTGGCAGGGGCGCGTTCAGGCGCGACAAGCGGTTGGCCGGGTTGGCGTAGCATTTTGGACTGGCGATCAATTCCCGGCCGGCAATCCCGGAACGTCGAAAAAGGACGACGGATTTCGACGCACGATAGAGACGTGCGATTGAGACGTGCGATTGAGACGTGCGATTGAGAAGTGAAATTGAAATGGCGAGGGTTCCATGACTGATGCTGTATCCGCCCGGCGGCGGATGGTCGATGGCCAGGTGCGCGTCAACGACGTGACCGACGCGCGCGTCATCGGGGTCATGCTGGAGACGCCGCGCGAGTATTTCGTCGCGCCCGACGCCCAGGCGGAGGCCTATCTCGATCTCGATCCGCCGGCCCTTGGCGGGTGGGCGCGCAGGTTGCTCAAGCCGATGGTGGCCGCCAAGCTCACGCAGGCCGCCGCCATCACGCCGACCGACCGGGTGCTGGTGGTGGGATCGTCCAGCGGATATCTGGCGGCGCTCGCGGCTGGACTGGCCGGGCAGGTCTTCGGCGTCGAATGCGACGAGGCGCTGGCGACGGCCTCGGCGGAAAATTTCGCGCGGGCGGGCCTTCCGCGCCTGCCGGTCAAGGTCGGGCCGATCGAGGCGGGCGATCCAGCCAATGGCCCCTACGACGTCATCCTGGTCAACGGCGCGATGGAAGTGGTTCCTCCGGCGCTGCTCGGTCAGATCAAGGAGGGCGGCCGGATGGTCGCGGTGTTCTCCGCGGACGGTATGCGGGAAGCGCGGATCTGGACCAAGGTTGGCGGCGAGACGGGATTCCGGCGGCTGTTCAGTTGCGGCGCGGACCTGCTGCCCGGCCTCGGAAAACGCTCCGAATTCGCATTCTAAGCCCGGGTCCTGGGGCCGCCGGCGCGATTTCGCGCCAAGGTGTGGCCAACAGGACCCACCCGGCCGGCTTTGCTTGGAAATCCGCGAGGGAGGGTTTCAACCCCGCGCGGCTGCGCCTATGTTGTGCGCCGAGAGACAAGCGTGGACTGTTTCCGGCGGTCCGCCAAGGGCTTGGTGCGATCGCGTGATGCCGTCGCGTGGTGCCATCGTTTGGTGACGTCTTGGGGTGTCATCGCTGGGGTGTCATCGCTGGGGTGTCATCGCTGGGGTGTCATCGCTGGGGTGTCATCGCTGGGGTGGCATCGCTGGGGTGGCATCGCTAAGGAGCCAGCGGTTCGCGCGATGGGCCATGCCGGGCGCCCGATTCGATTGGAGTGACGTGCGATGTACCGTTCGGGCGCTATGAGACGGATCGCCACGCTGGCCGGGCTCATCCTGACGCCCGTGCTGGCGACGCCGGCTTTGGCCCAGACAATGGACCGCGCGCTGGCGCAAGCCTATCAGAACAATCCGCAGCTCAACGCGCAGCGCGCCTCCGTCCGCATGACCGATGAAGGCGTGCCGCAGGCGCTTTCCGGCTATCGTCCGCGCATCAACGTGACGGCGAGCGTCTCCGAGCAATACTCGAAGATGACGACCACGTCGGCGTTGGGTTCCTCGACGATGGAAGGATTGCATACGCCGCGCGCCATCGGCGGTACCGCGACGCAGGTCATCGCCAACGGCATGCAGACGGCGAACCGCGTTCGCGCGGCCGAAAGCCAGGTCTCGGCGGCGCGCGAGGGTCTGCGCGTGCTCGAACAGACCGTGCTGCTCGCCGCCGCCACGGTCTACATGGATTATCTGCGCGACGCGGCGATCGTCGACGTTCAGCGCAGCAACACGCGCGTGCTCCAGGAAACGCTGCGCCAGACGCGCGACCGCTTCAATGTCGGCGAGGTGACGCGCACCGACGTCGCCCAATCCGAGGCCCAGCTCGCCGCCGGGCGCACCCAGCTTCTCGCCGCCGAATCGACGCTGAATGCCACGCGCGCGAACTTTCGCCGCATCATCGGCGTCGATCCCGGCCGCCCGAGCGCGGCGGCGCCGGTCGACCGGCTGTCGCCGCGGACGATGGCCGGCGCCATCGAACTCGCCTTGATGGAAAATCCGAACGTCACAGCCGCGATGTACGGCATCGACGTGAGCTTCCTTCAGGTCAAGATCAACGAGGGCGCGCTGTTCCCGACCGTGGCGCTGCAGGCGTCCGTACAGCAGGCCTGGGACTCCAGCCTGTCGGTTCCAAGTTCGTTCGCCGCCTCCGTCGGCGCGCAGATGACCGTGCCGATCTTCCAGGGCGGGGGCGAATACGCGCTGATCCGCCAATCCAAGGAATCGCTCACCCAGCAGCGCCTCAACCTCGAACAGGTGAGGGACCAGACGCGCGCGACGGTCGTCCAGATCTGGGGACAGTTGCTCGCCGCCAAGGCGCAGATCGAATCGGCGCAGGCGCAGGTGACCGCGTCGGAGACGGCGCTCAACGGTGTGCGCGAGGAAGCCCGCGTCGGCCAGCGCACGACGCTCGACGTGCTCAACGCGCAGCAGGCGCTCGTCAACGCGCGCGTCGCGCTGGTGACGGCGCAGCACGATCGCGTGGTCGCCTCTTACGGGCTGTTGTCGGCCGTCGGCCGTCTGTCGCCGAAGCAGCTCAACCTCCCGACCGAAGTGTACGATCCCTCGGTTCACTATCATCAGGTGCGCGACAAGTGGTTCGGTCTGCGCACGCCGGATGGCAAGTGAGCCTTTCCGATAACGTCGGCGGTTAACAACCGGCACGCGGCGGCGCGCGGGAGCGGCCGTTTGCTTGCAATCGATTCGCCCCATGACATACTTTTCCCGATTGTGCGCCCGTGATTCGCGCGTGGCGCTCGCGCATCACGCGTCGCCGGCACGTTGAGGTGACGCGTTTGCGGCATCGTATCGACGCGGTGTGGTGACGCGACGCGGTGTGGTGACGCGACGCGGTGTGGTGACGCGATGCGGTGTGGTGAAGCGATGCGGAGAGGCGACGCGACTGCGCGGCGCGGTTGAGATGCCGCTGATGCGCGTCGCGGGCCGCGACGAACGGCCCGAAGCTTGGGCGAGGACAACGGCGATCTGGAGTGAGTCATGACGCAGGCCGCGAAGGCGCAAGAGCCTTCCATGGAGGAGATCCTCGCCTCGATCAGGCGCATCATCGCCGATGACGACGGCAAGCAATCCGCCACGGAGAAGGCCGCCCCGCCCAAGGCCGCCCAGCCAAAGGTCGAGCCGCCCAAGATTGAGCCACCCAAGGCCGAACCGCCGAAGGCGGCCCCGAAGCCCGCGCCGCCGCCGAGCCCCCAGGCCGCGCGGCCGGCTCCAGCTCCCGCGAAAGCTGCGCCCCCGCCGGCGCCCGCCAACGCTCAGGACGATATCGACGCGCTGCTTGCCGGGCTCGACGCCAAGACCACGAAAAGCGAGGTGCGTCCGCCCGCGCCGCCGAGCGCCCCGGCCGACGACGAGATTTTCGATCTGACCGAGGATATGGCGGCGGACGAGGAGCCGGACGAATTCACGCGGGTCGAGCCCACCGACGATCTCGAATTCGAGGAAGCCGTCGCGCGCGAGGAGCATCCCGAACCCGCGCTCCCCAAGGCGGCGCCTCAGCCTTCGGCAAGTCCCCAATTCGATCCCGAGCCGAACTACATGCAGGCACCGATCGATCCGCGGCCGCTATTGTCGCAGACGACGATCGCGGCGGTCGATTCGGCCTTCAATTCGCTCGCCCACACGGTGCTCAGCCAGAACGCCCGCACGCTGGAAGACCTCGTGCGCGAGATGCTTCGGCCGATGCTCAAGAACTGGCTTGACGACAACCTCCCGGGTCTCGTCGAGCGCATCGTGCGCGCCGAGATCGAGCGCGTCGCCCGCGGGCGCTGAACCGGGCGGCAGCGATTTCGGCCGAATGCCGGACGCCATCCGGCGCGTCCGATCAAGCCGTGCTTCGCCCACCGGTCCGTTTCCGCCGCCTCCACCGAGGCGCCCAATCCGAATTTCCAGCCCTTCGCTCGCCCGCCGCCCGCGCTTTGCCGGTCATCCGGCAGTCATGTTGACTTGGGGGCCGCCAGGGGCTTTCTAGCTTCCTCCCGGCGCGCCCGACGCGCGAGGAACCCCGACGGTTTCGCCCGGGGGTGCCGGGACCGGATTTGCGTCAGTGGACCGCCTTTCATGATCGAGAAGAACTACCAGCCCTCCGCCATCGAGGACCGAATCTACAAGTCGTGGGAAGAGGCGGGCGCGTTTCGCTGCGGCCGCCCGGCGACGCGCGACGCGGAGACCTTCACCATCGTCATCCCGCCGCCGAACGTCACCGGCTCCCTGCATATGGGCCACGCGCTCAACAATACGTTGCAGGACGTGCTGTGCCGCTTCGAGCGCATGCGCGGCAAGGACGTGCTCTGGCAGCCGGGAACCGATCACGCCGGCATCGCCACGCAAATGGTCGTCGAGCGGCAATTGATGGAGCGCCAGGAGCCGGGCCGGCGCGACATGGGCCGCGAGAAATTCCTCGAACGCGTGTGGGCGTGGAAGGCCGAATCCGGCGGCACCATCATCAATCAGCTAAAGCGGCTCGGGGCGTCCTGCGACTGGTCGCGCGAGCGCTTCACCATGGACGAGGGGCTGTCGCGCGCGGTGCGCAAGGTCTTCGTCGAGCTCCACCGGAACCATCTGATCTATCGCGACAAGCGGCTGGTCAATTGGGACCCCAAGCTGCTCACCGCGATCTCCGATCTCGAAGTCCAGCAGGTCGAGGTCAAGGGCCACCTCTGGTATTTCAAATATCCGGTCGAGGGCGAGGAGGGGACCTTCATCACCGTCGCGACGACCCGTCCGGAGACCATGCTCGGCGACACCGCCGTCGCCGTGCATCCGGACGACGCGCGTTACGCCGATCTCGTCGGCCGGAACGTGATCCTGCCGCTGGTCGGGCGCCGCATTCCTATCGTCGCCGACGAATATTCCGATCCCGAGAAGGGCACCGGCGCGGTGAAGATCACGCCCGCGCACGACTTCAACGATTTCGAGGTCGGCAAGCGCCACGATCTGGCGATGATCAACGTGCTCGACGTCGAGGGCCGGATGGCGCTTGTCGGCAACGAGGACTTCCTCGCGCATCTGCCGCCGTCGGCCGCGCTCGACGAAACGCTGGCGTTGCACGGGACTGAACGCTTCGCCGCGCGCAAGGCCATCGTCGCGCGCATGGAGGCGCTCGGCCTCGTCGACAAGATCGAGCCCAACGTTCATATGGTGCCGCATGGCGACCGTTCGGGCGTGGTGATCGAGCCGTTCCTGACCGATCAATGGTATGTCGACGCCAAGTCGCTGGCCGTGGAAGCGATCGCCGCGGTCGAGGACGGCCGCACCGTGTTCGTGCCGAAGAATTGGGAGAAGACCTATTACGACTGGATGGACAACATCCAGCCCTGGTGCATCTCGCGGCAATTGTGGTGGGGGCACCAAATTCCGGCATGGTATGGCCCGGACGGCAAGGTGTTCGTCGCCGAAAGCGAGGACGAGGCCGCCGCCGAGGCGCTCGCCTGGTACACCGAGACGGGCGAGCTGACGGTTCAGCAAGGCCACGACATCGCCGCCGATCCCGAGCGCCTCGGCAAGTTCCTCACCGAATATCTCGAACGCGACGAGGACGTGCTCGACACCTGGTTCTCCTCCGCGCTGTGGCCGTTCTCCACGCTCGGCTGGCCCGACGCGACGCCCGAGCTCAGGCGCTATTATCCCACCAACGTGCTGGTGACCGGCTTCGACATCATCTTCTTCTGGGTCGCGCGCATGATGATGATGGGCCTTCATTTCATGAAGGAGCCGCCGTTCGCGACGATCTACATCCACGCGCTCGTCCGCGACGAGAAGGGCGCCAAGATGTCGAAGTCGAAGGGCAACGTCATCGACCCGCTCGACCTGATCGACAAATACGGCGCCGACGCGCTGCGCTTCACGCTTGCGGCGATGGCGGCGCAGGGCCGCGACATCAAGCTGTCGACGCAGCGCGTCGAGGGTTACCGCAATTTCGCGACCAAGCTGTGGAACGCCTGCCGCTTCGCGGAAATGAACGGCTGCACGACTGTCGCGGGCTTCGATCCGGCCAAGGCGACGACGACGCTGAACAAATGGATAGCGCATGAATGCGCGCGCGCGTCACGGGAAGTGACCGATTCCCTGCTCGCGTTCCGCTTCAACGACGCCGCCGGCGCGATCTATCGTTTCGTGTGGAACGTCTATTGCGACTGGTATCTCGAACTGGCGAAGCCCGTGCTGACCGGCCCCGACGGCGCGGCCAAGAACGAAACGCGCGCCATGGTCGCCTGGGTGCGCGACGAAATCCTGAAGCTCCTGCATCCCTTCATGCCGTTCATCACCGAGGAATTGTGGAGCGTGACGGCCGAAGGCGGGCCGGCGCGACCGAACCTGCTTTCGATGGCGGCATGGCCAGAATGGACGGCACTAGAAAGCGCGATTGCACCGGATGAACCGGACATGGGAATCGTAGTTGAGGCAATAAGCAGTGTTCGTGTGCTTCGAACGGATTTGCAGGTTTCCCCGAAAGAACAACTCACTGTAACAATTACCCAATTCAATACCGCAAATACGGCTGTCTTAACAAGCAATGTCGACAGCATCTCACGGCTCGCAAACACTTCGGTCTTGTTTGAAGGGGTGTCAACAAGCACAGAAGTCGGACAGTTTGTTCCGGCGACTGGCGTAGCGATTCAAGGTGTGTCTGGAAAGGGAAACGTCGGACATTTGGCTACTAATATTGATGAGTCGACAGCGCGGGTGCAGACAAGTGGATTCAAGATCAGGACACCGGTTAGAGAAGGACTTCTCACAATATCATTGCCTGTTTCTTTCGACCCGATAAAGGAGCGCGCGCGGCTGGAAAAGGAGATCGCCAAGGTCGACGCCGACATCAAGCGCGTCGACGGCAAGCTCGGCAACGCGGAATTCGTGCGCAAGGCGCCGGAGGAAATCATCGAGGGCGAGCGCGAGAAGCGCGAGGAGGCGATGGCGCGGCGGGCGAAATTCGCCGAGGCGCTGGCGCGCATCAGGTCGGCGGGGTGAAAGGCTTGCTCACGAAGCGCGAGCCTTTCAGTCCGTAACGCCACGGCAGGTCCGCGGCCTTGGTGATGCCGATGCGCGGGCCGGTGACGATCGGCGCGGGCGAAACAGGGGCGCGCAATTCGAACGGCGCGACGTCGATCGGAAGGCCGTTGTGTTTGATCGTGACGGCCAGCGCCTCGCAGAGCCTGCCGGGCCCGGCGCACAAAAGGCGCGGATCTTTCATGCCGCGCCGCCCGCGCATCAGCGCGAGGCCTTCGGTCGGCTCGATCGCGCGGATGAGAACGGCGCTGGCCGATCCTTCCGCCTCGCAGACGAGATTCATGCACCAGTGCATGCCGTAGGACCGGTAGACATACACATGCCCCGGCGGACCGAACATCACGGCGTTGCGTTCGGTGCGCCCGCGATAGGAATGCGCGGCCGGGTCGGCATGGTGATAGGCCTCGACCTCGACGATGATTCCGCCGACGCCCTTGACGAACAGGCTTGCTCCGATCAGCTCCGGCGCGACCTCGTTCACGTCGCGGGCAAAGAACGCGCGGTCGAGGGCGCGCCCGGACACGCGACCACGCGCGCGCCCGGTGGGGTCGGGGACAACCGCCGGTCGCCGCGATGATCGTTCGGAAGTGGCGATGCGCGACACCGCCGTGCTATAGCATTGCGGCGCGGCGGGCCGCCAGCTTCCGCGCCAATTCGCCGACCCACGGAACACCCCAACCAACGGAATCCGCATGGCCGTTGTCATCGACACCACAGCCGATCCGCCGAGGCGCCCGCGCCATCCAGAGAAGGCCAATCGGCCCGACGCCGAGTCGCCGCGCAAGCCGCCCTGGATTCGCGTGCGCGCGCCGGTCACGCGCGGCTATGCCGACACCAACGCCATCGTGCGCGAAAACGGTCTCGTCACGGTCTGCGAGGAGGCGGGCTGCCCCAACATCGGCGAGTGCTGGGACAAGAAGCACGCCACCTTCATGATCATGGGCGACACCTGCACGCGGGCCTGCGCCTTCTGCAACGTGCGGACCGGCAAGCCCGCGCCGCTCGACCCGGGCGAGCCCGACCACGTCGCCGAGGCCACGCGCAAGCTCGGCCTGACCCATGTCGTCGTCACCTCCGTCGATCGCGACGATCTCGACGACGGCGGGGCGGCCCATATCGCGGCGACCGTGCGCGCGATCCGCGCGGCATGCCCGTCGACCACGATTGAGATCCTGACGCCGGATTTCCTGCGCAAGGACGGCGCGCTGGAGACGGTGGTGGCCTCGCGCCCGGACGTCTTCAACCACAATCTCGAAACCGTTCCCTCGCGCTATCTCGGCGTGCGCCCCGGCGCGCGCTACTTCCACTCGGTGCGCCTGCTGCAGCGGATCAAGGAGCTCGACCCGACGCTTTTCACCAAATCCGGGATCATGGTGGGTCTCGGCGAGGAGCGCAACGAAGTGCTGCAGGTGATGGACGATTTGCGCTCGGCCGAGGTCGACTTCATCACCATCGGGCAATATCTCCAGCCGACGCGCAAGCACCACGCGGTGATGCGCTTCGTCACGCCGGAGGAGTTCGCGAGCTACGAGCAGGTCGCCTACTCGAAGGGCTTCCTGATGGTCGCGTCGACGCCGCTGACGCGCTCCTCGCATCACGCCGGCGAGGCTTTCGCCAGGCTGCGGGCGGCGCGCGAGAGCCTGAAGGACGCGCGGGCGTGACGGCCGGCCCGTCTCCGTTTCGCGGGCGCGCGCGCTGATGCCGCAATTTTCCAACAAGCGCCTCGTCCGCCATTCGGCGAAGAAGATGTTCGATCTCGTCGCCGACGCGGAGAAATATCCGCAATTCGTGCCTCTGTGCCAGGCGCTGAAGATCCGCAGCCGCACGCCGAAGCCCGACGGCACCGAGGTGGTGATCGCCGACATGACGGTCGCCTACAAGCTGATCCGCGAGACCTTCACCAGCCGCGTCACCATCGATCCCGGCAATCTGCGCATCCTGGTCGAATATCTCGAAGGTCCGTTCAGCCATCTGGAAAACCGCTGGACCTTCGCGCCGAGGGGGGAGGAGGCCTGCGACGTCGGCTTCTTCATCGGCTACGAATTCAAGAGCCGGGTGCTTTCCGCGCTCATGGGCGCGATGTTTGACGCCGCTTTCCAGCGCTTCGCCGCGGCGTTTGAGAAGCGCGCGGACGAACTCTACCGACGGCCGGCGCCTTCTTCCTGAGCGGCTTGGGCGGGCGCGGGCCGCGGGCCAGTTCGCAAAGCATCTTCAGCGCTTCGACGACCGCGCGCCGGCGCACGGTCGATCGTCCGACCGCGCCCAGCCGCAATTCGCGGTGGACGATGCGGCCGTCGCGCGCCGCCGCCGCGACATGCACCAGCCCGACCGGCTTGCCGGGCGTCGCTCCGCCGGGTCCGGCGATTCCGGTCAGCGCGACGGCAAGATCGACCTTCGCCTTTTCCAGCGCGCCGACGGCCATGGCGAGCGCGACCTCGCGGCTCACCGCCCCGAACGCCGACAGCGTCTCGGCCTTGACCGCGAGCATGACGCGCTTGGCCTCGTTCGAATAGACGACGAAGCCGCGATCGAACACGTCGGATGAGCCGGGCACCTCCGTCAGCGCCGCGGCGACGAGGCCGCCGGTGCAGGATTCGGCGGTCGCCAGCATCAGCTTGCGCATGCGGCAAAGATCGATCAGCGAACGCGCGAGCGCATGGAGCATCGCGCCGGGTTCGCCCGTCATGCGCCGCTCTCCGGGTTCGCCCAGGGCAGGCGTATGGTCGCGCTCGCGAGCGCGGCGATGCCTTCGCCGCGTCCGGTGAAGCCCAGGTGTTCCGTCGTCGTCGCCTTCACCGCCACGCGGGAGACGGCGATGCCGGCGATCGCGGCGATGCGCGCGCGCATGGCCTCGCGATGCGGCCCGACGCGCGGGGCCTCGCACACGATCGTCACGTCGAGATGGGCGATCGCCCCGCCGCGCGCGGCGACGCGTTCGGCCGCGTATTTCAGGAACAGGTCCGACGAGGCGCCTTTCCAGCGCGGATCGCTCGGCGGGAAATGCGCGCCGATGTCGCCCTCGGCGAGCGCGCCGAGCAGGGCGTCGACCACCGCGTGCAGGCCGACATCGGCGTCGGAATGGCCGACCAGTCCGCGATCATGCGCAAGGCGCACGCCGCAGATCATGACGTGATCGCCCGGGCCGAAGGCGTGCGTGTCGAAACCCTGGCCGGCGCGGATGTCGCCTTGGGTCGCGGCGATGCGCGATTCCTCGCGAAGAAAATCCTCGGCCGTGGTCAGCTTCATGTTGCGAGCATCGCCCTCGAACGTCGCGACAGTCAATCCCGCCCATTCCGCGAGCGCGGCGTCGTCGGTGAAATCGTCGCGTCCGTCCTGGGCCGCGCGGCGGTGGGCGGAAAGGAGCGCGTCGTAGCGGAAGGCCTGCGGCGTCTGCGCGACGCGCAGCCCGGCGCGTTCGGGCGTGGCCGTGACGCGTCCGTGCCCGTCGACGACCTTGATCGTGTCGGCGACCGGAATGACGGGAATGGCCGCGCCATGGGCGCGGGCAGCCGCCACCGCGCGCGCAATCAGGTCCGGCGACACGAAGGGGCGCGCGGCGTCGTGGACGAGCACGATCTCGGGAGGATCCGCGGCGAGGGCTTCGAGCCCGGCGCGCACCGAAGCCTGCCGCGTCGCGCCGCCCGCGACCGGAGCGCGCATGGATAAGCCCGAGGTCGCCGCGTCGAACGCGGCGCGATCTTGCGGATTGCAGACTGGCTGCACCTCGGCGATGTCGCCATGGGCGCAAAATGGTTCGAGCGCGCGCGCAAGCACGCTGCGGCCGCCGAGGTCGCGGAATTGCTTGGGTCCGCCGACGCCGGCGCGAAGTCCCCGTCCGGCGGCGACGATGACGGCCGCGGCGCGTTCAGACATGAGGGCGTTCAGGCATGAGGGCGTTCAGGCATGGGTTGCGCGGAGCATGAACCGGATGGCTTTCGCGTATGATCTGCGGCGGCGTCGCCTCGGTTGAGGCCGCCGGGCAGGACAATGCCCAGCGAAGCCAAGCACCGACAAGGGGTCAGGGGCCGAACGGCCACAATTATTGCGTCGGCGCTCCAACCGCCAGAATTAAGCTATTGTGGAAAATTGTGCATTGCAGCACTTGCGTTGTGGAGAGAGATTTGGTTAAACTCTAGGCACGTAAATTGCGATGCCTATTTCGAATGCAGGCGTTCTCCGGTCGGGTTGCGCGCTCCCAATGCTTCAGCCCTCCGGCGGCGTCGGGTGGGGACTAGCCCCGCGAAGGCGACGATGACAGGTCAACTCACCATCGGCCCGGTACGGCCCGCCAATCCTGTGTTTCTCGCGCCGATGTCCGGCGTGACGGACGCGCCGTTTCGCCATCAGGCCGCGCGCCTGGGCGCGGGTCTCGTCGTCTCCGAAATGATCGCCAGCGCCGACCTCGCCCATGGCCGGCGCATGTCCCGCCGACGCGGCGAGGCGACCGGGATCGGCGCGCATGTCGTTCAGCTTGTCGGATGCGAGACGCGCTGGATGGAGGAGGGCGCGCGCATCGCCGAGGCCGACGGCGCCGCCGTCATCGACATCAATCTCGGCTGCCCCTCGCGCCACGTCACCGGCGGCGACGCGGGATCGGCGCTGATGCGCGATCCCGATCACGCGCTACGCCTGATCGAGGCGACGGCGCGCGCAGTCGCCGTTCCCGTGACCGTCAAGATGCGGCTCGGCTGGGACGAGCGATCGATCAACGCGCCGGAAATCGCGCGCGGCGCCGAGCGGGCCGGCGTCCGCATGGTCACCGTGCACGCGCGCACGCGCCACCAGTTCTATAAGGGCGCGGCCGATTGGCGCGCCGTCCGCGCGGTCAAGGACGCGGTGACGATCCCCGTCGTCGTCAATGGCGACATCGTCTCGTTCGCGACCGCGCGCGAGGCGCTCGCCCAATCCGGCGCCGACGCCGTGATGATCGGACGCGGCGCGCGCGGCAAGCCCTGGCTGCCCGGCGCGATCGCGCGTGATCTGGCCGCGGGCCGAGCCGGTCCCGAACCCTCGGCCGCGACGCAGCTCGCCGATCTGCACGCGCTCCACGAGGCGATATTGCTTCATTACGGCGATGCCGTCGGGTCGCGTCACGCGCGCAAGCATCTCGGCTGGACGCTCGCCGCCATCGCGCGCGCGCTCGGCGCGAGCGAGGCGAGCGAGAAGGCGTGGCGCCATCGCATCCTGACGGCGCGCGAGGCCGGCGACGTGCGCCGCCTGCTCGACGCCGCGTTCGACGATCTTTCCGGAAAGGCCGCGGCATGAGCCCGATCGCATCGATGAAATCGCCTTCCGCCGGCAATCTCAGCGACGCCGCGCTCAACGCGCTGCCGCATCCCGTTCTCGTCGTCGAGCGCGACAACCGCATCGTCGACGCCAATATCGCCGCCGAATCCTTCTTCGAAATGTCGACGCCGGTGCTGCGCCGGCAATCGCTGCCCGAGCTGGTGCCGTTCGGCAGCCCGCTGATCGCGCTGATCGCGCAGGTGCGCGCCATCGGCGTGCCGGTCAACGAATACAAGGTCGATCTCGGCACGCCCAGGACCGGCGTCGAGCATCTGGTCGACCTGCATGTCGCGCCGGTGCCGGAACTGCCGGGCCATGTCGTCGTCATGCTGCAGGAGCGCACCATCGCCGACAAGATGGACCGTCAGCTCACCCATCGCAGCGCCGCGCGTTCCGTCACCGCGCTCGCGGCAATGCTCGCCCACGAGATCAAGAACCCGCTGTCGGGCATCCGCGGCGCGGCGCAACTGATCGAGCAATCCGCCGCGCCGGAGGATCGCACGCTGACGCGGCTGATCTGCGACGAGGCCGACCGCATCGTCAAGCTGGTCGACCGGATGGAGGTGTTCGGCGACGAGCGGCCGGTGTCGCGCGAGCCGGTCAACATCCATACCGTGCTCGATCACGTCAAGCGGCTGGCGCAGTCGGGTTTCGCGCGCAACGTCCGTTTCGTCGAGGACTACGATCCCTCGCTGCCGCCGGTGTTCGCCAATCAGGACCAACTCGTCCAGGTCTTCCTCAACCTCGTCAAGAACGCGGCCGAGGCGGTCGCGGACCTGGGGAGCGACGGCGAGATTCAGCTCACCACCGCGTTCAAGCCCGGCGTGCGCCTGACCTTGCCCGGCGCCAAGACGCGCGTGTCGCTGCCGCTGGAATTCTGCGTCAAGGACAACGGGCCGGGCGTGCCCGAGGATCTGCTGCCGCATCTGTTCGAGCCGTTCGTGACGACCAAGTCGTCGGGCAGCGGGCTGGGCCTGGCGCTGGTCGCCAAGATCGTCGGCGATCACGGCGGCGTCGTCGAATGCGAGTCGCAGCCCAGGCGCACGACTTTCCGCGTGCTGATGCCGATGTACAAGACGGATGCTCCTTCTCTCGCCAATCGCAGGACTGGCGAGCCCGCTACGCGCGAAGACGCCCCGGGAACGTCGTCGCCAACCTCGATGGATGGATGATGAGGAAAGCCGATGCCCGCAGCTAGCATCTTGATCGCCGACGACGACGCGGCGATCCGCACCGTTCTCAATCAGGCCCTCTCGCGCGCCGGCTACGAGGTGCGGCTGACCGGAAACGCCTCGACGCTGTGGCGATGGGTGCAGCAGGGCGAGGGCGACCTCGTCATCACCGACGTCGTGATGCCCGACGAGAACGCCTTCGATCTTCTGCCGCGCATCAAGAAGATGCGCCCGCATCTGCCGGTCATCGTCATGAGCGCGCAGAACACCTTCATGACGGCGATCCGCGCCTCCGAGCGCGGCGCCTACGATTATCTGCCCAAGCCGTTCGACCTGAAGGAGTTGATCGCCATCGTCGGGCGCGCGCTTTCCGAGCCGAAGGAGAAGGCGCGGGAAAGCGAGAACGAAAACGAGCTCGATTCCATTCCGCTCGTCGGCCGCTCGCCGGCGATGCAGGAAATCTACCGGGTGCTCGCCCGCTTGATGCAGACCGATCTGACGGTGATGATTTCCGGGGAATCGGGCACCGGCAAGGAACTGGTCGCGCGCGCGCTGCATGATTACGGCAAGCGGCGCACCGGTCCGTTCGTCGCCATCAACATGGCCGCGATTCCGCGCGATCTCATCGAGTCCGAACTGTTCGGCCACGAGCGCGGCGCCTTCACCGGGGCCAACACCCGCAATCCCGGCCGCTTCGAGCAGGCCGAGGGCGGCACGCTGTTCCTCGACGAGATCGGCGACATGCCGATGGACGCGCAGACGCGGCTGTTGCGCGTGCTGCAGCAGGGCGAATACACCACGGTCGGCGGCCGCATTCCGATCAAGACCGACGTGCGCATCATCGCGGCCACCAACAAGGACCTGCGCATCCTCATCCAGCAGGGACTGTTCCGCGAGGATCTGTTCTTCCGCCTCAACGTGGTGCCGCTGCGATTGCCGCCGCTGCGCGAGCGCATCGAGGATTTGCCCGATCTCATCCGCCACTTCTTCGCGCTCGCCGAGAAAGACGGTCTGCCGCCCAAGCAGCTCGACACGCAGGCGCTCGAACGGCTGCGTCAGCATCGCTGGCCGGGCAACGTGCGCGAACTGGAGAACCTGGCGCGGCGGCTCGCCGCGCTCTATCCGCAGGAGATCATCACCGCCTCGGTCATCGAGGTCGAACTGGCGACGCCAGCGGGAATGTCGGGAAGCGCCGGGCCCGCCCAGGTCGACAATCTCGGCGGCGCGGTGGAGCAGTATCTCGCCGGCTATTTCGCGGGTTTCGCCAACGGACTGCCGCCGCCCGGCCTCTATCACCGCATCCTGCGCGAGGTGGAGGGACCGCTCCTGAACGCGGCGCTGGCGGCCACCCGAGGCAACCAGATCCGGGCCGCCGATCTACTGGGGCTCAATCGCAACACGCTGCGCAAGAAGATCCGCGACCTCGACGTCCAGGTCTATCGCGGCGGCTCCTGAGGGGCGCGGCAAACCCCGAAGAAGGGGGCACGCGGGGCCTGGCTGACAGCCGGCGCACTTTGGCGTGAACCGACCCATGCCAGTGCGCGACCACCAGAAAGGAGGGGCGGCGCGCTTCTGGCGCAACCTTCCCACACGCGAAAGTTGAAGCGGTATCCCCAACCCTCCGAACTTGGGGGTAGCGCCCCGGAAATGTCGCAGTTCGGCAACAATGTTGTATCATTGCATCAGTTGGCCTGACTCCTTGCGCCGTCAATGGCCTCAATCCCGCTTTCGAAAGCCGACCCGGGACCGATGACCACCACGGATTCTTCTGTCGTCCCATTGGAAAATCCGACCGACCTCGCCGACCGAAGCGCCGGTCCGAGGCGCTTCGTCGCGCCGGTCGCGATCTCGATCGCCCTGCTGTCGGCGCTGCTGACGTTCCTCGTCCTGACGGGACTGACGCCGATCGTCCCGACCGATGTCGTGGTCGTCACCTTCCTGATGATCGACGCCGCGATCATCCTGCTACTCGTCGCCATCATCGTGCGCGAGGTCTGGCAGATCGTCGTCGCGCGGCGACGGGGGCAGGCGGCCGCGCGGCTGCACGGCCAGGTCGTCGGCCTCTTTTCGGTGATCGCGGTGGCGCCCGCGGTGCTCGTGGCCGTTGTCGCCAACATCACGCTCGATCGCGGCCTGGACCGGCTGTTCTCGAACCGAACGCGCGCCGTCATCCAGAACTCGCTGATCGTCGCCAACGCCTATCTGCACGAACACGCCCAGCTCATCCGCAACGACATTCTCAGCGTCGCCGCCGATCTCGCCCGCGCGCGGCCGTTGTTCGACCAGGATCGCGCGAGCTTTCGCGGCTTCCTGACCGAATGGACCACCAGCCGCAACCTGCCGAGCGCGCTGCTGATGGACAGCCGGAGCACGGTTCTCGAAACGGCCGATACCGGCATCCAGCACAACTTCCAGACGCCGGCGCCGGAGTTCCTCAGCAAGGTCAACGAGACCGATCCGCAGATCGCCGTGTTCATCGAGGCCAATTACGTCGCCGCCGTCGTTCGGCTGCGCGCCTTCGAGGAAACCTTCCTCTACGTCGCGCGCCTGCTGGACCCGCGCGTGGTCGCCCAGCTTCGCGAGACGCAGGCGAGCGTGGCCGAATATGCCGAGCTCGAGGCGCGGCGCCTCGGCATCCAGGTGGCCTTCGCGCTGATGTTCACGGTGATCGCGCTGACGGTGCTGATGTCGGCGGTGCTGATGGGCCTGAATTTCGCCGACCGGCTGGTGGCGCCGATCCGCCGTCTCATCGGCGCGACCAATCTCGTCTCCACCGGCGACCTTCAGATCCAGGTGCCGGTTCTCAAGTCGGAGGGCGATCTCGCCCATCTCGGCGAGACCTTCAACAAGATGACGCAGGAATTGCGCACCCAGCGCGACGGCCTGATCCAGGCGAGCGAACAGATCGACAGCCGCCGGCGCTTCACCGAAGCGGTGCTGTCGGCGGCGAGCGCCGGCATCATCGGCGTCGACGGCGACGGGCGCATCGGCATTCTCAACCGCTCGGCGGAAAAGCTGATCGGCCATCCCGAGTCGGAGGCGCTCGGCCATCCACTGTCGGAAGTGGTGCCCGAACTCGACGCGATGATGGCGAAGGCGCGCGACACCTCGCAGCGCCTGGTGCAGGGCGAGGTCACCATCAGTCGCGGCGGGCGCGAGCGCAATCTTTCGGTGCGCATCAGCGGCGAGCAATCGGGCCACGCCAACGAAAACCACATCATCACGCTCGACGACATCACCGAACTGGTGACGGCGCAGCGCTCCTCGGCCTGGGCCGACGTCGCGCGCCGCATCGCCCATGAGATCAAGAACCCGCTGACGCCGATCCAGCTCTCGGCCGAACGCATCCGCCGCAAATACGGCAAGATCATCGGCGACGACGATCGCGGCGTGTTCGAGCAATG
Source organism: Xanthobacteraceae bacterium (assembly GCA_041918675.1). Taxonomy (GTDB): domain Bacteria; phylum Pseudomonadota; class Alphaproteobacteria; order Rhizobiales; family Xanthobacteraceae; genus SCUB01. Next base: position 402,620 of record JAYRVF010000011.1, read on the forward strand.
CACCGACACGATCGTGCGTCAGGTCGAGGATATCCGCCGCATGGTCGACGAGTTCTCGCGCTTCGCCCGCATGCCCAAGCCGGTGATGGAGGACGAGGATGTCGCCGACGCGGTGCGGCAGGTGGTGTTCCTGATGCGCGTCGGCCATCCCGACATCGACATGGAGGTGAAGATCAAGGAAGAGCCGTTGCGCGCGCGGTTCGACCGCCGCCTGATCTCGCAGGCGCTCACCAACATCGTCAAGAACGCGACCGAGGCGATCGCCGCGGTCCCCCCGGAGGAACTCGGCCGGGGCCGGATCGACGTCGCCGCCGCGCGGGAGGGCGACGACATCGTCGTCGACGTCGTCGACAACGGCATCGGCCTGCCACGCGAAAGCCGCTCGCGCCTGCTCGAACCCTATGTGACCACGCGCGAGAAGGGCACCGGGCTCGGCCTGGCGATCGTCGGGCGCGTGCTCGAGGAACACGGCGGCCGCATCGAGTTGCGCGACGCCAGCGACCACGCCCCCGACGCGCGCGGGGCGTGGGTGAGGTTACGCTTCGCGGCCATCGGCCAGGCCGCGGCGCCGCGCGAAGAGCCGCGATTAACGACCGCAAGTGGAAGCTAAGCCATGGCGCAGGACATTCTTATCGTCGACGACGAAGCCGATATCCGCGAACTGGTCGCCGGAATTCTCGAGGACGAGGGCTTCGAGACCCGCACCGCGCGCGACAGCGATCTGGCGCTCGGCGAGATCGCGCGACGCCGCCCCAGCCTCGTGTTTCTCGACATCTGGCTGCAGGGAAGCAAGCTCGACGGCCTGCAGCTTCTCGAGCTGATCAAGGCGGAAAACCCGGAACTGCCCGTCGTCATGATTTCCGGCCACGGCAACATCGAGACCGCCGTCGCCGCGATCAAGAAGGGCGCCTACGACTTCATCGAGAAACCGTTCAAGGCCGATCGCCTGCTGCTGGTCGCCGCGCGCGCGCTGGAGACCTCGCGCCTGCGCCGCGAGGTGAGGGAGCTCAAGCAGATCGCGCCGCTATCGGCGGCGATGGTCGGCCACTCGGCCAGCATCAATCAGTTGCGTCAGACCATCGAGCGCGCCGCCAAGACCAACAGCCGCATCCTCATCGTCGGCCCCTCGGGCGCGGGCAAGGAACTCGCCGCGCGAACTCTGCACGCGCAATCAAGCCGCGCCGACGGTCCCTTCGTCGTCATCAACGCGGCGGCGATGACGCCGGACAGCATGGAGATCGAGCTGTTCGGCGTCGAGAACGAGACCGGCGACCGGACGCGCAAGGTCGGCGCGCTGGAAGAGGCCCATGGCGGCACGCTGTTCATCGACGAAATCGCCGACATGCCGCGCGAGACGCAGAGCAAGGTGCTGCGCGTGCTGATCGAGCAGACCTTCCAGCGCGTCGGCGGCGTCAACAAGGTCAAGGTCGACGTGCGGATCGTGTCCTCGACCGCGCGCAATCTCGAAGCCGAGATCGCCGCCGGGCGTTTCCGCGAGGACCTGTTCCACCGCCTCTCGGTCGTGCCGATCCGCGTGCCGCCGCTGTCGGAACGGCGCGAGGACATCCCCGATCTCGTCGCCTATTTCATGGAGCAGATTTCGACGGCCACCGGGCTGTCCGTGCGCACCATCGGCGAGGACGCGATGGCCGTGCTGCAATCCCATGTCTGGCCGGGCAACGTGCGCCAGCTCCGCAACAACGTCGAGCGGCTGATGATTCTGGCCGGCGGCGATCCGGAGGCGGTCATCACCTCGAACATGCTGCCGCCGGATGTCGGCTCGATGGTGCCGGCGATGCCGAGCGGCAATGGCGGCGAGCAGATCATGGGACTGCCGCTGCGCGAGGCGCGCGAGGTGTTCGAGCGCGACTATCTGATCGCGCAGATCAGCCGCTTCAGCGGCAACATCTCGCGCACGGCGGAATTCATCGGCATGGAACGTTCCGCGCTGCATCGCAAGCTCAAGGCGCTCGGAGTCGGATAGGGCATGTCGCGCGTCGCGTTCGTCAACGGTCGCTATCTGCCGTGGAAGGAGGCCAAGGTCAGCTTCGAGGACCGCGGTTATCAGTTCGCCGACGGCGTCTATGAAGTCTGCGAGGTGCGCGATGGTTGCATCGTCGACCTGCCGCGACATCTCGGCCGCCTGCGCCGATCGCTCTCGGAGCTGCGCATCGCCATGCCGATGAGCGAGGCGGCACTCGGCGTGATCCTGCGCGAGGTCAGGCGCCGCAACCATGTCGATTACGGCATCGTCTACCTACAGATCACGCGCGGCGTGGCGCGGCGCGATCACGCGTTTCCGCCGCCGGGCGTGCGCCAGAGCCTCGTCGTCTCGGCGCGCAAACTCAATTTCGAGCGCAACCAGGCCACCGCCGCGCGCGGCATCGCGGTCATCACGGTGCCCGAAACCCGCTGGGCGCGCGTCGACATCAAGGCGGTGTCGCTGCTGCCGAACGTGCTCGCGCGCCAGACCGCGCGGGAGCGGGGAGCCTATGAGGCGTGGTTCGTCGACGACGAGGGTTTCGTCACCGAGGGCGCGGCGAGCAACGCGTGGATCGTCACCGGCGACGGACGCGTGGTGACGCATCCGACGGGTCACGGGATTCTCACCGGCATCACGCGCCAGGTGCTCATCGAGGTCATCGCCTCTCTGCAACTCGCGCTGGAGGAGCGGCCGTTCACGGTCGCCGAAGCGCTGGCCGCGCGCGAGGCCTTCGTGACCGCCGCGAGCCAGATCGTCATGCCCGTGATCGCGATCGACGCGAAGCCGATCGGCGACGGCAAGCCGGGCCCGATCGCGCGGCGGTTGCGCGAAGCGTTTCACCGATTTTCCGCGTTTTCTTGCTAACTACTATCAAGAGAAATTAGAAGAACTTCGGTTTACGCCGTGTGCGGGTACCGGCCGGGGGCACGGCGGCGTCTTGCGCGCACATGATTCACCCTATTCGCTCGGATCTTAAGCAAATTCCGCATTTCCTTCGCGGACTTGCCCGCATTCGATGAAATTCCCTTTGAATCCGCACCGGCGTCGGGGGAATATGGATAGGGGATCAGTTTTGGCGCGACGCGACCAAAGAGGGAACCTGACAACCAGTTGACACTACGTCACCTTCACCGATCAACGAGCCAACGAGACCGAACAACAATACGGAACAACACAAATGGCGGCCGACCGCGCTCAGAATCTCCAAGACACGTTTCTCAATCACGTTCGCAAGGCCAAGGTTCCGCTGACGATCTTTCTCGTCAACGGCGTCAAGCTGCAGGGCATCGTGACCTGGTTTGACAATTTCTGCCTGTTGCTAAGGCGCGACGGCCACTCGCAGCTCGTCTACAAGCACGCGATCTCGACCATCATGCCCGGCCAGCCGATCCAGCTCTTCGAGAGCGGCGACGACGGACCGGCCTGAGATCGTTCCTGTTGGAACTGCGCTCCGCAAGGAAAGATACCGAACGGCCGGTACCGGCCGAAGAGGGCGGAACCGGACGCGTCATCGTCATCGGGCCGTATCGGCGCGAGCGCCACGAGCAGGCGGGCGCGCCGCTCGCGCCCGGCGCGTCGCGCGAACCCGCCGCGCGGCTTGAGGAAGCCATCGGGCTCGCGCGCGCGATCGATCTCAGCGTCGTCGCCTCGGCCATCGCGCCGATCGCGACCGTCCGGCCGGCGACCTATCTCGGCAAGGGCAAGGTCGAGGAAGTCGCCGAACAGGTTCGCGCGCATGCGGCCGATCTCGTCGTCATGGACTGCGCGCTGAGCCCGATCCAGCAACGCAATCTGGAAAAGGCCTGGGCCTGCAAGGTGCTCGACCGCACCGGGCTCATTCTCGAAATCTTCGGGCGCCGCGCCAAGACGAAGGAGGGCGCGCTGCAGGTCGAGCTCGCGCATCTGACCTACCAGCGCGGCCGACTCGTGCGCTCCTGGACCCATCTCGAACGCCAGCGCGGCGGCTTCGGCTTTCTCGGCGGCCCCGGCGAAACGCAGATCGAGGCCGACCGGCGCCAGATCGGCGAGCGCATCGTGCGCCTGGAAGCCGAGCTGAAGAAGGTGCGGGCGACGCGCCGGCTTCATCGCGCCGGCCGCGCCCGCGTGCCTTACCGCCTGGCCGCGCTCGTCGGTTACACCAATGCCGGCAAGTCGACGCTGTTCAACCGGCTCACGCGCGCCGAGGTCCAGGCCGCCGACATGCTGTTCGCCACGCTCGATCCGACCCTGCGCGCGATCGTTCTGCCCCACGGCGGACGCGTCATGCTGTCCGACACGGTCGGATTCATCTCGGACCTGCCGACGATGCTGGTGGCCGCGTTCCGCGCGACGCTGGAGGAGGTGGTCGAGGCCGATGTCATCATCCATGTGCGCGACGTGTCGCACGAGGACGCCGAGGCCCAGCGCGGCGACGTCGAGACGGTGCTGCGTCAACTCGAAATCGACGTCGAGGGTGGACGCCGCCTGATCGAGGTGTGGAACAAGATCGATCGTCTGGGAGAAGAGGCGCGCGAGGGGCTCGTCAATCTGGCCGCGCGGCAGCCGGCCGAGACGCGCCCGATCCTCGTATCGGCGACCACGGGCGAGGGGATCGACGAATTGCTTCGGGCGATCGAGGACCGGCTCGCGGCCGCGCGCGTCGTGCTGCGCCTCGTGGTCGAGTCCTCCGACGGTGCCGGCATCAGTTGGCTGCATCGCCATGGCGAGGTGCTCGACAAGACGCCGCGCGAGGATGGTCGCATGGACATCACGGTGCGCGTCGACGCCGCGCGGCGCGACGAGGTGCTCGGGCGCTTCCCGTGAAGGACGCGCCGCAGCCCAGCCGATCGTTCACGGCGCCTCGGTTTTCGCCCGCTTCCACAGCGCTTCCATCTCCTCGAGCGTGGCTTCGGCGGGCGAGGCGCCGCGCGCGGCCAGCGCGCGTTCGATGAAGGCGAAGCGGCGTTCGAATTTGGCGTTCGTCGATCGCAACGCGGCCTCGGGATCGGTCTCGATATGGCGGGCGAGATTGACAATGGCGAACATGAAGTCGCCGATTTCGGCGGCGACTTCGGCCATGTCGTCGCGATCGAGCGCCTGCTCGATCTCGTCGAGTTCCTCCCGCAACTTCGCGAGCACCGCGCGCGGATCGTTCCAGTCGAAGCCGACGGTGGAGGCGGCCTGCTGCAAGGCATAGGCGCGGGCGAGCGCCGGCATGCCGGCCTTGACGACGGAAAGCACGCCCTCGTGCGCCGCCTCGCGCGCCGCGCCGTCTCGCGCGCGTTCGTCGGCGCGCTCGGCCTTTTCCTCCGCCTTGATACGCGCCCACAGCCCGCTCACCTCGTCGGGCGTCATGCGGCCGGCTCTCTCGCCGAAGACGTGCGGGTGGCGGCGGATCAGCTTGGCGGTGATCGCCTCGACGACGTCGCCGAAGGTGAACGCGCCGACTTCCTCGGCCATGCGCGCGTGAAACGCGACCTGCAGCAGGAGATCGCCGAGTTCGTCCTTGAGATCGCGGAGGTCGCCGCGCGCGATCGCCTCGGCCACCTCGTGGGCCTCCTCGATCGTGTAGGGCGCGATGGTGGCGAAGGTCTGTTCGAGATCCCATGGGCAGCCGCTGCCGGGTGCGCGCAGCGCGGCCATGATCTCGATCAGACGGGAAATGTCGCGGGAGGGCTTCAACGCGGGTCTCCGGAAGCAAGCCGCAAATGTCGCGGCGCGGGGCGGCGCGGGCGGATGACGATCGCCACGGGCGCGATCAGGGTGGGGCGAGCGCGACGACCGAGACCGCCGCGATGCCGCTTGCCTCGGCGGCGCGGTTCTCCGCCGCGCGCGCCCGCGCGTATCCCTCGCGCGCCTTCAGGCGATCGAGATAGGCCCGAACCGCCTCGCTCATTCCCTCGCGCAGGCCGAGATCCTCGGCGAGCATCACGGCATAGCCGACGCTGATGTCGGCGGCGGTGAAGCGTCCGGCGCAGAGATAGTCCCGCTTCTCGACGATCGCGCCGACACCTTTCAAGCGCGCCAGAAACCAGCGCGTATAGTCCTCGCTCACCTGCGGCGAGCGCCGTTCGCGCGGCTCGAAGCGCGAATAGCGCAGGATCAGCGCGAGCGGGAAGGTCAGCGTGGCTTCGCCGAAGTGGAGCCAGTTGAGATAGCAGCCGTGGTCCGGATCGCCGGGACGAACGCCGAGGCCGCCCGGATCGTGCTTGGCAGCGATGTATTCGCAGATCGCCGCCGATTCCGTCATCCACGTGTCGCCATCCTGGAACGCCGGCACGGTGCCCAGCGGATTGACGTCGAAATAGTCCTTGCGATGCACGCGCGGCGGAAACGGCAGGACGACGAGGTCGTAGTCGAGCCGCAATTCCTCCAACAGCCAGAGCGGACGGAACGAGCGGGCGCTGACGCAATGATAGAGCTTCATGGGCATCGCCTGCCTGAACGGCGCGCGCCGCGCGCGGGGCCGTGGGATGGTCGGTTGAGGGTCAAGGCGTCGATGATTACACGAAGCGCGCGCCGGATCACAATTGCTTTGTCGGCTCTTTCCGCGCTGTTCGCGGCGAAGCCTTCTCGGGTGTCCGTTTTTCGCCGCGTGGCGCGCCGCGCGAAGGCTAGGGCAGTCCGGCCGATACTTGCCGAGGAGCCGCCCGCGATGATAAGGGCCGGCATGAACAGTTCCCATGAAATCGGCGCGGCGGCGCTGGTGCTCTTTTCGGGCGGCCAGGATTCGGCGACCTGCCTTGCCTGGGCGCTGACGCGTTACGCGCGCGTGGAGACGGTGGGCTTTGCCTATGGCCAGCGCCATGCGATCGAACTCGAATGTCGCGCGCCCGTCCTCGCGGGGCTCAAGGCGATGCGCGCGGACTGGGCCGAGCGGCTCGGCGAAAGCCACACGCTCGATGTCGGCGTGCTCGGCGAAGTTTCGCAAACGGCGCTGACGCGCGAGATCGCGATCGAAATCGGCGAGGGCGGTTTGCCGAACACTTTCGTGCCCGGACGCAATCTCGTGTTCCTCACGCTCGCGGCCGCGCTGGCCTACCGGCGCGGCATTACGGACCTCGTCGCCGGCATGTGCGAGGCCGACTATTCGGGCTATCCCGACTGCCGCGACGAAACCATCAAGGCGACCGCCACCGCGATCAGCCTCGGCATGGACCGCGCCTTCACGATCCAGACGCCGCTGATGTGGCGCGACAAGGCCGACACCTGGGCGCTGGCCGATGAGCTTGGCGGCGCGCCGCTCGTCGACCTGATCCGGGAGGAGACGCACACCTGCTATCTCGGCGCGCGGGGAAAGGCGTACGTCTGGGGCCATGGCTGCGGCGAATGCCCCGCCTGCCGCTTGCGCGAGGCCGGCTTTGCCCGCTATGCAGATTCGCGCGCAAGATAGCGACTGGGGACCCGGACGGCTCACGTGAGTAGCGAATTCAGCGAGGACCGCCGCCGCCGCGTTGAAGGGATCGCCTTCCTCGCCGCCTATATCGCCTGCATTCCGGCGGCGAATTGGCTCATCCAGCACGTGGGCACGCGCTGCGTCGCCAACGGGCCGTGCCTTGTGCCGGTCGCGCCCGGCGGACTGGAGGCGCCAAGCGGGGTGCTGATGGTCGGGCTCGCGCTTGTGCTGCGCGACCTGGTGCAGCGCCGGCTGGGGGTCTGGCCGACCCTGGCGGCCATCGCGGTGGGGACCGCGATTTCAGCGCTGCTAGCGCCGCCGGCGCTGGTCACCGCGTCGGCCGTCGCGTTCCTGTATTCGGAGCTCGCCGATTTCGCGGTCTACACGCCGCTGCAGAGGCGGCGGTTGCTCCTGGCGGTGCTGCTGTCGAGCCTGGTCGGGCTTGTCGTCGATTCGGTCCTGTTCCTGTGGCTCGCGTTCGGGAGCCTCGAATTTCTCGCGGGCCAGATCGCGGGAAAGGTGTGGATGGTGGTCGCGATCCTGCCGGCGATCGACTGGCTGCGCCGGCGCGACGAGCGCCTCGGCCTGACCGCGCGCTGAGCGGTCGCGCTATCGCGACCTCGGCGGATTCAGGCCATGGCCGGGCATCGCTGGGCCCGCCGGACGGCTCATAGCCTGATTCGCATAAGACATATTATGGAATATTCGTGGATACCCGGAACCTGGATTGGGCGGTCATGGGCCACTGATGAGACCGCCGCGGCGACGGCCCGTGCGCCGCATGAAGGCTTCAGTTTGGCCATGGCGACGGCCGACCATGCGCGCCGCCAGAGAGCGGCAACCGTCGTTTAAATCATAGTATTTGTAGTTGCTTGTAGCTCGACTCTGATTTCGAATATCATGATGCGAAATGCGGACGCTCTGAATTTAACCATTGCATGAATGAAGAGATAAATTCATATGCGGAATTAGAAGGCTACAGCGATATCCTCGTGCGAAAGCCCGACCGTCGGCCATCACAGCGGAAGCTCCGCCTCGCGGCGACGAAGCTCCACGTCGCGATGACCATGGGCCGACCGCCACCGGCCCCACGCCGTGCCGCGCTCCCCATGCGGGCCTAAACCGCTTCGGAGAGCGTGACGGTCATCCCGTCGAAGGCCGGCTCCACATGGTCCGGCAGCCGCCGGCGGACCTCGTCATAATCCACGTCCGCGCTCAGATTGGTCAGGATCGCCCGTCGCGGCCGTTTCCGGCGCACCCAGTCGAGCGCGATCTCGACGTTGAAATGGCTCGGGTGCGGCGCGTAGCGCAGCCCATCGATGATCCAGACATCGAGATTGTCGAGCGCGGCGAGGCTTTCCTGCGGCACGTCGCTGATGTCGGGCGTGTAGGCGAGGTCGCCGATGCGAAATCCGGTCGCGCCGATCTCCCCATGCGCCACCGCGAAGGAGCGAACGCGCACCGCACCCCCCTTCCCCTCGATCGCGAACGAATGGCCGGCCTCGAAGCGGTTGTCGATCAGGATCGGCGGATAATGGCTGCCCGGCGGCGTCTCGAAGCAGTAGGCGAAGCGCACGCGGATGTCGCGCGCGGCCGCGTCGGTGAGATAGACGGGAATGCGCGCGCGCCGGTGCAACACGATCGGCCGCAGATCGTCGAGCCCGTGCGTCTGGTCGGCATGCTCGTGGGTGAACAGCACGGCGTCGAGATCGTCGACGCCGGCGGCGAGCAATTGCTCGCGCAGGTCCGGCGCGGTGTCGATCAACACGCGCGTGAGGCCGTGGGGTCCGCGCCGCTCGGCGAGCAGCGAGCAGCGGCGGCGGCGGTTTTTCGGATTGGCCGGATCGCAATCGCCCCAGCCGAGCGCGGGGCGCGGAACGCCGGCCGACGAACCGCAGCCGAGGATGGTGAAGGTCAGACTCATCCCGCGACCTGATCGGCGCGCGCGAGAGGCGCGGCTTTCCTGAACAGGCGGAAGAAATTCTCGGTCGTCTGGCGCGCGATCTCCTCGACGGAAACGCCGCGCGCCTCGGCCAGCACCCGCGCCGTCTCGACGACGAAAGCCGGCTCGTTGCGCTTGCCGCGATGCTTGCCCGGCGCGAGAAACGGCGCGTCGGTTTCGACGAGAACGCGGTCGGCGGGCAACTCGGCCGCGATCGCGCGCAGCGCCTCGGACTTCTTGAAGGTCAGGATGCCGCTGAAGGAGATGTGGAAGCCGAGCGCGACCGCCGCGCGCGCGAGTTCGGGGCCGCCGGTGAAGCAGTGCAACACGCCGGAAAACGCGCCGGCGGCCATCTCGCGCGTCAGGATCTCCGTGGTGTCGGCGTCGGCGTCGCGGGTATGGACGATCAGAGGCAGGCCGGTCGCGCGCGCCGCCGCGATATGGGCGGCGAACCCCGCCTTCTGCGCCGGGCGCGAGCCATGCTCGTAGAAGTAATCGAGTCCGACCTCGCCGATCGCCACGACCTTGGGATGGCGCGTCAGCGCGATGAGTTCATCCGCGCCGATGCCGGCCTCGGCGTCGGCCTCGTGCGGATGGGTGCCGACCGAGCAGAACACCTCGTGGTGGCGCTCCGCGATCGCGAGGATCTCGGGAAAGCGCCTGATCCGCGTCGAGATCGTCAGCATATGGGTGACGCCGGCCGCGCGCGCCCGCGCGACGACCGCGTCACGTTCCTCGGCGAAATCGGGAAAGTCGAGATGGCAATGGCTGTCGACGAGCATGCCGTGCGGCCTCGCGTTCGTTGGATCTCGCCCTCACGCCGCCGGCTCGATATAGCGCGGGAACACGGGCGTCGGCGGCGGCAGCGGCGCCCCGCTCGCGAGCCGCGCCGAGGCGCCGAGGCGGGTGAAGTCGCGCGCGTCGGCCGCGACGCCGAGGAGATCGAGAAGCTTGCCCGCGGCTTGCGGCACGAAAGGCTGCGCCAGGATCGCGATCTGGCGGATCACCTCCCCGGTCACGTAAAGCACGGTTTTCATCCGCGCCGGATCGGTCTTGGCGAGCGCCCACGGCGCCTCGCCGGCGAAATAGCGGTTGGCCTCGGCGACGACCGACCACACCTGATTGAGCACCAGGTGCAGTTGCTGGGTCTTCATCGCCTCGCGCGCGGACACGATCAAGGCGTCGGCCTGCGCCAGGATCGCCTTGTCGGTGTCGCTGAACGCGCCCGGCTCCGGCATCACGCCGCCGCATTGCTTGGCCACCATCGACAGCGAGCGCTGCGCCAGATTGCCGAGATCGTTGGCGAGGTCGGCGTTGGTGCGCGCGACGATGGCCTCGTGGCTGTAGCTGCCGTCCTGGCCGAACGGCACCTCGCGCAGGAAGAAATAGCGAAACTGGTCGACGCCGTATTGATCGGCCAGCGCGAAGGGATCGATGACGTTGCCGGTCGATTTCGACATCTTCTCGCCGCGGTTGAACAGAAACCCGTGGCTGAAAACGCGGCGCGGCGGCTCCACGCCCGCCGACATCAGGAAGGCCGGCCAGTAGACCGCGTGAAAACGCACGATATCCTTGCCGATGACGTGCAGGTCGGCGGGCCAATAGCGGCGGAACATCTCGCTGTCGACATCGGGAAAGCCGACGCCGGTGATGTAGTTCGTCAGCGCGTCGACCCACACATACATGATGTGGCGCGGATCGTCGGGCACGCGGATGCCCCAGTCGAAGGTGGTGCGGGAGACCGAGAGATCCTGCAGGCCGCCGCGCACGAAACTCGCGACCTCGTTCAGGCGCTCGCGCGGAAGGACGAAATCGGGCACCTTGGTGTAGAGGTCGAGCAGCTTGTCCTGATAGGCGGAGAGGCGGAAGAAGTAGCTCTCCTCCTCCATCCATTCCACCGGCGTGCCGGTCGGCCCGCGCCGCACCTTGTCCTCGCCGACCGTGGTCTCGGATTCGGCGTAGAACGCCTCGTCGCGCACCGAATACCAGCCGGCGTATTTCGACAGATAGATGTCGCCATTGGCCTTCATCCGCGACCAGATCGCCTGCGAGGAACGATAATGGCGCTCCTCCGTGGTGCGGAAGAAAATGTCGTTCGAGCAATTCAGCTTTTCGGTCATCGCCTGGAAGCGCGGCACGTTGCGCGCGACCAGCTCGCTCGGGGTGAGCCCTTCCCGGCCGGCGGTCTGCACCATCTTCAGCCCGTGCTCGTCCGTGCCCGTCATGAAGAAGACGTCGTAGCCGTCCAGGCGCATGAAGCGCGCGATCGCGTCGGTGGCGATCAGTTCGTAGGCGTGGCCGATATGCGGCGCGCCGTTCGGATACGAGATCGCGGTCGAGAGGAAGTAGCGCGGGCGGGATTTTTCTGCTGGCGACGCCATGGAAGGACACAACTCTGTTGATGCGAATTCGGCATGCGTTTCGGCGCTAGGCTGATCCGGGCTCGGATTCGCCTCGGCCGCGCTGGCACGTTCTAGCCTATGCTGCGATGCAAGGAAATCAGTAGCTTGGCACGACGGAGCGTCAGTTCGCCCCGGCCCGCCCGCCCTGTAGTCGCGCGAGGTCGGCCAATTCGGCGAAAACCGCGAAAATCAACGCCTTCCGGTCCAGATTGAGCGCGTCGGTGTCGCGGGCGCCCTGGTTGAGGCGTTCCCAGACCTCCGCGACCGCGGCCGCGCGCGCGGGTCGTCCGAGGCTCGCGTCGAGCTCGCGTCCGAGCCAGCGGTTGACGAGGTCGGTGAAGGCGGCAAGGCCCGCCCGATCGCCGGGCGCGAGCCCGTCGCCGATCGCGTGCAGCCGGTTCCAGTCGAGCGTCGGCAAGGCGTCGAGCGCGGCGCGGATCTTTTCCTGCAATTCGATGACGCCCCCGCCCAGGAACATCAGCGCGCGCGCGACCGAGCCGTCGGCGGCTTCAGCCGCATGCCGGAGCGCCGGATCGCCGGGCGATGTCCCGCACGCGTCGGCGGCCGCCGCGATCACGTCGTCGAGGGCAAGCTCGCGCATGAGCAGCGCGCGGCAGCGCGAGCGGATCGTCGGGAGCACCCGCGCCGGCGTATGGCTGACCAGGAGAAACAGCGCGCGCGCCGGCGGCTCCTCCAGAATCTTCAGGAGCGCGTTGGGCGCCTCTGGCCATTTCAGTTCGTCGACGACGTCGACGATGCAGACGCGCCAGCCCGCGACTGCCGCAGTCGCGCCGAAAAAGGGCACCGTCTCGCGAACCTGGTCGACGAGAATGTTGGCGCGAAGCCCGCCCTTCTCCGCCGCCGTGCGTTCGAGCGCGAGCAGGCCGCCATGTGTTCCCATCGCGATCGCCCGCGCGGCCGGATGGTCGGGCGAAACGTCGAGGCTCGCCGCCTCGCGCACGACATCGGCGGACGGATCGGGATGGGCGAGCACGAAGCGCGCCATGCGATAGGCGAGCGTCGCCTTGCCGATGCCCGGCGGCCCGCCGATCAGCCAGGCATGCGGCATGCGGCCGCCGCGATAGCTTTCGATCAACGTGGCTTCGGCCTCGCGATGGCCAAAAAAGCGGAACGTCTCGCGTGGATGGCGCGTCTCGATGCCGCCCTCGCCCTTTCCGCTCAAGGCGCTCGCTCCAGAACCTTGCCGGCGCCAACGCCGAGCCGCCCGCGCGCGCTATCCCAGATGCGCGCGGCGACGGTCGCGACCGGCGGCGTGGCATCGATGACGACGCAGCGCGCCGGATTCTCGCGGGCGATGTCGAGATAGGCCCGCCGCAGCTTCTCGTGATACTCGCGGCCCTCCGATTCAAACCGGTCGGGCGCGGCAAGGCCGCGCCGCAAGGTCGCGCGCTGGAGGCCGGTTTCAACCGGCAGGTCGAGTACGAAAGTCAGGTCCGGCTTGAGGCCGCCGATCGTGACGCGTTCGAGCGCGTCGATGAAGGCGGGATCGACCGCGCCCAGCTTGCCCTGATAGACGCGGGTGGAATCGGCGAAGCGATCGCAGAGCACCCAGATGCCGCCGCGCAGCGCCGGCTCGATCACATGGCTGACGTGGTCGTCGCGCGCGGCCGCGAACAGCAGCGTCTCCGCGTCCGGCCCGAGCAGCTTGCCCATGCCGGCGAGCAGCATGTGGCGGATGATCTCGGCGCCGAGCGAACCGCCGGGCTCGCGCGTCGTCATCGCGCGAATGCCGTTGGCTTCCAGCCGGTCGGCCAGAAGCTTGATCTGCGTCGACTTGCCGGACCCCTCACCGCCCTCGAAGGTGATGAAACGTCCTCGGTTCGCCTGTTCGCCCAATGGACCGCCTATTTGACCAGTTTGCGCAGGAGGCCGACGACCAGTTCGCCCGCGCCGTCATAGGCGCGGCGCGCCAGCGACCCCTGCTCGACATCATTGACGGCGAAAAGTGGCATTTCTACCGCGAGATGATCGCCGCGCCAGACCTTGACCGCCCCGATCGCCTGCCCCTGCTTGACGGGCGCGGCCACCGGCCCCTGGTAGACGATGCGGGCAAGCACCTTCTCGTTGACGCCCTTCTGGCTCATCACCTGCACCGGGACCTTGCTCGCCAGTCCCACATAGCCGCCCTTGCCGCGAAATACCCGCGCCTGGCCGATGACCTGATTGGCGTCGAACAGCTTGCGCGCCTCGAAATTGCGGAAACCCCATTCGAGCAGCTTCTTGGCGTCGTTGGCGCGGTCGTCGGCGTCCTCGAGGCCGTTGACGACGACGATCAGCCTGATGCCGTTTTGCTCGGCCGATCCGACCATGCCGTAGCCGCCGTCCTTGGTGTAGCCCGTCTTCAGGCCGTCGGCGTTCTGCATCATCGTCAGCAGCGGATTGCGGTTGGTCTGGCGGATCTTGTTCCAGGTGAATTCGCGCTCGCCGAAGATTTTGTAAAATTCCGGATAGCTTCGAATGATGTGGCGGGCGAGAACCGCAAGCTCGCGCACGGTCATCAGATTGCGCGGGTCGGGCAAGCCGCTGGAATTGCCGAACGTCGCGGAAGGCAAACCGATCTCGCGCGCGCGCTTGGTCATCATCACGGCGAAGGCCTGCTCATTGCCGGCGAGCCCTTCGGCGAGCGCGATGCAGGCGTCGTTGCCGCTGTGGATGATCGCGCCACGCAACAGATCCTCCACGCGCACGCGGCTATGAATGGCGGCGAACATCGTCGAGCCACCCGACGGCGCTCCGCCGCGGCGCCACGCGTTCTCGCTGATGCGGAACTCGTCGTCGAGCTTGGCGCGGCCTTCGGCGATTTCGCGGAAGACGACCTCGACGGTCATGAGCTTCATCATGCTCGAGGGAGCCGATTGCCGGTCGGCCTCCTTTTCGAACAGGACCGATCCGCTTTCCGCGTCGATGAGGATCGCCTGCGGTGCGTCGACCTTGAAGCCCTCTTCCTTCTTGGCGCCCTGCACGCTGGTATTGGCCGCGTGCGCGGCCGGCGCGAGCGCGCACAGGACGAGCGCGAGCGCGGCAAGCCGGGCAACGCGCGCGCCGCCACATCGGAGAATGGATGTCGATCCGACCGGCTGCCCTGCCACGTGCTGGCTCTCGTTTGAACGTTTGTCTGGGCCCGAGGGGCCAATGTTTCGGCCCGAGGGGCCAATCCGCGACCATGTCGCGCGTCGATGGATCGATATGGCGCCACGCCCGCGCCGGAAAAATGGCGACCCGCCCCCGCTCACACCCGCGCGACGCCAACAGTTAGCAAATGGGCCATGGCCTCACAACGCGCCGCGTGCGAAATGGGCGGAGTTGTTCAACCGATAATTCGGGGGCGCGGAAGGACGATAGCGGCGCGCGGACGGCGCGACTCGTCGCGGACGGAGCCTGTCAGTAAAGCCCGCGCCCGGACATCAGGCCCGCACCAGGGGCCCGATCCTCGCGCGCGACGTAGCCGCGTTCGATCGATGATTCGGAAGAAGCGCGCGACATGCGCACGCTCGACAACGCCATGTCGCCGTCCTCGCCGCCGAGCGCATAGGGACGCCCTTCGGGCAGCGGAACCTCGCCGCGCATCGCGTGACGCGCGGGCGGCGTATCGGGCACGAACGATCGCGCCGAGGCGACCCGCACCATCGACGGCGCCGGCGCGGGATCGCCGGTGCGCAACGTGGCGACAAGCTGGCGATCGTCGGAGCCTTCCAGCGGCGCGCGGCCGACATATTCGACCTTCACCCGCGCCACGCCGTCGCCGTGGAATTCGAGCAGCTTGGCGGCCCGATGCGACACGTCGATGATGCGGTTGCCGTGATAGGGCCCGCGATCGTTGACGCGCACGACGACGGACTTGCCGTTGCGCATATTGGTGACGCGCGCGTAGCTCGGCAGCGGCATCGTCGGATGCGCGGCCGAGATGGATGTCATGTCGAAGACTTCGCCATTGGCGGTGCGTCGGCCATGGAAATCGGTGCCGTACCAGGAGGCGAGACCCTCGGCCCGGTAGTGGCGGTTTTCCTCGGGAACATAGGTGCGGCCGGCGACGACATAGGGTTTGCCGACGCGGTAGACGCCGCCGCCGCGCGGCACCGCCTCGCCGAAATCGACCACGCGCGGGCTCGCCGAAACGCCGTATTTGGGATCGACGCGGCTGCCGAATTTGTCGGCGCCCGCGCAATTGGCGAGCGTCAGGCACGTCCCGGCAAGGAACACCCCGCGCAAGGCGCGCCCGATCGATCTCGGTTGGTCCTGCCCCATGACCCCATTCCGTATGGCGCGCGATCGCGCCCTTCCCCACGGCCCCACATCCGCAGGCAAGCGCAACTTTATCGCAGCGCAAAGGCGGCGGAAATGGGGCTCCGCCAAATGTGGTGAATCGACCGTTGCGACTGCGAATAGCTGGCATCGTGGATTGGCAGGATGATGCCACTGGGCGGTCATTCGCGGAGAGTACGCCAACCGCCGCCTATCGGCATGAGGATACCTGCGCACCGGCCCCCTGCTTGCATTCGCCCCCGCATTTCAGCAATGAGGAAACGCCGACGGGAGGCCCGGGAGCGGGCATTCGCGGGACGAGACCGGTTGAATCTGCCGCTGTAGGGGCAAGTCAGTGATATTCTTGCTGCAGGCGGGGATGAGCGCGCTCCGCGGCGTGTTATCGCCGGTCGCGTGTGTATGGCCCTCGTGATGACTGGAAGGGTGGCCGAGTGGTTTAAGGCACCGGTCTTGAAAACCGGCGTGCCCGCAAGGGCACCGTGGGTTCGAATCCCACCCCTTCCGCCATATCATATTGATAATAAACGTGTTTTTTATCTTTTTTAGGAAAACACCCGGATTAAACTACGAAATGGCGGTGAGCGTAGCCGCCTTTCACACTTAAAGGCGACGGGTTGTAAAGCAGCTGCCGTTTGCTTTCGCATCACGACCAGTCATCCTTGAGCAGCGTCCAAGCCTCATCCTGTAGCCCGTTCGCAATGCGCGCAATGTTGTCTATCGAAATATTGCGCTCCGAACGCTCGACGGCACCGAGGCAAGTACGGTTGATTTCACATTCATAGGCAAGCGCCTCTTGGCTCAAGCCACGTGCAGCGCGTAGCCGGCGCATATTCTTCGCCAGCACATCCCGGAGTGGTCCCTTGTGCGTTCTCTTCACTGGCCCGATTAGGGCCACCCACCGCCTTTAAGGCGACCGCTATTAAGTTCCATTCGGTAATCAAAGATGCTATTCTTTATGGTTGGTTGCTGTGGCGATGGTGGGCAGCAATGCTTCGTTATTGGATTATTGCTCCGATTGAAACGGAGCCGCGCGCGCAGTTTGATCGAGTGTGGCAATTCGATTTGGACAATGAAGCGATTTCCATCGGGTGGGCCAAATTAGGCGACGTCTCGGCAATGAAGCGGCAAGAGTTGGCCGAAGCGGTCAAAGTTGCATACCCCGAAAAGCCATCAACGGCCGTTGGCCTTTGCGCAAACATGATCTGGAACTTCTATAATCAGATCAAGCCTGATGACATGGTCGTCGCTCGTCGAGGACGGAAAGTTATCGCCGGAATAGGCCGAGTTTCAAAAATGGCTTTCTATGCGCCCGGCAAGAATCCGTTCTGCAACCATCCGCATTTCTTAGGTGTCCAGTGGCAACTGCAGCCGCGAGATCGAGCGTTTCCGACCGTCGCTTTTCCAATGCAGACCGTCGCAGAGATTTCGAAGGAACAGTTCCAGAAATTGTTTGAATCAGACTCCTTTGCAACGGCTGACGCAGATTCCGAGCGGCAAATGGAATCGGTCGAACTGGTTGACAGTGCCAGCTTGACGTTTGTTCTTGAGAAATATCTGGAGGAGTTCATCGTCAGTAATTTTCAATCGATTTTTCAAGGTACTTTGACGTTGTACCGAGACTCGGAAGGCAACGATGGCCAGCAGTACGCCACCGATATTGGCCAGATAGATATTTTGGCATTCGAGCCGAAGTCACAATCGTTCGTGGTAATTGAGCTAAAGAAGGGCAGATCGTCCGATCAAGTCGTTGGTCAGATTTTACGATACATGGGTTGGGTAAAAGAGAACCTGTGCACTGTGGGCCAGAACGTGAAGGGGCTAGTCGTTTGTCGCGAACCAGACCCAAGGTTGACGTACGCGCTACAGATGACTAGCGGGATTGACCTGCGATATTACGATATCTCGTTCAAGCTTATGGACACATCTTCTACACGCGCTGCATGAACTTACAGGGGATGACCTGAGCCCCTGATCCTCCTCCAAAAATGGATAGAGTCCGAGACCTTGAGAGGGGTACGGACGATGAAGCGTTCGAGGTTCACGGAAGAGCAGATCATTGGGATTCTGCGGGAGCACGAGGCGGGGCTGAAGACGGCCGACCTGTGTCGCAAGCACGGGATTAGCAGCGCGACGTTTTTCAAGTGGAAGGCGAAGTTCGGCGGTATGGACGTGTCGGACGCCAGGAAGCTGAAGGCTCTCGAAGACGAGAACCGCAAGCTGAAGAAGCTCTTGGCCGAGACGATGCTCGACGTGGCCATGTTGAAGGACCTCAATTCAAAAAAATGGTGACGCCCGTCGCAAAGCGGCAAGCTGTGGCTCATCTCTGCCAGTCCTATGAGGTGAGCCAGCGCCGGGCGTGCCAGGTGATCGCTGCAGATCGGACCTCGATGCGCTATCGCAGCGTGCGGCCCGACGATGCGATTCTGCGCGCCCGGCTGCGCGAGCTTGCCGCCCAGCGTCGCCGGTTCGGCTACCGCCGCCTTCTCATCCTGATCCGCCGCGAGGGGACGCACGTGAACCACAAGAAGTTTAGACGCCTCTATCGCGAAGAACGCCTCCAGGTCCGCCGCCGCGGCGGGCGCAAAAGAGCGCTGGGAACAAGGGCTCCGATCGCGATTCCGCAGGGAGCGAACCAGCGCTGGTCGTTAGACTTCCTGAGCGATCAGCTCAGCGACAACCGCCGGTTCCGCATCCTCGCCGTGGTGGACGACTTCACGCGGGAATGCCTGGCGCTGGTGGCGGACACCTCGTTGTCCGACATGCGTGTCAGCCGCGAGCTCGATGCGATCATCAAACAGCGTGGCAGGCCATTGTCGATCGTCAGTGACAACGGTACCGAGTTAACCAGCATGGCGATCTTAAACTGGTCGCAGGTGACGCAGATCGAGTGGCACTATATCGCGCCAAGCAAGCCGACACAGAATGCCTTCATCGAGAGCTTCAATGGCCGCCTGCGCGATGAACTGCTCAACGAGACACTCTTTGCATCGCTCGCCGACGCTCGCGTGGCGCTGGCCGAGTGGATGACCGACTACAATACCGTCAGGCCGCACAGCGCCGTCGGCAACATGCCGCCGACGGTCTACGCCAAACTCAGCGATCCCGCGATGCAACGGGACGGGGCGCTGAGCGTCCGGGGCTCAGCGCCCCGTCCCGTTGCACCACCGAGCCATAAAGGCTCAAATGATGTTCCGGCTCTACCTTCACCTGGATGAAAGAAGGGGCTCAGGTCAAGCGTTCTATACGGATCCTTTAAAATTCAGGCGCGCAATGCTTATGCGCGCCGTAGTGCGATATGGAACATCGTCACAGACCGCAGTCTGGTCGACGTCTCGCAAGGCGCACAACACTACAAAGAGAATTCGATTGGCGCGCTCCACAACGGCATCGCATCGTCGGACATGACCGCCTTTATCGTGCGCTTGACCTACGATTCGAAAACAGATTGGCCTGTTTCGAACCTTAAGCCTGAAACGCCGGAAGGACTGCCCGAAGTTCGTTTGCCCGTCGCTACCCCGCCACGTTGATCTTTGCGGCCGTTTCATTGGCCTTGTTGGTGTTTTGATTCCGGATAATGCGCACGTAAACCAGTTAGTCCGAGCAACAATTTGCGAGGTCAGGCCGTCATAGGCCCTTTCGTTTCCGCTTCAAGGCGGAGGGGGTCGGGGGAATTCCGCCCGCCAAGCCAATCGCGCGCAAAATCAGTTCGGACTTGTTCAAATACACACCACCAAATAGCCATTTCTCAGGTGCGCGGCGCGGTCGCGACGTCAGCGGCGGCGCGGCGGAACCACATCCTTGAAAATCTCGAATGTCTTCCACGCCGGCTCCTCGGGCGCGCTTCCCTCGCGCGGGATGTATGGAGAGGCTTCGCCGGTCTGAAGATTGGGGATGTAACGCGGGCAATTCGGAAAGATGTTCTCCGGCACGACCTTCACAATCATCTGCGCTCCCGCCGTTTCTCCGATCGCAGGATCATCCAGATGCAGCGTGGCGCGCCCGTTCACGCGAAGGCGCCGCGGCTTTTCCCCGAGGGCGATGAACAGCAGGCCGACCTGGGGATTGGCCTTGATGTTCCCTAGGCTCTTGAACATGCCGTTGCCGTCGTAGTCAGGGAAGATCAACAGGTCCGGCGCCGCAACCGTGACAAAGCCGACAGGGCCGCCCTTGAACGAGCAATCGGGCCGTCCCTGGTGATCGGCCGTGGCGAGAAAAAAGAAACTCTGGCCCTCGATGAAGGACTTGTCGTCCTCAGTGAGCCGGTCTCGCCAGAGACGTTCGACGAGACGGTCGGCTAGCGCCCGGGCACCAAAATGATCCTGCAAGTCACGGTTGCCGTCGTGATAGAAGGGCATCACAGGCACCTCGTCGTTCGCGAGAATGCCAATCATATGCGATGTCGAAAATTGCGGCAAGCGGGCCAGGACTCGGCGGACAGGAGGACCAAGGCGCCGATGGCCGGTCACTTCTCCCCCCGCCCAGCGCTATTCCTCGCCGAATTCGGCGTCGTAGCGCGCCTTGGTTTCGGCGTTCATCGGATAAAGGCCGGGCAGCGCCGCGCCGTCGTTCACCCGCGCCAGGATCCAGGCCTCCATGCGCTCCTGCTTCGGCGCGGTGGCGAGCACATGGTCGACCATCGCCTGCGGGATGACGACCGCGCCGTCGCGATCGGCGACGATCATGTCGTTTGGATAGATCGCGACTCCGCCGCAGCCGATCGGCTCGCCCCAATTGACGAATGTGAGACCGGCGACCGAGGGCGGGGCCGCCGCGCCCTGGCACCACACCGGCAGGCCGGTTCCGAGCACGCCCTCGACATCGCGCATGACGCCGTCGGTGACGAGCGCGCTCACCTGCCTCGCCCGCATGCGCGCGCAAAGAATGTCGCCGAAAATGCCCGCGTTGGTCGTTCCCATCGCGTCGACGACCGCGACGCAGCCTTGCGGCATCGCCTCGATCGCCGTGCGCGTGGAAACGGGCGCGGACCAGGATTCGGGCGTGGCGAGATCCTCGCGTGCCGGCACGAAGCGCAGGGTGAAAGCGGGGCCGGCGATCCTTGCCGGGTTCGCCCCAAGCGGGCGGGCATGGCGAAGCCAGATGTTGCGCAGCCCCTTCTTGAGCAGCACGGTCGCGATGGTGGCGGTCGACAGCGCGGTCAGCGCGTCGATGATCTTCTGTCGGGACGGCATGGTTTCCTCGCAAATGGCATCGCTTTCCGCGCGCTCCGGCAGGCGTTGCGAAAGGCAAAGACTCGCTTCAGCGCTCCCCGCCGTCAAGCCCAGCGCGAGGCGGGCGCGCCCACGCCGCCCACGCGGCCGTCCCGAACGCCTTGAATTGGCGCGAAAACATCGCTAGCGCTCCCCTTCTCGCGCGCGCCCGGCTTTCCGCGCGTCGCGGAGGATGAGGTCGCGGCAATGGGCTCGCAAGCCCCGAAGATCAGTTTCGTCTCCCTCGGCTGCCCCAAGGCGCTGGTCGATTCCGAGCGCATCATCACGCGCCTGCGCGCGGAGGGCTACGCGCTGTCCCCGCGTCATGATGGCGCCGACCTCGTGATCGTAAACACCTGCGGCTTCCTCGACAGCGCCAAGCGGGAATCGCTCGCCGCGATCGGCGCCGCGCTCGCCGAAAACGGCAAGGTGATCGTCACCGGCTGCATGGGCGCGACGCCCGACGAGATCCGAACGACTCATCCCGGCGTGCTCGCCGTCACCGGCCCGCGGCAATTCGAAGGCGTCATGGAGGCGGTTCACCAGGCCGTTCCGCCGAGCCACGATCCGCGCCTCGATCTGGTGCCGCCGCAGGGCGTCAAGCTCACGCCGCGCCACTACGCCTATCTCAAGATTTCCGAGGGCTGCCACAACCGCTGCAGCTTCTGCATCATCCCGAAGCTGCGCGGCGATCTCGTCTCGCGTCCGGCCGCCGACGTGCTGCGCGAGGCCGAGCGGCTGGTCGCGGCCGGCGTGCGCGAGCTTCTGGTCATCTCGCAGGACACCTCGGCCTATGGCCTTGACTTGCGTTACGCGCCGAGCTTATGGCGCGGCGGCGAAGTGAGCGCCCGCTTCGTCGATCTTTCCCGCGCGCTCGGCGAATTCGGCGCGTGGGTGCGCCTCCATTACGTCTACCCCTACCCACATGTCGACGATGTCATTCCGCTGATGGCGGACGGCGTGGTGCTGCCCTATCTCGACATCCCCTTCCAGCACGCCAGCCCCGCCGTGCTCGCGCGCATGCGCCGCCCGGCCGCGCAAGACAAGACGCTCGATCGCATCGCGCGCTGGCGCGCGGCCTGCCCCGAGCTGACGCTGCGCTCGACCTTCATCGTCGGATTCCCCGGCGAGACCGAGGCGGAATTTTCCGAATTGCTCGACTGGCTCGACGCCGCCGAGCTCGACCGCGTCGGCTGCTTCAAGTTCGAGCCGGTCGCGGGCGCGGCGGCCAACGATCTTCCCGGCGCGGTGCCGGAAGAGATCAAGGAAGACCGCTGGCATCGCTTCATGCGCCACCAGCAGGCGATTTCGCTGCGCCGGCTGAAGAAGAAGGTCGGCACGCGCCAGGTCGTCATCGTCGACGAGGCCGGGCCCGGCCAGGCGCGCGGACGCACCAAGGCCGACGCGCCGGAAATCGACGGCAAGGTGTTCATCGACAGCCGCCGGCCGCTGCGCGTGGGCGAGTTCGCGACCGTCAAGATCGAGTCCTGCGACGCCTACGATCTGCGCGGCGTCGCGGTCGGGTTCTGACGCGCGCTCAAGGCTTGAGAATCGAGGAGCCGGTGGTGGCGCGGCTCTCGAGGTCGCGGTGGGCGCGCGCGGCGTCCTTGAGCGCGTAGGCGCGCTGGATCGAGATCTTGAGCGACCCATTGAGCACGGCGGAAAACAGCGTGTCGGCGCGTTCGAGCAGTTCCGGCCGCTTGGCGATGTAATCGTAAAGGATCGGGCGCGTCGCGAACAACGAGCCGCGTTTGCTGAGTTCCAGCATCGAGAACGGCGGCACCGGCCCGGACGCGTTGCCGAAGCTGACGAACATGCCGCGCGGCTTGATGCAGTCGAGCGATCCGGGAAACGTCGCCTTGCCCACGCCGTCATAGACGACGTCGCACAGATCTCCGCGCGTGATCCGTTTGACGGCGGCCGGAAAATCCTCCTCGTCATAGATGATCACGTCCTGGCAGCCATTGGCGGTCGCCAGCGCCGCCTTCTCCTTGGTGCCGACACAGCCGATGACATGCGCGCCGAGCGCGCTCGCCCATTGGCAGGTGAGCAGGCCGACGCCGCCGGCGGCGGCGTGAATGAGCACATGGTGGCCGCGTTCGACCCTGAAGGTCGTGTGCAGCAGGTAATGGGCGGTCAGGCCCTTGAGCAGGATCGCGGCGGCCTGCTCGTAGCTCAGCGCGTCGGGGAGCTTGACGGCGAGCGAGGCCGGAACGACGCGCTCGGTCACATAGGTGCCCGGGCCGTGATAATAGGCGACGCGGTCGCCGCGATGAAAATCGGTGACGCCCGGCCCGACATCGACGATCTCGCCGGCGGCCTCGTGGCCGGCGATGAACGGCATGGTGGGCGCGGGATAGAGCCCGGTGCGGAAATAGACGTCGATGAAGTTGACGCCGATGGCGTGATGGCGCACGCGCACCTCGCCCTTGCCGGGCGCGGCGACATCGACCGCTTCATAGGTCAGGACTTCCGGGCCGCCCGTCTGATGCACGCGCACCGCCATCGCCATGCGACTTACTCCCTCGTGTTTCGCTCAAAGCCCAGAGCGTTCGCCGAAGAGACGGAATCGTCTCGCCGAAATGAAATGTTCCAGATTCAACGCGCCGAGCAAATCCCCGTCGCGAAGCTGGTTCCCGCTTTCGCGGGATTTTCCCTCGCCGCCGAAGCCCGCCCGCGCCTACTTCGGATCGCCGTTCTCGCGCTGGCGGCGGTTGCGGGCCGCCACGATGTTGAAGCTCTCGACCAGCGCGGCGAAGGCGATCGCGAAATAGATGTAGCCGCGCGGAATGTGGAACTTCATGCCGTCGGCGACCAGCGCCACGCCGATCAGCACCAGGAAGGCGAGCGCCAGCATCTTCGTCGTCGGATGTTCGGAGACGAAGCGCGAGACCGGCCCCGACGAGAAATACATGATGAACACCGCGATCACGACCGCGGCGATCATGATCTCGATGTCCTGCGCCATGCCGATCGCGGTGATGATCGAGTCGAGCGAGAAGATCAGGTCGACGATGGTGATCTGGACGATGACCCAGGTGAACGCGCGCTTGGCGCGGGCGTGGCGCTCGCCCTCGCCGGCCGCCTCGACCTCGCCGTGGATTTCGCTCGTCGCCTTGGCGATGAGGAACAGCCCGCCTCCGATCAGGATGATGTCGCGCCAGGAAAAGCCCATCGAGGCGATGGTGATCACCGGCTTGGTGAGCCCGATCAGCCAGACCAGGAACACCAGCAGGACGATGCGGAAGACGAGCGCGAGCGCGAGGCCGATCTGGCGCGCCAGCTTGGCCTGCCGCTCCGGCACGCCCGACACCAGCACCGCGATGAAGATGATATTGTCGATGCCGAGCACGATCTCCAGCGCCGTCAGAGTGACCAGCGCCGCCCATGCTTCCGGGCTTGTCAGCAGCGTCATTATGTCCGCGATCATGTCCGCATTCCCGCGACCAGGCGAAAGAGCACATCCACCAAGAGAAAATAGAGGCCGATCGCGCAGAGCGCCGCCACGACCCACGTCGGAACGAGAAGACTTGCGGCGATCGCGTAGGCCGCGAGCGCGAGCCACAGGCCCGTCAACGCGATGTTGAGCGGGCGAAGGCGCGTCACGCGCAGGGGGTGCATGACCCGGATCGGCGTGAACGTCAACACCACCAGCCCCGCGATGAGGAGCGTTGCGACCAGGGACGAGGGCCGCAGCAGGAGAAGGTAGAAGGCGGCGAGATTCCACAGCGCCGGGAAGCCGCGAAAATGATGGTCCTCCGTCTTCATGCGTCGGTCGGCGAAATAGAGCGCGCCGGAAATCACGATCGCGACGCCCATGACCGAGGCCGCGATCGGCGGCAGCAGCCGGCTCTCGACGACGATATAGGCGGGAATGAAGACGTAGGTGATGTAGTCGACGATGAGATCGAGCGTCTCGCCGGACCAGTTCGGCAGCACGCGCTCGACCTTGAGCCGGCGCGCGAGCGTGCCGTCGATGCCGTCGATGAGGAGCGCGACGCCGAGCCAGGCGAACGCGGCCGCCCAGCGCTCGCGCGCGGCTTCAAGCGCCGCGACCAGCGCGACGCCGGCCCCGAGCGCGGTCAGAATGTGGACCGAAAACGCGGCGGAACGTTGCCGCCATCCGAAGGTCATCGGCGCAGGTAAATCACGATCGTCCAAGATTCGCTCTCCCGAACCCATCCTATCTCAACCGCCACGCCCCCGCCCGCGTCAACAAGCCACGTTCCCCAAGCCGAATTTCCGCCCGCGCGCCGGGTTCGGGCCCGGCGATCGTCGGCTCGCCGCCGACCGGCCGGCAGGCGCTTGAAAAAATCCCCGGGCGGGCGCAAGTGGGAGGCAAATGGCGACCTTCGCCGCCGGCCTCGCCGGGCGCCGCGCGGTCGCTCTCCATACGCCCCACGGGAGGGCCCCGATATGAGCACGACGCCGCGATCCGAGCCGGTCCAGTTCGACGTGATCGTCGTCGGAGGCGGTCCGGCCGGACTGGCCGCGGCCATCGCGCTCGCGGCCGAAGGCGCGCGCACGGCGCTCGTCGCCCGGCGCGTGCCCTATTCCGACAACCGCACCACGGCGCTCTTGGGCGGATCGGTCGACATGCTGCGGCGGCTCGACATCTGGCGCCGATGCGAAAGCGAGGCCGCTCCGCTGCGGGTGATGCGGCTCGTCGACGACACCGGCCGGCTGATCCGCGCGCCGGAAGTCGATTTCCACGCCGCCGAGATCGGGCTTGAGACCTTCGGCTACAACGTCGAGAACCGCGCGCTGCTGGTGGCGATGGAGGAACGCGCCGCCGAACTCGCGACGCTTTCGCGCTTCGACGACGACGCGGCCGAGATCGCGCCGGGCGCCGAGGCGGTGACGGTGCGGGTGAAATCAGGCGAACGTCTCGCCGCGCCCCTTGTCGTCGGCGCCGATGGACGGCGCTCGCCTTGCCGTGAGGCCGCCGGCATCGCCGTCAAGCGCCGCCCGCTCAACCAGACCGCCCTCACCTTCAATGTCCGGCACACCCGGCCGCACATGGACCAGTCAACGGAATTTCACACCCGCCACGGCCAATGCGTGTTCGTGCCGCTGATCGGGGCGCGCTCCAGCATCGTCTGGGTGGTCGCGCCGGCCGACGCCGAGCGGCTGATGGCGCTCACCGATGCCGAATTGTCCGTCGAGATCGAAAGGCAATCGCATTCCGTCCTCGGCAAGCTGACGGTCGAGCCCGGACGCTTCGCCTTTCCCCTGGCGATCGAGGAACCCGACCGCATCGCCGACCGTCGCATCGCGCTCGTCGGCGAGGCCGCCCATGTCGCCCCGCCCGTCGGCGCGCAGGGCCTCAATCTCGGCCTGCGCGACGCGGCCGCGCTCGCCGACATCGTCGCGGACGCCCGCGCGCGCGGGACCGATCCGGGGGCGCAATCCGCGCTGGCGAGCTATCGCGCCGCGCGCCGCGTCGACATCGCCGAACGCGTGCTCGGGATCGACATCGCCAACCGGAGCCTGATCAGCGAGCTCTGGCCGGTGAACGCCGCCCGCGCGCTCGGCATGACCCTCATCGGCGCCATCGGCCCGCTGCGCCGGCTCGTCATGCGCGAGGGCGTCTCGCCGATCTTCGGCCTGCCGCGACTGATGCGCGGCGACGCGCCGCCGCGCGAGGCCGGACCGCCGGCCGCCGGCGCGGCGTGAGGCGATCCCCGCCCCCGTCAGGGCAGGACGATGTAACCCGTCTTGATCATCCACAGCATGCCGGTCAGCGACACGACCGACACGAACGTGCCGGCCAGAACCGCGGTCGAGGCCTCCTCGACCCATTTGTCGTATTGCCGCGCGATGATGAAGACGTTGAGCGCCGGCGGAAGCGCCGCCATCATCAGCGCGGTCGCCGACCACAGGGGATCGAAGGGACCGGCGAGCCACAGCGCGCCCCAGACGATCATCGGATGAATGAACAGCTTCATCATCACCGCGAACGGAACGCCGAGCGTGACGCGGCGGACTTCGCGCAGCGCCACCGTCACGCCGAGCACGAACAAGGCGACGGGCGCGGCCGCGTTGGCGAGGTAGAGCAGCGTCTTGTCCGCGACCGTCGGCAATTCGAGGTGCACCGCCGCGGCCAGCGCGCCGGTGAACGACGCCACGATCAGCGGATGGAACACGATCTGCTTGACGACGAGCGACGCCGCGCCGCCGAGGCCGCCATGACGCCTGTCCGCCATCGTGATCAGCAGCGGCGTGATCGAAAACAGGAAGATGTTGTCGAAGCAGAAGATGAGCGCGACCGGCGCGGCCGCCTTCGCCCCGATCGTCGCGAAGGCGAGGCCCGGGCCCATATAGCCGATATTGCCGTAACCGCCGGCGATGCCGGCGATCGCCGCCTCGCCGAGATTGGCGCGGCTCAGCCAACGGCTGGCGATGGCGGTCACCGTGAACGTCGTCGCCGTCGCCAGCGTGGTCGCCACCACGAAAGGAATGTTGTTGAGCTCCTCGAATGGCGTCTTCGCCATCGTGCGGAAGAAGAGCGCCGGCAGCGACACGTAGAGCAGGAAGAAGTTCATCCAGGCCAGGCCCGCCTCCGGCAGCCGCCGCAGCTTGCCGCAGACGAAACCCACCAGGATCAATCCGAAATAGGGCAGCGCCAGATTGAGGACGTCACCCATCACGCGCGCGTCCCCCGCATGCGCGAATGAGCGGTCGCGCATGCCTTTTCGGCATGGCCCGCCGCGCGGCCCGCGACCCCGCCCAATTCCCCTAGCGTCGGCCACAATCCTGGTTTATGCGACTTGGCATGACCAAGATGCGCGAGGCAAAATTCCAGATCGGGCAAGTCGTGCGCCATCGGCTGTTCCCATTTCGGGGAGTGGTGTTCGACATCGATCCGGTTTTCAACAACACCGAGGATTGGTGGCTTGCGATTCCGGAAGAGGTGCGTCCGCACAAGGACCAGCCCTTCTACCATCTGCTCGCGGAAAACGCCGAGACCGAATATATCGCCTATGTGTCGGAGCAGAACCTGCTCCCGGACGAGACCGGCGAACCGCTGCGCCATTCGCAGCTTTCCGAGATTTTCGTCGAGCATAAGGGCGGCTATCGCCCGCGCAATCCGATGCTCAACTGATCAGCCCTCGACCGATCTCCCCTCTTCCTCGACGAAATCGCGAAGCGTTGGACGCGGACGACGTCTCCCGCGCCGCGACGATCGATCTCGCCGCGCGTTGATCACCGCCGGCACGGACCGGAATCAAAAGGGCGCGCCTCGTGAGCGCGCCCGATCGATCGTTCCAGCCGTAGCCGGCCGGGACCTATTTCTTATCCGCCGGAGCCGGCGCGGGAGCGGGAGCCGGCGCGGGCGCGGGAGCCGGCGCGGGAGCCGGAGCCGGGCTCGACCCGCTCATGCCGCTCTGGGCTTCGAGCTTCTTGCGCGCTTCCGCGGCGCGCTTCTGCAGCTCTTCCTGCAGCTTCTTCTGCTGCTCCTCGAAGACCTTCGGATCGGTCGGCGGACCGTCATAGGCCTTCGCAAAATCGGAGAGCGGCAGCGGCAGGGTCAACGCGGTGCTGTTGGCATTGATCGCCTGCACGTGGAGGGTCTGGCCCTTCTTCATGTTGGCGAGCATGTCGGCGGTAAGGTCGTAGTCCGCCATGCAGCCGTTGGCGAAGCAGACGACATAAGGCGCCTGCGCCGGCGTGCCGGTGTCGATGATGACGCGCGTGCCGTGCGCGAGCAGCATGCCGAGCGGCAGCGTGACGCGCAGGATTTTCTTCGGCTCGCCTTCCGGCTCAATGACGACGGCGGCCACCACCGGCATGCCGGATTCGATGCGCCCGTCCTTGCCCGTGAAACAGACCTGCTTCTGGTTCGCCTCCTGCCCCTTCAGGCAGAACTTGGTCCAGGGCTGATAGATGAGCTGAACCTGCTGCTGGTCGGCTGGCGCCTGGCCGGCCGCGGGCGGCGCGGCCTCGGCGGGCGCGGCCGGGGCCGGCGCCTGCTGCTTCTGCTTCGTGGAGGCCTTGGGGGCCGGCGCCTGGGCGGTGGCCGGAAGCGCGAGGCCGACGGCGAGCGCCATCGACATCAGCGCGGCGAGGGCCCGTCCGCGCGAAAAGGACGGCGCGGACAAGATCCAATCAGTCATCGCGTGAAATCCTTGTTCTAGAGCTTGGCTGTCACTGCCCCTTACCGGATCGCGGACTGCCTCGCCAATGGCGTGGCTCAATCGGCGGCAAATAAGGCGGCAGCGTGACCGGGCGGGTTGAAGCCCGGCGCAAGACCCGCCTTCAATACAAAAGCCGGGAAAAAGATCAATGGTTGACGGACGATCCAAGGCGGGCCCAATGCGATTCAGGGCCGTCGCGGGCGCGATTCTCCGCCACCTTGGCGCAAATCGCGAACGGGACCGGAAGGAATTCAGACCGCGAGGGAATTCCAGCGACCTTCGGGAGTGCATCATGCGGCGGCCGATCGCGCTTGCTTTCGCTCTTGCCCTCTGCGTTTCGTCCGCCGCGTCACGCACGCGGGCGGACGACCATGCGATCGCGATGCACGGCGTCCCCGCTCTGCCCGCGACCTTCACCCATTTCCCATATGCCAATCCCGACGCGCCCAAGGGCGGGCGCCTGGTGTTCGGCCTACTCGGCACGTTCGACAGCCTTAACCCATTGATTGTCAATGGTATTGCCGTTCAGCAGATGCGCGGCTACGTCATCGAGAGCCTGCTCGCGCGCGGCCAAGACGAACCCTTCACGCTTTACGCCCTGCTCGCCGAATCCGTGGAAACGGACGAGGCGCGCACTTACGTCACCTTCCGCATCAATCCGGCCGCGCGATTTTCCGACGGCAAACCGGTCACGACCGAGGACGTGCTGTTTTCATGGCGGCTCCTGCGCGAGAAGGGCCGCCCCAACCATCGGCTCTATTATGCGAAGGTCGCGCGCGCCGAGGCCCTCGACGCGGGCGCGGTCCGCTTCACCTTCACCGACGCGAGCGATCGCGAACTGCCGCTCATTCTCGGGCTGATGCCGATCCTGCCGCGACACGCCATCGACGAGGCGAGTTTCGAGGAGACGACGCTCGCGCCCCCTCTCGGAAGCGGTCCCTACATCGTCCGCCAGGTCCAGCCGGGCGCGAGCGTCACGCTCGCGCGCGACCCGAATTATTGGGGGCGTGATCTCCCGGTCAATCGCGGACTGTGGAACTTCGACGAGGTGCGGCTCGATTTCTACCGCGAGGCCAACAGCCATTTCGAGGCGTTCAAGCGCGGCCTCTATGATTTCCGCGTCGAGCACGAGCCCTTGCGCTGGCGAACCGGCTACGATTTCGCCGCCGCCAAGGACGGCCGCGTCGTCAGGGAGACGATCGTGTCGGGCATGCCGCGCCCGTCCGAATTCCTCGTCTTCAACACAAGGCGCGCGGTCTTCGCCGACATCCGCGTGCGCGAGGCGCTCGCCCTGCTTTTCGACTTCGAGTGGATCAACCGCAACTATTTCTTCGGCCTCTATTCGCGCTCGGGAAGCTTCTTCGAAGGCTCCGAGCTTTCCGCCCATGGCCGGCCGGCCGACGCGCGCGAACGCGCTCTGGCCGCCCCTCATCTTGGCGAGATCAGGCCCGAGATTCTCGACGGCACATGGGCGCTTCCCGTCAGCGACGGTTCCGGGCGCGACCGGACGACGCTCGCCGCCGCGCTCCAACTTCTGCGCGAGGCGGGTTACGCGCTCGACGGCGGCGTGATGCGCGCGCGCGCGGGCGGCGCTCCCCTCGCCTTCGAGATTCTCGTCTCCACGCGCGACCAGGAGCGAATCGCGCTCGCCTACGCGCGCGACCTCAAGCGCGCCGGCATCACCGCGACGATCCGCGTGGTGGACGCGGTGCAATTCGACCAGCGGCGCCTTTCCTATGAGTATGATATGATTGAGAATCGCTGGGATCAGTCGCTGTCGCCCGGCAACGAACAAAGCTTCTATTGGGGGGCGGCCGCGGCCGACCAGCAGGGAACGCGCAACTACATGGGCGTCAAGAGTCCGGCCATCGACGGCATGATCGCGGCGCTGCTCAAGGCGCGGGATCGCGAGACGTTCGTGGCCGCCACGCGCGGCCTCGATCGCCTGCTGATGTCGGGCATGTATGTCATTCCCGTCTACAACGTGCCGGCGCAATGGCTCGCGCGTAGCCGCGAGATCGGGGTGCCGGCCAAGACATCGCTCGCCGGCTCGCTTCCCGAGACATGGTGGCGGCAGCCTTCCGCCGAACGGGCCAAGCCATGAGGGACAACGAAACAGCCGGAACAGACCCGCGGCCGGGGCCGACGATCGACGAAATCTTCAGCCGCCTCGTCGCGCGCCGTCCCGACGACATCGCGCTGGTCGACTGCGCCGACAAGCCGCGCGTGACCGGCGAGCGCGCTCGGCGCCTGACCTTCGCCGAAGCGGATCGCGCGGTCGCCGCGATCGCCGAGCAACTCGGCCATGGCGGGCTCACGGCGGGTTCCGTCGTCGCCTTGCAGATGGCCAATACGGTCGAATACCCATTGGCGCTGCTCGCGATCCTGCGCGCCGGCATGGTGGCCGCTCCATTGCCGCAACTCTGGCGGCAGGCCGATCTCGTCGACGCGCTCAATCGCATCGGCGCGCGCGGCTTCGTCTGCGCGGGCACGATCGACGGCGTCGACCACGGTACCATCGCCATGAACGCGGCGGCGGAAGTCTTCTCGATCCGCCATGTCTGCGGCTTCGGCGCCAACATTGCCGACGGCGTCACGCCGCTCGACATCGACGCCTCGCCCCTCGCCCCGCCATCGCCGCCGGCCGAGGGCGACGCCCGCCGCGCCGCGATCGTCACCTTCGATCTGACCGCCCAGGGCCGGCGCGCCGTTCCGCGCAACCACGCCCAGCTCATCGCCGGCGCGCTCGCGATTTCGCTCGAATGCGGACACGCGGCCGGCGGCGCGATGCTGTCGACGCTCGCGCCATCTTCCTTCGCCGCGCTCGCCGCGGGCTTCGTCATGTGGCTCCTGCGCGGGGCCACGCTCGTCCCGCATCAGCCGTTCGACGAGGACGTGCTGAGGGCGATGCTCCGGGACGAGGCAATCGACACGCTCGTCGTCCCCGCGCCGCTTGCCACGCGCATGGCCGACGGCGGTCCGCTCGCCGAGGCGGCGATGCTACGCACCGTCGTCGGCATCTGGCGCAATCCCGAACAGGTCGCGTCAAGCGCGCCTTGGGTGGGCCCGTCCGCGCTGACGGACGTCTATGCTTTCGGCGAGATCGGATTGTTCGCCGCCCAACGAACGCCGGACGGTCATCCCGCCCCGATCGCGCCCGGCCCGCATGGCGCGCCGCGCGCTTCAAGCCGCGCGCCCATCGTCGGCGAGGCCCTGCTGACGCCGGAAGGCAGGCTCGCGCTGCGCGGACCGATGGTGCCGCTCATCGCCTATGCCGCGACCGGGCACGCCGTCCGGGAGCGAGATCGCGGCGAACCGATTTTCGCGGATACGGGTTACGGCGCGCGGGTCGACCGGGCGACGGGCACGTTGCAACTGACCAACCCGCCCGCCGGCATCGTCAATGTCGGCGGCTACCGCTTTCTCGATCGCGACCTGCAGGCGCTGGCGCGCAATCTCGACGAGACGGCCGTGCTGACGAGCCTGCCCGATCGATTCAACGGCCATCGCCTTGGCGGGCGTGCCGGCGACAATCGCCGCGCCCGCGCCGCGCTCGCCGAATTGGGGCTGAACCCGCTCGTCGTCGACGCCTTCAGGGACGGCGCGCCGCCGACGTGAGCGCGGCACGCGCTCCGGCACCGGCTTCGCGGCGACGCGCAAATCCGGCGAATGCCATTGACCCGTCATTAAGACCCATCCGGTAGCTTGATCGATCAGGATCGCGGGAGCCGGATTTTCATGCAGGGTGCCATTCTCGTCGTGTCGTCGGACGACGCGCCGCAACTGACCGACGCCCTTGGCGACGGCGGCGCTTTCACGATCGCGCGGGCGCATTGGCCGGAGGCGATCAAGAAACTGGGCCAGGTCAAGCCCGTCGCCGTGGTTGCCGTGACGGAAGGCGCGCGGCCCGACCTCGTCTCGGTGCTCGCCGCCGCCGTGGGCCGGCTTGAGCCCTATGTCCCGATGGTCGCGGTGGGGAAATCCGCCGACCTCGCGCCGAATGTCCTGCCCTTCTCCGCTTCGCCCGTGACCGGCGCCGACACCCTGCGCGCGCGGCTGCGCTCGGCGCTCCGGGTTCGCGCGCTTCACGCCACCATCCTTCGCCGCGCGGCCGAAGGCGGAGCCTTGCCCGAAACCGACGACGACAAGTCCGACCCGATCGAGGACGCGACCATCCTGCTGGTCGGGCGCGGCGCGTCCTATCCGGCGCTGTCGCTCGCGGCCGGCGAACGTTTCGGCGTCATCGGCTCGTTGAGCGTGGAAGCCGCGGCCGGCCACCTCAACAACCGCGACATCGACGGCGTTATTCTCGGCGAGGGTTTCAGCGCGCGCGTGGTCGACGCCTTTCTGATGGTGCTCTCCGAGGACGCGCGCTTCCGCAATCTGCCGGTCGTCACCAGCGCGGCCTGCGTCGCGGACGCCACCTACGACCTGCCCAATTTCGAAATCGTCGACGGCGCGCCGCGCGACGTCGTCGCGGCCGCCCTGCCGCTGGTGCGCCAGCAGGCCTTCGAGGCACGGCTCGGCCGCATGCTCAAATCGATCGAGGCCGCCGGCATGATCGACGCGCGCACCGGCCTGCTCACGCCGCGCGCCTTCGCCCTCGATTTCCACCGCGTCGTCGGCGGCGCGCTTGAGGCAAATGGCACGCTTTCGGCGGCCCGCTTCGTCTTTCCATCGACCACGGATCGCGCGGGATATGACGCCGCGCGCGTGCTCGGACGCCTCATGCGCAAGGTCGATTTCGCCACGCGCCAGCCGGACAATTCGGTCATCGTCGTCTTTTCCGACACCGATCTGGCCGGCGCGCATGTGATCGCGCGGCGCCTCGCGGCCGTGCTGCGCCAGACCATGCTCGGGGCCGGCACCCAGCACCGGCTCGCCCCCGAGGTGACGCTGGCGACGCTGCGCCCCGGCGACACCGCGCAGACCCTGCTCGCGCGGCTCAATTCCGCCCACGCCCGCGCGGCTTCCTGAGATCGCGCGCGGGGGTTCGGCCCGCCGCGATCGCCTCACGCCTTACGGCCGCCCGCGAGCCCGACCAGTTCGCGCAGGATGTCGGTCGTCCCTTTCAGCCGCGCGTCGGGCGTCTCCCAGGTGTCGAAGAAGACGACCTTCATGTCCGGACGCACGCGCGCGGCCGGCCCCTGATCGCGGATATAGGCGACCAGGCGCTCGGGCGCGGCGAAGGTGTTGTCGCGGAATGCGACGACGACGCCCTTGGGGCCGGCGTCGACCTTCTCGACATTGGCCAGCCGGCACAGCACCTTGATGGCGACAACCTTGAAGAGGTAGCGCGCCTCGTCCGGCGGCGGGCCGAAACGGTCGCGCAGCTCGGCGGCGAAGGAGTCGATTTCCTCCTCGCTGTCGAGGTCGGCGAGCCGCCGGTAGAGCGATAGTCGCACCGCGAGATCGCCGACATAATCGTCGGGAATGAGCACCGGCATGCCGAGCGTGATCTGCGGCGACCAGCGGTCGGCGACCGGCTCGGTGATGCCGGCCTTCAGGCTCTCGATCGCCTCCTCCAGCATCGACTGGTAGAGCTCGAAGCCGACCTCCTTGATGTGGCCGGACTGCTCGTCGCCCAGGAGATTGCCCGCTCCGCGAATGTCGAGATCGTGCGAGGCGAGCTGGAAGCCCGCGCCCAACGTGTCGAGCGATTGCAGCACCTGCAGCCGCCGCTCGGCCGCCGGGCTGATCTTGCCCCGCTCCGGCAGCGTGAACAGCGCGTAGGCGCGCAGTTTCGATCGCCCCACCCGTCCGCGCAACTGGTAGAGCTGGGCGAGGCCGAACATATCGGCGCGATGCACGATCAGCGTGTTGGCGGCGGGAATGTCGAGACCGGATTCGATGATCGTGGTCGACATCAGCACGTCGAACTTGCCGTCGTAGAACGCCGCCATGATGTCCTCGATCACGGCGGCCGGCATCTGCCCGTGCGCGACCACGACCTTCACTTCCGGCACCGCGCGGTCGAGAAAATCCTTGGCCGCGGCCAGATCCTCGATGCGCGGGCAGACGTAGAAGGATTGGCCGCCGCGATAGCGCTCGCGCAACAGCGCCTCGCGGATCATCAGCGCGTCGAAGGGGGCCACGAACGTCCGCACCGCGAGCCGGTCGACCGGGGGCGAGGCGATGATCGAGAGATCCCGCACGCCGGTGAAGGCGAGCTGAAGCGTGCGCGGGATCGGCGTCGCCGTCAGCGTCAGCACGTGAACCTCGGCGCGCATCTGTTTGAGGCGCTCCTTGTGCGAGACGCCGAAATGCTGCTCTTCGTCGACGACGAGAAGGCCGAGGTCCTTGAAGCGGACGCCGCGACCGAGCAGCGCATGGGTGCCGACAACGATGTCGACCTCGCCCTCGGCGAGGCCCTTCTTTACTTCGGCCTGCCGCTTGGCGGGCACCAGGCGCGACAGTTGCGCGACCTTGACCGGAAAGCCGTGGAAACGCTCGCCGAAAGTCTTGGCGTGCTGGCGCGCGAGCAGCGTGGTCGGCACCACGACGGCGACCTGGCGGCCATTCATCGCGGCGACGAACGCCGCGCGCAACGCGACTTCCGTCTTGCCGAAGCCAACATCGCCGCAGACGAGACGGTCCATCGGGCGGCCGGATTCGAGATCGCCGAGCGTCGCCTCGATCGCGGCCTGCTGATCGTCGGTTTCCTCAAACGGAAAGCGCGCGCAGAATTCGTCGTAGAGGCCGTGCGGCGGCGACAGCTTGACGCCCTCGCGCAAATGGCGCTCGGCCGCGACCTTGATCAGCTCGGCCGCCATTTCGCGAATGCGGCTCTTGAGCCTGGCCTTGCGCGCCTGCCAGCCCGATCCGCCGAGACGGTCGAGCTCGACCCCGGCGGTCTCCGAGCCATAGCGCGACAGCAGCTCGATGTTTTCCACCGGCAGATAGAGCTTGGTTTCCCCGGCGTAGCGCAGTTCGAGGCAGTCGTGCGGCGCGCCGGCGACCTCGATCGTGCGCAGTCCGACGAAGCGGCCGATGCCGTGCTCGACGTGAACGACGATATCGCCCGCCGACAGGCTGGTGATCTCGGCGATGAAGTTGTCGAGCTTGCGCCCGGCCCGGCGCGGTCGCACCAGGCGATCGCCGAGAATGTCCTGTTCGCCGATGACCGCGACCGCGTCCGTCTCGAAGCCGCGTTCGAGGCCGAGCACGGCCAGGCTCGCCTCATCGCGCGGCAGCGACATCGCCGTCCGCCACGCGCCGACCGGCGTGAGCTTGGCAAGCCCGTGATCGGCGAGCACATGCGCCATGCGCTCGCGCGAGCCCTCGCTCCAGGACGCGACGACGACGCGCTTGCGCGCCGCCTGCTGAGCCTTGATATGCGCCGCGACCGCCTCGAACAGGTTTGCCGAGGCGTCCGCGCGCTCGGGCGCGAAATCGCGTCCGGCGCGCGCGCCGATATCGATCACGGCGTCCGCCGGCGGCACGCTGAACGGTGTCAGGCGCGCGAGCGGCGCGGCGTGAAGGCCCGCTTCCCATTCCGCGTCGCCGAGATAGAGCCGCTCCGGCGGCAGCGGCTTATAGGGCACCCCGCCGCCCTCGCCCGCGCCGCGGCGCGCTTCGTAATAGTCGCCAATCTGCGTCAGCCGCTCGCGCGCGGCGTCCTCGGCCAAAGGCTCGGTGACGATCACCGTCCCGGCGAGATAGTCGAACAGCGTCTCCATCCGCGCGTGAAACAGCGGCAGCCAGTGCTCCATGCCGATATGACGGCGACCCTCGCTGACGGCCTCGTAAAGCGTATCGTCGCGCGCCGGCGCGCCGAATTCGGCGATGTAGCCCATGCGGAAGCGGCGGATCGTCTCGGTCGTCAGCTCGAATTCGGAGACCGGCACGAGCTCGATCGCGCGCAGGTCCATGAGCGTGCGCTGGCTTTCGGCGTCGAAGGCGCGGATCGACTCCAGCGTGTCGCCGAAAAAATCGAGCCGCGCCGGCTGGTCGAAGCCGGCCGGGAACATGTCGAGAATGCCGCCGCGCACGGCGTATTCGCCGGCCTCGCGCACGGTTGGGGTTCGCGCATAGCCGTTATGGTCGAGCCAGGCGGCGATGCCCTCCATCGCCACCATCTGCCCCGGCGCGAGCGAGAGAGCGCGCGCGGCGATGACCTCCCGCGCCGGCACGCGCTGCAACGCCGCGCCAACCGTGGTGACGAGAACCAGCGGATTTTCGCTGCCCGTGAGGCGCGCGAGCCGGGCGAGCGTCGTCAGTCGCCGCGCGACGATGCCGGCATGGGGCGAGACGCGGTCGTAGGGCTGGCAATCCCACGCCGGGAATTCCATCACCGTCACGTCCGGCGCGAAGAAGCCGAGCGCGCGGACGAACTGCGCCATGCGCGCGGTGTCGCGGCAGATGACGGCGAGGCCGACCGCGCCGGACTTCTTGCGCGCGAAGACGCTCCGGGCAAGGTCGCCGACGACGAGTCCTTCCGCGCCCTCCGCCACATTGGCGAGCGTCAGCGCGCGCCCGGGCGCAAGGAAGTCGGCGGGAGTGCGCGGCGAGGCCATGTTCCTCTATTCTCCCGCGACGCCGAAGGTCCTGATCTTCTCGAACACGCCGCCGCGAAATTCCGCCGGCGCCGGCCGCGCGCCGGTCACCGCGGCGTAGAGGTCGGCGTCCGGCAGATCGAGCATCCGCTCCAGTTGCTCGACTTCCGCGTCCGACAATTCCCCGATCCTGGCGTCGGCGAAGCGCCCGAGAATGAGGTCCATTTCCCGCGTGCCGCGATGCCAGCAGCGAAACAGCAACCGCTTGCGGCGAACGTCGAGCCCCGCGCTTGATCGTGTGGTTCCGGTCAAATTCGTCTCCGCCCCGCGCCAACGCCAAATGCCCGGACGTGCCGGGCGCCGTTCTATACCCCCATTCGCTCCCCATTGTCAGCCGGCGCGGGACCTCCCTTCGCCGTTCCTCCCGCGCATTGCATCCGCCGCGCGCGCGGGCGAGCATGCCGCCGGTCAACCGAATCGGCCGCGCATGCGCCCACCTTTGCTCAATCCCCTGTTCGCGCCGGTCACGCGCCTGCAGGGCGTCGGACCGAAGCTCGACCGGCTGTTGCGCCATCTGCTCGACCGGGCCGATACGCCGCGCGTCGTCGATCTTCTGTTCCATCCGCCGGCGCGGGTGATCGACCGCCGCGCGCGTCCGTGCGTGCGCGACATCGTGCCCGGGAGCGTGGTCACCGTCACGGTGACGATCGACCGCCACCGGCCGCCGTCATCGCCGCATTCGCGCGCGCCCTATCTCGTTCACGCCAGCGACGATACCGGCGACATCGTGCTCACCTGGTTTCGCGGCGAGCGCGCCTATCTCGAAAAGCTGATGCCGGTCGGCGCGCGTCGCCATGTCTCGGGCCTCGCGCAGACGTTCGACGGCACGATCCAGATCGTGCATCCCGATTTCGTCGTCGACGACGCGGGTCTGGCGCGCCATCCCGCGATCGAGCCGGTCTATCCCGCCACGGAGGGGCTCGCGAGCGGGGCCATCCGCCGGGCGACCCTGCAGGCGCTGCAAGACCTGCCCGTTCCGCCGGAATGGATTTCCGACGACGTGCGCCGCCGCTGCGGCTTTCCCTCCTTCACCGAGGCGCTCGACCATCTCCACCGGCCGGCTGAGCCAGAGGACATACTGCCGCAAGGGCGTTATTGGTCGCGCCTTGCCTATGACGAACTGCTCGCCGGCCAGCTCGCGCTGATGATCGTGCGGGCGCGATTGCGCCGTCCGGCCGGCGCGCGCCACGCCGGCGACGGGGCCTTGCGCGCGCGTGTGGTTCAGGCCCTGCCCTACCAATTGACGCCGTCGCAGCGCCGCGCGATCGACGAGATCGCCGCCGATCTCGCCCAACCCACGCGCATGCTGCGCCTGCTGCAGGGCGATGTCGGTTCGGGCAAGACGGTCGTCGCGCTGATCGCGGCGGCAGCGGTCGCGGAGACCGGCCGCCAAACGGCGCTGATGGCGCCGACGGAAATCCTCGCCCGCCAGCATCTCAAGACCATCCAGCCGCTCGCGGAGAAGGCGGGATTGCGCGTCGCAATCCTTACCGGCCGCGAGAAGGGCAAGGAGCGCGGGGATATTCTCGCCCGGCTCGCCCAAGGCCAGATCGATCTTATCGTCGGCACCCACGCGCTGATCCAGGATGACGTCGCCTTCGCCGCGCTCGCGCTCGCCGTCGTCGACGAGCAGCATCGCTTCGGCGTGCGCGAACGCCTGGCGCTGACCCGCAAGGGCGAGGCCGTCGACGTGCTGGTGCTGACGGCGACGCCGATCCCGCGCACGCTGGTGCTCACCTATTTCGGCGACATGGACGTGTCCGAATTGCGCGAGAAGCCGGCCGGCCGCCAGCCGATCGACACGCGCACGGTGTCGATGGCGCGCCTTGAGGAGACCGTCGACGCGGTCGGGCGCGCGCTGGAAGCGGGCAAGCGCGTCTATTGGGTTTGCCCGCTGGTCGAGGAATCGCAGGACATCCCCCTTGCCGACGCCGAGCAGCGTCACGCTTTTCTGCGCCAGCGCTTCGGGGACGTCGTCGGTCTCGTCCACGGACGCATGCGCGGCGCCGAGAAGGACCGCGTCATGGACGAGTTCGCGCGCGGCGAGGTTCGCCTGCTCGTCGCCACCACGGTGATCGAGGTCGGCGTCGACGTGCCCGACGCCAGCATCATGGTGATCGAGAACGCCGAGCGCTTCGGCCTCTCGCAACTGCATCAGTTGCGCGGGCGCATCGGGCGGGGAACGGAGCGCTCGACCTGCCTCATGCTCTACCGCGAGCCGCTCGGCGAGATCGCCAAGGCGCGGCTGCGGGCGATCCGCGAGACGAATGACGGCTTCCGCGTCGCGGAGGAAGACCTGCGCCTGCGCGGCGAAGGCGACGTGCTCGGCACGCGGCAGAGCGGCATGCCGGGCTATCGCCTGGCGCGGCCGGAAGTCCATGCCCAGCTTCTGCCGCAGGCGCGCGAGGAAGCGCTCGCCGTCATGCGCGATAATCCGGGGCTCGCCGGAGCGCGCGGCGAGGCGCTGCGCTGCCTGCTCTACCTGTTCGAACGCGACGAGGCGATCCCGCTGATCGGCGCGGGGTAGAACCGCGCGGCGCGCAATTCCAAGACGAAATTCGGGGCTAGCCCTTCGCCGCCTCGCGCTCGGCCTTGGCGGCGTTCGCGGCGTCCGCCAGCGCCGCCATCTTTTTTTGCGCCTCGTTCCTTTCCGCTTCCGCGCCGGGCTGGATCATGCCGCACGACATCACCAGCGAGGCGGCGGCCTCCGTGCTGATGTCGATCTCGATCAGCGATTTGCGCGGAACGAAAAAGAAGAAGCCCGTGGTCGGGTTCGGCGCGCAGGGCAGGAACACCGAGATGTAGTCATCGCCGCCCGGCAGCTTGCGCGCGATCTCCCCGCTCGGCGGCTGGGAATAGAGCACGATCGACCACATTCCCGGCGAGGGATATTCGACCAGTCCGACCTTGCGAAAGCTCGAACCGGAATCGGCGAACAACGTCTCGAACACCTGCTTGAGGCTGCGATAGATCGCCCGCACGATCGGCATGCGGTTGAGGATCATCTCGCCGAGATCGAACAGCGTGCGCCCGACCAGGTTGGCGGCGAGGAAGCCGATCAGCGTCAGGCCGATGATGGCGATGACGAGGCCAGAGCCGGGAATGTTGGCCGGAAGGTAGTTCTCCATCCGGAAGCCGGGAGGAATGAGCGGGCGCACCAGCGCGTCGACCCAGTTGATGAACGACCAGATCAGCCAGATCGTGATGGCGATCGGCCCCGTCACGATCAGCCCGGTGAGGAAGTAATTGCGGAACCGCGCCATGATGCTCTGATGCGGCGGCGCCTCGTCGCGTCCGGGCTGGATGATCGGCTCTTCCATGATGCGGTCGTGCTCCTGCGGCGCGAGATCCACGCCTGTCCTTTGATTCTAGGTACGATCGGCGGGGGTGGGAACCGCTTTTCCTATCGATCGCCGGCGAAATTGTGAAACCCGGACGCGCCCGGGCCACGCGGGGCCCGCTGCCCGGTTTCGTCGCGCCGCGTCCCGGGTCGCCGGCGCCCTACTCGACCGTGACCGATTTGGCGAGATTGCGCGGCTGGTCGACGTCGGTGCCCATCTGCACGGCGGTATGATAGGCCAGCATCTGCACCGGAATGGCGTAGACCAGCGGGGTCACCGTCGCCGGCATGTCGGGAAGGATGATGGTGACCAGCGATTCCACCGTCGCCTCCCGGGCGCCCTTGGCGTCGGTCATCAGAATGATGCGCCCGCCGCGCGCGGCGACCTCCTGCATGTTGGAGACGGTTTTCTCGAAGACACGGTCATGGGGCGCGATGACGACGACCGGCATCGTCTCGTCGATCAGCGCGATCGGGCCGTGCTTGAGCTCGCCGGCGGCGTAGCCCTCGGCGTGGATGTAGGAGATTTCCTTCAGCTTCAGCGCGCCTTCCTGCGCCAGCGGGAAACTGGTGCCGCGCCCGAGATAGAGCACGTCCTTGACCTTGGCGATGTCGCGCGCCAGGCGCTCGATCTGCGGTTCGAGCGCGAGCGTCGCCGCCATCAGGCGCGGCGTCTCGATCAGCGCCTTGACCAGGCGCGTCTCGTCCTCGTCCGAGAGCACGCCGCGCGCCTTGCCGGCGGCGATCGCGAGCACGGCGAGCACCGCGAGCTGGCAGGTGAACGCCTTGGTCGAGGCGACGCCAATCTCCGGTCCGGCGAGCGTCGGCATCACCACGTCGCTCTCGCGCGCGATGGTGGAAGTCGGCACGTTGACCACGGAGACGACGTGCAGCCCTTGCGCGCGGGCGTAGCGCAGCGCCGCCAGCGTGTCGGCGGTTTCCCCCGATTGCGAGATGAAGATGGCGAGATCGCCCCGGCGCAGCGGCGCCTCGCGATAACGGAATTCGGAGGCGACATCGACCTCGACCGGCAGGCGGGCGAAGCGCTCGAACCAGTATTTTGCGATCGCGCCCGCGTAGCAGGCCGTGCCGCAAGCCGAGATCGAAATCCGCTCGATGGCGCGGAAGTCGATCGGCGAATTACCCGGCAACGCGGCGCGCTCGTTCGCCATGTCGATGTAATGGGCGAGCGTGTGACCGACGACCTCGGGCTGCTCGTGGATTTCCTTGGCCATGAAGTGACGGTAATTGGCCTTGTCGACGAGCATGCTCGACGCGCCCGACTTGAGCACCTCGCGGTGAACGACATAGCCGCTCTCGTCGTGCACGACCGCCCCGCCCCGGTTCATCACCACCCAGTCGCCATCCTCCAGATAGCTGATCGCGTCGGTGAACGGGCCAAGCGCGATGGCGTCGGAACCCAGATACATCTCGCCGTCGCCATAGCCGACCGCGAGCGGCGATCCCTTGCGCGCGCCGATCATGAGATCGTTCTGGCCGGCGAACACGAAGGCTAGCGCAAAGGCGCCGCGCAGCCGCGGCAGCGCGTGCCTGACCGCGTCGGCGGGCGAATGGCCCTTGGCGAGTTGATCGCTGACGAGATGGGCGACGACTTCGCTGTCGGTCTCGCTGGAAAAGATCGCGCCGCCCTTTTCCAGTTCCTCGCGCAATTCGCGGAAGTTCTCGATGATGCCGTTATGGACCACGGCGACGCGGTCGGTGGCGTGTGGATGGGCATTGGACTCGGTCGGACGGCCGTGGGTCGCCCAGCGCGTGTGACCGATGCCGGTCTTGCCCGAAAGCGGGTCGCCCTTGAGCTGCGCCTCCAGATTCCTGAGCTTGCCCTCCGCGCGGCGGCGCGCGATGGCGCCGTTCTCGATGGTGGCGACACCCGCCGAATCGTAGCCGCGATATTCAAGACGCTTGAGCGCGTCGACGAGCTGAGCGGCGACGGGTTCGCGTCCCAGAATTCCAACAATGCCGCACATGCGGTTCGCATTCTCCGTCTGATCGGCCCGGGCATGACGTCCGGGCCATGACGTCCGGGGCATGACGTCCGGACCATGCCGTCCGGGCGATGATGGGTCCGGCCCTTTTTGCGACAAACCGCGCGCGCCGGTCAGTCACATATTGTTGCGAACCACGACAGGCAAGCGGCGCGGCCTATTTACCTTTATGACGCGTCTTGAGCGCCCGGAAACGCGCGGCCCAGCCCGGTTTGATCGTCTGCTCGCCGCGCTCGACCGCCAGCGCGTCGGCCGGCACGTCGCGGTTGATGACCGATCCGGAGCCGACATAGGCGTTGGCGCCGATACTGACGGGCGCGACAAGGGAAGAATTCGAGCCGATGAAGGCCCCGGGGCCGATGTTCGTCCGCGACTTGGAAAAGCCGTCATAATTGCAGGTGATGGTGCCCGCCCCGATATTGGCGCCCGCCCCCACGCGCGCGTCGCCGATATAGGTCAGGTGATTGACCTTGGCGCCCGCCTCGATCTCGGCCGCCTTGGTCTCGACGAAATTGCCAATGCGCGCGCCCTCACCGAGCACCGTTCCCGGACGCAGCCGCGCGAACGGCCCGACCGAGGCGCGCGCGCCGATCGCGGCCTCGCTCACATGCGAAAAGGAATGAATGACGGCCTCGTCGCCGACGCTCGCCTTCGGCCCGAACACGACATAAGGCTCGATCACCACGTCGCTGCCGAACGTGGTGTCGGCGGCGAGAAAGACCGTTTCCGGCGCGATCATGGTGACGCCAGCCTCCATCGCGCGCAGACGCAGGCGGGTCTGCATCACCGTCTCGGCTTCGGCGAGCTGCGCCCTGGTATTGATGCCGCGCACCTCGTCCTCGTCGGCTTCCCGCGCCGCGCAGGTCAGTCCCATGCCGCGCGCGATCGCGACGGCGTCGGTGAGGTAGAATTCATTCTTGCGGTTGGCGCAGCCGATCTTGTCGAGAACGGACAGCGCCGTCTTGCCGGCGAGCGCCATCA
This sequence comes from Xanthobacteraceae bacterium, assembly GCA_041918675.1. Classification (GTDB taxonomy): domain Bacteria; phylum Pseudomonadota; class Alphaproteobacteria; order Rhizobiales; family Xanthobacteraceae; genus SCUB01. The sequence goes on from JAYRVF010000011.1 coordinate 446,833, forward strand.
CGCCCGCGTTGCAGAAATTCGACTCGCGTTCGGCCTCGCTCGCGTCGGCGTCCTCGCGAACCGCGACGAGCGCCTCGCCCTCGACGATGAGACGGCCGTAGCCGGTCGGATCGGCGGCGCGGAAGCCGAGCACGACGACGGCCGCGCCCTCGGCGAGCGGCCGGCGCAGGCTATCGAGGGTCGAAGCCGTGATCAGCGGCGTGTCGCCGAACACGACGAGAATATCGTCGACGCCCGCGGCGATCGCCTCGCGCGCGGCGAGCACCGCGTGCGCCGTGCCGCGCCGTTCGGCCTGGACGAATATCCGCGCGCCGGGACGCGCGCGCGCGATCTCCGCGGTCACCGCGGCGTGATCGGGGCCCACCACCACCGCGAGGCCGGCCTCGGCGGGCGCGGCGGCCAGCACATGCGCGATCAGCGGGCGCCCCGCCACCTGATGAAGCACCTTGGGCAAGGCCGAACGCATGCGCGTTCCCTCCCCCGCCGCCAGAACGACCATCAGGATGCTTCGATCCGCCATGCGACCATTCCTTGCCGTGGACGCTCTCTTATCCGACGCCCGCGCGCGGAAAAAGGCAATTGAGCGGCCGGCGCCAAACCTCTGGTGAAAGCCCCCGCCGGCGCGCGCGCGGGCGCGCCTAAGCTGTTAATGTTTTTCAAGTGATTCGGCACGTGACCGGCGGGCCCAAAAGGGCATCGAGAGCCAAGGGGCTTCGAGAGCCACATGACCAAGCAGACCCAACAGGACAAGAAAGCGCCACGCGCCTGGCCCGGTCTAGCCGCCGGCTGGACGACGCGGCTGATCGCCGATGAGCCGGCCTACGATCGGCGCATGCTCTGGCGCATCGGCTCGTGGGGCGCGACCGGTATCGCGGCGCTGATCACCGCGATCTATGTCGCGCAGTCGCCCGCCACCACGAACCGGCAAACCGCCGAGGCCCGCGCCGAGATTCTTCTGCGCCAGCAGGAGCGGCTGCAGAAGCTGGTCTCGGACAGCCAGAACGAGACGCGCCGTCTTTCGTCCGCCGTCGACGTGCTCAATTCCGACCGCGACCGGACCTTCGCGCGCATCACTTCGCTCGAACAGAACGTCGAAACCGTCACCGGCTCGATCGCGCGCGCGGCCGCGGCGCCCGCCCAGACCGCCGCCATTCCGCCGCCGCCGATCCTGCCGGCCAACGTCGCCTCGCCGATGGTCGCCTCACCGATGTTCGCTCCACCAATGGCCGCGACGCCGATGCTCGCGCCGCCGGTGACCGCTCCATCGATCGCCGCTTCGCAGACGGCCGCCGCGCCCATTGTCCAGGCGCCGCTGACGACGACCGCCAACGAAACGCGCGCCGAAAAGCAGCGCCCGCCCGCGAACGCGGCCGCCGCTCCCGCCCCGCGCGATCAGCCGGCGGTGACCGCCTCCATCCCCGACGACAAGGAAGCGCCGGCCAAGGCCGACGCGCTGCCCGAAATCAAGGGCAAGCCTGAATCGGCAAAGAACGCCCCTCCGGCCGCGGAAAAGCCTCTCGCGATCGCGCCCGTCGTCGACAAGCCCGAACCCGATATGCCCGCCGCGCGCACCGAGTTCGGCGTCGATCTCGGCGGCGCGGCCTCCGTCAAGGGCCTGCGGGCGCTGTGGGGCAAGTCGCGCAAGAAATACCCGGAGGAACTCGCCAACCTCCGTCCGGTGATCGCGATACGCGAGCGCAAGAACGGCCTCGGAATTCAATTGCGGCTTCTGGCCGGTCCCCTCCTTGACGCGGCCGCTTCCGCGCGCCTCTGCGCGGCGATCGTCGCCCAGGACAAGGAACAGGACTGCGAGACCACCGTGTTCGACGGCCAGCAATTGCCGGCAATTCGCCAAGCCAAGGCCGCCGAGCCAGAGAAAGGCGCCGAACCGGAGAAGAAGAACGCCGAACCGGCGGCCAATTCCGACAAGGCGAAGGAGGCGCGCCGTCGTCCACGGCCCCAGCCGGTCACGGGCGGCTTCTTCCCGTTCTCGCGCAATTGACACGCGCGCGCCGTGCCCCTTTGCCGCGCATCCGACGATTGCGTGATCGGCTGTCGCGTGATCGTCCGGCATGAGATCGATCCCTATGAGATCGGTCCCTATGAGATCGGTCCCAATGAGATCGGCGAGGCGGGCGAAGCATGCTTGAGGCGGGGCGCATGATCGACCATAGTGCGGCCGCCATGAAACGCGTTCCCTTCATTCCGACCCCGCGCCAGGTGCAATGGCTGCTGATCGTGGGATTCGTCGCGGTCGGCTATGCGCTTTATCTGCGCTATCTCGCCATCGAATATTCGCCCGTCGCGCTCGCTTGCGACGCCGGCCTGCAAAGCTGGGGCTGCAAGGCGCGCGCGGTGGCGACCTATCTGTTCAGGAATTCCGTGTTCGGGATCGCCGCGCTCGCCATCGCCGCGCTCAATCTCGTCCACCCCTCGATCGTGCTCCTGAGCGCCGGGATCGTGGCGGGCGGAGCCGGCATCGTGCTCTACAATGTCGGGCTTTCCGGGCTCGCGCTCGCGCTGCTCATTCTTGGACTGGCGCGCCCCGCGCCCGCCACAGAATGATCGCCAGCGCCGCGAAGCAGCCGCACATCCACAGCGATTGCCAATTGTCGAAGCCTTCATTGAAGGCGACGTAAACGCCGGACAGCGCGAACAGCGCCGCGAACACCGTTTCAGCGAGCGGACGGGCGCCATCGCGGGGCCGGTCGAGCAGCGCGATCGCCGCGTAGGGCACGACCGCGATCGTCAGCGTGGCGTAGGGAAAATCCTGATAGCGCGGGTCGAACACGAAGCCGAGCGCGACGCCGGCGCCGAGCACGCAGACGAGAATGAGCGACCCGCCGAGCAAGAGATCGGGAAGCGAGCGGACGCGTCCCTCTCTCGGGCCGATCAATTCGAGGAATGTCGGCAGCCGCCTGACCGCGACCAGCGCGTCGGCCCCGGCGAGAACCGCGACCAGGCTCGCGGCGAGCAACGCGCCCCAGCGCAGCCAGCCGACGATCCCAAAGCTTTCGTCGATCATCTTCTCGGCGGCGATCCCGAGAAGTATCCCGCCGGCCGCCGCGCTCGCCGCGACGCCGACCCAGGCAAGCCACCCCGGCGGCCAGGGCTGTCGTCTCGCCCGCAGGAGCGCCACCGCGAACACCATGACCGCGAAGATAAGCCCCGCCCCCATGTGCCAGCGCCAACGCGGAAAATTCGAAACGTCCTCACCGGGCGGGAACTTCGCCGCCCGCGCACCGTCGTCGAAGAGACCCCAATAGCCGCCGACGGTTCCCTCAAGCTGCCGCTTCCAGGGCTGGTCGTAGGCCTCGATCAGATTGAGCGAGAATCCGTCACGCCGGGCGAGCGCGAGAATGTCGGAAATCACGCGCGCCTGGTTGATGCGCGAGGGCAGCGCGCCGGCCCGCATCCGTCCCGCGCTCGGCCAGCCGGTTTCGCCGACCAGGATACGCTTGCCCGGAAACGTCACGGCGACCTTGCGCCGGATCTGGTCGACATGCGACGCGGCGAGATCGGCGCGAACCGGAAAGTCCTCCCAATAAGGCAGGATGTGAATCGTGATGAAGTCGGTCGCCTCGTTGATCTCGCGGTGGCGCAGCCAGAATTCCCAGACATCGGCATAGGTGACCGGCACCCGCGCGCGCGCCTTGACCGATCGGATGATCGCGGCGAGTTCCGTCGCGGTCATCTCCCCGCGCAGCAGCACCTCGTTGCCGACGACGATCGCCGTGATGACGTCGGGAAACTCCTCGGCAAGCGCGATCGCCCGCTCGGTCTGGCGGCGGCTGACCGTCCTGTCGCTCGCGATCCAGATGCCCTGGATGACCTTCAGGCCGGCCTTGCGCGCCAGCGCGGGAATCTGGTCGAGCCCGTGATCGGTCGAATAGGTGCGGACGCAGGTCGTGATGGTCGCGAGCTGGGCGAGATCTTGCGCGATCTGCGCCTCGCTGACGTGGGTGCCGGGAACGAGCGGGTTCTGCTCGCCCCGGAACGGCGCGTAGGAGACGCAGGGAAGCTTGGCGGCGGGCGAAAACAGTCCGTGGGACAAGGGCGCCGGCAGGGCCAGCCACCACCACGTCCCGGCGATCGCCAGCAACGCGGCGACCAGAGCTGCCAAGGGTGCGCGAAGGGAAATTGCGAATGTCTCCCGGGTGGACCAGTTGGTCGATTAGCCGTTAACGCTGGTGCTGCCAAGGGTCGGCGCGCCGACGTTAGGCAATATCGACGGAAGTTTCGCGCGTTCGCTGGACAAATCCGGCAAACTCGGCCATGGGAGATTCAGACGGGCCGTCAGGCCTGACGCCGAATTCCGTCCCGGCCCTCGCGCCGGACCGGATGCGTCAGCCACGCCGGCGGGTCCGCTTAGCCCCGGTGATTTCATGCCTCGACTGGCCTCGCCGTCTGTTCGATCCCGAGCGCTCCTAGCGGCGGCCGTCGCGGCCTTCACCCTTGCGGCATTCATGCCCGGAATTTCGCCGGGCCATGCCCAGAGCGGCGACGTCCGCCCGGCCGACCCCAAGCCCACGACCAGCGACCCGGCCAAGGACGGACAGCGCAAGATCGACGAATTCGTGGAAGCCAGCCAGACCCTCAACGGCCCGGCGGGAAACCCGGAATGCGTCTGGCTCGGACGGCGGGTTGTCGGGCTGATGTGGCGCGACGACCTCGATACGGCCTTCCGGCACCTCGACCTCTACGACCGCTTCGGCTGCCCCGGCGGCCACATCCAGGCGACCTTTCGCTGCCTGGTGAAGTTCGGGCCGATCGATCCCAAGGTTCCCGAGGCCCTGAGCACGCGGGTCCATGCCTGCTGGATCAATACCAGCGCCCAGCCCCCCGCGCCGCCGGTGGCCGCGCAGCCGGTTGCTCCCCCCGCTCCGGCGAAATAGCCGGCGCGGCGACTTTCGAGCCCTGCGTCAACAAATCGCCATCAGCGCTCACTAAACGTCAACCAGCCATGGTATAGATCGCGCGCGCGTGAAGACCATGGCGATGGCCATGGCAATGATCATGGTCGCGATCGAGCCGGGGGGATCGGCTCGGTTTTCTCGTTTTCTGCCCCGAATGGTTGATTGCGATGCGCGTCGTCGTCGCTGTGCTTGTGTGTGTGGCCGCGCTCCACGCGGGAATCTGGGGCCTCTTGCGCGGCCAGGAAACGGCGCCCGACTACACCAAGATTCTCCCGAGTCTGTCCTACGCGCCCTTCGAGGGCGGCGCTCACCCCGACGTCGACAACATCCCCACCGCCGCGCGCATCCGCAACGACCTGCGCACGCTGGTCCCGTTGACCCGGGCGATCCGGCTCTATTCCTCGACCGGCGGCGTCGAGTTCGTCCCGCCGATCGCCGGCGAATTCGGCCTCAAGGTCGCCGTCGGCGCGTGGATCGACAAGTTCACCGACCGCAACGAGCGGGAAATCCAGGCCGCGATCGACCTGTCTCGCCAGAACGGCAACGTCAACGCCGTCGTCGTCGGCAACGAGACGATCTACCGCGGCGACCAGAAGATCGAGGACCTGATCAAGCTCATCCAGAGGGTGAAGCGGTCGGTCAATGTGCCGGTGACGACCGGCGAAATCTGGAACATCTGGCTCGAACATCCCGAGCTCGCCGCCTCCGTCGACTTCATCGCCGCGCATATTCTTCCCTATTGGGAGGGATTCTCGGAGACGCAGGCCGTCGACCAGGCCGTCATCATCTACAACAAGCTGCGCGAAGCCTTCCCGGGCAAGCGGATCGTCATCGCCGAATTCGGCTGGCCGAGCGCCGGCTACAACCTGAAGAACGCCAATCCGGGCCGGCTGACGCAAGCGGTTGTGCTGCGGACCTTCGCCAGCCGCGCCGATTCGATGGGAATCGACTTCAACATCGTTGAAGCGATTGATCAGCCCTGGAAGTTTTTCGAAGGTGGTGTCGGCCCTTATTGGGGAATTCTCGACGCATCCCGCAAACCGAAATTCGCCTGGAGCGGGCCGATCACGGATCCGATGACATTGAATCTCGCGGTCATCGCGGTCCTTGTCGGCGTCCTGCTCTCGCTCACGCTTTTGCGCAAGGAGCGCGCGACATTGACGGAGACCGCCGTCGTGGCCGCCGCCGCGCATGGCGTCGGCGCGTGGGTGGCGGTGATCTTCGCTTATTGGAACGGCCATTATTTCGTCGCCGGCTCGGTCTTCGCGCTCGCGCTGGGGCTGACGCTGCTCGTTCCCCTCGTCTTCATCGCGCTCGCCAGGATCGAGGAGATCGCGGCGATCGCCTTCGGCCGGGGGCCGGAACGCCTGCTCGGCGCGAAGCCCGCGGCCGCCGAGGACGCGCCGCGCCCGAAGGTCTCGATCCACGTGCCGGCCTATTTCGAGCAGCCCGACATGCTCAAGCAGACGCTCGATGCGGTCGCCAGGCTCGACTATCCGAACTACGAATGTGTCGTCATCATCAACAACACGCCCGATCCCGCCTTCTGGCGGCCGATCGAGGAGCATTGCCGCGTGCTCGGCGAACGCTTCAAGTTCATCAACGCGGAGAAGGTCGAGGGCTTCAAGGCGGGCGCCCTGCGCATCGCGCTCGCCGCGACCGCCCCGGACGCCGAGATCATCGGCATCATCGACGCCGATTACGTCGTCACGCCCGACTGGCTGTCCGATCTGGTGCCGGCCTTCGCCGATCCCCGCGTCGGGCTCGTGCAGGCGCCGCAGGACCATCGCGACGGCAACCGCTCGCTGATGCACAACATCATGAATGGCGAATATGCCGGCTTCTTCGACATCGGCATGGTCGAGCGCAACGAGGCCAACGCCATCATCGTTCACGGCACGATGTGCCTCGTCCGGCGCGCCGCGATGGATGCGTCCGGCGGCTGGTCGAGCGACACGATCTGCGAGGACACCGACCTCGGCCTCGCCATCATCGAGAACGGCTGGCTCACCCACTACACCAACCGCCGCTACGGCCACGGGCTGTTGCCGGACACCTACGAGGCGTTCAAGAAACAGCGCCACCGCTGGGCCTATGGCGGCTTCCAGATCGTCAAGAAGCATTGGCGCCGCTTCCGCCCCGGCGGCAGCAAGTTGACGGCGCGCCAGCGGCGCGAATTCACGCTGGGCTGGCTCAACTGGCTGGGCGCCGAAAGCATCGGCGTCGTGGTCGCGATCCTCAACCTGATCTGGGTGCCGTTCGTCGCCTTCGCCGGCATCGCCATTCCCGACACCATCCTGACCTTCCCGATCATCGCGGCGTTCGTCGTCGCGCTGACGCATTTCTTCGTGCTCTATAACCTGCGGGTGCGGGTGAAGCTCGGCCAGTTGCTCGGCGCGATGATCGCGGCGATGTCGGTGCAATGGACGGTGGCGCGCGCCGTCGGCAACGGTCTGATCAAGGATCACCTGCCCTTCGCCCGCACCTCGAAAGGCGGGCTGTCGCTCGTCTCCGTCGAGTTCCAGGCGTTCTGGGAGGCGGTGATCGGGGCGCTGCTTATCGTCGGCGCCGTCGTGCTGGTGATGACCAACCAGAAGGAAGTGCGCGAGGTCTACATCTTCGCCGGCGTACTGGTGATGCAGAGCCTGCCGTTCCTGTCGGCGGTCGCGATCGCGGCCCTGGAGAATTCGCGCCTGAACCAGTTCCTGTTCTGGCGCCATCTGCGCAAGCGGATCGCGGTGATGATCGGCTGGCGTCCGCCGGTGCGGCTTCCCTCGCGGATGACCGCCAAGGCGCCCCGCGATCCGGCGTGAAACGCGAGGCGGCCGGCCGGCCGCTCGCCGATTGACCGCGCCGGGTATTGACCGCGTCGGGCGCGACACCTACACAGCCGCCAAGGGCCGGCGCGGCATGCGCCCGGCGCCTCCGATATCCCACGGGATCGAGCGCGTAGCTCAGTCGGTAGAGCACCTGACTTTTAATCAGGTGGTCCTGGGTTCGAGTCCCAGCGCGCTCACCAACGATTTCAAAGGCTTGCGGAAAACTCCTGAAGAACGCATGGAGAACGTGAGACACTTCTCGGTGTCTCACGTGAGACATTTTCCGAAATCAGGAGCGCTCCAGCCATGCCACCATTTTGGTGATGGCGGTGTCGGCAAGCTCGGGTGTTATTGCCAGGTAGTGGCGGAATATCGTGTCGATCGATCCTGGCGTATGCCCCGTGATCGCCTTGATCTCGGCGGTCGTGCATGTGGAGCGCGCGAGCCACGTGACCGCCGTGTCGCGGAGATACTGGTCGCGCTTGCCGGCGATCGACGGCATGCCGCGCGCGGCGGCGGCGCGCACACGGGCGAAGGCGTGCTTGTAGCTCGATCCGTTCCAAGACGCCCGCGCGGCCGCGGCGACATTTTCCTTGCTTACCGGGGCGGGCGCGGCCCATTTTGCCACCGACGCTCCTTTCCGGAGACCGGCGATGTGCTTTTCGGCCACGGCCAGTTTCGTCACCGCCGGCGCCATGGTCGCGGCCGGAGCGGTGACGCTCAGGCGCGTCGAGCGCCGGGAAGATCTCCTCCTTGCCGCCCTGCCGCTATTTTTCGCCGCCCAGCAGGCGACCGAAGGCATGTTGTGGCTCGCCCTTCCCGTCATGCCCGACCAGCCGGTTTCGACATGGCTGACGCTCACCTTTCTGGTGTTCGCGAAACTGTTCTGGCCGATCATCGCGCCGCTCGCCGTCCTGCTCGCCGAGCCCGAGCCTTGGCGACGGCGCGCGATGGCCGCGTGCCTTGCGTTCGGCGTCGCCGTCGCGCTTTTCTTTCTCTGGTCGTTCGCGGTCGATTCTCACGCCTCGCACATCGTCGGCGCCCACATCGTCTATAGCCAGACGCGGAGCACGCCGGTGATCGTCGGCCTCGCCTATCTCCTGGCCACCGGCGTCACGCCGGCGCTGTCTTCGCACCGCTACCTCAAGCGTTTCGCGGCGATCGTCATCGCCGGATCGCTGGTGAGCTTCCTGTTCTATTGGGAGGCCTTCGTCTCGGTGTGGTGCTTTTTCGCGACCGCCGTCAGCGTCGTGCTTGTGCTGCATTTCGAGCGGGCGCGCGCGGCCCGCCGCGTGGCGTGAGGGAAAGTTCCCCACTTGCTCCGTTGTCCCCGGTCTCGACCCTTGTCCTCCCCTATTGCCGTAAACCCTCCTCGTCCCCATTTCCGCGCCCCATCCCGCCCTCGCCTTGCCCCTTGAGCGCGGCGGCCACGATGTGAGATGTTCGCCGCCGCGATCAACAGACAGGGCCGCCCGCATGACGCCAGAAGAATTCCGAACGATGATGCTCCCGCTCTGCGACGCGATCGCCGGCAAGCCGGTCGACGCGCGCTTGGCCGACGATCTCAATCGCGCCTTCCCCGGCGAGGGCAAGGCCGTGCGCGACATCGAGGCCGCCTGCCAGCAGGCGATCGCCGCCGGCTGGATGTGCTCGCAGGGTGAAGGCAACCGTCGGTTCGGCCGGGTCGTCGAGCCGTCGGCCGACACGCGCGATCTGAGCGTCGACGTCGTCTACCTCGCCGACGTCATCGGGCCGCATCACAAGCACCCCAATGGCGAAGTCTGCCTGGTGATGCCGCTGACGCCGACGGCGACCTTCGACGGCAAGGGACGCGGCTGGTGCGTCTATGGGCCGAATTCCGGCCACCGTCCGACCGTGCGCGACGGCCGCGCGCTGGTGCTCTACCTGCTGCCAGAGGGCAAGATCGAGTTCACCGGCAAATAGCCGCGCCGCGCGCCGGCGCGGTTCGGATGGACCGCGCGAGTTCGTCACCGCGCGGTTTCGAGATTGCGGGTCAGCATCTCGATCAGGACCGGGATTTCGGCCGGGATGACGTCGCCGTGATAGACGAGCACGTCCTCGACCGCCTTGAAGTCGTGGCGGTGATAGAGCTTGCCCCCGCGCAGCGTGAGTTCCTGGCGCGCGAAGTCGGTCGCGCGGCCGTGGCAGGTGGCGCATTTCTTCCGGAAGATGAATCGGCTGGCGAGCATCGCGTCGAATTGCGCGACCAGCGCCTCGACCTCGGCGGGCGACAGGACGGCGCCGCGATGACCCTTGAGCAGGAATTCGCTCAAATCGCGACCGGCGCGCGCGGTCACGGGCCTGCCCGCCTCGTCGCGCAGCACCGATTGCACAAGGTTCGAGGCATGCGGCTCGTGGCATTTCGCGCAGGCCCGCTCGTAGACCGCGTGCGGGTCGATCGGCCGATCGCGCGGAACAAGAAAGATCGTGGCTGCTACCGCGGCGATCACAATGCCCACCGCCGCGAACCCAAACGCTAGCGCGCGCCCTCGCGTCATGACACGTCCGCTTGGCCTCCGCGTCTCGACAGGACCGTCACCACTGATATGGAATATCTGGCCCCGGCGCGCCGTTTTTCCAGAGGCCGAGCTTCCTGGAATCCATCTATCCGAAGGCCGGTACCCGCATCGCCTTCGCGCCGGTTTCGCCAAGGGAGGCGGTTGCCATCCCGCCCGGCGATTTCCTATGCTTCGGACACCTTTTCTTGCGCCTCGCCCGCGCGAACCGCCCGGCCGAATCCCTCCGGGCCGGACCCCGATACCCCTCAAATCCAGGAACCCGCATGAGTGAGAATTCGGCCGACCGCCTTGAAATCCGCGCCCTCGTCGAGAACTGGGCGGTCTGGCGCGACGCGCGCATGTGGGACCGGTTCCGCACCGTCTGGCACGACGACGGACGCATGATGGCGACCTGGTTCCAGGGCACGTTCGAGGAATTCATCGCGGTCAGCGAGGCCGGCTATAGGCGCGGCGTGCGCATCCTGCATTTCCTCGGTGGATCGAGCATCGATGTCGCCGGGACGCGCGCCATTGCCCAGACCAAGATGACGATCTCCCAGCGCGCGCCGGTCGAGGGCGTGATCTGCGACGTCGTCTGCACGGGACGATTTTTCGACTTCATCGAGAAACGCGGCGGCCGCTGGGGCCTCGTGCTGCGCCAGCCGATCTACGAAAAGGACCGCCTCGATCCGGTCGACCCGTCGGCCGTGCTCAAACTCGACGCCGATCTCCTGACGCGCTTTCCCGAAGGCTATCGCCACCTCGCCTATCTTCAGACGCGCATCGGCTACACGGTCAAAACCGACATGCCGGGGCTCGACGGGCCGGAAGTCGAGGCGCTCCAGGCGGCGGGAGACGCCTGGCTCGCGGGCGCGCCGCTCGCGCGTTGAGCGTTGCCTGACGCAATATCCGGCGAGAGTGAATCATCTCGCCGACGAGAAGTGCTCCAGACTGGGAGCCTTCGGCAAATTCCTGCCGCGAAATTGGTCCGCGCTTTCGCGGGGGCTTGCGTTAGCCGATGCCCTCGAACAGCGCGGTCGAGAGATAACGTTCCGAGAACGAGGGAACGATCGCGACGATGGTCTTGCCCGCGTTTTCGGGACGCGCGCCGACGGCGAACGCGGCCGCGATGGCCGCACCCGAGGAAATCCCGCCGAGAATGCCTTCCACGCGCGCGAGCGCGCGCGCGTTCTCGATCGCGGTCGCGCTCGAAACCTTGACCACCTCGTCGATCACCGAGCGGTCGAGCACATCGGGAACGAAACCGGCGCCGATCCCCTGAATCTTGTGCGGCCCCGGCGCGCCGCCCGAGAGCACCGGGCTCTCCTCCGGCTCGACCGCGACGACGCGCAGCGACGGCTTGCGCGGCTTGAGCACCTGCCCGACGCCGGTGATGGTGCCGCCGGTGCCGACGCCTGAGATGAAGATATCGACGCCGCCATGGGTGTCGTTCCAGATCTCCTCGGCCGTGGTGCGCCGGTGGATGTCCGGATTGGCGAGGTTCTTGAACTGCTGCGGCATCACCGCGTTCGGCGTTTTGTGCAGCAGTTCTTCCGCCGCCGCGACCGCTCCCTTCATGCCCAGCGCCGCCGGCGTCAACACCAGATCGGCGCCGAGATAGGCCAGTATCTTGCGCCGCTCAATCGACATCGATTCCGGCATCACCAGCGTGAGGCGATAGCCGCGCGCGGCGGCGGCGAAGGCGAGCGCGATGCCGGTATTGCCCGAGGTCGGCTCGATCAGCACTGTGTCCGGCTTGATCACGCCGGCCTTCTCCATCGCCGTGATCATCGATACGCCGATGCGGTCCTTCACGCTCGCGGCTGGATTGAAGTATTCGAGCTTGACGAGGACCGTCGCGTTGACGCCGTTCTGGCGCGGCAGCTTGCGCAACCGCACCAGCGGCGTATCTCCGATCGCGTCGGTGATGCTTTCATAAATCTTGCCGCGACCGGCGGTTCGCGCGGGCGATCCTTGGGCATGATTCGGTTCGGTCATGGCGTGTCCCTTCGACGCGATAATTCCAATTTGATCGATGTTCTATTCGGTTGCGCCGCGACAACGCAAGTCCAAGCTTGTCGGCCGAACACGCGATCTGCCCGACCGCGCGCGCTTGGAAACTCCTGCCACCAGCCATTGCGATCGCAGCATTTCCCATTCGCGCGCCGGGCGCGCGCGGCGACCGCCCGACGCCCGGAATCACCGACGCCCGATTTATCCCCGGCGCGCGTGCGGCGCGGCATCGCGGTGCAGCATCGATAGTTCTTGAAACGGCCCGAATTCTGTCGCCAGATTGTAGTGTAAGACCGCCTAGAAGCACGCAGCGTTCAACCGCCAGCAGAGGGAGTTCATGTGATGGCGCTGAATCCCACACTGTCCGGGTTGCTTGCGTCACGTGCGACGGAGATGAGCACGGAGCCGCGCGAGAGCGAGATGCCGGTGTGCCCGGTGTGCTCGGATACGATGATCGCGGCGGAGGCCTCGTCGTGGTTGCCGGACAACAAGATCGAATATGTCTGGAGCTGCGACAATTGCGGCTACGGCTTCGTGTCGAAGCACGACGCCCGTCCCTTCGTCTGCCATTGAGCGTCGGCACGCCATTAAGCGTTCGCGCGCCGTTGAGCGTTCGCAGGCCATCGAAATAGGTCATCGCCAGCGCGGCGATCAAACAGCCGCGATGTCGCCGCGCGCCCAGTCGGCCACCAGACGCGCGCGCAGTTGGGCTAATGTGCCCGCCGCGATTGCCGCGCGGATCTCCGCCATCAGCGCCTGATAATAGGCGACGTTGATTTCCGACAACAGCATCGCCCCGAGCGGTTCGTTCGATTTGACGAGGTGATGCAGATAGGCGCGCGCGTAGCCGCTGGTCGCCGGCCAGGACACCGTCTCGTCGAGCGGTCGCGGATCGTCGGCATGGCGCGCATTGCGCAGGTTGACCGTGCCGAAGCGCGTGAACGCCACGCCGTGGCGTCCGTTGCGGGTCGGCATCACGCAATCGAACATGTCGACGCCGCGCGCCACCGCCGCGACGATATCGTCCGGCGTGCCGACGCCCATCAGATAGCGCGGGCGTTCCGCCGGCAGCGACGGCACGCTCGCCTCGATCATCTCCAGCATGACCTCCTGCGGCTCGCCGACCGCGAGCCCGCCGATGGCGTAACCGTGAAATCCCATGGCGACGAGCGCGCGCGCGCTCTGTTCGCGCAGCGCCGGCACGTCGCCGCCCTGCACGATCGCGAACAGCATCGCCCCCTCGGGGCCGCCGACGAAGGCGCGCCGGCAACGCTCGGCCCAGCGCAACGACAGGTTCATCGCGCGCTCCACGTCGTCGCGCGCGGCCGGCAGCCGCACGCATTCGTCGAGCTGCATGGCGATGTCGGCACCGAGCAGGCGCTGCACCTCGATCGCGCGCTCGGGCGAAAGCTCCACCGTCTGACCGTCGATATGGGAGCGGAAAGTGACCGCGTTCTCGGCGACCTTGCGCAACTGGGCGAGTGACATCACCTGGAAGCCGCCGGAATCGGTGAGCATCGGCCCGCCCCAGCCGGTGAACCGTTGCAGGCCGCCGAGCGCGGCGATGCGCGCGGCGCCCGGCCGCAGCATCAGGTGGTAGGTATTGGCCAGAACGATATCGGTGCCGGCCTCGCGCACGTCGCGCCAGTGCACGGCGCGCATGGCCCCGAGCGTGCCAACCGGCATGAAGGCGGGCGTGCGCACCACGCCGTGGGGCGTGCGCAACTCGCCGGTCCGCGCGCCGCCGTCGGTGGCGATCAAAGTGAAGTGGTTTTCGACCGTCATCGGGACATTCTTATCGGCCAGTCGGGGCAAGGAAACAACCGCCGCGACGACGATCGCCGATGATCTAGACGGCCTCGCGGATCACCGCCTCGCAGACATCGATGAGCGCGGTCTTGGTGAAGCGGGCGATGTGAGCGGGCACGTTTTCCCGGTAGCGGGCGATCTCGTCCGGATGCGTCATCAGGCGATCGAGCGCGTCGGCGAGCGCGGCCGGATCGTCCTTCGGCACCACGACGCCGCAGCGGTCGATCGTCTCCGACAGTCCGCCGCTATCCGCGCCCACGACGATGCAGCCGCAAGCGAAAGCCTCGATCGCCGAGATCGGCAGACCTTCGAACCAGCGCGACGGCATCACCATGATGAGGTGGCGATTGAGCTCGCGCGCCAGCGTCTCGCCCCGCAGCGGGCCGGTGAAGACGATCCGCGAATCGACGCCGCGTTCGGCGGCTTGCGCCTTCAGCGCCCCGTTGGCCGGTCCCCCGCCGATGATCGTCGCGGTGATGTCACGTCCGCGCTTGACCAGCAGCGCGATGGCGTCGATCAGGATGTCGGCGCCCTTTTCCGGCACCAGCCGGCCGAGAAAGACGAAATGCCGATCGCGCTCGACCCCGGCGATTTCATGGAACGTCGCCTGGTCGTAGGAATTCAGGATCACCCGCCCCGGCAGGCGCGCGGCGCGGCGCAACGCGTCGGAAACGAAGACGTTCGTTCCCATCATGCAGGCCAGCCGCTTGAGCGAGCCGAGCCGCGGGCCGGTGCCGACGTCGCTCCAAAGCGGGCTGTGATGGGTGAAGATTAGCGGCCGGCGGACGAGAAGGATCGGCCAGAGCTGGCGAAGGCTGACATGGTTCTGCCAGACCACTTCGGCGTCGCGAAAGAGATTGATCAACCGCGTCGGCGAAGGCCGCCGCGCGATCTTGAACGGAAAGCGCGCGTCGTCGGCCGCGTCGCCCTCGGTCTCGGTCGACACGACGACCTCATGCCCGCGCTCGCTCAGCCCAAGCGCGAGCGTCATTCCCGCCGTCTCGGTGCCGCCGATCCGCGGGAAGAAATCATAGGACGAAATGAGGATGCGCATTCGCGGGAACCAGGATGGCGGGCGGAGGTTCGCGGGCGGCCCGCGGGGCACCATGCGGCCGCAAGCACAAAGAAAGCTTTAACGCCTCACGCGGCCGCTTCCGCCGGCCGGAACAGCAGGCAGGCGTCGCCGTAGGAATAGAAGCGGTAGCCGGCCGCAAGCGCGTGCGCGTAGGCGGCTTTCATCGTGTCGACGCCGGAAAACGCGCAGACCAGCATGAACAGCGTCGAGCGCGGCAGATGGAAATTCGTCATCAGCACGTCGACCGCGCGAAAGCGATAACCCGGCGTGATGAAGATCGCGGTCTCGCCCGCGAACGGCGCGATGCGGCCGTCCGGGTCGGCCGCCGTTTCCAGAAGCCTGAGCGAGGTGGTGCCGACGGCGACGACGCGCCCGCCCGCCGCGCGCGTCGCGTTGAGAGCGGCGGCCGTCGCCGCGTCGATCTCGCCCCATTCCGCGTGCATGCGATGGCCGGCGGTGTCGTCCGCCTTCACCGGCAGGAAAGTGCTGGCCCCGACGTGCAGCGTGACGCGGTGGAGAACGATGCCGCGCGCTTCAAGCGCGCGCTCGAGCTCGGGCGTGAAATGGAGCCCCGCCGTCGGCGCGGCGACCGCGCCCTCCGCGCGGGCGAACATGGTCTGGTAGTCGCTCGCATCCCGCTCGTCGGGCGCGCGCTTGCCGGCGATATAGGGCGGCAACGGCGGCGCGCCGAGATCGGCGATGGCCGCGTCGAGCGTGGGGCCGTGAAAGGAAAAGGCGAGCGTCACCTCGCCCGCCTCGCCCTTGTCCTCGATTTCGGCGTCGAGCTGGCCGAGCAGACAAACCCTGCCCTCGGCGCCGAAGCGGACGCGGTCACCCGCCTTGAGCTTGCGCGCCGGCTTGACCAGCGCCCGCCAACGCGACCCATCGAGCCGCTTGATCAGCGTCGCCTCGATCCTCGGTTCCGCGCCGCGCCCGAGCCGCCGGCCGGTCAGTTGCGCGGCGATCACCTTGGTGTCGTTGACCACGAGCGCGTCGCCGGGCGCCAGCAGCGCCGGCAGATCGCGAACGGCGCGGTCCTCGTACGGCGCGCCGGGACGAACCACCAGAAGCTTCGCGCTGTCGCGCGGAACCGCCGGGCGCAGCGCGATCCGGTCGGACGGCAGCTCGAAATCGAACAGCGCGGTGCGCATCGGCGGGCTCTCGCGCCGCGCCGGCCGATCAGGCGTCGGCGGCCATCCGCGCCTTGACGATCTTGTCGGGATCGCTCACCGGCTCGCCGCGCTTGATCTTGTCGACGTTGTCCATGCCCTCGGTGACGGCGCCCCAGACGGTGTATTGGCGATCGAGGAAGCGGGCGTCGTCGAAGCAGATGAAGAATTGCGAGTTCGCCGAATCGGGATTCTGCGCGCGCGCCATCGAGCAGGTGCCGCGCACATGCGGCTCGGCGTTGAACTCCTGCTTGAGGTTCGGATAGCTCGATCCGCCCATGCCGGTGCCGTTCGGACAGCCGGTCTGCGCCATGAAACCGTCGATGACGCGGTGGAACACGATGCCGTCATAGAACCCCTCGCGCACGAGTTTCTTGATGTGGGCGACGTGGTTCGGCGCCAGATCGGGCCGCATTTCGATGGTCACGGGACCTTTCGTGGTCTCGAGGATCAAGGTGTTGTCGGTGGCCATGTCACAAATCCTGTCGTTCGAGAAGCGGAACAGCTACTTGGTGATCGTCGCCTTCTTGATAGCGTCGAGCTTATTGAATTCGGCGTCGAGATAGGCGTTGCCTTCCGCCTGAATGCGCCCCTGATGCGGGCCGGCGCCACGCGGAGCGCCCTCGCCGTAGCCGGCATAAAGCGAATCCACCACCGACATACCCGAGGAGACCTGCCCGAACGGCGCGAAACCCATGCCGTCGAGATTGCCGTTGTCGGCGAAGTTGATGAAGACCTGCGTCGTGCGCGTGTTCGGCCCGGCGGTGGCGAAGGTGATGAAGCCGCGCTTGTTGCCGCGGCGCACCGGATCGTCCGGAATGCGCGCCTCGCGCATTTTCGCCGACACCGCCGGTTCGCCGTGAATGCCGAACTGGACCATGAAGCCGGAGATGACGCGGAAGAACTTCGCCCCGTCATAGAAGCCGCTCTTGACCAGATTGTAGAAGCGGTCGGCGCCGTTGGGCGCCCATTCGCGCGTCACGTCGACGACGAACACGCCCTTGGTGGTCTCGAACTTGACCTTGTACTGCGCCGGCGCCTGTTCGGTCATCGCGGCGGGATTGAGCGTGGCGGTCTGGCTGAAAGCGGGGCCGGCGACAAGCGCGCAGCCGAGCGTTGCGACAAGAGCGGCGATGCGGAACATGAAAACTCCGAATGTTGGGATTGCCGTTTCAACCGGCGAATTTGGTCTTGAGGCGGGCGGACACGGTCGCCGGCACGAAGGCCGAGACGTCCCCGCCCATGGACGCGATCTGGCGCACGAGCGTGGCCGTAATCGGGCGCACCAACGCGGAGGCCGGCAGGAAGACCGTCTGCACGTCGGGAGCCATGCTTTCGTTCATGCCGGCGATCTGCATCTCATAGTCGAGGTCGGTGCCGTCGCGCAGGCCGCGAATCAGGATGGAGGCGCCCACCCGTTTGGCCGCGGTCACGGTCAGATCGTCGAAGGTCGTGCATTGAAGGGCGCAGCCGGCCGCCTTCGCGACCGGACCGAAGACCTCCGCGACCATGGCCAGCCGTTCGTCCGAGGAGAACAGCGGCTTCTTGCCGGGATGGATGCCGATGGCCACCACGATGCGGTCCGCCAAGCCGACGGCATGGCGGAAAACGTCCAGATGGCCGTTGGTTACGGGGTCGAACGACCCGGCATAGAGGGCGGTGCGAGGCATGGCTCTCGTCTAGCCCGCCGGGACCGCCCTCGCAAGCCGGGGGCGGCCGGGCAATTTCCCGATATCACGATTTCTCGATCTAAACGGCTTGTGAACCTTTCCGCCCCCACCCGCGACTAACCTCATGTTCGGGTCGAGAGAAGCCCGCGAAAACAGGGGATGAACCATGTTCAAGGCGATGACAGCGATTGCGGGTGCGGCGTTGCTGGCGGGGATGGGTCTGATGCTGCTTCCCGGCTTTTCCAACGAGGTCGTGGCGCGTACGCCGACGTCGATCGCCAAGGGCGACCGGCTCGACATCCGCCCCGCCCACCTGAACTGCACCGCGCAGACCTGGCCGAACATCGACGCGGGTTGCCTGCGTCAGGCCGGTAGCCGGACCGTCGTGCGCGAGGCGCGCGTCGTCTCGATGGCGCGGTAGGTCGACGCGGCCGGCCCAAGCGCCCTCGGCCGAGGAACGGCCACCCGCGACGTGTCGGCCGGGCTTTGCCGCTTCGGCCGACGAGGTTTTCCCGCTCGAACGGCATCGCCGCGCGCGCGTCCCTCCCCTCGCGGGATCCCTCTCCGAAATTTCCGTTACCCGATTTGCGATGAAAGCCGCGCCAGCTCGACAAGGCGCCGCGTCATCGCGCTCGCGGGATCGGCGAGCGGGGCGACGACCGTGAAATGGTTCGCGCCCGCGACCGTCGCATAGCTCGCCGTCACGCCGGCGCTTGCCCAGGCGTCCGCGAGATCAAGGCTCTGACGGTGATATTCGGACGATTCATTCTCGCCGACCACGAGATCGATCGTGCGCCCGGCCGGCGGCGGCCAATGGCGGGGCGACAATTTTCGCGCGGTCGCCGCGTCGAGCCCGAGCGCGCCGTTCACGCTGGTCGAAAGCAGCGGTTCGAGTTCCGGCAGGCCCGAAATCGACAGCGCCGCGCCGACGATCGGTTCCGCTTCGCCCCACTCCGTCGCGAGCATGCAGCAGGCCAGGTGCCCGCCGGCCGAATGCCCGGCGACCGCGAGCGGCCGGCCGAACCGTTTGGCCACATGGCGGCAAAGCGCGCGCATCTCCTCGACGATGACGTCAAGCGTCACCTTCGGGCAGAGATCGTAGCTCGGCACGACGACGGTAACGCCGTGGGCGCGAGGGCCCTTCGCCATATGGCTGAAGAAGCTCCTGTCGAGCGCCTGCCAATAGCCCCCGTGAATGAAGATGGCGACCGGCGCGTCGGGACCGCCGCCCTCGAAGACATCGTATCTCTCGCGCTCGCCCGCGCCGTAGGCGAGGCCGAGCTCGCATGGCGCGGCCGCGCGGAACATCGCCGCCTCGCGCGCCCAGCCCGCGATGATGGCGGGATGCTCCGGCACGCGCGCGCGATTGTTGTATTCGGCCTCGAAATCGATCGCGGTCACGCGTCACCTCCCCGCGCGGCGCGGGCGCGACGCCATGCCGGCGGTCTAGCCGCCATTCGCGCCCTCGCTCTCGTCGCCGATATGCTCGACCGAAACGACGCTCTCATCCTCCGCCGTATCGAAGACGATGACGCCCTGCGTGGAGCGACCGGCGATGCGGATGCCGTTGACGGGGCAGCGGATGAGCTGGCCGCGATCGGTCACCAGCATGATCTGGTCGGCCTCCTCGACCGGGAACGAGGCGACCAGGCGTCCGTTGCGCTCGGTCACCGACATGGCGGCGATGCCCTTGCCGCCGCGTCCCGTCGTCCGATACTCGAACGACGAGGAACGCTTGCCGAAACCGTTCGCGGTGATGGTCAGCACGAACTGCTCGGCCGCCGACATCTCCACATAGCGCTGCTCGCCGAGCTCGATCGCCCCGCCCGCCTCCTCGCCGTCCGGCGCGACATCCTCCTCGCCGCCGCGGCGCACCGCGTTGGCGCGTCGCAGATAGGCGGCGCGCTCCTCCGCGCTCGCCTCGACATGGCGCAGGATCGTCATCGAAATGACGCGGTCGCCCGCCCCGAGCGCGATGCCGCGCACGCCCATCGAGGTGCGCCCCTGGAACACGCGCACGTCGGTGACGGGGAAGCGGATGCACTGGCCGCCCGCGGCGGTCAGCAGCACGTCATCGTTTTCGGTGCAGATCTGCACGTCGACGATCGCCTCGTCGTCATCGAGCTTCATGGCGATGATGCCCGAGCGGCGCACGTCGGTGAAGTCGGAGAGCTTGTTGCGCCTGACATTGCCGCCGGTGGTGGCGAACATCACGTCGAGATCGGCCCAGCTCGATTCATCCTCCGGCAGCGGCATGATGGTGGTGATGCGCTCGCCCTGTTCGAGCGGCAGGATGTTGATCAGCGCCTTGCCGCGCGCCTGCGGCGCCGACATCGGCAGACGCCAGACCTTTTCCTTGTAGACGCGGCCGTGCGAGGAGAAATACAGCACCGGCGTATGCGTGGAGGCGACGAACAGCCGCGCGACGAAATCCTCCTCGCGCGTCTGCATGCCGGCGCGACCCTTGCCGCCGCGCTTCTGCGCGCGGTAGGTCGAAAGCGGCACGCGCTTGACGTAGCCGTGATGCGACACGGTGACGACCATGTCCTCGCGCTGGATCAGGTCCTCGTCCTCGACCTCGCCCTCCTGCTCGATGATGCGGGTGCGGCGGGGCGTGGCGAATTCCGCCTTCACTTCCTCCAATTCGGCCCTGACGATCGCCTGGATGCGCGCGCGCGAGCGCAGAATGTCGAGATAATCGGCGATCTCGGTGGCGAGCTTGTCGAGCTCGGCCTTGATCTCGTCGCGCCCGAGCGCGGTCAGCCGCTGCAGGCGCAGGTCGAGAATGGCCTTGGCCTGTTCGAGCGAGAGCCGCGCGGTGCCGTCCTCGGCGACGCGGTGGCGCGGATCGTCGATCAGAAGGATCATCGCCGCGACGTCGCGCGCCGGCCAGTCGCGGCTCATCAACGCCTCGCGCGCCGCGCTCGGATCGGGCGCGGCGCGGATGACGCGGATGACCTCGTCGATATTGGCCACCGCGATCGCCAGGCCGACCAGCACATGCGCCCGGTCGCGCGCCCGCCCGAGCAGGAACTTGGTGCGGCGCGACACCACGATCTCGCGGAACGCGATGAAGGCGGTGAGCATGTCCTTCAGGTTCATCACCCGCGGCCGGCCGCCATCGAGCGCCACCATGTTCGCGCCGAAGGTCGATTGCAGCGGGGTGAAACGATAGAGCTGGTTGAGCACCACGTCGGGCACCGCGTCGCGCTTGAGCTCGATGACGACGCGGTAGCCCTCGCGGTCGGATTCGTCGCGCAGGTCGGCGATGCCCTCGATCTTCTTCTCGCGCACCAGTTCGGCGATGCGCTCGACCATCGTCGCCTTGTTCACCTGATAGGGGATCTCGGAGACGATGATCGCCTCGCGGTCCTTGCGGATGGTCTCGATCTCGACCTTGCCGCGCATGACGATCGAGCCGCGGCCGAGGTGATAGGCGGCGCGAATGCCCTGGCGGCCGAGAATGAGGCCGCCGGTCGGAAAATCCGGCCCCGGCACGATGGTGATGAGATCGTCGAGCGCGAGCGCCGGGTTGACGATGAGCGCGACGCAGGCGTCGACCACCTCGCCGAGATTGTGCGGGGGAATGTTGGTCGCCATGCCGACGGCGATGCCGCCGGCGCCGTTGACGAGCAGGTTCGGAAACCGCGCCGGCAGCACCGCCGGTTCCCTTTCCGAATTGTCGTAGTTCGGCTGGAACTCGACCGTCTCCTTGTCGATGTCGTCGAGCAGCGTCTGCGCGACCTTGGCGAGCCGCGACTCGGTGTACCGCATGGCGGCCGCCGGATCGCCGTCGACCGAACCGAAATTGCCCTGCCCGTCGATGAGCGGCAGGCGCATCGAGAAGTCCTGCGCCAGGCGCACGAGCGCGTCGTAGACCGACTGATCGCCGTGGGGATGGTATTTACCGATGACGTCGCCGACCGTGCGCGCCGACTTGCGGTGAGGCTTGTTCCACTCGAAACCGTTCTCGTGCATCGCGTAGAGAATGCGGCGATGCACCGGCTTCAGGCCGTCGCGGGCGTCGGGAAGCGCGCGCGCCACGATCACGCTCATGGCGTAATCGAGGTACGACCGCTTCATCTCGTCGGAGATCGATACGGGCTTGATGTCCGAAGGATGCGACCCTGCGGAATGGGGTTCGTCGGCGTCGGTCAAGAATGGGATTCCTGCTGAAATCGAGCGTTTCTCTACTAGCCCTGATTCACCGCCGAACGCAAACGAATTCAAACGGAAAACGTCGTTATTTCCTAAGTTTTTTCAATAGGTTGTTTGCCATCTCGAACCGGCCGCGCCGCGCGCCGGGAAAGGGGGCCCGGGCAGGCCCGCGCATGGGAAGAATCAGTTCGTCGCGATGGCCTGCGAGATGCGCGGTGCGCCCAAGGCTGGCGCCTGATACGCTCGCGCCATGCCGCTTGAGTTCATCGTCTCCGCGCTCGTCACGCTGACGGTCGTCATCGACCCGCTCGGGCTCGCACCGGCCTTCGTCGCCGTCACGCACGACATCGCTCCACCCGATCGACGCAAGGTCGCGCTGCGCGCGGCGGTGATCGCCGCCATCCTGCTCGCGGGAACCGCGCTCGTCGGCAATTGGCTGCTGGCGCGGCTGGGAATCACGATACCCGCCTTCCGCATCGCCGGCGGCCTCCTCCTGTTCGCGATCGCGTTCGAGATGGTGCTCGGCGTGCGCATCGGCCGCGAGGCGCGCCAGGCCGAGCGCGCGATGGAGGAGCGCGTGCGCCACATCGCCGCCTTCCCGCTCGCCACGCCGTTGATGGCCGGCCCCGGCGCGATCACCGCGACGCTGCTTCTGGCGGGACGCGCGGGCGGCGATCCGATCATGCTCGCGATCCTGATCGCGATCATCGCCGTCGTCGCGGCGGTGTCGGCGGCCGCGTTCCTGCTCGCCGTTCCGATCACCCGCATGCTCGGAACGTCGGGCAATGTGGTGCTCTCGCGGGTCCTCGGGATCGTGCTCGCCGCGCTCGCCGTGCAATTCGTGCTCGACGGAATCCGCCTCGCCTATCCCTGAGCGAGGGCGCCCCAGCCGCCAGACGGAACCTCCAGCCGGCCGCGCGCCCTTGCCGCCGCCTTGTGCTTCTGCAAATCTATCGCACCTGCAAGTTCAAGGCGGGAAGCCCCTCGCTCTCGGGAACCCCGATGGATCGACCATTGCCGCACCGGGCCGGCGTCTACATGGCGCTGCTGCAGCTTTTCTTCACGCTCGGCTGGACGACCTACGCGATCTATCTGCCGCGCCTCGCCGCCGACATGGGGCTGTCCCGCGCGGCGGTGCTGTGGATCCTGATGCTCGATCAGGCGGTCTTCACGGTGGCGGATTTCGCCATGGGGGTCGCCTCCGACAAGGTCGCGCGCGTGGTCGGCCGGCTCGGGCGCTGGGTCGCGGCGATCTCGCTCGTTTCGGGACTGGCCTTCATCGCGCTGCCGCTGATCGCGCGCGGCGGCGAGGCCATGACCGCGCTGTTCCTCGCGGTCACGATCCTGTGGACCGTGACAAGCTCGGCGCTGCGCGCCCCGCCGCTGATGCTGCTCGGCAAATATTCCGCGCGTCCGGCGGTGCCCTATCTCGCCAGCCTCGCGCTCGTCGGCTACGGCCTCGCCGGCGCGGCCGCGCCCTATCTCGCCACCTTCCTGCGCGACCTCGACCCGCGCCTGCCCTTCATCATCGCGAGCGTCTCGATCACCGCGACCGCCTTCGCGCTGTCGCGCGTCGAGCGTTCGCTGGCGAGCCAGGCGCCGCGTCCCGCGCCCGCGCCTCTGCCCGCCGCCGAGCCGCGACCGGGCGCGGCAAGCATGGGCTTGTTCGTCGTCGCGCTCGTCATCGTCGCGCTCGGGTTTCAGCTTCACGCCTCGATCAACAGCGCCAAGATGTTCCTGCGCTTCGCGACGCCGGCCAATCTCGACCTGCTGTTGCCGGTGTTCTGGATCGGCTTCAACGTGGCGATGTTTCCGATGAGCCGCCTCACCCAACGCCTGGGCGGGTTCAGCGTGATGGGAATCGCCGCCATCGCGGGAGCGGGCGCGCTGATCGCGGCGTGGCTCGCGACCTCGCTCGGCTTCCTGGTGAGCGCGCAGCTCATCGCCGGCGCGGCATGGGGCGCGCTGCTGATGAGCGCCTTCGCCGCCGCCATCGCGCTCGGATCGACCGGGCGGGAAGGCCGAACCCTTGGCCTGATGTTCTCCGCGCTCGCGCTGGCGACGCTGGCGCGCTTCGCCGCCGTAACCGCGGATCTGCCGAGCCATCCGCTGGTCGCGAGCCTCATCGGCTGGCTGCCCCCGCTTCTGTGGGCGAGCGGCGGAGCCATGCTCGTCGCCCTCGCGCTGACGCGTCGGCCCTCGCGCGCGGATTAGGCGGCCCGGCGGAGATCAGAACGGAATGTCGTCGTCCATATCGCCGGAGCGCGCCGGCGCGGGCGCGCGGCGCTGGCCGCCGCCGGAGGAACCGCCCGATGGACCGCCCGAGCCGAAATCGCCGCCGGCGTCGTCCTGCGCGTATCCGCCGCCGCCACCGCCGGAGCGGTCGAGCATCGTCAGTTGCGAGTTGAAGCCCTGCAGCACGACCTCGGTGGAGTATTTCTCCTGCCCCGACTGGTCGGTCCATTTGCGCGTCTGCAATTGGCCCTCGATGTAAACCTTCGCGCCCTTCTTGAGATATTGCTCCGCGACGCGGCAAAGCCCCTCGTTGAAAATGACGACGCGATGCCACTCGGTCTTTTCCTTGCGCTCGCCGGTCGCCTTGTCGCGCCAGGTTTCGGATGTCGCCACGCGCAGATTGGCGATCGGCCGGCCATCCTGCGTCCGCCGCACTTCGGGGTCGGCGCCGAGATTGCCGATCAGAATGACCTTGTTGACGCTTCCTGCCATGACCCGTCTCCCTCGCGCCGCTCGCGGCCGCGCATTCGTCCTATACCCGAAGCGACGGACCGAACCCTCGCCCTATTCGCCTTTTCCACATGCGCGCGTTGATCCGCTCGCGCGATCCTAAGTTCGTGTTTTGTTCTAGTCGAGCGCACGTCGCCCGTCAAACGTCGCGACCCGGCCGGCGTGGAAAAATCGCGCTTCGTCGCGATCCCACGCCGGCACCGGGCGTTCCGAGCCTCGGCGGGCTCACTTCGCCAGAAAATCCGCGATCGCGTTGGCGTGCTGCGACATGCTCACCACGCCGTCGAAATGTCCGCGATTGCCGACGAGCTTGAGGTGCGTGACGCTCGCCCCGCCGGCCTTGATCGCGGCAACGGTGTCGGCGACCTCTTGCGCGGCGAAGACGAGGTCTTCGTCATTGGTGATCAGCAGGACCGGCGCCTTGATCCGGGCAAGACCGGCCTTGCTTTCGCCGCCCGCGACGAAAAGCTGATTGGCCTTGGTCAGGTAGAGGAAATGGTTGGCGTCCGCGGTTCCCGCGCGCGCCTTGCCGGCCGCGTCGAGCGTCGCCTCGATGGCGTAGCGATTGTCCCAGCCGGCGGCCGGGTCCTTGCCTTCCGCCGCCCATTTGCGCCCGAACGTGGCGTTCGCCCATTTCGAATGGTTGGCGTGAAGCGTCACGATCTTCAGCGCCACCGCCAGACCTTCGGCGGGCGGATCGGCCGGATCGTAATCGCCGCCCTTGAATTTCGGATCGAGCCGGATGGGCGAGCCCCAAATGTCGAGCCAGCCGATCAGATTGCCGCTGGTCTCGCCCGAGGAGATCACCGGCATGACACGCCCGACCATGTCGGGATAGCTCGCCGCCCATTCGAAGGCCTGCAAGCCACCCATCGACGCGCCCGCGACCGCGTGCAGCTTGGCGATGCCGAGGCTATCGAGAAGCGCCTTCTGCACGTTGACGAAATCGCGGATCGTCACGATCGGGAAGCTCGGCCCATAAGGCCTGCCGGTGTCGGGATTGATGCTCGCCGGACCGGTCGTGGTGACCATCGGATCGCGCGCGTTCAGATTGACCAGCGTGTCGGAGGAGATGACGTAGTATTTGTTGGTGTCGATCGCCTTGCCCGGTCCGATGATGGCGTCCCAATAGCCGGCGATCTTGTCGTCGGCCTTGTATTTGCCGAAGGCGTGGCTCGTGCCGGAAAAGAAATGCGTGATGAGGATGGCGTTCGATTTCTCGGCGTTGAGCGTTCCGGCGGCTTCCCATCCGATCTTGACGTTCTTGATCGTCCGTCCGCCGGTGGTGGTGTAGCTCGCAAGCTCGAAAACCTTCTTCTCGACGATCAGATCCTGGGCGACCGCGCGCCCGGAAAAGAGCATCATCGCGACCAGGCCGGCCGCCAAGCCGGCCGCCAATGCAATTCGCTTCATTGCAATCCTCCCATTCGTCCCCGCCGGCATCCGCCGCGCGCGGCGAAATACGCCGATGGACGACCGCAAGCCTAGCATGCCCGCGCGAAGGCATGGCAAGGCGGGCAATGCTGCGAGGGTTTGGCTGCCAGGGTTTGGCGGCGAAGGTTTGGCTGCGAGGGTTTGGCTGCGAGGGTTTGGCTGCGAAGGTTCGGCGGCGAAGGTTCACCAGTGAGGGCTTGGCATCGGTCGATGGCGCGGGGCGTCGCGCGGGGCGTGGCGCAGCCGGCGAGGCCGCCTGAACGGCTTCGCGCGGATTGCCCGCGATGCGCGCGCGGGAGGCCCCAAGCGAGGCCGGAGACGGCCGGCGAATATGTTCGAAATGAGGTGCGCGGGCTTGGTTAGCCTATTGAGATTCCTAATTTTTCATTAACAAAATTTCATGCGGTTTCAGCCAATCTGTTGCTTCCGGGAGACGCATTTTGCCTCATTTCTGCGGTATCTTTTTCACGCTCGATTCTCCCGCGCCAAATTCTTCCATGCCAAGCGGAGACCCGAGCGGTCGCACCGGCGTTCAACCGCGTCGGTGAACCGTGTGACGAAACTGGAGTATGCGTGATGAAGCGAATTCTTGCCGCAGCCTTGAGCGCCTTGAGCCTTGCGACGCTCGGCATCGCGACCGCGCGGGCAAGCGACTTGCCGCGTGCCACGCCTTACGCCAAGGCGCCCGCTTACGTCTCGCCGCTGTATGACTGGAGCGGCTTCTACGCGGGCATTTTCGGCGGTGGCGGTTGGGGTCGGCACAACTATCTCGATGCGACGAGCTCGACGAATTACTCCGCGAGCGGCGGCCTTATCGGCGCGACGGCCGGCGCCAACTGGCAATTCGGCAATGTCGTCGTCGGCGCCGAGGGCGATATCGCCTGGGCCAATATCGCGGGTACGGGCGCGCCCCCGACCGTGACTTCGAATCGCTCGGAGCTGCAATGGGTCGGCACCGTGCGCGGACGCGCGGGCTACGCCGTCGACAACATCCTTCTCTACGGCACGGCCGGCTGGGCCTATGGCGGCCTGCGCAACACCAATACGAATGGCGCGCTGGTCGATCAATTCACCACGAGCAAGAGCGGCTGGACGGCGGGCGGCGGCGCGGAATTCGCGTTCACTCCGAACGTGACCGGCAGGGTGGAGTACCGCTATTACGATCTCGGCCGCGTCGGTCTCGCCGCTCCGCCGAACGGCGCCGCGCCCTACACCGCGTCGAACTCCTATCAGACCGTGACGGTCGGCCTGAATTACAAATGGGGCGGACCGGCGGTTCGCAAGTATTGAGGCCTGCTCGAATCCGGCGAGATACGTCCGGCCGGGCGTGCGAAGCCGAGTACGATGATTTCCTAACGGTAGAGGCCGCGCCTAGGCGCGGCCTTTGCTTTTTCAGCGGCGCGCGATGATTTCCGTTCGGTTTCGTGGCAGCGTTTGAAACCGCCGCATAGCTCACGCAGTTCGAAATCCGCCCGGTCCCCGGCCATCCCGCGATCTCGTTTGAGGTTTGCACCGCCGACGAAATTCCAGGCGCCGGCATTGGGACCAACTCCAATACTCCACACCGGTATTTAATTACTTTTTCAATATCAGGAATCTGCTACCTATCCCTCCATGTCAGGATTCGGGCGCGTTGTCGGATTTTTTCCGATCCATGATGATGGTAAATACTTGGAAAACATCGAGAAATCAGAATGGCCGATTTCCGCTGGCTGTTGCATTCGAGTGACAGGCAATTGACCGGAATTGGTCTAAAAAAGCCCCGGAATGAGCGTGCCGCCCCCCTGCCGCATCGATTCGAGGCAGGTAGTCAGCGGTGCCTCTCGCGCCAAGTCACGAAGTTCGGACAAAACGACCGGGCGCGTTTCGAGGAATAAACGAGAAGAGAAGAACTGGAGAACAACATGAAGAAGATCCTGCTCGGAACTGTCGCGCTCGCGGCACTTGGCCTTGCCGCTCCGGCGGTTGCGGCCGACCTTCCCGCCAAGGCGCCGATGTACGCCAAGGCGCCCGCGATGGTCGCGGTGTACAACTGGACGGGCTTCTATGTCGGCGCGCACGCCGGCTATTCGTGGGGCACCACGGGCTATGATCTCGTCGGCGGACCGGTTTCGGGCACCAACTACAACATCGCTGGCGGTCTGATCGGCGCGCATCTCGGCTATAACTACCAGATGGGCAATTTCGTCATCGGCATCGAGGGCGACTGGGACTGGAACAACCTCCGCGGCAACGACGGAAATTTTGGTGGCGTGGTTGACGGCACCGAAGGCCGCTGGCAGGCGTCGATCCGCGGCCGTCTCGGCTTCGCTGCGAGCAACTGGCTGATCTACGGCACCGGTGGTTGGTCGTGGCTCAATGCGAACGTGACCAAGGACGTCCCGAGCTTCTCGGCGAACGCGACGCGCGGTGGCTGGACGCTCGGCGCCGGCGCGGAATACGCGTTCAACTCGAACTGGATCGCCCGCGCCGAGTATCGCTTCGCGAGCTACAATCCGACGTTCTATGATTTCGCCGCGGGCTTCGACCGCAACGCGCGGCGGACCGATACGCATTCGGCGATCGTCGGCATCAGCTACAAGTTCGGCGGCCCGGTCGTCGCGAAGTACTGATCGCTTCCGATCCATTCGGAACAACGGAAAGCCCGGCTCGCGCCGGGCTTTTTGTTTTCACCGCCGCGTCGCATGCATGCGGTCTCGCGCGGATGAAGTCTCGTCCGCCCTCCTCATCTCGTGTGCGAAAATCCGATAACGATGAGGCAACTCCGTGTTGCCGAAATTGCTTTCGATTCCGCGGAACAGGCGTGGGAATTCGCGGATGTTGCGCAACGGGTACAGCCGGCCTATCGCACGTTCGTTATTATGCCCGCCGAATCGAGAGCGAGCTGGGGCACTTTACTTTTCAGCGAGCTTCTCTTCGGTTCGGAACGAAACCGTGGGGACGGAGCAAGGAAAATCCAATGAAGTCGCCTTTGTTTCTTATTGCCTCCGCGCTTGCTATGTCGCTGGCCGTTGCCGGCGAAGTGTCCGCCGCCGACCTTCCGGCCAAGGCGCCGATCTACGCCAAGGCGCCGGTCCTCGCGCCCGCGTTTTCCTGGCAGCGCTGCTATATCGGCGCGCATGTGGGCTATGGCTGGGGCCGTTCGGATTGGGAAGGCGACATCCTCAACACCAGCGGCTTCCTTGGTGGCGGCCAGGCGGGCTGCAACTGGCAGCCACAGGGCAACCTCGTCATCGGCATCGAGGGCGAGGTGTGGTGGTCCGGTCTGCGACAATCGGCGCTCATCCCCCTCGAGGGCCTTTCCTTGGCAACCGCGCGCAATCTCTGGGATGCCGACCTTGCGCTGCGTCTCGGCTTCGCGGCCAACCGCACGCTGTTCTACGCGAAGGGCGGCGGCGCCTACGGCAGCTTCAGCTATTCGCTCGACACCGGGACCCTCTATTCGGGAACGTCCAATCGCTTCGGCTGGCTCGCGGGCCTGGGCGTCGAACACGCGCTCGATCACAATTGGACGATCAAGCTCGAGTACAACTACATCGACTTTGGCCGAGCCGATGTGATGTTCACCGCGCCCAATGCCGGCGGCGGCACGATTTCGATCGCCGAACGCAAGCACGTCGTCAAGATCGGCGTGAACTACCTGTTCGGCGGCCCGGTCGTCGCGAAGTACTGATCGCTTCCGATCCATTCGGAACAACGGAAAGCCCGGCTCGCGCCGGGCTTTTTGTATTTGGCTCAAGCGATCGGGGCGACCTTCGCCGCCCGCGCGCGGTGAGCGCGTGGATGAGCGCGCGCGATGGCGCGTTCGCCGCCGTCAGGCGCGACCACCATCGGAAGAGGCGGAAAAACCTCCCGCGGCGAACCAAATTGCCGGCATTGTTGCGCGCCGGGTACAGCCGCGCGCCGCATTCTTCACTATCTTCGCGGAAGAATCGGAATCCGATACAGGAGCGATTGGCTATCGCGCATTGAAGCGTCCGATTCAAATCTCAACCGTGGGGACGGTGTAAGGATGAACTAATGAGACTGCCGCTTATTCTGTTGGCCGCGGTAGTGGCCGCGTCCCTTGCCGGGCCAAAATCCGCCGCCGCCGCCGACCTGCTTGTTAAGTCCCCGCTCTATACCAAGGCTCCCGTAACCGCTCCGACGTTTTCCTGGCAGCGCTGCTATGTCGGCGGCCATGTCGGCTATGGCTGGGGAAGATCGACCAACGATTTCGGCGCGCAATTCAATCCGCCGATCTTCGACTTCAATCTGTCGACGTCGGGCTGGCTTGGCGGCGCGCAGGCCGGCTGCAACTGGAAGGTCGCGAAGACGCTGATCGTCGGCGTCGAAGGTGAGATCTGGCTGTCGGGACTGACCGGATCGAGGCTCGTGAATTTCGGCTTGTTCGACATCGCCTCGGTGAACTTCACGGCGAAAAACCGGTGGGACGCCGACCTGGCGCTTCGCGTCGGCATGCCCTTCGACAAGGCCCTCATCTACCTGAAGGGCGGCCTCGCCTATGGCAGCTTCTCCTACAACTGGGTGCAGGCTGGCGTGCCCTTCGGAGCGACGGCCGGCAAATGGGGTTGGCTGCTGGGCATCGGCGTCGAATACGCCGTCGCCGACAACTGGAGCGTCAAGCTCGAATACAATCACATCGACTACGGCACCGGCTCCGTCCTCGATCCCGCATGGCAGTTTGGGGCTTTCAACACGCGGGAAACCAAGGACATCGTCAAGGTTGGCGTGAACTATCTGTTCGGCGGCCCGGTGGTCGCGAAATACTGAGACGGTCCGCCGCGCGTTCCCGCGGCTTCTCAGTTCGCGAAAAGCCCGGCCTCGCGCCGGGCTTTTTGTTTGGCCGAGGCGCGGCGCCTTTCGCCGTCGGCGGGCCAAATCCAACCGGCGGGACGGCGAATCGACGACGCTCCCCGCGTTCGCTGTGAATGAAGCGGATGAATCGGCCGCCGCCCACGCAACGCGGCTGGCATTTCGCGGTCGTTCTTCCTATGTTCCGATGACCGCCGCGCCGTGGCGCGGCCCTTTCGGTTCCGGAAATTCCGCATGGATGAAGTCCTCAAGGCCACGCGCCGCAAGGCGAACGGAACGGCGTCCCGCCTCATCTCCATTCGCGGCGCGCGCGAGCACAATCTGAAAAACGTCGACCTCGACATTCCGCGCGACAACCTCGTCGTGTTCACCGGACTCTCCGGCTCCGGCAAATCGTCGCTCGCCTTCGACACGATCTACGCCGAGGGCCAGCGTCGCTATGTCGAATCGCTGTCGGCCTACGCGCGCCAGTTTCTGGAGATGATGCAGAAGCCGGACGTCGACCAGATCGACGGGCTGTCGCCGGCCATCTCGATCGAGCAGAAGACCACCTCCAAGAACCCGCGCTCCACCGTCGCGACCGTCACCGAGATCTACGACTACATGCGCCTCCTCTGGGCGCGCGTGGGCGTGCCCTATTCGCCCGCAACCGGCCTGCCGATCGAAAGCCAGACCGTTTCGCAGATGGTCGACCGCGTGCTGGCGCTGCCCGAGGGCACGCGGCTCTATCTGCTCGCGCCGGTCGTGCGCGGGCGCAAGGGCGAGTATCGCAAGGAGTTCGCCGAGTGGCTGAAGAAGGGCTTCCAGCGCGTCAAGATCGACGGCGGGTTCCACGAACTCGCCGACGTGCCCGCGCTCGACAAGAAGCTCAATCACGACATCGACGTCGTCGTCGACCGCATCGTCGTGCGCGCCGACATCGGGCAGCGACTCGCCGAAAGCTTCGAGACGGCGCTGAAGCTCGCCGATGGATTGGCGGTGGTGGAGTTCGCCGATGTGCCCTCATCCCTCGAGACGCGCGCCGCGCGCGCTCCTCGGGATGAGGCCTCTCCTTCGCCTCGTCCTGAGGAGGCCCGCAGGGCCGTCTCGAAGGACGAAGCGAGCAGAAAAAAGACCGCCAAAATTCACGACCAACAATCCGGCCCCGAGCGCATCGTCTTCTCCGAGAAATTCGCTTGCCCCGTTTCCGGCTTCACATTGCCGGAGATCGAGCCGCGGCTCTTTTCCTTCAACAATCCGCATGGCGCTTGCCCGGCCTGCGGCGGGCTCGGCGTCGAGCAGCATATCGACGCCGACCTCGTCGTGCCGGACAAGGACCTGACGTTGCGGGGCGGCGCGATCGCGCCCTGGGCGAAGTCCTCCTCGCCCTACTACATCCAGACGCTCGCCGCGCTCGGCAAGTTCTACAAGTTCACGCTCGACACCAAATGGAAGGAACTGCCGAAACGCACGCGCGAGGCGATCCTGTTCGGCTCGGGCGAGGACGAGATCAAGTTCATCTACGAGGACGGCACGCGCTCCTACGAGGCGCGCAAGCCGTTCGAGGGCGTCATCACCAACCTCGAACGCCGCTTCCGCGAAACCGAAAGCGAATGGGCGCGCGAGGAGCTCGGCAAGTATTTCACCGACATCCCCTGCGCCGCCTGCGCCGGCCACCGCCTCAAGCCCGAGGCGCTGTGCGTCAAGATCGCGGACCGGCACATCGGCGAGATCGCCGGACTTTCCGTGCGCCGCGCCGGCGAATGGTTCGAAAGCATTCCGGCGAAGCTGACCAAGCAGCGGAACGAGATCGCCACGCGCATCCTGAAGGAAATCCGCGACCGCCTCGCCTTCCTGATCGACGTCGGCCTCGATTATCTGACGCTGGCGCGTTCCTCGGGCACGCTGTCGGGCGGGGAAAGCCAGCGCATCCGGCTCGCCTCGCAGATCGGCTCGGGACTGACCGGCGTGCTCTACGTGCTCGACGAACCCTCGATCGGGCTCCACCAGCGCGACAACGCGCGCCTGCTCGACACGTTGAAGCGGCTGCGCGACCTCGGCAACACCGTCATCGTCGTCGAGCACGACGAGGACGCGATCCTTGCCGCCGATTATGTCGTCGACGTCGGGCCCGGCGCGGGCATTCACGGCGGCGAGATCATCGCCCGCGGCACGCCGTCCGAGATCATGGCCGCGCCCGCCTCGCTCACCGGCCGATACCTGACCGGCGAGTTGAGCATCGCCGTGCCCGAGCGCCGCCCGCCGAACCATCGCCGCACGCTGAAGGTCA
The DNA here is from genome assembly GCA_041918675.1 of Xanthobacteraceae bacterium. Taxonomy (GTDB): domain Bacteria; phylum Pseudomonadota; class Alphaproteobacteria; order Rhizobiales; family Xanthobacteraceae; genus SCUB01. Next base: position 480,244 of record JAYRVF010000011.1, read on the forward strand.
TCGGCGCGCGCGGCAACAATCTGAAAAACGTCTCGGTCGAAATTCCGCTCGGGCTTTTCACCTGCATCACCGGCGTCTCCGGCGGCGGCAAGTCGACGTTGCTCATCGACACGCTCTACAAGGCGCTCGCGCGCCGGCTCAACAACGCCTCCGAAGCCCCCGCACCGCACGACCGCATCGAGGGGCTGGAACACATCGACAAGATCATCGACATCGACCAGTCGCCGATCGGCCGCACGCCGCGCTCGAACCCGGCGACCTATACCGGCGCGTTCACGCCGATCCGCGAGTGGTTCGCCGGCCTGCCCGAGGCGAAGGCGCGCGGCTACGAGCCGGGGCGCTTTTCCTTCAACGTCAAGGGCGGGCGCTGCGAAGCCTGCCAGGGCGACGGCGTCATCAAGATCGAGATGCACTTTTTGCCGGACGTCTACGTCACCTGCGACACCTGCAAGGGCAAGCGCTACAACCGCGAGACGCTGGAGGTGCTGTTCCGCAACAAGTCGATCGCCGACGTGCTCGACATGACGGTGGAGGAAGCCGCCGACTTCTTCAAGGCGGTGCCGCGCGTGCGCGAGACGCTGAAGACGCTGCACCGCGTCGGCCTCGACTACATCCATGTCGGCCAGCAGGCCACCACGCTGTCGGGCGGCGAGGCCCAACGCGTCAAGCTCGCCAAGGAACTCTCAAAGCGCGCGACCGGCCGCACGCTCTACATTCTCGACGAGCCGACCACGGGCCTGCATTTCCACGATGTCGCGAAGCTGCTCGAAGTGCTGCACGAGCTGGTGGCGCAGGGCAACACCGTCGTCGTCATCGAGCACAATCTGGAAGTCATCAAGACGGCCGACTGGGTGATCGATTTGGGGCCCGAAGGCGGCGACGGCGGCGGCGAAATCGTCGCCTGGGGCGCGCCCGAAGACATCGTCAAGGCGCCGAGGAGCTATACGGGAAGGTTCTTGAAGGGGGTTTTGGGGAGGTAAGGGGTAATAGATTGGCCAAATCATTGCCTGTGAATATCTGTGAATTGCGTTGACGAACCTTTTTTGTTTGCAACCCATCCTTGTCATTTGGCGTGTCTCATTTGTAACTGGCTCCTTATAGTAACGGGGGCGCATATGTTTATTTTTTGGTCGCGGATTATACCTTTGTTTTTTCTTGCCGTCGCCGTCGGTGGTTGCGCTGAATTCAATAATCGCGGCGGCTTTGTTGATTGGGTCGAGGACAAATACCTATTTCCTGCGACGACAAAAACCCATCGCCTGCTCCGGTCCTATGCGCTTGCTGGCGCTTTCGCTGCGGTCGCGCGGCGATCGGACATGACCGAGCAGGAGCGAAAACTCGTCGCTCCATTGCTCAAATCCACGCATACCTCCGCGCGTGAAGTTTTTTCATGCCTGTATCCCCAGGTCACGACCGGATTCAACCTAATCCGTCGTGACGCGATCCTCAAGAACCACCGGTCGGCGTTGACTGGAGTTGGGAGCATTAACAAACACGCGCCTGTTCCGTGCATGTTTTTCGATGAGAAAATGGCGCGCCTCAATTACGACGTCTATAAGCTTGCCGCCTATGTTCTCGCTGATCGCACCCAGAAGAGGGGGTTCGAGGTTACCGCGAGCATGCTCAGCAATGCTCCATTGATCGGACCGCTGATCAATGCGACCGCGCAAATGCTGAGCGCCGCCACCGACGCGGCCGCGATCGCGCTGATCACGGCGAAATTTGTCAATGACGTTTTTCGTTTGGCCTACTCGATTGACAATAGCGCGGCATACCTTTTTCCGATCTATCGCGATTTGTTGGAACTCGACATGCGGATCGTAACCGATTCGATCCTGCTGACGAACAGGTGCGCTGGTGTTGTTTGGCGCCCGACTGTTGATGCCGGTGATGCGTGCGCGGCGGCCGACGGCTTTGTCACTGAAAGGACCGACGTCCAAGAGTGGCGTAACTTTCTGCAATCATACGATCGCAATGGCTATCGAGTGCAAGCCTATCCCTATCACTTCGCAGTGGTGTCAAAATGGATCTATCGGTCATGCGTCGCGGTCGCGACCGACAGGTCCGATTGCACGCCATTGTTGGCCTTTGACTCCAGTGATGATGCGGTCGAGAACCTTATTGGATACCGCCTGAGGGGTGGCGCAAATCCGGTGTTGCTGAACGCAAGACGCCGAGAGCAATTGCCAGCCGCCGTGGCCGCCGCTCCCGCGCGAATCCCAACCCCAATTGGAACAACCGCAGTGACGGGCTCGATCGCACCGACGGCCCGATAATGCCCTGCATCGCAGCTTTTTTGGACAGTCTGTTCGCTTCACGACGCCGGGTGACGAAATGAACTGTCAGGTTTCGGCCGCAACGGATGAAAGTTAGGAGGCTAAGGAATGGCGGCGGCATCGGCGCCGCCGCGCGCTCGGCCCGAGCATCCCGTTCGCGTTTGATCCCTGTCCGAAATGGCGGTTCCCAAATTTCGAGATCATGCGCTAGAATTTCGCTTCGCGCCGCGCACGCGCCGGCGGTGAAACAATGACATTCTTGGAAGGGGGATTCATCTTGGCTATTCGTTCGATCATGATGTCGACATTGATGGGCGCCGCCTTGGTCGCGACCTTGGTCACGGCCTCGGTCACGACCTTGGGCACGGCCGCGCTTGCCGCCGACGACACGCAGACCTTCGCCGAGGCGCGCAAGGTCGCGAGCGCGGTTCCGCCCAAGCTGCTGGAAGTGCTCGCCGCCGAGATCGACAAGGGCGGGCTCGCCCATGCCATCGGCGTCTGCCGCGACAAGGCCCCGCAAATGGCCAAGGAGGCGTCGGAGAAAAGCGGCTGGCAGATCCGGCGCGTCAGCCTGAAGAACCGCAATCCGAAGGCCGTCCCCGATTCCTGGGAGAAAGCCGCGCTGGAGGATTTCGACCGGCGCGTCGCCGCCGGCGAAAATCCGGCCGGGATCGAGAAGGCCGAGGTGGTGACCGAAGGCGGCGCCAAGCTCGCCCGCTACATGAAGGCGCTGCCGACGCAGGACATCTGCCTCAACTGCCATGGCAAGGCCGAGCGCGTCACGCCGGAGGTCAAGGCCAGGCTCAACGAGCTCTATCCCGACGACAAGGGAACGGGCTACGGGCTCGGGCAGGTGCGCGGCGCCATCACCATCAAGCGGCCGATCTGACGCGCGGCGCGGGCGCGGCGGCGCGAGACGCATCAGCAAGTCCCGAAAAAGTTGACAGACTTTTTCGATAAGGACTTGCTCCAGCAATTTGATTTGGCGCGATTTCCTGTCGGGAGCATGATTCCATGCGATCGGAAAGCGCGCATGGCCTCGCGGAACGCCACGCCGCTTGCCCGCATTGCGCCGCCTCGCGTCGCGTGGCGATTTCCCGCGCCGATTTTCGGCGGCGATGTCCCGCTCGCATCCTCCGCGACGCGATCCAGTATCGCCGATCGGCACGGACCTGCCATTAACCACGTCCCTTCAGTTTTTCGAAAAATTTGTCTCGCATTGTCGCCCCACGCTCGCGACCAGCGCAACCGCGCCTCCTTCGTCGCGAGCCTCTTCGCCAGCGTGCGAGAAGCGCACGCTTTCCCGGCAGAAGCATCGTCTCCTCACAGAGATCATTCAGATGCGAAACATCATGCGCTTCCTGCGCGACGAATCCGGCGCGACCGCCATCGAGTATGGCCTCATCGCGGCGGGAATTTCGGTGGCGATCATCGCCGCCGTCAAGACGACCGGCACCAAGCTCACGACAACCTTCACCTCGGTGACGAACGCGCTGTAGCGGCCGCGCGGGGCTCCATCGCACTGGTGACGCGTTCGCGGGCGGCGTTCGCGCCGCTTGCGGCCGTCCGCCCGCTTTCCTAAACAGGTGCGATGGATCCCGCCGCCGCCCCCTGCCCGCATTGCCTCAAGCCCGCCGCGCTCTGCGTGTGCGGGGAAGTCGGCGCGCCGGTCGACAATCACGTCGAGCTCGTCATCCTCCAGCATCCCCGGGAGCAGGACCGCACGCTCGGCTCCGCGCGGCTCGCGGTGCGCTGCCTCGCGCGCGCGCGGCTCAAGGTCGGCCTGTCGTGGCCGTCGCTTGCGAAAATGCTCGGCCGCGAGGCGGACGCGAAGAACTGGGCCGTGCTCTATCTCGGTTCCGCCGATGCCGGGAAGCTTGCGCCGGGCCGCGACATCGTCGCGCTCGATCGCAAGGGCGAAGCCCTGCCCGATCAGGCCGCCGCGCTGCGCGACATCGAAGGCGTCATCCTGCTCGACGGCACCTGGAGCCAGGCCAAGGCCTTGTGGTGGCGCAACGCCTGGATGCTCAAATGCCGCCGCGTCATTCTCGCGCCCGCGCGGGCATCGCGCTACGCGGGCTTGCGCAAGGAGCCGCGCCGCGACGCGCTCGCCACCATCGAGGCCGCCGGTCTCCTGCTCGCGCGCCTCGAACGCCGCCCCGAGATCGAAACGCGGCTGGACGCCGCATTCGAGGCGATGCTCGCGAAGTTCCGCGCGGTCAAGCGCACGCACCCCGAGCTGACGCGGCGATAGCGCGGGTTCCCGAAGAAGAGGAAGCCATCCGCGCGCGTCGGAATCCGCTCGCGGCTTGCAATCCACGCGTTGCATTTCGGCGTGGCGTTCGGCTCTCGCTGAGGCAAATGCGCCGACGCCGACGCAACGCAAATGTCCATCGTGGGGTTTAGCCGCGGCCGAAGCATGAAAGCCACCCGCGCCGGTTCAAATAGGGTTTCGCACGCGCCGAAACAGCGCCGCGCCGGATCCCGGACGCCGCCGACGCGGGCAAAAAAGCGATGGGTATCAAACCGATACGGCCCAAGCTTGAAATCCAAGCCATGCTGGATTTAACCCAACAATATGATATAATTACAAAAACTCTCATTGGAGAGCGGCTTGTTCGTGGAATATTCCAATTGTCCACCCGAAGGACGTTGGCCTTGCTGGAAAACCGCGCTGGAAGACCCTGTTGACAAAGGGGTTTTGGAAGCAGAGGCTGACACCCCTCCGCGACATGCAGCGGATTGAGACCCAGTGTCCGTGGCAGGGGAGAGGGCCTCGGGCTGACACCCCTCCGCGACATGCAGCGGATTGAGACATCGCGGCAACGCTGACCATCACCGCCGCCGAGGCTGACACCCCTCCGCGACATGCAGCGGATTGAGACGGTCGTTTCGGGCTGAGAGGGGGCGGGTCCATTGGCTGACACCCCTCCGCGACATGCAGCGGATTGAGACTGGCGGCCGTCGCCTGGCCAACCGTCAACGGAAGGCTGACACCCCTCCGCGACATGCAGCGGATTGAGACCCCCGCTCTTCGTCTCTCCGATCACCGTGTATATGGCTGACACCCCTCCGCGACATGCAGCGGATTGAGACTCGAGCCGCCGGATCCGATGCCGGTGTACTTCCGGCTGACACCCCTCCGCGACATGCAGCGGATTGAGACCCTGCCACTCGACACGGTCACCCTGACAATCGGGCTGACACCCCTCCGCGACATGCAGCGGATTGAGACAGGTTGTTCATCTGGTTGCGACTCATCAGAGAGGCTGACACCCCTCCGCGACATGCAGCGGATTGAGACTGCTCGGCGATGTACGTGTCGATCGACGAACCAAGGCTGACACCCCTCCGCGACATGCAGCGGATTGAGACCCGGGCACCCACTGCCGTTGTTTACAACACTGGGCTGACGCCCCTCCGCGACATGCAGCGGATTGAGACTCGTCGTCCACGTCGCCACGTGGTAGTGCGGAATGGCTGACGCCCCTCCGCGACATGCAGCGGATTGAGACCCTGTCGACCTTCGTCATTGTGAATAACGAAGGCTGACGCCCCTCCGCGACATGCAGCGGATTGAGACTCACAGCCGAGCGTCGTGAGACGCAGAAGCCCAGGCTGACGCCCCTCCG
>JAYRVF010000012.1:0-250949 GCA_041918675.1 Xanthobacteraceae bacterium
ACGGCGACGCCGATACCCAGGCGCTGGCGCAAGATGCCGCCGCCACCGACAGTTTCGGCTACACGATACGCGATGCCGCCGGCGCGACCGCGACCGCGACGCTGCGCATCGCCATCACCGGCGGCAACGACGCGCCGGTGGTGGCCGCGCCGATTCCCGATCGGTCATCGCCGGAAGATGCCCTTTTCAATTATACGCTGCCCAGCACGACCTTTTCCGATGTCGACGATGCGATGCTGACGCTTGTCGCCTCGCTCGCGAATGGTGACCCGCTGCCGGAGTGGCTCGCTTTCGACGCGGCAAGCCGCACCTTCTCCGGCATTCCGCCACGGGACTTCAACGGCGCGCTGCAGGCGCGCGTCACCGCGACCGATCCCGGCGGCGCCTTCGTCGCCGACACGTTTCTCCTCGCGATTACTCCGGTGAACGATGCACCGATCGTCGCGAATCCGATTCCGGATCAGGCGGTCGGAAGCAATCCGATCTGGGAATTCGCGGTACCGGCGGACACGTTCACCGACGTCGACGACGCGTCGCTGACGTTGACGGCGACGCGGGGCAACGGCACGGCGCTGCCCGACTGGCTCCATTTCGGCTTTAACGCCGGCACCGGCCAATGGGAGCTTTCAGGCGATACATACGGCGTCAACGGCTCGCTCGACATCAAGATCACGGCGCGCGATCCAGGTGGGTTGACCGCCGAATCCACCTTTTCGCTCTATATCAACGCGGAACCCGCGCTGACCGGAACGCCGACAACCTACCAAGCCGTCATTTCCAACGGTTCGACCTACGAGTTGCCAATCGTGCAACTCATACCGGGCTGGCAGCCGGGTCATGGGGTGCCGTCGCTATCGTTCGGCGGCGGTGGCTATTCCTATTACTTTGATATGTCGACCTACAATTTCGTCATCACTCCGCCGTCCAACTTCAGCGGCGCGGTCGAAATCTCCTATGTGCGGCCGCCGTCGACGAGCCTGCCCGGCGGCAACGAGGATGTTTCCTATACGATACATCTGAGTGAACTCATCGACGGCTGGACTGATCCGGACGGCGACACGCTGGGTGTCGAGAATCTGGTTGCGACGCACGGTACCATCACGCGGCTTGACGACATTACCTGGCGCTTCGATCCGGCGGCGAATTATCACGGCTCCGTCGTCCTGACCTTCGATGTGGTCGATGGTCACGGCGGCCGCGTGCCGGCTTCGCTCGATTTTGTCGTCAGCTCGATCAATGACGCCCCCGTCGGCGCGGATGGCGCGCGTGTTGGCACCGAGGATACGCCGCTCGTCTTCGCAACCGCCGATTTCGCTTTCACCGATCCCAACGATGGCAATCCGACCAATACATTTTTCGGCGTCAAGGTCGATGTCATGCCGTCGATCGGCGCGCTCGAACGGCTCGACTACATCTATGGCGGCAACGACGTTGTCGTTGGCACCTATTGGAGGCCGGTCGCTCTCAACGAGCTCATTCAGGCCGCCGAGATCGACGCCGGCCATTTGAGATATATTCCACCGGCCGATGCCAGCGGCACGCCGATCACCACGTTCGGATTTCATGTCGTCGATGACGGCGGCACCGGAAATGGCGGGATCGACACCGACCCCATCCGCCGTTCGATGGCGATCAGCATCGATCCGGCGAATGACGCGCCTTATGTGGCCCATCCGATCGCGAACCAGGCGTTCGCGCTCAATGCGCCCTGGAGCTTCACGATTCCGGCCGACACCTTCGCCGATGTCGATAGTCCAAGCCTGACCTATTCCGTGGCGGCTTATCCCGGCGACACGCCGCCGGCGGGCTTCCAGTTCGATCCGCTCACGCGCACGCTGAGCGGCACCGGCCAGTCGGCGTCGTTCGATGTCGGCTTCGTCGTTACCGCGAGCGATGGCGAATTCTCCACCTCGACGACGGTCTTCGTACATTTCCGCTCGGCGCCGGAATATCTCGGCAACGCGGCGCTGGCTTTTTCCACGTTCGAGGATCAGCCGCTCACGGTCCACGCCGCCGATCTGCTGCGCGACTGGGTCGACCCCGACGGCGGATCGCTCACCGTGCGCGACCTCAAGGTCATCAACGAGAACCTGGCGGTGGTCGCCGACGTCCTCACGCCGGTCGATCCCGAGACGTGGACTTTCACGCCGCCGTCCAATTTCAACGGGATGCTGTTCTTCAGCTATATCGTGCGCGACGACGAGGGGCAGGAATTCGATCGGACCGAGGCGGCGCTGACGGTTGTTCCGGTGAACGACGCGCCGGCCGGCGTCGATCGCGCCGTCACGATCGCCGAGGATCATACCCACACATTTACCGCCGCCGATTTCGCGTTCACCGATCCAAACGACATGCCGCCGGACGGACTATACGGCGCGATCCTCGCGTCGAACCCGGTTGGCGGCCAGATCTACGGTTCGCTCTCGCAACTCAAGACTCCCGGCAGCTTGATCGTGCCGGGCGACGTGTTTCGTCCGGATCCCAACTTCAATGGAACCGCATCCTTCCAATTTCAAATCGTTGACGACGGCGGCACGGCGGGCGGCGGCACCGACATTGATCCCATCTTGCGGGACTTCACGCTGAATGTGACGCCCGTCAACGACGCGCCACGCCTCGACCATCCGATCGATGATTTGCGCCTGGCGCTGAATGCGCCGCTGAATTACGTCATTCCCGCCAATGCGTTCAGCGATGCCGACGGCGACCCGCTGACCTGGACGGCGACGCTTGCCAATGGCGCACCGTTGCCGGCATGGCTGCATTTCGATCCCGAGTCACATGCCTTCACGGCGGATCCGCAAACGACGCATATGTCGGTCGATCTGATGGTCACCGTCGACGATGGCGCCGGCGGCACTCGCGCTTCGAATCAATTTTCAATCACCTTCAATGTCGCGCCGGTTCTGGGCACGCCCGCGACACTGCCACATGGCACCGAGGATACCGTTTACGTTCTTCACGCCTCCGACCTCCTTCAGGGCTGGTCGGATGGCGACGGCGACACGCTGTCGGTCGCCAACCTCACGGCCAATCATGGCGCCATCACGCCCGCCGGCGCGGGCATCTGGCATTTCACGCCCGCGCCCAACTACAACGGGTTGGTGTCCATCGGCTATCAGGTGACCGACGGCGCGGGCGGTTCCACTTCGGTGACGTTGCCGTTGACGCTGGACGCCGTCAACGATCCAGCTTTGATCCTGCAGCCGACCGATCCCGACGTGACCGAAGGCGACGCTGTGAACGGCATGCTCACCGCGACCGGGATCATTCCGATCTTCGACGTCGAAACGAGCGAGGCCTATTTTCAAACCAGCGTCGTCGCCGTCGGAAGCCCGCTTGGGCAACTCTCCATCGATTCCGTCGGACATTATGCCTACACGGTCGCCAACGACGACGTGCGTTTTCTCGGACAGGATCAAACGCATGTCGACCAGTTCCGTGTAACGTCGGCGGACGGAACGCAACAGACGGTCAGCTTCACGATTCATGGCGTCAGCGGCGCGCCGGTGGTGTCGGCGCCGATCATCGCGGACCTCTGGGAAGGCTCGGGCGCGCGCGGGGACAACATTCTCTCGACGACCGCGCATCCCGCGACCGAGCTTGGCGTTCTGGGCATGGAATCGTTCCTGGCGACGGCCGCCGGCGGCATTCCGCAATTCTCCTACGATCTCACTTCGGCCAATCTCTCCGATCGCGCCGTGCTCTCGGTTCAAGCCTGGCTCGTCAGCCCGGCCGCGTCGGCGACCGAGGCTCATAACTTCCTCGACAACCAGGTCGCGATCTTCGACGCCGTCGCCCACGGCATGTCGCTCGTCTTCAACGACCCCAGCCTTCAATTGCGGCTTGATCCATCCGTGTTGCCGGGCCTTGACGGCCTTGGCTTCTGGACGACGGCCGACGTGACCGATGTCGGATTCGAATTGGGCACGCCGCTCGCGAGCGGACTTGGCGGCGCGCTGGACGACGCGAGTCTTGACCAGATCTCGCCACGTCTCGGATTCCTGCGTTCGACGCTTCCGGCGGGCGCCCTCGTTCACCTGACGACGGAAAATCCGGAGCAGGTTGTCGCCTTCTCCTATTCCTATGGCGCCGGCACGATTCTGGTCAATTCGCTCGCCTCGGTGGGCCATCTGCCGTTCGGTTACTATACGAACGTGCCCGGCAATACCTATAGCCCCGCCTATCAGGCCTTCACCACCAACGAGCTCGGCTGGGCGCTCCAGCTAGCGCACCAGACAACCGGCCTCTATGTCGTCGACGCGCTGGCGAACGCGTCGACCACCGAGCCCAACGTCACGCTTTCGGTGATCGATGTTCCCGCGAACCTGCCGGCGGGCGTGACATACGACGCCGGGACGCACAGCTTCGCCTTCGATCGCAGCGATCCGGCCTACGACCATCTCGGATTCGGCACCGCGCCGCTGGAGGTCGTGGTCAATTATCAGGTCTTCGATGGATTCCTGGCGACCCCAGCGCAGGTGAAGTTCATTGTCCATGGGACGAACGACGCGCCCGTCGTGACCGGCACGATCACGGTCGCCGAGCACGCCATCGACAATGGCACGCCGGTGAATTCGCCAAACGCGCTGATCAATGCGTCCGATGTCGACGACGGCGGCCTCCTGTTCGTCATCATTCCGCCCGGCTCACTGCCGCCAGGCGTCGGCTATGACGGCGACGGCAAGCGGTTCGTCCTCGACCCGACACATCCGGCCTATGATCATCTCGGCGTTGGCCAGAGCGAGACGGTGACGGTCGACTATTTCGTCAGCGACGGCACCGCGCGGGTTCCCGCACGGGTTGTTTTCACGATCGATGGCGCGGACGACGTTCCGGTTGTTGTCGACATCGCGCGCGCGCCGGTCGCGAATGAAGACGGCGCGTCCGTGACGATCGACGCTTTCGCCGGGCTGAACGGCATCGACGATAATGATCCCTATGAGGTGACGTTCGCGAGCGCCCTGCCGGCCGGCGTCTCCTATGACGCGCCGACCCACGGCTTCACCTTCGATCCACGGGACCCGACGGCCCACGCCCTGTTCAACCATTTGCCGGCCGGCCAGCAGGTCACCTTCGACGTGAGCTATGACGTCACCTCGGGCGGCATCACCGTGACCGGCGCCGTGGCGCGCTTCACGGTCGCGGGCACGAATGATGGCGTGCAGGTATCCGGCGCGATCGTCGCGACAATTCTCGAGGGCGAGAGCCTCGACCAACTCGCCATGCTCGCCAATGTCTCCGATCCGGACGACGGCGCCGCGCCGCGGCTCTACTATATCGAACAGGCCGACGTCGGCTTTTCGTGGAACAACACGACCCCTGGCTGGTCTTTCAACCCGCAAGCCTCCTTCGCGGCGACCTCGGCGATCCACGACGCGCTCGCCGAAAATCAGATCACCACGGCGCGATTGATCTATCTGGTCGGCGACGGGATCCAGAGCCCGGGCACCTATGCCGCGATCAATATCAATGTTGTCGGCGTCAATGACGATCCGGTCATCCATGGCGCCGCCACGCTGAGCGGCGTGGTCGAGAATTCCGGTTTCGCGGCGCTGAATGCGTTCGCCAACGTGACCGATGTCGATCTGGGCGATCATCTGACCGCAGTCAACATGTCGGCCCTGCCGACGGGTATCACCTACGACGCGCAATCGCACGGCTTCGTGGTCGATTCCAATGATGCCGCGTTCGACTCGATCCCGACCGGGGTGGCGCGGAGCTACGTCGTCACCTACGACGTTCATGACGGCCATGTTACCGTGAGCGGCGCCAGCGCGATCATCGAAATCACCGGCGTCAATGACGCGCCGGTCGCGCTGGGCGAGTCCTACTCGCTTGAGCAGGACGGCGCGCTGACTTTCGACGTCCGTACCAACGACACCGACAGCGATACGCCGCACGCGCAACTCGCGGCGATCGTCGTCGCGCAGCCGGCTCACGGCGCGCTGACGCAAAATCTCGACGGTACGTTCACCTATGCGCCGGACAGCGGCTATTACGGGCAGGACAGCTTCAGCTATCGCATCAACGATGGCGCGCTCAATTCCGCGATCGCGACCGCCATATTCGACGTCGCGCGACTCAATACGGCTCCGACCGCGGCAAACGATCTTGTGAGCGTCGATCTGCACCTGGAGACGGACGCCGTCGGTTCGGCGATCGCCAACGATTCCGACGGTCAATCGATCAATACCGATCTGCGCGTTTTCGGCGCGCGCGCCGGCGACGAAGGCGCGGGCGGCGTCTTCACCGCCGTCCAACAACCCAATCCGTCCGCGACGTCCGCCGAAGTCGTCGGCGCTTATGGAACGCTCCATATCAACGCCTTTGGCGGCTATTCCTATCATGCGAGCGGCGTCGTCAACGGCACCGTGACGGACGTCTTTACCTACCAGCTCGGCGATCCCGGCGGGCTGACCGACACGGCGGAGATCCGTATCACGCTCGACGGCAACCTCGCGCCTCTGGCGGTCGATGATTCGATTATCGCGTCCACGACGATCGGCCAGACGCATGGCAACGTCCTCGCCAATGATACCGATGACGTCATCCTGACGGCCTCGGGTTCGCCGGCGGTGACCTCGATCGCGCATGGCGTGGTTTCGGCGTTACCGGGCGAACAGCTATTCGGCGCCTATGGCCACATCGTGGTTCAAGCCGACGGCTCGTTCACCTATTTCGTCGATCAGGACAATCAGGCCGTCTTGGACCTCGGCGCCGACGACACGCTGACCGATAATTTCACCTATCACATCGCCGATGTCGGGGGTCTCGATTCAGCGGCGACCATCAACGTGATCATCACCGGCAACGCGCCGCCGGTCGCCGTGGCGGATGGCGCGGTGGTCACACGGGCCTATCCGACGCGATCCGGCAATGTGCTGACAAACGACAGCGACCCGGAAGGCGCGCCGCTCAATGTCGTCTCGGTCATTTTCGACGGCAACACGATCAGTCTGGTCAACGGCGTCGCGACGATCGAGGGCGCCTTTGGCGCGCTGGTGATCCACGCCGACGGCGCCTATTCCTATCAGCTCGATCCCGCGAACGCGCAGGTGCGAGCGCTCGAACCGGACGATCTGGTGTTCGAGACGTTCACCTACGGCGTGACCGACGGGATTGCGACCAGCACCACCGATCTCGTCGTCGATATATCCGGGTCGCGCAATCTCGCGCCGCATGCCAACATCGACGGCTTCAATCTCAACCTCAATGAGCATCCTGACGGAACGATCACCGGCAATCTGCTGGTCAACGATTCCGATCCCGAAGGAAGCGCGCTACGGATCCAATCGCTCGATTCGATCGAATTCATCCCCAATTCCACGATCAGCGCCGACCTCTGGAATTCCGATTATCACCTCGGCCTGACCGCGCAGGGTGATTTCTTGTTCGAGAGTTTCGGCAGCCCCGGCACGTACACCATCGCCTACGGCATCGCCGATGAATTCGGATTGATCTCGACGGCATCCATTCAGGTCACCGTCAGAAACGACGGAATGACCGGCGCGATCCCGCGGCCGGAGTCCGACACGGCGCTGATCGAAGCGCCCGCCGGCGCCAATGCCTCCTATCGCGCGGCCATCGGGAATGTCCTGGACAATGATGTCGACGCCGACGGCAATGCCCTGGTCGTCTCCGGCCTATCGCGGGGCGCGCATGTCGGGACCGTGGGATCGGCGTTCGCCGGCGAGCATGGCGTGCTCAAGCTCAACAGCGACGGCACCTATTTCTACACGGTCAATCCGCTTGATCCGATGTTCCGCCTGCTCGCGAATGGCGAGAGCCTGACCGATACATTTAGCTATGTCGCGAGCGACGGTGTTTTCTCCGCGTCCGCGGATCTCGTCGTCACCGCAGTGAAGGGCGACGCCGATATCGCGCCGCATGCCAATGGCGATGTACTGGTCGCGAACTTCAACGGCTATTACCACGAGGCGGTTGGAAACATTCTGACCAATGATTCGGACCCCGAAGGGGCGCTGCTTTCGCTTGCCACCTTCGACGGCCACGATCTGTTGAACGATCCGGATTACATCGGCACCGGTTTTTGGTGGACGAGCGTCGATATCGGCAGCGTCCAGATTCAGTTCGATGATGGCTTCGGCCAGCAGGGATTGATCAGATTGCTGCCCGATCTGAACAAGCCGGAGGTGATCGCCGCGCTCAATGGCGACATTCCGCCGATCTCCGTGACCTTCACCTATGAGGCGATGGACCAGAGCGGCCAGCTCGCCGCCACGACGGTGACATTCCTGGTGGGGAGCGCTGCCGACCCGATCGTGGTGCCGCAATCGGCGTCCGATGATATTGAGATCGATCTCGTCAATTGGGTATACGGGGAGGTCGCCGCTTTCAACAATGACTGGCCGCAGCCGTTGTTGATCACCACCATCACGCCGCTCGCCACCGGCATCGCCGTCGACACGAACGGCAATCCGACCATCGCCGATGGAACGATCGGGACGCTGACGGTCGATTCGACGAGCGGCGTCGTCGGCTATGACGTCAATGCCGCCGATCCGACCGTGATCGCGCTTCGATCGGGCGAGATTCTCTATCGCACCTTCACCTATGAGACGGTGCCCGATGTCGCCGGCCAGTATCGGCCGCAGAGCGCGGACATCACGGTGCGGATCATCGGCGTCAATGACGTCCCCGTCGCCCATGACGACGCCGGAGTGACCAGCCTGGCCGCCGGCGGCGTGGCGACCGGCAATTTGCTCGTCAACGACACGGACCCGGAAGGCGACGCGCTCGGTATCACGCAGTTCTATAACTCCAACAATCCCGGCAACGTTGGTACGGCCGGCAGCGCCGTTCAGGGAAACTTCGGCTCGCTGACGGTCAACGCCGATGGCTCGTGGACATACATCGCCGATCTCTTGAACGCACCGGCGTGGGGCTACGCCGAGGATTTCGTCTATTGGGTCGGCGACGGCGAGGACATCACGTCGGCGAACCTGCATATCGACATCCACGAAAACGCGCCGCCGATCGTTTCGCCCGGCTCGACAATCGCCGCGAACGAGCATGAATTTGTCGAGCTTCCCGATCTTCTGGCGGCGGTGAACGCGACCGATTTGGAAGGCGATCCGCTGTCGATCGTGCCGTATTCGTTCCGCGTCGTCGAAGGCAACGTGACCAGTTACCTTTATGTGTCGTTCCAGGCGCCCGACCAGGCTCATCCGAACGGCTATTATTCGTTGAATGCCGACGACCTCACCCATGGCGCGCTCGCGGACGGCGAGCACGGCACCTATCGCCTCGAATTCGACGTGACGGACGGAACCCAATCGACGCCCGCCTACATCGACATCGATGTCACCGGGGTCGCCGACTGGCAGAGTTTCCTTGGCTACTATACCGTCATGGCTCCGGTCGGGCACGCCGCGGTGCCGTTCTCGATCCAATTGTCCGATCCCGACACTGATCTGTCGGCGCTCTCGTTCCGGGTTACATCGATTACCGGCAACGGCGGCGAGTTGCTCACCAACACGCTCTTCGGAGGTTTCGCGCTTCAACTCGGAGATTATTCCGGTCTCAATGCGAACGACCTCGCATTCGTTCCCGGCTCCTCGCCCGGCGAGGGAACGCTCACCTATCAAATTTCCGAAGACGGGTTTCAATCATGGTCCGAGGGCACGATCCGTTTCGCCACAGACGATGCCGTGAACGGCTCCACCCTCGACGCCGCGCAGCATTTGGGGACCGGATCCAGTCCCGCGACCGGTCTGCTGATCGGTGGCGCGGGCGACGATACGCTGACCGGCTTTGCCTGGGGCTCGGTGCTCACCGGTGGTGACGGCTCCGACCATTTCGTCTTCCAGAGCGCGAGTTTCGGCATCCACATCACGGACTTCGCGCCCGGAATCGATCACATCGATCTCGACAGCGGCGCGCTGAGCTACTTCGACCTCGTTCCCGGCCAACAGCTCGATCTGGTGACGACGGATTACGTCTTCAGCCAGGATGTATTGGACCACATCGGAACGGATCCGTTCTTTGTCTACGACAATGAAGGGCAAAATGCCGGCCAGCTCTATCTCGTGGCCGGGACGGGCGGCAATCTGTCCGCCAATTATCTCGCGGTTCTCGACAATGTCGCGGCGATCAATTCGAGTGGGCTGCATATCATCTAGAGCGGCGTCTCAACTGGCTGTTGTCACGCAAAGCCGAGCGCGCGCGGGAGAATTATCCGGAGCCGGTGGGCGCTCTTTGGCGATCGCATTGATGTAACCCGCCGGAAAACCGCGCGCGTCCGCCCGCCGGAGGGTCGTCACATCCTTTCGGATCGCCCTCGCCGCCGCTACCCGATGCGCAGCGGCGGCATCGCCTTCATGACCGTCTGGATCAATTCGGCCTGCCGGTTGCTTCCGGTCTTGGTCATCAGATTCTTCAGATGCGTGCGCGCCGTGGCGTCGGAAATGCCGAGCGTGGCGGCGGCTTCATCGATCGTCTTCTGCTGCAGGAGCAGGATCAGCACCGAAACCTCGCGCGGTGTGAGCCCAAAAAGCTGGGCGAGATGTTTGCCGAACGCGGGCAAATCGGAATCCTGCGCGTTGATCATCACGGCGAAAACATCGGACTTGGGCTCGGCCCGCATGATCGCCGCGATATGACGCTTACCTTGGCCATCGACGACCGGGAACATCTGCGGCACCCGCGGATCGGCCGTCAGCGCGGCCTGAAAAGCCTGCGCCGCCTCGGACGACGCGAACGACAGCTTGCCGCCGCGCGCCGTCGCGACGGTGCCGTCCGCGCAAAGGCCATCGCCCGCTGGGTTGGTTCGCTGAATTCTGCCGGTGCGGTCGACCATGATGACGGCGACGGTGAGCTGGTCGATGACCGAGGCGAGCGCGTCGCGATCGAGGCTGCGCCGCTCGAGCAAGCCGGAAATGGTGACCGCGCGGCGGACGTGCGGGGCGATCTGGCCGATGAAGATCCGTTCGCTCTCGCCGAAATTTCCCTTCTCACGCGTGCGCGCCGCGGAGATCGAGCCGACCTCGCGCGGGCGCTTGGCGATGACGGCGCCGAGAAGATCGTAATAGCCCTGCGGCGCGCACCATTCGCGGTAGAAGCGGCTTTCGAGGTACTCCTGCTCGTCGATGAAATCGAAGGCGCCGACCGGCTGGTCGAGTTCGGCCATCAGCACGGCGGCTCCGATCGGGCTCATGCCGGCATAGCGTTGCAGCAGCAGCGCGGTCCATTCCGGCGACGTTCCATGCTCGACGAACATCGACGCGCGGCCGTCGATCGGATCGATGACGTTGATCGAGGCCGCCTTGGCCTCGATCGTCGAACAAACGCGCGCCAGCACATGCGGCCAGCGCTCGGGCTGCAGGATCGCGTCGTAGATAATGCCAATCGTCGCGGTGATGTCGTTCGTTTCCTGTTCCATTCCCCTTCGCACAGCCCCCTTTGCAAAGTCCCCTTCGCGCGATCCCCCTCGCATCATCCGTCTCGCGCGGATTTGTTGCATCAAGATCGATGATAGGAACTTATGTCAGGATCCGCGCGTTTGGAAAGCAGCGGTCGGTTTCGATCACGCTCCGATCACGTCGAGTTGAGAAAGCACCCTCCAGTGCGTGCGGGGTTGGCCCGGCGGCGACCGAGGCCCGCGCGCCGTTCTTGGCGGAAGTGAACAACCGCGGCCGGCGCGCCGCGCGCCTTTCAGGAAAATCGCGCCGGCACCACCCGATTTTCCTGGGCCCGGCGCTAGCGCTCGCGAAAGGCGCGATAAATCTGGTCCGCGATCGGGCGAACCAGATAAGCCAACACGGTTCGCGGCGCGGTCTGGATAAACGCGACCACGGGCATTCCCGGTATCGGCTGAAATTCACCAAGGCGCGTGAGTTCGGCGTCCGACAACGCGATGCGTCCGACATAATAGCTCACGGCGGTCTTTTGATCGATCGTCACGTCCGGCGAAACGACGCTGATCGTACCGTTTAGCTCCGGCGTAGAGCGCTGATTGGTCGACGAGAAACGGACCAAGGTCTTCTGACCCATCCGCACCTGATCGATCTCCTGGGGCGAAATCTTCACTTCAACAATCAGCGCGTCCGCCGTCGGAACGATCAGCATGACCGGCTCGCCCGAAGAGACCACGCCGCCCACCGTATGGACGGCGAGCTGATAGACGGTGCCGTCGATCGGCGCGCGCAGTTCAATGCGCTTGAGGGAATCTTCCGCGGCCACCCGCTTTTCGACAAGCTCGGAGCGCTTGGCGCGGATATCCGTCAGCTCGCGTCCGACTTCCTTGCGCATCTCCTGATTGATCTGAAGAATCTTGATCTCGGTTTCGGCGATGCGCCCGCGCGCCTCGGCGATTTGCGCCGTCAGTAGTCCGCGCTCGCCGAAAAGACGCGCGCCATCACGTTCGCTGGCGGTGACACGGTTGAATTGTATGAGCTTCTTTTCCCAGAGTTCGCGGATGCCCTGCAGTTCCTTCTGGTTCCAGGAGATTTCGGTATCCTTGGCCGTCGCTTGCGCGATCTGACCGCTGATCTGCTCCTTGAGCTGCTCGATCTGCTGGTGCAATTGCGCGGTCTGACCGTCGCGCAGCGCGCGGCGGCTTTCAAACAGCCTGATCTCGCCGCCGATCAGGCGCGCGACATCCGCGTCGCCATCGCGGCTGGTGAGCGTATCGGGAAAGCGAATCGTGCCCGCCTCGTCGCGCTCGGCCTCGAAACGCGCCTCGCGCGCGGCGAGTTCATCGAGCGCCTTGATCACGATCGACAGATTGGCGCGCGTCTGCGTGTCGTCCAGTCGCATCACCACGTCGCCGGCCTTGACGCGCTGGCCATCGCGGACGAACAGCTCGCCGACGATCCCGCCGGTCGGATGCTGGACTTTCTTGACGTTGGTTTCGACAACCAACTGCCCCGGCGCGATCACCGCGCCGACAATCTCCGTCGTCGCCGCCCAGCCTCCGACCACGCCGACCAGCATCGCGATGGTGATCGCCGCGATCATCAACTGCCGCGCCAGGGAGCGGTCGGCGGCGGAGTCGCGCCGGCCGAACAAGGCTTCGATCAGGCGGTCGAGCGCGCGCGCGCCGATTGCACGCGGCGATCCCGCGGGCTCACGCGTCGCGTTCGCGTTCATCGTTGCACCTGCGGCGTCACGGCGAATGCCGGCGCCACGGCGGGCGTCGACCGCTGTGCCTGCTGGATCTTCTGCATGACATCGTCCTTCGGGCCGAGCGCCTGCATGCGCCCGCCGGCGATGACCAGAAGCTGGTCCAGACCGCCAAGCGCCGAGGCGCGATGGGCGACCACGATGACGATGCCCCCACGCGCCCGCACGCCGAGAATTGCTTTTGTCAGCGCCTCCTCGCCTTCCTGATCGAGGTTGGAATTCGGTTCATCGAGGACGACCAGGAAGGGATCGCGATAGAGCGCGCGCGCCAGCGCGACGCGCTGCTGCTGGCCCGCCGATAGCAGACGGCCATTGTCGCCGACCGGAGTTTCATAGCCGCGGGGCAGACGCAGGATGAGGTCATGAATTCCGGCGGCTTTCGCCGCCTCGATCACATTGTCGGGGTTCGGTTCGGCTTGAAATCGCGCGATGTTTTCGGCCACGGTGCCATCGAACAATTCGACATCCTGCGGCAGGTAGCCGATATCGCGGCCGAGGATCGCCGGCGACATTTGCATGAGCGTCGCGCCGTCGAGCCGCACCGTGCCGCGCGCGGGCTGCCACACGCCGACGATGAGGCGCACCAGCGATGACTTGCCGGAAGCGCTCGGTCCGACAATGCCGAGGCCCTGACCGCCGGAAAGACGGAACGTGACGTCCTGCAGGACCACGTTCTGCTCGCCCGGCGGCACGCCGATGACGCCTTCGACCGCGAGCGTCGATTTCGGTCGCGGCAATTCGAGCGCGTCCGGCCGCTCGGGAAACTGCGCGAAGAGTTTTGTCAGGCGCGACCAGCTTTGCCGGGCCAATACGAAACCACGCCAATTCGCGATGGCTTGCTCGACAGGCGCGAGCGCGCGGGCGGTCAGGATCGAGCTTGCGATGATGATGCCGGCGGACGCCTGCTGACTGATCACGAGATAGGCGCCGACCGCGAGCACCGCCGATTGCAACGCGATGCGAAGCGTCTTCGAAAGCGCGCCCATTCCACCGGTGATATCGGCGATGGCGCGCAGGCCCTTGCCATGATCGCCGGCGACAGCCTTCCAGCGCCGCGCGAATTCCGCGCTCATGCCCATCGCATGCAGCACCTCGGCGTTACGGCGGCTGGCGTCGGCCAATGCCTGCCGTCGCCAACCGAGTTGCGAAGCGGATTCGATGCGCGCGCGGGTCAACCGATCGCTGAGCCACGTCAGCACGATCAGGATGCAACCGCCGATAAACGCGGTCATGCCGAGCCAAAAATGGAACATGAAGCAGATGCCGAGATAAAGCGGCATCCACGGCAGGTCGAACAGCGCCGTCGGTCCCTGGCTGGTCAGAAACGCCTTGATCTGGTCGATATCGCGCAGCGGCTGCAGGTTCTCGCCGCGGGCGCCGGCTCTGAGCGGGATTCGGATCAGCGTGTCATAAACACGATGGTCGAGCATCTCATCGAGCTTCCAGCCGACCCGAACGAGAATGCGCGAGCGCAGGAAATCGAGCAGCCCCTGAAACAGAAAGAGCGCCGCGGCAAGAATGCAGAGGCCGATCAGGGTCGGCACGCTCTGACTCGGAATCACGCGATCGTAGATTTCGAGCATGAAGAACGAGCCGGTCAGCATCAGCACGTTCAAGACGGCGGTTATCAACCCGATGCCGACGAAGACACGACGTGTCGCGGAAAGCGCGGCGGTCAGGGGCGATTGGCTGGCATCCGCTGATATGGGCATGATCGATGTGCGTGATTGGACCCGAACGCGCCGCCCGCGCGACGCGCCAACGGCATGGAACTTCAAGAAATTTGAGACCGGCGCGGAGTGGTATTTGAGCGCTATTTCATTGGCGAACTTAGCAAAATTCGGCGCGCGGAGGAACCTCGCGTCTCACCTTCCCTCGATGGCTTTCGATGATGGTGAATGCCGAAATGTGAGACGACCGCGCGGGGCGGCTAGAAGCGGCTCGCGCCGCGCCGCCGCTTGTGCGGCGCACAAGAAGTGGCCGTGCTTTGCTCAATCTCGTTTTCGGCGCGGTGCGGCACCGACAACCGTTCAGACGCGGCGGTTCCGAGCACCCGCCGGATTGAGCGCGGGTTCATCCTTGCGCTGGCATTCGGCGCGCGAATTTGGCTCAGAAACACTTTCGACCGACATGCACCGGGAGGTCATGTGATCGGCAGAGTGGCCACAAATAGACTTCCGTCGGGAACGCAAGCACGGCGGCCGCGACGACGAACGTGGTTCCGTGCCCGCATGCCGGGTCAGGTCTCGCTGCATTCTGCTTGCGGTCTATCTGTTTCTTTCAGTTTCCGAAATGGATTGATTCTGTGCAAGGCATTGAATATGCTATGATAATTCAAGATATGGCGCCCGTTTCTCCCCGCTCCGAATTCACCCCTCTATTCGGCCGAAATACGCGGAGGCGGATAAGCGCGCGGACCGTGTTCGCCGCGAACAACGAAGGAATTCGCGTTCTCTCATGCGATCCGATGTGGTGGAGGCCGCCCGGCTGGCGCGGGTAGCCCGAACGGGGATTGCCGCCGCCGGCTCGATCCGTTTCGGGTTCATCGACGCGCGCGATTCGTGCAAGGATCGAGCAACCCGCGCAAGTGAGCATGATGTCGTCCGTCAAGCGTTCCACGATTTTCGGCCACGCGCGCCCATGACAGTCGCCCGAGCGAACCCTCGCCAAGGATAGCCACCAAGGACGGACGCATTGAACGAAACCGAACGCCCTCTCCTTCCCGATCCGCATGACACGCGACTGACCGAGCGCGTCGCCGGCCTCGATCATACCGGCGCTCCCGTAACGGCGACGGTCACCGTCGAACGGCCGCTGACGATCTTCCTCAACGCGCAGGAGATCGTGACCGCGATGACCATCAACGATTATCCGGAATATCTCGCGATCGGCTATCTCCTCAACCAGAACATGCTGCGGCGCGACGACATCGTGACCGGCGTGGATTACGACGCGGAGCTTTCCGTCGTCGTGGTGCGCACCACGCGCAAGACCGACTACGAGGAAAAACTCAAGAAGAAGGTGCAGACCTCGGGCTGCGCCCAGGGCACCGCCTTCGGCGACCTGATGGAGGCACTCGACGGAATCCGATTGCCGCAGGCGGTGCTGCGCACGTCGTGGCTCTACGCGCTCACCAAGGCGATCAACACCACGCCGTCGCTTTATCTCGAGGCCGGCGCCATTCACGGCTGCGTGCTGGCGCGCCGGGACCGCGTCCTCGTCTACATGGAAGACGTCGGCCGCCACAACGCCGCCGACAAGATCGCCGGCTGGATGTTCCGTCACGGCGTCTCCGGCGACGACAAGATATTCTACACCACCGGCCGTTTGACGTCCGAAATGGTGATCAAGACCTGGCGCATGGGAATTCCGATCCTGGTTTCGCGCTCGGGGTTCACGGCATGGGGCGTCGAGCTCGCGCGCAAGGCCAACCTCACCTTGATCGGCCGCGCCCGCGGCCAGCGTTTCATCGCCCTGGCGGGCGAGGATCGCATCGTGTTCGACCAGCCGCTCGCGGAGGTCGAGCACGAGCACACGCGCCACCGGCGCAAGGCGGCCGCCGATGACTGATGCCGTGCTCGGATTGATCCTGGCCGGTGGTCAGGCGCGTCGCATGGGCGGCGGCGACAAGGCGATGCTGCGGGTCGGCGGGCGCACCATTCTGGAGCGGGTGATCGATTGCCTGAAACCGCAATGCGCCGCGCTGGTGCTCAACGCCAATGGCGATCCCGCGCGCTTCGCCGATCTCGGGCTTACGGTGATCGGCGACGGCATCGCCGGCTTCGCCGGACCGCTCGCCGGCATTCTCGCCGGGCTCGACTGGGCTGCGGCCAACAGGCCGGACATCGAAACCGTCGTCAGCGTGCCGGCCGATTGTCCGTTTCCGCCGGGCGATCTGGTGCGGCGGCTGCGTCAGGCGCGCGCGGAAAGCGGCGCGCCACTTGCCTGCGCGGCGTCCGGCGGCTGGCGCCATCCGCCCATCGCGCTGTGGGCCGTCTCGCTGCGCGGGGATCTGCGGCACGCGATCACCGCCGAAGGCGAGCGCAAGATCGACGCCTGGACGGCACGCCACGGCGTTGCCGTCGCCGAATGGCCGGCGACCCCGTTCGATCCGTTCTTCAACGTCAATACGCCGGCCGACGCGGCCGAGGCCGACGCGCTGGCGGCGCGGCTCGGGCTATGACGCGGCGCGCTCGCCCGAAACGCCCTACCCGAAGCCGGTCATGGCGGAATGGGGCGTAAATCGCAGCATGGTTCCCGGTTCGACACGCGTCATCTCTTCCGGCAGGACGGCAAGACCATCGGTCCGGGTGAGCGAGGTGATGATGCCGGCGCCGTCCTTGGGATGCTTCGTCGCCTCGGGAATACCGTCGTCGCCCTCGCGTAGCGCGACACGGACATATTCGCGCCGCCCCGCTTTTTTCTTGTAGGCGAAGGCCGCGCGCACCGGATAGGTCGCGAGCGGCATCGGCGTCGCGCCCGCGAGCCGCAGAAGCAGCGGCCGCACCACATGGGCGAAGGTGACGAACACAGCGACGGGATTGCCCGGCAGGCCCACGAACGCCGCGTTCTCCTCGCCCGCGCCGATCACCCCGAGCGCGACCGGCCGGCCCGGCTTGATCGCCAAACGCCAGAAGAAAAGCCGGCCGACGCGCTCCACGGCCGCGCGCACGAAATCGGCGTCTCCGGCCGAAACGCCGCCCGAGGTCAAAATGAGATCATGGCCGTCCGCCGCCCGCCGCAGCGACCGCGCGAGGCCCTCGGGCTCGTCGGCGAGAATGCCGAGATCGG
Organism: Xanthobacteraceae bacterium; assembly: GCA_041918675.1. Classification (GTDB taxonomy): domain Bacteria; phylum Pseudomonadota; class Alphaproteobacteria; order Rhizobiales; family Xanthobacteraceae; genus SCUB01. The sequence goes on from JAYRVF010000012.1 coordinate 17,938, forward strand.
TCACCTCGGCGCCATGGGCGCGCAAGAGCATCGCGAGCATCGCCCGGTTGGCATCGTATGTCCGCGCCGATCCGAGCGGTTCGCCGGGTTCGACGAGTTCGTCGCCGGTCGAGAACAGCGCCACCCGCGCCCGCCGCCTGACGGTAAGTCGCGGCATGCCGAGAGCTGCGGCAAGCGCGGCCTCGCGCACCCCGATGACGCGGCCGGCCGCGAGTGCAACCGCGCCTTTCTCGATGTCCTCGCCGGCAAGACGCACATTCGCACCGCGCGCCAGCCCCTCGGGAAGAACGACCGCGTCGTCCTCGATCCGACAATCCTCCTGCATGAAGACCGTGTCGGCGCCCGTGGGCATCGGCGCGCCGGTGAAGATGCGGATAGCGATGCCGGCCCCGACGGCGGACGTCGGCGACGATCCCGCATAGACGGTTTCCCCGATGGCGAGCCGCGTCGGCGCGTCGGCGCGAAGATCGCCGTGGCGGACGGCAAATCCATCGACCGCGGAATTGTCGAAGGTCGGCAGCGGCACCGGCGCGATCAGATCGGCGGCAAGGCCACGGCCTCGCGCGTCGTCAAGCGCCACCGTCTCGGTCCGCGAAAGAGGGCTCACGCGCGCGGCGATTAATTGTTCGGCCTCATCGACGCGAAGCAGCTCGCCTCCGAACGCGAAGCAATCGTCGGAGAGTTGCGCCACCACCCGCCTCCGCCTTCACGCGTCCACGGTCGCGATATCGACCGCATGCGCCGCCAAGGCATTGGCGATCCCCTCGGCGTCGGCAAGATCGATGACGGGAACGCGCGCCCCGGTCAGCGCCTCGTCGGAAGCGATCGCGAAGATGTCCGGGTCCTCCGGCTGGATGACCGGCTTGCCGACGGCGGGCCGGTGCACTTCGAGCTTGGGATGGCGGTCGCGCTTATAGCCCTCGACGATGACGAGATCGACGGCGCTGAGCTTGCTTATGAGCTCGCGCAATGTCGGCTCCGCCGCGCCGCGCATTTCGTGCATCAAGGCCCAGCGTTCGCCCGAACAGATCAGCACCTCGGTGGCGCCGGCCGTGCGATGCCGATGCGAATCCTTGCCTGGATGGTCGATGTCGAAACGGTGATGGGCGTGCTTGATCGTGGAGACCCTGAGCCCCCGCGCGACCAGAACTGGAATGACCCGAACAAGCAGCGTCGTCTTTCCCGCGCCGCTCCAGCCGGCAAGTCCAACAATGCGCATGACCCCTCGACCTGAACCCAACTCAGCCAAATTCCCGCCGTCGCGACGTTCGCCTTGAGGCGCTTCTTGCCCAACCGCGACCCGTGACGCAAGCGCACAATCCGGCGCGGGTGGTCCACTTTTTTCTCGGCCCCAGGGCGCGGAGGTCATTGCGCGGACTTGTCATATGGCGGTGCAGCATCTTCGCCGCGCATGTCGCGCGCGATCACGCGCGAGGATATCTGCGAAACCCGCTGAATGCTCGCGAACCGATCGGAACCTGCGCGATCACGCGCGGCGCAATGCTTCCCCGCGACGTTTTGCCGTCCGCGGGCGACGGCCGTCACGAGAATCACTTATTGCTGATCCATGCTCGATGACGCGACCATTGAAATGGCGGACGAAATCCGCTTAGCTTGGCCGCATAAAATCAAGACATTGGGAGGAAGTTGATGCCGACAGTTCACTTGACTGTGAATGGCAAGGCAATCTCGGCGACGGTCGAGGACCGGACGCTGCTTGTTCATCTTTTGCGAGATCATCTGGGGCTGACCGGAACGCATGTCGGCTGCGATACCAGCCAATGCGGTTCCTGCGTCGTGCATATCGACGGGCGCGCCGTGAAATCCTGCACCGTGCTCGCCGCTCAGGCGTCGGGATCGTCGGTCACGACCATCGAGGGGCTCGCCAAGGGCGACGAACTTCACCCCGTCCAGGCGGCGTTCCGCGACAATCACGGCCTGCAATGCGGCTTCTGCACGCCCGGCATGATCATGTCGAGCGTCGACATCATTCAGCGCCATGGCGGCAAGCTCGACGAGGAAACCGTCCGCCACGAGCTCGACGGCAACATCTGCCGCTGCACCGGCTACCACAACATCGTCAAATCCGTGCTCGACGCGGCCGGACGGATGAAAGTGACGCAGGCGGCCGAGTGACCGCGATCCGACTTTCGCCGACGGCGAATTGCCGCTTACGATCTTGAACTCATAACGGCCGCGACCCGCGTGATCCGTTCACGACGCGAAGCCGGCGGCCACCCCGAGGAGACGGAACAATGGGCGTTGAAGGCATCGGCGCGAGCGTCGTCCGCAAGGAAGACAAGCGCTTCATCACCGGCAAGGGCCGTTACACCGACGACATTCGCCTGCATGGCATGACCCACGCGCATTTCGTGCGCAGCCCCCACGCGCATGCCAAGGTCGTCCGCATCGACACCGCCGCCGCGCTCAAGAAGCCCGGCGTCGTCGCGGTGCTGACCGGACAGCAACTCGTCGACGACAAGGTCGGCAACCTCATTTGCGGCTGGATGATCCATTCCAAGGACGGCTCGCCCATGAACATGGGCGCGTGGCCCGCGATGGCGCCGGAAACGGTGCGCTTCGTCGGTCAGGCGGTCGCCGTCGTCATCGCCGAGACCAAGAACCAGGCGCGCGACGGCGCCGAGGCGGTCGTCGTCGAATACAAGGAGCTGCCGGCCGTTGCCACGGTTCAGGCCGCGCTCGCCAAGAGCGCGCCGCAACTTCATCCCGAGGCTCCCGGCAACGTCGTCTATGACTGGGCGATCGGCGACAAGGCGGCCACCGACGCCGCCTTCGCCAAGGCCGCGCATGTGGTGGGCATCGAGCTGACCAACAACCGCCTCGTTCCCAACGCGATGGAGCCGCGCTCGGCGGTGGCCGATTACGACGTGGCCGAGGATCACTTCACGCTCCACACCACCTCGCAGAATCCGCACGTCGCGCGCCTGGTGCTGTCGGCCTTCTACAACATCGCGCCCGAGCACAAGCTGCGCGTGATCGCGCCGGATGTCGGCGGCGGCTTCGGTTCCAAGATCTACATCTACCCGGAAGAGATGGTGGCGCTGTGGGCCTCCAAGCGCGTCCAGCGCCCGGTGAAATGGACGGCGGACCGCACCGAGTCGTTCCTGACCGACGCGCATGGGCGCGATCACGTCTCCAAGGCGGAGATGGCGTTCGACGCCAATCACAAGATGCTGGGGTTGCGCGTGTCGACGCTCGCCAATTTCGGCGCCTATATGTCGCTGTTCTCCTCCTCGGTGCCGACCTATCTCTACGCCACGCTGCTGTCGGGCCAATACGTCATCCCGGCCATCCACGCCGAGGTCAAGGGCGTCTATACCAACACCACGCCGGTCGACGCCTATCGCGGCGCGGGCCGGCCGGAGGCCAATTACCTGCTCGAGCGGCTGGTCGAAACCGCGGCGCGCACGCTCAAGGTCGATCCGGCCGAACTGCGGCGCAAGAATTTCATCACCACGTTCCCCTACCAGACGCCGGTGATCATGAATTACGACACCGGCGACTTCCACGCCTCGCTCGACGCGGCGCTGAAGGCGGTCGACTATGCCGGCTTCCCCGCACGCAAGGCCGAGGCGAAGAAGCGCGGCAAGCTGCGCGGACTCGGCATTTCCTGTTACATCGAGGCCTGCGGCATCGCGCCGTCGAAGGCGGTCGGCAGCCTCGGCGCCGGCGTCGGCCTGTGGGAATCGGCGGAAATCCGCGTCAATCCCGTCGGCACCATCGAGGTGCTGACCGGATCGCACAGCCATGGCCAGGGACACGAGACGACATTCGCGCAGGTGATCGCCGAGCGTCTCGGCATCCCCATCGCGCAGGTCTCGATCGTCCACGGCGACACCGACAAGGTGCAGTTCGGCATGGGCACCTACGGCTCGCGCTCGGCCGCCGTCGGCATCTCCGCCATCGTCAAGGCGATGGAGAAGATGGAAGCCAAGGCGCGCAAGATCGCCGCGCATCAACTCGAGGCTTCCGAAAGCGACATCGTGATCGAGAACGGCGAGTTCAAGGTCGCCGGCACCGACAAGAAGATCGCCTTCCCGATGATCGCGCTCGCCGCCTACACCGCGCACAATCTTCCCGAGGGCATGGAGCCCGGACTGAAGGAGAGCGCCTTCTACGATCCGTCGAACTTCACCTTCCCGGCCGGCGCCTATATCGCCGAAGTCGAGGTCGATCCCGCCACCGGCAAGACGACCTTCGTCAATTTCGTCGCCGCCGACGATTTCGGCCGGCTCATCAACCCGATGATCGTCGAGGGCCAGGTCCATGGCGGACTGGCGCAGGGCATCGGCCAGGCGGTGCTGGAAGGCGCGGTCTATGACGATGACGGCCAGCTCGTGACGGCGTCCTACATGGACTACACCATGCCGCGCGCCGACGACCTGCCCTCCTTCGACCTGCATCACACCACGACGATCTGCCCGGGCAATCCGGTCGGCGTGAAGGGCTGCGGCGAGGCCGGCACGATCGGCTCGTCGGCGGCCACGATCAACGCCATCACCGACGCGATCGGCGACAACAGGCTGGAAATGCCGGCGACGCCCGCGCGGGTGTGGGCGGCCATCCACGGCAAGGCATGAGCGGGCGCAAGGGGAGAAACGACCATGTATGAAACGACCTATCATCGTCCCGCCAGCGTCGAGGAAGCCGTGGCGCTGTTCAAGAAGGCTTCCGACGCGCGCTATCTCGCCGGCGGCCACACGCTGATCCCGACCATGAAGCAGCGCCTGGCCTCGCCCTCCGACGTCATCGATCTGGCGCGCATTCCAACGCTCGTCGGCATCGAGGTGTCGGCCGACGCCGTCACCATCAAGGCGGCGACGACGCATTACGATGTCGCCACCAGCGCCGCGGTGAACAAGGCGCTGCCCGCGCTCGCGGTGCTCGCCGGCGGCATCGGCGATCCGCAGGTGCGCCATCGCGGCACGATCGGCGGCTCGGTCGTCAACAACGATCCCTCGGCGGACTATCCCGCCGGCGTGCTCGCTCTCGGCGCGACGATGAAGACGAACAAGCGCTCGATCGCGGCCGATGATTTCTTCAAGGGCCTTTTCACCACCGCGTTGGAGGAAGGCGAGGTGATCACGGCGATCTCGTTCCCGATTCCGACCAAGGCCGGCTACGCCAAGTTCCCGAACCCGGCCTCGCGTTACGCGCTGACCGGCGTTTTCGTCGCCAAGACGAAATCGGGCGCGGTGCGCGCGGCGGCGACGGGTGCCTCGCAGAGCGGCGTGATGCGCCTTGCCGAGGTCGAGAAGGCCCTGAGCGCGAACTGGTCGGAGAAGGCGCTCGACGGCGTGACGATCTCGCCGAACGGCCTGATCGCGGACGTCCATGGCACGGCCGCCTACCGCGCCGGGCTCATGGTGACGATGGCGAAGCGCGCCGTCGCGGCGGCGGGCTGATCACCCGCGATTGCGGCGATCATAGAGGCGGCCCGGTCACACCCGACCGGGCCGTTTTCTTTGCGATCCCGGTCCGAACGGGGTGACGGCGCGCCGCGCGTCCACGCTGGCTTGTTGCCGCGCGGATCTTGCCGCCTCAGGCGAAACATTCGGCCCGGTCGAGCGTCGGCGCGTCCCGGTCTTTCGCCGCCAATATCGGCGCGCGGTCGATCGGCCAGTCGATCCCGATCCGCGGATCGTTCCAGGCGATCGCGCGCTCGCATCCGGGCGCCCAATAATCCGTCGTCTTGTAGAGGAAGTCGGCGCCTTGCGACAGCACGACGAAGCCGTGCGCGAATCCTTCCGGGATCCAGAGCTGGCGTCTGTTCTCGGCCGACAGCGTCACGCCGACCCATGCGCCGAATGTGGGGGAAGAGCGGCGAATATCGACGGCAACGTCGAACACCTCGCCAACCACGACGCGCACCAGTTTTCCCTGCGGCCGCCGGACCTGGTAGTGCAAACCGCGCAGGACGTATCTCGGCCCATGGCTGTGATTGTCCTGAACGAATTCGACATCACGGCCGATCGCCTCGGCGAATCGCGCGCGGTTGAAGCTTTCGAAAAAGAGCCCGCGCTCGTCCGTGTGGACGGATGGCTCGATGATGAGCACGTCGGCGATCGCGGTGGCGACGACCTTCACCGCTGTCGCCCCTCGGCGAGGACGCGGTAAAGATATCGGCCGTAGGCGTTGCCCGACAGCGGCCGCGCCAGCGCTTCAAGCTCGGCCGCGTCGATGAAGCCCTTGCGAAAGGCGATTTCCTCGGGACAGGCGATCTTCAAGCCTTGGCGGCGCTCGATGGTGGCGACGAACTGGCTGGCTTCGAGCAGCGTCTCATGCGTCCCGGTATCGAGCCAGGCGCAGCCACGCCCCATGATCTCCACGCGCAGCCGGCCACGCGCGAGATAGGCGCGGTTGAGATCGGTGATTTCCAGCTCGCCGCGCGGCGAGGGCTTGATCGACTTGGCGATCTCGACGACCTCGCCGTCGTAGAAATAGAGCCCGGTGACCGCGAAATTCGATTTCGGCGCGCGCGGCTTTTCGATGATCGTGAGGGGCGCGCCGTCGGCGCCGAATTCGACGACGCCGTAACGTTCCGGATCGCTGACGTGATAGGCGAAGATCGTCGCGCCCTCCGCGCGCGCGTCGGCGCGTTCGAACAGGTGGTGGAGATCGTGACCGTGGAAGATGTTGTCGCCGAGCACCAGCGCGGCCGGAGCGCCGGAGAGAAACGCTTCGCCGATCAGGAACGCCTGCGCCAATCCCTCGGGGGCCGGCTGGACGGCGTAACCGATCCGCAGGCCCCAGCGCCCACCGTCGCCCAGCAATTGCTCGAAACGAGGCGTGTCCCGCGGCGTCGAGATGACGAGAATGTCGCGGATGCCGCTGAGCATGAGGACGCTGAGCGGATAATAGATCATCGGCTTGTCGTAGACCGGCAGCAATTGCTTCGACACCGGCAGCGTGACCGGATAAAGCCGCGTGCCGGTCCCGCCCGCGAGAATGATGCCCTTGCGGCCGCTCATGATCGCTCCCGCGTGAGGATGTCGCGGACGACCCGTGGCAGATCCTCGCGCCAGTCGGGCAATGAAACCGCGAAGGCGCGGCGGAGCTTGCCGGTATCGAGCAGCGAATTCATCGGTCGTGTCGCCCTGGTCGCATGGTCGGCGGCCGTGATGGCCGTGACGCGCTCCGGGGAAGCGCGCAGAACCGCGCCCTCAAACACGGCTTGAGAAATCGCCGCGCGCGCGAATGCGTGCCAATTCGTCTCCCCCGCGCAAGCTAGATGATAAATGCCCGACAATTTGTCAACGTCGTCCCGGTCGCCGAGCAGCCGCGCGGCGATGACCGCCGTCGCGTCGGCGATCCGCCCGGCGCTGGTCGGCGCGCCGTGTTGATCGGCGACGACGCGCAAGGCGTCGCGCTCGCGCGCCAATTTTAGAATCGTTCCGACGAAATTGGTTCCATGCGCGCTGTAGACCCAGCTCGCGCGCAAAATGACATGGCGCGCGCCGCTATCGGCGATCGCGCGTTCGCCGGCGAGCTTGCTCTGGCCATAGACGTTGAGCGGATTGGCGATATCGCTTTCCAGATAGGCCGCCGTCTTGCGGCCATCGAAGACATAGTCGGTCGAGTAATGCACGAGCCAGAGGCGACGGCACGCGGCCTCGCCCGCCATGGTCGCGACCGCGCGGGCGTTGACGGCGTGCGCGGCCTCCGGCTCGTCCTCGGCGCGATCGACGGCGGTGTAGGCGGCGGCGTTGACGATGATATCGGGCAAGATCGTCGCGATCGCGTCGCCAATCTCGGCCGGGCGCGCGAGATCGACGGCCTCGCGCGGCGGCGCTACGATGTCGCCGATCGGCGCGAGCGCGCGGCGCAGTTCGGTCCCGACCTGTCCATCACCACCGAATAGAAGAATTCTCATCGCGCGTAACAGCGATCGAACCAGGCGCGATAGTCCCCGCTCGTCACCTCTCCGACCCATGCCGCGTTGTCGAGATACCAGCGCACGGTTTTCTTCAGCCCCGTCTCGAATGTCTCCCTCGGACGCCAGCCGAGCTCCGACGCCATCTTGCCCGCGTCGATCGCATAACGCCGGTCGTGCCCGGGGCGATCGGCGACGAAGGCGATCTGTTCGGAATAGGACTTGCCGTCCTGGCGCGGGCGCTCGGCGTCGAGCAGCTCGCACAATGCGCGCACGACATCGATGTTGGTTCGTTCATTGCCGCCGCCGATATTGTAGACCTCGCCCGGTCGGCCGCGCGCCAGAACGTCGCCGATGGCGGCGCAATGATCCTCCACATAGAGCCAGTCGCGCACCTGCCGGCCGTCGCCGTAGATCGGGAGCGCTTCGCCGCGAAGGGCCTGGTGAATGCACAGCGGAATGAGCTTTTCCGGAAACTGATAGGGACCGAAATTGTTCGAGCAATTGGTGGTCACGACCGGCAACCCGTAGCTTTGAAAATAGGCGCGCGCGAAATGGTCGGACGCGGCCTTGGACGCGGCATAGGGGCTGTTCGGGTGGTAGGCGCTTGTCTCGGAAAAAGGCCGGTCGTCGGGGCCGAGCGAGCCGTAGACCTCGTCGGTCGACACATGCAGAACACGGAATGCGGCCTTGGCGTCGCCAGCCAATTCCGACCAATGCGCGCGCGCGGCCTCGAGCACGCGGAACGCGCCGACGACATTGGTCTGGACGAAATCCTCCGGTCCAAGCAGCGAACGATCGACGTGGGATTCGGCGGCGAAGTGCACGATCGCGCCGATGCGATGACGGCGCAGCAATTCGAGGACCAGACCCTGATCACAAATGTCGCCCCGCACGAACGCGTGCCTCGGATCTTGCGCGACCGAGGCGAGATTGCCGAGATTGCCGGCATAAGTGAGCTTGTCGAGATTGACGATCGGCGCGCGTTCGCGCGCGAGCCAGCGCAGGACGAAATTGCTGCCGATGAATCCGGCCCCGCCCGTCACCAGGATCGGGGACGCCAGCGGATCGCGATTGACGGGCGGCGGCGAGGCGGACGCGCTCATTTCAAATTCTCTTCAAAAATATCCGGCAAGATAGCCTGCCGGTGAAATTCTCCCATTAGCCGATTTTCAACTTCAAGGCCAACGCTCCCGCACCCGCGCGAGGGAACTGGCCGACGGAAATCACGGTTGGTCGCGGTCCGCGCGATTGCGTCCGGGGTCGATTATCGCCGTCCCGGACGCATCGAAGCGATGACTTCGTCCAACTCCTTGCCCCATACGCGTTCGCCGTCCTCGGCTTCGGCGATCAGGTGGCCTTCCTCTCCCCAGGCGGCGAGCACGCGCAAATCGACGCGGCCGCCGGCGGCGCGAAACGCGTCGGCCATTCGGCGCGCCAGCGCGGGCGGAAAATAGCTGTCGTTCGCGCTCACGAGCCACGTCACGCGCGCGCGCGCGCCGCGACCGAACAGAGCGGCGGTCGCGACCAATTGCTCCGGCGCGCAGACCCTGCCCGGCAAATTGTCGGCGTGTCCGCCGCGACCCGGCGAATGCACGACGATCCGCGCCAAGCCATCGGCGTTGCGCGCGGCCAGCGCGAGCGCGCCCCACCCGCCGGCGGAATGGCCGATGACAAGCGCGCCGTCCTTTCTCACGAACGGCCGCGACCGCATGAAATCGAGCGCGCGCGAAATCGAATCCGCCGTCGCGTTTCCCGCGCGCGCGTAATCGGCATCCGCGCAGCCACCCTGATCCTCCAGATAAGGCCCACCGGTCGCGCCATGTCCGGGGCGCTGCGGAACGACGACCACGAAACCGCGCGCGACCAGAAACGCGGCAAGCGGGCGATATTCCATCGGCGGCATTTGCGCGCGCGCGATCGGGTTCTGCAACGACGCGTGCGCGATCACGGCGAGCGGGAACGGACCCGCGCCGGGCGGGCGAAACACGATCGCATGCGCGGCGGTCGCCGGATCGGGCGACGGCATCAGCCATGCTTGCCGCCGCAACGGCGCGCCTTCCGCGCCGACGGGACCGAACGCCTCGGCGCGCGCGGCGCCAGGCGCCATCCCGACGGCAAGGACAGCAACCATGACCCATCCGGCCAGGCGCGCGCGGAAGGTATTCCACTCTTGCGGGAATTGCCGTCGCTCGGATCGCCCATGCGCGTTCACGCGCGCGCGTTCCGCCGCTTGACGCCCGATCTGTCCGATTTCGGAACAGATGATGTATGGAATCCACACATTAACGGATTATTAAACATAGGCCTTGATGCCCTTCGCCTCGCTTGCTTTGATTGGATCATGAGTACGGTCCTCATCGAAGTGCGGCAAGCACGACCCTGCGACGCGCGCGTCATCGCGGAGACGCATGATGACGCGTGGCGCTCGGCCTATCAGGGAATCATTCCCGGCGCGGAGCTCGAGCGGCTGATCAACCGGCGCGGCCCGCGCTGGTGGGAAAGCGCGATCCGCAAGGGCAGCCGCATCAGCGTGCTGGTGTTCGGCGATCATATCGCCGGCTACGCCAATTACGGCCGCAACCGCGCTCGCAGCCTACATTACGAGGGCGAGATCTACGAGATCTATCTGCGACCGGAATTCCAGGGGCTCGGCTTCGGCCGCCGCCTGTTCGCCGCGGCGCGGCGCGACCTGGTCCAGAGCGGATTGCGCAGCATGGTGGTGTGGGCGCTCTCCGACAATGATGCCGCGCTCGAATTCTACAAGACGCTCGGCGGGCGCATGGTCGCGCGTTCCTCGGAACGTTTCGGCGCGAAGAACCTCGACAAGGTCGCCTTCGCCTGGAGCTGTTGACCCCGGTGTATTGACGACGACGCGATCAACCGATCGCAGCGCGCAATCTCTCGATCAGTTTCGTTGTCTCGCCTTCGATCGCGATCCGCTTGAGTCTGGCCGTCGCGCCCGATTCCACCCGCGCCGCGCGCGCGGGAACACCGGCCGCCTTGGCGACAAGCGTCTCCACCGCCCGGTTGGCCGCGCCCTCCTCGGGCGCGACGCGAACGCGGATTTTCAGGACGACCAGCCCATCGGCAAGCACGCCGATGCCGTCGATGGAATCGCGGCCGCCGCGCGGCGTCACGCGGACGGTCACGACGAGACCGTCCGTGGTCGCGCGCCAGGGCTCGCTGTCCACGCGTCAGAAAACGTTGGGATAGATATAATAGCGGATCACGCGCTCGATTAGCATGATGATCAGGATCAGAATGATCGGCGAAATGTCGAGCCCGCCGAGATTGGGCAGATAGTTCCTGATCGGGCGCAGAAGCGGCTCGGTGATGCGGTAAAGGAATTCGCCGATGGCGCCCACCACCGGATTGCGCGTGTTGACCACGTTGAAAGCGATGAGCCACGACAAGATCGCCGACGCGATCAGGAGCCAGATGTAGAGATCCAGAACAATCAGGATGATGTCGAGAATGGCGCGCATGGAAATTGGCTCGGAGCGTTCGCGGATCGCCGGGTCGGCGGTTCGGGGTCCGGCGTCGTCATCCGGGCCGGCGCCGAAACTATCGGTTCGCGGCGGTGCAAACAAGTCGACTTGGGGCGCGAAAGAGGACGCCGGCGTCATATTCGCGTCAACGTGGCGGCTCAACCTGCCTTGGGGCGGCTTTGGGGCAGCTTTTTCCAAGCGCGCGTTCGGACGGAATTTCCGAAGCGCAAGTCTGACACACAAGCCTGACGAACAAGCCTGACGCATAATTCGAACGCGCCATTCCGGCGCGGTTTGGCGCGGGGGGTCGCGGCGGGGGCGAGCCGCCCCGGCCGAGGCACCGCAAGAAGGCCGGGAAGGGGCGATTTGGCCGCGACCGGCGAAACCGGTCGTTCTTGACTTGCCCTCCGGTGACCTCGTAAATGACGGCCTTGCCGACCGGGGCGCTTCGCGCGCTTTCGTGTCGCGGGGGGCCGTAGCTCAGCTGGGAGAGCGCCTCGTTCGCAATGAGGAGGTCAGGGGTTCGATCCCCCTCGGCTCCACCAAATAGCTCCATAAGCGGTTGTTTTTACGCTATTTTCCGACGCCGGCGACCGGCGTCGTTCTATCTGCCCCACAATCCAGGCGCGACAGCGTGCGACGCAGCAAGATTGTGGTGACGCAAGCCAGAGACCCGCGCGCGTCCGGCGCGGCAACGCGTCATGGCCGCCGCGCCGTGGAAGCCGACAGCGCGCGCCCGTCGTCGTCATGGCCCAAAATCAAGGATCGTTCTCGCCACCGGGCCGTGGGCCCTTGCGATCGCGCGCATAATGAATGTGGCCGGTGCGGTGAGCGATCTTGTCGTACAGAACACAGGCGCGCGAATTGGTCTCGTGGGTGAGCCACCATGTTTGGGAGGCACCGAGCCTGTCGGCTTCCGCGTAGACGGCCTCGACGAGTTTGCGCCCGACGCCCGACCGCTTGGCCCCGGCCGCGACGAACAAATCATTGAGGTAGACCGAGGGAGACGCACTCCAGGTCGACCAGGTGACGACCGCATGCGCCAGGCCCTGAAGGCGCTCGCCATCTTCGGCGACGAGGCCGATGAACGGTCCGCCGTGGTCGAGCAGACGGCCGAACGTCAACGCCGTGACCTCGGCCGGAATCGCGGCGCGATAGAATGCCTGGTAGCCGCCCCACAATTCGCGCCAGCCGCGTTCATCCCCGGCTTGAAGACGCCGGATCACGGGATCCATCACTTGCTCCTCTCGGTTCTCCGCTTCTCGCCTCGCGGCGTGCCGTTCCCCGCGAAGGCCGTCGCGACGTGGCTGAGCCAGCGACGCACCGCGGCGCGCTCCGCCTCCGTCTCAAATCCCGCGTCCAAGTGACGGTTCACGGTATCGGCCCGCGCGCGGCATCGACCGAGAAGCCGGCGACCCTCCGCCGTCAACGTGACGTTCAGGATTCGGCCATGCACCGCATGAGGGCTGCGCTTAATCGCGCCCCGCTGCTCGAGCTGACGAACGATGTCATTGATCGTCTGCGGCGTCAGCAAAGCGAGGCGCGCCAGCTCGGCGCTCGACAGCGGTTCGTAGGCCCCGATGACGATGAGAACGGAAAACTGCGGCGAGGTGATCGCAAGATCGTCAAGCGCGCGATCAAGCGCGCGACGAATCGCCGCGTTGGCCTGCCGGACGAGGTAGGCGGTGTAGCCGTCTCGGCCACGCTTTCCTTCTCCGGCCCTCGGCAATCGTCCACGGCGTTCCCCGCTTGTCATCTTATCAGCTACCTTATATCTTATCAGTATCCTGCTATTTATAGAAGGAAGCGGATTTGCGTTCAATCCTCGTCATCGGCGGCGGCTTCGCTGGTCTCCACGCGGCGCTGGCCGCGCGACGCGTCGGCGACCGGGAGATCTCCGTTTCGCTACTTTCACGCGAGCCGTGGCTGACGGTTCGGCCGCGCCTTTACGAGCGCGACCCCGAGTCGCTGCGCGCCGACCTTCTGGAGCCGCTCGGCAAGGCGGGCGCCCAATTCGTCGCCGGCGAGTGCGTCGCGGTGCGGGAGCGAAGCGTCGGACTTGCCGACGGTACGTCGCTCTCCTTCGATCGGCTCATCCTCGCGTCGGGAAGTCTCATGCGACGGCCGGCGAGCGCGGGAGCGCGGGCCTGCCATTCGATCGACGACTGGACGAGCGCGATCGCCTTCGACCGGCGGCTCGCGGCGGTGGCGACCGCGGCGGTGCCGCGCGTCGTTGTCGTCGGCGCCGGCTCCACCGGAGTGGAGTTGGCGCTGGAGCTACGCGACAGGATCGCGGCCCACGGCGCCGGCGAGGTCGCGGAACGCGCCCGGATCACGCTGATCGATCGGGCGCGGCACGTCGGCGCCGAGTTGGGCGAGGGACCGCGCGCGGTGATCGAACGCGCGTTGGCGGAGGCCCGTGTCGACCTGCGCCTCGGATCCGATATCGCGGAGTTGTCGGCGTCCCACGTCGCATTCGCCGACGGTCGCCACATCGATTGCGATATCGTCGTGCTGTGCACGGGATTGATGGCCGCGCCACTGGCCGGCCTCGTCGCCGGCAAGAAGGATCGCTTCGGCAGGGTCGTTGTTGATGCTTACCTGAGGGCGACGGAGGCTCCCGGCGTGTTCGTCGCGGGCGATGCATGTCGCGCGATCCCCGAGCCCGGCCGAGAAACCCTCATGTCGTGCCAACACGCGTTGACGCTGGGCAAATTCGCCGGCGAAAATGCCGCGAGGTCGTTGCTCGGCATTCCTTTGATCGAATACCGGCAGCCGCGCTACGTGACCTGCGTAGACCTCGGACGCAGCGGAGCGGTCTTTTCCGAGGGGTGGGAACGGATCCCCAAATTGGTCGGTTCGCACGCCAAGGCCATCAAGACCGAGATCAACACACGGAGAATCTATCCGCCGTCCGGAACCGCGGAAGAGGTTCTGGCCGCGTCGCGCATCGACGACGGGCCCGCGCGCGCCGACCCGCGGCAATGAGGAGCCGTCGCGAAGCGCGCCGGATTGGAGATCCAATTGGTCGGCCGCGGTCGCGGCGCGACAACGCGCATCCAGCAACGTTGTTGGATCGCGCGCGCGGTGCGCGGTCAGGGTGGAACACCGTCCCCCGCCAACCGTTTCCCGTCGTCACCGGCGGCTCCCGGCGGCTCCCGCGCGCAAGGCGCCTCCAGCCAGGCGGAAAGAAACGCGGCGAGCCAGGCCCGCTCGCTCTGGTCGTAGACCGCGCGCATGGCGAAATGCTCGGTCGCCGGGCGCGCGCCGGGAAGGTTCAGTCGCTCGTGCCCGCGCGTCGTCCAGCGATGCATCATGGCGTTTGTCACGTCGGGATGGAACTGGACGCCATAGGCGCGACCGAGGCGAAACGCCTGCACCGGAAAGGTGTCGCCTTCGGCCAGAAGCTCGCATCCCGCCGGCAGGTCGAAACCCTCGCGATGCCAGTGGTAGACATAGTCGGGCCATTCGGCGCAGCAGGATCGGCCGGCCGGGGTCGGGCGGACGCGGTAATAGCCGATCTCGACCCGCCCATCGCGATGCGCCGCCACGCTCGATCCCAGATGCCGCGCCATCATCTGCGCGCCGAGACAGATGCCGAGCAGCGGCCGGCGCTCCCGCAATGGCAGCGCGATCCAGTCGATCTCCGCCTTCAGGAATTCGTCCGGATCGTTGGCGCTCTGCGGCCCGCCGAAAATGACGGCGCCGGCGTGATCGTCGAGCGTCGTCGGCAGTTCGTCGCCAAAGCGCGGGCGACGGATGTCGAGGGTGTGGCCGATTTCGCGAAGCGCATTGCCGATACGTCCCGGCGTCGAGCTCTCCTGATGGAGAATGACCAGGACCGGCCGCAGAGATGAGGTGGACGGGATCGAGAATCGCTGCACGGCGGGAAATTAGAGCATTTCCAGGCGGGGCGAAATCGTCTCGCCGAAATGAAATGGCCCAGATTCAAAGCCATGAGCAAATCCCCGCCGCGAGAGTGGTCTCCTCTTGCGCGGGATTTGCGCCAGCCCGGCGCGAGCTCAAGATAACTTGAGCATATCTCGAAAGCGGCGCGACGCCGGCCTTGCGCGGCGGCCGGCCGCTCCCCGGCTTCAGTCGCGGCGCGCCTGCGCCCTGCCGATCGCCGCCAGCACCGCGCCGCGCGGAAACAGCCTGACCAGCATGGGAATCGCCGCGAGGCCCCTGCCGGGAATGATCAGGCGGCGTCCTTTCATCACGCCGCGATAGCCGGCCTCGGCGACCGCGCGCGCCGAACATCTGGCGATCAGCGGGGAGGCGTCGCGGCGGATGCCGGCGCGATCCTGAAACTCGGTCGGCACCGGGCCCGGACAGAGCGCGGTCACGCGGATGCCGCGCGGGCCAAGCTCATGGTGCAGCGCCTCGGAAAACGAAACCACGAACGCCTTGGTCGCGTAATAGACCGCCATGTTCGGCCCGGGAAGAAAGCCCGCGAGCGAGGCGACATTGAGAATTCCGCCGCGATGACGCGCGAGGCTTTCGGCGAACCGCAAGGACAGTTCGGTCAGCGCCCTGACGTTCACGTCGATCATCTCAAGCTGCGCGGCAAGCGGCCGGTCGGTCGCGGCGCCGAGAAGGCCGTAGCCGGCATTGTTGACGACATGGTCCGGCTCGACGCCTTCGCGCGCCAGCGCCGCCCCGATCGCGTCGCCGGCGTCGCGGTCGCGCAGATCGCGGGCGATCACGATGGGTCGCGGGCCGGTGGCCCCGATTTCCCCCGCGAGCGCCTCGAGCCGATCGACTCGCCGCGCGACCAGGGCGGTGCGATGGCCGCGTGCGGCGAACACCCGCGCGAGCTCGGCGCCGATGCCCGCCGAGGCTCCCGTTATCAGCGTGACGCGGCCCGTCTCGCTCAACCGCCATTCTCCTCGCCGTTCTCCGCGCGGCGGCCGAGGTCGGCGGCGACCCGCCGCTTGAGCTCGATGCGCTCGCGCGAGGAAACCCCGAGCAGGTCGGCCGCCCGCCACACCACGCTTTCCTCCATCTCGCTGACGCGGTCGTCGGCGAACACCATCTCCCACATCATCTCCACGATCCTGGCGCGACCGGCGGCATCGACGTCGCGATTGATGCGGCTGGTGAAGCGATAAAGATCGACGGACTCGTCCTCGGCCGCCGACGCCGCCTCGATCAGGCGCCGCGCGCCGGCCTCGTCGAGGTCGAACCGGTGGGCGAGCAGCGATCGCAGCTTGCGCAGCTCATCCTCCGACGGTTCGCCGTCGAGCGAGATGATG
Organism: Xanthobacteraceae bacterium; assembly: GCA_041918675.1. GTDB lineage: Bacteria > Pseudomonadota > Alphaproteobacteria > Rhizobiales > Xanthobacteraceae > SCUB01. The sequence continues at coordinate 34,578 of JAYRVF010000012.1, forward strand.
TGAATGAGAAGCGCGGCCGCGGCGAGGCGATAATCACTTTCGTCGAACGCCATGCCGGCGTGGCGGCCGGTGACGGTTTCTGTGATGAAGCTCAAGAATCTATCAAGCATGTGTTCAATGATCTTCGCGCTGAAAATGGCGGATATCGCCGAGGGCGTCCCCCGCGGCGCGCGTGATCATCGCGCGGCGGCGCGATTCAATCAAGACGAGGCCGCGCGCGCCAACACGCGAATGCCCGCCATCATGGGCGAAACCCGGGCGCCGGGCGCGCCCCGCGCGGCCGATCACGACGTGAAATAGTCGGTGATCGTCCCGGCCCTCGGGTCGGCCGTCATCATCAGTTCGAAGACGCGGATGACCGGCTCGTTGCCGAGACGCGCCTTCGCGGCCGCGCGCCATGCCGCGTCATGCGCGCGTTCGGCCGCGGCGCGGTCCGGCCAGATATAGACCGCCCCGCCGGTGCCGTCCGCGTCGCGAATGAAATGCTTGGCGATGAGGTCGGGATCGCCGAGCCACTTCTCCCGCGCGATGTGCCGCGCGGCGGCGTATTCGCTTTCGCGATCGAGATCCGGCGGCTGGCGAAACAGCACCAATTCGAGAATCATGAGGCTCTCCTTGTCGCGGGCGCGTCCCGACCGGCGAATATTCCACTATCGCGGCTGATGGCGCGCGCGGTGGCTCACGCATGCGCCGACAGGTCCGCGATCGTCGGATGATCGCCGTTGAGCGGGTTTCGCGGATCGCGGGCGTAGCGCAGCATGTCGAAACGCATGCCGCGCGCGTCGATGACCAGAAGCCGCCCGACCAGATTGTCTCCGAAGCCCACGATCTCGCGAATGACCTCCAGCGCCATGAGCGAGCCGACGACGCCGGCGAGCGCGCCGATGACGCCGGCCTCGGCGCAAGCCGGCACCGCGCCCGGCGGCGGCGCTTGCGGAAACAGGCAGCGATAGGTCGGGTTGAGCCGGCCGTCGGCCGCGCTCTCATGGGCGCGGATCGTCGTCAGCGTCCCATCGAAGGTGCCGAGCGCGCCGGTGACGAGCGGCTTGCGCGCGAGATAGCAGGCGTCGGAAACGAGATAGCGCGTCGAGAAGTTATCGGACCCATCGACGATGATGTCGTAGCCCTCGAGCAACTCCAGAATATTGCCGGCCACGAGCCGGCACGCATGCGCGCGCACGGCGACGTTCGGATTGAGCGCGCCGATCCTGGCCGCCGCGCTTTCGACCTTGGGCCGGCCGATATCGGGCGTGGCGTGGATGATCTGGCGTTGCAGATTGGACAGCGACACATGATCGTCGTCGACCACCCCGAGCGTGCCGACGCCGGCGGCGGCGAGATACATCAGCACCGGCGCGCCCAATCCGCCCGCGCCGACGACGAGAACGCGCGCGCCCTTGAGCGCGGCCTGACCGGCGCCGCCGACATCGCGCAGCACGATGTGGCGCGCGTAGCGCTCCACCTCCTCCGAACTCAGCATCGCGGAATCATCCGGCATCGACGCGCGGCCATTTGGTTGTCGTCGGCGCGCATTCTTTCGCGCGGCGAATGTCCTTGCAAGGTGGTCACGCCTCAACCCGCTCCCTGTCGCGCCAAGGCGGCCGCGAGCGCCGCGCCGGTCTCGTCGGCGAGCGCCGCCTCGCGCAGGGCGCGAAGCTTCGCCGCCGTCTCGGCGCCGGGCGAAAGCTCGCGCGCGACATCGAGGATGGCCTTGAAATTCGCCATCCCGCGCGCGTGCGTGGCGCCATAGCCGCGGACGAGGCCGAGGCATTCGGCGAGCTCGATCGCCGAATTGGCGTCGGTGTCGGCGAGGCGCATGATTTCCGCGAGCCACGAATTGAGATGCTGCTGCTCGGCATCGTAGCGCGACGAGGCGCGCCGACGCGGCTTAAGGCACGCGATCGCGGCGAGCAGCGCGTAGCCCAGGATCGAATGGGTCTTGACGACGCGGCCCGACGAGGTGAGCGCCGTGACGATCCGCCGCGCGACGGCGTTGCGGCCGATGAAACGCCCGAGCGGAGCGGGAACGGTTTCGACGATCTCCTCAAGCCGGGGATGCAGGAACTCCTCGACCGTGACGATCCGCCCGTCGCCCGATCCGGCTTGTCGCGCGATTCGCGCCGCGCGATCGGCGCGGAGCTTGAGTTCGGCGACGCGAATCGGGTCGAGAAACGACATGCCGAGCGCAAGCTGGCGCGCGACCGACCGCGTCAGCCGGAACTCGCCGTCGCCCGCGCGCCGGTCGCGCGCGACGACGGGCGCGAGCCGCTGCAAATAGAGGTCGGCATAGGCCGCGTCCTGGAATTCAGCCACGCGCGCGCAACCCTCCGCGATCACGTCGCGGCATTCGCCGGACGCCACGTCCTCGCCAAAAGCGCGCGCGATGGCCTCGCCGAGCGCGGGCGGAGGCGCGGCCCGTCCGGCGGGCGCATCCTTTCCGCTCTCCGGTGTTTCGCCGTCGCCGAGCGCGGCGGCATGGGCCATCGCGAAGGCCCGCTTCGAGGCCGCGACGCCGACGCCGCGGCTTTCGATCGTTTGCTCGAACGCGGCGCGATCGAAGGGCAACGCCCGCGACGCCGCGAGCGCGCCGAACATGGCGGCGGAAATGACGCTGCCCGAAGCTTCCGCGATCTTGCCCATGTCCACCGCAATCAGGCGCTTGGCCGCGCTCCGGCATCCGCGCATCAAGGCGTCGGCGTCGACGCGACCATCATTGGTCGCGCCGCGTTCGCTGATGGCGTAGACGCGCCCGGTCGAGGCGATCAGCGTCGTGCGGTCGGGCGTGACGATGCCGCGCTGCACGGCCCGCCCCGCCTCCATCAGCTCCGAGGCGATCACCACATCGACATCGCCGGGAACCGGCATCAGCGCCATCACGGGCTCGGCGCCGGCGCGGCACGACGCCTCGGGAAACAGTTCGAGGTAATAGATCGTCGCGCCGGTCCGCTGCGCCACGCCCGGGATCGACGTCAGTTGCACGTAATAGCCCTGGCTTTCGCCGAGGCCGACGATCCAGTCCGCGAGAATGCCGCCGCCCTCCCCGCCAAGAGCGAGAACCGCGACCCGGATGGCTCTGGGAGCCGGCTGGCTGGGTGAAGCGATCATCATTACGAGGCCGCGAGCCGGCGTTCGACGAATTTGCCCATGCGTTCGATGACCGCCGTTCGAACACGATGCTTGAGGCGATCCCAGACATTCGGATTGTGGATGACGGAAACGCGGTGGAACGACGGGCATAGAACATCGGCATGCGCGAGCTCGCCGCAAAGACCGCAGCCGACGCAGGAACTGGTCACCGCCGTCACCAGGCCGCCGCGAAGCGTGTCGGGATTGGGCACGATGGTCAGCGATGGACAGCCTGACAAGCGGATGCAGGAGCGGTCGCCGGTGCAGATGTCCGCGTCGATGTCGAAGCGCCGCACCACCACGCGGCGTCCCTGCTTGATCGCCCGGTCGCGCGCGGGACGCTCGCGCCGTTGCCGGTTGAGCATGCATTCGGACCGCGCGACGACGACTTTCGGTCCCGATTTCGGCGTGGTGAGCGCGGCGCGCAGGGCGCCCGCCATCTGCTTGATGTCATAAGTCCGGTCGACGATACGCGCCCATGGCACGCCGATGCCGCGAACCGCGTTCATGATCGCGTTGCCGGTCGAGCGCGCGGGATTGGGATGATGCGAGGAGGCGATGTCCTGTCCGCCGGTCGCCGCGGTGTAGCCGTTGTCGAGAATGAGAAAGACGTTATCCGATTTGTTGAACACGGCGTTGCCGATCGAGGAGGCGAGCCCGTTGTGCCAGAAGCCGCCGTCGCCCATGACTGAAATGACCCGCTTGTCGGGCTTCAACCCGTCCTGTCCGTTCCAGGCGGCCGCGGACGCGCCGCCGAGGCCGTAGCCCATCGACGCCGCGCCGATGTTGAAGGGCGGCAGCACGGAAAAGAGATGGCAGCCGATGTCGGTCGCCACGTGATGGGTCCCGAGTTCCCGCTCCAGGAGCTTGAGCGCGGAGAACACCGGGCGCTCCGGGCAGCCGGTGCAGAACGAGGGCGGCCGCCCATGGATCTGGCCGTCGATCGCGGCGAGCGCCGACGCCATCCGTTCCTTCTCGGCCGGCGACCGCGCCGCCGGCGCGGCTAGGTCCGGATAATAGCGCGCGATGAAGGCGCCGACGCCGCCGAGCATGGCCGCTCCGGTGTATTCACCGGCCATCGGCAACATGTCCTTGCCGTGGATGGCGGCGGCGAGGCCCGCCCGGCGCAGGATCGTGTTGACGGCCTGCTCGATGAATTCGGGCTGGCCCTCCTCCACGATCAAGATCGCCTTCTTGTCCCGGGCGAATTCGGCGATGTCGTCGTCGATCAAGGGATAGGTCACGTTGAGCACGTGGAGCGGGACGCGCGTGCCGCCAAAGGCATCCGCCAGGCCGGACATTTCGAGCGCGCGGATGACGGTGTTGTACATTCCGCCCTGCATGACGATGCCGATATCGCCGAGGTCGCCGGCGAAAGACTCGTTGAGCCCGGCCTCCTTGATGAAGCGCACGGCGGCGGGCCAGCGCTTGGCGATCTTGTCGCGCTCATGCGCGTAGCTCGCCGGCGGCAGCACGACGCGATTGGCGTCGCGGCGGGGCTGGGCGGCGGCGCGCTTGAGATCGAAACTCGGCGCGACGTTGTTCCTGGTCGCGAAGCGTCCATGCACATGACAGGCGCGGATGCGCACTTCCAGCATCACCGGCGTGTTCGAGACTTCCGACAGAGCGAAGCCCTTCTCCACGCATTCGACGATCTTGGGCAGATGCGGGCGCGGATCGAGCAGCCAGATCTGGCTTTTCATCGCGAAGGCGTGGCTGCGCTCCTGCATGATGGAGGAGCCTTCGCCGTAATCCTCGCCGACGATGATCAGCGCGCCGCCTTCGACGCCGGAGGAGGCGAGGTTCGACAGCGCATCGGAAGCGACATTGGTACCGACCACGGACTTGAACGCGACCGCGCCGCGCAGCGGATAGTGAACCGAAGCCCCCAGCATCGCCGCCGCGCTTGCCTCATTGGCGTTCGCCTCGAAATGAACGCCAAGCTCCGAGAGAATGTCGCTCGCGTCCGCCAGCACATCCATCAGATGCGAGATCGGCGCGCCCTGATAGCCGCCGACATAGGCCACTCCCGATTGCAGGAGAGCCTTGGTGATCGCGAGAATTCCCTCGCCGCGGAATTCCTCGCCGTCGCCGAGGCGCAGGAGCTTGACTTCTTCCTTGAACGAGCGTTCCGCCATTGTCTCTCCCCGAGGCCCGCCGGCCTGACCGACGAACATTTCATGTCACGCGCCGGACCGCCATGCGTCGTGTTATTGGTTTTTGGGTTTCTGGGTCCCCGGATTCTTCGGTCCTTGGGCCCTTGGGCCCTTGGATTCTTGGGCGACGGTCCGTGACCGGACGATCGTAGCCGAAAATCGCGCGGCGGGGCGCTGTTGAGGACACCCGCGTCCATTCGGGCCGGACGACCCGTCCACGGGCCGGACATTTGTGAGAATGGTGCCGCAAGAGGGATTCGAACCCCCGACCCCATCATTACGAATGATGTGCTCTACCGGCTGAGCTATTGCGGCGAAATTCGTTGTTCCTGTTATCGGGCAATCCCGGGATTGGCAAGCGGATCGGCCGCGCGCCGGGCGCGCTCGGCGATCGCGGGCGGAGGCGTGCGGGAACGGCTAACTCCTTGAAATGGAATCGGTCTTGCGGGGAGCGCCGATGCCCGGGTCGTGCGTTTCGGGCGGGTGGGATCGCCTGATCGATACGTGGCCTATGGCGCCGCGCGAAGCTGGTCCAAGACAAATCCGGCTGACGACGATCGCACCCTTGCGACCGGGATTTGCTCAAGCCCATCAATCTGGAACATTCATTTCGGGCGAGACGCATCCGTCTCGCCGGGAAAGCGCTAGCCACCCCAGCGCGACAGCAATCCGCGAAATCCGCCGGCCCGGCGTCTTTCTTCGATCGTGTCGGCCTCCCTGTCCTCGTCTTCGTCCGAAACGCCGGGGTCGTCCGGCGCGCGCAGGATGGGGATGACCGGCGCCGCGCTCGGCTGAAGATCGTTGCGCGGGCGGAACATGGGCTTGGCCGGCTCGGGCCGGGCTTCGCTCGCGGTCGGCGGCGGAAGGACGGGCGTCGCCTCGTCGCTCGCTTCGGCCTCCGGAGCCTCCTCGGACGGGTCCACGGCGGCGGGCGCGGCTTCGGTCTTTGCTTCGGTCTTGGTTTCGACCTTGGCTTCGACCTTGGCTTCAGTCTCGGCTTCCGGCTCGGTTTCGGGCTCGGGCAGGGCCTCGACGACCGGCGCGTTGAGCGTCGGCAGGGCGGCGACCGGCACGACCCACTGAAACGCGTCGATGCGACCGGTCACCGGCGAGACCGGACGCCACGTCTCCGACACATAGCCGTCGGCGGTCCAGGCCGGATCGTGCGCGGCGCGAACGGCGCGCTGCGTCCAGTAGCGGGCGCGGCCGCTGTCGCCATGCTCGGCCCGCTCGATCTCGGCCATCAGCATGGCCACGCGCTGCGTCGGCGCTTCGAGCAACGGCTGGAGCACTTCACGCGCTCTCGAAAATTCATGCGCGTCGATCGCCGCGCGCGCCACCGCGAGCGCGCTTTCCACGTGGCCCGGGGCCTTCGCCGCGAGCGCCTCGATCCGCGCGAGGCGTTCGACCGCCGAGTCGCCGAGCCGGACATGGGCGTAGCCGTCGGCGAGATCGGGATGCGGATTGGCGCGCCAGGCGATCTCGATCACCCGCATCGCCTTGCGGACCTGCTGGGCCTCGCTGAAAAGCTTCGCCGCTAGCACTGCGGCCGGCACCAGCGCCGGGGCAAGCGCGAGCGCCTCGCGCGCGATCTTTTGCGCGGCGTCGCGATCGGCGCGTTCGAGTTCGAGCGCCTGCGCCGTCAGGAGCACCGCGCGTTGGCGGTCGAAATCAGCTTTCTCGATCAGACCGGCGGCGCGATGATTGGCGAGGGTCGCGAGCGCGCCCGCCCAATCGCCACCCGCGCAACGAAATCCGAGAACGGCGTGCGAAGCCCAGCCCGACGACGGCGCCAGCCGCAGCGCCTCCTCGGCGAGACGGACGGCGGCGGGCGCGTCGTCGCGCCGCTGCGCCTCGATGAACAATCCGCGCAGGCCGATGAGCCGCGTCTCGGCGCGCTCGGCCATGGTCTTGAACGTCTCCCGCGCGGTTGCCCCGTCGCCGGCGAGCTGCGCCGTCTGCGCGTGCAGGAGCAGCGCGAGCGGATCTTGCCGCGCGATCTTGCGCGCGAGCCGGTCGCTCCGCCGTGCCGCGCGCAGATCGCCCGCCCCGATCGCGAGCAGCCCTTGAGTGATCGCGGTACGCGCCCGCGTCGATCGCCGCCGCCGCCGGACATTGGTCACGCGCGAGGGAATCCGCCACAGCATGCGCACCAGCCACACGACCAGCATCGCCACTAGCACGAGGAGACCGATCGCGAACGCAAAGACGCTGAGCGAGGTGTCAACGCGCCAATTGCTCCAGACGAGCGTCACGTCGCCCGGCTGATCGGCGATCCACGCGGCGCCCGCGGCCGCGAGGCAGATGAGCGCGAGAAACAAGACGATACGAAACATGGCGGGCCTTATCGCGTGGGTTTGTCGAGCGCGGCCAGCGCGTCGGTGGCGAATTGCCGCGACGCGGTCAGCGCCGCGTCGCGCGCCTTGACGCCGTCGAGAAAGCCGGATGTTTCGGCGCGCGCGACCTCGGGCAGCTTGCCGATGAGACGGACCGCCTCGGCGAGGTCGCCGCGGCGCGCGACGGCTTCGATCTGGTTGGCGAGCGAGGCGGCGTCATCTAGCGCGGTCTCGCCCACCGGACGCACGCGCACGAGGCGCGCGGCATTCGCCCAGAAGCGATCGGTGGTGCTGGCGTCGGGCGCGACGGGTTCCGGGCCGGGCCGCAGTTTCGGAATGATCCCGAGCAATTCCCGGCATTTGACCGCGTCGGACGGCACGCCCCGCGCGGCGAAGGCATCGAGCGGCGCGAGAGCCTCCGGCCTGTCGGCAAGGCTTTTCGCCGCGGCAAGCTCGGAGGCAAATCCCAGTCCCTGGCGCACGGCGACATCAAGCAGGGAGGCGGCGACGACACGGCGCAGGGGCCGCTCGGGCGCGGGCGCGGCGGCGCGCTCGGTCAATTGCTGCTTCATGCCCGCGAGCGCCTGGTCGAGAGCCTCGATGCGCGCGACCATCGGCGAAAGATCGACCGGCGAGGAAGCCGGCGCCGTTTCGCCTGCCTTGACCTTCAATTCGGCGAGCGCGCTTGCGACGCCATCGAGTTGATGACGCGTCGTCGTGACCGCCTCGCGCATCGCCTGCAGCGTCTGTTCGGACGCGCTGAGGCGCGCGACCAATTCCGGATTGGGCGCGGCGGGCGCGGACGGGGGCGGATTTTCGATGCGCGTCTCGATGCGGGCAAGGCGCGCGGCGATGTCGGCGGTCGATTCGGCCGCCGGCGGAGCGGGTGCCGCCTGTCGCGGCCGTGCGTCGACGAGCCAGATGGCGCCGCTGACGATGAGCGCGGCGATCGCGCCGGCAGCCGCCGGCTTGGCATATTCCGCGCCGGATCGGAGCCACGGCCCAACGCCCGCGAGAAGCCCGCCAAACTTGCCGCGCCGCGCCTTGTTGGTGTCCCCGGAAACGTCCGATGCGTCGAGGTCGATCGTCGGCGGTTCGCGGCGGCTCGCCTGCGCGCCCGCGGAATCGACATCCGACGCCTGAGAATTGGACGCGGACATGTTTTCAGCCACGGAGTCGTTGTCGGCCAAGGAATGCCTCCACTGCGTGGATCGGGCCCGTCCGATCCGTGCGATCCCGTCGCGATCCTACTGCATGACGCGGCGAAGTGGAATCGATTCGCCCGCGACGTCCACGCGTCGATCCTTGTCGTTTCGCGCAAGGATCCTTGGAGATTTTTGCCTCGCGTGGCCTGGGATCGGCTTTCCGAGACGAATTCCGCGAATCATTCCTTGTTCGGATATCCGCCCCGCCGGCATTCGGGCTCACGCGGTTTTGGTCGGCCGCACGGCTCGTCGCAGCGCGTCGATCAGATGGCTTTCATCTGGATGCTCGGCCGCAACGATCTTCGCCGCGCCCGCGTCCCGCAACACCGAGGCGACATGGGCCGAAATGCAGAATTGCGCCAGCGCGAGCGCGCCGACCTCAAGCCCGCGATCGCGCGCCGCGTCGACGAAAGCCCGCGCGCTGCGCGCGGAAAAATGCATCACCGCCTCGATGCCGCCCCTGGCGAAGGCCTCGCCCACGTCCGGCGGCAGCGAATGGACCGCGGCCATGCGGTAGGCGGTCTTGGTGACGAGCGTCAGGCCATGCAACGCGAGCTCGCGGCCGAGATCGCGGCTGAGATTTTCGCCGGCGAGGTAGAGCAGCGCACCGCGCGCCGACTTGCCGGACCGCGCCGCGACCCGCTCGACGATCAATTCGCGCAAGGTGGCGCCGTCGGCGCCCGCGGACAGCACGTCGGAAAATCCCGCCGCGCGCGCGACGGCCGCGGTGTGGTCGCCGACGGCGAAGACCGGCAGCTTCCTCAGCCGCGCGGCGAGCTTGCTCGCCTCCGCCGCGCGCGCCGCGTTCGCGCTGGTCAGAACGATGCCGGCGAACGCCTCGTCTTCGTCGATATCGAATGGCACGGGTTCGAAGCGCAGCATCGGCGCGAGGAGAACCTCGTAACCCGCCGCCCGCAACGCCGCCGCCGTCTTCTGGTTGTCGGGCGCGGGCCGCGTGAGCAGGATGGCCACGCCTCACGCTCCGCGAAAATGGGTGAAGAAATTCTCGCCCGCGCGGCGGCGCAATTCGCGCGCGGCGTCGGCCCCGAGCGCCGCGGCATCGGCCCGCGCGCCTTCGCGCGATGTCTCGTGGCAGGCGCGGCCGTCCGGCGAGACGATCCGCCCGCGAAACCGGACGTGCTCGCCCGTCACCACGCAATGCCCGCCGATCGGCGTGCGGCATGATCCGTCGAGCAGCGCGAGAAAGGCGCGCTCGGCCGCGAGCGCGGTTTCGGTGTTGGGATCGCCAATGGCCGCGACCAACGCGCTGGTGCGGTCGTCGTCGCGGCGCGATTCGATCGCGATCGCGCCCTGCCCGACCGCCGGCAGAAAATCGTCGGTATTGAGAATCGACGTCGCCGCCTGCTCAAGGCCGAGCCGGCGCAGGCCGGCCAGCGCCAGCAGGGTCGCGTCCGCCGCTCCTTCTTCCAGCTTGCGCAGGCGCGTCTGCACGTTGCCGCGAAAATTCACGACCTTCAGATCGGGGCGCAGCCGCAGCACCATCGCCTGGCGCCTGAGCGAGGCCGTCCCCACCACGGCTCCGGAAGGAAGGGCGGCGAGCGTCTTGGCCCGCGGGCTGATGAAGGCGTCGCGCACGTCCTCGCGCGGCAGCCATGCCGACAGCCAGAGCTCGTCCGGCAGGAACGTCGGCACGTCCTTGGCCGAATGCACCGCCAGATCGATCTCGTTATCGATCAGCGCCTGCTCGATTTCCTTGGTGAACAGGCCTTTGCCGCCGGCTTCGGACAGCGGGCGGTCGAGAATGGCGTCGCCCGTCGTCTTGATGATCTTGATCGCGATGCGCGCGGGATCGATCCGGTGCGCGCTCGCCAGCCGGTCGCGCACCTCATTGGCCTGGGCGAGCGCCAGCGGGCTGCCGCGGGTGCCGATGCGCGTCACGCTGGCGCTGGAGGCGGGTTCGGAGGATTGCACGCCAAGTCCTTGCGATGCTACGCCGGTCCGGGGACCCGCGCTCGTTGAGGGAACGATCCGGGTCTGGAAAAAGCCGGGTTTGGCGGCAAACGCAAGGGCTTTGCGCGGGATGCGGGTGCTGGGCATCGAGACGACATGCGACGAGACGGCCGCGGCCGTCGTCGAACGGGCGGCGGGCGGCGAGGGCCGGGTGCTGTCCGATGTCGTGCGCTCGCAGATCGACGAGCACGCGCTGTTCGGCGGGGTCGTGCCGGAAATCGCCGCACGCGCCCATGTCGAGCTGCTCGACGGCATCATCCGCGCCGCGATGGATGAGGCCAAAGTCGGATTCGGCGAGATTGACGCGGTCGCGGCCTCGGCCGGGCCGGGCCTTATCGGCGGCGTCATCGTCGGCCTGACGACGGCAAAGGCGATCGCGCTCGTCGGCGGGATCCCGCTAATCGCGGTCAATCATCTCGAAGCCCACGCGCTGACGCCGCGCCTGACATCGAAACTCGAATTTCCCTATTGCCTGTTCCTGGCCTCCGGCGGCCATACACAGATCGTCGCGGTACTAGGTGTCGGCGATTATGTCCGCCTCGGCACCACGCTCGACGACGCGATCGGGGAAGCGTTCGACAAGATCGCCAAGATGCTGGGTCTTGCCTATCCGGGCGGACCTCGGGTCGAGGAGGCCGCGCGCGCGGGCAATGCGGGGCGCTTCGACTTTCCCCGTCCGATGATCGGCCGCGCCGACGCCAATTTCTCGCTTTCGGGTCTGAAAACCGCGGTGCGCCAGGAGGCGGCGCGCATCCGGCCGCTCGACGCGCGCGACATCAACGATCTGTGCGCGGGATTTCAGGCCGCCGTGATCGATTCGGTCGCCGACCGGCTCGGCAGAGGGCTCCGGCTTTTCCACGAACGGTACGGTCCGCCGACGGCGCTGGTCGCGGCCGGGGGCGTCGCCGCCAACGGCGCCTTGCGCGACCGCCTTGCCGAGGTCGCCGCCGCGGCGCGCACCGCGCTCGTCCTGCCGCCGCCGCGATTGTGCACCGACAATGGCGCCATGATCGCCTGGGCGGGCGCCGAACGTCTCGCACTTGGCCTGACCGATACACTCGACGTCGCCCCGCGCGCGCGCTGGCCGCTCGACGAGACGCCTCCGCAAGCCCGCTACGCCAACACCAGAGCAAGATTCTGACGGACGCATGCCGATGAGGGACCACCACCGCATTGCCGTTTTCGGCGCCGGCGCATGGGGTACGGCGCTCGCCAACGCGGCGGTGCATGCCGGCCGGGACGTGACGCTGCTCGCGCGCGAGGCGGAGACGGCCGCGCAAATGACGCGGACGCGGGAAAATCCGCGCCTGCCAGGCATTCGCATCGACGACGCGGTCGCGATTTCCGCCGATCTGGGCGCGGTCGCGCGCGCCGATGCTGTGCTGCTGGTCACGCCGGCGCAGGCGGCGCGCCTGGCCGCCGCCGCGCTCGCCCCGCACCTTAAAAAGGGCACGCCCGTCATCGCCTGCGCCAAGGGCATCGAGCGCGGCACACGCAAATTCATGACCGAGGTGATCGGCGAAGCGCTGCCGGACGCCGTGCCGGCGATCCTGTCGGGGCCGAGTTTCGCCACCGACGTGGCCGCCGGCCTGCCGACGGCGGTGACGCTCGCGGCGCGCGAGGAGGCGGTCGCCGCCGCGCTCGCCCGCGCGCTCGGCTCGACGAGCTTTCGCCCCTATCACACGACCGACATTCGCGGCGTCGAAATCGGCGGCTCGGCCAAGAACGTGCTCGCCATCGCCGCCGGCATCGTCGCCGGCCGCAAGCTCGGCGCATCGGCGCTCGCCGCGCTTACCACGCGCGGATTTGCCGAGCTGGTGCGCTTCGGCCGCGCTTATGACGCGCGCACCGAAACGCTGGTCGGACTTTCCGGGCTCGGCGACCTCATTTTAACCTGCGCGAGCCCCCAATCGCGCAATTTCTCGCTCGGGCTCGCGCTCGGCCGCGACGATCCGCGCGCCGCGGAGGGCAAATTGAGCGAAGGCGCCTTCACCGCCTCGGTGCTGATCGAGATGGCGAACGCGCGCGCGATCGACATGCCCGTCGCCCAAGCCGTCGCCGCGATTCTTTCCGGCCAACTCACCATCGACGGCGCCATCGAGGCGCTGATGACGCGGCCGTTCAAGGCGGAGGGATGAGCGTGGCCTATTGGCTCATGAAATCGGAGCCCTCGACCTGGTCGTGGGACCGGCAGGTGGCCAAGGGCGCCTCGGGCGAAGCCTGGACCGGCGTGCGCAACCACGCCGCCAAGCTCAACATGACGAAGATGAAACGCGGCGATCGCGCGTTTTTCTATCACTCGAACGAAGGCAAGGAGATCGTCGGCGTCGCCGAGATCATCCGCGAGGCCTATCCCGATCCGACCGACGCGACGGGAAAATTCGTCTGCGTCGACATCAAGGCGCTCAAGGCGCTGCCGCGGCCCGTCTCGCTCGCCGCCATCAAGGGCGAGAAACGCCTGGAAAACATGGCCCTTCTGAAACAGTCGCGGCTCTCGGTCCAACCGGTCACCGCCGCCGAATGGGCGTTGATCGAAACGATGGGCGGACGCTGAACGGAAGAATCCTTTTTTCGCGGCGACGATCACCGGGGCGACGATCACCGGATCGTGCGCGCGGCGGCGATTGCGGGAGGCGCGCCCGCCCCGGTAGATTTCGCGAAGCGATGCCGTTCGAAGATCGCCGCGTCCGGCGGCAAGGTCGCGGACCGTCACCACGCGCGGGCGCGCGCCAAGGAGGCCAGAATGTCTTATGCCGGCATGAATACCATCGCCATTCTCGTCGCGGCGATCGCCGGCTGGCTGTTCGGCGCGATCTGGTATGGCGTCCTCGGCAAACAGTGGATGGCCGCGCTCGGCAAGACGCCGCAAGAGCTGCGACCCGACGGCAAGATGCCGGTCCTGCCGATGATCCTGTCGGTGGCCGCCGACATCCTGATGGCGTTCTTTCTCGCCGGACTGATCGCCCATCTCGGGTCGGCTCACGCCACGATACGCGGCGGCATCATCTCCGGCGTGCTGGTGTGGACGGGATTCGTCATCACCACCATGATCGTCAACAACGCCTTCGCGCGCCACGACCGGCGCCTCCTCCTGATCGACGGCGGCCATTGGCTGTTCGTTCTCATCATCATGGGCGCCATCATCGGAGCCTACAGCGGTTGACGCGGGAGGCGGACGATTTTCTCTGCGACCTCGACGAGGTGCCCGATCCCGGCGCCCGGGTGATCGACGGCGCGACGGGGTCGCTCCTGGTCGCGCGGTCGAAAGAGGGCGTCGCGGGCTTCATCAACGCCTGCCCGCACAAGGGAACGCCGCTCGAAAACCCCCTCGGCGGCGTGATCGATGCGGAATCGCGCCATCTCGTCTGCTCGACCCATGGCGCGCGATTTCGCCTGAGCGACGGTGTCTGCGTGTCGGGCCCCTGCGTCGGCGAACGGCTGAAGGCGACCCCGCTCGTCTTGCGCGACGGCCGGGTGTTCCGCCCGCCCGCCGCCCCGACCAAAGTGTGACGCCACGGCGACTTGTCGGGCGTCGCGGCCCCGGCGCATAATGGCCTCAACAACAAGCCGGAAGGCGCGCGGGGCACCGAGGCCCCTCGGGGCCTTGCCGCCGGCGGGCAAGGGAGGCGAGCCGCTCGACCCTCTTCATGGGGGCGGGGGAATTCCGATCGTTATTTCCCGAAATGACCGCGCGGGCCGTCGAAATGGTCCGGCCGAGCGGAATTCGGATGAGTTTGCGCCGAGGAGAATGCGAATGTTGGACAAGATTTACGACGTGCCCGCGGAATGGTCGAGCCGCGCCTTTATCGACGACGCGAAATACAAGGAGATGTACGCGCGCGCGCTCAAGGATCCGAGCGGCTTCTGGGGCGAGGCCGCCAAGCGCGTCGACTGGATCAAGCCGTTCACCAAGGTCAAGAACACCTCGTTCGATCCCCACAATGTCTCGATCAAATGGTTCGAGGACGGCGTTATCAACGTCGCGCAGAACTGCGTCGACCGCCACGTCGCCAAGCGCGGCGATCAGGTCGCGATCATCTGGGAAGGCGACAACCCGGCCGAGGACAAGAAGATCACCTACAAGGAGCTGCACGCCGAGGTGCAGCGCTTCGCCAATGTGCTCAAGGCGCGCGGCGTCAAGAAGGGCGATCGGGTCACCATCTACCTGCCGATGATTCCCGAGGCGGCCTACGCGATGCTTGCGTGCGCGCGCATCGGAGCCATGCATTCGGTCGTGTTCGGCGGCTTCTCGCCCGACAGCCTGGCCGGGCGCGTCGAGGACGCGACGAGCAAGGTCATCATCACCGCCGATGAGGGCCTGCGCGGCGGGCGCAAGGTGCCGCTCAAGATCAACGCCGATGTCGCCGCCGACAAGGCCGGAGGCGTGGAGACGATCCTTGTCGTGCGCCGCACTGGCTCGCCCGTCGACATGAAGGCGGGCCGCGACGTCTATTACGACGACATCGCCAAGACCGTCGCGGCGGAATGTCCGTGCGAACCGATGAACGCGGAGGATCCGCTGTTCATCCTTTACACCTCGGGCTCGACCGGCAAGCCGAAGGGCGTGCTGCATACCACCGGCGGCTATCTCGTCTACGCGGCGATGACGCACCAATACGTCTTCGACTATCACGACGGCGACATCTACTGGTGCACCGCCGACGTCGGCTGGGTCACCGGTCACTCCTACATCGTCTACGGTCCGCTCGCCAACGGCGCGACCACGCTGATGTTCGAGGGCGTGCCGAACTATCCGAGCGATTCGCGCTTCTGGGAAGTCATCGACAAGCACAAGGTCAACACCTTCTACACCGCGCCGACCGCGATCCGCGCGCTGATGCAGAAGGGCGAGGACCCGGTGAAGAAGACGAGCCGCAAATCGCTGCGCCTGCTCGGCTCGGTCGGCGAGCCGATCAACCCGGAAGCGTGGGAATGGTACCACCGCGTCGTCGGCGACCACCGCTGCCCGATCGTCGACACCTGGTGGCAGACCGAGACCGGCGGCATCCTGATCACGCCGCTGCCCGGCGCGACCAAGCTCAAGCCGGGCTCGGCGACGCGGCCGTTCTTCGGCGTGGTGCCCGAGATCGTCGACGCCAACGGCGCGGTGCTGGAGGGCGCGTGCGAGGGCAATCTGTGCATCGCCGATTCATGGCCGGGCCAAATGCGCACGGTCTATGGCGACCACGAGCGCTTCGTGCAGACCTATTTCTCGACCTATCTCGGCAAGTACTTCACCGGCGACGGCTGCCGCCGCGACGCCGACGGCTTCTACTGGATCACGGGCCGCGTCGATGACGTCATCAATGTGTCCGGCCACCGCATGGGCACGGCGGAAGTCGAGAGCGCGCTGGTGGCGCACCCGAAAGTCTCGGAAGCCGCCGTCGTCGGCTATCCGCACGACATCAAGGGCCAGGGCATCTACGCCTATGTCACGCTGATGACGGGGATCGATCCGAGCGAGGAATTGCGCAAGGAGCTGGTCAATTGGGTGCGCAAGGAAATCGGCCCGATCGCCTCGCCCGACCTCATCCAGTTCGCGCCGGGTCTGCCGAAGACGCGGTCCGGCAAGATCATGCGGCGTATCCTGCGCAAGATCGCGGAGGACGAGTACGGCGCGCTGGGCGACACCTCGACGCTCGCCGACCCGATGGTGGTCGACGATCTGGTCAAGAACCGCCAGAACCGCAAATAGCGGCGGCGACGTCCTCCGCTTCGGAATGATTGGAAAGGGCGCGGCGAAGGTCGCGCCCTTTTTCGTGTCGGCAAGGTCCAACGGCACTCACGCGGGAATTCAGGTCAAACAGCCGGGGCGATTGGCGCGCTGAGGACCTTGCCCGCGCGGCCACGCGGAAGCGGTCTCGCAGGGCCTGCGCTCACCGCTGCCAGCCGCTTGAAAACACGGAGAATTTCGCGGAGCCCGGTGTTTTCGCGGAACTGTTGCATTTGCATCATTTACTTTGCCTCAAATTTTCTACTTCAATCTCCTGCTGATTGCGCGACTTCTTGGCGTCGCGGTGGGCGCTGTCGCGAATTCGAGCGCGGCTCGGGCGATGCGCGCGCGGACGCGATCGCGCCAAAGGCGCGGCCCTCGCGCATGGCGCGGCTTCTCGCGTCGGCTGATTTGGACTGGAGGATTGAATGGTGCGACCGCTTGCCCTGGCGACCGCGTTGGCGGCGACCACGATGTTCGGACTCGGCCCCACGGCCACGACGCCCGCGCAGGCGCGGCCTGAGCTGGTGCGTTACTCGGGCAATCATTCGAGCGGAACGATCGTGGTGAGAACGTCCGAGCGTCGCCTCTATCTCGTCATGGGCGACGGCAGGGCGCTGCGCTATCCCGTCGGCGTCGGCCGCGCCGGCAAGCAATGGTCCGGCACGTCCTTCATCGACGGCAAACACCGCTATCCGGCCTGGTCGCCACCCGATGAAGTCAAACGCGACAAGCCGCGACTTCCCGATGTCATTCCCGGCGGCTCACCGCGCAATCCGATGGGCGTCGCCGCGATGACGCTGTCGGGCGGGCAATACGCGATCCACGGCACCAATCAACCGGGCTCGGTAGGCGGCTACGTGTCGTATGGCTGCATCCGCATGTACAATCAGGACATCAGCGATCTGTTCGATCGCGTCTCTTTCGGCACCACGGTGGTGGTGACGCGCTAATTTGGCGCGCACGCGCGGGACCCGCATCCCGCGCGCCGGAAACGAAAACGCGCGAACCGACATCCAAGAAAATGAAACCCCGGCCGGCGGCTTCGCCAGTCGGGGTTTTTCACGATCGCCGGCGCGACTCTGAACCGACCGCCGCGCCCAAACGAAAACCGGGCGCCGAAGCGCCCGATTTCCTTGCGCGAAGCTTGGAGAGCCTCAATACTTCGCGATGATCGGACCGCCGAAGCGATAGGTGAGACCGACGCCCACCAGCCACGGATCAAGGTGCGTGTGGCCGGTCACGGCGCCGCCGATGTTGGCGCTGTAGGTCGGATCAAGCCAGAGCTTCTTCACGTCGACGTTGAAGCCCCAGTTCTTGTTGAACATGTAGTCGAAGCCGACCTGCGCCGCGACGCCCCAGCCGTTGGAAATGCTCAGAGCCGTCGCCGGACCGGCGACCGTCGTGCTGAACGGAATGGTGTAGTTCACGCCGACGCCGACATAGGGCTTGAACGCGCCGAAGTCGGTGAAGTGGTACTGCAGCGTGACGGTCGGCGGCAGCAGCCAGGTGCTGCCAATGCGCGTCGCGCCCGGATTGAGGAAGATGTCGTGCTTGGTCACGCCGAGGATGAGTTCGGCCGCGATGTTCTTGGTGAAGAAATAGGTGATGTCGAGTTCCGGCACGATCGCGTCGCTGTAGGCGAGGCCGAGCGCCGGCGCGCCGTCAACCGTCCCACCGTCGCGCGGCAGCACGCCGAGCGCGCGCACGCGGATCATCCACGGGCTCCAATTGTCGTAGGCGATCGGCGCCTTCGAATAGACCGGCGCCTTGGCCGAAATGTCCGCGGCCGAAGCCGGCGCGGTGATGAGCGCGGTTGAAACCGCGATGGCCCCAAAAAGTCCCCAAATTTTCATTTGTCCCAATTCCCTTGAGGGTATTGCACCGGCTGTCACTGCCGTGCGGGTGGCATTCGAGTGAATGACACATGTCAAATATCGTATTCCTTTTTGTCCGCACGCGAAACGTTGCTCGCTTTCGGGAATTGGCACCGCTTTCGGACAAGCTGTTGCGCCGCAAACACAAAATTTGCGACCGTGCCGCAACTGCGCTGCGGAATCACATTTATTCATAATAGCTTGCAAGGAATCGCGGGTTCGGTGTTTCGCCGGTCAGCCCGGCGCACGTCCGTTCACGCACCAGCCTTCGCGGCGGCCGCCTTCATAGCGGCGCGCGAATCCGCCTTCGAGCAACGCCGCCGAGATGTTGGTCACGCGCGCGGACGCGACATCGGCGACGACCCGCCCGGCATATTTGTCGGGACCGATGTTGAAGATGGTGATGGCGCCGTCGCCGAGCAGCTTGCGGAGCGCCTCGCGCGCGGCCTCCGCCTGCTGTCGCTCCTGCACGCATGAGGCTTCCAATTCGGGGGCATCGATCCCGCGAAGCCGAACGCGGGTCGTCAATTCGATTTCGGGCCAGATTTGCACGCGTCCGACGAAAGTGTCGCCGTCCACGACGCGCAGGACCTGGATTCGGTGGCGCGCGCCGTCGGTGACGAGATGCCGCCAGGCCGGATCGGTCTCGGCGCGGTCCTCGGCAGGATGCCGCCCGCCGAACAGATCGCCCCCGATCCAGCCGCGCCCGGCGAGCAGAACGCCAAGCGTCACGCCAAGGACGAAAATCCACGGCGCGAGGGACCCGAGCCCCGATCGCATCCGGGACGGAGTGTGAACAGATGGGAACATTGTCCTAGAATGAACCCGATTCGCGCCGCGCGCAAGCCGCTTCGTGACGCCTAGAAATCCGAGATGATGCCGTTGCGTTCCCAGTCGCCGAAGCGGGTGGGCTCCGGGCCCTTCCGCCCGTCGATCTCGCGCGGACGCGGCGGATTGGCCTTGGCGCGCCGCGCGCGCTCCTCGGCTTCGGCAAGCGCCCGTCGCGCGGCTGGCGTCAGCGGCTTGCGATTTGGCGACGCGGCCGTTCGATCCTCGGTGTTGGCTGTTGGCGGCTTGTCCATGAAGTCTCCGCCGCGACGTTGGCGCGAAAATCCGGATCGCCAGCGGGCCGCGTGTTGATCACGGCGCGATGTCGGCCGGGCAATGTCAGTCTACCTATTCTTGGTCGCGGCGTGCAATCGCGGCGCGCCGGACTTCGCCAACGGCGCGAATCCAAAACCGCGACTGACAATTCGGCATGACCCGCGTGACGAACCCTTGGAGCCGGCGAATTCCCGCGAGGCAAGACGGTTGTGCCGGCACCGTCGAGATGCGATAGCGATTCATGCGCGATAGAACCCGTTGGCGCGGCCGCCGCGAACAATGACATCATCTCGATCAGCACATCACGCGGAGGCGCCGGGACTGGCGCCGCGACGCGTCGCGTCGGACGTTCTCTACAACGTTCTCTACCGCCGTCGTCCGCTCGACGAATTGCTGGACGGCGCCGGCGCGCTGCCCGGCATCAATCTGTTGAGCGACCGCGATCGCGCGCTGATGCGGCGCATCGTCGCGACCGTGCTGCGACGGCTCGGCTCGTTGCGCCATCTCCTGTCGCAACTGCTCGATCGCGGCCTGCCGCAGGACGCGCCGCGCGCCGAGACGGCGATGCTGATCGGCGCGGCGCAGATTTTCTGGCTCGACGTACCCGACCATGCCGCCGTCGATCTCGCGGTGCGGCTGGCCCAGGCGGACCGGCGCGCGGCGCGCTATTCCGGTCTTGTCAACGCGGTGCTGCGGCGATGCGTGCGCGAGGGATCGAAAATCCTGCGCGACGCGGCCGAGCGCGGACTCGACATACCGCAATGGCTGATGCGGCGCTGGATCGCGACCTATGGCCAGGCGCGCGCCCGCGCCATCGCCGAGGCGATCGGCCACGAACCGCCGCTCGATCTGACGGTGAAATCAAATCCGCGGGCCTGGGCGGCGCGCCTTCACGGCGAAACGCTGGCGACCGAGACGGTGCGCCTGCCGCTGCGCGGGCCGGTGACGCTGCTGCCCGGCTTCGCGGAAGGCGAATGGTGGGTGCAGGACGCGGCAGCGGCGCTGCCGGCGCGCCTGTTCGGCGACGTTTCCGGCCGCGCCATCGCCGATCTGTGCGCCGCGCCCGGTGGCAAGACCGCGCAACTCGCCCACGCCGGCGCGCGCGTGACCGCCATCGACCGCTCCGCCAATCGACTCGCCAGGCTCCGCGATAATCTCTCCCGCCTCGGACTTGCCGCCGAGACCATCGTCGCCGATGTCACGCAATGGAGCGGCGGACCCTTCGACGGCGTTCTTCTCGACGCGCCCTGCATGGCGACCGGCACGCTGCGCCGCCACCCCGACATCGCCTGGCTGAAGCAGGAGGGCGACCTTGCCGCGCTTGTCGCCATTCAGCGCGCGCTGCTCGCCAAGGCGTTCGATCTCGTCAAGCCCGGCGGCTTGGTCGTCTATTGCACCTGTTCGCTCGAGCCGGAGGAAGGGGAACTGATGATCGCCGATTTCATGGCCGCGGAAAGTCGCGCCCGGCGCGAGCCCGTGACCGCGGCCGAAGTCGGCGGCATCGCGGATTTCATCACGCCGGCGGGCGACTTGCGGACGCTGCCGTGCCATCTGCCGCATACGGATCCGAATCTCGCCGGGCTCGACGGCTTCTATGCGGTAAGGCTTCGCCGGACCGAATCGTGAGGCGCGGTGCCGGAAAACCCCGACGCGGTTTTCGCCGCCGCGCGACTTCGGTCCGTGCGACACCATGCCCTAACCTGTTGGAATCAAGCGCGTTCATGACACCTCCCGCTCAAATCCGATCTCGTCCTGATCCGGGTGGGCCGGGGAGGGTCGCGGTCCCGTGATCCTTTCGGCCCTCTCCCCAGGCCGGGCGCTCGCGCGGCTGTCGCCGGCTTGCCCGATGCTCTAGATTAGAGGCGACTCACGGATCCGAATCTTGGCTTGGACCCGTCCGGCGCGCCGGATATCCGCCCAAGGTAGATCGTGTCTAAGATATTGACCCGCCTTATGTTCTTTTGTGCGGCGGCGCTCTTTCGCGCGAACATGGACGCGGCGATACGAGGAATTCCGAAAAGGTCATGGCGCGCGGATCATTTTCCCAGAACGCACGCATCGCGATCCTTCTGTCGCAGCGCCTTGCCCGCGGCATGCTCGCGCGCGCGAGCCAGGTTTCCTATGGCGCATGGCACGTCCTGCCCGGGCGAACCGATCGCCTGCTGATCGCGCCGCAGGAGCTGCGCACGGCCGACGCCACGCGCGCGGCGGAAATCTATGCCGGCCGCTTCGTCTTCGCCGGCAAGATCGTGACCTGTCACGGCCGCTCGCCTTTCGATATCGATCCGCCGTCGGAGGAATGGCTAACGGCGCTGACCGGCTTCGGCTGGCTGCGTCATTTGCGCGCCGCTGAATCCGCGATCACCAAGGCGAACGCGCGTTCGCTGGTCGATGAATGGATGGGCCAGCGCGGGCGCATGCACGCCCCGCCCTGGCGTCCCGAGATCCAGGCGCGCCGCATCATGTCGTTCCTGTCGCAGGCCCCACTCCTGCTCCAGAACGCCGACGGGCGTTTTTATCGCCGTTTTCTGCGCGGACTGACGCGCGAGATCCGCTATCTGCGCGCGACCCTCGTCAACGTGCCGGACGGACTGGCGCGTCTTCAGGCCGCGATCGCGCTTTCCTATGCCTCGCTGTGCCTCGCCCAACTGGCCCGGGCCATTCCGCAGGCCACGCGCCGCCTCGCCGACGAACTGCAACGACAGATTCTCGCCGATGGCGGCCATGTCTCGCGCAATCCGGCCGCGACGATCGAATTGCTGCTCGACCTGCTCCCGCTCAGGCAAACTTTCGCCGCCCGCAACGTCGTTCCGCCCGCCGCGCTTCTCAACGCCATCGACCGCATGATGCTGATGCTGCGATCCTTCCGTCACGGCGACGGGCAACTGGCGCTGTTCAACGGCATGAGCGCGACGCCGACCGATCAGGTCGCGACCGTGCTCGCCTATGACGACGATCGCGGCGCGCCGATGGCCAACATGCCGCATTCGGGCTATCAGCGGCTCGACGCCGGCGGCGTGACGGTGCTCGTCGATGCCGGCCTGCCGCCGCCGCCCGCGCTAAGTCACGACGCCCATGCCGGCTGCCTCTCCTTCGAGATGTCGTCGGGAATCCACCGTATCATCGTCAATTGCGGCGTGCCGCCGGCGGGCCGCGACGGCTGGCACGAATTCGCCCGCGCGACGAGCGCGCATTCCACGCTCTGCTTTCACGAGACCTCGTCCTGCGAATTCATCGGACGCGGCGCGATGTCGCGCCTTCTGCACGGCGCGCCGATCATCTCCGGACCGACCAATGTCGAGGTGCGCCGGGAAAATCTCGCCGAAGGCGTGTTCCTGACCGCGATGCATGACGGCTACGCGCGGCACTTCGACATCGTCCATCGCCGCGCGCTGATGCTCGCCAATGACGGCGCGCGCCTGTCCGGCGAGGACACGCTCATCCATCGCGGCGGCGCGCTGGCGCATACGGATATCGACGACTACGCGGTCCGCTTTCATCTCCACCCCGCGATCAAGGTGAGCCGGCTCGGCGAGGGACGCGGCGCGCTTCTGATATTGCCGAACCGCGAGGCATGGACGTTCGAGGCGCCCGACGACAGGATCGAACTCGCCGAAAGCGTCTATCTGGCCGGCAGCGACGGACCGAGAAAATCCGTCCAGATCGTCCTGCGCCAGCACGGACGCACGGCCCCGAGCGTGCGCTGGATGCTGACCCGGTCGATGACGACGCCCTCGGCGACCGCGGCGCGGCACAAGGCGCTCCGCCAACCCGAGCTTCCCTTGTAGGGAAGGATGGTCGGCGCGCGTCGTCGGAAAGGCACGCGGACAATGCTCCAAACGCCACCGGGCTGTGGCCAAATCGAGTCCACCGGTTTCGTTTTCGCCCCGAATAGGCTATGCGGCGGCAACTCGCCGCCCATTGGATCGCAGCCATGCCCCATGATCTTCGCCGCGTTTCCCGCGCTCTCGTTTCGGTTTCGGACAAAGCGGGCCTCGTCGAATTCGCCCGGGCGCTCGCCGCGCGCGGCATCGAACTGGTGTCGACCGGCGGCACGGCGAAGGCGATCGCCGCCGCCGGGTTGAAGGTACGCGACGTTTCCGAGATGACCGGCTTTCCGGAGATGATGGATGGGCGCGTCAAGACGCTGCATCCGAACGTGCATGGCGGCCTGCTCGCCATCCGCGACAATCCCGAGCACTCCGCGGCGATGGCGGCGCATGGCATCGCGCCGATCGACCTCCTCGTCGTCAACCTCTATCCATTCGAGGCGACGGTCGCCAAGGGCGCCGGCTACGAGGAATGCGTGGAGAATATCGACATCGGCGGACCGGCGATGATCCGCGCGGCCGCCAAGAATCACGGCGACGTCACGGTCGTGGTCGAGCCGGAGGATTACGCCGCGGTCCTCGACGAATTGAAAGCCAATGACGGCGCCACCACGCTCGGCTTGCGCAAGCGGCTCGCCGCGCGCGCCTATGCGCATACCGCGCGCTATGATGGCGCGATCTCGAACTGGTTCGGAGCCGTGCTCGACCATCCCGACGGCAAGGCCGAAGGCTTTCCCCGCACCTTCACCGCGCAGTTCAACAAGGCCATTCCGATGCGCTATGGCGAGAACCCGCACCAGGGGGCGGCGTTCTATGTCGGCCGCGATCCCGAACCGGGCTCGGTCGCGTCCGCGCGCCAGCTTCTCGGCAAGGAACTCTCCTACAACAATATCGGCGACACCGACGCCGCGCTCGAATGCGTCAAGGAGTTCGCCGATCGCCCGGCCTGCGTCATCGTCAAGCATGCCAATCCCTGCGGCGTCGCGGAGGCGGAGACGCTGCTGGCGGCCTATGACCGCGCCTACAAGACCGATCCGGAATCGGCCTTCGGCGGCATCATCGCGTTCAACCGCGAGCTCGACGCCGCCAGCGCCGAGGCGATCGTCGAGCGGCAATTCGTCGAGGTGATCATCGCGCCTTCGGTGTCGAGGGAGGCGGAGGCCGCGGTTGCGCGCAAGAAGAACGTGCGCCTGCTTGCCTGCGGCCAGTGGCCGGCGACGCCGCGCCCGCGCCTCGACTACAAGAAGGTGACCGGTGGGCTGCTCGTCCAGGACGCCGACCTGAAACTGTTCGACCAACTGAAGGTCGTGACCAAGCGCGCGCCCGACGCGCGGGAGATGGACGATCTGCTGTTCGCCTGGAAGGTCGCCAAATTCGTCAAATCGAACGCGATCGTCTACGCGCGCGACCGCGCCACCATCGGCGTCGGCGCGGGGCAGATGAGCCGCGTCAATTCCTGCCGCATCGCCGCGATCAAGGCCGAACATGCCGGCCTCGACATCAAGGGATCGGTGGTGGCCTCCGACGCGTTCTTTCCCTTCCCCGACGGATTGCTCGTCGCGGTCGAGGCCGGCGCGACCGCCGTGATCCAGCCGGGCGGCTCGATGCGCGACGCCGAGGTGATCAAGGCCGCCGACGAACACGGCATCGCCATGGTGTTCACCGGCATCCGCCATTTCCGGCATTAACTCCGGCATTAGCGGACCAGGACGCCGTCGGCGCGTCCACCAGCGCATTTTCCCGCGAGTGGGAATCCTCGCGCCGAAATTTTCCAGATCTATAGCCTTGAACAATTCCTCATCGCGGAACCGGTTTCCACTTTCGCCGGATTTGCTCTAGCGTCCCGTCGCGCGCACCCGCCAAAGCAGCGCAAGCCCGACGACGAAAAAGGCGACCAGCACGGCCATGCCGGACTTCTGGCTCGCGGTGAGGCCGGTCACCACGCCGACCGCGAGCGGCCCCATGAACGAGGTCACCTTGCCGGAGAGCGCGAACAGCCCGAAATATTGGGTGATGCGATCGCCCGGCGCGAGGCGGATCAGCAGCGACCGCGACGCGGCCTGGAGCGGCCCGGCGGCGAGCCCGATCAGCAGTCCGAGCGCGACATAGACGCGCTCTCCGGTCGAGGCGTAGAGACCGGCGCCCGCTTCGGCCGGCGCCACCGCGATGATGAAGCCGATCGTCTCCCGGTCGATCGAGAGAATTCCGACGGCGGTGGCGATGAGCGTTGTCAGGCTCGCCACGATGACGGGCTTCGGGCCGAAACGGTCGTCAAGACGCCCGCCGATGAGCGCGCCGATGGTGCCGGTGATCGTGAGCAGAATGCCGAAGATTCCGATTTCGAGCGTGGCCCAGCCGAAGGTGCCGGCGGCATAGATGCCGCCGAACGCGAACAGCGCGATCAGACCGTCGGTATAGATCATGTTGGCGGCGAGAAACCGGCTGACGTCGCGGTCGCCGGGCAGCGCGCGCAGGGTCTGGCCGAGCGTCGCCAGGCCGTGCCGGATCGCCGGACCGATCGCCCGCTTGGCGGCGAGATCGGGCGTCAGCATGAACATCGGCGCGACGAAGACGATGAACCACAGCGCCGACAGGGGACCCGAAACGCGGTCGCCCTCATGGGCGGCCGCGTCGAGCCCGAACAGCGGCGCGAATCCGAGAAGCGTGCGGCCGGTCTTGGGATCGGCGGCAAGAAAGCCGAGCGTGACGATCAGGCTCACCATGCCGCCGATATAGCCGGTCGCCCATCCCGCGCCGGACAACCGCCCGATGCGCTCGCGCGGCACCAGCGTCGGCATCATGGCGTTGTTGAACACCGTCGCGAATTCCGCGCCGATGGTGGCGACCGCGAAGGCGAGAAGCACCGGGACGATCACGGCGCCGTCGCCCGGCGCGCCGATCCACAGCGCCGCCGTGCCGACGACCAGCATCGCGCCGAACGCCGCGATCCAGGGCTTGCGCCGACCGGCCGCGTCGGCGATCGCGCCGAGCACCGGCGACATGATCGCGATCATCAGCCCCGCCGCCGCCGTCGCGAACCCCCAGAGCGATTGCCCGGTGGCCGGATCGGGCGCGATATGGGTCGCGAAATAGGGCGCGTAGACGAAGGTCGTGATCAGCGTGAAGAAGGGCTGCGCCGCCCAGTCGAAGAAGATCCAGGCGAAAACCGCCGAGCGGGGCGGAAATTTCCGCGTCGCGTCCGTCGCCGGCACGGTGTCGGCGTCCACCGGTCGCACCCCTCAAGTCTCCGCCAGATCGCCGAGAAGGCTCGCGGCGACCGTGAGCTTGGACAGCGTCAGCCCCGTGGCGGCGATCTCGCGAATGCTCGCGCGCACGCGCTCGACCCGTTCGGCCTTGGCCGCGATCCACGCGTCGACCGCCGCCAGGCCGTGACCGCCGCCGGCCGCGATCGCGAGCGAGATGCGCCGTTCCGCGTCCCCGATGACATCGAGCGCGCGATCGAGCGCGAGCCCGTCATAGTAATCGACCGTCGCGATGCCGCGCGCGGCCTCCACGATCGTGCCGATGGCGAAGCGCGAGCCGACCGCGAAATAGATCGCGGCGATCTCGGCGACCGGACGGCCGGCCTTGGTCGCGATCAGCACGACATCCGGCGCGAGCATCAAGGCGGGCAGGCTCGCCAGCCGCCAGGCCAGCTCGCGCGGCACGCCTGCCGCCGTCAATTCGTTCAGCCGGCCGTCGCGCGCCTTGGCCGCGTCGGCGTCGAGCACATCGTTGAGCACCGCGTCGACCGCGGCGATGCCGTCGCGGTAGTGCCCGACCACCTCGGCGATGCCGCGTCCGAAATCGACATTGCGCAGGAACCAGACCATCCGGTCGAGCATCAGGTCCTGCACGGCGCCGTAGAGCGAAAGCTGCAGCGCGCCGGCGACCTTGTTGTCGAGCGCGTCGATGTCGGCGTTGAAGGGCGTCAGCCCGTAACTGTCGCGCACCGCGGCGAACGCCGCCGCGATCGCCGCCGCCGGCCGGCCGGTCTGATCGCCGATACGCGCGATCAGCGTCGGCCCGCCGAGATTGATCATCGCGTTGGCGAGCTGCGTGGCGATGATCTCGCGGCGCAGCCGGTGATTTCGCAGCGCGTCGGGAAACGCGTCGGCCAGCGCCGCCGGAAAATAGCGCAGCATTTCGCGGCCGAGATAGGGATCGTCGGGAATGCCCGATTCGAGCAATTCGCCGTAGAGCGAAAGCTTGGCGTAGGCGAGCAGCACCGACAATTCCGGACGCGTCAACGGCCGCGACCGCCGGCGGCGCTCGCTGATTTCCGCGTCGTCGGGCAGGAATTCGATGGCGCGGTCGAGCTGGCCGCGCGCCTCGAGCTTCTGCATGAAACGCGCCTGGAAACCGAGATCCTCGATTCCGCGCCGCTGCGTCAACGACATCGCCAGCGTCTGCAGATAATTGTTGCGCAACACCAGATGGGCGACCTCGTCGGTCATGTCCGCGAGCAGATGATCGCGCGCCGCGCGGGTCAGCCGTCCGTCGGCCATTGGTATCGCGGCAGCGATCTTGATATTGACCTCGACGTCGGAGGTGTTGACGCCCGCGGAATTGTCGATCGCGTCGGTGTTGAGCCGTGCGCCGCGCTGCGCCGCCTCGATGCGGCCGAGCTGCGTCATGCCGAGATTGGCGCCCTCCCCGATCACCTTGCAGCGAAGCTCGCCGCCGGCGACGCGGATGGAATCGTTGGCGCGGTCGCCGACGGCCGCGTCGGTCTCGCTCGTCGCGCGCGCATAGGTGCCGATGCCGCCGAAGAAGAGCAGATCGACATCCGCGCGCAGGATCGCCTGGATCATGGCCCCGGGCGTGCAGACCTCGGGCAGGCCGAGCAGGCTTCGCGCCTCGGGCGAGGGACGGATTTCCTTCAGGCTTCGCGGAAAGACCCCGCCGCCCTTGGAGATGAGCGTCTTGTCGTAGTCCTGCCAGCTCGATCGCGGCAGATTGAACAGCCGCTCGCGCTCGGAAAAACTCGCCGCCGGGTCCGGATCGGGATCGATGAAGACATCGCGGTGATCGAAGGCCGCGACCAGGCGGATGGTGCGCTCGCGCAGCATGGCGTTGCCGAACACGTCGCCCGACATGTCGCCGACCGCCGCCACCGTGAACGGCGCCGCCGAGATGTCGATGTCCATCTCGCGAAAATGCCGTTTGACCGACTCCCACGCGCCGCGCGCGGTGATGCCCATCTTCTTATGATCGTAGCCGGCCGATCCGCCGGAGGCGAACGCGTCGTCGAGCCAGAAGCCGCGTCCGCGCGCGATGCCGTTGGCGATGTCGGAAAACGTCGCCGTTCCCTTGTCGGCGGCGACGACGAGATAGGGATCGTCGCCGTCGTGACGCGCGACATCCTTCGGCGGCGCGACGCCGGAGGGATCGACATTGTCGGTGATGTCGAGCAGCGACTGGATGAAGAGGCGATAGGCGGCGATGCCCTCCTCCATGACCGCGTCGCGCGTGCCCCCGCTCGGCAGCCGTTTCGGCACGAAGCCGCCCTTGGCCCCGACCGGCACGATCACCGCGTTCTTGACCTGCTGCGCCTTCACCAGCCCGAGAATCTCGGTGCGGAAATCCTGCGGCCGGTCCGACCAGCGAATGCCGCCGCGCGCGACCTTGCCGAAGCGCAGATGCACGCCTTCCACGCGCGGGGAATAGACGAAGATTTCGTACATCGGCCGCGGCGCCGGCAATTCGTCGATCGCCCGGCTGTCGAATTTGATCGCGATCTCCTCGCGCGGGCGGCCGTCGTCGCCGAGCTGGAAGAAGTTGGTGCGCAAGCCCGACCGCACCGCGTTGATGAAGCGGCGCAGAATGCGATCCTCGTCGAGGCTGTCGACGCCCTTGAGCGCGGCGTCGAGCTCGGCCACGATTTCCCGCTCGCGCGCCGCGCGCGTCGCCTGGTCGAGCCGGGGATCGAAGCGGACGTGAAACAGCGCGATGATCCGCCGGGCGAGCCCATGATGACGGCGCAGCGTCGCCCACATGTAGTCCTGCGAGAACGGCACGCGCGCCTGGCGCAGATAGCGCGAGATCGCGCGCGCCAACGCGACATCGCGCCAGGCGATGCCCTCGGCGAGCACGAGCGCGTTGTAGCCGTCGTTCTCGGCCTTGCCCGACATCACCGCCAGGAAACAGGATTCCAGCGCGGTCTTGAGCGATTCGATGTCGAGCGCGCCGGCGGACGCGCGTTCGAGCGTCATGTCGTGCAGCCACACCGTCCTGGCGTCGGGATCGGCGAGACGGAGCTCGTAGGTTCGCTCGTCGACGACGCGAAAGCCCATGTTCTCGAGAACGGGCACGCGTTCGGTGAGCGGAATCGGCCGCCCCGAATTCCAGACCTTGAGCCCGACGCCGTCGCTCGCGGCGCCGGCGAGGCGGAATTTCGCCGCCAGCGGCTTGTCCGCAGACAGGGCGTCGAGATTGGATAGATCGGCGACCGCCTCGGCCGCCGAAACCGAATCCCGGTAGCCGGCCGGAAACGCGTCGCGATAACGGGCAAGCAGCGCCCGCGCGCGATCGGCGTCGACGCTGGCGTGCAGCGCCTCGGAAAATCCGTCGGCCCAACTCTTGATGATCGTCTCGATGGCGCTTTCGAGCAGCGACCGGTCGATATCGGGAATCCCCTCCTCGCCGCAGGCGATGACGTAATGCACGCGGACGTTCGGGCCCTCGGGAAAGAACGGCGCGTAGGAGCCGACCCGGCCGCGAAAGGCCTCGGCGAGATAATCGCCGATCGCCACGCGCGTGGCGCTGGCGTAGCGGTCGCGCGGAACGAACACCATCGCCGAAACGAAGCGCTGGAACTCGTCGACGCGCGCGAGCACGCGCACGCGCGGCCGGCCGTCGAGCTGCATGATCGCGGTGGCGAAACGGAACAGCGTGTCGTCGTCGATCTGGAACAATTCGTCGCGCGGATAATTCTCCAGCACGTTGGCGAGCGCCTTGCCGCGATGGCCGCGCGGATCGAAGCCGGCGCGGGCGATGACGCCGGCGATCTTGCGCCGCAGGTAGGGGATCGACCGCGTCGACTGCGTGTAGGCGGTGGAGGTGAACAGGCCGACGATGCGGAATTCGCCGCTCAGGCGTCCGTCGGCGTCGAAGCGCTTGATGCCGATATAGTCGGTGGCGACGCGCCGGTGCACGCGCGACATCAGCGCCGCCTTGGTGATGATGAGCGGACGCGGCTCCTCGAGAAAGCGGCGGATCGCCGGCGTGACGGTGACGAGCGTCGCGCCCCGGCGCAACACGCGCGCATCGCGCGCGCGCAGCAGGCCGAGGCCGGTCTCGAACCGCGGCTCGAGATCCCTGCTCGCTTCCGAGAAGGCGTAATCGCGCACGCCGAGAAAGGTGAAATTGTCGGCGAGCAGCCATTCGACGAACTGGATCGCCTCGGCGATCTCGGCGACCGGCAGCGGTGGCGGGTTTTCCTTCATCTCGGCGACGACCTCGCGCGCGCGCGCGAGCATCGACCGCCAGTCATGGACGCACACGCGCACGTCGGAAAGCGTGCGCTCGATCTCCTGAATGATGTCGCGGCGGCGCGAGGCGTCGACGATGCGTTCGAGATGAATATGGATGAAGCTTTCGCGCGCGCCCTTCGCCGCCAAGCCGAAGGCGGTCATTCCGCCCGCGTCGTCGCGCGCCACCGCGAGCACCGGATGGGCGACGAGCGCGACCGACAATCCAAGCTCGGTGAGCTGCGCCAGCACCGAATCGACGAGAAACGGCATGTCGTCATTGATGATCTCGAGCACCGAGACGCCGGCGAGCCCGTCATGCGCCCGCGCGCCCGCGACATCCTCCAGCCGCAGCTTCGGCGCGCCGGGCGTCCGCGACTTGAGAAATTCCCACGCCCTCCGCGTCAGTTGCGACAGCGCCGCCGGGGAGTAAGGCACCAGGTCCTCGACGATGACATCGCCGAAAAGCTGTCCGGCGAGCTCGCGCGGCGCGCCATCGGCCCCCTCGCCCACCATCGCCGCGGTTTCGCGGATGAGCGCCTCGCCATAGATATCCTCATCGAGCACGGCGGTTTCGTCGGTCATGATCGGCCTCATGCATGGCGACGCGAGATGGGCGCGAATCATCGCATGATTTGGACATTGTTGTCTCGTTCGATACGATCGGCCGGCCGGGTTGCGGCGCCCGCGAAAGACTTGGCGGGCGCGGCGGACCCAGCGCCCAAGGCCGCGCCCGAGACCGGGGCCAAGATCAGGAGCCAAGATCAGGAGCCAAGACCGGGCCCAATATCTTGCCAACGACCGGGCCCTCGCCGGGGTCCGGCTCAAACGCCACGCGACCGGGAGAACCTCACACGATGTCCGCGAGAGACTTTTTCCGCACCTCGTTGATCGCGGCGCTGTTGCTCGGCGCGGCGATGTCGGGCGCGGGCGCGCGGGATTTGCGCGCGACCGGCGATGCCGCCACGCCCGCCGCCGGCGCGAGCGCCGTCTTCCGCAATGCCGTGGTGGTCGCCCAGGAAAAGCGCGGCGCGCGCGTGGGCGCGGAAATCCTTGCCCGGGGCGGCAACGCGGTCGACGCGGCGGTTGCCACGGGGTTCGCGCTGGCGGTGACCTATCCGCGCGCCGGCAATCTCGGTGGCGGCGGGTTCATGCTCATTCATCTTGCCGGGCGCGGCGAGAACATCGCCATCGACTACCGCGAGACCGCGCCGGCGGCGGCCACCCGCGACATGTTTCTCGGTCCCGACGGAAGGCCTGATCCGCGCAAGTCGCGCGATTCGGTGCTCGCTATCGGCGTCCCCGGCACGGTCGCCGGACTTGTCCTTGCCCACCGCGAGTTCGGATCGGGGCGCTTTTCGCTCGCCGAACTGATCGCGCCGGCGATCGCCTTCGCGCGCGAGGGCATCGCCATCGACGACGACACCGCCGATTCGCTGCCGCGCGTGCGCGAGCGTCTCGCGCGCTGGCCGGCATCGGCGAAACTCTTCCTGCGCGAGGATGGCGGCGCGCGGGGAGCGGGCGAGACGCTTACGCAGACCGACCTTGCCGTGACGCTGGAGGCGGTCGCGCGGGAAGGCGCGAGCGGATTTTATGACGGCGCCGTCGCGGACCGTCTGATCGATGCGATCCGCGCCGCCGGCGGGATCATGACGCGCGATGATCTGAAAAACTACCGGCCGATCATCCGTGCGCCCGTGCGCGGCAGCTATCGCGGCCACGACATCGTCGCGATGCCGCCGCCATCGTCCGGCGGGATCGTGCTGATCGAAGCGCTGAACATCCTCGAAGGCTTCCCCACCGAGCGCGTCGGCGCGCGAACGGCCAAGGCCCACCATCTGCTCGTGGAGGCCATGAAGCATGCCTATGCCGATCGCGCCTTCTATCTCGGCGATCCGGCCTTCATCGACACGCCGATGACGCGGCTGCTCTCGAAGGACTACGCCGCGAAGCTGCGCGCCGCGATCGATCCGGCCAAGGCGCGCCGCGCCGCCGACATCGTCCCGCTTATCGCCGTGCCGCGCGAGGGCGACAACACCACGCATTTTTCCGTCGTCGACGCCGATGGCAATGCCGTCGCCAACACCTACACGCTCAATTTCGGCTATGGCCTCGGCATGGTCGCGGAAGGAACCGGGGTCCTGCTCAACAACGAGCTCGACGATTTCACGTCCGCCCATGGCGCGGCCAATGCCTTCGGCCTGGTCGGCTTTGCCGCCAATCTGCCGGGCGCGAACAAGCGGCCGTTGTCGTCGATGAGCCCGACGATCCTGCTCATGGACGGCAAGGTGGTGCTGGTCACCGGCTCGCCCGGCGGCAGCCGCATCATCTCCGCCGTGCTCCAGGTCATCGTCAATGTGGTGGACCGCGGGCTTTCGATCGCCGACGCGGTCGCCGCCCCCCGCCTGCATCACCAATGGATGCCCGACGAGGTCAGGATCGAGGAGGAGTTTCCCCCCGACATCGCCGAAGGCCTGCGCGAACTCGGACATGCGATCGATGCGCCGGTCGGCCAGACTTCGGCCAATTCCATCCATGTCCTCGCCGACGGACTTCACGGCGCGGCCGACCCGCGAACGCGCGGCGCGTTGGCCGCCGGCTATTGAAGCGGCGACGGAATTTGCCGGCGTCGCGGAACGAGCCGCGCCACGCGGCGCGGTCAGGGTGCGCCGATCCAGTATAAATATTTGTTGTGATTGAGATAATCTGGAGCGGGCGAAGGGATTCGAACCCTCGACCCCAACCTTGGCAAGGTTGTGCTCTACCCCTGAGCTACACCCGCATCCGGATTTTCGCGGCAGACGCCGCGTGGCTGAACCTATGCCAAATGAAGCCGGGCAATGCAACAGGCCATGCGTCGCATCGCCCTTCGGCTATCGGCCAATGATGCGACGCACGCTTCCACCTGACTGCCGAACTGGCACCAGCGCACGCTTTCAATTATCTAGACCGAAACGGGAAACGGCCGGGTATTCGGCATGGACGAGCTGCACGCGCCAAGACATAGCGATCGATGGCCGGCGTCGCCGGACGATCTTTTCGCGGCGCTCGACGACCTGAAAATCGCGCACCGCACGGTCACTCACGCGCGCGTCTTCAGCGTCGAGGAGGCGCGCCGGCATCGGGGCGAAATTCCGGGCGGGCACACCAAGAACCTGTTCCTCAAGGACAAAAAGGGCGCGATGGTACTTCTCGTCGCCGACGAGGAAGCCTCGATCAATCTCAAGACCCTGCATCTTGTCCTTGGCTGCCAGCGCCTTTCCTTCGGCAAGCCCGAAACGCTGATGGCCCTTCTCGGCGTGGAACCAGGCTCGGTCACGCCATTCGCGATCATCAACGACCGGGAGGGCCGCGTCGGCGTCGTCCTCGACGAGACGTTGATGGCGCACGAAACGCTCAGCTTCCATCCGCTTGACAACACCATGACCACCTCGATCGCGACCGGCGATCTCGTGGCGTTCCTGTCCGCGCAGGGGCACGCGCCGCGCATTCTCGCCATTCCCCGGACCCCATTGGGAGATTGAAATACGGGCGGCAACGGCCATTTATGCATGAACCGTGATAGTGGACCGAGACGAACTCAAGGGCGGGGAAAGCAACGATGTCACCTAATGGCGGGCCTCAGGGCGCTGACGAGCTGATCAAGGAAACGACGACCCAGTCTTTCGTGAAAGACGTCATCGAGGAGTCGAAGCGCCAACCCGTTCTGATCGACTTCTGGGCGCCATGGTGCGGACCCTGCCGGCAATTGACGCCCATTCTCGAGAAGGTCGTCCGCGCCGCCCGGGGCAAGGTCAAGCTCGTCAAGATGAATATCGACGAGCATCCGGCGATCCCGGGTCAGATGGGCATTCAATCCATTCCCGCGGTCGTGGCCTTCGTCAACGGCCAGCCCACGGATGCGTTCATGGGCGCGCAGCCCGAAAGCCAGGTGACCGCTTTCGTCAACCGCCTGACCGAGGGGGGCGCGCCGGATGAAAGCGCCGAAATACTCACCGCCGCCGAGGCCGCGTTGGTGGAGGGAGACGCCGCGGGCGCCGCCTCGCTTTTTGCCCAGATCCTCGGCGCCGACTCGACCAACGTCACCGCCATCGCCGGACTGGCGCGATGTTACGTCGAAAGCGGCGCGCTGGAGCAGGCCAAGCAGACGCTGGCGATGGTCCCGGAAGCCAAGCGGCAGGATTCGGCGGTGAAAGCCGCGCAGGCCGTGCTCGATCTCGCCGAGCAGGCCAAATCGCTCGGCCCGATCGCGGACCTCGAGCAGAGGCTGGCGGCCAACGCGCTCGATCATCAGGCCCGCTTCGATCTCGCCGTCGCGCTCAACGGCAAGAGCCGCCGGCTTGAAGCCGTGACCCACCTCCTTGAAATCGTGAAACGCGACCGCAAATGGAACGACGACGGCGCCCGCAAACAGCTTGTCCAGTTTTTCGAGGCCTGGGGCCCGACCGACGAGGCGACCGTCGAGGGACGCAAGCGGCTGTCGTCGGTGCTGTTCGCGTGACGCGAGACGTCTGATCCGGAGATCCGCCATGCCGATGAACGCGGTTTACAAGAGCCCGCACGACCTTCCCGCGGTGCTGCCCGTTTTTCCGCTTCCCGGAGCGCTGCTGTTGCCGCGCGGCCAGATGCCGCTCAACATTTTCGAGCCGCGCTATCTCGCGCTGGTCGATGACGCGCTGCGCGACGGCCACCGGCTGATCGGCATGGTTCAGCCGGAGGCGGGATATCCCGACGACGGCGCCGGGCCGCGATTGTTCAGGATCGGCTGCGTCGGACGCATCACCCAATTCGCCGAAACGGGTGACGGCCGCTATCTCATCGAGCTGACCGGCATCGTGCGCTTCCGCATCGTCGAGGAACTCGCCGCGCCAATGATGTACCGGCAATGCCGGGTCGACTACTGGCCTTTCATCGACGATTTCACCGCGCGCAAGGGCGAGGACGCCGTCGACCGCAAGGCGCTGCTCGAAACGCTGACGAAATTTCTCGACGCCAACAATCTTCGCGCCGACTGGAACGGCATCGAAAAGGCGCCGAACGAGGCGCTGGTCAACGCGCTGGCGATGATGTCACCGTTCGGGCCGCCGGAAAAACAGGCGCTGTTGGAA
Organism: Xanthobacteraceae bacterium; assembly: GCA_041918675.1. Classification (GTDB taxonomy): domain Bacteria; phylum Pseudomonadota; class Alphaproteobacteria; order Rhizobiales; family Xanthobacteraceae; genus SCUB01. The sequence goes on from JAYRVF010000012.1 coordinate 70,476, forward strand.
GCGCCTGATCTCAAGACGCGCGCGGAAATCCTCATCGCCGTGACGCAGATGGAGCTCGCCAGGAAATCGGCGACCGGCGGCGAGACGTCGCTGCAATAGGTTGCGGCAAGAGGGACGGAGACGGAAAGTGCGGCAAGCGCGGAGAGTTCGTGCCGCGGTGTCCCATTCCCGAAAACCGTGATAGGGGTGAGCCTCGCGCCGGCCCTCCCCGCGCGCCGACGCATGACTTCGACCAAACACATATCGAATTGATGAGACCCGTGATGAATTCCTCGCAGCAATCCTCCGATCGTCCCGCGAGCGGCATCGACCCCAAATTGCTCGAAATGCTGGTGTGTCCCCGCACCAAGGAGCCGCTCGACTATGACGCGGCGCGTCAGGAGCTGATTTCACGCAAGGCCAAGCTCGCCTATCCGATCCGCGACGGCATCCCGATCATGCTGCCGGACGAAGCGCGGCGGCTCGACTAGAACGCGCCGCGCGCGCGGCGTGCCCGAGAGGCGCCGCTAGAGCGCCTCGCCGCGCAGCAGGCGCGGCACCTCGCCGGCAAGCCCCGCCGCCTGACGGATGAAGGCGCTCTTGAGGGGCGGGACGCGGTCGACCAGCCCGAGACCGAAATCGCGCATGGCGCGAAGCGGCGCGAACTCATTGGAGAATAGGAAATTCAGGCCGTTGGTCGCCACGCCCATGGCGACCGTGTCGAAACGCCGCCAGCGCTGGTAGCGTTCGAGCACGTCGGCCTGCCCCGGATCGATGCCCAGGCGCGCCGCCTCGACGACGACCTCGGCGAGCGCGGCGACATCCTTCAGGCCGAGATTGAGGCCCTGTCCGGCGATCGGATGAATGAGATGGGCGGCGTCGCCCACGAGCGCGAGGCGATCGGCGACGAAGGTCCGCGCGACGAAATAGCCGAGCGGAAACGCCTTGCGCGCGCCGACGGCGTGGACGTCGCCGAGCTCAAGGCCGAAGCGTCGCTCCAGCTCGCGATCGAATTCCGCGTCGGGCATGGCGACGATGCGGTCGGCCTCCGCGCGGCTCTCGGTCCAGACGAGGGAGGCGCGCTTGCCCTTGAGCGGCAGGATCGCGAATGGCCCGGCGGGCAGGAAATGCTCGATCGCGCGGCCGTGATGATCGCGCTCATGCGCGACGGTGACGACGATGCCGGACTGATCATAGTCCCATCCGTGCGTGGCGATGCCCGCCTGCTCGCGCAAGGCCGAGCGCGCGCCATCGGCGGCCACCAGCAGGCTCGCCTCGCGCGTCGCGCCATCGGCGAAAGTCACCGTCACGGCGTCGGCGCGCGCCTCGTAACCGGTCACCGCGTTCGGGCGCAATTCGACGCCGGCGGCCAACGCGCGCTCGTGGAGCGCGTCGATCAACAGACGATTTTCCACCATATGCGCGAACGGCTCGCCCGGCTCGACATCGCCGCCGAAGGTGAGAAACGCCGGACGCATGGCGTCGTCGAGCTTGCTGTCGGTAACGACCATGTCGAGGATGGGCTGGGCCTGCCCGCTGATCGCGTCCCAGACGCCCAGTGTCGTCAACAGCCGCCGCCCGGCCGCGACGATCGCGGAGGCGCGCGGATCCTTGCTCGGCCGCCGCCCAAGCGCGGGATCGGCGACCGTGACGGGAAAATCGGCCCCGAGGCTCTGGCGAAGCGCCAGAGCGAGCGCGAGCCCGGCGAAGGCGCCGCCGGCGATGACGACCCCCTGGTGGGCCGAGACCGCGCTGGTGGAAGACTTATCGGTCGGCGACATTCGCAATTTCCTTATCCGGTTGCGTCGAGGCGAGGACCCGCGCCCTCCCCTCATTCGTCAACCACGGCCGGAAGCCGAGTCTAGAGACCAACTCTTGTGACCAAGTTTTGGAACCAGTTTTGGAACTAAGTTCAGGAAACAAGTCTAGCAGCCCAGGGGCGGACCTGAAACCTTGACTTCGGGCCGGTCGCCGGGCTCATTGATCGCGGGCTAAACGCCCCATTTTCATTCTCGGATTTGCCGATGTCCAATGTCATCAATGATCTTGTCTCCATTCTTGATCTTGAATCCATCGAGGTGAATCTCTTTCGCGGTCACAGCCCGCAAACGGGCTGGCAGCGCGTTTTCGGCGGCCAGGTCATCGGCCAGGCGCTGGTGGCGGCCTGCCGCACGGTGGAGGATCGCGCGCCGCATTCGCTGCACGCCTATTTCATCCTGCCGGGCGACCCCAAGGTGCCGATCATCTACGAGGTCGACAGGCCGCGCGACGGCAAGAGCTTCACCACGCGGCGCGTGACCGCGATTCAGCACGGCGACGCGATCTTTTCGATGATGGTTTCGTTCCAGCGCGAGGAACAAGGCTTCGACCATCAGGCCGACATGCCCGACGTGCCGGGGCCGGAAAAGCTTCCCGGCGACGGCATCCTCAAGGGCGCCGTGCTCGACATGATGCCGGAGGCGGTGCGGCGCTATTTCGAGACGGAGCGGCCGCTCGATCTGCGCCCGGTCGAGTTCGACCGCTATTTCGGCCGCAAATATCCCGACGGCCGCGTCAACATCTGGATCAAGACAAGCGGCGCGCTTCCCGACGACCCGATGATCCATCGTTGCGCGCTGGCCTATGCCTCCGACATGTCGCTGCTCGACGCGGTGATGGCCAGGTACGGCCGCACGCTGTTCGACCGCCGCGTGATGCCGGCGAGCCTCGACCACGCCATGTGGTTTCACCGACCGTTTCGCGCCGACGAATGGCTGCTCTACAGCCAGGATAGTCCGAACGCCTGCGGCGCGCGCGGTTTCGCGCGCGGCCAGATCTTCAAGCGCGACGGAACGCTGGTGGCGTCGGTCGCGCAGGAAGGCGTGATCCGCTTGCGATCGGAATGACGGACGGAGGTTGCGCCGCGGAAAGATCGCGTGCTGCACAATAAAGAGGCAGCATGGACGGCGATCTTTTCATCCGACCGCCGACCGCTTTCTTGCCTTGTGATCGAAAAATAGGCTAGTAGCAGCCTTATCTCGCAGCGGCTGCTCACCTTCGCGGCGTTGTGCGCGGGCGTTCGGCATCAATGCGCATCAGGCGCGATGCCGGTCGTCCTTTCGGAAAGCGGCGCGGCGATTCGCGTCGTCCGACGCCCGGCGTCCCAGATCATCGACGGAAACAACCCATGAAACTCGTTGTCGCCATCATCAAACCCTTCAAGCTCGACGAAGTCCGCCAAGCGCTGACCGATCTCGGCGTGCACGGCATGACCGTCACCGAGGTCAAGGGCTACGGCCGGCAGAAAGGCCACACCGAAATCTATCGCGGCGCTGAATACATCGTCAGCTTCCTGCCGAAGCTGCGCATCGAGGTCGCGGTCTCCTCCGAACTCGTCGACAAGACGGTCGCCACCATCTCCGCCGCGGCGCGCACCGGGCAGATCGGCGACGGCAAAATCTTCGTCACGCCGATCGAATCCGCCATCCGTATCAGAACCGGCGAGACCGACGTCGACGCGCTGTGATCGCGCGCGGGATTTCCGGCGGGCGTTTGTTGATTTCTTGAGGGACGGGGCAATGGCGATAACGACTCATGGGCGCGCGACGCGCGCGACGCTTTTTTCGGCGGCGATAGGGATGATGTGGGCGGCGTCCGTCGCGCCGGCGGCCGCGCAGCAGGCCAAGATCGACGCGGCCGACACCGCCTGGATGATCGTGGCGACCGCGCTCGTGCTGATGATGACGATCCCGGGGCTCGCGCTGTTCTACGCCGGCATGGTGCGCAAGAAGAACGTGCTCGCGACCATGGCGCAAAGCCTCGCGGCGGTGGCGTTGATCTCCGTGCTCTGGGTCGCGTTCGGCTATTCGCTCGCCTTCGTCGGCGACGGCGCGCTGATCGGCTCGCTCGATCGCGTCTTCCTGATGGGCATGGGGCTCGACAGCATCAATCCGGCGGCTAAGACGATTCCGGAAGGGCTGTTCATGCTCTACCAGATGACGTTCGCGATCATCACGGTGGCGCTGGTGGCCGGTTCGGTCGCCGACCGCATGCGCTTTTCGGCCTATCTGTTGTTTTCGGCGGGCTGGTTCATCGTGGTCTATGTCCCGCTCGCGCATTGGGTCTGGGGCGGCGGATTTCTGGGCGCGGCCGGCGTCCTCGACTTCGCCGGCGGAACCGTTGTCCACATGAGCGCCGGCACCGGCGGCCTGGTCGCGGCGCTCGTTCTCGGCCGGCGGCGCGGCTACGGCGCCGACAACCTGTCGCCGTTCGATCTGTCGCTCGCGGTGATGGGCACCGGGCTTCTCTGGGTCGGCTGGTTCGGCTTCAACGGCGGATCGGCGCTGGCGGCGAATTCGCGCGCGGTCATGGCGATCACGTCGACGCATCTTGCCGCCTGCGCGGGCGCGCTGACCTGGACCGCGATCGAATGGGCCATGCGCGGCAAGCCCTCCGTGCTCGGAATGATTTCGGGCGCCGTCGCCGGCCTTGGCACCATCACGCCGGCGTCCGGCTTCGTCGCGCCCTGGCACGGTCTGCTGATCGGCGTCATCGCCGGCGCGGTCTGTTTCTGGGCCTCGACCATCCTCAAGCAGCGCTTGCGCTACGATGATTCGCTCGACGTGTTCGGCGTCCATGGCGTCGGCGGATTCACCGGCATCATGCTTGCCGGCGTCCTTGCGGTCGGCGCGATCGGGGATACGGCCGGCGCCCTCGAAGGCAATTTCCGGCAGGTGCTGATTCAATTCTACGGGGCGGCGGTGACGCTGATCTGGGCGGCCGTCGCAACCTTCGTCCTGCTCAAACTGACAGGCCTGTTCGTGCCGCTGCGCGTGACGCCCGATCAGGAACTCGAAGGGCTGGACATCACCCAGCATGGCGAGGCGCTGCAATAAGGCGGCGACCACGCGGATCACGTCGAATTCGGGCAAGGGGTCGGGGTTTCCCGACCCCTTTTGCTTAATGCAAAAGCATCGCGACTGGATGCCGAATCGGCGTGCCTAATTCTTAGGCTGTTTTGGCCAGGCTTTGGGCGTCTTTTTGTCGGCACTGTCTCGCCGCTCCTGGGGTGGGAGAAAAACCCAAAATTTAACAATTGGTTGCTTGGCCGCCGAGACTGGCACGGCGTTTGATTCTCGTTAACCAGCTGTGCCCGCGGGGGGCGTTCTTCGCGTGGTGAGATTCAGCTCAGACAGCCCGGCGGGTGCCGGGCCCAAGCGGGGATTGAGCCCATGAAAATCGTTATGGCGATCATCAAGCCATTCAAACTCGACGAGGTCCGCGACGCCCTGACCGGAATCGGCGTCCACGGTCTCACGGTGACCGAGGTCAAGGGATACGGCCGCCAGAAAGGCCACACGGAAATCTATCGCGGCGCCGAATACGCGGTGAGTTTCCTGCCCAAGATCAAGATCGAGGTCGCCGTTCCGACGTCGCAAGTCAACATGACCATCCAGGCCATCAGCAACGCGGCCAAGACCGGACAGATCGGCGACGGCAAGATCTTCGTGATCAGCCTCGAACAGGCGGTCCGTATCCGCACCGGCGAGGCCGACGATGCCGCGCTGTGACCTCGCGCTCACACCAATCCAATCAGGAGTAAGACCAATGACGTTCAAGCGTCACTACAGCGCGGGAATTGTGGCCCTCGCATCGGGACTTTTCACCGCCACCGCGGCTTTCGCGGAACCGACCGTCAACAAGGGCGACAACGCCTGGATGCTGACGTCGACGGTCCTCGTTCTGTTGATGACCATCCCGGGCCTGGCCTTGTTCTATGGCGGCCTCGTCCGCGGCAAGAACATGCTCTCGGTCCTGATGCACGTGTTCTACACGGTCTGCATCGCCACGCTGATCTGGGTGCTGTTCGGCTACAGCCTCGCCTTCACCGGCGGCTCGGCCTTTATCGGCGGATTCTCCAAGGCCTTCCTTTCCGGCGTGACGCCGGATTCGATGGCGGCGACCTTCACCGCCGGCGCGAGCATCACCGAACTCATCTACATCTGCTTCCAGATGACCTTCGCCGCGATCACGCCCGCGCTGATCGTCGGCGCGTTCGCCGAGCGCATGCGTTTCGCCGCCGTCGCGCTGTTCATCCCGTTGTGGCTGGTGCTGATCTATCTGCCGATCGCGCATATGGTCTGGTACTGGGCCGGCCCCGACGCGATCGTTGACGCCGCCAAGGCGCTCGCGGCCGCGACCGACGACGCCGCCAAGGCCGCCGCGCAGGCCAAGCTTGATGAAGTCATGGCCGACGCGGGCCAGATCTTCCTGTGGGGCGCGATCGACTTCGCCGGCGGCACCGTGGTGCACATCAACGCGGGCATCGCCGGTCTCGTCGCCGCCCTGCTCGTGGGCAAGCGCGTCGGCTACGGCAAGGACCTGATGGCTCCGCACTCGCTGACCTTGACCATGGTGGGCGCCTCGCTGCTGTGGGTCGGCTGGTTCGGCTTCAACGCCGGCTCCAACCTCGAGGCCACGGGTGGCGCGGCCTTGGCCATGACCAACTCGTTCGTCGCGACCGCGGCGGCGGCCATGTCGTGGATGTTCGCCGAATGGATCGTCAAGGGTCACCCCTCCGTCCTCGGCGCGCTCTCCGGCGCGATCGCGGGCCTCGTCGCGGTGACGCCGGCGGCCGGTTTCGCCGGACCGATGGGCGCGCTCGTGCTCGGACTGCTCGCCGGCGTGGTCTGCCTGTTCTTCGTCACGGTGGTGAAGAACGCGCTTGGCTACGACGACGCCCTCGACGTGTTCGGCGTCCACTGCATCGGCGGCATCATCGGCGCGATCGGCACCGGCATCCTGGTGAATCCCGCGCTCGGCGGCACCGGCATCATGGACTACGTGGCCGGCAAGATCGCCGACTACGACTTCGTGACGCAGGTCACCGCGCAGACCAAGGCCGTGCTGACCACGCTGGTGTGGTCCGGCATCGGTACCGCCATCATCCTCAAGGTCGTCGACGTCGTCGTCGGTCTGCGTCCGACCACGGACAAGGAGCGCGAGGGTCTCGACCTCACCGACCACACCGAGCGCGCCTACAACATGTAGCTCGCTCCTCGACAACGGTCGGGGCACAAACCCGGCAGTGGCCTGACCGTCGAAGGGCCTTCGCGCAAGCGGAGGCCCTTCACTTTTTTAAGGCTCATCCGGCTCGTTCGCGGTCGCTCACCGATCAAGGCGCGCACGAACCTTTCTGGGGAAGACGCAATCTTCTCGGCGAAATGAAATGGCGTGGATTCAAGGTGTTAGCGCAAATCCCCGGCCGAAAGGGCGCCTTCCGCCATCGCTTCGCTCGTTCGGACGCGCGCCTTGCGAACGCCCCGATCCACTCGCCGGCGCGTGATGGTTAATCGGGTCTTAACCTCGCCTCTCCTATGGTGGACCAAAGCCGAGCGGAGGCGCCCGTTTCCGCCGGTCGTCGAATTGCGCGGTAGCTTGAGATGCCCGAGACCGGTCCCATCCGCAGCGCCCTATCGCCCGGGCTCGGAGCCGGCGACCGGTCGCCTTTCGCGCGCCTGACCGAGCTTCTCGGTGACGCTCCGCCCGGGGCCTCGATCATCAATCTTTCCGTCGGCGAGCCGGGGCATGGGCTGCCCGACTTTGTCGGGCAGGTTCTTGCCGCGCATCTCGCCGATTTCAGCCGCTATCCGCTCTCCAAGGGTATCGCCCCGTTCCGCGAGACCGCGGCCGGCTGGCTGGCGCGGCGCTTCCGCCTTCCCCGCGTGCCCGACCCGGAAAGCGAGATCCTCGTCCTCAATGGAAGCCGCGAGGGTCTGTTTCTGGCGGCGATCGCGGCCAGACGTTTCGCCGCCGGCAAGACCGACGCGCCGGCGATCCTTCTGCCCAATCCCTATTACCCCGCCTACGCCGCCGGCGCGCTCGCGGCGGGCTGCGAGCCCATCTACCTTCCTGCCACGCGCGCGACCGGGTTTCTTCCCGATCTCGACGCGATCGAGCCAAGCGTGCTCGCCCGCGCGGTCGCCTTCTACATCGCCTCTCCGGCGAACCCGCAAGGCTCCGTCGCCGGCGCCGACTATTTCGCCAGGCTCGTCGCGCTTGCCGCGCGTCACGACTTCCTCATCTTCAGCGACGAATGCTATTCGGAAATTTACACAGGCGAGGCGCCGGGAAGCTGCCTTGCGCTCGCCGACGGCGATTTCACCAACGTCCTCGTCTTTCAGTCGCTGTCCAAGCGCTCGAACCTGCCTGGCCTGCGCGTCGGATTCGTCGCGGGCGACCGGCGCTTCCTGTCCGCCTTTCACGAGCTGCGCAACATCGCCGCGCCGCAGGTGTCGGTGCCTTCGCAGCATGTCGCGATCGCCGCCTATGGCGACGAGGCGCATGTGGAACAAAGCCGCGCGCTCTACCGCGCGAAATTCGAACTCGCCGACGCCGTTCTCGGCGCCCGTTTCGGTTACCGGCGGCCGGCCGGCGGTTTCTGCCTCTGGCTCGACGTATCCGGCGACGGCGGTGACGAGGCGGCCACGCTGCGGCTGTGGAAAGAGGGCGGCGTGCGCGTCATTCCGGGCGGCTATCTCGCCCACACCCAGGCCGACGGGTCCAATCCGGGCGAAAATTTCTTGCGCGTCGCGCTGGTGCGGGATGTCGAGACCACCGCCGAGGCCCTTAACCGCATCGTCAGCATTTTGAGGTCACCGTGAAACGCGGAGCGACAATGCCAGCGATTGAGCACAGCCTTCCGATCATCGGCCATCTGCCCGATCCGATCCGCGAAATGATGCGGCGGCGGGCGAGGGAGCTTGTCGGGCTCGGGCTGATCGCCGCGTCGGTCGCGGTCATCACGGCGCTGGCGACGTGGTCCGTCCAGGATCCGAGTCTCAGCCATGCGACATCGCATCCGACCCGCAACCTGCTCGGCTATCCCGGCGCGATCATCGCCGACCTGCTGATGCAGATATTCGGAATCGGATCGGTTCTGGTCGTCCTGCCGATCGCGATCTGGGGTTTGCGCCTGATCGCGCATCGCCTGTTCGATCGCCAAGCGGTTCGCGTCGGATGCTGGGTGGTGGCGATCGTGGCCGCATCCGGTTTCGCGAGCTGCTGGACGCCGACGCCGTCATGGCCATTGCCGACGGGTCTCGGCGGGGTCGTCGGCGACGCGCTCCTGCGCGTGCCGGCCATGATTCTCGGCCCCCTGGGGCTGTTGTCGCGCCTTGGCATCGGCGTCCTTCTTGGCCTTACGATGGCCGCGTCCTTCCTCGTGGCGACGCGCGCGGGACCCCGCGCTTCCGACGCTCTCGTCGACGAGCCTGAAGTTGCCGATCTCGAGGAGACCGCCGAGCCGGACGGTGATGACGAACGGTCGAGCCGGTGGATCACGCTCGGCTGGCTCATCCACGAAATGCTCACCATCAAGGCGCGCGCGAACCGGATCTTCGGCCGCGCCTATCGCTGGCTCGTCGCCAGCGACGAGGAGGCGCCGGCGGGCCGTTTCGACCGGATGGAACCGAGCATGCGCGCGGGTGCGCGGGAAACCGCGGCCGCGCCGGCGGTTCATTCGCCCGACGCCGATGAGGAGGACCTCGACGCGGAGGAGCCGGCCGCCAAGGCCCCGCGCAAGCGCGCGCCAAGGCCCGTCAAGGCGTCGGGAAAATTCGTCCTGCCGCCGCTTTCCGTCCTCGCCGCGCCGCGCGCGTCGGATCGCTTCACCCCGAGCGCGGACGCGATCGCGGAAAACGCGCGGATACTGGAAGGCGTGTTGCAGGATTTCGGCGTGCGGGGGGAAATCACCAATGCCCATCCCGGCCCCGTCGTCACGCTCTACGAACTCGAGCCCGCGCCCGGCATCAAATCCTCGCGCGTGATCGGACTCGCCGACGACATCGCGCGCTCGATGAGCGCGATCTCGGCGCGCGTCGCGGTCGTGGCCGGGCGCAACGCCATCGGCATCGAACTGCCCAATCCGCATCGCGAGAAGGTTTACCTGCGCGAATTGCTGGCGGCCAAGGACTTCAACGAATCCGTCGCCAAGCTGCCGCTCTGCCTCGGCAAGACGATCGGCGGCGACCATGTCATCGTCGATCTGGCGCGCATGCCGCATCTGCTGATCGCCGGCACCACCGGCTCGGGCAAGTCGGTCGCCATCAACACCATGATCCTGAGCCTCGTCTACCGGCTCAAGCCGGAGCAGTGCCGGCTGATCATGGTCGATCCGAAGATGCTGGAACTCTCGGTCTATGACGGCATTCCCCATCTTCTCACGCCGGTCGTCACCGATCCGAAGAAGGCCGTCGTCGCGCTCAAATGGGCGGTGCGCGAGATGGAAGAGCGCTACAAGAACATGGCCAAGCTCGGCGTGCGCAACATCGACGGCTACAACGCGCGCCTCGCCGAGGCCAAGGCGCGCGGCGAGGAGCTCACCCGCACCGTCCATACCGGCTTCGACAAGGACACGGGCAAGGCGATCTACGAGGAAGAGCGGCTCGATCTCGAACCGCTGCCCTATATCGTCGTCATCGTCGACGAGATGGCGGACCTGATGATGGTCGCGGGCAAGGACATCGAGGGCGCGGTGCAGCGCCTGGCGCAGATGGCGCGCGCCGCCGGCCTGCATGTCGTACTGGCGACGCAGCGGCCGTCGGTCGACGTCATCACCGGCACAATCAAGGCGAATTTCCCCACCCGCATTTCGTTCCAGGTCACCTCGAAGATCGACAGCCGCACGATCCTGGGCGAGCAGGGCGCCGAGCAATTGCTGGGGCAGGGCGACATGCTCTACATGGCCGGCGGCGGACGCATCAGCCGCGTGCACGGACCTTTCGTCTCCGACGAGGAGGTCGAGAAGGTCGTGCGCCACCTCAAGGCGCAGGGCGTTCCGCAATATCTCGAGGCCGTCACCGCGGACGAGGAGGAGGATGGCGACGAGGCGCTGTTCGACGCAACCGGCATGGGCGGGGGCGACGATCTCTACTCTCAGGCGGTGCAGATCGTCAAACGCGACCGCAAGGCATCGACGAGCTACATCCAGCGACGGCTGCAGATCGGCTATAATCGCGCCGCGACGATCATGGAGCGCATGGAAGAGGAGGGGATCGTCGGCCAGGCCAACCACGCCGGCAAGCGCGAGATCTTGATCGGCGAGGATTAGCGCGCTGGTCGCGCGCCCGGCGGGGACGAACGCGCCTCACGGAAACGGGAAAAGCCAGGGAAGATTCCTTGATTTCGGTCCTTTTGTCGCCACGCCGATCGGTTTAGTTAGGTCCCGTCGGAACACCGATTCGACACCGCAAATTCGCCATGGCCCGGGCCTAGTGATCCTTCGAGGGGCCAAGCCTCACCCGCGACACGGGCGATCAGCCCGCTCCGCCGAGGCGCCCGGAAAATGAATTTCGAAGCCGGCATTTCGGCGCCGGCAATCTGGAAAATGACGATCCCGAACAAGACGATCTCGAAGATGGCGATCACGAAAGCGATGACCTCGAAAGCGATGATCCGAAACACGCTGACCGATTTTCGATACGCGCGGCCGACGCTGGCGAGCGTGCTGCTCGCATTCGCGCTCGCCGCGGCCTGCCCGAGCGTCATCTTCGCCGAACCCGTCCCGATTCCGAAGCCGGCTCCCAAGGCCCGCGCCAACGACGCGGCGAGCGAACGGCCGACGCCTCCGGCTCCGATTTCCAGCGGATCGGGATTCGCGGCGAGCCCCGTGGCGCCGCCCGTTCCGATCCTGCCCGGCCGCAAGCCCGCCGCCCCGGCGGGCGGCACGACCGCCTTCGATGGCGAGCAGCGCGCGCTCGCCGGCAAGGTGAGCGGTTATCTGTCCTCGATGCAGACGCTCGCCGGCAATTTCATCCAGGTCGGCCCCGACGGCAGCCGCACCACCGGCGATTTCTACATCCAGAAGCCCGGCAAGGTGCGGTTCGAATATCTTCCGCCTTCGCCGATCGATGTCGTCGCCGACGGTACCTCGGTCATCGTGCGCGACCGCAAGCTCGCGACGCAGGATGTCTATCCGCTATCGCAGACGCCGCTGCGCTATCTCCTCAACGATCGCATCGACCTGTTGAAGGATACCAACGTCGTCAACATCTCCTCGGACGACACCTATGTCACGATCACCATCGAGGAAAAGCAGGCGATGGTGGGGACCAGCCGGCTGATGATGATGGTCGGCGCCAAGGACTTCCAGCTCAAGCAATGGACCGTGACCGATCCGCAGGGCTACGACACGACGGTCGCCGTGTACAATCTCGATCCGTCGCGAAAGATCGATCCGGCCTTGTTCAAGATTGATTACACGCGCTATCAATGAAAGATTGAAGCGTGCCGCGGCCGTCTCGCGCGAAGTCGGGCGGGAGCAACTGGTCGCGCCGAGACGCGTTTTTCGATTCATGCGCCTGACCCTCACCACCTGGAACATCAACTCGGTGCGTCTGCGCATCGACCTCGTCGCCAAATTCATCAAGGCCAAGCGCCCGGACGTCCTGTGCCTGCAGGAAACGAAATGCCCGGACGACAAGTTTCCGCTCAAGCGGTTCAAGCGTCTCGGCTACGAACACGTCGCGCTCAACGGGCAGAAGGGCTATCACGGCGTCGCCATCGTCTCGCGCGTTCCCCTTGAGACGACCGCGAGTTTGACGCTCGGCGGCAAGCCGGATTCGCGCCATATCGCGGCGGTTTTCGGCGAGCGCGCGGGGCTGAAGGCGCCGCTGACGCTGCATAATTTCTATGTCCCCGCCGGCGGCGACATTCCCGATCCCAAGATCAATCCCAAATTCGCGCACAAGCTTTCCTTCCTCGACGAGATGCGCGAGCTCGACGCGCTGCATCCGGTGGGCGCCGATCGCCACGTGCTGGTCGGCGATCTCAACGTCGCGCCGCACGAGCATGATGTCTGGTCGCATAGGCAGCTTCTCAACGTCGTTTCGCACACGCCGATCGAATGCGAGAAGCTCGTCGCGATCAGGGATCGCGGCAACTGGACCGACATCGCGCGCCGGTTCGTTCCCGAAAGCGAGAAGCTCTATTCGTGGTGGAGCTACCGCGCCGCCGACTGGCGCGCGGCCGATCGCGGCCGGCGGCTCGATCACATCTGGGTGGCGCCGGCGCTGTCCGATCGCGTTTCGCAATTTACCATCGCCCGCGACGCGCGCGGCTGGGAGCGCCCGTCCGACCACGTACCGGTCACGGCGACGCTCGAGGTCTGAGGGCCGCGCTAGGCCGCGCTCGTTGTATTGAATTTCAGCTCTCGCCGAGCCCGGCGATTCGCGAGCCGACCGCGACGATCTCGCTCGTCGCCCGCGTCGTGCGCGCCGCCAGATCGTCGCGCAGGCGTTGCGCGGCGTCGGGGAAGCTTTCGAGCACCTTCTGAAACAGGCTGCGCGAGATGCGGACGACGACTGAATCTTCCTGCGCCACCGCCGTGCCTGCGCGCGGCATGTCGACGATCAGCGTGAGCTCGCCGAGCAGGGAGTCGGGCCGGGCGATGACGTCGGGCCCGTTCTCGTTGGATACGCGAAACGAGCCCTCGACGACGACATAGCCGCAATCGGCCGGATCGCCCTTGCTGAACAAAATCTCGCCGTCGCGAACCTCCTTGACCTCCGAGCCAATCGCGAGCACGCGCAGCGCCTCCGTCCCCAAAAGACGCAAGAACGGCACGGCCTCGAGGGCCATCAGCTCCTTGGCGATCGACATCTGGGACGAGCCTGAAGGGATCTTGCGGGCGAGATCATGGCACCAGCTTGTAGCCGCCGGCCTCGGTGACGAGAATGGCGGGGTTGGCCGCGTCCTTCTCGATCTTCTGGCGCAGCCTGTAGATATGCGTTTCCAGCGTATGCGTGGTCACGCCGGAATTATAGCCCCAGACTTCCTGCAGCAACGTTTCGCGCGACATCGGAACCTGTCCGGCGCGGTAGAGAAAGCGCAGGATAGCGGTTTCCTTCTCGGTCAGGCGGACCTTCTTGGCATTGGCTCCCATCAGGAGCTTGGCGCCCGGACGGAAGCTGTAGGGCCCGATTGAAAAGACGGCGTCCTCGCTCGCCTCGTGCTGACGCAATTGCGCGCGGATGCGGGCAAGCAGCACGGCGAAGCGGACCGGCTTCTGCACGTAGTCATTGGCGCCCGATTCGAGGCCCAAGATGGTGTCGGAATCGGTGTCGTGGCCGGTGAGCATGATGATGGGCGCGCGAAATCCGCTCTTGCGCAGCATCCGTACCGCCTCCCGTCCGTCGGTATCGGGCAGGCCGACATCCATGATCACCAGATCGGGCGAGGTCGCGCGCGCCGACTGGATGCCCTTTGCTCCGGATTCCGCCTTGATGACCTCGAATTCGTCATGCAGGGCAAGCTGTTCGGTCATTGCATCGAGCAGGTCCGGATCGTCATCGACGATCAGGATCTTGCGGACATTGGCCATTCAATTCCATCCTGGGGATCTTGCGATGTTCCGCGAAATAGATCACGACCGGCCAAAAGCGCAAGCAAGAGTTCGCCGCCGAAGACAGTAATCCCATGTTTTCAGATACTTACCGGCCGAATTGGTCCGATCCTGGACATGCGAGATCACCGCATGGATGACCGCGCCATCGTGCGGATCCGCAAGGCCGCGGGCAAGAGAAGCAAGGGCTGGCTGATTTTCCATCAGCGCGCCCTGCCGGTCGCGCTCGGACGCGGCGGAATTCTCGCCAACAAGCGCGAGGGCGATGGCGGGACCCCGCGCGGCCGGTTCCGCCCGCTCAAGCTCTGGTGGCGCGCGGACCGGCATCCGAAGCCGCGTTGCGCGTTGCCGGCGCGGATCATCAAGCCGGCCGATGCGTGGTGCGAGGATCCGGCGAGCCGCCATTACAACCAGCCGATGCGCCTCGCCCCCGGCGCGCAGGGCGACCGCCTCGCGCGCGCCGATCACCTCTACGATTTCATCGTCGAGATCGACCACAATTCCCGCCCGCGCGTGGCGGGGCGGGGCAGCGCCGTCTTCATTCACCTCGCGCGCGAGAAATTCGCTCCGACCGCCGGATGCGTGGGCCTTGCCCGCGGCGACATGCTTTGGCTGCTCGCCCGGCTCGGTCCCCGCACGCGGATCGAAATCGGATAGGTCCGCGCCGGGCGCGCGGTCATCCCCGGTGGCCGAAGATCGCCGAGCCGACGCGGACATGCGTAGCGCCGAGCCGGATCGCGACCGGAAAATCCGCGCTCATGCCCATCGACAATAGCGCGAGCCCGTTGCGGCGCGCGATCTTCGCGCACAGCGCGAAATGCGCCGCTGGCGGCTCGTTCGCGGGAGGAATGCACATGAGCCCCGCGATTTCCAATCCATGGGTCCCGCGGCAATCGGCGATGAAACCATCGGCGGCCTCTGGCAACACGCCGGCCTTCTGCGGTTCGGCGCCGGTATTGACCTGCACGAACAGCGTCGGATGCCGGCCTTGCGCGGCTATCTCCTTGGCGAGCGCCGCGCAGATGCTCGGCCGGTCGAGCGAATGGATGGCGTCGAACAAGGCGACGGCGTCCTTGGCCTTGTTGGATTGCAAGGGCCCGATCAGATGAAGCGCGACGCCGGCATAATCGTTCTTCAGCGCGGGCCACTTGGCCTTGGCTTCCTGGACGCGGTTTTCGCCGAACACGCGATGACCCGCGCGCAGCACCGGTTCGATGGCGGGACGCTCGAATGTTTTCGACACCGCGATCAGCGTGACCGAGGCGCGCGGGCGCTCCGCGTCGGCACAGGCTCGCGCGACCTCGGCCTCGACCGCCGCGAGCCCCGATGGTGAATCAATCGTATCCGTCATCGCGATATCCGTTCCACATGCCTTGCCCGAACCGACCACGCGCCCGGGCCATCGCCGCGTCAAGACGCGGTTTTCCGAATTTCGTTGGCGGTCGATCGGCCAAATCGCGCCTACCGCTCAAATTTTAGCAATTCCGCAAAACGGGCCTTGACGCGTTGACCGGTAGGTTCCCCGGCGGGGCAGGGGATCGGCGATGTCGCGCATTACGTCAAGCGTCTATAGAAAGTGGCCGGGATTTAAGGCCATTTTCGGCATTCGCGCCCGTCTCGCGCTGCTTGCGGTCATTCTCCTCGCGCCGGCGATGTTCGAGCGCGTGCGCGGTCTTGAAACCACGCGTGCTCATCGTATCGCCGCCGCCTCCACCGATCTGATGGAGGTCGTGCATAACGGCATCGAATCCCAGCGCGCGATGCTGCGCTCGGTCGAGGCGCTGCTCACGGCCTCGGCCTATTTCCACGCCGCGACCGCGAGCCGCGAGAACCCCTGCGCGCTGATCAATTCCGGCTTCCGGCTCGATCCGGCGCAGGTGGCGAGCACCTCGATCGCCGACGCGAACGGACGCATCATCTGCTCGACGCTGCCGGCCGCCAGCGGGATCGACATTTCCGATCGCCCCTATTTCCGCAAGGCGATGGAGACCAAACAGCTTGTCGCCAGCGATTACATTATCGCGCGCGCGCTGGCGCGTCCCTCCATCATCGTCGCCCTTCCGGTGGCGTCGGTAAGCCCGACGGTCGATCATGTCATTCTGGCGTCCGTCGGGCTCGACTGGCTCGATCGCGTGCTCGCCTCCGGCAAGACGCGGTTGCGGCCGAACCTGCTTCTTCTGAACGAAAGCGGCGCGGTGCTCGCGCGCAAGACGGCCCAGGACGTCAATGCCGACGCCTTGGCGGCCGACGCGGTGGCGGCCGGGGTCGGCGGAACCGCCGAAGCCGGCTTCGTCACGACTCCCGCGCGTCGCGGCGGCCCGGGCAAGATGCTCTATGCCCATGCGCGGGTGCCCGGAACCACCGCGCGCCTTGTCGTCGGCGTCAGCGAGGCCGAAGTGATCGGCCCCATCAGCCGCGAAATCTGGACTTCCTATCTCGAATTCGCGTTTTTCAGCCTGATCGTTTTGTTCGGCGCCTGGGTCGTCAGCGAGCGGCTCGTCATCAGCCCCATTCGCGTCCTGGCGAACGTCGCCCAGCGATTTGGTCGCGGCGATCTCACGGCGCGGGTCAAACAAAAAGGCCTTCCGATCGAATTCGACGCGCTGGCGAAGTCGTTCGACACCATGGCCGCTCAGCTAGGCGCGCGCGAGGGCGAGCTGCGCGCCTCCAACAGCCGCCTCACGGTTCTGGCGACGCTCGATTCGGTCTCGGGCCTCGCCAACCGACGCGGCTTCGAAAGCCGGGTGGACTTCGAATGGATGCGCGCGACGCAGACCCTCCAGCCGCTCGCGATCCTCATGATCGACGTCGATCACTTCAAGCAATTCAACGACACCTATGGACACCCCGAGGGCGACGCCTGCCTGAGCCGGCTTGGCGGTCTGCTCGCGAAATTCGCCGACGAGACCTCGGGATTCGCGGCGCGCTATGGCGGCGAGGAGTTCCTGCTGCTGCTTCCCGGCGCCAACCTCGAACGCGCGATCGGCACCGCCGAACGGTTGCGCGCCGCGGTCGCCGCGCTCGCCATGCCTCACCGCGCCAGCCTGTTCGGCTGCGTCACGGTCAGCATCGGCGTGGCCGCCGTCGTCCCCGAGCCGGGCTTGCAGGTCCATGACCTCATCGAAGCCGCCGATACCGGCCTTTACGCGGCCAAGAATCGCGGGCGCAACCAGGTGGTCGGCCACGGCATCGTTCAGCCGGTTGGCGCGGCCGAGGTGAACCCCACGCCGGACGCGGCCGACTTCGTCTGAGGGCGCTTCCCTCGCGCATGGCGCCGAGGGACCCCCATGGCGCGAAGCGCTTTTTGGCCCCGAGGCGCCGCCGCCCAACCCCACAAGCCGTTGACCCTGCGGGGGCTTTCATGGCCTAGTCCGGCCGATTTCACGCTGGCGGACATCCCGATTCCATGAGCAACGAACGTTACAACCCCCGCGAGGCGGAACCGCGCTGGCAACACGTCTGGGACGCGCGCGGCATCTTCTCGACCGACAACGCCGACCCCCGCCCGAAATACTACGTGCTGGAGATGTTCCCGTACCCTTCCGGGCGCATCCATATGGGCCATGTGCGCAACTACACGATGGGCGACGTGGTCGCGCGCTACAAGCGCGCCAAGGGCTTCAACGTGCTCCACCCGATGGGCTGGGACGCCTTCGGCATGCCGGCGGAAAACGCCGCGATGGCCAACAAGGTCCACCCCAAGACCTGGACCTACGACAACATCGCCGCGATGAAAAAGCAGCTCCAGTCGATGGGCCTGTCGCTCGACTGGAAGCGCGAGGTCGCGACCTGCGACGCGAGCTACTACAAGCACCAGCAGCGCATGTTCATCGACTTCCTTGAAGCGGGGCTGGTCGAGCGCAAGCAATCGAAGGTCAACTGGGATCCGGTCGACCAGACCGTGCTCGCCAACGAGCAGGTGATCGACGGGCGCGGCTGGCGTTCCGGCGCGCTGGTCGAACAGCGCGAGCTGACGCAATGGTTCTTCAAGATCAGCTCTTTTTCCGACGACCTGTTGGCCGCGCTCGATACGCTCGATCGCTGGCCGGACAAGGTGCGCCTCATGCAGCGCAACTGGATCGGCCGCTCCGAGGGCCTGTTGGTGCGCTTCGCGCTCGATCCGGCGACTTCGCCGGGCGGGGAAAGCGAGCTTGAGATCTTCACCACGCGCCCGGACACGCTGTTCGGCGCGAAATTCATGGCGCTGTCGCCCGATCACCCGCTCGCGGCCGCGGCGGCGAGGAACAATCCCGCGCTGGCCGAATTCATCGCCGAGTGCAAACGGCGTGGCACCGCGCAGGCCGAGATCGACACGGCCGAGAAGCAGGGCTTCGACACCGGCATCCGCGCCGTTCATCCGTTCGACGCAAGTTGGAAGCTGCCCGTCTACGTCGCCAATTTCATATTGATGGAATACGGCACCGGCGCGATCTTCGGCTGCCCCGCGCACGACCAGCGCGATCTCGACTTCGTCAACAAATACGGGCTCGGCAACGTTCCCGTCGTCTGTCCCGAAGGCCAGGACCCGGCGGGATTCATCATCACCGACACCGCCTATGACGGCGACGGGCGCATGATCAATTCGCGCTTCCTCGACGGCATGACGATCGAGGCGGCGAAGAACGAGGTCGCCACCAGGCTCGAGCGCGCGACCCTCGGTAACCGCCCCGTGGGTGCGCGCCAGATCAATTACCGCCTGCGGGACTGGGGGATCTCGCGCCAGCGTTATTGGGGCTGCCCGATCCCGGTCATTCATTGCGAGGTCTGCGGCGTCGTGCCGGTGCCGATCAAGGACCTTCCTGTGGAACTTCCCGACGACATCGAATTCGACCGGCCGGGCAATCCGCTCGACCGCCATCCGACATGGCGGCACGTGCCGTGTCCCCAATGCGGCAAGCCCGCGCGGCGCGAAACCGACACGATGGACACGTTCGTCGACTCGTCATGGTATTTCGCCCGCTTCACCGACCCGTGGAACGCGGACGCGCCGACCGATCCGAAGATCGCCAATCATTGGTTGCCGGTCGATCAATATATCGGCGGCATCGAGCACGCGATTCTGCATCTGCTCTATTCGCGCTTCTTCACCCGCGCGATGAAGGCGACGGGCCATGTCGATCTCGACGAACCGTTCGCGGGCCTGTTCACGCAGGGCATGGTGGTGCACGAGACCTATCGCAAGGCCGACGGCACCTATGCCTCTCCGGCCGAAGTGAAGATCGAGGCCGAGGGCGACAAGCGCCGCGCCCTTCTCGCCGCGACCGGCGAGGCCATCGAGATCGGCTCGATCGAGAAGATGTCGAAGTCGAAGCGCAACACGGTCGACCCCGACGACATCATCGCCGGCTATGGCGCCGACACCGCGCGCTGGTTCATGCTGTCGGATTCCCCGCCCGACCGGGACGTGATCTGGACGGAAGAGGGCGTGCAGGGCGCCTGGCGTTTCGTCCAGCGGCTGTGGCGGCTCGTCAACCGCTTCGTCGAGATCGAGAAGGGGCCGGTCAGTTTCGGCAAGCAGGCCGAGGAGGGCGGTGCGCTCGCCATCCGGCAGGTCGCCCACCGGCGGCTCAAGCGGGTGGAGGACTTCATCGAGCGTCTCAATTTCAACACGGCGGTCGCCCAGATTTATGAATTCGCGGCGGCGCTTGCAGCCGTCACCGATCCCGCCCGGCTGCACGACGGGGACGCGCTTGCGGCGCTGCGCGAGGCCTATGAGATGCTGGTGCGGATGGTCGCCCCGATGATGCCCCATCTTGCCGAGGAGTGCTGGGCCGCGCTCGGGCGCGAGGGCCTCGTTTCCCAGATCCCCTGGCCGAAGGTCGACCCGGAACTCCTGGTCGAGGCCATGATCAGTCTGCCGGTCCAGGTCAACGGCAAGAAAAAGGCGGATATTTCAGTTCCCCGGGATGCCGGAAATCCGGAAATTGAGGCTGCCGTTTTGGCCCTCGATGCTGTACAACGTGCCCTCGATGGACGCCCCGTGCGCAAGATTATCGTCGTCCCGCAAAGGATCGTGAATGTCGTCGGCTAGCACTCGCGGCGGTTGGGGTTCGGCCTTTGGCGGCTGGCTGCGGCTGGCGGCCGTCGCCGCGCTCGCGGCGCTGACGGCCGGATGCTTCCAGCCGATGTATGGCGAGCACAGCGTTGTCGGCGGAACCGGGCTCGGCGACAAGCTCCGCGCGGTCGAGGTGATGCAGATCAACGCCCCCAACGGTTCGCGGGAGGCCCGTCTCGGCGTCGAGGTCCGCAACGCGCTTCTGTTCGGGCTGAACGGCAGCGGCGCGACGTCGCCGCCCAATCATCGCCTCGCGATCCGGCTCGTCACCCGCCGCTCCGCCGTCATCGTCGACGTGACGACATCCCGCGCGGAGACCGAGGACTACGGCATCGACGCGACCTATGAGCTGCGCGACATCGCGACCGACAAGGTCGTGCTCACCGGCACCTCTTTCGCCCGCGTGTCCTACAACATTCCCGGCCAGGAACAGCGCTTCGCCCGCGCCCGCGGCATGCGCGACGCCGAGGACCGCGCCGCCAAGGTGATCGCCGAAAGCATCAACCAGCGGCTCGCCTCTTATTTCGTTTCCGGCGGCTGAGGCTCGCCGTCCGAAACCGAGCCGCGGGGAGCCGACGACCGTGGTGGCACTACGCGCGCGTGAAATCGACGGTTTCCTTGCCCGCCCCGATCCGGCGTATCCGATCGTGCTTCTCTATGGTCCCGATGCCGGCCTCGTGAGCGAACGCGGCGACGTATTGATCGCCCAGATCGTCGCCGATCCCGGCGATCCGTTCGCTTTGGTGCGTCTCGACGGCGACGAGCTCGCCTCCGAGCCCTCGCGCCTGATCGACGAGGCGATGACGATCCCCTTGTTCGGAGGCCGCCGGGCGATTCGCGTCAAGGCGGGCACGCGCGCTTTCGCCGGCGCGGTCGAGGCGCTCGCCGCGAACCCGCCGGTCGGCTGCGTCGTCGTGATCGAGGCGGGCGAATTGCGCAAGGGCGCGCCCCTGCGGACGATCTGCGAGAAGGCGCGCGCGGCCGTCGCCATTCCCTGCTACGCCGACGCCGAGCGCGACCTCGTCCGCCTGATCGAGGAGGAACTGCGCGCCGCCAATCTGCGCATCGCGGCGGAGGCGCGCGCGGGGCTCGTCGCCCTTCTGGGCGGCGATCGGCAGACCTCGCGCAACGAAATCCGCAAGCTCGCCCTCTATGCCCATGGCGCGCGCGAGGTAACGCTCGACCATGTGCTGGCCGTGGTGGCCGACGCGTCGGCGCTTGCCATCGACGCGATCATCGACGCGGCCTTCGCCGGCCGGCATGGCGAGATGGAAACGGCCTATGCCAAGGCCATGGCGGCAGGCGTCGCTCCGGCGGTCATCGTGGCGGCGGCGCAGCGCCAGGCGAGCCAGTTGCACAAGGCGCGGCTCGCGATCGAGGGCGGTTCGGCGATGGCCGAGGCGCGGGAAGGCCAGTTTCCTCGGCTGCATTTCAGCCGCGAAAACGCGATCGACGCCGCGTTGCGAAGCTGGAACGCCGCGCGGCTCCTGCGCGTCATTCTTCAGCTCGGCGAGGCGGCGCTCGACGTACGCCGGCGCGCCACGCTCGCGCGCGTCATTGCCGAGCGGGCGCTGCTGTCGATCTCGACCTCGGCGCGCGCGCGGGTGGCCGCGTCGAACGCGCCGCACTGACGCGCCGCGCCGAACGTTCGATCTTCAAGGGGCTTCTTCACGTCGCCGGCGATAATTCCGGCGGTGGCTTCGGCCGGCTATGACCGCGCTTCGAGGCGGCGCACGATTTCGTCAAGCTGGTCGAGATCGCGGTAGCGCACATGCACCGTCCCGCCCGGGTCGCGATGATCGATGCTCACCGCGAGGCCGAGCGCGTCGCTAACGCGCTTTTCCAGCGCGAGCGTGTCGGCGCTCTTGGCGCCGCCAGCCTTCGCCGCGCGGGGCTTTTGCGTCGCCCGCTTGGGCACGCCCTCACCGTGGGCGAGCTCCTCGGCCTGACGCACGTTGAGCCCTTCATCGACGATGCGCCGCGCCAGATCGAGCGGATCGGGCACGCCGATCAGCGCCCGCGCGTGGCCGGCCGAAAGCGCGCCGGAGATGATGAACGCCTGCACCGGCTCGGGCAGTTTCGTCAGCCGCATCGTGTTGGCGACATGGCTGCGACTCTTGCCGACAATCTTGGCGATCTCATCCGGGCTTCGCTTGAATTCGTCGGCGAGCGCGTGATAGCCGCGCGCCTCCTCGATCGCGTTCAGGTCCGCGCGCTGAACGTTCTCGATGATGGCGATTTCGAGCGCCTCGGTGTCGGTGACCTCGATCGCGACGATCGGCACCTCATGCAGCCCGGCGCGCTGCGCCGCGCGCCAGCGCCGCTCGCCGGCGACGATTTCGAACGCGTCGGGAGCCCCGCGCACGGACCGCACCACGATCGGCTGGATGATGCCGCGCTCGCGAATCGAGGCCGCCAGCGCGTCGAGCTCGTCCTCGGAGAATTGCCGACGGGGATTGCGCGGATTGGGACGCAGGAATTCGACCGGCACGCGGCGCTGCGCGCGCGGCCGCTCGATCTTGGCCGCCTCGTCGCCGACATCGCCGATAAGGCTCGCCAAGCCACGCCCGAGACGCGAGCGCGATTCGTCAATCATGGATGCTCCCCTCGTCCGCGCGTGCCTCGCCCATCAAGCCGCGCCACTCGCCGCGAAAAGCCGCGCTCTAAAGCATGATGCCGAAAGTTGCGAAGCGGTTTTCGGACAACATCATGCTCCAACTTGCCGGAAATGATCACGTCCATGATCTTGGCTCGTTTCGATCCAAGGCCGTCGCGATCTAGTGCACGCGCAACTCCCGCTCGCGCCGGATGATCTCGGTGGCGAGCTTGAGATAGGCTTCGCTGCCGACGCATTTGAGATCGTAGACCAGCACCGGCTTGCCGTAGGACGGCGCCTCGGAAATGCGGACATTGCGCGGGATCATCGTGTCGTAGACCTTCTCGCCCATGAACTGGCGCACGTCGGCGACGACCTGATTGGAGAGGTTGTTGCGGGAGTCGAACATCGTCAGCACGATGCCGTGAATGCTGAGATTGGGATTGAGCGTGGCGCGGACCTGCTCGACGGTCTTGAGGAGTTGCGACAGGCCTTCGAGCGCGAAGAACTCGCATTGCAGCGGCACCAGAATGGCGTCGGCGGCGGCCATCGCGTTGACGGTGAGAAGATTGAGCGACGGCGGACAATCGATCAGCACATAGGTGTAGTTCGTCTCGGCCGGCGCCGGCGCGTTCAAGCCTGCGAGCGCGTCGCGCAGGCGGAAGGCGCGATCGCGGGTGTGGCCGAGTTCGAGCTCGAGCCCGGAAAGATCCATCGTCGAGGAGGCGATGCAGAGCCGCGGCACGGCGGTCGGAAGGATCGCGTCGCGCAGCTTCGCCTCGCCGATCAGCACGTCATAGGTCGAACAATTCCGGCTGCGGCGATCGATCCCGAGCCCGGTCGAGGCGTTGCCCTGCGGATCGAGATCGACGATCAGCACACGCTCGCCGATCGCGGCAAGCGCGGTGCCGAGATTGATGGCCGTCGTCGTCTTGCCGACGCCGCCCTTCTGATTGGCCAGCGCGATGACACGCGGCCGTATCCCGGTATCTTGACTAAACATTTGATTTATATCGCCATTTTCGATCATTGGGGGCACTCTTGCGGCCGACTTCCAGAGCCCGTTCCGGTATTCCGCGCGACATGGTCGAGGACGACGATCCTGCCACGGCGATCGGTCCGGCTCGGAAGAACTCGATACGAAATTCTCCAATATTTAGTAGCTTCAGTCAATTCTTCTTCAATATCTTGTCCCTTGGGAAGCACAGCCTTGGCTCCGCGATCGACAAGGGGTTTGACTAAGCCGATCAGGACATTAAGGGGTGCGAGGGCGCGGGCGGTCACGCAATCGACAGCGCCATCGAATCTTTCCACAAAATCCTCGATATTCGACAGGTGCACGCTCGCCGGGATCGACGTGACGCGGACGGCCTCGCGAAGGAAGGCGGCCTTTTTCGCGTTCCGTTCGACAAGATGGACGTGACCGCCGGCAAGCTCAGCCAGCGCGCAGGCAAGCGGAATGCCGGGAAAGCCGCCGCCGCTTCCAAGGTCGACCCAGCGCCGCGCCTCGGGCACGACATCCAGAAGCTGCAATGAATCGGCGATGTGACGTGACCAGACTTCCGTCAGCGTCGAACGGGCGATCAGGTTGGTCCTAGCCTGCCAATCGCGAAGGAGCGCGACGAAGCGCGCGAGTCGTTCCTCCGTTTCACGTGAAACAGGACAGACGGCGAGCGCGCGGGCCCGGTCGGCGTCGACCTTCGGATCAGGCTTCGGATCGCGCTTGGGATCAGGGCCCATCGGTCATTCCGCCGCGACGCGGCGGTCCCTCCGGCGCAGAAACGCCACAAGTACCGACAGCGCCGCCGGCGTGATCCCATCCATGCGGGCGGCCTGACCGATGGTCGCGGGCCGCGTCTTGTCGAGACGATAGCGGACCTCGTTCGAAAGGCCAGGCACGGCCGCGTAATCGATCTCCTCGCCGAGGAGCATTCGTTCGTCCCGACGGAAGGCCGCCACATCGGCCTCTTGTCGATCGAGGTAGACGTGGTACTTCGCGTCCGTTTCGAGCTGGCGGGCGATTTCGCCATCAAGCGCCGAAAGCTCCGGCCAGATGGAAACGACCTCGCCCAAGGTGATCCCCGGATAGGAAAGCAGCTCGAAGGCGCTGCGGCGCTGGCCGTCGCGATTAAGCGCCAGCCCGAACTCGGCCGCCCGTGTGGGGGTGATCGAAAGCGAGCGCGCGAGCGAGCGCGCCTTTTCGAGCGCCGCGATCTTCGAGCCGAAGGCCGCCGCGCGAACCGGCAAGACGCATCCCAATGCGATACCCTTCGGCGTCAGGCGCTGATCGGCGTTATCGGCCCGCAGGAAAAGCCGGTACTCCGCCCGCGAGGTGAACATGCGATAGGGCTCGCTGATGCCGCGTGTGACGAGATCGTCGATCATCACGCCTAGATAGCCGTCCGCCCGGTCGAAGACGGCGCCCGGCGCGCCTCCCGCAAGGCGCGCCGCGTTGATTCCGGCCACGATGCCTTGCGCGGCTGCCTCCTCGTAACCCGTGGTGCCGTTGATCTGGCCGGCGAGGAAGAGCCCCGAAACCCGCTTCGTTTCCAGCGTCGGCTTGAGCTCGCGGGGATCGACATGGTCGTATTCGATCGCGTAGCCGGGCCGGATGATGCGCGCGCGCGCGAGCCCCGGAATCGTCGCGACGAGAGCGGCCTGCACGTCTTCCGGCAACGAGGTCGAGATGCCGTTCGGATAGACGGTGAAATCGTCGAGCCCTTCGGGCTCAAGAAAGATCTGATGCCCTTCCCGATCGCCGAAACGCACGATCTTGTCCTCGATCGAGGGACAATAGCGCGGCCCCCGACTCTGAATCTGACCGGAATACATCGGGGAACGATGAACATTGGCGCGGATGACGGCGTGGGTCGCCTCGTTCGTCCGCGTGATCCCGCATTCGATCTGGGGGGTGCTGATCTCTCGGGTGAGCGCCGAAAAAGGCTCCGGTGGGTCGTCGCCGGGCTGCATGTCGACCGCGCCCCAGTCGATCGTCCGTCCGTCGAGCCGCGGCGGAGTCCCGGTCTTCAGCCGGCCGAGCGGAAAGCCTAGCCGCTCGAAACTCTCCGAAAGCCGCATCGCCGGCTCCTCGCCGATGCGGCCGGCCGGCCATGACCGCTCGCCGAGATGGATGAGGCCGCGCAGGAAGGTGCCCGTCGTCACGACCACCGCCCCCGCCGTCAGGCTGGCGCCGCCGGCAAGCCTCACTCCTTGCATCCGCTTCCCGTCGCTGACGAATTCGGCCGCTTCATCTTCGATGACGTCGAGGCCAGGACAGTCGCGGATCGCGGCCTGCATCGCGCGAGAATAGAGCTTGCGGTCGGCTTGGGCGCGCGGCCCTCTGACCGCCGGTCCCTTTCGCCGGTTGAGAACGCGGAACTGAATGCCGGCCTGATCGGCCACGCGCGCCATCAGCCCGTCCAGCGCGTCAACCTCGCGGACGAGATGACCCTTGCCAAGCCCACCGATCGCCGGATTGCAGGACATCGCCCCGACCGTCGCGAAGGAATGGGTGACCAGGGCGGTCTTCGCGCCGATCCGGGCGGCGGCCGAGGCCGCTTCGCAGCCCGCATGCCCGCCCCCGATCACGATCACGTCGTAAGTTGTTGTCATCGCGCGCCTTGAGAGATTGCCTGCTTCTAGCCAGCCCGCGCCGGGAGGTCCAGGGATTGCCGAGCGGCACCAAACCGTTTCACGTGAAACAGTTCCCGGGCCGGCAGACTGTTTCACGTGAAACAACAACCGCAGCCGTCAAACTCGGCTTTCATAGGCAGCGGCCGAAGCCGCCCGAGCGACTATTTCCCGATGCAGAATTCCGCGAAAATCGCATCGAGAACATCCTCAACATCGACCTTACCAAGCAGCCGGCCCAAGGAACGAATCGCCATTCGCAGTTCCTCGGCGGCTATTTCCTCTCCAAGTTCAAAGGCTTGTATAGACCTACCCAGCGCCGCCGAGGCCTCCTCCAGAACCCCGCGATGGCGGGCGCGGCTGATCATGGCGCTTTCGCCGCAGCCGAAATAACCATCCGCGAACGCGGTCAATTGCTCGATCAGCAAGATCAATCCCGTCCCGTCGCGGGCCGAAATCCGGAATTGGCGGAATTCCCCCGGCGGACCTTCATCCCCCACCAGGCTGGCGTCGGCGTGCGCCATGTCGATCTTGTTCCAGACGATCCAGGTCGGCACGCCTCGCCCCGCGCGCGCCGTCGCGCCCGGCTCTTCGCCTTCAAGGCCGTTCCCACCGGCGGCATCGCGCAGCCACAGCACGAGGTCGGCTTCCGAGGCGCGTTGCAGCGCGCGCCGCACGCCCTCGCGTTCGACGGGATCGTCGGACGCATGAATCCCAGCGGTGTCGAGCAGCGTCACCGGATAGCCCGCGAGATCAAGATGGACCTCGATCACGTCGCGCGTCGTGCCCGCGTGCGGCGAGACGATCGCCGCCTCCCGTCGCGCCAGCCGATTGAGCAGCGTCGACTTGCCGACATTCGGCGGGCCTGCGATCGCGACGACGAGCCCATCGCGCAGACGCTCTCCATGACGAGACGCGGCGAGCACGCGATCGATATCCTCGCGCAGCGTCACGATCGCCGGAATTGCCTGTGCCGCAACGGTTTCTTCAACATCGCCTTCGTCGGAGAAATCAAGACCCGCCTCGATCGCGGCCACGATGGCGATCGCGCGCGCGCGCCAATCTTCCGCCGCCGGTCCGAGCAAACCATGAAGTTGACGTTGCGCCTGGCGCCGCTGCGCCTCGGTCTCCGCGTCGATCAGATCGCTCAGGCCCTCGGCCGCGACGAGATCGATCTTGCCGTTCTCGAGCGCACGCCGCGTGAACTCGCCGCGCTCGGCCGCGCGCAATCCGTCGACCGCCTCAAGCGCGTTGATGAGAAGCGAAAGCACCGCGCGCCCGCCATGGATGTGGAACTCGGCGACGTCTTCCCCCGTTTCGCTTTTGGGCGCGGGAAACCAGAGCACCAGCGCCCTGTCGATCACCTCGCCCGAGGCGGTCTTGAGTTCGGCAAGGCGCGCGCGGCGCGGCGGCGGCAGCACGCCCGCGATTTTTCGCAGCGCCTCTCCGGCGCGCGGGCCCGAAACGCGCACGAGCGCGATCGCGGCCGGTGGCCGGCCCGACGAAAGCGCGAATATAGTTGTCTTTTCAATCATTTATCAGACGGCGCCACATTCCAACAAGTCGTGCCTCGCCCGCTTGCATCCTTGTGATCGCGGATGGAGCCAATCCTCCTTGATCGCTCCCGCCGCCATAGGCCATTGTTCCGGCCATGTCATCTTCAGCGCATGGCGAGAGGCCGCCCAATCGCCTTGCCGGGGAAACCAGCCCCTATTTGTTGCAGCACGCGTCGAACCCGGTCGACTGGTGGCCGTGGGGCACGGAGGCTCTCGCCGAGGCGCGGCGGCTTAATAAGCCCATTCTGCTCTCGGTCGGCTATGCCGCCTGCCACTGGTGCCACGTCATGGCGCATGAAAGCTTCGAGGACGAAGCGACCGCGCGCGTGATGAACGAGCTCTTCATCAACATCAAGGTCGATCGCGAGGAGCGCCCCGACATCGATCTCATCTATATGAACGCGCTGCATCTGCTCGGCGAGCAGGGCGGCTGGCCGTTGACGATGTTCCTGAGCTCCAGCGGCGAACCGTTCTGGGGCGGCACCTATTTTCCCAAGGAATCGCGTTTCGGCCGGCCCGCCTTCACCGATGTCTTGCGCGAGATCGCGCGAACCTATCGCGAGCATCCCGACAAGATCGCGCATAATTGCACCGCCATTCTTCAGCATCTCGACCAGCGCCGCGCGCGCGATGAGAGCGCGCCGATCGGCTATCGCGAGCTCGACGAGGAAGCGGGCAAGATTCTCGGCGCCATCGATCCCGTGCATGGCGGACTGCGCGTCGCGCCGAAGTTTCCCCAATGCACGATGCTCGAATTCCTGTGGCGGGCCGGCGCACGCGTTGGCGAACCGCGGTTTTTCGACGCCGTGTCGCTCACGCTCACGCGCATGAGCCAGGGCGGCATCCACGATCACCTCGGCGGCGGCTATGCCCGCTATTCGGTCGACGAGAAATGGCTGGTGCCGCATTTCGAGAAGATGCTCTACGACAACGCCCAGATCCTCGATCTCATCGCCCTCGAACAGGCGCGCCGACCCGATGCGCTGTTCGCCGCGCGCGCCGCCGAAACCGTTTCCTGGCTCGCGCGCGAGATGACGACGGCCGAAGGCGGCTTCGCCTCCTCGCTCGACGCCGATTCGGAAGGGGAGGAGGGGCGCTTCTATGTCTGGTCGCGCGAGGAAATCGCGCGCGTGCTCGGAACCGACGACGCGGCGTTGTTCGCCGAGATCTACGACGTGACCGCGCAAGGCAATTTCGAGGGCCACAACATCCTCAACCGCCTTGCCGGCCGGGAGCCGACGGCCGAGGAGGCCTCACGCCTCGCCGACCTTCGCGCCAAGCTATTCCAGGCGCGCGAGGCCCGCGCGAGGCCCGGTCTCGATGACAAGGTGCTCGCCGACTGGAATGGTCTGATGATCGCCGCGCTCGCGCATGCAAGCGTCGTCTTCGACCGACCAGACTGGCGCGCGCTCGGCGAACGGGCCTTCGCCTTCATCCAGCGCGCCATGACGCGCGGCGACCGTCTCGGCCATTCCTGGCGCGAGGGCCGGCTTCTGTTTCCGGGACTCGCCTCCGACCATGCGGCCATGATCCGCGCCGCGATCGCCCTTTTCGAAATCACATCAAACCGGGACTATCTCGAGGCGGCCGTGCGCTGGCAGCGGTCGCTCGATCGCCACCACCGCGATGAAGCCGGCGGCGGCTATTACCTCAGCGCGCAAGACGCCGACGCCCTCATCCTGCGCCCCCGCGCCACACATGACGACGCCGTTCCCAATCACCATGGCCTGATCGCCGAGAATCTCTTGCGTCTAGCCGTGCTTGGTGGCGACGATTCCTGGCGCGAGGCGGCCGACCGCCTGCTTCAGGCGACCTTGCCGCGTTCCACGAAGGAAGCCTTCGGCCACCTCTCGCTCCTCAACGCGCTGGATCTGCGCGAGGCGATGAACGAAATCGTCGTCGTCGGAAACGACGACGCGGCTGGAGCGCTGTCTAAGGCGGCGCTGAAGCTGCCGTTCGCGACGCGTGTCGTCGCGCGGGTTGTCAAAGCCGACGCGCTTTCACCCGATCATCCGGCGGCCGCGCCCCTTGCCGCGGTCGATCGGTCGGCGGCCTTCGTCTGCCGTAATCAGACCTGCTCGCTACCCGTCACCGACCCCGACGACCTTCGCCGCGGCGTCTTGGTGTCCTGACACGTCAGGGGCGCCGATACGCCGCGATCAGCTCGCCGAGCCGCCGAACCTGGCGGCCATCGGCCGTGAAATTCCTCGGCGCCAGCCAGGCTTCGAACGCCTCGCGCAATGGCGGCCATTCCTTGTCGATGATCGAGTACCAAGCCGTATCCCGATTGCGGCCTTTCACCACCACGGCCTGCCGGAAGATGCCCTCGAAGCGAAACCCGAGCCGCTCCGCCGCGGCGCGCGAGGGCGCGTTCAGGGAATCGCATTTC
The DNA here is from genome assembly GCA_041918675.1 of Xanthobacteraceae bacterium. Lineage (GTDB taxonomy): Bacteria > Pseudomonadota > Alphaproteobacteria > Rhizobiales > Xanthobacteraceae > SCUB01. The sequence goes on from JAYRVF010000012.1 coordinate 101,061, forward strand.
CATTCGAGCCGGCGGTAGCCGAGTTCATCGAACGCACGACGCATCATCAGAAACATCGCTTCGGTCGCCGCGGCGGTTCGTTGCAATGGAGGTGAGAACTTGATGTGGCCGATTTCGATCGTCCCGTTGACGGGATCGATCCGCATGAATGCCGCGCGCCCCGTCGCGGCGCCACGCTCCGCGTCGACAATGGCGAAGAACCGCAAATCGCTTCGCGCGATGCTCTTTACCACCCACGATTCATAATCGGCCAAATCGCGGATTGGTTCCTCGGCAATATAGGTCCACGCCGCGTCATCGGCCGTCGACCGATCAGCCTCAAGGAGCTCGCGCGCATGCTCGATCGCCAGCGGCTCCAGCCGACAGCCGCGGCCGACCAGAGGCGCGGAGGGGGGAAACGACCGCGCGCTCCAACCCGGCAGGGCCTCGCCGACCGGCTGGCCGAAGGCGTTGGTCGCGGGCTCGCCCAATGCCTTACGTATTCATCGACTCGAAGAACTCGGCGTTGTTCTTGGTGTTGCGCAGCTTGTCGAGCAGGAAGTCGATCGCGTCCATCGTGCCCATCGGATTGAGGATGCGCCGCAGCACATACATCTTCTTCAGGTCGCCGGCCGGAACCAGCAGCTCTTCCTTGCGCGTGCCCGAGCGCGTGATGTCGATCGCCGGGAAGGTGCGCTTGTCGGCGACCTTGCGGTCGAGAATGATTTCCGAGTTGCCGGTGCCCTTGAACTCCTCGAAGATGACTTCGTCCATGCGGCTGCCGGTTTCGATCAGCGCGGTGGCGATGATGGTCAGCGACCCGCCTTCCTCGATGTTGCGCGCCGCGCCGAAGAAGCGCTTCGGCCGCTGCAGCGCGTTGGCGTCGACGCCGCCGGTCAGCACCTTGCCCGACGAGGGAACGACCGTGTTGTAGGCGCGCCCCAGACGCGTGATCGAATCAAGCAGAATCACCACGTCGCGGCCGTGCTCGACCAGGCGCTTGGCCTTTTCGATGACCATTTCGGCGACCTGCACGTGGCGAACGGCCGGCTCGTCGAAGGTCGACGAAATCACCTCGCCCTTCACCGAGCGCTGCATGTCGGTGACTTCCTCCGGCCGCTCATCGATCAGCAGCACGATCAGGTAGCATTCGGGATGATTGGCCGCGATGGCGTGGGCGATGTTCTGCAACAGCACGGTCTTGCCGGTGCGCGGCGGCGCGACGACGAGCGCGCGCTGTCCCTTGCCGATCGGCGAGACGATGTCGATAACGCGCGCGGAGAGATCCTTCTTGGTCGGATCCTCGTGCTCCATCTTCAACCGCTCGTCGGGATAAAGCGGCGTCAGATTGTCGAAATTGACCTTGTGGCGCGCCTTGTCCGGATCCTCGAAATTGATGGTGTTGACCTTGAGCAGCGCGAAGTAGCGCTCGCCGTCCTTCGGGCTGCGGATGTGGCCGTCGATGGTGTCGCCGGTGCGCAGGCCGAAGCGGCGGATCTGCGAGGGCGAGACGTAGATGTCGTCGGGCCCGGGCAGATAATTCGCATCGGGCGAACGTAAAAATCCAAAGCCGTCGGGCAATACTTCGACCACGCCCTCGCCGATGATGTCGGTTTCCTGAATGGCGAGCTGCTTGAGAATGGCGAACATCAGCTCCTGCTTGCGCATCGTGCTGGCGTTCTCGACACCCAATTCCTCGGCAAACGAGACTAATTCGGCCGGAGTCTTGACCTTGAGATCCTGTAATTTCATTTCCCGCATGGGGGTAGTCCTGTCGAGGGAGTCGTTGGAGGGATAAATTGGAGATCAATCGGCGAACCGTCGCCCCGGGCGATCGATGCACGTCACGCTAGATTTCGCAGGTGAGAAATTGCCGAAATTGTGCCAGCGACGGCAGTAAACCCGACACGGAACCGCTCAGTGATTGTCGGAGAACCGGAGCGTGACCGCATCCGCCTGCGTTCGGCGGGATAGCCGCAATATAGAAAACCGAAGCCCAATACGCAAGATGCCCGGTACGGATCAATTCGCTAAATCGGCTTGACCGTCACCAAGATGACAATGACGATCATCAACAGGGTCGGGACCTCATTGATGATCCGGTAGAATTTCGGCGGATGCGCGTTGCGGTCGGCCGCGAAATCCCTCACCCAGCGCGCCAACAGCCCATGTACGGCCGAAAGCCCGATCACGAGGGCAAGTTTCAGCAAAAACCAGGCCTCCGTCAGGAAATGGCCGTGCCAACCGAGCCAAAGGCCCAACACCCAGCTGACCACCATCGCGGGGTTGATGATGAAACGCAGCAGCCGACGTTCCATCACCTTGAACGTTTCGGACTGCTTCGAGCCCACCTCCGCCTCGCAATGGTAAACGAACAGGCGGGGCAGATAGAGCATCCCGGCCATCCATGAGATCACCGCGATGATGTGGATCGCCTTGATCCAGAGGTAGATGCCATCGCTCCGCCAGAAGATCAGGACGCCCGCGAGCGCGGCCGTGATCAGCAGCGCGGTCGCCGCCCGGATCGTCACTTTTCTGGTCTCGGCGGTCATTTCGTCGTCCGCTTCGCCGCGCCCCGAACCCGGGAAAGCATGTCCTCAACATGCGCGACCGGCGTTTCCGGCAAAATGCCGTGCCCGAGATTGAAGATGAACCGGCTCCCGGCGAAGTCTCGCAATATCGCGTCGACCGCGCGCGAAAGCGCTTCCCCACCTGCAAGCAGCGCGAGCGGATCGAGATTTCCCTGGATCGCGACCGACTGGCCGACCTGCCGCGCGATCGATGTCCGGTCCGCCGTCCAGTCGATACTGACGCCATCGACCGCGACGCGTTCCAAGTAACGCGGCAGCAGCGCGCCCGCCCCGCGCGGAAAGCCAATCACCCGCGCGCCGGGAATTTGGCGCCGCAATCCGGAAACGATTCGCTCGCAGGGCTCGACGCACCAGCGCATGAACTCTTCCGGCGGCAGCACGCCGGCCCAAGTATCGAACAGTTGCACCGCGTCGACGCCAGCCTCGAATTGCCGGGTGAGATAGGAAATCGAATTCTCGACGAGAATGTCGATCAACTGGCTGAACGCGGCGGGTTCGCGATAGGCGAACATCCGCGCGGGAGCCTGATCCGGCGTTCCCCGTCCCGCGATCATATAGGTCGCGACGGTCCACGGCGCGCCGCAAAACCCGAGAAACGTCACATTCGCCGGAAGATCGCGGCGCACCAGCCGGATCGTCTCGTAGACCGGCGCCAGAATTGTCGCGTCGGCTTGCCCGCGCAATCGCTCGATCGCGTCCGCGTCTTCAAGCGGGTTAAGCTGTGGTCCCTCGCCAACGCTGAACGTCACCGTTTGGCCTAACGCATGGGGAATGACCAGAATATCCGAAAAAAGAATCGCTGCGTCGAAACCAAACCGCCGGATCGGTTGCAGCGTGACCTCCGCCGCCAATGTCGGATTGAAGCAAAGATCGAGAAAGGAGCCGGCCTTGGTCCTGACCTCGCGATATTCCGACAGATAGCGTCCGGCCTGACGCATCATCCATACCGGAGGAGATGGAAGCGCCTTGCCGTTCAGGACGTCGAGCACTGGCTTATTCGCGGACATCGCCCCCAAGGACCCCCTCACCAAAAAGATCTAATTTGAATCTGTTGTTGTTTATTGGGCTGGAGACTGGACTCATAAGTTTTCGTCCAACGCTTGCCACTGGTTTTTCCGGCGGGGACGGCTTGTCCCTTCTTCCTGGAGCTTTTTCCCGAACTGGTCAATGCCACTGGAAAAGCTCGCTTTTTTGCTCCCGGCTGGCATTGATATCAAGAGACAAATTCACATCTTCCCAGTATCATCGCGGCACGCGAAAAAAGTCTCCCGAAAAAGGCAAATGTGGACAAGCCTGAAGTCTTTCCCGGCCTCCTGACCGCGGGTGCGCGGGAGGCACGGATCTTCCCCATCGATTCACAGGTCGACCAACCGCCAATGCCGTCCGAAACCGCCAGCTACTTTCACCTTCACCTCGTCTCCGATTCCACCGGCGAAACGCTGACGACCGTCGCGCGCGCGGTCGCGGCGCAATACACCAATGTGACCGCGGTCGAGCATGTCTATCCGCTGGTGCGCAGCCAGAAGCAACTCGACCGCGTCCTCGCCGAGATCGAGGACGAGCCCGGGATCGTGCTATTCACGCTGCTCGAGCGCGACCTGGTGACGCGGCTCGAGGGCAAGTGCCAGGAAATCAACATCCCCAGCCTTTCGATCATTGGGCCCGTGCTGCAACTGTTCCAGGCCTATCTCGGCGCGGAATCGACCCCGCGCGTTGGCGCCCAGCACATGCTGAATTCCGATTATTTCAAGCGGATGGACGCGCTCAATTACACCATGCTGCATGATGATGGGCAGCATGTCGACGATCTCGAAAACGCCGACGTCGTGCTGGTGGGCGTGTCGCGCACGTCGAAGACGCCGACCTCGATCTATCTCGCCAATCGCGGCGTGCGCACCGCCAATATCCCGCTGGTGCCGGGAATTCCAATCCCGCCGCAGCTCGAGACGTTGAAGAAACCGCTGGTGGTCGGGCTGTTCGCGACACCGGAACGAATCATCCAGGTCCGACAGAACCGCCTCCTTGGCCTGCGCGGCAATATCGAGGATGACAGCTATGTCAATCGCAACGCGGTCGCCGATGAAATCGCGCTCTCGCGCCGGTTGTGCGCGCGCTACAACTGGGCGCTGATCGACGTGACGCGACGGTCGATCGAAGAGACGGCGGCCGCGATCATGAAGCTCTATGCCGACCGCCAGCGGGCCTGGGTTCCCTCATGAGCTTGGGACGAGACGCGGGGTTCTGGCGAGACGCGCGGCCGCTCGTTCTGGCCTCGGCCAGTCCCTCGCGGCAATACCTGCTTCGCAACGCCGGCCTGTCGTTCCTGACCGAGCCCGCCGATCTCGACGAACGCGCGGTCGAGGCACAAGCGGGCATTACCGATCCGCGCGAGGTCGCGCGCGTGCTCGCGCGCGCCAAGGCGCGCGCGGTCTCGCTGCGTTTGCCCGGCCACCATGTGATCGGCGCCGATCAGACGCTCGCGCTCGGTCAACGCCGCTTCTCCAAGCCCGCCGACCTCGCGGACGCGGCCGCGACGCTGCGCGCGCTACGGGGCGCGATCCACGACCTGCATTCGGGCGTCGCGGTCGCGCTCGACGGGGAAGTCCTGTTCGATCATGTAGAGACCGCGCGCCTGACCATGCGTTGGTTGAGCGAAGACTTCATCGAGACCTATCTCGCGGGCGCCGGCGAAAGCGTGATGGCGAGCGTCGGCGCCTATCAACTCGAAGGTCTCGGCGTGCATCTGTTCGAAAGGATCGAGGGCGACCATTTCACCATTCTGGGGCTTCCGCTGGTGCCGCTGTTCGATTTTCTGCGGGCGCGCGGCGTTCTGGCGGGGTGAGCCAATGGAGCGGAGCGCGATGAAAGTGCTGGGGCTGACCGGGTCGATCGGCATGGGCAAATCGACGACCGCCAGCCTCTTCGCCGAGCTCGGCGTGCCGGTCCATGATGCCGACGCCGCCGTTCACGCGCTTTACGAGAAGGATGCGGTACCCGCGATCGAGGCCGCCTTTCCCGGCACGGTTGTCGAGGGCCGCGTCGATCGCGGCAGGCTCGGCGCGCGCGTCCTCAACGATCCGCAAGCCATGGCGCGACTGGAGGCGATCGTCCATCCGCTGGTGCGCGAGGCTGAACTTGCGTTCCTTTCGCGCGCGGAAAAATCGGGAGCGCGCATCGTGGTGCTCGATATCCCGCTATTGTTCGAGACCGGAGGCGACCGGCGCGTCGACGCGGTGGTGGTGGTCTCCGCGCCCGCCGCCATGCAGCGCGAGCGGCTTCTCGCCCGCGAGGGCATGACGCCGGACAAGCTCGATGCTCTTCTGTCGCGTCAGATGCCGGACGAGGAAAAACGCGCGAGGGCGGATTTCATCGTGGATTCCTCGCGTGGCATCGAGCCGGTGCGCGTGAGAATCCGGGAAATACTGGCCGAGGTCGCTAAGATGCCCAAACGGGGCGGGTGATTCGGCGCGCCACGCGAATTCGCCCGGCCGTTTCGGCGAGAAATGCGGCAAGGACCGACCCATGCGGGAAATCGTGCTCGATACCGAAACGACGGGGCTCGATCCCCTGCAGGGGCACCGCCTTGTCGAAATCGGTTGCGTCGAACTCGTCAACCGCATTCCGAGCGGTCAGACCTTCCACCGCTATCTCAATCCCGAGCGCGAGATGCCGGCGGAGGCCTTCGCGATCCACGGCCTGTCGACGCAGTTCCTGTCCGACAAAGAGCTCTTCGTCGACATCGCGGACGAATTTCTCGAATTCATCGGTGACGCGCCGCTGATCATTCACAACGCGTCGTTCGATATCGGCTTCATTAACGCGGAGCTTGATCGGGTCGCGCGCGCGCCGGTCGGGCGGGAACGCCTGGTCGACACGCTGCTTCTGGCGCGGCGAAAAAATCCCGGCGGGCCCAACCGTCTCGACGATCTCTGCGCGCGCTACGGCATCGATAATTCGCGGCGCACCAAGCACGGGGCCCTGCTGGACGCCGAACTTCTCGCCGAGGTCTATATCGAGCTGATCGATGCCCGGCAGGCGCGGCTTGTCCTGAACGAGGCGCGCGAGCGAACGGCGGCGATCACCCCAGGCGGCCCGCGCCCGGAGCGACCCGTTCCGCTGAGCGCGCGCGTGAGCGATGAAGATCGCGCCGCGCATGCCCAATTCGTCGCGACATTGGGCGATGCGCCGCTGTGGAGCGAATTCGTCTCCGGCGATCGGTCGCGGTAGCGACGCGCGCCCAATTGTTCGATTTCTAATCGTCCGACTTCGGCGGCGGGGACGCGCTCTGTTGCGCGCGCGCCATGTTCTGGCGGTAGAGGCCGACGAAATCGACCGGATCGAGCAGCAGCGGGGGAAAGCCGCCGTCGCGCACGGCCGAGGCGATGATCTCGCGGGCGAAGGGGAAGAGCAGGCGCGGGCACTCGATCATCACCAGCGGATGCAGGTTTTCCTGCGGCACGTTGACGATGCGGAAGACGCCGGCATAGACCAGCTCGAAATTGAACAGCAGCGTCGATGTCTGCTCGGCCTTGCCCTCGATCTTGAGCGCGACCTCGTATTCGTCCGGCGAAATCGGGTTGGCGTTGACGTTGATCTGGATGTTGATCGTCGGCTGCTTCTGGCTGGGCGCGAGCGATTTCGGCGCGTTCGGGTTCTCGAACGAGAAATCCTTGGTGTATTGCGCGAGCACGTTAAGCTGGGGCAGCGCGTCGGCCTCGGAAGGCGCACCATTGCCATTCGTCATAATACCCTCCTCCGGCCTGAAAAACGGGCCCATTTCGGTGGGCGACTGGCTATCACAGGGGCAAATGGGCGACAAGGTCGCCTCTCCGGCCCGGCCTGCGAGGCGTCGCGGCGGTTGGCCGGGTGCGACGGATCGTCTAGAATTCACCGCGATTCCGGTGGAAACTGACGGATATTCAGGCGTTGCAAGACACCTCGCCTGGCCGGATTGCCAGATGCTCGCCCTTGGCGGGAGCCGGTCATGCGCCTAAATGATAAGAAGTCGAATTCCATCGAGGGGCGCGACGGTGAGGTGAGCGGCCGAAAAACCGCCTCGAACCATTTCGTTGAGTCCCGGAATGCGACGAACGGGCCGACCGCGGCGCCGGTCGATCGAGCCAGAGGACGAGCCAACAGTGTTTGACATCTACACCATCATCTTTCTGGCGCTTGCCGTGTTCATCTTCCTGCGGCTGCGCAGCGTGCTCGGCCAGCGCACGGGCGACGAGCGCTCGCCCTACGATGTCGCGCCGTCGAAGGATGCCAACGTCCTCGGCAAGGGCAATGTGGTGCCGCTGCCGGGCCGGGACGAGCCGCCCGCGTCCGCTTCGCCCGCGGATGGAGCCGCGGCGCTCGATCGCTGGAAGGGAATAGCCGACGCCGATTCGCCGCTGGCCAAGGGCCTCGACGCCATCGCCGCGCAGTCGCCCGGATTTGACATGCGGCATTTCATCGCCGGCGCGCGCGGCGCCTATGAGATGATCGTGCTCGCCTTCGCCCATGGCGACCGGCGCACCTTGAAAGACCTGTTGTCGACGGAAGTGTATGAGGGTTTCGACGAAGCCCTGCGCGAGCGGGAATCGCGCGGCGAGACGATGGAGACGCGCTTCGTCTCGATCGACAAGGCCGTCGCCGAAAGCGCGGAGATGAGGGGCCGCATGGCGCAGCTCACGCTGCGCTTCGTCTCGCAGATCGTCTCCGTCACGCGCGACAAATCCGGCAACGCGGTCGACGGCAACGCGGACCAGGTAACGGATGTGACCGATGTTTGGACATTTGCCCGAGATGTCTCCTCGCGCGATCCGAACTGGAAGCTGGTCGCGACCGAATCCGGCCAATAATTCCGGCAAGCGCCCCGGCGATCGATGTCGGCGCGCCTCGGCCATCGCCGCCGGCGTCGTCATCGCGCTTGATTTGTTCGCGCCAAATCCGGCCGGGGCGCGTGGACGCGATTTCGCGGTCTTCGAATTTCCGAACGCGCAATACCAGCCGCTCGAGTGGCGCGCCGTCGATGGCTGGGCGAACGACGACCAGCTCGAGGCCTTCCGCGCGTTCCGGACGAGCTGCCGGGCGGTGGTCGCGCAGGGAAAAAGCGCCAACGCCGATAAGCCGCTGAAGGATTCGCTGCGCGCGCCATGTCTTGCCGCGCGCGCCGCCCATGTCGGCGACGCCGACGATGCCCGCCGCTTTTTCGAGCGCCACTTCGTGCCGTTGCGGCTGTCGAAACTCGGCGAGGCGGAGGGCTTCGTCACCGGCTATTTCGAGCCGATCGTGGACGGCTCGCGCGCGCGGAGTGATGTCTTCAGCGTGCCGGTCTATCGCAAGCCCTCGAACCTGTTCGTGCGGGGCTTCCGCCAATCCTCGGAGAATCTGCCCAATCGCGGCCAGGTCTTTCGCAAGATTGGGCGGCGCAAACTCGTTCCCTATTACGAGCGCGGCGAGATCGAGGAAGGCGCGCTCGCCGGGCGCAAGCTTGAGATCTGCTGGGTCAAGAGCCAGACCGATCTGCTGTTCATGCAGATCCAGGGCTCCGCGCGCGTCCGCCTCGAGGACGGCACGACGCTGCGCATCAATTACGACGCCCATAACGGCCATCCCTATACGCCCGTCGGCCGCGTGCTGATCGACCGGGGGATCATCCCGCGCGAGGAAATGTCGATGCAGCGCATCCGACAATGGCTCGCCGAAAATCCCGACAAGGAGACCGAGCTCCGCCGGCAGAACAAGTCCTATGTGTTTTTCCGGGAGGTCGCGCTGTCCGATCAAGACGAGCCGCGCGGCGCGCAAGGGGTCGCGCTCAAGGCCGGACGCTCGATCGCGATCGACAAGGCGCTCCATGTCTACGGCACGCCGTTTTTCGTCGACGGCCGCTTGCCGATCGAGAGCGCTCAACCGAATTCGACCTTTCAGCGGCTGATGATCGCGCAGGATACGGGATCGGCGATCGTGGGGCCGGCGCGCGCCGACATCTATTTCGGGGCGGGCGCGGAGGCGGGAAGGATTTCCGGCCGGCTGCGCCATCCCGCGCGTTTTGTGCTGCTGCTGCCGACCGCGCTCGACCCATCGGCCGCCGCGGCGCGGGCGCCGCTTCCCGTCGCGCGACCCTCGGCCAGGATCGCCAAGCTGCTCGCGGCGGCCGAGAGCCAAGGCAAGAGCCGCTCCAAATGAAAAAGCCGCCGCCAGCGCCCTCGCGCCGTCGTCGCGCGCTGACCGAGGACGAACGACGCCTGTGGGAAAGCGTCGCGAAGTCGGCCCATCCACTCAAGGGCAAGGCAACACGCGGCCATCATGGTGCGGACGAGCCCGCCTCGACGCGGGATGCGCGGCCGCCGCCGCGTGAGGCCGATCGCCCTGGGCGCGCGCTCTCTCACGGAAAAAAGGCCGACGCGCCGCCAAGCGCCGCCGCCGCCACGCGAAAGCCGTCGCCCCCCGTGCCGGCGCGCGAGCCCGCGCCATTGAGCCGGAGGGACAAGGCCAAGATCGCGCGCGGCCGCGACGCCATCGGCGCCTCGATCGACCTGCATGGCATGACGCAGAGCCAGGCCCATCGCGCGCTGCATCGCTTCATTCATCGTGTCTTCGGCGACGGCGGCGGGGTCGTCCTCGTCATCACCGGCAAGGGCGCGCGCGCGGCGCCGGAAACCGAACGCGGCGTGCTGTGGCGGCAGGTTCCGCACTGGCTCGCCTCGGCGGAATTTCGCGCCATGGTCGTCGGCTTCGACCGCGCTCATGTCGGCCATGGCGGCGACGGCGCGCTTTACGTGCGGGTAAGGCGCTCGCGCGGCGGGGAATGACCGGAAAAAGCGATCAGAGAATGAAACGACTCAGGTCCGCGTTCTTGGCGAGATCGCCGACGCGGGTGTTGACATAGGCCGCGTCGATCTCGACCGCCTTGCCGCTGGCGTCGCCCGCGGCGAACGAAATTTCGTCGAGCACGCGCTCCATCACGGTCTGCAGCCGCCGCGCGCCGATATTCTCCACCGCCGCGTTCACCGCCACCGCGATCGCGGCGATGGCATCGATTCCGTCCGGACGGAAATCGAGGCTCACGCCCTCGGTTCCCATCAGCGCCACATATTGCTTGATCAGGGACGCCTCCGGCTCGGTGAGGATGCGGCGGAAATCCTCGCCGGTCAGCGCCTTCAGCTCGACGCGGATCGGCAGGCGGCCCTGCAGCTCGGGCAGCAGATCCGACGGCTTGGCGATGTGAAAGGCGCCGGAGGCGATGAACAGAATGTGGTCCGTCTTCACCGTGCCGTGCTTGGTCGAAACGTTGGTGCCCTCGATCAGCGGCAACAGGTCGCGCTGGACGCCCTCGCGCGACACGTCGGCGCCATGGCGGCTCTCGGCCGCGCAGATCTTGTCGATCTCGTCGAGAAAGACGATGCCGTTGTTTTCCACCGCGCCGATCGCTTCCTGCACGAGCTGGTCGTCGTCGAGCAGCTTGTCGGATTCCTCGTTGATCAGGAATTCATGAGAATCGGCGACGGTGGTGCGGCGCGTCTTGGTGCGCCCGCCGAACTTGGAGAAGATGTCGCCGAGCGAGACCGCGCCCATCTGCGCGCCGGGCATGCCGGGGATCTCGAACATCGGCATGCCGGAAGAAGATTGCACCTCGATCTCGATTTCCTTGTCGTTGAGCTCGCCCGCCCGCAGGCGGCGGCGAAAGGTCTCGCGCGTCGTCGGGCTCGCATTGGCGCCGACCAGCGCGGTCAACACGCGTTCCTCGGCCGCGAGCTGGGCGCGGGCGTTGACTTCCTTGCGCTTCTTGTCGCGGATCTGGCCGATCGCGACCTCGACGAGATCGCGCACGATCTGCTCGACGTCGCGTCCGACATAGCCGACCTCGGTGAATTTCGTCGCCTCGATCTTGATGAACGGCGCGCCCGCGAGCCGCGCCAGGCGCCGCGCGATCTCGGTCTTGCCCACTCCGGTCGGCCCGATCATCAGGATGTTCTTCGGCAGCACCTCCTCGCGCATCCGCTCGTCGAGCTGAAGCCGGCGCCATCGGTTGCGCAGCGCGATCGCGACCGCGCGCTTGGCCTCGTGCTGGCCGACGATGTAGCGGTCGAGTTCGGAGACGATTTCGCGGGGAGAAAAGTCGGTCATCGCGGTCCACGGTCATCGTCGGAAAGGACTTCCAACGTCACATTGCGATTGGTGAAGACGCAGATATCGGCGGCGATGTCGAGCGCGCGGCGCACGATCGCCTCCGCGTCCTTGTCGGTATCGACAAGCGCCCGCGCGGCGGCGAGCGCGTAATTGCCGCCCGAGCCGATCGCCATGACGCCGCCCTCCGGCTCGAGCACGTCGCCCGTTCCGGTGAGGACCAGCGAGACCTGCAGGTCGGCGACGATCATCATCGCCTCGAGCCGGCGCAGATAGCGGTCGGTGCGCCAGTCCTTGGCGAGCTCGACGGCGGCGCGGGTGAGCTGGCCCGGATATTGCTCGAGCTTGGCCTCCAGCCGCTCGAACAGGGTGAAGGCATCCGCCGTCGCCCCGGCGAAGCCGCCGATGACGCCGCCCTTGCCGAGCTGACGGACCTTGCGGGCATTCGACTTGATGACGGTCTGGCCGATCGAGACCTGGCCGTCCCCGCCGATGACCACCTTGCCGCCCTTACGGACGGTCAGGATCGTGGTGCCGTGCCATTGCGGCTGTTCCGGGCGCGAACTCATGAATTTGGTCCAGTTGCTCGTGATCGACCTGATCTAGAGCAAATCCCGCAAAAGTGGAAACCACTTTTGCGAATGGGATTTGCTCAAGGCCTTGAATTTGGAGCATTTCATTTCGGCGAGACGATTTCGTCTCGCCGTGAAATCCTCCATGCATCGCCGGGTCGCCGTTCAATCGAAATGGGCTGGAAATGCCCGAGCCAGTCCCTTGACCATATCCCGATGCGCCAGTGGCGAAAGCCCGGCCGGCCTGTTAAAAGGGCGCGATTTTCGCGACCGCGAGGTTCTCGTCCGAAGAACCGGCATGTCCGAAAACCGACGGACCCAGGAACCGGCACCATGCGCAAGGCGACCATCAGGCGCAAGACCAAGGAAACCGAGATCGAGGTGACGATCGATCTCGACGGCACCGGCGCGCGCGAAATCGCGACCGGAATCGGTTTCCTCGACCACATGCTCGACCTGCTCGCGCGCCATTCGCGCATCGACATGCGGATCAGGGCCGTGGGCGACCTGCATGTCGACTATCATCACACCACGGAGGATGTCGGCATCGCCCTCGGCCAGGCGGTCAAGCAGGCGCTCGGCGACATGGCCGGAATCACCCGCTATGCGAGCCTGCATCTGCCGATGGACGAGACGCTGACGCGCGTGGCGATCGATATTTCAGGGCGGCCGGTGCTGGTGTTCAAGGCGGAGTTCTCGCGCGACAAGATCGGCGAGTTCGACACCGACCTCGTGCGCGAGTGGTTCCACGCCTTCACCCTCAATGCCGGGGTGACGCTGCATGTGGAGACGCTGTACGGCACCAACAACCACCATATCTCCGAATCCTGCTTCAAAGGTCTGGCGCGCGCGCTGCGGGCCGCGGTCGCCGTCGATCCGCGCGCGGCCGGAGAGGTGCCTTCCACCAAGGGGCAATTGGGCGGCTGACGCGGAGGGCCTTCGCGCCCGTCGCGCCGATGGCGGAGTTTGAGTATCCATGCCTGTCTACACCGTTCACGCGCCCGCCATCACGGGCGCCATTTCAAGCGCCCCGACGAATAGCTCGATCCGCGAGACCAGCGCCCGTCGCGCGGATAGCTTCGTCTTCGTGCGCGACGGCTTTCATGGCTGGGCGCTGTTTTTCGCGCCCTTCTGGCTCGCCGCGCATCGCCTTTGGCTCGCGCTTGGGGGCTATGTCGCTGGCGCGCTGATCCTGTCCGTCGCGATCGCGGCGACGGGCATCTCCGGCTGGCCGCCGGCCGTTGCCTTCCTCGGCCTTTCCCTGCTCGTCGCGCTTGAAGGCGGCACGTTGCGCCGCCGCGCCCTCGCGCGTCGCGGCTGGCGCGAGCTCGGCGTCGTCAACGCCCCCGATCTCGAGGCGGCCGAGCGGCGTTTCTTCGATTCCTGGGTGAAAGGAACGGGCGGCGCGCGCGCGGCCGCGCCCGATCACGTTCCGGCGAACGGGGCCGGCCTCGGCGTCATCGGTCTCTTTCCCGAGCCGGAGGCGCGGCGGTGACGGTCGCGATCATCGATTACGGTTCGGGCAATCTGCATTCGGCGGCCAAGGCCTTCGAGCGCGCCGCGCGCGAGATCGGCCATCCCGAGCCCGTCGCGGTGACGCGCGATCCGGAAGTCGCCTTTCGCGCCGACCGCGTCGTGCTGCCCGGCGTCGGCGCCTTCGCCGATTGCCGCAAGGGGCTCGACATGCTCGACGGCATGATCGAGGCGCTCAACGAGGTGGTGCGCGTCAAGGCGCGGCCGTTTTTCGGCATCTGCGTCGGCATGCAATTGATGGCCGAGCGCGGGCGCGAATATGCCGTGACCGATGGGCTCGGCTGGATCGCGGGCGAGGTCGTCAAGATCGCGCCCGACGACGAGAACCTGAAAATTCCGCATATGGGCTGGAACACGCTCGACGTCGTGACAGAACATCCGGTGCTCGCCGGCCTGCCGCTCGGGCCGGCCGGGCGTCACGCCTATTTCGTGCACTCCTATCACCTCCAAGCCAGGAACGAGGCCGATGTCGTCGCGCGCGCCCAATATGGCGGCGCGGTCACGGCGATCGTCGCGCGCGACACCGCCATCGGCACGCAGTTCCATCCCGAAAAGAGCCAGCGCTTCGGGCTTTCCCTGATCGCCAATTTCCTGAAGTGGTCGCCGTGATTCTGTTTCCCGCCATCGATCTCAAGAATGGACAATGCGTGCGCCTGCGGCAGGGCGACATGGCGCGCGCGACCGTGTTCAACACCGATCCGGCCGCGCAGGCGGCCGCGTTCGAGGCCCAGGGCTTCGAATATCTCCATATGGTGGACCTCGACGGCGCCTTCGCCGGCAAGCCGATGAACGCGAACGCGGTCGAGCGCGTGCTCGCCGAGGTGAAGATGCCGGCGCAGCTCGGCGGCGGCATCCGCGATCTCGCCACGATCGAAGCGTGGCTTGCCAAGGGCATCGCCCGGGTCATCATCGGCACCGCGGCGGTGCGCGATCCCGGATTGGTGCGCGAGGCGGCGCGCGCGTTTGCCGGCCGTGTCGCTGTCGGCCTCGACGCGCGCGACGGCCTGGTCGCCGTCGAAGGTTGGGCGGAGACCTCCACGGTGACGGCGCTCGAAATCGCGCGCCGCTTCGAGGACGCCGGCGTCGCGGCCATCATCTACACCGACATTGCCCGCGACGGCATGCTCCAGGGCCTCGATCTCGACGCCACCATCGCGCTCGCCGAGGCGATCTCGATTCCGGTGATCGCCTCGGGCGGGCTTGCCTCGATCGACGACATCAAGGCGTTGCTGACGCCGCGCGCGCGAAAACTCGAAGGCGCCATCGCCGGGCGCGCGCTCTACGACGGACGGGTGGATCCGGCCGAGGCGTTGCGGCTCATCCGCGCCGCGCGCGCGGCGGCTTGAGGCGGCATATCATGTTCAAGGTTCGCGTCATCCCCTGCCTCGATGTGAAGGACGGCCGCGTCGTCAAGGGCATCAATTTCGTCAATCTGCGCGACGCCGGCGATCCGGTCGAGGCGGCCATCGCCTATGACGCGGCCGGCGCCGACGAATTGACCTTTCTCGACATCACCGCCAGCCACGAGAACCGCGGCATCATCCTCGACGTGGTCAGGCGCACGGCGGAAGCCTGCTTCATGCCGCTGACGGTCGGCGGCGGCGTGCGCACCATCGACGACATCCGCACGCTGTTGCAATCGGGCGCCGACAAGGTCTCGATCAACACGGCCGCCGTGCACCGGCGCGAATTCGTCAAGGAAGCGGCCGAGAAATTCGGCGACCAGTGCATCGTCGTGGCGATCGACGCCAAGCGCGTGGCGCGGCCGGCCGGCGGCGAGCGCTGGGAAATCTTCACCCATGGCGGGCGCAAGCCGACCGGCATCGACGCCGTCGACTACGCGCGCGAAGTCGTCTCGCTCGGCGCCGGCGAAATCCTGCTCACCTCGATGGACCGCGACGGCACCCGGCAGGGCTTCGACATCGCCCTGACGCGCGCCATCGCCGACGCGGTGCCGGTGCCGGTGATCGCCTCCGGCGGCGTCGGCACGCTCGATCATCTGGTCGAGGGCGTGCGCGACGGCCACGCCACGGCGGTCCTGGCCGCCTCGATCTTTCATTTCGGCGAACACAGCATCCGCGCGGCCAAGGAACACATGGCGCGCGCGGGCTTGCCGATGCGGCTCGATCCGTGAGGGTGGCGCCGTGCCGGTTTCGAGCCCAGATTGCGCTCCCCGCGGCCCCGAGGAAATGATAGGAATCGCGTCATGACTGGTTCCGTCCTTCACGATCTCGCGGCGACGATCAAGGCGCGCGCCAATGCCGGCGGCGAGGGCTCCTATACGCGCCAGCTCCTCGACCGGGGCCCGGCCCATTGCGCGCGCAAGCTCGGCGAGGAGGCGATTGAAACGGTAATCGCCGCCGTCGAGGGCGACGGCGCCCAGCTCGCCGCGGAAAGCGCCGATCTTCTCTACCATCTGCTCGTCTTGCTGCACGCGCGCGGGATCTCGCTTGAAACGGTCGAGGCTGTTCTCGCCGCGCGGGCGGGCGTGTCGGGCCTCGACGAAAAGGCCGCGCGCGGTCGTTGATCATGCGGGCATTCGCCAGAAAGTTCCTCGACAAGGCCTGATCATGGACACACGGGTCGACGATCAAGTTACGCCGCACCGTCGCTTCACCCGCGCTGAATGGGCGGCGTTGCGCGACGACACGCCGATGACGTTGGCGGCGGCGGAAGTCGAGGCGCTGCATTCGATGCACGACCGGCTCGACATCAGGGAGGTGGAGGAAATCTATCTGCCGTTGTCGCGGCTGCTGTCGCTTTATGTCGGCGCGACGCAGAAGCTGTTCCGCGCCGGTCAGCGCTTTCTCGGCACCGTCGACGTCAAGGTGCCCTACATCATCGGCGTCGCCGGCTCGGTGGCGGTGGGCAAGTCGACCACCGCGCGCGTGCTGCGGGCGCTGCTCGGCCGCTGGTCGAACGTGCCCAAGGTCGATCTGGTCACGACCGACGGCTTCCTGTTTCCGAACGCGGTGCTGTCGCGTGAAGAGCTGATGGAGAAGAAGGGGTTTCCCGAAAGCTACGATCTGCCCGCGCTGCTGCGGTTTCTTTCCGACATCAAGGCCGGCAGGCGCCGGGTGCGCGCGCCGATCTATTCGCACCTGACCTACGACATCGTCCCCGACCAGTTCGTCGAGATCGATCGTCCCGACATTCTCATCGTCGAGGGTCTGAACGTGCTGCAGACCGGCCGGCTGCCAAAGGATGGCAAGGCGGTTCCGTTCGTTTCGGACTTCTTCGATTTCTCGGTCTATCTCGACGCCGACGAGGCGGTGCTACGGCAATGGTATGTCGACCGGTTCCTCGCCCTGCGCAAGACCGCGTTCGCCGATCCGCGTTCCTATTTCAACCGCTATTCGACGCTCTCCGATACGCAGGCGACCGAGACGGCGTTGTCGATCTGGAACCGGATCAATCTTCCCAATCTGCGCGAGAACGTGCAGCCGACCAGGCCGCGCGCGACGCTGATCCTCGCGAAGGGTCCCGATCACGTCGTGCAATCGGTGGCGTTGCGGCGGCTGTAGGAAACGGCGATCACGCCGCCAGATGCGCGGCGGCCGCCTGGCGCGCCAGCGCCTCTTCCAGGCGCTCGCGGTCGAGCGGCTTGGTCAGAAAATCATCCATGCCGGCGGCGATGCAGGCCTCGCGATCCTCGCTGAACGTGTTGGCGGTCAGCGCGAGGATCGGCGCGCGCGCGCCCGCGCTTTCCTTTTCGATCGCGCGGATGCGCCGCGTGGTCTCGATGCCGTCGAGGCCGGGCATTTGCACGTCCATGAGGACGAGATCGTAAGGAGCGCCGGCCGCGCGCGCGGCAAGCCAGCTCTCAAGCGCGGCCTCCCCGCTGGTGGTCACGACCGGGCGATGGCCGAGCCGCGTCAGCAGCGCGCGCACGAACAGGGCGTTGATCTCGTTGTCCTCGGCGACCAGGACCGACAGGCCGGTCGCCGCCGGCGCGGCGGAAGCGCCCGGATTGCTTTCAGGCGCGGATTCGTCGGCGGAAAAAGTCTCGACCGGCGCGGCCAGACGCGCGGCGAGCGAGGCCGCCCGCAACGGCTTGATGAGATAGCCGGTGAAACCCTTCTCCTTGAGGTCGCGGGCCTCGTGGCGGTTCGCGGGCGTCAGCAGGATGAGCCGGCGCGCGGCATGGCGGCGGGCAAGCATCGCCAATCCCTCGCTCGCCTCCGCGCCGATATCGAGATCGATGAGAACGGCGAGCCAGCTCCGCTCGGGAATGAGCGCGGCGGCGACATCGGCGTCGGTGACCGTGCAGGTGCTCGCGCCCCAGCGTTCGAGGCGGCGCGCGATCAACGCGGCGGCGACCGTGCGCGGCGCCACGATCATGATCGACTGGCCGGTGAGATCGGGCGCCTCCATTGTCGGCTCCTCGCCTCCGCTTTCGGTGGCGGGCAGCGGCAGGCTGACCTGGAACGTCGCGCCGGCGCCTTCCGCGCTTTCGACCGAAATGCGTCCGCCCATGCGCTCGACGATGCGTTTGCTGATGCTCAGCCCGAGTCCCGTGCCGGCGTGATGGCGCGCGGTGCCGACATCGGCCTGCTCGAATTCGGCGAAAATCCGTTCGTGGAATTCCGGCGCGATGCCGATGCCGGTGTCGCGAACGAGGAAGGCGACTTCGTTCGGCCAGATGCCGGGTTCGACCAAGATGGCGACGCCGCCGGTCTCGGTGAACTTGACCGCGTTGCCGGCGAGGTTGAGCAGGATCTGGCGCAGCCGCGCCGCGTCGCCGATCACCCGCGCGGGCACGCGCTCGTCGATATGGCAGGCGATTTCGAGGTTCTTGGCCTGCGCGCGCGGGGCGAGCAGCTCGGTGATCTCCTCCACCATCGGCGCGAGCGCGAAAGGCCGCGCCTCGAGGTCGAGCTTGCCGGCCTCGATCTTTGAGAAATCGAGAATTTCCTCGATCAGCGCCAGCAGCGCGTCGCCGGAACTCATCACCGCCTTGGCGTAGGTCGTCTGTTCGGGCGAAAGCCGCGTGTCGAGCAGAAGGCTCGCCATGCCGAGAATGCCGTTCAGCGGCGTGCGGATTTCGTGCGAGACCATGGCGAGGAAGCGCGACTTGGCGCGGTTGGCGGCGTTGGCCTGGTCGCGCGCCTCGGCGAGCGCCCGTTCGCCTTCGGTGCGGTCGGTCACGTCGCGGCCGACGCATTGCAGTTCGGCCGGAAGGTCGGCGTCGACGCGGACCCAGCTTTCGCGCCAGGCGATCCAGCGCGGTCCGAGCGGGCCGGCGATCTCCTCGTCATGCACGCGGGTGCCGTCGATCAGGACGCCGACGTCTCCCACCGCGCGCGCGGGAGGAACGAAATCGGTGCCGAGCAGGAGGTGGCGCGGCATGCGCGTCAGTTCGCAATAGGCGTCGTTGACGAAGGTGATGCGGCCCTCGGCGTCGCGGCGAACGATCAGGTCGCCCTGCGATTCGATGATGGAGCGGGCGCGCTCCTCGGCCTCGGTGAGCTCCCAATTGCGGTCGGCGAGCGCCTCGTTCCGGCGCGCGAGGCGGCGGAACGCCGCGTTGAGCTTGCGGACGCGCATGGCGAGCATCGCGATCGCCATGCAGGCGAGCGCGAACAGGAAGCTGATGCCGACGGCGAAGCTGTGCGGATCGTAGCCGGTGATCTCGGTGCCCGCGCCGCTGAGAAAGCCGAGCGCGGCGCCGAAGGCGGCGGCAAAGATCGAGCTCGCGCGCGCCAGAGCCAGCAAGCGCGGGTGCCGCCGAGCGAACCGGTGCGCCCGAACGCGCGTGCGAATGAGACGAGACATCGACGTGGCTCCCGGGGTCGCGCGCAAATCGCGTGGGCGAATGTGGCAAATGGCGGTTGAGAAGAGATTTCGCCTTGGTCGCGGTCGCGCCCGCCCCGGCGAACAGGGTTGAGGCCGCGTTAACGCGGCCGGCTCGGCGCGGCGGCGAGGCGCACGCGGTCGCGCGAGGCCGCCACGAACATCGCGGCCGCCAGCCTCGGCGGGATCCGGCGCGAGTCGGCGTAGATGCGCAGATCGGCGTCCTCGCTTTCGGTGAGGAAGATCACCGGGTCGCCGGGCTCGGGCGTCTCCACGATCTTCACCGAACGTGCGGTTTCGGCCGGACCGCAGGCGCTCGCCTCGGCCTCGGCTGCGTCGTCGGCGAGGAGGAAATCGGCCGAGACCGCGTCATCGACGAATTTGACGCGGATCGCGGCCGCGCTCGCGTCCTCGGTGAAGGCGATTCTGTAATCGGAACTCCATGCCAACGCGGAGGCCGGCCGGACGGTGCCGGTGACCGAAGCAACGCATGGGGCGCTGGCCTCGATGGCGGCGACCTGGGACCAGGCCGCGATCGCGATGACGGGAATGGCGATGACGAGGATACGCTTACGCAACATGGCTTCACCGTTCGATACGGGCGCCAAGAGCATTTCTCGGCGAGATGGAGTCATCTCGTCGAAACGAACCGCTCCAGCTTCCAGGCCTTGAGCAAGACCCGACCGCGAAAGTGGTCCGCACCTTCGCGGGAATTGCTTCAACGCGCCCTCATGGTGGGCAAAGCGTAAAGAAGAAGGGTTACCGCCGGGTTGACGCGCGCGCTGGCAAGCTGGGCGGGCAAGAAAGGGACGGGCAGGATGTGGGCGGACGAGACGTGAGCAGGCAGAATGTGAGCGGCGCGCGGAATATCGGCCGCGCGTCGAGTCGGCGCGCGTCGCGGGACCGCGCGCGGGATCGCCGGCGGCCCTGCGTCGTCTAACCGATGCCTTGCGTCCGAGGCATGGTGTCTTCGCGCGCCGAGCGCGCCGTCATGCGGCGCGACGGGTTTCCTCGGCGAGCGCCCGGTAGGACAGTGCCTCGGCGAGATGAACGCGGCCGATGGCCTCGGCATTGTCGAGATCGGCAATCGTGCGCGCCACGCGCAAAACGCGGTGATAGCCCCGCGCCGATAGGCGCATCACCTCGATCGCCTCGCGCAAAAGCGCGTGCCCGGTCTTGTCCGGCCGGGCGATTTCCTCGATCGCGGCGGCGGGCGCCTCGGCATTGCAACGCACCTGGGCAAGGCCGAGCGCGCGGTAGCGATCGGTCTGCCGGGCGCGGGCGCGCGCCACGCGAAGCGCGACCTCGGCCGATCCTTCCGTCGGCGGCGGCAGGATCATGTCGGCGGCGGTGACGGCGGGAACCTCGATGCGGATGTCGATGCGATCGATCAGCGGACCGGAGATGCGCCCCTGATAGTCGGCGACGCATTTTCCGATCGGGCCGCGCTTGCAGGCATAACCGGGTTCGTCGGCGTGGCCGCAACGGCAGGGATTCATCGCCGCCACCAGCATGAAACGGGCCGGATAGGTGACGCGGTGATTGGCGCGCGAGATCGCGATCTCGCCGGTCTCGAGCGGCTGGCGCAGAGAATCGAGCACGCGCGGATCGAATTCGGGAAACTCGTCGAGGAACAGCACGCCGTTATGGGCGAGCGAAATCTCGCCCGGCTTGGCGCGCAGCCCGCCGCCGGTGAGCGCGGCCATGCTGGCGGAGTGATGCGGCGCGCGGAACGGGCGCCTGTTGGTCAGCGCGCCGTCGTCGATTTCGCCGGCGACCGAGGCGATCATCGAGACTTGCAGCAATTCAGCCGGTGCGAGCGGCGGCAGGATGGAGGGCAGGCGCGCGGCGAGCATGGATTTGCCCGCCCCCGGCGGCCCGATCATGAGAAGATGGTGTCCGCCGGCGGCCGCGATTTCGAGCGCGCGCTTGGCGCTTTCCTGGCCCTTGATGTCGCGCAGATCGAGCAGGTCGCCGTCGCTCTCGCGGATGCGCGGCTCGGGCCGCGAAAGCACCTGCGTACCCTTGAAATGGTTGGCGATCTGGAGAAGGGAGCCGGCGCTGAGGATGTCGATGTCGGGGCTCGCCCAGGCCGCCTCCGAGCCGCAGGCGGCCGGGCAGATCAGGCCCTCGTCGCGGGAATTGGCGCTGATCGCGGCCGGCAGCACGCCCGCCACGGGCGCGATCGAGCCGTCGAGGCCGAGCTCGCCGAGCACGGTCTTGCCCTCGAGCGCGTCGGACGGAATGGCTCCGATCGCCGCCATCAGGCCGAGCGCGATGGGCAGATCGTAATGGCTGCCTTCCTTGGGCAGATCGGCGGGGGCGAGATTGACGGTGATGCGGCGGGCCGGCAGGGCAAGGCCCGAGGCGATCAGGGCCGCGCGGACCCTTTCGCGGGCCTCGGAAACGGCCTTGTCGGGCAGGCCGACGATCGTGAAGGCGGGCAGCCCCGGCGCGACTTGGACCTGAACGTCTACCGCGCGGGCTTCGATCCCCTCGAACGCGACCGTTGTGACCCGCTGAACCATGTGTCCCCCAATGCAACCTAGGCTAGCGCAGGTTGCGCGTCCGCGCAAGAACATTTCAGGAACATATTGAGGCCGCGGCTGGTGGGAGTGCCGTCCGGCTACGCCCGCATCGCTTCGATCCGGTCCCAGATCAGCGCGGCGATGTCGGGCCCGCCGAGGCGCTGGATCGCGCGCAGGCCAGTCGGCGAGGTCACGTTGATTTCGGTGAGGTACCCGTCGATCACGTCGATGCCCGCGAAGATAAGGCCGCGCTCGCGCAGCGCGGGGCCGAGGCGGGCGCAGATTTCGCGTTCGCGCGCGGTCAGATCGGTTGCCGCGGCCGAGCCGCCGCGCACGAGATTGGAACGCAGATCGTCGGCGGCCGGAATGCGGTTGAGCGCGCCGGCGAACTCCCCGTCGACCAGGACGATGCGCTTGTCGCCGTTCCTCACCTCCGGAATGAATCGCTGCACCACCCAGGGCTCGCGAAACGTCGTCGCGAACAAATCGTGGAGCGAACCGAAATTGAGGTCCTCGCGCGCGACGCGAAACACCGCCGCGCCGCCATGGCCGTAAAGCGGCTTCATCACCACGTCGCCATGCTCGGCGCGAAACGCCTTGATCGCGTCGAGGTCGCGCGTGACCAGCGTCGGCGGCATCAGGTCGGCGAATTCCATCACGAACAGCTTCTCCGGCGCGTTGCGCACATGCGCCGGATCGTTGACGACGAGCGTGCCGGGATGCACGCGTTCGAGCAGATGCGTGGTGGTGATGTAGGCGAGATCGAAGGGCGGGTCCTGGCGCAGCAGGATCACGTCGAAGCCAGCGAGCTCGCGCGCGGCCGGCGCGCCGAGCGTGAAGTGGTCGCCCTGCCGGTCGCGCACTTCAAGCGTCTGGACCGCGGCGAACAATCTGTCGCCGCGCAGCGCGAGCCGGTCCGGCGTGTAATAGAAAATATCGTGGCCGCGCCGCTGGGCTTCCAGCAGGAGCGCGAAGGTCGAATCGCCGCCGATATTGATGCGGTCGATAGGGTCCATCTGGACGGCGATCTTGAGATTCATGGAACCGGTTCCGGCGGTTCGTTCGGGACGATCGAGACGAACCGCGCCAAGAAAAATCGAGTCGGCGATAGTTTCCGCAATTATCCGTCGGCGTCAAATGCCGCCGTGAGATGGCGTGGCAGGCACCCCGGCGCGATCAGGATCGCGTCGAAACGAATTTCGTGACGGGCGTATTCGTCGTGGCTCGCGAGCCAGGCCTCGGCGGCCGCGACGATGCGCCGGCGCTGACGCGGGGTTACCGCATAGGCCGCGTCGTCGAGCCTCTCGCGCGCCTTGACCTCGACGAAGACAAGCGTGCCGCGCCGGCGCGCGACGATGTCGATTTCGCCGACGGGCGTGCGAACGCGCCGCGCCAGGATGCGATAGCCGCGCACGATCAGGTAGGCGGCGGCCTTGCTTTCGGCCGAAATGCCCGTCTTCTGCGCCTCGATCCGGTCGGGGGAGGGCGGCGGCGATGGCGGCCTAGCTCTCTTCACCAGTCCGCTTCATCAATTCGAGCGCGCGGGCATAGACCGCGCGGCGCGGCGCGCCGGAGGTGGCGACGACATGGGTGACGGCGTCCTTGAGACTTCGCTGCTTGAGTTCCGCGCGCAGGAGGCGATCGAGCTCCTCGCCGCTCGGCGCGGCCGCGCCGTCTCGCGGCGGGCCGATGACGATCACGAATTCGCCGCGCTTTTCCAGCGCGTCGGCCTCGCTTGCCAATGACGAGAGTTCGCCGCGGCGAACCTCTTCATGAAGTTTGGTGAGCTCGCGGCAGATCGCGGCCTCCCGGCCCGGAAGGAGATCGGCAAGGTCGGCGAGCGCGGCGGCGATGCGCGCGCCAGTCTCGAACAGGACGAGCGTCGCGTCGATCCGGCCGAGTTCGGCGATCCGCGCGCGGCGCGCGCCCTGCTTCGCCGGCGGGAAGCCTTCGAAGAAAAAGCGATCGGTCGGCAGCGCCGCGACGCCGAGCGCGGTCAGGACCGAGGAGGGGCCCGGTACCGCGTGAACGTGGTGGCCGGCCGCGACCGCCTCGCGCACGAGCTTGAATCCGGGATCGGAAATCAGGGGCGTGCCGGCGTCGGAAACGAGCGCCACCGACGCGCCTTCCGCGAGCCGGGCAAGCAGCGCCGGCCGGGCGCGCGCCGCGTTGTGCTCGTGATAGGAGGCAAG
Source organism: Xanthobacteraceae bacterium (assembly GCA_041918675.1). Taxonomy (GTDB): domain Bacteria; phylum Pseudomonadota; class Alphaproteobacteria; order Rhizobiales; family Xanthobacteraceae; genus SCUB01. The sequence goes on from JAYRVF010000012.1 coordinate 125,360, forward strand.
CCGCGTCTTGATGGCGTGGCGTTGCAGGAGACGCGTGGTGATGCGGGTGTCCTCGCAAGCGATCAGGTCGACGCCGGCGAGCGTCTCCAGCGCGCGCAGCGTGATATCGCCGAGATTGCCGATGGGCGTCGCCACGATGTGAAGACCGGCGGGCGCGCGCGGCGCCGTGAATTCGGCCGCTCCGATGACATAGGCGCGTTGCCGCTCCGTGGCTTCGGATGGCTCGGCGGAGGACGGTGCACGGCGACGCATCGGCGCAATCTAGCCTCTCGGCGGGGTCCCGTCATGCGCCACCGCGGCAGATGACGTCGCGGTACCCTGCGCCGAATCGCGCTAGCGGTTGTGGCCATGGCGGGCACCGACCCGAAAACCTTTTGAATTGGTTAACCAATGGTCGACAATATGCCCAAATCCGCATTCAAGCACGCTCGCGTGGCGTGGCCGTGACCATCGCGAAAAGGACAGGGGCGATGCGAGGACCGATCGATCTGCTCGTTTCGCCCATTTGGCCGACGCGGCGCGCGGTGCTGGTCATGATCGGCGGCGCGCCGGTTCTCGCCGGATGCGCGACGGGATTTTCGCCGGACATCTTTTCGGGCCAGCAGACGCCGTCCGGTCCGCCTCAGCAGCCCTCCGCGATCGGCACTGGCCAGGTCAAGGTCGGGCTCATTTTGCCTTTGTCGGCGTCGGGCAATGCCGGACTTGCCGCGCAGTCGATGAAGAACGCGGCCGAGATGGCGCTCGAGGAATTTCAGAATCCGAACATCCAGTTGCTCGTCAAGGATGATGGCGGTACCGCGCCCGGCGCGCAGCAGGCCGCCCAACAGGCGATCGAAGAAGGCGTCGAGGTCATTCTCGGTCCGCTGTTCGCGCTTTCGGTACCGGCTGCGGCGCAATTGGCGCGAAACCGCGGCATTCCGATCATCGCGTTCTCGACCGACAGCGCGGTGGCGGGTCGCGGCGTCCACCTTCTCTCGTTCCTTCCCGAATCCGACGTACACCGGATCGTGGATTATGCCGCCGGCGCTGGAAAACGATCCTTCGCCGCGTTCCTTCCCGAAAACGCCTATGGCGGCGTGGCCGAGGCCGCCTTCAAGCAGGCGGTGGCGCGGCGCGGCGGCCGCGTCGTGGTCGCGGAGAAATACGGTTCCGACAGGTCGCAGATGCAGGTGCCGGCGCGTTCCGTGGCGCAGGCGCTTTCCGGCGCCGACGCGCTGTTTCTCGCCGACGACGGCGATGTCCTGCCCTCGGTGGTCGAGGCGCTGACCGCGAGTGGGGCCAATCTCAAGGGCGTGCAGCTTCTGGGGACGGGTCTATGGGATAACCCCCGCGTCTTCGCGACGGCCGCGCTGCATGGCGGGGCGTTCGCCGCCCCCGACCCGGCCGGCTTCCGCGCCTTTTCGGGGCGTTATCGCGCGCGTTTCGGCCAGGCGCCCGTGCGCACGGCGACGCTTGCCTATGACGCCGTCGCGCTCATCGCCGCGCTGGTCAAGGCCCAAGGCGGACAGCGGCTCGCGTCCGAGAGCCTGACCAATCCGTCGGGATTTGCCGGCATCGACGGCCTGTTCCGTTTCCGCTCCGACGGCACCAACGAGCGCGGCCTCGCGGTGATGCGGGTCGGCGCGTCCGGCGGACAGGTGATTTCGGCCGCGCCCAAGAGCTTTACCGGCTCGGGTACCTGAGCGGAGCGCCCGCGTCCGATCCTTCCGGCGCGCCGCGAAGGCGCGTCAGGCCGCGAGATCGGCGACCACCGCGTCGAGCAGGGGAAAACCGGCTTGGGTGACGCGCAGGCGTCCGTCTGGATCGATCGCGATCGCGCCTTCCTCGCTCAGGCGGCGGATGCGGTCCGGGTCGAGCGGGCGACCGGCGAGCGCGGCGTAGCGCGCCGGGTCGATGCCTTCCACGAGACGTAGTCCCATCAGCAGGAATTCGTCGCCGCGCTCTTCCCGGTTGAGGATCTCGTCGGTGACGATGCCCTGGCCGAAGGCCTCCACGCGCATCAGCCAAGGTTCGGGACGTTTTTCGGTCGTGGTCGCGTGGCGATCGCCGCCGATGTCGAGGCGGCCGTGCGCGCCGGGACCGACGCCGGCATATTCGCGGCCGCGCCAATAGACGAGATTGTGCCGGCACTCCGCGCCCGGCCGCGCGTGGTTCGAGATCTCATAGGCCGGCAGGCCCGCGTCCGCGCAAAGATCGCGCGTGAGGTCGTAGAGATCGCGCGCGGAGGCCTCGTCCGGCGTCGTCAGCCGGCCGACTTGGCGCAGCGCCGCGAACGGCGTTTGCGGCTCGACGGTGAGCTGATAGAGCGAGAGATGCTCGCCCGCCTCGGCGAGCGCGCGGCCAAGCTCGTCCTTCCAGGCCGCGAGCGTTTGGCCCGGCAGCGCGTAGATGAGATCGAACGAGACGTGATCGAACGTGGCGCGGGCGAGCGCGAGCGCGGCGCGCGCTTCCGCCGCGTCGTGGATGCGCCCGAGCAAGCGGAGCGAGGCGTCGCTGAACGACTGAATGCCGAGCGAGAGGCGGTTGACGCCGGCGGCGCGATAGCCGCGAAAGCGGGAGGCGTCGGCGGCGCCCGGGTTGGCTTCGAGCGTGATCTCGGCGTCCGGTGCGAGCTTCCAGTTTCGACCGGCCGCCTCGAGGATGGCCGCGACCGCGTCCGGCCGCATCAGCGAGGGCGTGCCGCCGCCGAAAAAAATGGTGTTCACCGTCCGGCCGGGAAGACGCGCCGCGATCGTCTCGATCTCGCGCGCGATCGCCCGCGCGATGCGATCCTCGTCGATCGTTTCCTTGCGGACGTGACTGTTGAAGTCGCAATAGGGACATTTCGACAGACAGAACGGCCAATGCACATAAAGGCCGAAGGCGTCCGTCTCAGTCCCCGCGCTTTTGTTGCGTGTCACGAGAATTGGTCCCCGAAAGCGGCGCGCCGAGACAATGTCGCGACAGCGTCAGGAAGGCGCGGGCGCGATGGGAAAGGCCGAGGCCGCGCGGCGGCAGTCCGTGCTTTTCCTCGCTGTCCATCTCGCCGAAGGTACGCTCATGGCCGTCCGGCAGAAAGACCGGATCGTAGCCAAATCCCCGGCTCCCGCGCGGCGGCCAGACGAGCGTTCCGTCGACGCGGCCCTCGACTTCCTCGACATGGCCGTCGGGCCAGGCGACGCACAACGCGGAAACGAAATGCGCGCGTCGTCGCGCCGGTTCGGTCGCGCCGCGCTCCTGGAGCAGGCGTTCGATGCGCGCCATCGCGGCGGCGAAATCCTTCTCCGGTCCCGCCCAGCGCGCCGACTGGATGCCCGGCTGGCCTGAAAGCGCCTCGACCACGAGGCCGGAATCATCCGACAGCGCGGGAAGACCCGAGGCGCGCGCCGCGGCCTCCGCCTTGATGCGCGCGTTGGCGCGAAAGCTCTCGCCGGTCTCCTCCGGCTCGGCGAGGCCGAGTTCGCCGGCGGAGGTAACGCGCACGCCATGAGGGGTCAGCAATTCGCGCATTTCGCGGAGCTTGCCGGGATTGTGGGTGGCGATGACGAGGGTGCCGCCGATCTGCCGATGCATCGCTACCGTCCGAGAGACTTCGCCGTTGTCGTAAGGGGAATCGCGTTGGCCGAGGCGCCGCCTACATCACGGCCATTTTCTGCAGATCGACAAGGCGGGCGACGCCCCTGCGCGCGAGCGCGAGCAGCGCGAGGAATTCCTCCTCGGAAAACGGCGTGCGCTCGGCGGTTCCCTGCACCTCGATAAGACGGCCGTCGCCGGTCATGACGAAATTGGCGTCGGTCTCGGCGTCCGAATCCTCGGCGTAGTCGAGATCGAGCACCGGGGCGCCGTTGCAGATGCCGCAGGAAATCGCCGCGACGTGATCGCGCAGGATTTCGCCGCGCGCCATGTTGCGCGCCTTCATCCAGTTGATGCAGTCGGCGAGCGCCACCCATGCTCCGGTGATCGCGGCGGTGCGCGTGCCGCCATCGGCCTGCAGCACGTCGCAGTCGACGGTGATCTGGCGTTCGCCGAGCGCTTCCAGATTGACGGTGGAGCGCAGCGATCGGCCGATCAGGCGCTGGATTTCGACGGTACGCCCGTTCTGCTTGCCGGTGGAGGCTTCCCGGCGCGTGCGTTCGAGCGTGGCGCGCGGAAGCATGCCATATTCGGCCGTGACCCAGCCGCGTCCCTGTCCCTTGAGCCAGGGCGGCAGCCGCTCCTCGAGCGTGGCCGTGACGAGCACATGCGTGTCGCCGAATTTCACCAGGCAAGAGCCCTCGGCATATTTGACCACCCCGCGCTCCAGCGAGACGGGACGCAATTCGTCGGGCGCACGGCGGCTCGGCCGCATCGGTAATCCTCCATCGGTACGTTCTGATACGGTGCTTTTAGGGGTCCGGGGCACGCCCGGCAAGCGCGTCGGGGCGCGCGCGGCGCTTGCCCCGCCATCGACCATCTTGAAACCGGGCGGTCGCTGGGCCAATTCTGTCGAATTCGGGAGCGGTCCGATGACGCGGAAAGACGAGTTTTCGTTCGGAACAAGCGAGCCCGCGTCGGGCCTGGCGCAGCTCAACGAGCGTTCGCGCGAAATCTTCCGCCAGATCGTCGAAACCTATCTGACGACCGGCGAGCCGGTCGGCTCGCGCAACATCTCGCGCCTGATCACGATGCCGCTGTCGCCGGCCTCGGTGCGCAACGTGATGTCCGATCTCGAGCAACTCGGGCTGATCTACGCGCCCCACACCTCGGCCGGCCGGCTGCCGACCGAACTCGGCCTGCGCTTTTTCGTCGATTCGGTCATGCAGGTCGGTGACCTCACCGAGCAGGAGCGCCGCTCGATCGAGGCGCAGCTGATCGCCGCCAACCGGCCGCAATCGGTCGAGGCCGCGCTCAACGACACGCTCACGCGCCTATCGGGCCTGACGCGCGCGGCCGCCGTCGTGCTCACGCCCAAGACCAATGTTTGCCTCAAGCACATCGAGTTCGTCAGCCTCGATCCCAACCGCGCGCTGGTGATCATGGTCGGCGAGGACGGTCAGGTCGAGAACCGGGTCGTCGCGCTGCCGCCGGGCGTGCCGATCTCGATCATGGCGGAGGCCACCAACTTCCTCAACGCGCGGGTGCGCGGCAAGACGCTCGCGGAAGTGCGCGCCGAGATCGAGGCCGCGATCGCGGCCAACCGCGCCGAGCTCGACGCGTTGACGCAACGGGTGATCGCCACCGGGCTGGCGAGCTGGTCGGGCGGCGAGCGCGAGGATCGACGCCTCATCGTGCGCGGACACGCGAACCTGCTCGAGGATCTCCACGCGCTCAAGGATCTCGAACGCGTGCGCTCGCTGTTCGACGATCTGGAAACCAAACGCGGCGTGATCGATCTGCTCGGCCGGGCCGAAAACGGCGACGGCGTGCGCATTTTCATCGGATCGGAAAGCAAGCTGTTTTCGCTGTCCGGCTCCTCGACTATCGTCGCGCCCTATACGGACGGATCGGGGCATATCGTCGGCGTGCTCGGCGTCATCGGGCCGACGCGGCTCAATTACGCGCGGGTCATTCCGATGGTCGATTACACCGCCAAGATCATGACCAAGCTGATCGGCGGCGGCTGAGCCGTCGCCCCAGGGCCGCCCGCCGGCCGTGCTGTCAATAGCCGACGGTGAAGCGCCGGCGCGAATGCGCCGGCTTTTCCAGTTCGTCGACCATCGCGATCGCATAATCCTCGAACGAGATGCTGCTGCCCTTGTCGTTGACAAGCAGCTGGTCGGCGCCGAGGCGGAATTTGCCGGTGCGCTCGCCCGGAACGAACATCGCGGACGGCGACAGAAAGGTCCAGTCGATCTGCGTTTCCTTGCGCAGGCGGTCGAGGAATGCGGCGCCCGCCATCGCCTCGGCCTTGTAGATCGCCGGAAATTCCGGGGTGTCGACCAGCCTTTTGCCCGGCGCGACTTCCAGGCTGCCAGCACCGCCGACAACGAGATAACGGCGCACGCCGGCGCGGCGCACGGCATCGATCAGCTTTTCTGGATCGCTGGCGGTGAAATGAACCGAGCTGACCACGGCATCATGGCCCGCAAGGAGCGCCGCAAGGCCCCCCACATCGAATACGTCGCCCGTCTTGGCGGTAACGCCCGGCAGCGACGGAACCTTGCTGGCGTTGCGGACGATCGCGGTCACGGTGTGGCCGCGCCGGGACAGTTCGGACAGAATTCGCGAGCCGGCATTGCCGGTCGCGCCGATCAGGGCGGTGTGCATCGGGTCTCCTCGGCTGGCGTGCAGCGGGTTTGTGGTATACAATAGTTACCAACCGTACAAATTTGCTATCTGGTGTAAAGAAGGCACCGAAAGCTCATCAGGTCACTGCGGCGAAACCCCATGCAAGCCCCGAATGCCTTTGCATCCGACTGCCCGACCCGAAAGGTACTGGATCGTATCGCCGACAAATGGGCGGTTCTCGTGCTCAGCCTGGTCGCCGACGAGCCGGTGCGGTTCAATCAGCTGCGCCGACGCATCGAGGGCGTGTCGCAGAAGATGTTGTCGCAGACGCTGAAACGCCTGGAGCGCGATGGGCTGGTCAGCCGCCGCGTCTTCGCCACCGTCCCGGTGACGGTCGAATACGCAATCACCCCGCTCGGTCACACGCTCGCGACCACCGTCGACGGGCTGCGCGTGTGGGCCGAGGCGCATATCGACGAGGTTGAGCGCGCGCAAGAACGCTATGACCGGGCGATCCATAATTCTTGATTTTTCGCCGCCAAGGCCCGATATGCCGGGCATCCCGAACGAATATGAAATGGATTGCGCCTGATGACGGAGACGCGTCAGACTGAAGCCGGCAGCGCTCCCACCGAGAGCGATGCGACCGGGACCGAGGAGCCGGTTGCGATCGATCCGCGCGATTTGATCGCCGCCGCCCAGCTCGAAGCGACCGAGATGAAGGATCGGCTGCTGCGCACGCTGGCCGAAATGGAAAACCTGCGCAAGCGCACCGAGCGCGAGGTCGCCGACGCGCGAACCTATGGCGTCGCGGCTTTCGCGCGCGACATGCTCGATATCGCCGACAACATCCGCCGCGCGCTGGAGGCCGTGCCCGCGGCGGCGGGCGAGGGCGACAGCGGCCTGAAGACGCTCGTCGACGGCGTCGAGCTCACCGAGCGCGCGCTTCTCAAGTCGCTCGAAAAGAACGGCGTGCGCCGCTTCGATCCCAAGGGCGAGAAGTTCAATCCCAATCTGCATCAGGCCATGTACGAAGTGCCGGACGGAACCGTCGCGCCGGGAACGGTGGCGCAGGTGATCCAGGCCGGATTCATGATCGGCGAACGGGTATTGCGGCCGGCGCTGGTGGCGGTCGCCAAGGCCGCGCCGAAACCGGGCGAGCAGGCCGATTCCGGCACCGAGACCATGTGAGGCGCGCCGCGCGCGCGGCGCCTTGTTCCGGCCGCGCCCGGCGCGCGGACCGGCGGCGGCGGAAAGCTAGCCATGGCGCGGATATTCGACTGCTTTCCCTTCCACGACGAACTCGATCTCCTCGACATCCACCTGCGCGAGCTTTCCGATTGCGTCGACCGCTTCGTCATCGCGGAGGCCACCACGAGCTTCTCGGGCGAGCCGAAGAAGCTCAATTTTCCGGCTAACCGCGATCGGTTCGCGCCGTTTCTCGATCGCATCGACTACATCGTCGTCGACGATTTTCCCCCCGGCATGAAGCCCGGCTGGGCCCGGCAATGGCATCAGCGCGAGGCGCTGGCCAGGGGGCTCGCCGACGCGGAGCCCGACGACCTGATCCTGCTCTGCGATGTCGACGAGATCGTGCGGGCGTCCGCGTTGCGCGCGTTCGCCGCGCGCGAGACGCGGCGCGCCGAGATCGGCTGTTTTTCACTGCGTCATTTCAACTATTTCCTCAATTGGGAATGCGCGGTGCCATGGCTGCGCTCGAGCCCACGGGCGGTGCGCCACGAGTATCTGCGTTCATTTAGAGCGCTGCGCGGCGTTCGCGGCCCGAGCGAGCGGTGGCCGCGGGATCTCGCGCGCGGCTTCGACACGTGGCGGCGGATGGGAAGACCCATGCGGCGCGTGCTCGTGGCCGACGCGGGCTGGCATTTCAGCTATCTCGGCGGCCCCGCGACGGTGATGCGCAAGGCGCGCGATTTCCTCGGCAGTGAATTGTCGTCCTTGCCCTATGCGAGCCTTGCTGAAATCGCCCGCCAGATCGCCGATGGCCGCGCCGTCATGCCCGACGGGCAGCGGGCGCTCAGTCTTCGCGCCATCGACGCGAGCTTTCCCCAATATGTGCGCGATCACCGCGCGGCGTTCGAGGCGCTGATCGCCGACGAGGAAACGCCCGATCGCTTGCGGCGCATGCTCGCGACCGGGGCATTCGACCCTGGTTAGCGCGATCGATTTGACGCGCCCGCCCGCCCCGTGGTTTGGTCCCCGGCGCGGGACCCGCCGTCATGGCGCGGTCGTTTTTCGGGCTCGCGGACCCCGTTCATGCGCGTCAGCGGCTTCACCTTCGTTCGCAATGCCCATCGCTATGGGTATCCCGTCGTCGAGAGCATCCGCTCGGCGCTGCCGCTGGTCGACGAGTTCGTGGTCGTCGTTGGCCGCTGCGACGACGGCACGCGCGAAAACATCGCCGCGATCGGCGATCCCCGGATTCGCATCATCGACACCGAATGGAACGAGAAAGCTCCCGCGCTCGGCTTCCTGCTGGCGCAACAGAAGATGATCGCCGAGTTCAACTGCACGGGCGACTGGGCGATCTATATCGAGGCCGACGAGGTCCTGCATGAGGACGACCTGCCCGCGCTTCGCGAAAGCATGGCGCGGCATCTGCCCGATCCGCGCGTGGAGGCGCTCTATGTCGACTTTCTCCACTTCTACGGCAGCGCCGAATGGCTTGCGCAAGGCCACGTCTGGTACAAGCAGGAAGCGCGCGTCATCCGCAACGATCTGCGCGCGATGACCACGGATTCGCTTTACTTTCTGGTGTTCGACCACAAGAAGCGTGGCCGCTATCCGCGCGCGGCATCCGCCGGCGCGCGCTACTTTCATTACGGGCACTGCCGCGCGTCCGCGATTCATGCCGTCCGGCGCAAGGAACTCATGGAGATCGACCATAACGCGCCCGCGGCGATCGACGAGATCCGGGCGGAAGCCATCTATTGTCCCGACATCCGGCTTCTGAAGCGGTTCGAAGGCACTCATCCCGCCGTGATGAAGGAATGGATCGCGACGCGGTCCGAGCGGAACTTCACGCCGGTCGCGCGCACGCCGCTCAAAGGTCGCGCGCTGCGCAACTACCTCGGCATCCAGCTCGGCCGTCTGACCGGTCTCGATTTGAGCAAGCGCCACTTCACCCGCGTCGATTAGATCGCGATGATTTTGGATCGAAACGATCCAAATCATGAAGGTGATCGATTCGAATGAGTTTACGCATGATGTTTTCCGAAAACCGTTTCATGCTTTTCGGCATCATGCTCTAACGCGCGGCCCGCCGCGTCAGCGCGGTTCGATGCGGTCGCGCACGGCGCGGAAGCGGGGAAAGGCCTCGGCCCAGTGTTCTTTCGCGGCGCCCGCGACGATCCGCAAATAGGCGCCGGAGCCGAAACGCACCCATTGGATGAGCGCGACCTCCTTGTCCGCCTTGCCGCTGACGGCTTCGATCCGTGTTTCGATGCCGGGAGCCCCGCCGATGCGGATCGGCTCGGAGGTGGTGATTTGTGTGTTGCGCAGGCCGGGAATGGTCGTCAGCAGGTGTTCGGCGAAACGGGCGCGGCCCTCGGGCGGCGGCGCGTTTCCGGCGGCGACCGAGATCACCATATAGGTCGTCTCCTCGACCGGGGTATTGTCCTCGCCGTCGGACAGGACCACCGTCGAGCCCGGAATGACGCTCTTGATGTTCTTGAACCCGGCAAGTTCGCCGAGTCGGAACGGCAGCAGGTCGAGCTGCTCGGCCACCGGAACCGTGGCGCGGATCGAGACCGAAGTCAGCATTTTGCGGATGACGTCTTCGGGGAAATCCTTCTCCGCGTCCGGCGCGATTTCGGCCATGACATAGGCGGTGAATTCCCCGGCGTCGGCGACGAGCGCCCAGCGCTTGCCGCGATCGGTGCTCTCGGCCGGCTCCCGATTGAAATAGGCCTTGCCCGCGGGCGTGGTCACCGCCTCCGGCGCGTTCGGCGTCTCGCTTTTTCCGGCCTTGCCCTTGGTCCTATTCGCGGTCTTGGCGGATGCTTTGCCGGCGCCGGCTTTGCCGACCTCGTTCATCCGGGCCTTCGCGGCGGTTTCAAGCGCGCCGAAAGCAGCCGGCGGCAGTTGCACCACGATGACCTTGGCCCGGCCGGTGGAATCTTCGAACCCCTGAAAGCCCTTCGCGAAGGCAAGACCCGGCGCCGGTTCAAGCCCGATGCGCGACCCCTGTGGAAATGCCGGATCGGCCGCGGCCGGCGCGGCCGTCAACAGCACCGCGACGAGGATCGCGAGAATGGTTGGGCGAGGATTCATGCCGATGTTCCTTGGTACCGGAAAATGGCGGCACCGGGACATCGCGGCACCTGGAATTGGCGCGTCGGCGGTCCGGCGGCCCCGGGCGCGCGACCCTGCCGCCGGCGCCCCGCCTTCCATTAACCGTTTCCGCGCCGGGGCGACAGGGCCAAGGAATTTTCGCCCGTGATTATGACCGCAAATGACTTGCGGCGCGCGCTTGCCCCCTTATATCTCCCCCGACCGCCTCGCGACGCGAAGCGCGGATGATTTGGGGGCTGGAAAGCGAAAAGGCGGCGGTCGATCGGCCGCGCCATCCGCACGGACGCTTCAAGGTCCGACCAGCCTGCCACGGAGAAAAGGTGGACGATCATGGGAAAGGTCATTGGAATCGATCTCGGCACCACGAATTCGTGCGTCGCCGTGATGGACGGAAAAACGCCGAAGGTGATCGAGAACGCGGAAGGCATGCGCACGACGCCGTCGATCGTCGCTTTCGCCGATGACGGCGAGCGGCTCACCGGCCAGCCGGCCAAGCGTCAGGCGGTGACCAATCCGGAAAAGACCTTCTTCGCGGTCAAGCGCCTGATCGGACGGCGCTATGACGACCCGATGGTGGAGAAGGACAAGAAGCTCGTCCCCTACAAGATCGTGCGCGCCGGCAATGGCGACGCCTGGCTCGAGGCGGACGGCAAGACCTATTCGCCCTCCCAGATTTCCGCCTTCATCCTGCAGAAGATGAAGGAGACGGCCGAGGCCCATCTCGGCCAGCCCGTGACGCAGGCCGTTATCACCGTGCCCGCTTATTTCAACGACGCCCAGCGCCAGGCGACCAAGGACGCCGGCAAGATCGCGGGCCTTGAAGTGCTGCGCATCATCAACGAGCCGACGGCGGCCGCGCTCGCCTATGGCCTGGACAAGGCCAAGACCGGCACCATCGCGGTCTACGACCTCGGCGGCGGCACCTTCGACATCTCCATTCTCGAAATCGGCGACGGCGTGTTCGAGGTCAAGTCGACCAATGGCGACACCTTCCTCGGCGGCGAGGATTTCGACATGCGCCTGGTCGGCTATCTCGCCGACGAATTCCAGAAGGAGCAGGGTATCGACCTGCGCCGCGACAAGCTCGCGCTGCAGCGCCTCAAGGAGGCCGCCGAAAAAGCCAAGATCGAGCTGTCCTCGACGACGCAGACCGAAATCAACCTGCCCTTCATCACCGCCGACGCTTCCGGGCCGAAGCATCTGACGATGAAGCTGACGCGCGCCAAGTTCGAGGCGCTTGTCGACGATCTGGTGCAGAAGACGGTCGAGCCGTGCCGCCAGGCGCTCAAGGACGCCGGCATCTCGGCGGGCGAGATCAACGAAGTCGTTCTCGTCGGCGGCATGTCGCGCATGCCGAAGGTGCAGGAAGTGGTGAAGCAGTTGTTCGGCAAGGAGCCGCATAAGGGCGTCAACCCGGATGAAGTGGTCGCCATCGGCGCCGCGGTGCAGGCCGGCGTGTTGCAGGGCGACGTCAAGGACGTACTGCTCCTCGACGTGACGCCCCTGTCGCTCGGCATCGAAACGCTCGGCGGCGTCTTCACCCGCATCATCGACCGCAACACCACGATCCCGACCAAGAAGAGCCAGGTGTTCTCGACCGCCGAGGACAATCAGCAGGCGGTCACGATCCGCGTCTTCCAGGGCGAGCGCGAGATGGCGGCCGACAACAAGATGCTCGGTCAGTTCGATCTGATGGGCATTCCGCCGGCCCCGCGCGGCATGCCGCAGATCGAGGTCACCTTCGACATCGACGCCAACGGCATCGTCAATGTGTCGGCCAAGGACAAGGCCACCGGCAAGGAGCAGCAGATCCGCATCCAGGCCTCTGGCGGCCTGTCGGAAACCGACATCGAGAAGATGATCAAGGACGCCGAAAGCCACGCCGCCGAGGACAAGAAGCGCAAGGAGGCGGTGGAGGCCAAGAACCACGCCGACGCGCTGGTGCATTCGACCGAGAAGGCGCTCGCCGAGCATGGTTCGAAAATCGGCGACGCCGATCGCCGTCTGATCGAGGACGCGCTCGGCGATCTGAAAGAGGCGCTCAAGGGCGACGACGCGGATGCGATCCGCGCCAAGACCAATACGCTCGCGCAAGCCTCGATGAAGCTCGGCGAAGCCATGTACAAGGCGAGCCAGGCGGAGGCGGATGCTGGCGATGCCTCGGCCAAGAAAGACGACGTCGTCGACGCGGAGTTCACCGAGGTCAACGACGACAAGAACAAGAAGCAGGGCTAACCGGCGCCGGCGGGCCATGGCCCTCTCTCCGGGCGGGGAGAGGGCGGCCGGGGCATGATGCCGAAAAGCGCGAAGCGGTTTTCGGACGCCGTCATGCTCTAACTTTTCGGAATCGATCGCGTTCATGATTCTGGATCGATGCGATCCAATATCATCGTGATCCAGTGACGCGGCGCGAGGCCGGGTGAGGGAACGATCCGCATCGCCATGCTTCTTTCAGCGATCATGCTTCCTCTCACCGCCGTCCGCGCCCGCTCGCGCGGGGCGCGCGTGCGCGCCCGGAACGGGGCCGCGCCGCGTGAATGGGGGCGGGCCTGATGTCGAAGCGCGACTATTACGAAATCCTGGAAGTCACGCGCACCTGCACCGAGGTCGAGCTCAAGACCGCCTATCGCAAGAAGGCGATGAAGCTTCATCCCGACCGCAATCAGGGCGACAAGGCGAGCGAGCACCAGTTCAAGGAGCTCAACGAGGCCTACGAGATCCTCAAGGATCCGGACAAGCGCGCGGCCTATGACCGCTACGGGCATGCGGCCTTCGAACAGGGCATGGGCTCAGGGGGCGCGGGCTTCGGCGCCGACTTCGCCTCTTCCTTCGCCGACATTTTCGACGACCTCTTCGGCATGGCCGGCCGCCGCGGCCGCGGTCCCGGCCGGGAGCGCGGCGCTGATCTGCGCTACAATATGGAGATCACGCTCGAGGAGGCCTTCGCCGGCAAGACGGCGCAAATCCAGATTCCGACGGCGGTCGCCTGCGAAGCCTGTTCGGGCACGGGCGCCAAGGGCGGCTCGAAGCCGAAGACCTGCCCGATGTGCGGGGGCGCCGGCCGCGTGCGCCATGCCCAAGGATTTTTCACGCTGGAGCGCACCTGCCCCGGCTGCCAAGGTCGCGGACAGGTCATCGACGATCCCTGCATGCCGTGCTCGGGCACCGGCCGGGTGACCAGGGAGCGCACGCTCTCGGTCAACATCCCCAAGGGCGTGGAGGACGGCACCCGCATCCGTCTCGCCGGCGAGGGCGAGGCCGGCATGCGCGGCGGCCCGGCGGGCGATCTCTACATCTTCCTGTCGCTGGCCCCGCATGCCTTCTTCCAGCGCGACGGCGCGGATCTGCACTGCCGGGTGCCGATTTCCATGGTCACCGCCGCGCTCGGCGGCGAATTCGAAGTGCCCACCATCGAGGGCGGCAAGACCTCGGTCAAAGTGCCCGCGGGCACCCAGTCCGGCCGGCGTGTCCGCGTCGCCCATAAGGGCATGCCCGTCTTGCGGTCGAAACAGTCGGGCGACATGTATGTCCAATTCGCGGTGGAAACGCCGCAGAATTTGACCCGCAAACAAAAGGAATTGCTGGCGGAATTTGAAAAACTGTCGTCCGGCGAGACCCAGCCCGAGGCCCAGGGATTTTTCGCCCGCGTCAAGGATTTCTTTGGCAGCGGGCCCTCGCATGCGTGAGGGAAGCGCTTGACCGCCCGGCGGCGGCTCTGTACCCCTTATGAAGAATTTATGATGGGGTAGTACGCTTTTTCGTGAAGACCATGCCATCGCAGTCGTCCCCCCTGTTGCGTCGAAAGCCCCTGCGTCTTGACGACGAGGTGCGTTTCCTCCGTTCGTGGATCGAAAAGCCGCTGGCGGTGGGCGCGGTCATGCCGTCCGGCCGCGTGCTGGCGCGCACGATGGCCCAATATGTCGACATCTCCGGCACCGGTCCGGTGGTCGAACTCGGGCCCGGCACCGGCCCCATCACCAACGCGCTGATCGAGCGCGGGGTCGACCAGAAGCGTCTGGTCCTTCTCGAATACAGCCCGGGTTTCTGCGCGCTCCTGCGCGAGCGCTATCCGAAGGCGACGGTCGTGCAGGGCGACGCCTACGCCTTGCAGGAATCGCTCTGGCATCATCTCAAGGAACCGGTCGCCGCCGTCGTCTCCGGGCTGCCGCTGGTGACCAAGCCGATGCGGACGCGGTTGCGCCTCATCCGCGATGTCTTCGCGGTGACCGAGCCGGGCGCGCCGTTCATCCAGTTCACCTATGCGGTGGTGCCGCCCATCCCCAAATCGCTGCCCGGTATTTCGGCCGAGGCTTCCGAGCGCATTTGGATGAACATCCCGCCCGCGCGGGTGTGGGTCTATCGCAAGCGCTGACCGCCGCGTTTTTCAGCGTGAGCCGACCGCGAACATGCTATTGCGGGCTTGGGTTCCGCGCGTCGCCCCTTTCACGATGTCGCCGAGGTCGGCCAGCCGATGACCATGCCGAAGATTCTGGTCATTGCCGGATCGTTGCGTCCGGGTTCGCTGAACGCGCGGCTCGCCGGCGCCGCGCTGCGCGAACTGGCGCTCGCCAATATCGACGCGACGCATCTGTCGCTCGCCGATTACCCGTTGCCGCTCTACGACGCCGAGGACGAGGCGCGGTCGGGATTTTCCCCGCACGCCCTCAATCTCAAGCGGCAACTGCGCGCGCATCACGGCGTCTTCATCGCCAGCCCCGAATACAACGCTTCCGTATCGCCGCTTCTCAAGAACGCGATCGATTGGGTGAGCCGCGTGCGCGAGCGCGGCGACGACCCGCTCGGCCCGTTCCACGACCGCGTCTTCGCGCTCGGCGCCGCGTCGCCGGGCAAATTCGGCGGATTGCGGGGATTGATGGCGCTGCGCCAGGTTCTCGAACTGGGCTGCGGCGCGACCGTCATCGCGCCGCAGGTCACGATCGCGCATGCCGACAGGGCGTTCGACGAGGTCGATCGGCTCAAGGACGATGGCGAGGCGGAAGCGCTTCGGTTGACGTTGCGCGGGCTCGTCGACGCGGTTCGGCGCGTGATGTGAGGCAATAGGGAAAATCGTCCATGAATCCATCCGCAATTCCGGCCCGCGATCGCCTGATCGTCGCGCTCGATATTTCCTCGGTGCGCGAGGCCGAGGCGATGGTCGAGCGCCTGGGCGAGAGCGTGACCTTCTACAAGGTCGGCTATCAACTGGCGTTCGCGGGGGGGCTGTCGTTGATCCGCGCCCTCTCGCGCGCGGGCAAGCAGGTCTTCGCCGACCTGAAGATGCACGACATCGGCAACACGGTGGCGCGGGGCGTGGCCAGCGTCGCGGAGATGAACGCGAGCTTCGTCACCGTGCATGCCTATCCGCAGACGATGCGGGCGGCGGTGTCGGCGCGCGCCGGCTCGTCCTTGAGAATTCTCGCCGTCACGGTGCTCACCTCCTATGACGACGCCGATCTTGCCGAGGCGGGCTATGCCAAGAGCGTGACCGAGCTCGTCGGTTTGCGGGCGCGGCAGGCCCGCGATATCGGCGTGGACGGGCTGGTCTGCTCCGCCGAAGAGGCCGCTGGCCTACGCGCCGGCATCGGCCCGAAAATGGTGCTGGTGACGCCCGGCATCCGGCCGGCGGGCGCGGCGGCGGGCGACCAGAAGCGCTTCATGACCCCGGCGCGCGCGATCGCCGCGGGGGCCGACTATCTCGTCGTCGGGCGTCCGATCCTGGAAGCCGCCGATCCGATGCAGGCGGCCGAAGCCGTCGTGGGCGAGATCGAGGCTGCGGCCGGCGGCTGATTTCCCCGTCGGGGTCGGGTTGCTGACGCGCCGTCCGCCCGCTATACCGCGCGGCGAGACAAGCGGTTGAGGGCGACATGGCCGATATGCGGTTGATCGTGACGGGCGCCGGCGGCCGCATGGGCCGAACGCTCGTGCGCGCCCTTTCCGAAACGCCGGGCGCCAGGCTCGTGGCGGCGATCGAGGCGCCGGCTTCGCCCTTCGTCGGCCAGGATTCGGGTGTTCTTGCCGGTCTCGGCGCGAACGGCATCGCGGTGGGAAGCGATCTTGCACGGCAAGCGCGCGAGGCCGACGGCATCATCGATTTCACCATACCGGCGGCAACGCTCGCCAATGTCGAAATTTCCGCCGCCCATGGCCTCGTCCACGTCATCGGCACGACCGGCCTGTCGGCCGCCGACGAGGGCGCGATCGGCCGGGCGGCCGCGCGCGGCGTCATCGTCAAGTCGGGCAATATGAGCCTCGGCGTCAATCTGCTTGCCGCGCTGGTGCGGCGCGTGGCCAAGGCGCTCGACAGCGATTTCGACATCGAAATCGTCGAGATGCACCACAACCGCAAGATCGACGCGCCGTCGGGCACGGCGCTGTTGTTCGGCGAGGCGGCCGCGCAGGGGCGCGGCGTCGATCTTGCCGCGCATTCGGCGCGCGCGCGCGACGGCCATACCGGTCCGCGCAAGGCGGGCGACATCGGTTTCGCGGCGCTGCGCGGCGGCACGGTGGTGGGGGATCACAGCGTGATCTTCGCCGGTCCCCACGAGCGCATCGAGCTCACGCACAAGGCCGAGGACCGCATGATCTTCGCGCGCGGCGCGGTGAAGGCCGCGCTCTGGGCGCGCGGCCGCGCCCCCGGACTCTATTCGATGGCCGACGTGCTCGGCCTTACCCAATCCTGATCGCGTCCAGTGGAATTGAAACCAATGACCGACCGTCTCCTCGTGCTCGTGCGCCACGGCCAGAGCGAATGGAACCTGAAAAACCTCTTCACCGGCTGGAAGGACGTCGATCTGACCGAGAAGGGCGTCAACGAAGCGCGCGAGGCCGGGCGCAAGCTCAAGGCGCAAGGGCTCGTCTTCGACGTCGCGTTCACCTCGGCCTTGAAGCGCGCGCAGCGCACGCTCGACCTCGTGCTCGGCGAAATGGGTCAGACCGGCATTCCCATCAAGCGCGACCAGGCGCTCAACGAACGCGACTACGGCGATCTCGTCGGCATGAACAAGGACGACGCGCGCAAGAAATGGGGCGAGGAGCAGGTTCATGTCTGGCGCCGTTCCTATGACGTGGCCCCGCCCGGCGGGGAAAGCCTGAAGGATACGGTCGCCCGCGCGCTGCCCTATTTCGTGCGGGAAATCCTGCCTTGCGTGCTGCGGGGCGAGCGCACCATCGTGGCCGCGCACGGCAATTCGCTGCGCGCGCTCGTCATGGTGCTGGAGGGGCTTTCGCCCGAAGGCATCGTCAAGCGGGAGCTCGCGACCGGCGCGCCGATCATCTACCGCCTCAAGGCCGACGCGACGACCGAAAGCAAGCTCGATCTGACCTGACGGGCGACCCGCGCATCGCGCGGCCGGCGGAAGGTTCGCGCGGGCGCGCCTACGAAGCCGGATCGCCGAGGTGACCGGCTTCCCAGCCGAGCATGGCGCGCTTGCGCGTCAGTCCCCAATGATAGCCGGTTGGATTGCCCGACTTGCCCACCACCCGGTGGCAGGGAATGACGAAGGCGATCGGGTTCTTGCCGACCGCGGCGCCGACGGCGCGCGAGGCTTTCGCCGAACAGATTTTCGTCGCGACATCGGAATAGCTCGCGGTGCGGCCCATCGGGATGCGCATCAGCGTCTCCCAGACGCGGACCTCGAAATCGGTCCCGATCATGATCACGCGCAGCGGCTCGTCGGCGCGCCAGAGCCGTTCGTCGAAGACGCGCCGCGCGATCGGCGCGGTCGCCGCCATGTCCTCGACGTAATCGGCGTTCGGCCAGCGCCGCCGCATGTCGGCGAGCGCGGCCTTCTCCTCGCCCGGATCGGCGAAGGCGAGCCCGACAAGACCGCGCGCGCTCGCGATCACGATCGCCGCGCCAAAGGGCGAGGGATGAATGCCGAAGCTCAATTTCAGTCCGCGCCCACCCGCCTTCCATTCCCCTGGCGACATCGCCTCATGCGTCACGAACAGATCGTGCAGCCGCGCCGGCCCCGATAGGCCGGAATCAAGCGCGGCATCGAGCACGCTCGCCGATTGCCGCAGCAGGCGCCGGGCGTGATCGAGTGTCAGCGCCTGGATGAAGGTCTTGGGCGTCAGCCCCGCCCAGCGGCGGAAGAGCTGATGCAATTCGTCGGGCGTCACGCCGGCCGCGTCCGCGATGTCGGCGATGTCGGGCTGGCTGCGCCAGGTCTCGCGCATGCAGGCGATCGCCCGGCGCACCACGTCATAGTCCCGCGCGGCGGCGGTGAGCGCGCCTGAAGAATCGGACGGGGCGGTTGGCGTGAGCGGGGTGACGTGGGCGGCGTTCGTCATGAGGGTTTTCTAGTCGGGCGGGGCGCCTCTCGCCACCCGATTCCCGGCGAAAGCGGCGAAGCGGGCCGCGACGCGGCGACGCCGGATCGGGCGTCATGGCGAAAAAGATGTTTGATTCGAGATGGTTATGAGCTTTGCGAAGCCGTGTCGCCCGCGGCTTCCCGCCGCTTCCACGCTGTGGCCGCCGTCATAAGCCGTTCGCAAAAAGCGCCGTGGGAGCGATTCCGGCGACAATGGAATCCGTTTTTCGCGCCGAGGATTGGCTCGAGGTTCAATCCGGCGCGCGTCCATGTCCCGCGTAACGACCCAGTTCCGTAGGGAAATGCGCCGACGACCGCGCCGCGCGCGGGGACCGGGTTGCCATTCGTGCTCGCGCCTCGTTATACGAACGCGATGGGGCCCAGGAAATCCGCCATGTCTACCTCGCGCGCCGCGAAGGCGCGCGCGCGTCCGGCGACGTCGAAGCCGGCGCGCGCGGTGAGCGCGGTTTGGAACGCGGCCGACGCGCGCCTTGCCTTCACGCGCTTGCGCGAAGCCAATCCCGAGCCGCGCGGCGAGCTCGAATACATCAATCCCTATACGCTTCTCGTCGCGGTCGTCCTGTCGGCGCAGGCGACCGACACCGGCGTGAACAAGGCCACGCGCCGGCTGTTCGCCGACATTCGCACGCCGCGGGAGATGGTCGCGCTCGGAGAAGAGAGGCTTCGCGACTACATCAAGACGATCGGGCTTTTCCGCGCCAAGGCCAAGAACGTCATCGCGCTGTCGGCGCTATTGCTCGAGCGCCACGGCGGCGAGGTGCCGCGCGACCGCGACGCGCTCGAGGCCTTGCCCGGCGTCGGCCGCAAGACCGCCAATGTGGTGCTCAACATCGCCTTCGGCGAACCGACCATCGCCGTCGACACGCATCTTTTCCGCGTCGCCAATCGCACCGGGCTCGCGCCCGGCAAGACGCCGCGCGATGTCGAAACCGCGCTGGAGCGCGTCATTCCGGACGAGTTCAAGCGCCACGCGCATCACTGGCTGATCCTGCACGGACGTTATGTCTGCGTCGCCCGCGCGCCGAAATGCGGCCAGTGCCTGATCGCGGACCTTTGTCGCTGGCCGGAAAAATCCCTCTAGGGCATTCGCGCCCCACGCGGCCGGACGCGCTAGCGCGGCGCGATCGACTTCTCCGGCGGCAGCAGCTCGGGTCGCGGACCGGACAATTGCTTGTGCATGTGGACCATGAAGGCCATGGCGAAAAGGGGCGTGGCGAGATTGACGATCGGAATCGAGACGAACGCCGCGATGACAAGGCCGGCGGAAAAGACCCGCGCCGCGTTTTGCCGCCGCATCGACTTGGCTTCCGCCACCGGACGGAAGCGCATGGCGGCGAGCTCGAAATATTCCCGCCCGAGCAGATAGGCCGTGGCGAGGAAGAAAATGATGAAGCCCGCGCCCGCGACCAGAATGAAGGGCAGCGCCAGCAGGTAGACGCCCGCCGTGAGCAGCGCGGTGCGGCCGCCTTCCATCAGCGCGCGCGGCAGCGGCAGCGCGTGGCCGGGTTGCTCGGCGGGATAATGCGCGCGCTCGACCTCCTCGGCGACGTCGTCGACGAAGATGCTCGCCACCAGCGCCGTCACCGACGGCATCAGCATGATCGAGCCGAACACGATGCCAAGTCCCGCCGCGATCGAGACGATCCACGCGACCGCGGTGAGCGGGGTGTGAAACGCCGGCCCGAGCCAGGCCTCGAGCGAGGCCTCGCCCGAGGTCGCGAACCAGCTCAGCACGCGATGCAGGACGACCGCCACCACGACGATGAGGGCGAGCGCCAGGCCCATCGCCTTGAACAGGATGGCGCGCATCGACGGGGAAAGGATCTGCGACAGGGCCTTGACGGCGGCGTCGAACATGGCGGTCTCCAACAGGCGTCGCCGTTCAGGTAGGGAAATCCCGGGATTTCGGCAAGATGGCCGGCGTCAATAAATCCGCTCGGATTCCCGCGCCATGGCCGCCGGAGCGCCGGCTGCAATTCGGCCGATCGGCGCCTCTGCTTCCGCCTTCGCTCCGGCGGGGAGGAGCGGGGGCGGCGCCTTTTCGCCCATGTCCTTCACCGGCGCGGGGACATCGGCCCAATGCAGCCGCTTGTAGTCGAAGCCCATGACGATCGTCGGCTTGACCACCTCGAAATAGGGCGAGATGTCGAAATCGCGCGGGGCATAAAGCGTCGAATGGCGGATGTGCAGGATCTCGCGCCGCGCCGCGCGGCTTTCCAGCGTCGTCACCTTCGGCAGGATGGGATAGCGCACTGATTGGAACGCCTCCGCGATCAGCGCCGAGCAGATCACGCGCGTCGGATCGCCTGAGCCGAGCGCGATCATGCGCCGTCGCCAGCGCTGCGGCACCGGCAGCGGAACGAGGTAGCGCATCAGGTCGATGATATTCTTGGTGTCGTAGCCGAGGCCGATGCGCTCGACCGCATAGGCGCAAACCGCGTCGCGATCATCGTTGGTCAGGCCGACCGGCCGGCAGATGCGGGTGTGATATGGATGATATTTCGACAGCGGCGCGGAGATGACGCCCTCGCCGACATTGGCCTCGATCAGGACGTGCGGTTCGCCGTTTTCCTCCGCCGCGCCGTTGACCGGGCCGACGTAAAGCGCCGAATGCGACCACGTCGATTGGGTCAGATATTTGATGATGCCGGAAATGCGATTGTCGCCCTCGACCAGGAGCACGTCGCCGGGACGAAGAATCCTGCTCAGCGCGGAGGGATCGCTCGGCGTATAGGGTTCGTAGCCCGCCGAGCGCTTCTGCAAATGTCGCGCGATCAGGCGTCCGATGCCGTCGAGCAGCATCCCCATGACCGTTTCCTCTCGCGGCTCGGCGTTCTCCCGCATGCCCTTTCCCCTTCAGCGTCGCAGATACCGATTGCAATTTAGTTCATTTGAACCAAGCGACAAATCATGAAAGATTTACCACGATCGCCATAGCGGCGGCGCCGCGCGCGCAGGGTTCGCCACGTGTTCACGGTCGCGGCAAACATTCGGAAACCATGTAATGAAGTTGAGCCGCCGAAAGTTCCTGTCTTCCTCGCTCGCGGTCGCGGTGACGCCGGCGTTCGCCGCCGCGCCGCAGCGCGAAGCGGACGTGATCGTCGTCGGCGCGGGCGTCGCCGGCATCGCGGCGGCGCGCCGGATCGTCGCGGCCAATCGCAAGGTCCTGATCGTGGAGGCGGCCGCGACCATCGGCGGGCGCTGCGTCACCGATACCTCGACCTTCGCCTCGCCCTTCGATCGCGGCGCGCACGCGCTGCATGATCCCGAATCAAATCCGCTGGCGAAGTTGGCGCGACCGGCGGGCTTCGACGTCTATCTCGCGCCGCATGGCCAGAAGATACGCGTCGGCCGCCGCTTCGCGCGCGCCGGCGAGATGGAGGATTATCTCGCCACCATCGTGCGCGCGACGAACGCGATCGACGACGCGGCGCGCGGCAAGGCCGATGTCGCCTGCGCCGGCGCGCTGCCGCGCGATCTCGGCGAATGGGGACCGACGGCCGAGTTCATGCTCGGGCCATTTCTGAGCGGCAAGGACCTGAAGGAAATGTCGGCGGTCGACTTCGCGCGCGCGGCGCGCCGCGCGCAGATCGCGTTCTGTCGCCAGGGCGTCGGCGCGCTGCTCGCGCGTCTGGCCGCCGGACTGCCGATCGTCTTGGCGACGCCGGTAAGCCGCGTGGCGTGGACGAACCGCGCCGCGCAGGTGGAAACGCCGGCCGGCCGCATCGACGGCAAGGCCGTGATCGTGACCGCCTCGACCAATGTGCTCGCGTCGGGCGCGCTGAAGTTCAGCCCCGATCTGCCGCGCCGCCATCTCGAGGCGATCAACAAGCTCGGCCTGGGGAGCCGCGAGCGCATCGCGCTCGAACTCTCCGGCAATCCGCTCGGGCTGCAGAACGACGATTTCATCGTCGAGAAGTCGACCGGCGCGGAGACCGGCGTGCTGTTCGGCAATGTCGGCGGCTCCTCGCTTTGCGTCGTCGAGATCGCGGGCGGGTTCGGGCGCGATCTGTCGGCCAGCGGCGAGGCGGCGATGACGGCGTTCGCGATCGAATGGCTGACGCGCATGTTCGGCGGCGAAGTCGGCAAGGCCGTGACGCGATCGAGCGCGACGCGGTGGGACGGCGCGCCTTACGTGCGGGGCGGCGCGTCGGTCGCCGCGCCCGGCGCGCAGCCGTCGCGAAAGATCCTGAGCGAGCCCGTGGGCGCGGTCCAGTTCGCTGGCGAGGCCGCGCACGAAACGTCATGGGGAACGGTCGCGGGAGCCTGGCAATCGGGCGAAAGCGCGGCCGACGCGGTGCTCAAACGCCTCGGCGCGGTGAAAGAGGAGGCCCCCGCCGCGCCCGCGAAGCGCCGGCGCAAATAGCGCGGTCCGGCGATCGCGGCGTCGTTTCGCGGCCGTGACCGCGCGCGGACAATCGTCGCGGTTCAGCCGCGCAGCACGCCGCCGAGTTTCTTGGCCACCTCGGCCACGATCCTTGCCGCCACCGCTTCGATGTCCTGGTCGGTCAGCGTCTTGTCGCGCGGCTGCAGCGTCACCGCGATGGCGAGCGACTTCTTGCCGTCGTCGATGCCCTTGCCCTCGTAGAGGTCGAACACGCCGACATTGGTGATGAGCTTCTTGTCGATCCCTTGCGCGATGCGCACGAGATCGCCGGCCTTCACCTTGCGGTCGACGATGAAGGCGAAGTCGCGCGTGACCGGCTGGAACGGCGACAGATCGAGCAGCGGTTTGGCGCGCGTGGGCTTGGGCTTGGCCGCCGGAATGGCGTCGAGCACGACCTCGAAGGCGACGATCGGCCCATCGGCGCCGAGCGCTTCCAGCACGCGCGGATGCATCTCGCCGAAATGGCCAAGCACGTTTTGCGGGCCGATCTGGATCGTGCCCGAGCGTCCCGGGTGAAGCCAGGACGGCCCGCCCGGCACCGTCTGCATCGCCTGCGGAAGGGCGCCGGCCGCGATCAGAACGCCGAGCGCGTCGGCCTTGGCGTCGTAGAGGCTCGCGGCCGCGCTCGACGTCCAGTGCCGGCCGAGGCCGCCGGCGCAGGCGAGCCCGCGGCGGATACCGCTCGCCGCGATCACCTGGTCTTGCGGGCGGTCGCCCTTGAAGATCTGCCCGACCTCGAACAGCGCGACATCGCCGATGCCGCGATCGGCATTGCGCTGGGCCGCCGCGATCAGGCCGGGAACGAGGCTCGGCCGCATGTCGGAGAGATCCGACGCGATCGGATTGGCGAGCGCGAGCGCCGCCGCGCCGCCGCCGAACAATTCGGCATGCGGCTTGGAGATGAACGACCAGGTGACGGCCTCCATCATGCCGCGCGCGGCCGCGGCGCGCCGTGCCCGCCGCGTGCGGTTCTGCATCGGGGTCAGGACCGGCTTGCGCGGCGCCTCGCCGCGATCGAAGGCGGCGAGCGGCACCCGGTCGACGCCGACGATGCGCACGATCTCCTCGACGAGGTCGGCTTTGCCGTGCACGTCGGCGCGCCATGACGGCACCGCGACCTTCACGACCGGCTCCTTGCCCGCGACCATGAAGCCGAGATGGCCGAGCACGCGCCGCATCTCGACGAAGGGAACGTCGATGCCGGCGATGCGCTTGACCTCGTCGACCGGGAATTCGATGACGCGGTCCTCGCCGTGGCGGGCGCCGGCGACGATGATTTCCGACGGCGTGCCGCCGCACATGTCCATCACCAGTCTGGTGGCGAGCTCAAGTCCCGGCACCATGAAGGCCGGATCGACGCCGCGCTCGAAGCGGTAGCGCGCGTCGGAATTGATGCCGAGCCTGCGGCCGGTCTGGGCGATGTTGAATTCGTTCCACAGCGCCGATTCGATCAGCACGTCGGTGGTCGTCTCCGAGCAGCCCGAAAGCTCGCCGCCCATGATGCCGGCCAGCGATTCCACGCCGGCGTCGTCGGCGATCACGCAATTCGAATCGTCGAGCGCGTAGGTCCTGCCGTCGAGCGCGAGCAGGCCCTCGCCCTCGCGCCCGCGCCGGACGACAAGGTGGCCCTTGACCTTGGCCGCGTCGAACACGTGCAGCGGCCGGCCGCGATCGTAGGTCATGTAATTGGTGACATCGACCAGCGCGTTGATGGGCCGCAGCCCGATCGCGGTCAGGCGCTTCTGCATCCATTCCGGTGACGGTCCGTTCGTCACGCCGCGCACGAGCCGCAAGGCGAAGCCGGGGCACAGATCGGGCGCTTCGACGGCCACCTTCACGGGGCAGGGGAATTCGCCCTTCACCGGCTTGATGGCGGCGTCCTTGAGCTTGCCCATGTCGGCGCTCGCCAGATCGCGCGCGATGCCGTGCACGCCGGTGCAGTCGGCGCGGTTCGGCGTCAGGTTGATCTCGAACACGGGATCGCCGAGCCTTGCCCAGGCGGCGTAGTTTTCCCCGACCGGCGCGTCGGCCGGCAAATCGAGAATACCCTCGTGATCGTCGGAGATTTGCAGTTCCGCCGCCGAGCACAGCATGCCGCGGCTCTCGACGCCGCGAATGGTGCCGACGCCGAGGGTGATGTCCTTGCCGGGAATGTAGGTGCCGGGGGCGGAGAACACGCTCTTCATGCCGGTGCGCGCGTTCGGCGCGCCGCAGACGACCTGCACCGGCGCGACGTTGCCCTCCGCGTCCTTGGCGCCGGTATCGACCATGCACACGCGCAGGCGGTCGGCGTTGGGATGCTGTTCGGCGGAAATCACGCGCGCGATGGTGAAGGGCGCGAGCACTTTCGCCTTGTCTTCGAGATGCTCGACCTCGAGCCCGATCATGGTGAGCTTGTCGGCGATCGCGGCAAGCGTCTCGTCGGTGTCGAGGTGCTCTTTCAGCCAGGAGAGGGTGAATTTCATGTCACTGTTCCGGCATGCTCCCTCCCCCGCTTGCGGGGGAGGGTTGGGGAGGGGGAATGGGTATCGACAAACGCGCGCTTGAGACTTGCGCGGCGATCGTCTCAAGGACGCCGGCGCGGTTCGACATCACATCCAAATTGCTGAATCGAACGGTGCGGAAACCTCTTGATGCAAGATAGGCGGACCGCCGCGTGTCGTTTCGCTCGCCTTCGTCGGAATAATGCTGGCCGCCATCGATCTCGACGATGAATTTCGCACTAGGGCAAATGAAATCAACAATGTAGGGGCCGATCGGCGCCTGCCGGCGAAAATGCGCACCCTGCAAGCGGTGCGCGCGCAGCGCCGACCAGAGGACGCGCTCCGCGTCGGTCGAAGCACGGCGCAGCATTCGCGCTCGTGAGCGTGCTTTGCGCGGGACGGACCATGTCGGCTTAGCGGCGGCGTGCGGCATCGACCCCCTCCCTAGCCCTCCCCCACAAGGGGGGAGGGAACGGGCCGTGCGCGCGGCGCGTCCGCATCCAATTGATTCTTCAGCCTGGCGAAAGTGAACTTCATACCGACAGCCCTCCCGCGAGCGTCGGGAAGTCGAGCGGGCGGAAGCCGTAGTGGTTGAGCCAACGCACATCGGCGTCGAAGAAGGCGCGCAGGTCCGGCAGGCCGTATTTCAGCATCGCGATGCGATCAATGCCGAGGCCCCAGGCGAAGCCCTGATAGACGTCCGGGTCGATGCCGCAATTCCTCAGCACGTTGGGATGCACCATGCCGCAGCCGAGAATCTCCAGCCAGTCCTCGCCCTCGCCGAAACGGATTTCGTCCTTCCCCCGCCGGCACTGAATGTCGACCTCGAGCGAAGGCTCGGTGAAGGGAAAGAATGAGGGGCGGAAGCGCATATTGACGTGGTCGACCTCGAAGAAGGCCTTGCAGAATTCCGCCAGAATCCATTTCAGATGGCCGAGGTGCGAGCCCTTGTCGATGACGAGGCCCTCGACCTGATGGAACATCGGCGTGTGCGTCTGGTCCGAGTCGCAGCGGTAGGTGCGACCGGGACAGATCACGCGGATCGGCGGCTGTTGCGACAACATGGTGCGCACCTGCACCGGCGAGGTATGCGTGCGCAGCAGCAGGCGCGAACCGTCCTCCTTCGGGTTGAAGAAGAAGGTGTCGTGCATCTCGCGCGCGGGGTGGCCCTCGGGGAAGTTGAGCTTGGTGAAATTGTAGTCGTCGGTCTCGATGTCCGGGCCTTCGGCGATGGCGAAGCCCATGTCGGCGAAGATCGCGGTGAGCTCGTCGATGACCTGGGACAGCGGATGAATGCGGCCGGTCTCCGCGCCGCCGTCGCGGACGGGAAGCGTCACATCCAAGGTTTCGCTCGCCAGCCGCGCGTCGAGCGCGGCGGATTTGAGCGTCTCCTTGCGCGCGGCGAGCGCCGCGCTCACTTCGTCCTTGACCGCGTTGATCGCGGCGCCGCGAAGCTTGCGCTCGTCCGGCGAGAGCTTGCCGAGCGTCGCCAGCAGCGCCGAAATCGAACCCTTCTTGCCGAGCGCGGCGACGCGCACCGCCTCCAGCGTCGCCTCGTCGCCGGCGGCGGCGATCTGGGCGAGAAGTTCGGATTGGAGCGTGTCGGTATCGGAGTGAGACATGGATTGGTCCGCCAGGTTCGGATTTACGAATGACCCGTCATGGCCGGACTTGTTCCGGCCATCCCGTTCAGGCGGGCGATACCTGCCCTCCTTAGCGAGATGCCCGGCGCAAGGCCGGGCATGACCAAAAAGCCCCGTACAAAGCTTGGGTGCGATGGCGGGCCGCGGCGCGGCCCCGACCCGGTCAGGCCGCGAGCGCGGTCTTGACCTTGTCGACGATCGTCTGGAACGCCGCCGGCTCGCTGATAGCGAGGTCGGAGAGCACCTTGCGATCCACCATGACCCCGGCCTTGCCGAGGCCGTCGATAAATCGGCTGTAGGTGAGCCCGAAGGGCCGTACGGCCGCGTTCAGCCGCTGGATCCACAGCGCGCGATAGGTCCGCTTCTTGCGCTTGCGATCGCGGAAGGCGTATTGGCCCGCCTTCTCCACCGCCTGCTTGGCGACGCGGATGGTGTTCTTGCGCCGCCCGCGATAGCCCTTGGCGGCCTTGTAGACTTTCTTGTGCTTGGCATGAGCCGTCACACCGCGTTTGACGCGAGACATGACCGATCTCCTTCAACGTTGAATTCGGTTGGACAATCGCCGGACGCCGCGCCAGGCGCGGCGGAAGGACGATCAGTCGTTGGGCAAGAAGTACTTCTTGATGTTGTCGCCGTCGGTCTTGAACATGACGCGCGTGCCGCGCAGCTGACGAATCTGCTTCGTCGTCCGCTTGATCATGCCGTGGCGCTTGCCGCTCTGGGCGTGCATCACCTTGCCGGTGCCGGTGACCTTGAAGCGTTTCTTGGCCCCGGATTTGGTCTTCAATTTGGGCATTTGGCTCTCCTCTGGGAGGCCGGCGGCGGGAAATCCACGCGCTGAAAGCCGGCCCGTATGCTCGCTAGAGCATTGATAGCGCTTGCGAATTTCCATGCCGAAACCGCCGCGCCGTCCATCGCCACGGCAGCCCTTGGATAAGCCGGGCGATGAAGGTCCGGCTTATGGCAGAGGCGGGCGAAATTGGCAACCGGGCCGCGCGCGGCGTGGCGCGCCGTGACGGGGGCGCCTATATCAGCGCGGGTCAACGGCAATGCGATTCGGAAGGGAGCATCGATGGGCAGGGGAAATGTGGGGCGCGCCGCGCGCGCGCTTCGGCTGGTGGGCGGGGCGCTCGTCGTGGCGGGCCTGCTTGGCGGAACGCTTTCCGGCGCGCGGGCCGCGTCCTTCGACGGCAATTGGAGCGTGCTCATCGTCACCCAGACGGGCGATTGCGATCCGGCCTATCGTTACGAGGTGCGCATCGACGGCGGACGGCTGAGCTATGCCGGCACCGGCGACTTCACGGTGTCGGGCAATGTCGCCGGCTCCGGCGCGGTCTCCGTCTCGGTGCGGCGCGGCGCGCAGAGCGCGAACGGCAGCGGCAGGCTGCGCGGCAACGCGGGCGCGGGTTCGTGGAGCGGCAAGTCGACGACCGCGGCGTGCGGCGGTCGCTGGGAAGCGGAGCGGCGATAGTCTCGCGCTTCAATGGCGCGCCGGATGACGGCGCGTTGCGATCGTTCCATCGCGTGTTGCACCAAGCGTTCCATCCCGTGACGCGCGTGATCGATCGCGCGTATCGCGCGCTTTTCGCTTTTTGTGCGGAACACGGGGCGGCGCGCATATTGGCCGCACGCCATCATCACATTTCCGACTGATTTCGGTCGGCTTCTTGCCCCCGCGACACCGGCGCGGCATGCCCGCGCGCGGGGTTGTCCCGAGCCGTGGTGGCGCGCCGGGGGTGGGCCGTTTCCGTCTGGCGAATGGGTCTGTCCGGCGAAATGGAAGGCGACGAAGGGCGCCGCGCGATCAACGCGGCGCCAGCACCATCACGACCTGGCGGCCTTCGAACTTGGCTTCCTGCTCGACCTTCGCGATCTTGCTGATGTCGCCCTTGACCCGTTCGAGCAATTGCGTGCCGAGTTCCTGGTGGGCCATTTCGCGGCCTCGGAAGCGCAGGGTGACCTTGACCTTGTCGCCCTCCTCGAAGAAGCGCAGCATCGCCCGCATTTTCACGTCGTAATCGTGATCGTCGATCATCGGCCGGAGCTTGATCTCCTTGATCTCGACGATCTTCTGCTTCTTGCGCGCCTCGGCGGCCTTCTTCTGCGCCTGAAATTTGTATTTGCCGTAATCGAGAATTTTGCAGACGGGGGGAACGGAATTGGGCGCGATTTCGACCAGGTCGAGGCCCGCGTCGGAGGCCATCTTCATGGCGGTCTGCGTATCGATGACCCCGTGATTGGAGCCATCCTGATCGATGAGCTGGATTTCGCGCAGGCGAATTTCGTCATTCACGCGCGGCCCGTCCTTCTGAACGGGCGTCGCGGATTTCATCGGGCGGCGAATGGTTCGGTCTCCTTGGTTGTTGCAATGGATGCCAGTGTGAAGGATTCAGCGCATTTGAGCAAGCTTATAGGCCGTTTTCGGCGCCTCCGCCGCCGGCTCTCTCCCGGTCCCAATCCGTCCGAGAGGATGGTCCAAGGCGTGGCGCCGGGCCCCTTCCAGCGCGCCGGCAGCCATTAAGGCTCCGCCAACCATCCGGCAACGGCAAACCGGCGCGTGAGGCGCCAATATGCCCGATCCCGGACATCCATCCTTCGGCGCGAAGGAGCGTCGCCGGGAGGTGCGTGACCGTCGCGAGGCGGACGCCGGCTTTCGGAAAAGAACATGGGCCAATTCAAATAATTGGAGCGCGCCCGATCGCGAGAACCGGTTGGCGCGTCCGCTGATCGCGCGCCGGGCCTTCGCAAGGCGGTTGACCCGCGCGGCCGGCCGCGCCAAACACCGGCGCCCAACCCGCGAGGCGGCCGCATGGACTTTCCCGAAACGCCCGAACCGGAATTCGTCGACATCGGCGAAGGCGAATCCCGCCGTTCGGTCGCGGTGCGCGCGCGGCCGGGCGGGGGGCCGGGCATCTTCTGGCTCGGCGGGTTCAAGTCCGACATGAAGGGCACCAAGGCGGCCGCGCTCGACGCCTTTGCCGCGCGCGAGGCGCGGGCCTGTCTGCGCTTCGACTATTCCGGCCACGGCGAATCGGGCGGCGCGTTCACGGACGGAACCATCGGTCGCTGGTTCGAGGAAAGCCTCGCGGTATTCGACCGCTTCTGTCGAGGACCGCAAATCGTGGTCGGCTCGTCGATGGGCGGCTGGATCGCCCTGTTGCTCGCGCGCGCGCTCGCCCGGCGCGAGGCGGCCGACGGCGCGGCGAGGCTGCAAGGTCTCGTCCTGATCGCGCCCGCCGCCGACTTCACCGAGGAACTGATCTGGAAGCGCATGCCGGACGACGTGAAGGAGACGCTCGCGCGCGACGGCGCGTGGCTGCGTCCCTCGGCCTATGACGAGACGCCCTATCCCATCACCATGCGATTGATCGAGGAGGGGCGCGATCACCTTGTCCTCGGCGGATCGATCAGGGCCGGCTGTCCCGTGCGCATTCTTCAGGGCGTTCAGGATCCCGACGTGCCCTGGCGCCACGCGGTCGCGCTCGCCGCGCGCCTGCCGGCCGACGAGGTCATGCTCACGTTGATCCAGGATGGCGACCATCGCCTGTCGCGGCCGCGAGATATCGACCGGCTCATCGCCGCGATCAAGGCGTTCAGCTAGTTCCGGCCGCGTCCGGATCGCCCGCCAGGGCGATACGCCATTCCGCGCGCGCGTCGGGGTCGATCTCGGCGGGCGCGTGGGCATCGGCCAGCGCGGCGAATTCATCCGCCGAGGCCAGCTCGCGGGCGGCCCAGATCGCCGCGCCACGCGCCAGCGCCGACGGATCGGCGAGAAGACGCGCGCACTCGCCAAGAAGCGAAACATCGCCGCTATTGCCGGCGGCGATCAGCGCGTTGCGCACCATGCGGTCGCGCCCGGTGCGCTTGACCGGCGAATTGCGAAACAGCGCGCGGAACGCCGCCTCATCAAGTCTGAGAAGATCGCGCAGGGACGGCGCGCGTAGCGTCTGGCGCGCGGCAAGCCGCGCCTCGCGGCCGACTCGCGCGAATTTGTTCCAGGGGCACGCCGCCAGGCAATCGTCGCAGCCGAAGACGCGGTCGCCGATGGCGCGGCGGAACTCGCGCGGTATCGGCCCGCGATGCTCGATCGTCAGATAGGAGATGCAGCGCCGCGCATCGAGCCGGTAGGGCGCGGGAAACGCGCCGGTCGGGCAGGCGTCGAGGCAGGCCCGGCACGAGCCGCACAGGTCCAGGCCGGCGCGACCGGCGGGCAGCGCGAGCGTGGTGAAGATCGCGCCGAGAAACAGCCACGCGCCATGGTCGCGCGAGACGAGATTGGTGTGCTTGCCCTGCCAGCCGAGCCCCGCAGCCCGCGCCAGCGGCTTTTCCATCACCGGCGCGGTGTCGACGAATACCTTGACCTCGCCGCCGGCCGTGGCGACGAGCCAGCGCGCGAGTTCCTTCAGCCTTGCCTTGACGAGCTCGTGGTAGTCGTCGCCGCGCGCGTAGACGGAAATGTTGGCGTGGCCGCGCCCGCCGGGCCGCGCGAGCGGATCGCCGTCGGGGCCGTAATTGAGGCCGAGCATGACGATGGCGCGGGCGTCCGGCCAGAGCGCGCGCGGGTCGGCGCGCTTGCCGGGATCGCGCGCGAGCCAGTCCATGGTGCCGTGCCAGCCCGCCGCGAGAAACGACGACAGGCGCGGGCCGCGTTCGGGGTCCGGATCGGGCGGGGCGATGCCGCAGGCGTCAAAGCCGAGCGCCGCGGCGCGCGACTTGATCGCGGCGGCGATTTCGGCCGGATCGCTCAGAAGTCGAGGTCGGCGTAATGACGCGGCGGCGGCATTCCCGGCAGCGTGTCGACGAGCAGCGTGCGAAACGACGGGCGCGACTTCACCCGCGCGTACCACGCCTTTGCCGCGTCGTTCTCGCTCCATGGCACGTCGCCCAGATAGTCGATCGCCGAAAGATGCGCCGCCGCCGCCAGATCGGCGTAGGTCAGGCTCTCGCCGGCGAGCCAATCGCGCGTGCCCGCCAGCCAACCGATATAGGCAAGATGATAGCGCACATTGGTCCGCGCGGCGCGGATCGTTTCGGCGTGCGGCGAGCCGCCGCCCTCGCCGGCCGTCATGTAGCGCTTGTAGACGCGCTCTTGCACCAGCGGCCCGCTCGCCTCGGCGAAGAACTTCTCGCCGAACCACCCCATCAGCCGGCGCACCTCGATACGCTCGTTGATGGCGAAGGGCAGAAGCCGGCGGTCGGCGATGTCCGAGCCGAAGCGCTCGTCGAGATATTCGCAGATCACAGTCGGTCCCGGCATCGCCGGCGCGCCGTCCTCGACCAGCACCGGCGTGGTGCCAGCCGGGTTGAGCGCGAGGAATTCGCGCCGACGCTCCCAGCCTCTCTCCTCGATCAGCCTGGCCTCGATTCCGAATTCGGCGAGCGCGAGCCGAACGGTTCGCGAATTCGGGCAGAAGGGATGATGAAACAGGGTCATCATGTTGGACTGGCATCCCCCAACGCGGCGGCCGAACCGGCGCGAAACGCGATCAAACTAGCCGCCTTCGCCGACGCGAGGCAACAGGGCTCGCCCCCGGGGGGCGCTATTGCGGCGGCCGCGCGGATAGGCGACAAGAACGGCCTGGCCGGTTGACCCCCCGCGATTCGGATCAAACCCGATGCTGCTTGATCTTTTCAAGGCTGCGGTTCTCGGCATCGTCGAGGGCCTGACCGAGTTTCTCCCCGTCTCCTCCACCGGGCATCTCCTGTTGCTCGAACGCTTCTTCGGGTTCGACGACGACGCCTTCGGCAAGACATTCGTGGTGTTGATCCAGCTCGGCGCGATTCTGGCGATTCTGTCGGTCTATTTCATGCGATTGTGGCGGATCGCGGTCGGCATGTTCTCCGATCCGGCGGCGCGGCGATTCGTTCTCGGCGTCCTGATCGCCTTCCTTCCCGCCGCGATCATCGGCGCGCTTGCCCACGGCTTCATCAAGGGCGTGCTGTTCAATCCCTGGGTCGTCTGCTTCACGCTGATCGTGGGCGGCGCGATCCTGCTTTGGGTCGACCAGATCGAATTACGCCCGCGCTATCACGACGCCACCGCGTTTTCGTTGCCGATGTATCTCACGATCGGCGTGGCGCAATGCCTGGCGATGATTCCCGGCGTGTCGCGCTCGGGCGCGACGATCGTCTCGGCGATGCTGCTCGGATCGGACAAGCGCGCGGCGGCGGAATTCTCGTTCTTCCTCGCCATCCCGACCATGGCCGGCGCGTTCAGCTATGACCTGTACAAGAATTACGGGCAGATGAACGGCTCCAACACGCTCATCGTCGCCGTCGGCTTCGCGGTGTCGTTCGTGGCGGCGTGGCTCGTCGTCAGGACGTTCCTCGACTACGTCACGCGGCACGGCTTCGCGCTGTTCGCCTGGTGGCGCGTGATCGTCGGCACGCTGGGGCTGATCGGCCTCGCGCTCGGCAAGTGACGAGCGGCGGGAAGATTCGCGTTCAGGCCGTCCGGCGCTTGAACTGTCCGGTCTTGCGGAAGCGCCAGAGATAGGACGGCACGATCGCTTCCATCGTCGAGGGCGCGATGGCAAAGGCCTCGAATGTGCGCCGCGCGGCCTTGGCCTCGTCGGAAACCACATTGTCGCGCTTGAGTAGTTCGACCTGGTCGGGCGTGAGCTTGAAGGCGCCCGGCGCGTAGCGCAGGAAATAGGACTGGAACTTCGCCGCGAAGAACGGCAGCGGCACCAGCAGCCGCTCGCGCTCGATCACGCGCAGGATGAATTCGAGAACCTCGCGGAAGGTCACGATTTCGGGGCCGCCGAGTTCGTAAGTCGTGCCGGGCGCGGATTTGCCCTCGACCGCCTCGGCCACCGCCCTCGCCACGTCGCCGACGAAGACCGGCTGGAAGCGCGTCTTGCCGCCGCCGATCAGCGGCAGCACCGGGGAAAGCTGGGCGAGCAGCGCGAAGCGATTGAAGAACTGATCCTCCGGACCGAAGACGATCGAGGGGCGTAGGATCGTCGCGCCCGGCGCGGCCGCCAGCACCGCCTTCTCGCCGAGCGCCTTGGAGCGCGCGTAGACGGATTTGGAATTCTCGTCCGCGCCGATCGCCGACACATGCACCACGCGCGCGCCGGCCGCGGCCGCCGCCGCGGCGATGGCACCGGCTCCGGCGGCCTGGACCTCGGCGAATGTCTGCTTGCCGGATTCGGCGAGAATGCCGACGAGATTGACGACGACCTGCGCGCCGCGAATCGCGGCCTCGATGGAGTCGCCGTAGCGCAGATTGGCCTGCATCGGCTGGATCTGGCCGACGCGGCCGAGCGGCTGGAGATGGCCGGCGAGATCGGGCCGGCGCATGGCCGCGCGGATGCGGAAATCGCGCCGCGCCAGCGCCCGGATCACGTGACGTCCCACGAAACCAGAACCGCCGAAAACGGTGACGAGCGTTTCGCTGTTGGTTGGCATGGGTTCACTCCCCTTGGCGGAATCGCGCCTTATCCGACCCCCCGCGAATACTCGAACGGGCCCGCGCTGTACAGGCGGCTTTGGTGGGATTTTCAGCCTCGCGCACGGCCCGGCACGACCTGGCTCCCGGCACGCCAAGACGCTCCCCCGGGGGTAGTTCGGCAATTGCCCAGATGCTTGCCCGGTCGCGGCCCGATCCGAAATTGACAAGCCGGGCCGCGATCCTTAGTGATCGCGCCTGGGCCCAGGTGGCGGAATTGGTAGACGCGCTGGTTTCAGGTACCAGTGGTGCAAGCCGTGAAGGTTCGAGTCCTTTCCTGGGCACCAACCCGACTTTCGAACGAAGAAAGTTCGCGATTTTCGAAGTGCGCCGATCCGGCGCCGGTCGCCTGCCGCCGTGGCGGCATGACGCAAGCGGGTGAGAATCGGCCGGCAAAGGCGGTCGCTGGCCTGGCGCTGTTCGCCGGGCGCTACCGCCGCATTTCCGTCACTTGAATCGATTGATGGCGGCCGCCGGACGCTGCCAAGAGCGGTCTTCGCGCGGCTCACGCGCCACAAACGGCACCTGAGAGTCCTCGGGATGGTCGGTGGCAGATTCCGGCGCACGCCGCGCCACGCCCTTTCGTGTTACTGACGCCGAGGAAACCACGCCGGTTTGAGGCGCCGACGGATCGCCCTGGGTGTGAAGGTGCTGCCGATTCCGATCCAAGCGCGCAGCCGGCCGCGGGTGTCGAGGTCGGGCGGAGCCGCGCGACTGTAGTCCGGGTCCTGCCCTGGGTATCGGGAAGTCGACTGCTCCCGCAAGCGCGCGGACAGGACCTCGAGCAGAACGTCGACGACCCGCTCGGCCGCAAACTCCGCCCGCGCCCTGGCATACCCGTTCCGGCCGAGCCGTCGCCGCAGGTCGTCATCCCGCCGCACGAGCGCGAGAGCTTCGGCCAGAGCCTGCTCGTCGCCCTCCGGAACCAGGATTCCGTCGACCATGTGGTTGATGAGCTTGGCCGGCCCGCCGGCCGCGAAGGCGACGACCGCGCGGCCGTGGGCCCAGGCTTCGATGACGGTCCTGCCGAACGTCTCGGGCCCCCCCGAATGCGAAACGGATGCGACGGCGACGCACGAGCAGTCCTTGTACAACGGGCCCGGATCGGCGACGTAATCGTGGAGAACAATGCGGTCGGACAGGTTCAAGTCCGCGATTTGCGCTTGCAGCGTCCGCAACAATTCGGCGATCGGACGGTAGCCGTGGGAACGCGCATGCCAGTCGACGCCGGCGTCTCGCAGCAAAGCCATGGCGTTGATGAGATGGCGGTGCCCCTTCCAGTGATTGACGGTGGCGAGATGCAGGAGCGGGGCGTCCGGCGCGGGCTCGCTCGGCGCATCCGGCGGAAGTTCCACCATGTCGGGCACCACCACGGCCCGCAGCGGGCCGGCCGGCGCAACGATGCGGTCGAGATAGCCCTGCCTTTCCAGCACGACGACGTTCGGCACCAGCACCGTCGCGCCGGTCAGGCCGGGGAGCAATCGCTCCGTGTCGGGCCACAGGAAGTCGCGGATATAGAGGAAGCTGCGTTCGGCAAGGGGCGGAAGCCAACGGCACGCGGCGGCGAGAATGCGCGCGGCGATCCAGGTGTTCGCCACCACGGCGGACGGCGCGAGCCGCATGAAGAGGCGGATGAACTGGCGCACCGCATGATCGAACGGCGCGTCTTCCCACGTGTCGACGACGACGAGCTCCGTGAGCGGGCGCCGCGAGGGGGCGATCTCGGCGACGTGAAGGGCGGATTCAGCCATCACGCCGACGCGGACGTTCGGCGGCAGGTGCCGCAAGATGATCTCCATGCTCCGTTCCGCTCCACCGTAGCCCGGACTGGTCGAAACGAAGAGGAGTGGTCCCGGACCTCTCATGAACTGAAAATCCGATCGACGAGGAGCGGAGCCCGTCCCGGCGCGGATCCAGGAGGATGCTTTCGAGATTGCTGGAGACGATGGACGAAGAGCGAATTGGGTCTCCCTGCGATGTGACTCGATAGGGCGAAGTCGCCCGTCTCGGCCTCCTCGCGTGGTGCATGGCGGGCGGGGGTCATCGATGGTTCATCGGAAAAATCGGGTCGTAACACCAAATGCATGCGAGGAATCGCGATTGAACGACGTGATTGTGAACCCGCGGTCGCTTGTGAAAAATTACCGACGTCAGGCGAATTGAGGGCGCTGGAAGACGAGAACGTCAGACTTGCGAAGCCCTCATTTGGAGCGATGCTGGACGCCGTCACGGACATTTCCGTACACGAACCGCGGTCGGCCCCTTGGCCGATCGAATGTCTCTTTGCCAATCGCAGCTTGACGGACGATGCGGCCGACCGGTGACTTCGTCAAGACGCCGCGCAAGCAGGTGAACCGCCACCTGATTGTCGGCTGGTCGATGAGCGCTGAAATGACGGCCTGGTTGGTCGCCGACGCCGCTCTTGAAGGCCGTCCGGTGCGCCGATCCGGCGCCGTACGCCTCCCGCCATGGCGGCATGATGCAAGCGAGCGAAAATCGGCCGGCAAGGGAGGTCTTCTGTCCCGCCGCGCCCGCTCAACCATGACAATTTTGGATCGAATCGATCCAAAATCATGAACGTGATCGATTCCAATGAGTTAGAGCATGATGTCGTCCGAAAGCCGCTTCGCGCTTTTCGGCATCATGCTCGAGGCAAGCGCAAATCCCGCCGGAGTGGGAACCGCTTTTGCGAATGGGATTTGCTCAAGGCCTTGAGTCTGGGGCATTTCATTTCGGCGAGACGATTCGGTCTCGCCGTGAGATGCTCTAGACCCTTGATTCGAAACACGTGCATCTTGAAGAGAGCCGCCGCATGACGATCCGTCTTCACCGGGGAGACCTTCCCGACATCGCCCGCTACCAAGGCGCGATCGCGATCGACACCGAGACCATGGGGCTCGACCCTCATCGCGACCGGCTTTGCGTCGTCCAACTATCCGGCGGCGATGGTTCGGCGGACGTGGTGCAAATTCCGCCGGGCCAGATCGACGCGCCCAATCTCATGGCGCTGCTGGGCGATCCGAAGGTGCTCAAGATCTTCCATTATGCGCGGTTCGATCTCGGCATCCTCTACAAGACCCTCGGCATCATGCCGGCGCCGGTCTATTGCACCAAGATCGCCTCGCGCCTGTGCCGCACCTATACCGACCGCCACGGGCTCAAGGATCTCGCCCGCGACCTTCTCGGGCTCGATCTGTCCAAGCAGCAGCAATTGACCGATTGGGGCGCCGAATCGCTCACCGAGCCTCAGGTAGCCTATGCCGCCTCCGACGTGCTTCATCTCCATGCGCTCAAGGACCGGCTCGACGCCATGCTCGCCCGGGAAGGGCGCGAAGACCTGGCGGCGGCGTGCTTTGGCTTTCTGCCCACCCGCGTCCGCCTTGATCTTGCCGGCTGGGCGCAGGAGGATATTTTCGCCCATTCGTGAAAATCGGCCCCGTCCGGCCGGTTTCCGCCGCTATCTCGTCATACTCGCGCGGCTCAAATCCGCCGAGAGGATATTCGCGTAGGGGACCATCTTGCCCGGCCTCATCGGCCCTGGCCTTACGAGATCGCCGCGAGCCGGAGACGGTCCTGCGGTCGCGGTCCCCTCGGGCGGCGAAAAGGGCCGGCCCATCCCGGAGTGAACGCGTGTCGAGACTGCAGGTTCAATCGCGATCCGGGATCGAGGCGCGCTTCGCGACGGCCGCGCGCCACAGCCGGCGCGTTCGTTTTCTGCGCGTCGCCATTCCCGCCGTCGTCGTCGTCGCGCTTGGCGTGACGGCGCTGCTGTCGGTCTTCAATCCCTGGCGCATGATCGTCAAGCTGCCGCTCAATATCGGCAATCTGGTCGTTTCGGGCACGACCATCACGATGGAATCGCCGCGCCTGTCGGGCTTCACGCCGGACAAGCGGGCCTATGAATTGTCGGCGCGGGCGGCCGCGCAGGACCTCACCAATCCCAACGTGGTCGAGCTCAACGACTTGCACGCCAAGGTCGAGCTGGAGGACAAGTCGACGGTTCAGCTCGACGCGCGCAAGGGCGTGTTCGACACCAAGACCGAGATGCTCAAACTCGACGAGGGCATCATCCTGCGCTCGTCGACCGGCTATGAGGGTCATCTGCAGGAGGCGATCGTGGACATTCACGCCGCCTCGGTGGTCTCCAGCAAGCCGGTGTCGCTCAAGCTTCTCAATGGAACGCTGGACGCGCGAAATCTCGCGATCAGCGAGGGCGGCGATGTCGTGCGTTTCGATGGGGGCGTTTCCATGGAGCTGATGCTGCCGCAAAACGAAAGCAAACAGGGCTCCCAGGCGCCGGCCGACGAGGACGAAAAGCAATGAGCGGGGCGGGAGCGCGCATCGTGGTCTTGGCGTTTGGCGCGATGCTGCTGGCGGCGGCCGCGGCCGGTCCGGCGCGCGCCCAAAGCTCGGCGTCGGGCGTGCCCAACGCGTTGCAGGGGTTCTCGCAAAATCGCGGCAAGCCGGTCCAGATCGACGCGGCGAGCCTCGAGGTTCGCGACAAGGATCGCGCCGCCACCTTCTCGGGCAATGTCCGGGTGCGGCAGGGCGACACCGAGCTCAAATGCAAGACGCTGGTCGTTTTCTACGAACGCGGCGGCGGCTCCGTCAGCGCGATGAAGGCGGCGACACCCGGGCCGGACGGGGCTCAGCAGATCCGCCGGCTGGAAGCGCGCGGCGGCGTCGTCGTCACTCAGAAGGATCAGACCGTCACCGGCGAAAGCGGCATCTTCGACATGAAGGCCAACACCGTCACGCTGCAAGGCGGCGTGGTGATGACCCAGGGCAGGAACGTGCTGCGCGGGGACCGGCTGGTCGTCGATCTGACGAGCGGGGCCGCGCGCGTGGAATCGGGCAAGTCCGGCGGCGGGCGCGTGCAGGGCCTTTTCCAGACCGGAGGCAATGGCTCGGCGATCGATCAGGGGCTCCCGAAAATGCCGTCCGCCACCTCAGGGACGCCGGCGGCCCTGCCGCAGTCCCAGCCGCAGCCGGTACCCCCGCGAAATTCCGGCCAGCCGCTCAGGCTCAATTAGGCTGCGTGGCCTTCCGCGTATGAGAAATGCCGGCCGAGCGTTATTCCGATATTTTTTCAATTGGTTATGGACAGGCGGTCGGCTCCCGGCGCCTCGCTTGCGCCGGCGGGGGTCGCGCGCCGCGCCCGCGCGATATTGTCGAAACCACCCACACGCGATAGCCAGAAGCCTCGCCACTTTTGCCGCGATGCTAACATCTTGAACAGGTGCACGATCTGATCGGCGAGCCGACACCCTTTGACCGGATTGGGCTACTAGGCAGCGCGTGGCGGCTCATTCATTGTCGAAGCGGCGATTCGAATCGCTACGATCAAGCATGTATCGCCAGCGCGGGGGATACCGGAGGCGCATGGTCGATTTCCTGAGGAACTTCCGCAAGCGTCGCGGCGGCGGGCGTGGATTTGGCCGCGCGCCGATCGACCTGCCGTCGCTCGGTGGACAGATTCCGGCGTTCTGGCGGCGCGTGCCGTCGCCCAAGCGCGGCGGCAACGGCAAGGCGCCCGCCGAGGCCGCGCATGGGGGCGAGCGTCTCGCGCCGAAAACCGATTATCTGGCCGTCTTCGACCTTGAGAAGCGCTACGGCAACCGGCAAGTCGTGCGCGGCGCGAGCCTTTATGTGCGCAAGGGAGAGGCCGTCGGCCTGCTCGGTCCCAACGGCGCCGGCAAGACCACCGTGTTCTACATGATCACCGGTTTGATCAAGGCCGACCGCGGGCTGATCGAACTTGGCGGGCACGACATCACGGCGCTACCGATGTATCAGCGCGCGCGGCTTGGCATCGGCTATCTGCCGCAGGAAGCCTCGATCTTTCGCGGACTGAACGTGGAGGACAATATCCGCGCGGTGCTCGAAGTCGTCGAGCCGGACCGCCGCCGCCGCGAAGCCGATCTCGACGCGTTGCTCGAGGAGTTTCATATCACGCGGCTGCGCAAGACGCCGTCGATCGCGCTGTCGGGCGGCGAGCGCCGGCGCGTGGAGATCGCGCGGGCGCTGGCGACGCGGCCGAGCTACATGCTGCTCGACGAACCCTTCGCCGGCATCGACCCGATCGCCGTCGGCGACATCCAGAAGCTGGTGCGCCATCTGACCAACCGCGGCATCGGCGTCCTCATCACCGACCACAATGTGCGCGAGACGCTGGGGCTCACCGACCGCGCCTACATCATCTACGCCGGCGAAGTGCTGATGGAAGGAAGCCCCGAGGAAATCGTCGCCAATCCGGAAGTCCGCAGGCTCTATCTCGGCGAGGAATTCCGCATGTAGGCCGGCATGAGCCGGCCCCGAGACCGCCGGCCCGGTAACCATGTTCCAATGCCAGTCTGGGGGGCTGGCCTGCGAGAGGTGCGGCCTCAAGGCCGTGTACATTCGCGGCAAAAAAGCGTAAGCAAGAATTGGACCAATTGTCAGGAATGGTTCTTGCTTAGATGGCGATAAATCAGCGCCTGGAATTCCGGCAGAGCCTGTCGCTCGTCATGACGCCGCAGTTGATGCAGGCGATCAAGCTGCTGCAGCTCTCCAACCTCGACCTGGCCGCCTATGTCGAGGGCGAGCTCGAACGCAATCCCCTCCTTGATCGCGCCGAGGCCGACGAGGGCGGCGGACGCGAGGACCAGGCGCAGGCTTCGCCCGACGAGACGGCGGACGATTGGACGGGCGCGGAAGCGGGCGGCGAGGACCGGGGCGCGGCCAATGGCGCGGCCGAGGCCGGCGCGAGCGATCGCCTTCTCAGCGACAATCTCAGCCCCAACCGCGTCGAGCTTGAGGAAAGCCTCGGCTCGGGCATCGACAATGTCTTTCCCGAGGACGCCGCCGACGCGCGCCCGAGCGGGCCCGAGCACGAGCCGATCGCCTATAATGAATGGGGCAGCGGCGCGGGGGTCATCGCCGACGACGACTATAATCTCGAGGCCTTCGTCGCCGCCGAATCGACATTGCGCGATCATCTCGCCCAGCAGCTCGGCGCCTCAATCGGCGATCCCGCCCAGCGCATGATCGGGCAATATCTCATCGATCTCGTCGACGAGGCCGGCTACCTGCCCGCCGATCTCGGCCAGGCCGCCGAACGGCTCGGCGCGAGCGAGGCCGACGTCGCCGCGACGTTGTCGATTCTCCAGACCTTCGATCCTTCCGGCGTCTGCGCCCGGAACCTCGGCGAATGCCTGGCGATCCAGTTGCGCGAACGCGATCACTACGATCCGGCGATGCGGGCGCTGGTCGCTCATCTCGATTTGTTGGCGCGCCGCGACATGGGCGCGCTGCGCAAGATCTGCGGCGTCGACGAGGAAGATCTCGTCGACATGATCGCCGAATTGCGCCGGCTCGATCCCAAGCCCGGGCTGCGGTTCGGATCGGCGCCGATCGAGCTGGTGGTGCCGGACGTGTTCGTGCGGCCGGGTCCCGACGGCGGTTGGCTCGTCGAGCTCAACACCAGCACGCTGCCGAAGGTTCTCGTCAACCAGAGCTACTACACCAAGCTCTCGAAGTCGGTGCGCAAGGCCGAAGACAAGTCCTATTTCAGCGAATGCTTGCAGAACGCCACATGGCTCGTGCGCGCGCTCGATCAGCGCGCGCGCACCATCCTGAAAGTGGCGAGCGAGATCGTGCGCCAGCAGGACGGCTTCTTTACCCACGGCGTCGCCCATCTCCGTCCGCTCAATCTCAAGGCGGTGGCCGAGGCGATCCAGATGCACGAATCGACGGTGTCGCGCGTCACCTCGAAGAAATACATGGCGACCAATCGCGGCATTTTCGAATTGAAGTATTTCTTCACCGCCGCGATCGCGTCGTCCGACGGCGGGGAGGCGCATTCGGCCGAATCGGTGCGCCATCGCATTCGCCAGATGATCGACGGCGAAAGCTCGACCGCGA
This sequence comes from Xanthobacteraceae bacterium, assembly GCA_041918675.1. Lineage (GTDB taxonomy): Bacteria > Pseudomonadota > Alphaproteobacteria > Rhizobiales > Xanthobacteraceae > SCUB01. The sequence continues at coordinate 168,058 of JAYRVF010000012.1, forward strand.
TTCTTTCCGACGACACGATCGTGGAAAAGCTCCGCGCCGAGGGAATTGAAATCGCGCGCCGCACCGTGGCGAAATACAGGGAGGCGTTGCGAATTCCGTCCTCCGTGCAACGACGACGCGAAAAGCAGGACGCGGTCGCGCACGGCGCGACGACGCATGCTTGAAAAGCACCGGATCGGCCCACATTTGAATTTATGAGTGTCGCGCGGCCGGTCTATCGCGGCGCGATGATGCGATGCGTCATGACGCGATGCGCCATGATGCGTGGCGCGGCGGCGCGCGCGGGAATAGTCCACACGACCGCGCGCCGGTTTTTGCCGGCGATTGACCGACACGCTATAATCGAACGAAATCGGCAAACGTGGAAATCGGAAAGGCGTGCGAGGGGAGTGACATGACGATACGGGTTTCGGGAAAGAGCATCAGCATCGGCGAGGCCCTGCGCGGACGCGTTTCCGAACGTGTCGAGGAGGTGCTGACCCGATATTTCGATGGCCATTATTCCGGCCACGTCACCATCAGCAAGCATCGCCAGGGCTTTTATACCGATTGCGCGCTGCATCTGGATTCGGGCATGACGCTCGAAGCGGAAGCGAGCGCGGCGGACGCCTATGCGAGCGCCGATCTGGCGTTGGCGATGCTGGAGAAGCGTCTGCGCCGCTACAAGAGCCGCCTCAAGGATCGCCAGCATCGCCGCGCGGAGGCCGGCGAGGTCAATGGCATCAGCGCGCCGTCCTATGTGATCGAGGCGCCGGCGGCCGAGGACGACGCGGAAGTGACGGCGTTCAATCCGGTCATCATCGCCGAATCCACCACCGCGCTGAGGCAATGTTCGGTCAGCGAGGCCGTCATGCAGCTCGACCTGACCGGCGCGCCGGTCATGGTCTTTCGTCACGGCGGCAACGGGCGTATCAACGTCATTTATCGCCGGCCGGACGGCAATATCGGCTGGATCGACCCCCCCGCGAGCTGAGGATCGGGCATTGACGCGGCGGCGGCGGCTCCCTATGGTCCGCCGCCTTGATGTGGCGACGGAACGCATCATCTGGCGACCGGATCTGTCGCGGTCGCTAAATTGTACAGGAACTCAAAGCCTTAATTCGCGGCCGGGCCGGGCCCTTTCCTGTTCCAGCGAAACGACACCAGCCGCGCCGACCCGCGCGCAACGGACCCGCCACGAAAAACCACGGCATCCTCGGGACGATCCATGACCATTACGGATTTCGTTGCGCCCGAGGCAATCCTTCCGGCGCTGAAAACGAATAGCAAGAAGCAGGTCTTGCAGGAGCTCGCCGCGCGCGCCGCGGAGCTGACCGGCATCTCCGAGCGCACGATCTTCGAAGTCCTGCTTCAACGCGAGAAGCTCGGCACGACCGCCGTCGGCTATGGCGTCGCCATTCCTCACGGCAAACTGCCCAAGCTCGAACGGATATTCGGTCTGTTCGCGCGGCTCGAACGGCCGGTCGAATTCGAGGCGATGGACGGTCAGCCCGTCGACCTGGTGTTTCTGTTGCTCGCCCCGGAAGGCGCGGGCGCCGATCACCTCAAGGCGCTCGCCCGCGTGGCGCGGCTCTTGCGCGACATCGATATCGCCGCGAAGCTGCGCGCCTCGCGCGACGCGCAGGCGCTCTACGCGGTGCTCGCATTGCCGCCGGCTTCCGCTGCTTGAGATTTCCCGCGCGACCCCGTTCTCGCGCGCGGGCCGTCACCATCCCCGGATCATGAAGCTCATGAGCTCACGCAAGTCGTGACGGCGTCAGTGCACGCTGACGGTTTCGAGCTCTTGGCTCCACGCGGTTGAAATGGCGGCCTCGCGGCTGTCGGTCAGCATGATCGGCGTTCCGTCGGCGCCGTGCAGCACGAAAAGCTTCAGCCCCGGCGCCAGATGCGGCGCCTGCGGAAACAGGTGCGGCACGTCTTCCGAGCGGATCTGCTTGACATAGGCGATCCGTCCGCCGCCCAGCGCGGCCAGCGCCTCAAGCGAGACGCGCGGTTCACAGTTGATTTCGTTCACTGCTTTCATGGCCCTCGACTCCTTTGTAGATCACCGGAATCCGGTCGAGTCCGTTGCATTGCCCGCGGAGACTTGCGCCAAGGACGCTCTCCGTTCAGCCACCGCGCTATTATTCTTGCTCATTAATGGCGATCGTCTTAACGACGCGCTCCGGCTCGGGCCGGGCGAGGTCGATCGACAGAAGCCCGTTTCTGAGATCCGCTCCCAATACCTGCATACCGTCGGCGAGGACAAATGTCCGCTGAAAGTGCCGCGCGGCGATGCCGCGATGCAGATATTCGCGGGACTTGTCGTCCTGCTGCCGGCCGCGGATGACGAGCTGGTTCTCCTCCACCGTCACTTCCATCTGATCGCGGGTGAAACCGGCGACAGCCAAAGTGATCCGCAACCGTTCGGGTTGGTCGCAGTCGCGGACGAGCCGCTCGATGTTGTAGGGCGGATAGCCGTCCGATCCCTTGGTCACGCGATCAAGCGCACGCTCGATCTCATCGAAGCCGAGGAGGAAGGGACTCGATAGCGATGGCACACGCGACATGATTGCAAAGCCCTCTCAAAGCGACTTTGTCGAAACGGGCGGGTCGACCCACCCGGACTGATTTGCGGGATAAGCCCTAAGGCGGCGCCCATCCCCCGGCGGATGAATTTGGTTCGTCCGTCCAATCGAATATGGCGAGGGGCGGGGCGCGCTTCAAGGGCGGAAACGCAAGGATGACAGGCCGTTGGCGCGCGTGGCGTGGGAGCGGCCGCCCGTCCCGCCGCGCCGTCAGGATTCCGGCTCGGTCGGCGGCGGAACGACGACGCCGGAGGCGATCAGGTCGGCGATCTCTGCTTCGCCGAAGCCCGCCTCGGCAAGGATTTCCGCGCCATGCGCGCTCAGATGCGGCGGAAGACGGCGAAGCGTCGCGCGGTCGTCGTCGAAGCGAATGGGGGAGGCGATCCCCTTGTACCATTCGGCGCTCACGAGCGCGCCGCGATGGGCGACATGCCCGTCTTCGAGCGCCTGGTCGATCGCATTGATGGGCCCGGCGGGCAGGCCGATTCCGAGCAGGTGATCGCACAGCGGCCCGCTGTCGTACCCCGCGAGCAGGGCCTCGAGTTCGACGCGGAGCGCGTCGCGATTGGCGAGCCGGTCGCGGTTGCGCGTGAAACGCGGATCGCTCGCGAGTTCGGGCTTGCCGAGCTCGGCGCAAAGGCGCTGGAACGCCCTGTCGTTGCCGGCGCCGATGAAGATTTCCCCGTCGCGCGTGCGATAGGTCTGGTAGGGCGAAATATTGGGGTGGCCGTTGCTGTTGGGCGCGGGCCGCTTGCCGGAAAGAAAAAAATTGGCCGCGTGGGGATGCATGATCGCGAGCCCGGTTTCGAGCAGCGTCGTTTCGACGAAGCGGCCCCGGCCGGTGGTCTGGCGCGCCAGCGCCGCCATGAGAATGCCGATCGCCGCGTAGAGCCCGGTGGCGATGTCGACGACCGGGATCGCGATACGCAAGGGACCCGATTCGCGCGTGCCGTTGACGGCCATCATGCCGGTCATCGCCTGGATGATCGCGTCGTAACCCGGCATCCCGCCGCGCGGACCGTCGGCGCCGAAGCCGCTGATGCGGCAGTGAATGAGACGGGGAAAGCGCGCCGCGAGACTGTCGGCGCCGATGCCCCAGCGCTCGAGCGTACCCGGCTTGAAATTCTCCACCAGCACGTCGGCCTCGCGCAGCAGCGCCATCAGCACCTCGCGCCCACGCGCGGCGGAAAGATCGAGCCCGAGCGAGCGCTTGTTGCGGTTGACGCCGATGAAATAGCTCGCGTCGCCGTCGTGGAAGGGCGGACCCCATTCGCGCACTTCGTCGCCGGTGGGCGGCTCGACCTTGACGACGTCGGCGCCATGGTCGGCGAGGATCTGCGTGCAGAACGGTCCGCCGAGCACGCGCGTGAGGTCGATCACCCGCAACCCCGCGAGCGCGCCGCCGAAATCGGGAGCGGGCTCGGTCATCGCGCGCGGCTAGCCGCGCCGGGCATCGAGGCGAGAAAATGGCGGCTTTCCAAGGATCGCCGAACCGGGAATGGTGGAGCCAAGGGGAGTCGAACCCCTGACCTCTTGAATGCCATTCAAGCGCTCTCCCAACTGAGCTATGGCCCCGGCCGGTTCCCGCGCGGGTCGGTGCGCCGCGCCGGCCCGTGAAATCACACTTCAGGGCCAATCTCAAGCCTGCCGGGCGGCGGGGCCCCGCGCGCGGGAATTCGGCTGGCACCGGCAGCGGCGGCGGGCGTACAAGGCTTGCTCGGGTCGCAACGACGGGAGGCGCGGCGGTCGTGCTCAACAGCGAGAATTGGTGGGATCACTTCCCCTCCTTGCGCCGGCTTGATCAGGAAACCCGGCGACGCCTGGTCGCGGAGAGCCGCGCGCTTCGCCTGCCCAAGGGCGCGCAGGTCTTCGGTTTCGGGCAGACGCCGGAGGGCTATCTCCTGCTGATCGAGGGATCGGTCCGCGTCCAGCAGGTCTCCGAGAACGGGCGCGAGATCGTGCTCTACCGCGTCGCGCCGGGGGAGAGCTGCGCGCTCACCACGATCTGCCTGTTGAGCGAGGAATCCTACCAGGCCGAGGCGGTGGCCGAGACCGATTGCCTCGCCATCGCCATTCCGCGCGCGACGTTCGATCGCCTGGTCGCCGAATCGGCCGACTTCCGCCGCTTCGTGTTTTCCGCCTTCTCCTCGCGCCTCGTCGACCTGCTTCGCGTGATCGAGGAAATCGCCTTCGCGCGCCTCGACGTGCGTCTGGCGCAACGGCTGATCAGCCTCGGCGCGGCCGACAGGCGCGTGATGCTGACGCATCAGCAATTGGCCGCGGAGCTGGGGACGGCGCGCGAAGTGGTGAGCCGACAGCTTCAGGAATTTCAGCGGCGCGGATGGATCGCCGCCACGCGCGGGACGATCGAGCTCGTCGATCTTGCCGCCCTCGAACGCCGCGCGGCGGGCGTCGGTGACTAGGTCACAGACGCGCCCCCCGCCGATCGGCTAGCGTCGCGGCCATCGCAATCCCCGGTGCCGGAACGGCTGGCGTCACGAATATTGGCGCCCTGGAACCGGCATCACCCCCTGGGAGATTTTTCACGATGACCAATGTCGGCAATATCGATCGCATCCTGCGCATCGTCGTGGGCCTTGCGCTGCTCTCGCTCGTCTTCATCGGCCCGCGAACATGGTGGGGCCTCGTGGGCCTGGTTCCGCTGCTCACGGCCGTGGTCGGCTTCTGCCCCGCCTATCGCTTGATCGGCGTCTCGACCTGCTCGCGAAGCTGAGACGGGTCGCGCGGGATCGGAGCTGAGCGATGTCGGCTCGCGGCCGACCGCATGACGGCCGCGGGCGCGCGTGTGAAGCCACGCGATGACCTTCGCCGACGCGCCGATGGCAAATGCCGCGAAAGCGGAAACCGCTTTCGCGGCCTGAATTTGTTCAAGGCTGGATCTGGAGCATTGCCTGTCGGCGAGACGGTTCCCTCTCGCCGGGGCAAATGCGCGCCGTGCGTTTCGTGCTCTTGTGTTTCCGGTGTCGCGTCGGCGAAAGCCAAAGGTCGACGAAAATTAGCGATCGGCGAAAATCAGAAATCGGCGGAAATTGGTGGAGCCAAGGGGAGTCGAACCCCTGACCTCTTGAATGCCATTCAAGCGCTCTCCCAACTGAGCTATGGCCCCGGCAGTTCGCGCGCGGCTTGGTCGCCCGCGCGGTCGATCCCCGTGAAATCACACTTCAGGATCGACCTCAAGTCTCCTCGTCGTTCGCCACATCGCCGATGATGTCGGTGACGTCGTCCTCGCTTTCCTCCTCGACGGCGATGAAGGTGGAATCGTCGTCGCCGTCATCCAGCTCATCCTCGATCTCGATGTCGTCCTCCGATTCGGGCAACACGGCGGCGACCTTGCCGGTCTTCTTCTCGGCGTCGGCCTCCTCGAGGGAGACGAATTCGGCCTCGGCCGGCGGCGTGGCGGCTTCATCGGCCACACCCGCGCGCGCGACGTCCCCGCCGCGCGGCCGGGTCGCCGGGGCGATCTCGTAGACGGTGCCGCATTTCGGGCACACGATGGGAGTCTTGCTCAGGTCGTAGAATTTCGCGCCGCAGCCAGCGCACAAGCGTTTTGTTCCAAGCTCTGGTTTTGCCACGATCTGGATTCCTAGAGGGGGTCGTCCGCGAAATCTGGGAAAAGCGAGGTTTCACTTGGTCGGTTGCCGCGCCGCTGTCAATACCCGGTTTGGCGTGATCCGAAGCTTCCCCGGTGACGGGCGGGCTCGCGCCGTGATAGGAGGCGCCGGCACCCAGAGATCGCCGCCGTGACCGACCGAATGCCTCAGATACCGCTCGCCGCGAGCAAGAGCCGCGCCCTGGCCGGAACGGCGCGAGTTCCCGGCGACAAATCGATCTCCCACCGCGCGCTGATCCTGGGCGCGATGGCGGTCGGCACGACAACCATCGCGGGCCTGCTCGAAAGCGAGGACGTGCTCAACACCGCCGGGGCAATGCGGGCTCTCGGCGCGCGCGTGACGAAGCGCGATGACGGCGCCTGGACCGTCGAAGGGGTGGGCGTCGGAGGCTTCGCCGAACCCGTGACCACGCTTGATTTCGGTAATTCCGGCACCGGCTGCCGACTCGTCATGGGCGCGGTCGCGGGTTGCCCCATCGTCGCGACCTTCGACGGCGATGCCTCGCTCCGCAAGCGGCCGATGCGCCGCATCCTCGATCCGCTCGAACTGATGGGCGCCCGCGTGCGGGCGAGCGCCGAAGGCGGGCGGCTGCCCCTGACGCTCGAAGGCGCGCGCGATCCACTGCCGATCGTCTATCGCACGCCGGTCGCCTCCGCGCAGATCAAATCGGCGGTGCTGCTTGCCGGGCTCAACGCGCCCGGCGTGACGACCGTGATCGAAAGCGAGGCGAGCCGCGATCACACCGAGCTGATGCTGCGCCATTTCGGCGCCGACATTCGCACCGAGGCGGAAGGCGCCCATGGCCGCCGGATTTCACTGACCGGCCAGCCGGAATTGCGCGGCGCCCCGGTGATCGTGCCCGCCGATCCCTCTTCGGCCGCGTTTCCGCTGGTCGCGGGCCTGATCGTGCCCGGGTCCGATCTCCTGCTCACCGATGTCATGACCAATCCCCTGCGCACCGGCCTGTTCACGACGCTGCGCGAAATGGGCGCTGTCATCCTCGAGGAGAATGTCCGGCACGTCGGCGAGCCGATGGCCGATATCCGGGTGCGCGCGGCGTCGCTGCGCGGCGTCGAGGTGCCGGGCGAGCGCGCGCCCGCGATGATCGACGAATACATCGTCCTCGCGGTGGCGGCCGCCTTCGCGCGCGGCACGACAACGATGCGCGGCTTGAAGGAATTGCGCGTCAAGGAATCCGATCGCCTCGAGGCGACCGCGGCGATGCTGCGCGTCAACGGCGTGGATGTCGAGATCGCGGGCGATGATCTCATCGTCCACGGCAAGGGCGGCGTCGCCGGCGGCGGGCTCGTCGAGACCCATATGGATCACCGCATCGCGATGTCCGCGCTGGTGATGGGCTTGGCGAGCGAGGCACCGGTGAGCGTCGACGACACAAGCTTCATCGCGACGAGCTTCCCCGATTTCGTGGCGATGATGCGGGGATTGGGGGCCGAACTCGATCACCCCGGGCGAGGCTGAATGCGCGCGCCCTGGCCGATCCGCGATCAACGGGGGAGATCATCCATGATTATCGCCATCGACGGTCCCGCCGCATCGGGCAAGGGCACGATCGCGCGGCGCGTGGCCGCCCATTACGGCCTGCGCCATCTCGACACCGGGCTCATCTATCGCGCGGTCGGCAAGGCCGTGCTCGACGCGGGCGTCCCGCTCGACGACGAGGCCGAGGCGGCGTCGCGCGCCCGCGCGCTCGATCCGGCGCGCTTCGCCGATCCCGCCCTCAAGAGCCAGGAAGTGGCGCGGGCGGCCTCCATCGTGTCGGCCTTTCCGAAGGTCCGCGAGGCGCTGCTCGATTTTCAGCGCCGCTTCGCCGCCACGCCCCCCGGCGCGGTGCTCGACGGGCGCGACATCGGCACGGTCATCTGTCCCGACGCCGAGGTGAAGATCTTCGTCACCGCCCGGCCGGACGTGCGCGCCCACCGCCGGGTGCTGGAATTGCGCGCGCGCGGCGAGGCGGCCGACGAAGCCACGGTGCTCGCCGACATCCGCGCCCGCGACGAGCGCGACCGCGGCCGCGCCGCCGCGCCGCTGAAATCGGCGCCCGACGCGCACTTGCTGGATACCTCGGACTTGGATATAGAGTGCGCCGTCCAGGCTGCCATTGAGATCGTCGAGGCCGCCGGGGCGGGCCGGAAGCGGGGCTAAGCCGTTTCCGTCGCTGGAGGATCAGCCCGCTCCCCGTTTCGACCGCCGCCGGACCAGCAATTTCGTTCCAGATGCGCAAGGTGATGCGCCGGTTCCGCGCGTGGCGGCTATGCCGTCGTCGCGGTTCGCCGGAAGTTCGCGGACTTTCGGCCCTTGGCTCCTGGAACGCCGATCAACCCCATGCGCTATACAACCCAATGCGCGAGCCTGTCGTTTCGAGGAGATTCCATGGCTTCCACCGTTTCCACCGCCAGTCCCACCCGCGAGGATTTCGCCGCCCTGCTCGATGAATCATTCGGCCAGGGCAATCTCGCCGAGGGGTCGGTGATCAAGGGCACCGTCGTCGGCATCGAGAAGGACGTGGCCATCATCGATGTCGGGCTCAAGACCGAGGGCCGGGTCGCGCTGCGCGAATTCATGGGCCCCGGCCGGCAGAGCGAGATCAAGGTGGGCGACACCGTCGAGGTCTTCCTCGAGCGCATCGAGAACGCGCTCGGCGAGGCGGTGCTTTCGCGCGACAAGGCGCGGCGCGAGGAAAGCTGGGGCCGGCTCGAAAAGGCGTTCCAGAACGGCGAGAAGGTTCACGGCGTCATCTTCAATCAGGTCAAGGGCGGCTTCACCGTCGATCTCGACGGCGCGGTTGCGTTTCTGCCGCGCAGCCAGGTCGACATTCGTCCGGTTCGCGACGTGTCGCCGCTGATGAACAACGCGCAGCCCTTCCAGATTCTCAAGATGGATCGCCGGCGCGGCAACATCGTCGTCTCCCGCCGCACCGTGCTGGAAGAGACCCGCGCCGAACAGCGCCAGGAACTCGTCCAGAACCTCGAGGAGGGGCAGGTCATCGACGGCGTCGTCAAGAACATCACCGATTACGGCGCCTTCGTCGATCTCGGCGGCATCGACGGCCTCTTGCACGTCACCGACATCGCCTGGCGGCGCGTCAATCATCCGAGCGAGGTTCTCTCCATCGGCCAGACCGTCAAGGTCAAGATCATCAAGATCAACCACGAGACGCACCGCATCTCGCTCGGCATGAAGCAGCTGCTCGATGATCCGTGGCAGGGCATCGAGGCGAAGTATCCGGTCTCCTCGCGGCTCAACGGTCGCGTCACCAACATCACCGACTACGGCGCCTTCGTCGAGCTGGAGCCGGGCATCGAGGGTCTCATCCACGTCTCCGAGATGTCGTGGACGAAAAAGAACATGCATCCCGGCAAGATCGTCTCCACCTCGCAGGAAGTCGAGGTGCAGGTGCTCGAGGTCGACCCGGTCAAGCGGCGCATTTCGCTCGGCCTCAAGCAGACCATGCGCAATCCGTGGGACCTGTTCGTCGAGAAGCATCCGGTCGGCTCGGTCGTCGAGGGCGAGGTCAAGAACAAGACCGAATTCGGCCTGTTCCTCGGTCTCGACGGCGACGTCGACGGTATGGTGCACCTGTCCGATCTCGACTGGAAGCAGTCGGGCGAGCAGGCGATCGAGAACTACAAGAAGGGCGACATGGTCAAGGCCGTGGTGCTCGATGTCGATGTCGAGAAGGAGCGCATTTCGCTCGGCGTCAAGCAGCTCGAGGGCGATCCCTTCGCCGAACCGGGCGACGTCAAGAAGGGCGCGGTGGTGACCTGCGAGGTCATCGAGGTCAAGGAAGGCGGCATCGACGTCAAGATCACCGGCACGGAGCTGAACACCTTCATCAAGCGAGCCGAACTCGCCCGCGACCGCTCCGAGCAGCGCTCGGAACGCTTCGCCGTCGGCGAGAAGGTCGACGCCCGCGTCATTCAGTTCGACAAGAAGGCGCGCAAGGTGCAGGTCTCGATCAAGGCGCTGGAAGTGGCCGAGGAGAAGGAAGCGATCGCGCAGTACGGATCGTCCGATTCCGGCGCGACGCTCGGCGACATTCTCGGCACCGCGCTCAAGCAGCGCGCGAGCGAGAAGAAGGACTAAGGGCGCCTTCACGCGCGCGTGGGCTCCCACGCGCGTCCGCCTTGCGAAGGCTCCGGCGACGCCGCCGGGGCCTTCTTGCTTCCGCCGCCGATCCCGACGGCGCGCCGGCCATTGAATTGGCGATATTCGGGGTTGCATAATGGCGGCGGCGGATCGCCCGATCCGGCAGAACCGGCCGCATCGCTCGGGTTCATCAGGGAGCGCGGATCATGTCGCTTGAAGCCGATGTCATTGTCGATCGCCGCGGCCTGCGCCGGAAGCTGACTTTCTGGCGCGTGGTCGCCGCGCTTCTCCTTATCGCCGGCGCCATTGTTCTCGGCATCGTGGCGACGCCGGCGGGCCGGAACGCGTTCGCGCTCGGCGAGGCGGTGGCGCGGGTGAGCATCAGCGGGCTGATCCGCAGCGACCAGTCGCGCGTCGAGGCGCTGGAGCGGCTCGCCAGTTCGTCGGCGCCCGCCGTCATCGTTCACATCAATTCGCCCGGCGGAACCACGTCCGGGGCCGAGCAGCTTTATGAATCGCTGCTGCGCCTGAAGGCGAAGAAGCCGCTCGTCGTCGTCGTCGAGGGCATGGCCGCGTCCGGTGGCTACATCGCCGCGCTCGCCTCGGACCAGATCGTGGCGCAGCGCTCCGCGCTGGTCGGCTCGATCGGCGTGCTGGTGCAGTTCCCGAATTTCGTCGACCTGCTCAAGACGGTCGGCGTCAAGGTCGAGGCGGTGAAGTCCTCGCCGCTGAAGGCCGCGCCCAACGGCTTCGAGCCGACCAGCCCGGAGGCGCGCGCCGCGCTGGAGGCGATCGTGCTGGATTCCTACGGCTGGTTCCGCGACCTGGTGAAGGCGCGCCGCCAGCTTGACGACAAGCTGATCGAACGTGTCGCCGACGGGCGGGTCTTCACCGGCGGGCAGGCGATCGATCTCAAGCTGATCGATCAGATCGGCGATGAAAAGACCGCGCTGGCCTGGCTGGTCAAGGAAAAGGGCATCAAGGAAAATCTGCCCGTGCGCGACTACCGGCTGTCGACGCGGGTCGGCGACCTTGGCTTCATCCGTCTCGGCGCGATCATGCTGCTCGACGGCATCGGACTATCGCAAAGCGCGCGCGACCTCGAGGCGGGCGCTCTGCTGGCGGGTGCCGATCAACTGGCGCTGGAAGGGCTGCTGGCATTGTGGCGCCCGGCCTATCCGCCGTGAGGCGATCGTGCCGCGACGGGTTCGCATCGCCCGCGCGGTAGCGGTCAAGGCGCCGGCCGGCCCTGGCCGGGGAGGCCCCGGCGCGCGTACGCAAGCTGAGCGCCCACTCTCTTCAATTGGATTTAAATCGATCGCGATGCGCGGCCGGCGCGGGCCCCGTCGGTGCCGCGGACGAGCGCACCGCACAACACGAAAGGCAACGCGCAATGCGGATTGGCCTCTTTTCAGAACGTCCCTAAATCGTTTATTGTATTGACATATTGGTCCCGGTCTCACAAAACGGCAGTGTCTCCCGATCGTAAGGCGCTTGTCTCGATGATCAAATCCGAGCTCGTTCAACGTATCGCTGTCCACAATCCTCATCTTTATCAGCGTGACGTCGAGAATATCGTGAACGCGATTCTCGACGAGATCGTCGCGGCGCTCGCGCGCGGCGACAGGGTCGAGCTGCGGGGATTTGGCGCGTTCTCGGTCAAGCATCGTCCGGCGCGCACGGGACGCAACCCGCGCACCGGCGAGCATGTTTCGGTCGAGCAGAAATGCGTGCCGTTCTTCAAGACCGGCAAGGAGATGCGTGAGCGTCTCAACCGCGATTCGGCGGAATGACGCTCCGCGAGAGCGGACGAGCGATGCTGCGCAAGATCGTCAACGGTCTGTTTCTCGTTCCGCTGGCCGTGGTCCTGATCGTGTTCGCCGTGGCGAATCGCGAATGGGTCTCGGTCTCCCTCGATCCGTTCAACAAGGCCGATCCCGCGCTGAGCTTCAGCCTGCCGCTGTTCGTCCTGCTCATTCTGGTCGCGATCCTCGGCGTCATCATCGGCGGCATGGCCACCTGGTCGCGTCAGCGGCCATGGCGGCGCGCGGCGCGCCAGCACGAGGCCGAGTTGCGCCGGCTGCGCATGGAGCTTGCCGAGCGCGCCGAGCGGGAAGGCGGGGCGGGCGAGGATTTCGCGGTTCCGAAATTGCCCCGGCGTCTGCCGCCGGCGGCCTGATCCGGCCCGCGCCGCCGCTTTTCGCGGCAACCCCAACCAAGACATGGCCGCGCCCGCGTTGTAGAACGCTCCCTTCGCGCGGCACGGCGGAACGGTGGACCCATGGCGCTGGTGGTCAAGATTTGCGGACTGACGACGGCTTCGACGTTCGATGTCGCCATCGACGCCGGCGCGGACATGGTTGGCTTCGTGTTCTTTCCGCCCTCGCCGCGCCATCTGGAGTTCGGCGCCGCCGCGGGCCTTGCCCGCCATGTCGGCGCCCGCGCGCGCAAGGTCGCGCTTTCGGTCGACGCCGACGATGCCTGGCTCGCGGCCGCCATCGACGCGATCGCGGCCGATTTCCTGCAATTGCACGGCCGCGAAAGCCCGGAGCGTATCCGCGCCATCAAGGCGAAATTCGCCCTGCCCGTGATCAAGGCCATCGCGATCGAGACGGCGGAGGATGTCGCGCGCGTCCGCGACTATCGTGACGTGGCCGACTGGCTGCTGTTCGATGCGCGCGCGCCGAAATCGGCGACCCGGCCCGGCGGTCTCGGCCGGCCGTTCGACTGGCGCCTCCTCGAAAACCTTGACCCCGGCCCGCCCTTCATGCTCTCAGGCGGCCTCGAGGCCGGCAATGTCGCCGAGGCGCTGCGGCTGACGCGGGCGGGTGGCGTCGACGTCTCCTCGGGCGTCGAGCGCGCGCCCGGCGAAAAGGATCCCGACCTGATACAAGCCTTCATCCAGGCCGCGCGCGCGGCCGATCGGTCCCGGTAGGTGAGTTCTCCAAATCGGCGTGACGGTCGCATGAGCATGCAGAAGCCAAATTCCTACCGCACCGGCCCGGACGAGCACGGCCATTTCGGCATTTTCGGCGGACGCTTCGTCGCCGAGACGCTGATGCCGCTCATCCTCGAGCTCGAAAAGGCCTATGCCGAGGCCAAGGCCGATCCGGCGTTCCAGTCCGAGATGAACGGCTATCTCAAGGACTATGTCGGGCGCCCCTCGCCGCTCTATTTCGCCGAGCGCCTGAGCGACCATCTCGGTGGCGCGAAGATCTATTTGAAGCGCGAGGAGCTCAACCACACCGGCTCGCACAAGGTCAACAACGTGCTCGGGCAGATCATGCTCGCGCGCCGCATGGGCAAGAAGCGCATCATCGCGGAGACCGGCGCCGGCCAGCACGGCGTCGCCACCGCGACGCTGTGCGCGCGCTTCGGGCTCGAATGCGTGGTCTATATGGGCGCCGTCGACGTCGAGCGGCAGAAGCCCAACGTGTTCCGCATGCAAATGCTCGGGGCCAAGGTGGTGCCGGTTCAGTCCGGCGCGCGCACGCTGAAAGATGCGATGAACGACGCGCTGCGCGACTGGGTCACCAATGTTGACAACACGTTCTATTGCATCGGCACGGTCGCCGGCCCGCATCCCTACCCGATGCTGGTGCGCGACTTTCAGTCGATCATCGGCCGCGAGACGCGCGAGCAACTGCAACAGGCCGAAGGCCGCCTGCCCGACTCGCTGGTCGCCTGCATCGGCGGCGGCTCGAACGCGATGGGCCTGTTCCATCCCTTCCTCGACGACGCGTCGGTCGAGATCTACGGCGTCGAGGCGGCCGGCCACGGGCTCACGGGGTTGCACGCGGCGTCGATCGCCGGCGGGCGGCCCGGCGTGCTGCACGGCAACCGCACCTATCTGCTGATGGACGATGACGGGCAGATCATGGAGGCGCATTCGATATCGGCGGGCCTCGATTATCCCGGCATCGGTCCGGAACATTCCTGGCTGCACGAGATCGGCCGGGTCAAATATCTGTCGGCGACCGACAGCGAGGCGCTCGCCGCGTTTCAGCTCCTGTCGCAGCTCGAGGGCATCATTCCCGCGCTCGAGCCCGCGCACGCGATCGCCAAGGTGATGGACCTCGCGCCGCAGAAGCCGAAGGACCACCTGATGGTCGTCAACCTCTCCGGCCGCGGCGACAAGGACATCTTCTCCGTCGCCGAGCATCTGGGAGGCAAGCTGTGATCGATGAAATCATGGCGAAGACACGGGATTTGAACCGGTCCGCTCCCCTTCAATTGGCCGCGACGCGGCCGGCCACTCCCCATCGGGGAGAGGTGCTAAACATCGTGCGAGCGCCATGACCACCCGCATCGACACGCGCTTCGCCGCGCTGAAACAGGAAGGCCGCGCCGCGCTCGTCACTTTCGTGATGTGCGGCGATCCGGATGTCGCGACCTCGCTCGACATCATCAAGGCGTTGCCGAAGGCGGGCGCCGACGTGATCGAGATCGGCATGCCGTTCACCGATCCGATGGCCGACGGTCCGGCCATTCAAGCCGCCGGCCTGCGCGCGCTCAAGGCCGGCGCGTCCATGAAGAAGACCTTGCGGGTCGTGCGCGACTTTCGCGCGCAAGACGACGCGACGCCGATCGTGCTGATGGGCTACTACAATCCGATCTACATCTATGGTGTCGACAAGTTTCTCGCCGACGCCAAATCCGCCGGCGTCGACGGTCTCATCGTGGTCGATCTGCCGCCGGAGGAGGACGACGAGTTGTGTCTGCCGGCGCTCAAGGCGGGATTGAATTTCATCCGCCTCGCCACGCCGACGACCGACGACAAGCGCCTGCCGACCGTGCTCGCCAATACCTCGGGCTTCGTCTATTACGTCTCGGTCACCGGCATCACCGGCGGCGCGAGCGCAAACGCCGACGCGGTGGCCGCGGCGGTCGCGCGCATCAAGCGCCACACCGGCCTTCCCGTCAGCGTCGGCTTCGGCGTGAAGACGCCGGAACAGGCGCGCGCGTTCGCCGCGCATGCCGACGGCGTCGTCGTCGGCTCGGCGCTGGTCGAGGCGGTGCGCGCGAGTCTCGACGCGCAAGGCGGCGCGACGCCGGCGACCGTTTCGGCCGTCGCCGATCTCGTGCGCGCCCTTGCCGCCGGCATGCGCGGCGCCTGACCGGCATCGGTCGACAAATCTCCGCCTTGGCGGCCACGGCCGCCATGTTGCCGGAATCTCGGGATTTGCTCGAAGGTTCGCAATTCGAGCGATTCCGCGCCCCACGAGACGTTTCCGTCTCGCCGGAAAATGCTCTAGAACAGGGCGAGAAATCGCCGGCGTCCCCGTCGGCGCGTGAAGGACGGATTCGATGAACTGGATTTCCAACGTGGTGCGGCCGAAGATCCGCAACATTCTGCGCCGCGAGGTGCCGGAGAATTTGTGGATCAAGTGTCCCGACACCGGGCAGCTCGTGTTCTACAAGGACGTCGAGGCCAATCAGTTCGTCATTCCCGGCTCGAACTACCACATGCGCATGAGCGCGGCCGCGCGCCTGAAGTCGGTGTTCGACAACGGAACATGGTTCGACGTCGCGCTGCCGCAGGTCACGCCCGATCCGCTCAAATTCCGCGACGAGCGCAAATACGCCGACCGCATTCGCGACGCGCGCACCAAGACGGGGCTTAACGACGCCATCAAGGTCGGCTACGGCAAGCTCGATGATCTGCCGGTGGTGATCGCGGTTCAGGATTTCGATTTCATGGGCGGTTCGCTCGGCATGGCCGCGGGCGAGGCGGTCATCACCGGCCTCGAACTCGCCGTCGAGAAGCAGACGCCGTTCATCCTGTTCGCCGCCTCGGGCGGCGCGCGCATGCAGGAGGGCATCCTGTCGCTGATGCAGTTGCCGCGCACGACGGTCGCGGTGCAGGAACTGCGCGAGGCGAGGAAGCCCTATATCGTCGTCCTCACCAATCCCACCACCGGCGGCGTCACGGCCTCCTACGCGATGCTCGGCGACGTGCATATCGCCGAGCCGGGCGCGCTGATCGGCTTCGCCGGCGCGCGCGTGATCGAGCAGACCATCCGCGAGAAATTGCCGGAAGGCTTCCAACGCGCCGAATATCTCAAGGAGCACGGCATGGTCGACATGGTGATCCATCGCCATGACATCCGCCCGACGCTGGCGCGGCTGTGCCGGCTGCTCACGCGCGCGCCCTCGGCCTCGTCGCGCGAGCCGGGCGCCGAGGCGCCATCGACCGCCGTTACGCCCGCGTGAACCTGCCCGCGCCGCGCAAGCCGACGCCGCTCGACGACCTGCTCGCGCGGCTGCTGACGCTGCATCCCAAGCGGATCGACCTGACGCTCGATCGCATGTGGCGCATCCTCGACGCGCTCGATCATCCGGAACGAAACATCGCCCCGGCCATTCACGTCGCCGGCACCAACGGCAAGGGATCGACCATCGCCTTCATGCGGGCGATCCTGGAGGCGGCGGGCCTGCGCGTTCACGTCTACACGTCGCCGCATCTCGTGCGCGTCAACGAGCGCTTCCGGATCGGAGCGCCGGGCGGCGGCCGGCTCGCGACCAACGAGGAACTCGCGGAAGCGCTGGTGGCTTGCGAGCGCGCCAATGGCGATCGGCCGATCACGGTGTTCGAGATCGAGACGGCAGCGGCGTTCTGGCTGTTCGCGCGCAATCCGGCCGATGTCGCGCTCATCGAGGTCGGTCTCGGCGGCCGGCTCGACGCGACCAACGTCATTGAGCGACCATTGGCGAGCGTGCTGACGCCGATCGGGCTCGATCACATCGAATATCTCGGCGATACGCTCGCCAAGATCGCCGCCGAAAAGGCGGGCATCATCAAGTCCGGCGTGCCCGTCGTCTGCGCGCGGCAGATGCCGGAGGCCCAGGCGACCATCGAGCGCCAGGCGGGGCGGCTCAAGGCGCCGCTGTTCGCCGAAGGTCATGACTGGAGCGCGGCGTCCGAATCCGGGCGGCTGGTCTATCAGGACGAGCAGGGCCTACTCGATCTGCCCGCGCCGCGGCTGTTCGGGCGCCATCAGCTCGACAACGCGGGATTGGCGATCGCCGCGCTGCGCGCCTCCGGCCTCGCGGGCCTTCAGACCGAGGCGTTCGAGGTCGGCGTGACGCGGGCGGAATGGCCGGCGCGGATGCAGCGCCTGGGATCAGGTCCGCTGACCGCGCTCGCGCCGGAGGGCGCGGAGGTCTGGCTCGACGGCGGTCACAACGCTGATGGCGGACGCGTGGCGGCCGCCGCTCTCGCCGATCTCGAGGAGCGCGTGCCGCGTCCGCTGGTGCTGATCGTCGGCATGCTGGCGACGAAGGACAGCGCCGCGTTCCTCGCCAATTTCGCCGGATTGACGCGCCACGTCGTCGCGGTGCCGGTGCCCGAGCAGGACAAGGGCCTGCCGCCGGACGATCTTGCGACGGTCGCCCGTCGTCTCGGCATGCGGGTGGCGGTGGCGCGGGATGTCGGCGAGGCGCTGCGCCATTTGGCGCGGCTTGCCTATGATGTCGCGCCGCGAATATTGATCGCCGGATCGCTTTATCTCGCCGGCGCGGTGCTCGCGGCCAATGATGCGCGGCCATGATAGGCTGCCCTTGAAACGCTGCAATGACGCGCGCCGCGACACGCGCGATCCCGCGCGCGAAGATCCTGGCGCGGCGTGAGGCGAAAAGCAAAACGGCCGGCATGGCGCCGGCCGTCGCATATTCGCTGGATCTTGGCTGGCAAGCCGTGTTGTCCGGCTTGCCGCGCCGCCTCACACGGCGGCGGTGATCCACTGTTGCAGCTTCTGCTTCGGCGCCGCGCCGATCTGGCGCGAGGCGATCTGCCCGCCCTTGAAGATCATCAGCGTCGGAATCGACATGATGCCGTATTTCGAGGCCGTCTGCGGATTCTCGTCGACGTTGAGCTTCACGATCTTGACCTTTTCGCCCATCGCCGTGGCGATCTCGTCAAGCGCCGGCGCGATCATGCGGCAGGGCCCGCACCATTCCGCCCAGAAGTCCACGACCACGGGACCCGATGCCTTGATGACTTCCGATTCGAAATTTGCGTCCGATACCTTGCTGACAGACATGATCTTCGTCTTCCTCGCGTTCTGGGAATCGATGGTGCGACTTTGTTCCAACCTAGGAAGCGAGTCCCCCATGGTCAAGGATCCTCATGGGGCCAAAATGCGGGCCAGCTCTGCGTCGAGCGCCTGCGCCGAAACCTCCATCATTTCAGATGCTTCCGTCCAGAGAAGGGCGGCCCTGACGGTGCGCTCCCGATAGATGCTGGAAAGCAAGGCGCGATAGAGCGCGAGCTGGCGGGAATAGGCGAGCGGCGGTTCGGCGGGGTGATAGGGATTGGTCTTGAAATCGACGATGAAGACCTCCGTCGGCGTCACCGTGAGACGATCGATCTGGCCCGCGACCGAAACGAAGCTTCCGTCCGCGCGGGGCAACTTTCCCACGATTGGCACCTCCGCGCGGCTTGAAGGACCGAACACGCGAGCAAAGCGCGCATCCTCGATCAGCGCCAAGACGCGATCGCCGACGCGGGCGCGCGCTTCGTCGCTCCAGTCGGCGGCATTGCGGACGAGAAACCGCTCGGCCGCCTCGCGCCGCCGCGCCGGCGCGATCTCCGGAAGCGACTGCAACAGGCGATGGACGAGTATGCCGCGGCGGCGCGCCTCGCGCCGGGTCTCCCGCGTCCCGCGCGCGCGCGAGGTCGCGACATTCTCGTCCGCGATGTCGGAGGGGCGCAGCACGCGGTGCGCGGCGGCGGTGGGCGCGACCGGGCGCAGAAGTTCCTCGGGCAGCGTCGCGGGCGCGGCCTTCGGCGAAACCGCCTTGCCGGGCAGTCCCCAGGCTTCGCCCGGCTTGCGAAACCGCGTGAACTCGCCCGTCGGCGATTCGAGTTCCTCGCGCGCGAGCGGGGCCGCCTCGAGCCCGTCGCGGATCAGCGCGTACCAACTGTCGGGCCGCACTTCCTTGACGTTGCGATCGAGATAGCCGCAGACGATGAGGCGTTCGGCCGCGCGTGTCATCGCAACGTAAAGAAGCCGGCGGGACTCGTCCTCGGCCTCCTTCGCGGCCGCGGCGCGGGCGGCCGCCACGGCGGCGCAGTCGTCCTCCTTGCGGCCGGTCCAGACCAGCGGTCCCTTGCCGGCGTGGTCGCCCGTCGCCGGGCGCAAGGCGATCAGCCGAAAGCCCTTGCGGCTTGCCGGCGGCGACATCGTATCGGGCAGGAACACCACCGGCGCCTCCAGGCCCTTGGCGCCGTGCACCGTCATGACGCGCACTTCGTCGCGCGAGATTTCGAGATCGCGCTTGACCTCGGTCTCCGCCGCCCGCAGCCAGCCGAGGAAGCCTTGCAGCGTCGCGGGCTCGGCGCGCTCATAGGCGAGCGCGGCTTCGAGAAATTCATCGAGCGCGTCATTGGCCTCGTGGCCGAGACGGCGCGCGATGCGCGCGCGGCCGCCATCGCCGCCGAGCACATCGGCGAAGAAGGCGAAGGGTGAAAGGCGCGCGGCATTGGTCTCGTAGCGCCGCAACCGGTCGAGCATCGCCGCGAGCGAGGCGTCGTCGCGCGCCTTGTGTTCCAGCGCCGCGCGCAGGCTCGCCGCGCGTCCATGCGCCAGCGCGAACAAATCCGCCTCGCCGGGGTCGTTCGCGCAAAGGCCGAACAGCGGGCTCTTGAGCGCGATCGCGAGCGAGAGGTCGTCCCGCGGCATCAGCAGCGCGTCGGCGAGCGCCATCAGATCGGCGACCGCGATGTGGTCGGTCAGCGTCAACCGGTCGGCGCCGGCGACGGGAACGTTGCGCTGCTTCAGCGCCTGGATGACGGAGTCGAACAGCACGCCGCGCTTGCGCACCAGGACGAGGATGTCCTTCGGACGCAGCGGCCGCCGCGCGTCCTCGTCATTGAGACGGCCGGTCCATTCCCCGCCCGCGACGAGCCGGTCGATCTCGGCGGCGATCCGCCGGGCAAGACGAACCGGCGCGCTGGTTTCGCTGACGGTGTCGAAGGGCGCGCGCCAACCGACCGGATCGTCCCGCTTGTCCGGCAATTCCGGTTGCCAGAGATCGATCGCGGAGGGCGCGGCGTCGGCGAGCGCCTGATGCACCGGCGGGCCCTCGCCCGCCGAACCGATGCTCGCGTGGATCTCCTCGCGCTGGAACACGCCGTCGACGCCGGCGAGAATCGTCGGCCCCGAGCGGAACGACAGGTCCAGCCTGACCTTGTCGAATTTCATGTCGGCCTCGGCGAAGGCCTTGGCGAATCGCCGCCGCCAATGCTCGAATTCCCTCGGATCGGCGCCCTGAAACGAGAAGATCGACTGCTTCTCGTCGCCGACGGCGAACACGGTGCGCTTGAGCGGTCCGCGCGCGCCGGCGCCGGCGGTGAATTCGGAGATCAGCCGCGCGATGATTTGCCATTGTCGCGGGCTCGTGTCCTGGGCCTCGTCGATGAGGACGTGATCGATGCCCTGGTCGAGCTTGTAGTGGACCCAGCCGATGTCGGTGTCGTTGAGCAGGTCGAGCGTCTTGTCGATGAGGTCGTCGAAGTCGAGCAGGCCGCGCCGCCGCTTCTCGCGCCGATAGCGCCGCGTCACTTCGCCCGCGAGGGTCATCAACGCGTCGGTGCGCGCGCGAATGGCGGCGGCCCGCCATTTCTCGGTCAGCGCCGCGACGCGCGGCTGTTCGCGCTCGAACAGGGCGGCGATGTCGGGATGGGATTTCGCGAACGCCTTGGTCACGATCGCGTCGCGCAACTTCGCCGCGCCGCCGCTGGTCGTCCAGAACAGATCGAGATAGCGCGCGACGCGGGCGCCTCCGGTGGCGGCTAAGGCATCCGTCAAGTCTCTTGCCCGCGCGGCGTCGCGGGACGAACCGCCGGCAAGCCTCGCCGCGATATCGCGCCATCGCGTGGGCGGCAGATGCGGCCCCTCGACGATCTCGCGCGCGATCGTCTCGGTCGTCTCGTCCGGCGCGAGCCCGAGCGCGGGGCCAAGATCATCCGCGCGCGCCGGCGCGTCGCGTGAAACTTGACGCAGGACGTCGCCCAGCATGTCGCGGAAGGTGACGTCGGCGGCGTGCGCCATCACCACGGCGAGCGCGCGGCCGAATTCGCCCTCCGGCCGCCACGCGGCGTCGAGGAGAACGGCAAGGCTCGCGCGTTCCATCGTCTCGTCGCGTTCGCGTTCCTCCAGAACCGTGAAGTCCGAGGCGACGCGCGCCTCGAACGGAAACTTCTGCAACAGCCGCGTGCAGAGCGCGTGGATGGTCTGGATCTTGAGCCCGCCCGGCGTTTCCAGCGCGGTGGCGAACAGGCGCCGCGCCTGGGCGCGCGTCGCCGGGTCCGGGCGCCTCGCGCCGATCTCGACGACCGCCTTGTCGAGCGCGTCGTCGGCAAGCCCCACCCATTCGCCGAGGCGCTCGAACACGCGCTGCGCCATGTTCGCGGCGGCGGCCTTGGTGAAGGTGATGCAGAGGATTCGCTCGGGCGGCGTGCCGTTCAGGAGCAGGCGGATGACCCGATTGGCGAGGACATGCGTCTTGCCGGAGCCGGCATTGGCGGCGACGAAGACGGAAGCCTCGGGATCGGCGGCGCGCGCCTGATCCTCGCGCACCTTGGCCGGGATGGCGCGCTCGCTCACGATTGCGCCTCCCCACCGGTCGCCCCGCCGCTGTCGGACCATTCCTTCACGCGCGCGAGATGGTCGTATTCGCCGTAACGGTCCTGCCACATCGGCAAGACGAGCGAACGGTAGGGCGTGTCGGGTGCGTCGAACCGGCGCACCAGTTCCTCGAGCTCGGCGCGCGCCTTGCCGGCGGCTTCGTCGGGCGTGAGGACGTCGTCCTTTTCGGCGAGATCGACGGGTCTTTCCTCGCCGGCCGGTTCGTTGCCGGACAGGCGGACATAGACGAGGCCGGCGACGCTCGCGCCCGCGTCGATGCCGGCGAAGCCGCCCGCGCGCAGGATGGCGGCTTCGAGAAGGAGCTGCGGCGACAGGCCCGCGCGTACCTGCTTGCTGGTGGGAACCGATCCGGTCTTGTAGTCGAGAATGACGTAGCTTCCGTCGGGCCGCCGCTCGATGCGATCGGCGCGCGCGGTGAGCGTGAAGGCGCGATCGCCGAGCGGAAACGACAGGTTCCCGGAGATTTCGGCGAAAATGGCGGCGATGTCGCCGCGCCGCGCCGCCTCCCAGTCGTTGACGAGCCATGTCGCGATGCGGACGAAGCGCGGCCACCACAGCGCGCGCGCCTCGGCATTGGCGAGAAGGGGCGCGAAGCGCGCCCGGCCCAATTCGATGAGGCGGGCGAGCGCGTCGGTGGACGACGGCTCCCTCGCGCCGCGCGCATCGTCCAGGGCGTTGCTTCGCGCGCGTTCTTGGGCGAAATCGCCGATCGCGGCGTGGATCGCCGAACCGCGTTCGGCCGGCCCCGGAGGAAGATCGATCGCCGCGAGCGGGACGAGGCCGAGCACGTGGCGGGCGTGGATCGTGTAGGGATCGCGCAGCCAGGCATCGATCTCGGTCACCGAAAGCCGGGTCGGCCGGGCCGCGCGCGGCGGCTTCGGCTCGGGCCGCGCCACCGGCGCATAGGAGGCCGCCCGGTCGAGCGCGCGCGCCCAGTCGAGATAGATCCGGCCGCGTTCGAGTGCCTCCAACCACGCCGTCTCGCCGCCGACCGCCTTGAGGCGGTGGAGAAATCGCGAGGCGACCGTGGGCGCGGTGCCCTTGCGCGCCGCGCGGGTGAGGATGCATCGCCGCGCGCCCATGAGCTGGACGAGATCATGCGCCGACAGGCCGATGCGACGTTCGGGAAGATCGAGGCCGAGATGTTGGCGCATCGGCCGGTTGAGCCAGGGGTCGGTGTGGGTCTCCGGCGGCCAGCCGCCCTCGACGAGCCCGCCGATGATGACGCGATCATGCGTCGTCAGGCGCGCTTCGAGCGGGCCGAGAATGCGCAGTCTCGCCTCCGGCGCGCCCGGCCGCCGCACCACACGCCCGGCGATGAGGGCCTCGAACGCGTCGGCATAGGCGTCGGCGTCGATCGGGAGCAACGCCGCGTCGCCGGCCTCGAGCAACTCCTCGAACGCGCCCCCGAGCGCCGCGCCGTCATCGCCCTCATAGGCCGCGACGCGATGATCGTCCTCGCGCGCGAGCGCCTCGATCGCGGCGCGGTGATCGAAAGCGATGTCGGCGAGGCACGCGCCGCCCGTTGCGACGCGCCGCGCGAGAGGGGCGAGAATATCGGCGAGCAAGGCGACAAGCGCGCGCGCCTCGGCGATGGCCGTCGTGGTGAGCCGCGCGGCCGGATCGGTCTTGCGTAACGCCGATGCTTCGCCGCGCGAGAGCTTGGCGTGATCCTCGGCGAAATCGGCAAGCGCGGCGTCAAGCGCCGCCGCGCCCGGGGCCCGGCGCGGTCCGCGCAACGCGGCGAGTTCGAGCGCGACGATGGCGTCGCGATGGCCGTCCCGCGCGCGACCTCCGCGGAACAGCGAATGCTTGAGCAGCGCGAGCAGCGGCAACGGCGCGAACCCGTCAAGGCCGACTTCGGCCACCAGGCGCGCGAAAACGCCGGCCGGGGTCTGGGGGAGGGGATCGCCGCCGGAATCATCGAATTCGAGGTTCCAGCGCGCGAGCGCCGCGATAACCCGGCGCGCGAGCTCGCGGTCGGGCGTCACCAACGCGGCCGAGCTGTTCGCCTCGGCCGCCTCGCGCAGCGCCACCGCGATCGCGAGCGCCTCCTCTTCCGGATTGGCGGCCTCGACGATCGCGAGCTCCGCCATGGCCCGCGCGATCGCCGCGCGTTCGGGCGCGCGCGCGAGCCGCGTGCTCCAGAGCGCGGTCGCCGAGGCCGGCCGCATCGTCTCCGACATCAGCGTCTCGCGCGCGGTCGTCTCACCCGCGCCGAGCGAAATGACGTCCGCGCGCGTCACGCCGAACCGGTCAAGGAGCGCGCGCATCGCGTATTGCGGATGTCCATGCGCGGGCGGAACCGATGGCCGGCCTCGCGCGGCGCCTCGCGGCCGGGCATCGGCCCCCGCGATCAGCTCCCATGATTCGTCGTCGAGAAGGAGATCGAGCCCCGGCAGCACCACCGCGCCGTCGGCAAGCTCCGCGACGGCCTTGAGGAACCGCGCGGTCGCGGGCATCGAGCCGGTGGAACCGGCGGCGATCACCGGTCCCCTTCGCGCGCGCAGGAGATCGGCTTCCGCCGCGATCAGCCGGTCGCGCCGTTCGGCCGGCTCGATCGCGCCGCGCTCGGCGAGTATCGCGGGCCATGCGACCCTGGCGACCTTCAGGAAGGCGAGCGTGAGCTGCCAATAGCGGTCGAATTCCTCCGGCACCAGCGCGTCGAGCCCGTCCCAGTCGACGCCGCGTGTCGTCATGTCGTCCATCAGCCGGGCGAGATCGTCGGCAAGGCGCAGGGCGGAGGCGGGCCCCGCGATCACGGTCGGCTCGTCGCCGGGCGCGTTGCCGCCGGCCTGTTCGGCCCAATGCATGATCAAGCGCGCGAGCAGAAGTCGGCGCTCCATTCCCCCGATCGCCGGCGGGATCGCAAGGGAAGCTTCCGCGTCGGCGGATTGGGCGAAGACGAGGTCGTCCTCGTCGACATCGCCGAGCGCGACGATGCGCGGCAGAATGACGGCGTCGGCGTCGATCGCCTCAAGAAACGTATCGCGCGCGAGCCGGCAGGCGCGGCGAGTCGGAAGATAGAGCGACACGTCGGCGAGGCGGCCGGGATCGCCGCGCGCCTCGAAGCCCTCGACGAGACGGCCGTCGATCAGCGCGTCGATCAGCGCGCGCAGAAACGGCCGTGACGGCGGTATGGTGAAGACGCGCATGCCGCAACCTGATTCGCCCTGGCACCATCATGGCACGGGGACGGCGCGCGGTGCAGCGCGGGCAAGGGTCGCGCGCGCGTCTTGATCCGATTTGGACGGGGTCAGCGCCGATGTTCGGCGATCGCGGCCTCGGCCCGCGAGATGGCTTCCACGGTGCCGACATGCATCCACACGCCGTCGAGCGGCAGGCCGAACAGGCGGCCGGCGGCGGCCGCGCGGTCGAACAGGACCGTCAGCGCGAATTCGCCTTCGGGGGCGTTCGCGAAAAGCGCGGGCGCCAGGATCGCGGCGCCGGCGAAGACGTAAGGGGCCCTCCCGCTCGCCTCGCGCCGGGTCAGGCGGCCATCGCCATCCATGCCGAAGTCGCCGGGGCCGGCATAGCCGATGCTTCCGACCGTCGGCGCGAGCAGCAGCAGGCAGTCCATGCGCGCGGGATCGAAGGCCTCGGCCAACCGCGACAGGTTCGAGCGCGGCCCGTCGATCCACAACGTGTCGGCGTTGAGATGGAAGAACGGCTCGGCGCCGATGCGCGCGAGCGCGCGCGCGACGCCGCCGCCGGTGCCCAGGATCATGCCGCGTTCGTCGGAAATGACGATCGTGGGGTGGGCGCGGGTCGCGACATGGCGTTCGATTTGATCGGCGAGGTAATGCACGTTGACGACGGCGCGCGCGACGCCCTCGGCGGCAACCTTGTCGAGGACATGATCGAGCAGGGCCTTGCCGGCGACCTCGACGAGGGGCTTGGGACGGTGGTCGGTGAGCGGCCTCATGCGCGTGCCGAGACCGGCGGCAAGCACCATCGCTGTCGTGGGTTTGACGGACATGCCTTCTCGTATCACGGCGCGGGGCGCGCGGGTGGGCGATCAAGCCGCGCGAGCAGGCCGCATGGTGGCCGCGCGCCGTATCGAGGCGAGGCTTGCCCCAAGGGGTCCGCTAGACCTCGACGACCATGGCGTTGGGCGAGCGCCGCTGCGGCTTCTTCTTCTTTTCGGTCTGCTTGAGGAAGCGCACGCCGATCTGGTCGCCATTGACCCAGGCAAGCTCGCAGCGCCGATAGGCGAGGCCGGTCGAGGAAAGCAGCAGGAAGAATTCCTTCAAATTGAGGCCCTCGACGCTGCCTTCGACGGTCAGGCGCGCGCCGTTTTCCGCGACGTCCTCCATGATGCAGCTCCGCCGCCAGGTGCCGTCGATGCCCATCATGTGGGCGGCATAACCGCGCTCGAAAGCGATGCGGTCGCCCTTCCTCCGTTCCGTTCCCATGTGCTGCTCTCCACGAAACGCATACGCGACGCCGAACCGCGCCGGCGGCTGGCCGGCGTGCGGGTAATCCCCGCCTAAGAAACCATGGCCTGGCTAACAAGGTGTGAAGGGATAGGGACGGAAGCCGCAATCAGGGCGCGGCCGGCGCGTTCGGCGCGGGGACATTGGCCGTATACCAGTCCCGCAGCCCCTCCATCGCGGGATGGCCGAGCGCGCGCTGAAGGTAGTTCCATACCCGAGGCTGATGCCGCAAATATTGCGGCTTGCCGTCACGCCGGTTGAGACGGGCGAAAATGCCCAGGATCTTCGTCGCCCGCTGGCCGGCAAGGGCCGCGTAGCTTGCCGCGAAGGCGGCGGCGTCGAAATCGTCCCGCGCCGCGCGCCGCGCCCGCACGTAGCGGGCGAACAATCCGATCTCATGTTCCTCGGAAACGTCGACGCGCGCGTCCTGCAGCAGCGAGGCCAGGTCATAGGCGGGCGGGCCCATCACCGCGTCCTGGAAGTCGATCAGTCCGACGCGCGCGGTGTCGGGACGGGAGGCGAGCCAGATCAGGTTCGGCGAATGGAAGTCGCGCAGCACCCAAGTCGGCGGACCGGCGATCGCGGGACCGAGCGTCTTGCGCCAGAGCGCGGCGAATTCGGCGCGCGCCGTTGCGGACGCGCTCGCGCCGCGATCGACGAGATACCAGTCGAGCAGAAGGCTTGCCTCGATCAGAAAGGCGTCGAGATCGTAGGGCGGAATGACATGGGCCACATGCGGCGTGACTTGCAGCGTGTCGGGCAGGCTTTCCTGGTGCAGGGAGGCGAGCATGTCGACGGCGATTTCATAGCGCGCGATATCGGGTCGCGGCGGCTCGCCGTGAACGAAGCTCTCGCCGCCGAGGTCCTCGATGATGAGAAATCCGCGCTCGATGTCGGCATGGTGGATGTCGGGCGCCGAATAGCCGCGCTCGCGCAGGCCGTGGGCCATGGCGATGAAGGGCCTCACATTCTCGGCCAGATGAACCGCGGCGCTGTAGCTGCGCCCGTCATGGATCGCCGGTCCGTCCGGGCGCGGCGGGGAATTCATCACGATCACGCTGTCCCCTCCGCGCAGCAGCCGCGCATAGGAACGGCTCGATGCGTCCCCGGCGACGCGCTTGCGCTCGGCGTCGGCGAGCCGCGCCGCGCCGATGAAATCGCGCAAGGCGGCGAGCCGGGCGACGATGGCCGCGCCCTTGCCGCGGCCGGTGGCGGTGATGACGCGCGCGGTCGGCCCGAGCGCGGCGACATGGCGCAGCGCGAGGTCGACGCGGTCCTCGGGCAGCAAGTCCCCGGCGCGCTCCGGCCATTCGATCAACACCAACGCGTCGTCCGGCCATGGAAGCAGGCCAAGCTCCTCGATATCGGCGGGCGCGCCGAGCCGGTAGAAATCGGCGTGCACGATCGGGCCCGAGGCCAGATCGTAGTTCTGGACGAGCGTGAAGGTCGGGCTCGGCACCTCGAAGTCGCCGTCTCCCGCCATGAAGCGGATCAGCGCGCGGGCCGCGGCCGTCTTGCCGCCGCCGAGATCACCGGAAAGCGCGATGACGTCGCCCTTGCCGACCAGGAGCCCGAGATCGGCCATGAAGCGCGCGGTCGCGTGCTCGTCGGCGAGCGTCGCTTCGAATGCGAAAGTGTCTGGCATCGTGACCGGCATCGATGTCGCGTCGGCGGATCATTCGGCGGCGTTCGGCCGGATGCCCTGATCGAGAGGGAATTCGCAGGTGACGATCGTGCCCTTGCCTTGGGGCGGTTCGATGGCGACGCGCCCGCCGTGCAGTTCGACGAAGGAGCGCACCAGCGTCAAACCCAGCCCGGGGCCGCGGTGGCCGGTGCCGTTGGCGCGGCTTTCGAAGCGGTCGAATACCTTGTCGCGCGCGTCCATGGGAATTCCGGGGCCCTCGTCGGCGACGGAAAAGACCACGGCGCGATCGGTGCGCCTGGCCTTGACGTCGATGGCGCCGCCGGGCGGGGAAAAGCTCGCCGCGTTGGCGAGCAGATTATAGAGCACCTGCACCACCCGCCGCTCGTCGGCGACGAAGGTTCCGATGTCGGCGGGAATGTCGAGCCGCAGGTCGATGTGATTGCGCACCCGGCGATCCTCGACGCCGGCCGCGGCCGCCTCGATCGTCGCGCGCGCGTCGACCGGGCCGAGGTCGAGCGTCATCGCGCCGGCGTCGATGCTGGCGAGATCGAGAATGTCGTTGATGATCGCGAGCAGCGCGTTGGTCGAGGCCGTGATGTAGCCGACATATTCGCTCTGCTTGGCGTTAAGGGCGCCGGTGGCCGGATCGTTGAGGAAATGGGCGAAGCCGATGATCGTGGTCAGCGGCGAGCGCAATTCATAGGACACGTGGTGAACGAAATTGACCTTGATCCGGTCGGCCGCCTCCAGCGCGTCGTTGCGCTCGCGCAGCGCGCGCTCGACGTTGAAGCTGTCGGTCACGTCCTCGAACGCGATCAGGGTCGCGCCGTCCGGCAGCGGCGTGGTCGCGCAGTCGAGCACGGTGCCGTCCTTGCGCGTGATCCGCAGCGCGATCGAATCGCGATTTTCGATCCCCGTCACCGCCGCGCGCATCGCGTCCCACGCCGTCGGATCGTCGCAGAGCGGCACACAGGCGCGCTGGATCGCCTCGATATGCGGATGCTGATCGAGCTGCTCGGGCGAGAGACGCCAGGTCTTGGCGAAGGCCGGATTGAACAGGCCGAGTCTGCCGTCGCTGGCGAACACCGCGATGCTCTCGGCGAGATTGTCGAGGGTCTCGCGCTGCACGTTGTGGAGGGTATCGTAGCGGCGCGCGAGATCGAGCCGCTCGGTGACGTCGTCGATCAGATAGATGACGCCGCCTTCGGTGTTCGGCGTGGTGACGACGCGCAGCGTGCGCCCGTCGGGCAGATGCCAGGTGTGCTCGCGCGCCTCGAGGCTGCGATAGGCCTCGTGCAGGCGGTTCTTCCACAGGCGGAAGTCCTCGTCCTCGGGAAGCTTGCGCGCGGCGCGCAGCCGGTCGAGCACCGCCGAATCGGTGGGCTTGCCGTCGAGAAAGGCGGGGTCGAGATTCCAGAGGTGCCGGTAGGACTGGTTGCAGAAGGTCAGCCGGCGTTCGTTGTCGAAGATCGCGACCGCCGTCGGCAACTCGTCGAGGGTGCGGTGATGCGCTTCCGCCATGCGCTTGACCGCCCCGCGCAGGTCGGCGTTCTCGGTCACGTCGATCGCGACCGCGGCGGTGCCGTCGCAGATCGGGGCGGCGTTGACGTCGAAAATGCGCCGGTTGCCGCTGATCACGGCCGGGAGCCGCGCGTGGAAGGGCTCGCCGCGCGCGACCGTCGCCGATATCGTCTCGCGATCGTTCCGTCCGAGAAGCTCAAGCCCTCGCGCGATCGCCTCGTCGGGCTCGGCGGCCTCGGTCGCGCGCGCGTAGGCGGCGTTGGCAAATCCGAGCTTGCCGTCGGCGTGGCGGATCCAGACCGGCCACGGCAGCGTCGCGAAAAAGCCGTGCAGCATCTCGGCTTCCTCGATCGCCTTGCGCTGGCGATGGATCTGCTCGGCGAGTTCGCGCCGCACGCCGGTCAATTCGCGCATGCGCACGATCGCCTTGCCGCCGATCGGTCGGCCCGTCGCCTCGATGACGCGGCCGGCGAGCGTGGTCAGGTTGAGCGTGAAGCGCTCGCCCGACATGCGCAGCGCCTCGACCGCGTTTTCGAGCGCGAAGGCCGGTTCCGGCGCCAGCCAGCTTCCGAAGGCGGTGACGCGGCGCGGCGTATCGGATTGTCCGATGATGGAAACGTCGCCGAGAATTTCGGGCAACTCGTCGCCGGCGCGCCACGCGATCACGACCTGTTGCTCGGACATCAACAGCGCGTGGGAACGGTCGGCCTCGGCCTGCAGCGCCTGGATTTCCGACCTGAGCGCGCGCTCGTTCTTCTCGGCGCGCGCGCGCGCGCGGAGCAGCGCGATCGCCGCGGTGACGCCGAAGCCGAGCAGCGCCAGCATCAGCCCGAGCCCCGCCGCCTCGTGGCGATCGAGCGTTTCGAGCACGGAAAGAACGCCGCCGGGCGCGGCGCGCGCGGCCTCGGCATGCGCCGACGCGGTGGTCATGAAAAAGGCGGTGATCGCGGCGCGTCCGATCCCATCAAGTCGGCTTGAAAGGGAGGAGCTCGCGAAAATCTCGGTGGTGAAGTCGCGGCGGCGGCGTTCGAGAAGCGATGCGTGGCGGCCCGTCGCGTTGTTGCGTCGCCGGCTTCTTCCCAACGCCCCCGGCATGATCCGCCCCATCCGCCGAATCCCTTCGCGGGCCAGCCGAAGTTGGCCGCCAGCGGAGATAGACAAGTTTGAAATCCACCGCCGTCCCGGACGACGCCGCCATCGACCAGGGTCGTGATCGCCGCGTGTTCAACGCCGCCGACGCCCGTGGCGAATCGATCAACAATAAACCCATCCGGACTCGGCGGGTAAGAGTCCAGACCGTGAACGCAAGCGCGCCATTCGGCGGCCGGCTCGACGCGCCGCAGCTTGCGACAGCGATGATCGAGGCAAGTGGTTCGGGAGAAACGGGCGCGCCGCCGAGGATCGGCCGCCGGAAGTTCTCAGGTCAGATGCAGCCCCTGCTGAATCGCGCGACGCGCCAGCGTCTGGATGGTGATCGTCTTGAGCGTGCTCGCCATCGCGTCCTGTGCATCCTGCAGGGCGGGAAGCACGATATCGCTGATCAGCGGGCTAGGCTCGAAGGCGGGATGGGCGGCGTTGCCGAGGCTCATGGCCGCGCCCATGACCTGCTCGGCGGTTACCTTCTCGGCATCCTGCGCCATCTGATAACCGCCATGGGGGCCGCGCACGCCCTTGAGAATGCTGGCGTGGACGAGCGCCTGGAGCAGCGGCTCAAGATGACGCGGCGCGAGCTTGTAGCGCTCCGCCAGCGACTTCGCCGAAATCGGCCGCGTGGCCGCGTTCATCGCGATTTCGGTCACCGCGGCGATCGCCAGAACGGCACGTTGGGGGATCATATTCATTCTTCCAAACCAATTGTTGTCATCCGACGAACCCAAACTCTCGGCGGCGTCGACCGCCATGGCCGCGATGCGGGGCACTGAATTGCTCAATCGTTCTCTCCGGGCGCCAGGCTGCTCAGCCAGCAATCAATTATCATTGCCCAGTCGACCCAAATCCTCCTTGACTTCGATCAGTTACGGAAAGCGTTGACGCCTCAATCAATTCGCAACGCACAACAGTCGCGACGACCAATTGTGCGATGCGGTCACCCCGGCGGACGGTGAATTCGTCCCGGCCAAGATTGATCAAGACGACGCCGATCTCGCCGCGATAGTCCCAGTCGATGGTTCCGGGGCTGTTCAATACCGTCACGCCGTTCTTGACGGCGAGGCCGGAGCGCGGCCTGACCTGAGCCTCGTAGCCGGCCGGCAGCGCGATCGCGATGCCCGTCGGGATCAGCGCGCGATCGCCGGGCGCTAGGCGAACGGGCGCGTGAACCGCCGCATGGAGATCGAGCCCCGCGGCGCCGGCGCTCTGATAGGCGGGCGTCGGCAATCCCTCGCCATGCGGCAGCCTGAGGATCTCGACGGTCGGGGCGTTCATGTCGTCCTGCTTTCCCGCCATGCGGCGATCCGCGCCACCAGCGTTTCGGCCACCTCGTCCTTGCTCATTCGCGGCCAGGATTCGACGGCGTCGTCGCGGATGAGGTGAATCGTGTTGAGGTCCCCGCCCATGACGCCCGATTCGGGCGACACGTCGTTGGCGAGAATCCAGTCGCAGCGCTTGCGCGCGAGCTTGGCCTTGGCATGCGCGATGACGTGCTCGGTCTCGGCCGCGAAGCCGATCACGAGTGGGGGACGCCTCTCCTCCATGCGCGACACGGTCGCCAGGATGTCGGGGTTCTCGACGAGCGGAAGGGAGGGCGGCGCCTCGCCCGTCTTCTTGAGCTTCTGATCGCCGGCCGCCGCGACGCGCCAGTCGGCGACGGCGGCGGCGAAGATCGCCACGTCCGCCGGCAACGCGGCCTCGACCGACGCCATCATGTCCGCCGCGGTCTCCACCCGCCGCACCTTCACGCCCTCCGGATCGGGCAGGCCGACGGGCCCCGAAACGAGCGTCACCTCGGCGCCTGCGGCCGCGACCGCCGCGGCGATGGCGAATCCCTGTTTGCCCGAGGATCTGTTGGCGATGTAGCGCACCGGATCGATCGGCTCGTGCGTCGGACCGGCGGTGATCAGCACACGCGTTCCGGCAAGAACGCCCGCCGATTTCGGCCGCAGCAGGGCTTGAGCCGCGTCGGCGATCTCCAGGGGTTCGGCCATGCGTCCGACGCCCGCTTCGCCCGCCTCCGCCATCTCGCCGCGATTCGGACCGATGAGGTGCCGGCCGTCCTGGAGGAGGCGCGCGACGTTGCGCCGGGTGGCGACGTTCAGCCACATCATCGGGTTCATCGCCGGCGCGAGCAGCACGGGGCGGTCGGTGGCGAGCAGAACGGCGGTCGCCAGATCGTCGGCATGGCCGTTCGCGATCTTGGCCATCAGGTCGGCGGTCGCCGGCGCGACGACGATAAGATCGCAGTCGCGCGCGAGGCGAATGTGGCCCACGTCGAACTCGCTTCGCGGATCGAACAGGTCGGTGTGGCAAGGCTCGTCCGCGAGCGCCCCGACGCTGAGCGGCGTCACGAAATGATGCGCGGCGCGGGTCAGGACGCAGCGCACATGCGCGCCGCGTTCGCGCAGACGCCGGATCAGGTCGAGCGATTTATAGGCGGCGATCCCCGCGCCGATGATCAGAAGGACACGTCCGCCGCCGCCCGGCATCGGCGCGGTGCGGCGAGGGGCGGCGGGCGCCTGTCGTGCCGTGGGCGCGGGGTTCTGGGGGCGCTCATCGGGCGCACGGCCGGGTTCGGGCTCGGCGGCCGCCTCGCGCAGAATGCTTCGCACCTCATCCTCGACGGAGCGGCCATGGCGCGCCGCGCGCAGGCGCAGGCCGTCCTTGACGACTTCATCGAGCTTGCGGACGGTCAGGCTCGCCATCGCGCTTCACGCCTCTTTGGACGGCGGGAAAACTGGGCCTTCCAAGCCCCTTGGTCGACCTTCGTGAGGCCCCCAATGGTCCCAAAGGCTCTCAATTGGCCCCCATGGACCAAAATCCCGCCTACGATGCCTTCTAGCAATTGATTGCATAGATTTCAACAGATGAAATCAATGCAATCACGGGTGTGAGGTTCCTCAGGCTTTCCTCCGGCTTTCCGCCGGCTCAGCGCAGCATCAGGACCAGCGCGACCAGAGACAGCGCGATCACCCACAGCGCCAATGTCCGCAAGCGCCCGCCCCGCGCGTTGCGTTCGCCGAGCGCCCTGATCGTTTCCGGCGACAGCACGAGCCCGTCCCGGGTGAGCTCATCGGCCCGCGCCAGAAGGCCGGCGGCGCGACTGGCGAGCGCCGGAAATCCCGCGACCAGGCGGCCGAGCTCGCCGGCTCCGGCGACCGCATGCGCGAGCGCGCCGGTCGGTCCGAGATTGCGTTCGATCCATTCGCGCACGACCGGCTCGGACGTCTTCCACATGTCGAAATCCGGATCGAGCGCGCGCGAGACGCCCTCCACCACGATCATCGTCTTTTGCAGCAGCACCAGCTCGATGCGCGTGGCCATGTCGAAGATCGCGGTGATCTCGAACAGAAGCGAGAGGAGCTTGGCCATCGAGATGTCGCGCGCCGGCCGGTCGTGGATGGGCTCGCCGATGGCGCGGATGGCCTGCGCGAAATTCTCCACCGAATGATGCGCGGGCACGTAGCCGGCCTCGAAATGCACTTCCGCGACTCGGCGGTAGTCGCGCGTGATGAAGCCGTAAAGGATTTCGGCGAGGAAGCGGCGCTCCTTTTCGCCGAGGCGGCCCATGATGCCGCAATCGACCATCACGAGATTGCCCGCCGGATCGACGAACAGATTGCCCGGATGCATGTCGGCGTGAAAGAATCCGTCGCGCAGCGCCAGCCGCAGGAACGCCCGCATCACCACTTCCGACAGCGCGCGCGGATCGTGGCCGGCCGCCTTGATCGCGTCGAGATTGGACAGGGGGATTCCGTCGATCCATTCCGTCGTCAGGACATCGCGCCCGGTGTGCTCCCAATCGACGCTCGGAACGCGCAGGCCCTGATCGTTCCGGGTGTTCTCGGCGAGCTCGGAAAGCGCGGCCGCCTCCATGCGCAGGTCGGTCTCCATCACCACGACGCGGGCGAAATCTTGCACGGCGGCGACCGGACGCAGGCGGTGCGTGGCGGGGATGAGCCGCTCGGCGAGGGTGGCCGCGAAAGTCATCGCGTTGATATCGGCGGCGAAGCGCTTGCGCACGTTCGGCCGCAGCACCTTGATCGCGACCGTCTCGCGCGCGCCGTCGCGCGTGATCTCGGCGCGATGGACCTGGGCGATCGAGGCCGCCGCGACGGCGGGGCCAAGATGGGCGAAGACTTGCGGGAACGCTTGCGCCACGGGCTTTCCCAGCATCGTCGCGATCGCCGTCTCGGCCTCGGCCACCGCAAATGGCGGCAGCCGGTCCTGCAGCGATTCCAGATCGCGCGCGAGATCCTCGCCGATCACATCGGGACGCGTCGCGAGAAACTGCCCGAGCTTGATGTAGGAAGGGCCGAGCCGCGTCAGCGCGGCGGGAAGGCGTCCGGCCGTTCCCTGCTTCGACGGCCGCTCGATGAGCCGGGCCGCGCCGATCGCCAGCCGCGCGGCCGGGTCGAGCCCGTCGGTCTCGATCAGGCCGAGCACGCCCTCGCGCGCGAACACGAAACCGGCGCGCGCCAGGCGGCCGAGATGGGTCAATGTAGAGATCACAAACGCCAGCCCGAATGCAAGGCGACCACGCCGCCGGTCATGATGTCGAACGAAACGCGGCCGAAACCCGCCGCCTTGATCATCTCGGCGAAGGCCTTCGGCTTGGGGAAGCGGCGGATCGATTCGACGAGATAGCGGTAGGAGTCCGCGTCGCCCGTCACCGCGCGCCCGATCGCGGGAATGACGTTGAACGAGTAGAGATCGTAGAGCGTATCGAGCCCGGGCACCTCGACCGAGGAGAATTCGAGGCAGAGCAGCCGCCCGCCCGGCCTGAGCACGCGCCAGGCCTCGCGCAGCGCGAGATCGACGCGCGGCACGTTGCGGATGCCGAAGGCGATCGTGTAGGCGTCGAAGGCGCGATCGGCGAAAGGCAGCGCCTCGGCGTTGCCTTCGACGAAGTCGACGCGGGTCTCGAGACCGCGCGCCCGCGCCCGCTCGCGGCCGACGGCGAGCATGTCGCCGTTGATGTCGCAGACGGTGGCATGAAAGCCCGCGCCGGCGGCGTCCGCCGCGCGAAAGGAAATGTCGCCGGTGCCGCCCGCCACGTCGAGCAGCGCGAAGCGCCCGGCCCCGCGCGGCGGATCGAGCCGCGTGATCATGATATCCTTCCACACCCGGTGCAGGCCGCCGGACATCAGGTCGTTCATGAGATCGTAGCGATTGGCGACGCTGTGGAAGACCGCGTTCACGCGCGCCTGCTTGTCGGCGAGCGGAATTTCGCTGTAGCCGAAATGCGTCGTCGCGTCGGATTGGTCGGTCGCCATGGTTACTCCTTGCGCGGCGCCGCTCCCTTGCGTGCCGCTTCCACGCGGCGCCACCCGCTCGCGCGGCGTTACGTCTCGCGCGACGTTACGTCTCGCGCGACGGCAACGGGCCTGCGGGCGAAAGGGCGCCAATTGACGGCGGACCATAGCGCGGCGCGCGCGATGGCGCTATCACGTCCGGGCGCCAAGGTGAATGCCCGATGCCCGAATTGCCCGAAGTCGAAACCGTGCGCCGGGGCCTTCGTCCGGCCATGGCGGGCGCGCGCTTCGTCGCGGTCGAAGTCCGGCGCGCCAATCTGCGCTTTCCGTTGCCGCATGATTTCGCCGCGCGATTGACCGGCCAGCGCGTCGCGGGCCTCGATCGAAGGGCGAAATATCTCCTCGCCCGGCTTGCCTCGGGCGACGTGCTGTTGATGCATCTGGGCATGTCCGGCTCGTTTCGCGTCGCCTCGCCGACGCGCCAGAACGCGCCCGGCCGCTTCCATCATCCACGCGCGGAGGCTCACGCGCATGATCATGTCGTCTTCCGCATGTCGTCGGGAAAGACGGTGACCTATAACGATCCTCGCCGCTTCGGCTTCATGAAGCTCGTCGACGGGGGGCGCCTCGACCAGGAGCCGCATCTAAAGGGCCTCGGCCCCGAACCGCTGGCGCGAACCTTCACCGCGGCCGCGCTCGCGGCCGCCTGCGCCGGCAAGAAAACCAGCCTGAAAGCCGCGCTGCTCGACCAGCGCGTCGTCGCCGGCCTCGGCAACATTTATGTCTGCGAGGCGCTCTTTCGCGCCGGGCTGTCGCCTAAAAAGGCCGCCGGGACGATTGCGACGCGATCGGGCGGCCCGACCGCGACCGCGCGCCGGCTCGCCGCCGCCATTCGCGCGGTGCTACGCGCGGCGATCCGCGCCGGCGGCTCGTCGCTGCGCGATCATCGCCGCACCGACGGCGAGCTCGGGCTCTTCCAGCACGCCTTCAAGGTCTATGATCGCGCGGGCGAACCTTGCCGGCGGCGCGGCTGCGCCGGCACCATCCATCGCCTTGCCCAGAACGGCCGCTCGACATTCTGGTGCCCGAAATGCCAGCGCTGACGCGCGGGCGGATTATTTGCGCACGCAGATCAGGCGGACGACCGAATCCTTCGGATCTGCCGGCGAGGCGGTAACCGTCACGCCGTTCTCGGAAAGAAACGCGCGTACCGTCTCGGTCGGCACGATCCGCGCGGTGACGGCGGCGGGCGGCGGGCCGGCGGTCTGCACCGGGCGCAGCGTCACCATGCCGACGAACATACGCTGGTTGTCGAAGACGGCAGCGCCCGAAAAGCCGAGCGCGGGGGCGGGTGTCAGCGCCGGCTGCTCGCTGTCGGTCTGGGCCGCGCGAACGGTGACGCGATCGACGGCCCTGCCGCCATGTTGCTCGCGTGGGTCGGCGATGCCGACGACGGAAAGCTCGGCCTTGAGATCGCCGCGCCGCGCGAGCCCCATCGGCGCGAGCCCGCGCGCGCCCAGAACGCGTACCAATGCGAGGCTCCCGGTCTTGTCGGTCGCGACCGTCTCGCCATAGCCGAGCCCCTGCGCCACGACGACGCCGCAGCCCTCGATCGCGGCCGCGTCAGTCAGGATCGCGCCGTCGAGGTCCGCGACGATCCCGGTCGCGTATTCGACCGCGCGGCGCGGCGGCGGTCCGGCGAGCGGGGCGCCTTCGGCGCGCGGAAACGGCGCGAACGCGCTCGACATCGCCACGACGACCGGCGTCATGATGCCCTCGGTCGCCTGGTCATAGAGGATCGTGAGGCCGCGCACCTCGCCGTTCCTGAACTGGCCGCGCACGTAGAACCTCTTGAGGCCCTGCAATCCGGACAGCACAAAGAAATCGGGCTTGGTGACGGCGTAGTCGGCTTTTCGTCCCGCCGGTCTCTTGCGTTCGCGCTCCGCGATCGAGGCGAGTGTGACGCCTTCGCCCTTCACGCTCCAGGTCTCGATCTGGATCTGCCCCTGCGCCGACGACCATTTCGAGCCGCTCTCGCCCGCGCTCTGGTTGGGCGCGAGTTTCGAGGGAATGCCGAGGCGAGCGCCGTTGGCGTCGTCGACCAGCTTCCAGCCGGCGTGATCCTTGAGCTTCTTGGCTTCGCCGGCCAGCGCCTCGCGCTCCGGCGCGCTCAGGGTTCCGCTCGCGCGCCCGCCGAAGCGCTTCTGGAAGGCCTTGATCGCGGACGTGGTGCGTTCGCCGGGTTCGCCATTGACGGCGCCGTTGTAGTCGCCGGTCCAGGCGAGGTCGGACTGGATCGCGAGCAGTTCGGATGATGGTTCGGCGGGCTTGGCGCTTTCGGCCGCGGCGCTGGACTTCGCCGCCCGCTTGGCGCGCGGGGCCGCGCCGCTTTCGAACGCGACCGCCGTCATGACGAAAGCGAGAACCATCGAGACAAGCCACGCTGGTTTCATCTCACTGCCCTGCCATTCGATTTCGCGCGAACACCAACACCCGCGAAGGAAGGGGATAGCCTATCGCACTCCAATGGGGCGCAATAGCGTCGATCCGAACGGGCACCCATGCGCGAGCCCTCTCGCGGCGAAGGAAAGCCGAACCATCGCAGCCGGAAAGGCCTTCGCTGACTGGCCGAATGATCTCGACGGTATTCGCGCCGGAAGAGTTGGCGCGCCGGTCACAGCATTCCCGGCAGGATGCGATCGGGCGGCTTGTGCCCGTCGAGGAAGGTCTTGATGTTGATGATGACCTTCTCGCCCATCTCGACGCGTCCCTCGATGGTCGCCGAGCCCATATGCGGCAGCAGCACGACCTTGCCCGCCTTGGCAAGCTTGACCAGCTTCGGGCTGACGGCCGGCTCGTGCTCATAGACGTCGAGGCCCGCCCCGCCGATCTCGTCGGCCTCGATCAGGCGCGTGAGCGTGGCCTCGTCGATGATTTCCCCGCGCGCGGTGTTGACGATATAGGCGTCGCGCCGGACGAGCTTGAGCCGCCGCGCCGACATGAGATGGAAGGTCGCCGGCGTGTGCGGGCAGTTGACCGAGATGATGTCCATGCGCGCGATCATCTGGTCGAGGCTTTCCCAATAGGTCGCGCCGAGTTCCTCTTCGATCGAGGGCGCGACCGGGCGGCGGTTGTGATAGTGGATTTGCAGGCCGAAGGCGCGCGCCCGCCGCGCCACCGCCTGGCCGATGCGGCCCATGCCGATGATGCCGAGACGCTTGCCGCCGATGCGGTGGCCGAGCATCCAGGTCGGCGACCAGCCGGTCCATTCCCGACCCTCGGTGAGAATGCTCGCGCCCTCCGCGAGCCGGCGCGGCACGGCCAGGATCAGCGCCATGGTCATGTCGGCGGTGTCCTCGGTCAGCACCTTGGGCGTGTTGGTCACGGTGATGCCGCGCGCGTGCGCGGCCGCGACATCGATATTGTCGACGCCATTGCCGAACTGCGCGATCAGCCGCACCTTGCAATCCGGCCGCTGCAGCAGCGTCTCGTCGACGCGGTCGGTGACCGTGGGCACCAGCACGTCGGCGCAGCACGCCGCTTCCGCGAGCTCCTCGGCCGACAGCGGACGGTCGTCGAGATTGAGCCGGGTGTCGAACAGTTCGCGCATACGCGTTTCGATGCTGTCCGGCAGCTTGCGCGTCACGACCACCAACGGCTTTTTCTTGCCCGGCATTCTCCCCCCTCGAACTTTCCGGATACGCGGTATTGGCTCCGCCCGCCTCGTTCAGCCCTCCTTAACCGGAGTGGATGACACTGAGGCCTCGCTGCCGGCCACGAGGTTCCTTGATGGTCCTCTCTATCAGATGGCCGGGCCAACACAAGAACCAGCACGGCCAGGAAGGCGCGCCTCCGAACCGCCCCATGTCCGTCCGGCGTCGTGAGCAAAGACCGTGGCGATGGCGAATTTTCGACGAATTTTGAAGGTCGCGTCGGGCGTGCTCGTGGGCGCGGTGCTCGTCGGCGCGGGCGAAGGACGCGCGTCCAAGGACGCGGCCGGCACGGTCAGCGGCCTGCCCCTTCCCCGTTTCGTCAGCCTGAAATCCGATCGGGTCAATGTGCGCGGCGGACCGACCAAGGATCACGAGGTGGCCTGGGTCTACACGCGCAACGGCCTGCCGGTGGAGATTACCGCGGAATTCGAGAATTGGCGCAAGGTGCGCGATTCGGAGGGCGCGGAGGGCTGGGTCTATCACTCGCTGCTCGCCGGCAAGCGCACGGCGATGGTGACGCTCAAGCCGAACGACGAGTTCGCGATTCTGCGTGACAGTCCCGACCAAACCGGCGCTGTCGCGGCCAAGCTCGAGGCCGGCGTTCTGGCGACGGTCAAGCGCTGCACCGGCTCATGGTGCCGGGTGGTCGGTTCGGGATTTGACGGATGGATCGAGCAGCCCCGGCTCTGGGGCGTCTATCCCAACGAAAAGATCGAATAGGCCCGCGCGGACGAGCTTTCCTCGCGCTCGTCTTAAGCGATCGACGTAGGCCGGGAGACGCCGTCTCAGCGCTTGCGGCGCAGGCGCACGACAAGATCGACGTGGCAGATTTCGTAGCCTTCGGGCGGCGTCGGCAGGCTGCCGATCGTCGCGTCGCCCTCGGCGATGTCGACCAATTCGTGCCGGTCTTCCAAGTAGAAATGATGGTGTTCGCTGGTGTTGTTGCAGAAATAGGTCTTCGAACCATCGACGGCGACCTGCCGCAACAGTCCGGCGTCGGTGAATTGGTTGAGTGTATTGTAGATCGTGGCGAGCGAGACGTTGCAGCGTTCGGCCGCGGCTTCCTCATAGACCATTTCCGCGGTGATGTGGCGCCGTCCCTTGCCGAACAGAAGCTCCACCAGGGCCATGCGCTGACGCGTCGGCCGCAAGCCGAGCGAACGCAGCGTCGCCTTGGTATCGCGCTCGCGTCGCGGGTCGTTGGTCTGCCGCGCTGTCACCATGCGCTCCGTCGTTTCGACGGACCTCAATAATGGAACATTCACCGCTGTGCCCTCCAACTAGCACCATCGACCGCCGTGCGTCCGACATTCCCACATTGGAAATTTAACGCACAATTCGGCGGTGCGAAATAGTACTTACCAAATATCATCTGACATGGTGTCGCCTCTACAAGAATAGAGCATAATTAGTTTGCGACTATTTCGCAACAGGATCGTGAGGAGATGATCGCGGGTATTGCAGGGTGATCCCGGCTTTGATCGGTTGGGGGGCTGTGATAGGAAGCAGCCACATGCCCTCATGACATGGCCGAAAGGAACGGAAGCCGCATGCAAGATCGGCGCTCAAGCTTTGAATTTGAAGATCTTTTGGCCTGCGGTCGGGGTGAATTGTTCGGTCCCGGCAACGCGCAATTGCCGCTGCCGCCCATGCTGATGTTCGACCGCATCACCGAGATTTCCGAAGCGGGCGGCGAGCATGGCAAGGGGTTCGTCCGCGCCGCGTTCGAAATCAAGGAAAGCCTCTGGTTCTTCGCGTGCCACTTCAAGGGAAATCCGATCATGCCGGGTTGTCTCGGTCTTGATGCGCTGTGGCAGATGACCGGCTTCTTTCTCGGCTGGCTCGGATTGCCGGGGCGCGGCATGGCGCTGTCGACCGGCGAGGTGAAGTTTCGCGGCATGATCACGCCCGCGGTCAAGCTGGTCGAATATGGCGTGGACTTCAAACGCGTGGTCAAGGGCCGCCTGACGCTCGGCCTGGCCGACGGCTGGGTGAAAGCCGATGGCGAAACCATCTATTGGGCAAACGACCTGCGCGTCGGCCTTAGCCAGCAGGGCGCGGCCTGACACCGGCGGCCGCGCGGGCCGTCCCGTTGATCCAACCAATGTAGTCGAGGCGAGCATGCGACGGGTCGTCGTTACCGGAATGGGCATCGTTTCACCGATCGGCAACAACACCAACGAGGTGTTGGCGTCGTTGCGCGAGGCGCGCAGCGGCATCACCGGCTCGCGATCCTTCGTCGAGCACGGCTTTCGCAGCCAGGTTCACGGCGCGCCGACGCTTGACGCGGCCTCCGTGGTGGATCGCCGCGCCATGCGCTTCCACGGCGGCGGCTCGGCCTGGAACCATGTCGCGATGGATCAGGCGATCCTCGACGCGGGCCTCGAGCAGGGCGACATCGTCAACGAGCGCACCGGCATCATCATGGGCTCGGGCGGACCGTCCACCCGCGCCATCATCGACGCCTACGACAAGGCGCGCGAAAGCGGCTCGTCGAAGAAAGTCGGACCCTTCGCCGTGCCGAAGGCGATGTCGTCGACGGCCTCCGCCACGCTCGGCACCTGGTTCAAGATCAAGGGCGTGAACTACTCGATCTCGTCGGCCTGCGCGACCTCGGCCCATTGCGTCGGCAATGCCTATGAGCTGATCCAATGGGGCAAACAGGACGTGATCTTCGCCGGCGGCTGCGAGGAGCTCGACTGGACGCTGTCGGTGCTGTTCGACGCCATGGGCGCGATGTCGACGAAATTCAACGACCGGCCCTCGACCGCCTCGCGCGCCTTCGACCGCGACCGCGACGGCTTCGTCATCGCCGGCGGCGCCGGGGTGGTGGTGCTTGAGGAATACGAGCGCGCCAAGGCGCGCGGCGCCAAGATCTATGGCGAGATCGCCGGCTACGGCGCGACTTCCGACGGCCACGACATGGTCGCGCCCTCGGGCGAGGGCGCGGTGCGCTGCATGCGCCAGGCGCTCGCCGGCGTCGGACCGAAGGTCGATTACATCAACCCGCACGGCACCTCGACGCCGGTCGGCGACATCAAGGAAATCGAGGCGATTCGCGAGGTGTTCGGCGGCGCCGACAAGAGCCCGCCGATCTCGGCGACCAAGTCGCTGACCGGCCATTCGCTCGGCGCCACCGGCGTGCAGGAGGCGATCTATTCGCTGTTGATGATGAACAACGGCTTCATCGGCGAAAGCGCCAACATCGAGAACATCGATCCCGACATCGCCGACATGCCGATCGTGCGCAAGCGCATCGACAACGTCAAGGTCGGCTGCGCGCTTTCCAATTCCTTCGGCTTCGGCGGCACCAACGCGACGCTGGTGATGAAGCACGTCGACGCCTGACGCGATCTCCCGGGAGCGTTGAATGCAAGGGCTGATGAACGGCAAGCGCGGCCTCGTCATGGGCGTCGCCAACGATCACTCGATCGCCTGGGGCATCGCCAGGATGCTCGCCGATCATGGCGCCAAGCTCGCCTTCACCTATCAGGGCGAGGCTCTCGGCAAGCGCGTGATGCCGCTCGCCGCGTCGGTCGGTTCCGATCTGGTGCTGCCCTGCGACGTCGAGGATCTGGCGAGCGTCGACGCGGTCATCGCCGCGCTCGGCGCCAAATGGGGATCGCTCGACTTCGTCGTCCACGCCATCGCCTTTTCCGACAAGAACGAACTCAAGGGCCGCTACGCCGACACCACGCGCGAGAATTTCCTGCGCACCATGCTGGTCTCGTGCTTTTCCTTCACCGAAATCGCCAAGCGCGCGGCCGCGCTGATGCCCCATGGCGGGGCGATGGTGACGCTCACCTATGGCGGCTCGACGCGGGTGATGCCGAACTACAACGTCATGGGTGTCGCCAAGGCCGCGCTTGAGGCGAGCGTGCGTTATCTCGCCGCCGATTTCGGCCCGCGCGCCATTCGCGTCAACGCGATTTCCGCCGGCCCCGTGCGCACGCTCGCCGGCGCCGGCATCGCCGACGCGCGGCTGATGTTCAATTTCCAGCAGCGCCACGCGCCGCTGCGCCGCACCGTCTCGCTCGGCGAGGTCGGCGGCGCCGCGCTGTATCTGTTGTCCGATCTCGGCTCGGGCGTCACCGGCGAGATCCACTATGTCGATTCCGGCTACAACATCATTTCGATGCCGCATCCGGAAGCGCTCAAGACCGTGGACGACGCCGAAACGGCGGCCGAAAAGCGCGCGGCCGACAAGGACGCCGGCAAGTAAACCGGCACGGCCACCGGCGGCAATGGCGGCCGAGACCGGCGCCGTCGCGGCCGGCAAGACATAAAAAAGGCGGCCACGGGGGCCGCCTTTTTCAATTCCTCGATCGCTCGCGGATCATTCGCCCGTCGGCTGGTCCTTGGCCGCGGCCGCTTCCGCCTTCTGCTTGGCCTCGAGGTCCTCGCCGGTCGCCTGGTCGACGACCTTCATCGACAGGCGCACCTTGCCGCGATCGTCGAAGCCCAGCAGCTTGACCTTCACCTTGTCGCCTTCCTTGACGACGTCGGAGGTCTTCTGCACGCGGGCCGGCGCGAGCTGGCTGATGTGAACGAGGCCGTCGCGCGAGCCGAAGAAGTTCACGAAAGCGCCGAACTCCATCACCTTGACGACGGTGCCCTCGTAGACCTGACCGACTTCCGGATCGGAGGCGATCGACTTGATCCAGTTGATCGCGGCCTTGATCTGCTCGCCCTTGGCCGAGGCGATCTTGACCGTGCCGTCATCCTCGATGTTGATCTTGGCGCCGGTCTTTTCCACGATCTCGCGGATCACCTTGCCGCCCGAGCCGATCACTTCGCGGATCTTGTCGACCGGAATGTGCATCACCTCGATGCGGGGCGCGTGTTCGCCGAGCTCGGCGCGCGCCGCGTTGATGGCCTT
This sequence comes from Xanthobacteraceae bacterium, assembly GCA_041918675.1. Lineage (GTDB taxonomy): Bacteria > Pseudomonadota > Alphaproteobacteria > Rhizobiales > Xanthobacteraceae > SCUB01. The sequence goes on from JAYRVF010000012.1 coordinate 212,616, forward strand.
CGCCATTTCGCCGAGGATGTGCAGGCGGCCGTCCTTGGCCTGGCCGAGCGCGACCTTCATGATTTCCTCGGTGATGCCGGAAATCTTGATGTCCATCTGCAGCGAGGTGACGCCGCGCTCGGTGCCGGCGACCTTGAAGTCCATGTCGCCGAGATGATCCTCGTCGCCGAGAATGTCGGAGAGCACGGCGTAGCGCGTCCCTTCAAGGATCAGGCCCATGGCGATGCCCGCGGTCGGGCGCTTGAGCGGCACGCCGGCGTCCATCAACGCGAGCGAGGAGCCGCACACGGTCGCCATCGACGAGGAGCCGTTGGATTCGGTGATCTCGGAGACCACCCGCAGCGTGTAGGGGAACTCGTGATGAGCCGGCAGCACCGGATGGATCGCCCGCCACGCCAGCTTGCCGTGGCCGATCTCGCGCCGTCCGGGCGAACCGAGCCGGCCGGTCTCGCCGACGGAGAAGGGCGGGAAGTTATAGTGCAGCAGGAAGGTTTCCTTGTAGGTACCGGGCAGCGAATCGATGAACTGCTCGTCCTCGCCGGTTCCCAGCGTGGTGACGACAAGGGCCTGCGTCTCGCCGCGGGTGAACAGCGCCGAGCCGTGGGTGCGCGGCAGCACGCCGACTTCGGCGACGATCGGGCGCACGGTCTTCACGTCGCGGCCGTCGATGCGGCGGCCGGTGTCGAGAATGTTCCAGCGCACGATCTTGGCTTCGAGTTCCTTGAACACGCCGGCGACCCGCAGCTTGTCGTATTTCGGCTCGGCGCCCTCGGGGAAGAAATGCGCCATCACCTTGGCCTTGACCGCGTCGACCGCGGCGTAGCGGTCCTGCTTCTGCGCGATCGTGTAGGCCTTGCGCAGATCCTGCTCGGCGACACCGAGAATGAGCTTTTCCAGCTCGGCGTTATCGATCGCCCGGACGTCGCGCGGCTCCTTGGCCGCCTTCTCGGCGAGGCGGACGATGGCCTCGATCACCGGCTGGAAATGCTTGTGGCCGAACATCACGGCCGCGAGCATGACGTCCTCGGAGAGTTCCTTGGCCTCCGATTCCACCATCAAGACGGCGTCGTTCGTGCCGGCGACGACGAGGTCGAGCTGGCTCTCGGACATCTCGTCGATCTGCGGATTGAGCACGAATTCGTTGTTGATGAAGGCGACGCGCGCCGCGCCGATCGGGCCCATGAAGGGCGCGCCCGACAGCGTCAGCGCGGCCGAGGCCGCCACCATCGCCACGATGTCGGGGTCGTTTTCCAGGTCATGCGACATGCAGGTGACGATCACCTGGGTGTCGCAGCGATAACCGTCGGCGAACAGCGGGCGAACCGGGCGGTCGATCAGGCGCGAGATCAGCGTCTCGCGTTCCGTCGGCCGGCCCTCGCGCTTGAAGTAACCGCCGGGAATGCGTCCCGCGGCGAAGAACTTTTCCTGGTAGTTGCAGGTCAGCGGCAGGAAGTCGATGCCTTCCTTGGCCTGCTTGGCCGAGACCACGGTCGCCAACACGACCGTTTCGCCGTAGGTGGCGAGCACGGCGCCGTCGGCCTGGCGCGCGATCTTGCCGGTTTCGAGCGTGAGGGTGCGACCACCCCAATCCAGTGAGACACGATGAATATCGAACATTAGCGTCTTTCTCTCATGCATCCGCGAATGCGGGTTTTCGGTGGACGCGAACGCCATGAGCAAGACGGCGAGACGCTGGCGACGGCATCTTCACTTCCGAAGACAGCGTCCGGCGATCCTGCCATGGCTTTCGATCCTTGACCGGTGGCGATCGCTGGCCGAATTGCCCGCGATCGGAGGGCGAGGCGCGCGATAACGCCCGCCCGTGCCGCCCGACGATCGCCAAACCATTTGGCGCCCGCGCGTGTGCGGCCATGCGGGACCCGCGAGGGCGGATCTCCGCTCATCATGCGCGCGAATACGCCGCGCGCTTCCTCAACGCCGGATATTGAGCCGCTCGATCAGCGACTTGTAACGGCCTTCGTCCGTTTTCATGAGGTAGTCGAGGAGCTGGCGTCGCTGCGAGACCAGCTTCAGAAGGCCGCGCCGGGAATGGTTGTCCTTGACGTGGCTCTTGAAATGGCCGGTCAGGTTGTTGATCCGTTCCGACAGGATCGCGACCTGCACCTCGGGCGACCCGGTGTCGCCGGCCTTGGTGGCGAAAGTCTTGATGACCTCCGCCTTGCGTTCAGCGGTAATCGACATCGTCAAATGCCTTCGTTTCGGACCAGGCTCGACGTGAGACCGGTCAGGTTGAACACGCGCTTGGGGACGATTTCGCCATGCTCGACTTCGGCAAGCGCCAACAGGCGCCCCGCAACCGTGACATAGACCGTGCCGCTGAGATTGGGCGCGTCCCGTCCGCGCAACAATACGGCCTGGCCTCTGTGGATCCGGGCCGCCTCGGCCCGACTGACGGCCAGCGCCGGGATGTCGTCCAGCGCGGTCTCAACGGGCAGTAGCGCGTCGGCGAGGTTGCCCTCGCCGGACGCGGCTCTATGACACAGGGATTCCAATTCTTCCAGCGGAATCATGTCCTCCTCGACAAAGGGACCGACCCGCGCGCGCCGCAGCGCGCTGACATGGCCGAGGCAGCCGAGCACCCGGCCCATGTCGCGGGCGAGCGCGCGGACATAAGTGCCCTTGCCACATTCGGCCTCGAAGATCGCGTGATCGCTATCCGGTTGATCCACCAGTTGAAATTCGTGGATCTCGACCGGCCTCGGCTTCAATTCCACCGCCTCCCCCTCGCGCGCGAGGTCGTAGGCGCGTTCGCCCTGAATCTTGAGCGCCGAATATCGCGGCGGCTCCTGCTCGATGCGGCCGGTGAAGCGGGGCAGCAAGGCGCGGATGGCCTCGCCGGTCGGGCGCTCCTCGCGCGTCGCCACCACGCGCCCCTCCGCGTCGTCGGTGTCGCGTTCCTCGCCCCAGCGCACGGTGAAGCGGTAGCGCTTGCGCCCGTCCATGACGAAGGGAACCGTCTTGGTGGCCTCGCCGAGCGCGACCGGCAGCGCGCCGGAGGCGAGCGGATCGAGCGTGCCGGCATGGCCCGCGCGCTTGGCCGAGAACAGGCGCTTGATCACCGCGACCGCGTGCGTCGAGGTCATGCCGACGGGCTTGTCGAGCACGATCCAGCCATGCACGTCGCGCTTGTCGCGGCGGAATTGCTTTCCTCGCCGGCCTTGCGACGATTGTTCCTTTTCTCCGTGAGGGGAAGGCACGGGGAGCGGCGTGGAAATTTGCTCCGGCGCGTCTGGCCGAGCTCCCTCCCGCACGCCTTCGCGATCGCCATGGCGGGCGACCTCCCCCTCAAAGGGGGCGGTCGGCGGGTTCGCCGCGCGGGATGAACTATTCGTCGTCATGAGAGGACTCCAGATCGCGCCTGACCTCGGGCCGGCGCAGCAATTCGTCGATGCGCTGGGCCTCGTCGAAGCGGTCGTCGATGCGAAATCGGATGTCGGGCGCGAACTTCAGATTGATGCGATGGGCGATCTCGCCGCGCAGGAACTTCTTGTTGCGTTCGAGCGCGGCGAGCACCTCGCCCTCGTCCTTGCCGCCGAGCGGCGCGACGTAGATCGTCGCGAGCCGCAAATCGGGCGACAGGCGCACTTCCGGGACGGTGATGAGATGACCCTCGATCACCGGGTCGTGCACCGCGCCGCGCGCGAGCAGTTCGGCGAGCGCGTGGCGAATGAGCTCGCCGACGCGCAACTGTCGCTGCGAGGCGCCCGGCGTGGTGTCGCGATGGTGTTTCTGGCGCATGGCGTGTTCCAGATATCCTGTTGCGGATGGCCGGCTCGACCCGGCCATTTCCGCGGCGACGACGGGCCTCGGCCGAAACCGGAGCCGCAACGTGATTGGCGGAAATCGTGAGCGGAGATCGGGACGCAATTCGCGAGATTCGGACTCACAGACTGCGCTGGATCGTCTCCACGCGGTAACACTCGATCACGTCGCCCGCGCGCATGTCCTGGTAGTTTTCGAACGACATGCCGCATTCCTGCCCGGCGAGCACTTCCTTGGCGTCGTCCTTGAAGCGCTTGAGCTGGGCGAGCTTGCCCTCGTGAATGACCACATTGTCGCGGATCAGGCGCACATTGGCGCCGCGTTCCACGGTGCCGTCGGTGACGCGGCAGCCGGCGATCTTGCCGACCTTGGAGATGTTGAAGATCTCCAGGATCTGCGCGTTGCCGAGCATGGTTTCGCGCAACGTCGGCGCGAGCAGGCCCGACATCGCCGCCTTCACGTCGTCGACGAGGTTGTAGATGATGTTGTAGTAGCGGATCTCGATGCCGGAGCGCTCGGCGGCGAGCGCGGCCTCCTTATGGGCGCGCACATTGAAGCCGATGATGGCGGCGTTGAAGGCCTCGGCCAGCGTCACGTCGGATTCGGAAATGCCGCCGACGCCGGCGTGCAGCAGCCGCGCGCCGACCTCGTCGGTGCCGAGCTTGTCGAGCGCGCCGACGATCGCTTCGAGCGAACCTTGCACGTCGGCCTTGATGATGAGCGGAAATTCCTTGCGGCCCGCGGTCTTGAGCTGCGTCATCATCTGTTCGAGCGAGCCGCGCATGCCGCTGGTGCGCACGGCCGATTTCTCGCGCTTCTGCCGGGAGCGGTAATCGGTGATCTCGCGGGCGCGTGCCTCGTTCTCGACGACGGCGAGGCGGTCGCCGGCTTCGGGCGTGCCGTTGAAGCCCAGCACCTCGACCGGAACCGAGGGACCGGCCGCGTCGGTCGCCGCGCCGGTATCGGCCACCAGCGCGCGCACGCGCCCCCATTCCGCGCCGGCGACGACGATGTCGCCGACCTTGAGCGTGCCGCGCTGAACGAGCACGGTCGCCACGGGGCCGCGGCCGCGGTCGAGCTTGGCCTCGATGACGGTGCCTTCCGCCGGACGATCGGGATTGGCCTTCAGCTCCAGAATTTCGGACTGCAGCGAAATCATCTCGAGCAGCTTTTCGAGATTGAGCTTCTGCTTGGCCGACACTTCCACGTCGACGACCTCGCCGCCGAGCGATTCCACCTGAACCTCATGCTGAAGCAGCTCGGTACGCACGCGCTCCGGCTTGGCGTCGGGCTTGTCGATCTTGTTGATCGCCACGATCATCGGCACCTTGGCCGCCTTGGCGTGGTTGATCGCCTCGACCGTCTGCGGCATCACGCCGTCGTCGGCCGCCACCACCAGAATGACGATGTCGGTGACCTTGGCGCCGCGCGCGCGCATCGCCGAGAAGGCGGCGTGGCCGGGCGTGTCGATGAAGGTGATCTTGCCGCCATGCGGCGAATTGACCTGATAGGCGCCGATATGCTGCGTGATGCCGCCGGCCTCGCCGGAGACGACATTGGCGGCGCGGATGGCGTCGAGCAGCGACGTCTTGCCGTGATCGACATGGCCCATGACGGTGACGACCGGCGGGCGCGGCCGCAGCGCGTCCGGCTCGTCCGCTTCGGCGAACAGGCCTTCCTCGACGTCGGATTCGGCGACGCGCTTGACGGTGTGGCCCATTTCCTCGGCGATGAGCTGGGCGGTATCGGCGTCGATCACGTCGGTGATCTTGACCATCTGCCCCTGCTTCATCAGCAGGCGGATCACGTCGACCGCGCGCTCGGCCATGCGGTTGGCGAGTTCCTGGATGGTGATCGCCTCGGGAATGACAACCTCGCGGATGAGCTTTTCCTTCGGCTCGTTGAGCTGGGCGCCCTTGAGGCGCTGAACGCGGCGGCGGAACGCGGCGACCGAACGCTCGCGCTCCTCGTCGCCGGAAAGGGCGGTCACGAGCGTCAGCCGGCCGCGCTGCTTGGCCGGTCCGGTGCGCGTGGGCTTCGGCGCGGGGGCCGGGCGCGCGACGCCGCCGGCGCCACGCCGGACGGGCCGACGGGCTTCTTCTTCCTCGGTCTCGACGGTGGCGACGCGCGACGGCGCGACAACCCCGGGCTTGGCCGCGGGGCGCGCCGTCTCACCCTCGCCGAATCGTTTCCTGGCTTCCTGCTCGGCCTTCTTCTTGGTCTGTTCGTCGTGCTTGCGGCGCTCTTCCTCGTCGCGCTTGCGCGCCTCGGCCGCCTCGCGCTCGACGAGTTCGGCGGCGTCGCGTTCCGCCTTGCGGTGCGCCTCTTCCTCGGCGACCTTGCGGGCCTCGGCCTCGCGCACGCGCGCGTCGGCGAGCGCGTGGGCGCGCGCGCTCCGCTCCTCGTCGGTCAGCGTGCGCAGAACGACTCCGGAAGTGCGCTGCGCGGGCTTTGCGGCCATGTCGGCGGCGGCCGGCTTGGCGCGGGTGGCGGTTTTTTCACCCGCGCGCGCCTCGGGCGCGGGGGCGGCTTCCGGCTTGTCGGCGGCGGCGCGGCGTTTGACCTTCTCGACCACCACCTGCTTGGTCCGGCCATGGCTGAAGCTCTGGCGCACGACGCCCGTTTCGGCGCGTGGCTTCAACGTCAGCGTCTTGGTCGAGCTGACGTGCAGCGTCTTGTCACCAGGGGTTTTCGACTCAACCATTCGCTATCCTAATCCTGACCTTTTTCCGGCGCTTCCGGCGCGACGGATTCCCGCCCGCCGTCCAGCTCGCGAAGCTGGAGCAGGCGTTTCCATCGCCCAAGAAACGTCGCGCCCGCCGGACCGGCGAGCAGGGCTGCATGTATCACATTTGCGCGCCCAAGTACCAAATCCAATTTCCCCGCCGAGAGTTGGCGAATGACCGGCGGATGGGCGAGCCCCGCCCGGCGGGCCGCGTCGTTAAGCTTACGCACGCCGTCGGGGGCGGCGTTTTCGGCATGGATCAGCGCGACCGCCGCGCCTTCGGCGAGCGCCTTTTCGGCCTTGGTGAAGCCGACGGCGACCTCGCCGGCCTTGGCCGCGACCGCCAGCGCGTCGCCGAGCGCATCCACCAGCATCCGGTCGACCTCGGCGGCGAGATCGGGCGGAACCTTCACCTCGCGCTTGAAGCCGCGGGCGAACACCTTGCGCCGAATTCCCTCCTCGATCCGCCGCCGCGAGGCCTCGATCCAGAGACCGCGCCCCGGCAGCTTCCGCTTCACATCGGCGACGACCTCGCCGTCGGGCCCGATCACGAACCGGATCATCTCCGAGGCCGGTCTGGCAAGGCGCGAGACGGCGCATTGACGCATCGGCCGCGTTCGGTCGCGCGGTCCGGCGTCGAGTTCTTGAGGGTCGGCGATCGCGAGCATGCTCCCGGGTCGCTCTCCGTTATTGCCCGCCGCCGTCTTCGTCGGCCACGGTCTCGGCCTCGGTCTCGGCCGCCGGCGCGGCGGCGGCGGCGAGGTCGGCCTCGGTGATCCATCCGGCCTTGAGGCGGGCCTGCATGATCAGGTGTTCGGCGTCCTCGCGGGTCAGCTCGAAGCCGTCGAGAATTCCGGCGTGACGGACGTTCTCGCCATCCTTGCGCTCGCTCCAGCCGACGAGGTCGTCGGTCGCGCAGCCGGCCAGATCCTCGACCGTCTTGATTTCGTTCTCGCCGAATTCCACCAGCATCTTCGAGGTAACGCCGGGAACTTCCTTGACCGCGTCCTCGACGCCCAGTTCCTTGCGGCGCGCGTCGAGTTCGGCCTCGACGCGTTCGATATAGTCGCTGGCGCGGTTTCGCAGCTCGGCCGCCGTCTCCTCGTCGAAGCCCTCGATGCCGGCGATTTCCTTCGGCTCGACCAGCGTCAGTTCCTCGACCGAGGTGAAGCCCTCCGAGGCCAGCAACTGTCCGACGACCTCGTCGACATCGAGCGCGTCCATGAACATGCGCGTCCGGTTCTCGAAATCGGCCTGGCGGCGCTCGGATTCTTCCTGCTCGGTGAGAATGTCGATGTCCCAGCCGGTGAGCTGCGAGGCCAGCCGCACGTTCTGGCCGCGCCGGCCGATGGCGAGCGACAATTGCGTGTCGGGCACGACGACCTCGATGCGCTCGCGGTCTTCGTCGAGCACGACCTTGGCGACCTCGGCGGGCGCCAGCGCGTTGACGACGAAGGTCGCGATGTCGGCCGACCAGGGAATGATGTCGATCTTCTCTCCTTGGAGCTCGTTGACCACGGCCTGCACGCGCGAGCCGCGCATGCCGACGCAGGCGCCGACCGGATCGACCGAGGAATCGCGCGAGACCACGGCGATCTTGGCGCGCGATCCCGGATCACGCGCCACCGCCTTGATTTCGACGATGCCGTCGTAGATTTCCGGCACTTCCTGCGCGAACAGCTTGGCCATGAAATGGGGATGGGTGCGCGACAGGAAGATCTGCGGGCCGCGCGCCTCGCGGCGAACGTCGAAGATATAGGCGCGGATGCGATCGCCGTTGCGGAACTGCTCGCGCGGCAGCAACTCGTCGCGCCGCACGATCGCCTCGCCGCGGCCGAGGTCGACGATGACGTTGTTGTATTCGACGCGCTTGACGATGCCGTTGACGATGTCGCCTATGCGGTCCTTGAATTCCTGATATTGCCGGTCGCGCTCGGCCTCGCGCACCTTCTGCACGATGACCTGCTTGGCCGATTGCGCGGCGATGCGGCCGTATTCGAGCGGCGGCAGCGTGTCGGCGATGGTGTCGCCAACCTGGGCGCCGGGATTGAGCCGGCGGGCGTCCTCGAGCGAGACCTGATTGGCCGGATTTTCCACCTGCTCGACCACCAGCATGTGACGGGCGAGCCGCAATTCGCCCTTCTTGGCGTCGATCTCGGCATGAATGTCGGTCTCGCTGCCGTAGCGCGAGCGCGCCGCCTTGGCGATGGCGTCCTCCATCGCGGCGATGACGATCGACCGGTCGATCGATTTCTCGCGCGCGACGGCGTCGGCGATCTGCAGCAGTTCGAGTTTGTTGGCGCTCACGGCGGCCATGGCTCAGTCTCCTTCGTGGTGTCCGGCGCGGCGCGCTTTCGCGCGCGCGCGGGGACCTGATTCGCGGGCACGCCCCGCGCGTTCTTGCTTCAAGCGTTCGCGCAATTCGCGCTCCGCGGTCTTGCCCTTGCGCAGGGATTCGGCGATCAGCGCGTCGGTGAGCACCAGACGCGCCTCGCCGATGTCCTCGAGCGAAAGCAGAATGTCGGCCGGTTCGGCGTCCTTGGCCTTCTCCTCCGGGCGCAGGCGCAACCGGTCGCCTTCGAGCCCGGCGATGGCGCCGCGAAAGCGCTTGCGGCCGTCTTGCGCGACGGACATCTCGATCTTGAGCAGGTGCCCGAGATGCCGCTCGAAATCGGAGCGCCGCACCAGCGGCCGGTCGATCCCCGGCGAGGAGATTTCCAGGCGATAGGCGCGCTCGATCGGATCGGCGACATCGAGCACCGGCGACAGCGCGCGGGAAATATCCTCGCAATCGTCGATCGCAAGCGTGCCGTCGGGGCGCTCCGCCATGACCTGGACCGTGCAGCCGGCATCTCCCGACAGGCGCACGCGCACGAGACGATAGCCCATGCCTTCCAGCACCGGCGCGGCGATCGCGGCCACGCGCGCGGCAAGCCCGGTCTCGGCGACGAGGCGCGGTTCGCTCAGCCCGTCCGAGGCGGACGCGGGGCCGGCGGAAGTTTCCGGTGGTCGCATGTCGCTATCAGGCACCATGTCGCTGTCGGGCATCCTGTCGCTCAAACGCGATTCCTTGTCGCTCCGGCGCGATCCTTCTTCGCGCCCATGCAATTCCTCGGCATGTTCCCTCGGCGTCATCGCTCGATCCGACGCGCGAGGCACTTTCCGTCGGTCCGGCGTCCCGGCGCGGTGAGCCGAGCCTCCGGCGTCCGCGATCGGCTTCGGGAAATAAAAAAGAGCGGGTCCTCGCGGGCCCACTCTCAACAGCCGATCGGATAACCGATCGTTATGAGAAAACCGAACGTGGAATATATACCTGTTGCGGTTCGTTCCGGCAAGGGTTGTCACCGTCCTCTCGGCCCCTCGCGTCAACCGTTGGGCGGTCGATCGCGGGCATTTCCAGCCACGCCGGACATTTCCAAGGGCAGGGCCCAACGCCGGGTCCAAGGTGCTCCCAAGGCGGGGCCCAAGGCGGGGCCCAAGGCTTGGCCCAGGGCGGGTCAAAATGCGCGCCCAAGCCGGGTTCGGGGACGGATCCAAGAGGGCAGGCGAAAGTTCCGCCCGCGACAGCTTCATTCTCATCTAAATATTTGATAAAGCAAGGAATAATTCGGACGGCGCGCGGCGTCCGGGGTTTCCCGATGGCGGCCCGCGTGAGGGCGGCGCGGCGCGACCCGGAAAGGCTTCTTTCCCGGCGGCGCGGGCCGGCCGCGCTTCTCCTAACCCTTCATTCAGACCTCGAATGTAGCCTCGCCTGATCTAGGCGACGCGGCAGGTTCCCCGCCGCCAACGCCCCAAGACCCGCACATGAAGGCACTTTCGGCCCTCATCCCCGAACTCGACGCCCTCGCGCGGTCTGATCAGGCCCGCCGGCGTGCCGATGTCGTGGCGCAACTTGGCGACCTCTTCGTCAAGAGCGCGCTCGGCTTCGAGGCCGGCCATGTCGAGCTGTTCGACCAGGTTCTGACCGGGCTCGTTCCCTCCATCGACACCAATACGCGCGCGATGCTGGCGGACCGTCTGGCCGCGCTTGCCAATGCTCCGCCCTCGACGATCGGGCGGCTCGCCCGCGATTCGGAAATCCGCGTCGCCGGCCCGGTGCTGCGTCTGTCGCCGCTGGTGGAGGAGCCGACCCTCATCGACATCGCCCGCACCAAGAGCCAGCCGCATCTTCTGGCGATCGCCGCGCGGGCATCGCTTTCCGAGCCACTCGCCGATGTGATCCTGCGTCGCGGCGAACGCGATGTGATCCGGCGCGTCGCCGCCAATGATGGCGCGCGCCTGTCGAGCCGGGGCTATGCCCGCCTTCTGGAAAAGGCCAACGCCGACGGCATTCTCGCCGTCATGGTCGGCCGGCGCGACGACATCACGCCGGCGCGGTTGCGCGCGCTGGTCGAGGGCGCGGTGACGATGGTGCGCCATCGCATCATCGCGGCCGCCGATCCGGGCAAGCAGACCGAGATCGGCGATTTCCTCTCCGAGATCCGCGGAGAAATCGCGCGCAAGCCGGTCAAGCGCGATTTCACGCTGGCCCAGCGCGCGCTGATCGCGCTGCATCGCTCGGGCGGGCTCGCCGAGCCGGCATTGCGCGATTTCGCCAAGGAGTTTCGCTACGAGGAGACGGTCGCGACGCTGGCGGCGCTGTCGGGCGTGCCGATCGAAACGGTCGACCGGCTGATGGTCGGCGAGAGCCTCGACCTGATCCTCGTGCTGGCGCGGGCGACGGAACTCGAATGGGGGACGACGCGGGCGCTGTTGAAGCTGCGCGCCGAGCAGGGCCACCAGCTCTCCACGCGCGAGATGACGCGCGCGCTCGGCAAGTTCGAGCAATTGTCGTGCGAGGCCGCGCTGCGCGTCATTCAGCTCTGGCGCCGCGAGGGGGCCGCCGAGCGGCGCTGAAAGATGAGATGGACGGCGCGCCGTCCCTCCCGCGCGGCCTTGCGGCCATAGCGCGTCGCCGTGAATCCCGGCCATGGCATCCGCCAGTCGTCGGCCCGCTCCGCGGTCCAGGCAAAATCCGGCGAGCGCGCGATTTGCGCCAGCGTCCAGGCGGCGTAGTCGTCGATATCGGTGACGAAACGCAGTTCGCCGCCATCATCAAGCGCGCGCGCCATCGCCGCGAGCGTCGTCCGTTGCACGAAGCGCCGCTTCCAGTGCCGCCGCTTGGGCCACGGATCGGGATGAATGAGGTCGATGCGCGCGAGCGTTCGCGGCGGCAGCCAGCCGAGCAGCGTCAGCGCGTCGCCGGCGAACAGGCGAATATTCGCGGCGCCCTTTTCCTCGATCAGCGCGAGGATCTTGGCCATGCCGTTGACGTAGGGTTCGCAGCCGATGAACCCGGTTCGCGGGTTGGCGAGCGCCTCGGCGACGAGATGCTCGCCGCCGCCGAAGCCGATCTCCAGCCGCATGGCGTCGACGGGCACGGCGAACAGCGAGGCGGGATCGGACGGCGCGGGCGTTGCGATATCGAGCGCGAGCCGCGGCAGCAGGTCGGCGATCAGTCCGGCCTGGCGGGCGCGCAGGCGATGGCCCTTGCGCCGCCCGAAAAAGGCTGTGGCGGGCCGTTCCGCGATGCCGTCACTTCTTTCGGCGCTTTCGTCGGCGGCGATGTCGCGCGGGATCATGCGCGGGCCTCATGCGTTGCCTGGCCCCGCCTATCATCAATCAGCGCTGGTGGGAAATTCCCCGCTCGCGGGCGCGTCGTCGACGCCATCCAGGCGCTGGCGCGGAAAGCGGGGCGCGGGCGGCCGCTCAGGCGTCGTCGGACTTCGATTGCGCGGCGATGTGCTCGACCAGATCGACGATGCTGCGGCGAAGCTTGGCGTCCTTGATGCGGGTGAACGCGCGCGTCAGCGCCAGGCCGTCGGAGGTGGCGAGAAAATCGGAAACATATTCCGGCGAGGGGGCGTCGCCGAAACCGCCCGCCGACGCGCTCGCGCCCGGCGCGCCCTCGAACATGAAGGAGACAGGCACCTGCAACGCCTCGGAGATCTGCTGCAGGCGGCTCGCGCCCACGCGGTTGGTGCCCTTCTCGTATTTCTGGATTTGCTGGAAGGTCAACCCGAGCATCTCGCCGAGCTTTTCCTGACTCATGCCCAACATGATGCGCCGCATCCGCACGCGACTGCCGACATATTTGTCAACAGGGTTGGGAGCCTTAGTCGACATCGCCGTCTCCTCATTTGACAAGGCGCCACCGCAACGGCGGCATTCTTGACGAGGTTGAAGTCCTTGAATATGCGCGCAGCAAAAAATATCACAACAATTCCAAGCCACGTCTTGGCAAAAAACCCGCTATGAATGCAACGACTTTTTTTATTACGCCGAAGTTGTGATTTTACGGTTAGTATAAACCGTCGAGACTCCCGGCTCAACACATCGAATCACGTCATTACCCGTGTCACGTTACCGCCACAGGCCATGCCGGTTCCTTGGTACTCCCCCGATCGCGAATTTTCTAGCGTCTCTTGCCTGCGTAACAAACGTGCAACTTCAACTCAGCGGTGCAATTTCCGTCGACGAACGAGCGCGATTGCGCAGACGGCGACGGCCAGAGCCGCCGGCACATCACCACCATACATGTAAAACGGCGGGGGCAAGGATTCCGGTAGCACGCTGTCGATTACGCCCTCGACGCCAAGTCCGAGTTCGGCGACGGCTCGGCCGAGCGGGTCGATCACCGCCGAGATGCCCGAATTGGCGACGCGGACGATGGGTAGCCCTTCCTCGATCGCGCGCATCCGCGCCTGCTCGAAATGCTGGTAGGGACCCGGGCTCGCACCGAACCAGGCGTCGTTGGTCAGATTGACGATCCAGCCCGGCCGGTCGCCGCGCGTGCTCGCCTCGCCGGGAAAGATGACTTCGTAGCAGACGAGCGGCAGGACCTTCGGGGCGCGCGGCAGCGCGACCGACCGGCGCCGCGTGCCGGGAATGTAGCCGCCATTGACTTTGGTTAATTGCTGCAGACCGAGTTTTTCCAGCGTGTCCTGGAAGGGGAGATATTCGCCGAACGGCACGAGATGGTTCTTGTCGTAGACCGAAAGGATCGTGCCGTCATGGTCGATCACATAGATTGAATTATAGGCGCGCCGTATCGGGCGACCGGCGGGCCCGTCCGGCGGGCGCACCGCGCCGGTGATCAGGATCACGTCCTTCGGCAGAAGCTCGGCGATCTGCGCCATCGCGTCCGGCTCGCGGGCCAGGAAGAAGGGAAACGCCGATTCCGGCCAGATCAGGATTGTCGTGTCGCGAATGCCACCCCGGCCGGGGCCGGTCGCGCGATCGGACAGATCGAGATATTTCCGCATCGTGGCCTGCTTGGCCGAATAATTGAACTTCTCGTCCTGCTGGAGATTCGGCTGCATCAGCCGCAGCTTGACGTTGTCCACCGCGCGCGTCGGCGTGGCGTTCAGCCGCCAGGCGCCGAAGACGGCCATCGCCGCCAGCACGCCGAGCGCGATCCCCGGCGAGAGCCATTTGCCGCGCGTGTCGGTCTCGGCCAGCAGCGCGACCGGTGAAGCCCCGACCGCGAGCGCGATGAAGGTCAGCCCCCACAGACCGACGAGGCTCGCGCTTTGAGCGAGCATGAGGGAATCGGTCAACGCGTAGCCGAACGCGTTCCACGGAAAGCCGGTGAGCACATGCCCGCGCAGCCATTCCGAAATCGTGACGCCGACGGCGAAGGAGAGCACGCGGTCGGCGCCATGGGTCCAGATCAGCCGCGCGAGCGCGAAGCCGAGGGCGCAGAAGAGCGCGAGCCCCGCCGGCAGGCTGGTCACCGCGAAGGGCAGCAGCCAGCCGAAGGTCTTGGCGTCGACCAGAAAGGCGTTGCCGACCCAGTAAAGGCCGGCGAGGAAATAGCCGAAACCGAACCACCAGCCCACGATCGCTGCCGACGCGATCCCGCCGTACCGGCCCGCGCCCGTCCCGTCGATCAGCAGGACCGCGACCGGCAGCGTCACGAACAGGATCGGCCAGAGATGAAACGGCGCGAGCGCCAGCGTCGAGGCGGCGCCGGCGGAAAAAGCGATCAGCGCGCGCCGCGCGCCCCATGACAGCACGATCGCGTGGGCCGCGCGGGTGGCGATCACGGACCATTCTCCTTGGGCGGCGGCGGCGTTTCGCCCGGCGGCGTCTCGCTTGGCTCCGGCGCGCTCGCGCGCGCGGCCGATTGCGACGCCAGTTCCGTCGCCGTGCCCTCGATCTGCAGCCCGCGACGGCGCAATTCGCGGATGCGCGCGGCCGGCGGCTTCTTCTGCAGTCCGATGCGCACGCGTTTGACGCGCCGGGGGTCGGCGTCGAGCACCTCGATCTCGAAACGGCCCGGTCCGGAAATGATCTCGCCGCGGATCGGCAGGCGGCCGACCTGCGCGACCAGATAGCCGCCGAGCGTGTTGACGTCCTCGGCCGCGTCGCCGGTCTGGAAATCCTCGCCGACGACGGCGGTCACGTCCTCGAGGCTGGCGCGCGCGTCGGCGATGAACGAGCCGTCGGCCTGCGCCACGACGGCGGGCGGTTCGTCGCTGTCGTGCTCGTCGTCGATCTCGCCGACGATTTCTTCCACCAGGTTCTCGATCGAGACCAGCCCGTCGGTGCCGCCATATTCGTCGACCACGAGCGCGAGATGGATGCGGGTGGCCTGCATCTTGGCGAGCAGATCGAGCGCGGGCATTGACGGCGGCACGTAAAGCAGCTTGCGCGCGATTCGGGCGTCGGCGAGCGTGGTGGCGAGATTGACCTGGCGCAGGTCGAGCCCCGCGGGGAACGGCTTCTTGCGCTTGGCGTTGACGGCCTCGTCCACCGTCGCGCTGCTCGCCATGTAGGAGATCAGGTCGCGGATGTGGACCATGCCCTCGGGATCGTCGAGCGCCTCGTTATAAACGACGAGACGGGAGTGGCCGCCCCGCTCGAACACCTTCATCAATTCGCCGAGCGTGATGTCGCCGCGAACCGCGACGATGTCGCCGCGCGGGACCATGATGTCGGCGATGCGCCGTCCGCGCAGACCGAGAATGTTGCGCAGCATGGTGCGCTCTTCGGGCGTGAAGCCGGTTTCGCCCGGCACGCCTTCATCGAGCACCACCTCGAGATCGTCGCGGATCGAGCCCAGCCGCCAGCCGAACATGACGCGCATCGCGCGCGCGAGCCAGGTTTCGCCGGTCCCGCGCGCGCCCTCGCCCGGCTGCGGCGCGAGCGCGGGGAGATTGCGGGAAGGTTTCGCCGGCGGCGATTTCGGGTCGCTCATCGTGTCGGCGCCTCGACCGGCGCGGCGTAGGGGTCGGGAATTCCGAGTTCGGCCAGGATCGCGCGTTCGAGACTTTCCATTTCGTCGGCCCGATCGTCCTGGTCGTGATCGTGCCCGAGGAGGTGAAGGAAACCGTGGATCGCGAGATGGCTGAGATGGTGGCCGAACGGCTTGCCGGCTTCCTCGGCCTCGCGCGCGGTCTCGCCATAAGCGATCGCGATATCGCCGAGCTGGCGCGGCGCCGCGTGCGCCGCGTCCGCCGCCGGGTCCGGCGCGGCGGGAAAGGCGAGCACGTTCGTGGGTTTGTCGATGCCGCGAAAGTCGCGGTTGAGGCGGCGGATGGTCGCGTCGTCGACCAGCGCCACGGCGAGCGCGACCCTGCCCCGGCATGGCGCGGGCCATGGTCGCGGCGACGCGGACGAAAACGCGGGCGAGGCTTGCGAGTTAAGATACGTCGCCGCCGCGTCCAGCGCCGCGCGAACGGTTGCTTCGCCGTCGCCGCGCCCGCGCCATTCCTCGGCCTCGACGAGAATGTCGGCATCGAGCGTCGGCGCGCCGGCGTCCGGCGCGGTGGACCGTTCGGAAAGCGGAAATGAAATGGGCGTTGCCATCGCGTCGCGTGCCGCCACTCGATCAGATCCGGTTGACGGGAGACTCGGGAGAAGAAGATTCCTTCGTGGCCTTGTCATAGGCCGCGACGATCCGCGCCACAAGCTCGTGGCGGATGACGTCGTCGGCGGAAAAGGTAACGAGCGAAATCCCCTCGACATCGGCGAGCAGCCTGGTCGCTTCGGCGAGCCCGGAGCGCTGGCCGTTCGGCAGGTCGACCTGACTCGGATCGCCGGTGACGATCATGCGGCTGTTTTCGCCGAGCCGGGTGAGAAACATCTTCATTTGCATCGGCGTCGTGTTCTGCGCCTCGTCGAGAATGACGACGGCGTTCGACAGCGTGCGCCCGCGCATGAAGGCCAGCGGCGCGATCTCGATCTCGCCGGCTTGCAGCGCGCGCTCGACGATGCGGGCGTCCATCAGGTCGTAGAGCGCGTCGTAGATCGGGCGCAGATAGGGATCGACCTTCTCGCGCACGTCGCCCGGCAGGAAGCCGAGCCGCTCGCCGGCCTCGACCGCGGGGCGCGACAGGATGATGCGGTCGACCTCACGGCGCTCGAAAAGCTGGACCGCGTGAGCGACGGCGAGCCACGTCTTGCCGGTGCCGGCCGGACCCGTGCCGAACACCATGGCGTTGCGCTTCATCGCGCGGATGTAGTTGTCCTGGGCCGCCGTGCGCGCGCGCACCGGCCGCTTGCGCAGGTTGATCTCCTCGAACACCGGCCGGATCGCCTTGGGATCGAAATCGAACAGCGAGCCCTGGGCGATGACCGAGCGGATCGCGCCCTCGACGTCGCCGGCGGCAAGTTCCTGCCCGCCGGTGATCTGGGCGTAGAGATGTTCGAGCACGCGCCTTGCCGCCTCGCAGCCGTCGCGCGAGCCGGAGATCGAGACATGGTTGCCGCGCGAATCGGCGATGACGCCGAGCCGGCGCTCGATCAAGGCGATGTTCTGCCCGTATTGCCCGAAAAGCGAGGCGGCGGCGCGGTTGTCGTCGAAAGCGAGCACGATCTGGGCTTCCGACGGCGTGTCGACATCGCGGTTGGCGGTCTGTCCTGGTGCAAGCGAAACAGTGTCCTGGCCGTTCTTGGGCAAGGCGTCACGCTCCTGCCGCCGAGGCGGCGGTCCGGGATTGCGGGGTGCCGGGGATCGTTCCGAACAGGCTGAAAGCCTCGATGGCCATGATGTCGACGGAAACGATCTTGCCGATCAATTCCGCCGGCCCGTCCACGTGGACCGGCTGGAGGTAGGCGGAGCGCCCGGTGATCTGCCCTGGGTTGCGCCCAGGGCGCTCGAACAGGACGTCGAGCTTCTTGCCGACGCAGGCCGCGTTGAACTTGGATTGTTGCGTGTCCACGATTTTCTGTAGTCGGGCCAAACGCTTATCCATCTCCGCCGCCGGGACGACCAAATCCAATTCAGCCGCCGGCGTCCCGGGCCGGGCCGAATATTTGAACGAGTAGGCACCAGCGTAGCCGATTTGCCCGATCAGGGCGAGGGTCGCGGCGAAATCTTCCTCGCTCTCGCCCGGAAAGCCGACGATGAAATCCGAAGAAAAGGCGATTTCCGGCCGGATCGCGCGGAAACGGTCCACGACGCGGCGGTAGTCGTCGGCCGTGTGCTTGCGATTCATGGCCGCGAGAACGCGGTCGGAGCCCGACTGCACCGGAAGATGCACGAAGGGCATCAGCGCGGGCAGGTCGCGATGGGCGGCAAGAAGACTGTCGTCGACGTCGAGCGGGTGGCTGGTGGTGTAGCGCAGCCGCGCGATGCCGGGAATGGCGGCGAGGTGATGCAGCAGGCGGCCGAGCGTCCACGGTTCGCCGTCCGGTCCCGCGCCATGGAAGGCGTTGACGTTCTGTCCGATCAGCGTGATCTCGCGCACGCCGCTTTCGGCGAGCCGGCGCGCGTCGTCGGCGATGCGCGCGACCGGCCGCGACATTTCCGCGCCGCGCGTATAGGGGACGACGCAGAAGGTGCAGAACTTGTCGCATCCTTCCTGGATGGTGAGGAACGCGGTCACCCCGCGCGCGCGGATGGATTCCGGCACCGGCGGGGCGAGATGTCCGAACTTGTCGTCGATGGGAAATTCGGTGTCGATCGCGTGTCCCGCGGCGTCCGCCTCCGCGATCAATTCCGGCAGGCGGTGATAGCTTTGCGGACCGACGACGAGGTCGACGACCGGCGCGCGGCGGATGATTTCGCCGCCCTCGGCCTGCGCGACGCAGCCGGCGACCGCTATCTTGAGCGCGCGGCCTTCGCGGGCGGCGGCCTCTTTCGCCCGGCGCAGACGCCCGAGCTCGGAGAAAACCTTCTCGGACGCCTTCTCGCGGATATGGCAGGTGTTGAGGATGACGAGATCGGCCTCGCTCTGGTCGGCCGTCTCGGCATAGCCTTCGCGCGCGAGCGTATCGGCCATGCGCTGCGCGTCATAGACGTTCATCTGGCAGCCGTATGACTTGATATGCAGCTTGCGTGGCTGATCCATCGCCGATCCGAACCCGCTGTCCGACCCGCCGGCGTCCGCGACGCCGGTCCCATGGGGGCAAGGCGCTTCCTAGAGCATTTTCCGGCAAGACGGAATTATCTCGCCGGGAAATGTTCCGGACCGCGAGGGGGCGGGATCGGGGCGCGCGGCGGCGGCGCGGGGGCGCGGAGAACGCGGCCTACTTGCCGTCCGCCTTGCCGTCGTCGAGCGGCACGCAATAAAGCTCGAGCCGGTGGTCGACGACCCTGTAGCCGAGCTTGCGCGCGACCTCGGCCTGGAGCTTCTCGATCTCCTCGGACGAGAATTCGATCACCTGGCCCGAGCGCAGATTGATGAGGTGATCGTGATGGGATTCGCGCATCTGCTCATAGCGCGCGCGGCCCTCGCGGAAATCGTGCCGCTCAATGATGCCCGCGTCCTCGAGCAGCTTGACGGTGCGATAGACCGTCGAGATCGAGATCTTGTCGTCGATCGCGACACAGCGCCGGTAGAGCTCCTCGACATCGGGGTGATCGTCGGAATCGGCGAGCACCCGCGCGATGACGCGGCGCTGTTCGGTCATGCGCATGCCCGTCGCGGCGCAGCGCATTTCGATATCGGAATTTTTCGATCCCGGAGTAGGCTTCATGGCAACCATGATCAGATCCACTCTTTCCACGGAGCGATCGAGAAGCATCCGCTCATCGGTGCTCTTGCGCTCCGCCGCACGTTTTGTCCCCGACCCTGACGAGACTAGAGTCTCGCCGACAAGGTCACGCACTGCTTTGCCACCTTCGCCTGATCCGAGATGAGAACACGTCCCGTTCCCGAAGATCACGCGCCTTTCAAATCACGGCCCCCTGACTCTCAACTTCTCGCCCGGCGGCTTGTCCTTCATTCGTCTCCGATGTCGCCCCTCTCGGGTTCCCGTTTCTGGCGTGCCGCTTAGTCGCGCCTTGCTCCCGCGTTTCTTGTGCTTCTCGCGTTTCTTTTCTTTCGCTTCCTTCGCTTCCTTCGCTTCCTTCGCTCTTTTTCGCTCTTTTCGCGTTTTTTACGTTCGCGCCGTTTCGCGGCCGCGCAGCTTCATCGGTACCCGTCGCGACCTTGCATCGCCGCGCCGCGACGATGGTCGGTCGCCACTCACGCCAGATCCCGCCGCATCACGATGGCGGCGAGGGCCGGCCCCCCAGGCCTGCGGTAATAGCCTTCCCGCGTCGCGATCTCACGAAACCCCGCGCCGCGATAAAGCCGACGCGCGGCCTCATTCGATTCCTCGACTTCAAGGAATACCCTGCGCACCCCAAGACCAGCGAGCCGCCCCAGATGGCTCTTCAGCAACCGCCGCGCGTAACCACGTCCGCGATAGGCGCCGTCAACAACAACGGAAAGAATTTCGCTCTCGTCGGACGCAATCCGTGCGACAATAAACCCCACGTTTTTCTTGCTTATGCGTAGTCGATGCGCAAGAGCATTGCGCTCGATCAAAAGTAATTCAAACTCCTGTTCACTCCACCCACGCGCGAATGCGCTCTTGTGCAACGCAGCAAAGCTGGCGCTGTCGCGAATCGTGGCCGGCTCCACCACGGGTTCCGCTCCGAACAGCCAGCGCGCGATCCGTTCGATCATCGCGGCAACTGAAATTCGGTGACTTGCGGCTTGGCGTCGGGCGCGCGCAAGTAAAGCGGCTTGGGCGGCGCGCGCTTCGGATCGATGGCGGCGCCGAGGCGCGCGACCCATTCGATATCCGGCGCGGACTGGCTCAAGACCTGAGCGGGCGGCTGGGTTCGCGCGGGCCAGTTCTCCGCGAGAAGCGCGGCCGCGTCGCCGACGAGCCGGCAGGCGCCGAACCGCGACGCGGCGACCGCCTCGGCGATCGCGCCCGCGCGGGGCCGGATGAGGATGGTGCCGCGTCCGCCCGTGACCTGGAAATAGACGTGGCCGTGCCGCGCGTCGATCGCCGAAATGATCGGAAACAGACCTTCCTCGGCGGCAAGCGGCGCGGCGAGTGCGGCGAGCGTCGTCACGCCGACGACGGGTTTTCCGCTCGCGAGGCCAAGCCCGCGCGCGGCCGAGATGCCGACCCGCAGCCCGGTGAAGCTGCCCGGGCCGACCGTCACGGCGATGCGGTCGATGCCGGAAAAGTCCGCGCCCGCCGCGGTCATCACGCGCGCGACCATCGGCAGGAGCGCCTCGGCATGGCCGCGCGTCATCGCCGCGGTCTCGGCCGCGAGCACGCGAGCGTCGGTCTCCGCGTGGGTCTCCGAAGCGCCATCCGCCGAAGGCGGCTCGCCTTGCGCGCCCTCGCTCGACGAGGTCTTGCCCGATCCGGTCGCGTTCGATCCGGTCGCGTTCGATTCGATCTTGCCGGCCGCGCCCGGAGCGAGCGTAACAAGCGCGACCGCGCAATTTGTCAGCGCCGTATCAACGGCAAGAACGATCATCACGATCTCCCGCCGGCGACGCGGCGATCTCCGCGTCGCGTCCGGCCGACCTCACATCGCGCGTACTTCCTGCACGTCGGGAATGAAATGCCGCAGCAGGTTCTGGATTCCGTTCTTCAGCGTCGCGGTCGAGGACGGGCAACCCGAACAGGCGCCCTTCATGTTGAGATAGACGACGCCTTCGCGGAAGCCGCGGAAGGTGATGTCGCCGCCGTCGGTGGCCACCGCCGGGCGCACGCGCGTTTCCAGGAGCTCCTTGATGGTGGCGACGATCTCGGCGTCGGCCGGCTCGTAGAATTCGTCGTTGACGTCGTCGTCGCCGACTTCGCCGGCGAGAATTTCGGCGCCCGAAAGGAAGTGCTCCATGATCGCGCCGAGCACAACGGGCTTGAGCTGCTGCCAGTCGAGTTCGTCCTTGGTCACGGCGATGAAGTCGGTCCCGAACATCACGCCGGAAATGCCGTCGATCTCGAAAATGCGCGTGGCGAGCGGCGACTGGGCCGCCTCCTCGGCCGTGCGGAATTCGAGCACGCCGCGCTCGAGCACGACGCGGCCGGGGATGAATTTCAATGTCGCGGGATTGGGGGTCGTTTCGGTCTGAATGAACATGAGGATTCTCCGCTCTGCGCCGGTTCAAGGCCGGCCGGGCCTGACAGGTAAGTGTCAGTCCTTAGACCATTTTTCAAGCGTGTGAAATCGCCCTCGCGCGGGCTTGAACACGCCCGGCGCGCCCCCCGGGGCTCGTCCGGGAGCCGTGCCGGAAGGGGCGGGGCGGCCGCGCCGAGCGGGGCGCCCTGGTTGAGGCCGGAGCCGCCCTCAGCCGTGGACCAGGCCGACGATGTCCTTGACGCCGACCATCGTCTTTTCGGCGAGCGCGCGGGCGCGCGCGGCGCCGTCGGCCAGCACCGAATCGACATAGGCCGTGTCCTGAACCAGGCGCTTCATCTCCGCGCCGATGGGTCCGAGCTTGGCGACCGACAATTCGACCAGCGCCGCCTTGAAGACGGAGAATTGCGCGCCGCCGAATTCACGCAGGACGGCGGCCTTGTTCGAGCCGGCGAGGGCGGCGTGGATGCCGACCAGATTGTCGGCCTCGGGGCGCGATTCCAGCCCCTTCTCCTCGCTCGGAAGCGGTTCGGGATCGGTCTTGGCCTTGCGGAATTTCTGCGCGATCGCGTCGGCGTCGTCGGTCAGGTTGATGCGCGAATAGTCCGACGCGTCCGATTTCGACATTTTCTTCGAGCCGTCGCGCAGGCTCATCACGCGCGTCGCGGGCCCCGTGATCACCGGTTCGGGCAGCGGGAAAAACGCGTCGCCGAAGCCGTGGGCGCGGATCGAATCGGAAAAATCGTTGTTGAACTTCTGCGCGATGTCGCGCGTGAGCTCGAGATGCTGCTTCTGGTCCTCGCCGACCGGCACATGGGTCGCGCGATAGACGAGAATGTCGGCGGCCATCAGGTTGGGATAGGCGTAAAGACCGACGGAAGCGTTTTCGCGGTCCTTGCCCGCCTTCTCCTTGAACTGGGTCATGCGGTTGAGCCAACCCAGCCGCGCGACGCAGTTGAAAATCCAGGCCAGCTCGGCGTGCTCGGCGACCTGGCTCTGGTTGAAGACGATATGCTTTTTCGGATCGATGCCGCAGGCGATGAAGGCGGCCGTCACTTCGCGGATGTTGCGGGAAAGCTCGGCCGGGTCCTGCCAGACCGTGATCGCGTGCAGGTCGACGACGCAATAGATGCAGTCGTAGCTGTTCTGCAGCTCGACGAATTTGAGGATGGCGCCGAGGTAATTGCCGAGGTGCAAATTCCCCGTCGGCTGTACCCCTGAAAAAACCCGCTCCGTGAAAGCCATTCACCGCTCCCATTGGCTGACGAGGGCGGTCCATGCCAGCCCCGAGCCGCCGACGCAAGGCCTCATTGCCGCTCGCGCAGCGCCGCGACGAGGTCGCCGGCACGCGCGAGCCCGAGAAGCTGGATCGCGGCCAGATAGGTCGCAAGTCCCGTGGCGACGAGACCGGCCAGGATCGCAAGCCTTGCCGTCGCCGACGCCGGCACGCCGGATTGAGGGCCGAAGGTCCAGCCCGAGGTCCAGCCCAAGGTCCAGCCGATCAGCCATTGGGCGCAGGCGATGACGACGCCCATGACAAGCGCGGAAAGAAGGATGGCGGCGAGGCGCCGCGCGGTGCCTTTTTCCATGACGAGCCAGCCCCGCCGCCACACGACCGCGCCGAGCAGCAAGGCGCCGACCCAGGCCGACGACGCGATCGCCGCGGCGATGCCGACATGGCCGAAGCGCGGAAACAGCGCGACCGCGCCGATGATCGCCGCGCCGAGGCCGCACAGCGCCGTCAGCATCGGCGCGCTTGTGTCGTCATGCGAAAAGGAAATCGCCGCGAGCAGTTTTTCGAGCACATGGCCGGGCAGGCCGGCAGCGATGGCGACAAGCGCGGCGGCTACCATCCGGCTGTCGTCGGCGCCGAAGGCTCCGCGCTGGAACAATCCGCTCGCGATCGGCTCGGCCAGGACCACGAAGGCGATCACCGACGGCAGCGCGAGCCCCATCGCGATCTCGATGCCGCGCGATTGCGCCCGGGCGACGCGGTCGCGTTCGCCCGATTGCGCGGCGCGCGCGATCAGCGGCACCAGCACGGTCGAGATCGCGAGCGCGGCCACGCCAAGCGGCAATTCGTAGAGGCGATTGGCGTAATAGAGCCACGACACGGCCGCGGGCGAGCTCGACGCCACCAGCGCCCCCACGATCAGCTTGAGTTGCGGAATGCCGCCCGCGATCAGCCCGGGTCCGGCCTTGACGAGGAGCCGCAGCACCTCCGGCGACGGCCGGAAGGAAATGCGCGGCGGCCGCCTCGCCATGCGCCACAGCGCGGCCGAAACGATCGCGATCTGCGCCAGGCCCGCCACCACCATCGACGCCGAGAGGATGCGCGCGGCCGTCGCGCTCGCCCGCAAGTCCGCGACCGCGATCACGGCGATCGCGCCGACCAGCACGAAATTGAAGATCACCAGGCCATAGGACGCGGCCATGACGCGTCCCTCGCCGTTGAGAATGGCGGCCGCGACCGCCGCGATCCCGGCGCAGGCGAGATAGGGCGCCGACAGGCGCAGGAACTCCACCGCCAGGCCGAACCGTTCCTCGCCCGCGGCAAATCCCGGCGCCAGCGCCGCGATGATCGTCGGCGCGAAGACGATCACCATCACGGCGATGAAGCCGAGCCCGGCCGCCACCACGCCGAACAGATCGCCGGCGAAGCGCGCGGCCTCCTCCGCCCCGCCCTCGCGGCGCAGGCGGAGCCAGGCGGGAACAAAGGCCGCGTTCAGGGCGCCTTCGGCGAGCAGCTTGCGGGCGAGATTGGGGATTTGCGTAGCGGCGAAATAGGCGTCGGCGAGCACCCCGGCCCCCAGCAGCGCCGCGACGCCGATGTCGCGGGCAAAACCCAGAAGGCGCGAGAGCAACGTCGCCCCGCCGACGGCCATGATTTTTCGCGCAAGCGACATCGATCGCGGGTCCGTTCCCGTCCGTTCGCGCCGCTATGCCATCATTTCAAGGTCGCGGCCACCGCTTCGCTCGCGAAAGCGCGCCGGAATCGCCGGATTTCCCGGCGTGTGGACCGAGGTTGCCGTTGCCTTGGGAGGCGCGGGGACTATAGTGCGCGCGCCCGCGCGTCCCGTCCCTCCGATCTTCACTCGCATCCGGCGATCGACATGACCAATTCACGATTTGACGTTCTCGGCATCGGCAACGCCATCGTCGACATCATCGCGCGCGCCGAGGACGACTTCCTCATCGCCCACGGCATGGCCAAGGGCGGCATGGCGCTGATCGACGAGCCGCGCGCGACCGCGATCTACGACGCGATGGGCCCGGCGGTCGAGGTTTCCGGCGGCTCGGCCGCCAACACCATCGTCGGCGTGGCCAGCTTCGGCGCGCGCGCCGCCTTCGTCGGCAAGGTCAAGGACGATTCGCTCGGCCGCGCCTTCCGCCACGACATCGGCGCGGCGGGGGTCGACTTCAACACGCCGCCGGCCGCCGGCGGTCCCTCGACCGGGCGCTGCTACATTCTGGTGACACCCGACGGCGAGCGCACGATGAACACCTTCCTCGGCGCGGCGCAGGATCTCCATCCCGACGATATCGACGCGGACGACGTCGCCGCCTCCGCGATCACCTATCTGGAGGGCTACCTCTGGGATCCGCGCAATGCCAAGCAGGCCTTCGTCAAGGCGGCCGGGATCGCGCACCAGGCCGGCCGCCTCGTCGCGCTGACGCTGTCGGATTCCTTCTGCGTCGATCGCTACCGCGACGAGTTCCTCGATCTGATCCGCACGCGCACGGTCGATCTGGTCTTCGCCAACGAGCACGAGCTGCACGCGCTCTACCAGACGGCGGATTTCGACACCGCGCTCGCGCAATTGCGGCAGGACGCCAAGCTCGCCGCCGTGACCCGCAGCGAGAAGGGATGCATCATCGTCGCCGAAGGCGGCGGCGAGGACGTCGCGGCCTTTCCCGTCGAGCGCGTCGTCGACACGACGGGGGCGGGCGACCTGTTCGCGGCGGGATTTCTCGTCGGGCTCGCCCGTGGCGGGGTCTATGAGCAATGCGGGCGGCTCGGCGCGCTCGCCGCGGCCGAGGTCATCCAGCATCTCGGCGCGCGGCCGGAAGCCTCGCTCAAGGCGCTCGCCCAGGAAAACGGCCTTATCGGCGGGGATTGAGCGGACGGGGAGCGCGCATGACGCAGGCGGTCGACATCGGCGAGCTGATGGCCCAAGTGGGCCGGGAAATCGGCGTGTCGCTATGGCATCGGATCGATCAGGCCACGATCAACGCCTTCGCCGACGCCACCGGCGATCACCAATACATCCATGTCGATCCGGCGCGCGCGGCGCAAACGCCGTTCGGCGGCACCATCGCGCACGGACTGCTGACGCTGTCGTTGTCGGCCGTCATGTTCCACGAGGCGGTGCCGCCGATCGCCAACCGCAAGATGGGCATCAATTACGGCTTCAACAAAGTGCGCTTTCTCGCGCCGGTGAAGTCAGGCTCATCGGTGCGCGGACATTTCCGCCTCAAGGACCTCGCCGATCGCGGCAACAACGAATATGTCGCCACCTTCGAGATCACCGTCGAGGTCGAGGGCAGCCCCAAGCCCGCGATGATCGCCGAGTGGCTCGGCATGTGGGTGGTGGGGTGATCGCGCAGCGGGTCGCGTGATTTCACGGTAGCCGAACGCGGCGACCGCATCGGGGAACATGGCCGATGGATGCCGGACCGCGCGAGCTCGTTGTCCCATATCGTCCGATTCCGCTCGCGGTGCCGGAGGGCATGAAGCCCAACGAATTCTACAACAGCGCGGAAAACCTGAGCGATCTCACCAACAACAACGGCCTGCTCGGCAATCCCGAGAACCTGCTGCTCTACCGCAAGGCGCTCGGCCATAGCTCCGAATTCGACGCATCGATCATCTACAACACGTCGCAACTGATCCTCGACCCGCTCGGCCGGCCGGTGCGGCGCACGCAGGTGCCGGACGCGGTGAAGCGCGTGTGGAACCGCATGAATCAGGTCATGCTCGAGTTCATGCTGGAAGAATATCCGGACCCCGAGCGCGCGCTCGTTCTAGCCGGCGAGGCAAGCCTCGACGCGACCTGGCCGTTGACGTCTCCGGGCGTTCCCAGCATTCGCATGTTGCACAACCATTTCATCGTCTTCCAAATGGACGAATTGAGAACGGCCGCGCTCGCCGATCCCGCCAATCCCAATCTCACCGACGGCGGCCAGCACAGCCTGTTCCAGACGCATGTCCGCGACGCCTATCGTGATTTCTTCGAGCGCGCGCTCGGCCTGGAGCTTCTCAAGCCGCTCGCGATCGATGACGCGCGCCTGGGCCTTACCGGCTATCCGCAAGGCCTGCCGGCATGGGAGATTGCCGGCGGCGTCGACTCCTTGAAGAGCGTCCGGTTCTGGCGAGAGTACGACCTCATCCTGATGGGTTTCATCGACTTCTACCGCACGTTCTTCTCGCAAGTCTCCTCGCGCAACGCGCCGATGCTGAAGGATGTCTATTTCCCCGCGCAGGTGGAGGCCGTGCTGTTGTTCAACAACGAATTCCTCGGCGCCGCCAAGAAGGTCCGCGATCGCTGCATCATCGACGCGCGCTACGCCAACGCCATCCGCTGGCAACCCGCCTTCAAACAGCTCATCTATCGCACGGAAGCGGGCCGGCTCGTCGTCACCATCTCGCAGAACTCGATCGGCAACGCGATCACCGAACTCCTGGGCGTGGTGGTCAAGCGCGTGCCGGACGAGCGGGCCTATGCGCGCTTCGAGCCGAAACTCATCGAGCGGCTTCTCAGGGCGCGCGAAAGGCTCATCGCGGCCGATCTCGGCGGCCCGATCGCAACTCCGGGCTGGCCGGCTCAATAGAGCTGATGAGCTTGGATCGAAGCCGTCTGGCGCAGCTCTCGAGGCCGCGTTTCACTTCACGTCATGGCCGGGCTTGTCCCGGCCATCCATGTTCTTGATGGTGAAGCGATATCAACGCGTGGATGCCCGCGACAGGCGCGGGCATGACGGGTCATCACACGTCCACGCTCGCCGACAGCGCGTTGTCCTGGATGAATTCGCGGCGCGGCTCGACCACGTCGCCCATCAGCTTGGTGAAGATGTCGTCGGCCTCGTCGACCTCCTTGACCTTCACCTGCAGCAGCGAGCGCACATTGGTGTCGAGCGTCGTCTCCCAGAGCTGGTCGGGATTCATCTCGCCGAGGCCTTTGTAGCGCTGCAGCGCGACGCCCTTGCGTCCGGTTTCCGTCACCGCCTCGAACAGGTCGACCGGTCCGTGAATGACGGTCTCGCTGTCCTTGCGCCGCAGCTTGCCCGGGCGCGGATAGACCTCCTGCAGGGCGGCGGCGAATTCGTCGAGCCGGCGCGCGTCGGCCGAGCCGAGCAGCGCCTCGTCGATGACGGCGGCATCCTTGACGCCGCGCACGGTGCGCTCGAAGACGAACCCTTCGCCCTCGATGAAGCGTCCACGCCAGCCGCGCTCGGTTTCCTCCGACAGCGCGTCCAGCCGGACCGCGATGTAGTCGGCCGCCGCGTTGGCCTTATCCGTGTCGCCGGTGATCGCGGGCGTCAGTACGCCGGCGATGGCGGCCTGCTCGATGACCTTGCGGTTGTAGCGGCCGTGCAGTCCGTGGAGGATGGCACGAATAGCGCGCGCGTTCTCGACCAGCACGCGCAGATCATGGCCGGCGCGGGTCTCGCCATTGGCCAGATGAAACACGCAATCGTCGAGCCCGCCGGCGATGAGGTAGTCCTCGAGCGCCCGCTCGTCCTTGAGATATTGCTCGGACTTGCCGCGCGTGACCTTGTAGAGCGGCGGCTGGGCGATGAAGAGATGGCCGCGATCGATGATCGGACGCATCTGCCGGTAGAAGAAGGTGAGCAGCAGGGTGCGGATGTGGGAGCCGTCGACATCGGCGTCCGTCATGATGATGATCTTGTGGTAGCGCAGCTTGTCGGCGTTGAACTCCTCGCTGATGCCGGTGCCGAGCGCCGTGATCAGGGTGCCGATTTCCTGGCTGGAGAGCATCTTGTCGATGCGCGCGCGCTCGACATTCAGGATCTTGCCCCGCAGCGGCAGGACGGCCTGGAATTCGCGGTTGCGGCCCTGCTTGGCGGAGCCGCCGGCCGAATCGCCCTCGACGATGAAGATCTCGGACTTGGCCGGATCGCGCTCCTGGCAATCGGCGAGCTTGCCCGGAAGCGAGGCGACATCGAGCGCGCCCTTGCGGCGCGTGAGTTCGCGGGCCTTGCGCGCGGCCTCGCGGGCGGCGGCGGCCTCGACCACCTTGCCGACGACGACGCGCGCTTCGCTGGGATGTTCCTCGAACCAAGCCGCGAGCGCCTCGTTGATCACGCTTTCGACGACCGGGCGCACCTCGGAGGAAACGAGCTTGTCCTTGGTCTGCGAGGAAAACTTCGGGTCCGGCACCTTGACCGAAAGCACGGCGGTCAGCCCCTCGCGGCAGTCGTCGCCGGTGAGCGCGACCTTTTCCTTGCGCGCCATGGTGTCGGCATAGCCGGTCACCTGCCGCGTCAGCGCGCCGCGAAAGCCGGCCAGATGCGTGCCGCCGTCACGTTGCGGGATGTTGTTGGTGAAGCACAGGACCGATTCATGATAGCCGTCGTTCCACCACAGCGCCGCCTCGACGCCGGTGCCGTCGCGCTCGGAGCGGATGACGATCGGGGAGGGCACCAGCGCGGTCCGGTTGCGGTCGAGATAGCGCACGAAGGCCTCGACGCCGCCCTCGTAGCGCATCTCCTCGCGCTTCTCGACGGCGTGGCGCATGTCCGACAGGATGATGGTGACGCCGGAATTGAGGAAGGCGAGTTCGCGCAGGCGGTGTTCGAGCGTGGCGAAGTCGAACTCCGTCATGGTGAAGGTGTCGGCGCTCGGCAGGAACGTCACCTCGGTTCCGCGCCGGCCGCTGGCGTCGCCGATCAGGGCCAGGGGAGCGACCGGCTCGCCGTGGCGGAACTCCATCTGGTGCTCCTTGCCGTCGCGCCAGATGGTGAGCTTGAGCCAGCTCGACAGCGCGTTGACGACGGAGACGCCGACGCCGTGCAGGCCGCCGGACACCTTGTACGAGTTCTGGTCGAATTTTCCGCCGGCGTGAAGCTGGGTCATGATGACCTCGGCCGCGGAGACGCCTTCGCCCTTGTGGATGTCGGTGGGGATGCCGCGGCCGTCGTCGCGCACGGTACAGGAGCCGTCGGGATTGAGCGTCACGGTGACGGCGGTGGCGTAGCCGGCCAGCGCCTCGTCGATCGCGTTGTCGACGACCTCGTAGACCATGTGATGCAGGCCCGAGCCGTCATCGGTGTCGCCGATATACATGCCCGGCCGCTTGCGCACGGCGTCGAGCCCCTTGAGGACCTTGATCGATTCCGCGCCGTAGTCGGAGGCGCCGGAAGTCTTCGCGGCGGCCTCTTGCCGGGCCGGTTTGTTCATGGCCGGGAACCTCTGCGATCGCATCGAACGCGCGGGGCGAATCACCTTCATCGCGCGGCGAGAATGCATGGCCTTTTGACATGAAAGGCGGGTCCCGTACAGCACAAAAGCGATGGCGGTAACTAGCTGGAATAAAACAGGAAAGAGACGCGCCGCGACGGTATCTGGAAGCCCTTTGACGGGTCGTCGAAGGCGCCTTTGCGCGGCGCTCGCGCAGCCGCGCGCGAGGGGCGTCCGCGCCCCGCGTCAGGCGCTTGCCGGGCGGGCCGAAACCTGCCCCGGCACGACGTCGAGAAAAGCGGCCGACGGCCCGACTTGGGCGAACGCGGCCGGGTCGGCCCCGCTCATCCAGACCTGCGCGCCGAGCGAAGAAAGCTCATCGAACAGAGCGCGCCGCCGGTGCGGATCGAGATGGGCCGCGATCTCGTCGAGAAGAAGGATCGGCGTCACGGCGGTCATGTCGCGCACCAGCGCGGCGTGGGCGAGCACGAGCCCGATCAGCAGCGCCTTCTGCTCGCCGGTCGAGGCCTCGCGCGCCGGGATCGCCTTGGGCGCGAAGACGACGTCAAGATCGGTCAGATGCGCGCCGTCGAGCGTGCGCCCTGCGGCCGCGTCGCGCGCGCGGCTCTCGCGCAGCGCGCCGCGATAGCGATCCTCGACGGCGGTCGCCGGCTCGTCCGCGAGCGCCCGTTCGATCCAGCCGTCGAGCGCGATCAGGGCGGAGGGGAACGCGCTGTCGCGCCGCGCGTCGATGACGGCCCTCAGGCGGCGCACGGTTTCGGCGCGGGCCGCGGCCACGGCGACGGCGAGCTCGGCCGTTTCGTGCTCGACGGCGTCGAGCCAATGGGCGTCGGGGCGCGGCGTTTCGAGCAGGCGGTTGCGCGAGCGCAGGCTGCGTTCGAGCGCGTTGACGCGGCTGTTATGCTCGCCATCGATCGCCAGCACCAGCCGGTCGAGAAAGCGCCGCCGCTCCGACGCGGGTCCCAGGAACAGCCCGTCCATCGCCGGCGTCAGCCAGACGAGCCGCAGATGATCGCCGAAAGCCGCGGCCGAGGCTACCGGCTCCCGGTCGATCCGGCAGGTCCGCGACGTCGCCGGTCCGTCGGGACCGGGCGGCGCGATGCCGGTGCCCAGCGTGACGAGGCCGAGCGCGCCCTCGACTTCCGCCGAAACCGCCCAGGAGCCGTCGCCCTGATTGTCGGCCACGTCCTCCAGCGTCGCGCGGCGCAGGCCCCGGCCCGGCGCGAGAAGCGAAATCGCCTCCAGGAAGTTGGTCTTGCCCGCGCCGTTGGCGCCGACGAGGACGACGCAACGCGCCTCGACCTCGATCGAGGCCGCGCGGTAGGAGCGGAAATGGCTGAGCGAGAGGCGGGTGATGCGCGGAGCGATCATGATCGGCTTTCGCGCGTGGTTTCGTCCATGACCGCAGTGGCCAGGCGCGCGGGGGTCACACCCGCATCGGCATCAGCACGTAGATCGCGCCCTTGACGTCGCGGTCCTCGATCAGCGTCGGCGAGCCCGGATCGGCGAGCTTGAGCAACGCCGCCTCGCCGTCGATCTGCGCGGCGATGTCGAGCAAATAGCGCGAGTTGAAGCCGATATCGAGCTGGTCGGCCGCGTATTCGACCTCGAGCTCCTCGGTGGCGCTGCCCGAATCCGGATTGGTGACCGAAAGCACGAGCCGGCCCGCCGACAGCGAGAGCTTGACCGCCCGCCCGCGCTCGCTCGAAATCGTCGAGACGCGGTCGACGGCGGCCTCGAATTCCTGCTTGTCGACCACCAGCACCTTGTCGTTGTTGGCTGGAATGACGCGGCCATAATCGGGGAACGTGCCGTCGATCAGCTTGGAAGTGAGCACCACGTCGCCGATGGTGAACCTGATCTTGCTCTGCGAGAGTTCAATTGTCACCGCGGCTTCGGTGTCCTCGATCAGGCGCTGGACCTCGCCGACCGTCTTGCGCGGAATGATGACGCCCGGCATGCCCGAGGCGCCCTTGGGCAGCGCCATTTCCACTTGGGCCAGGCGATGGCCGTCGGTCGCGACCGCGCGCAGCGTCGCCGCCTTGGCGGTGCCGGCCGCGTGCAGGAAGATGCCGTTGAGATAGTAGCGCGTCTCCTCGGTCGAGATCGCGAACTGGGTCTTGTCGATCAGCCGCTTGAGATCGGCGGCGGCCAGCGTGAAGGCATGCGTCAGTTCGCCGGCGGCGAGATCGGGGAAATCGCTTTCCGGCAGCGTCTGCAGCGTGAAGCGCGAGCGCCCCGCGCGGATCGCCAGCACGGCGCGATCGCCGCCGGCCTCGAGCACGATCTGCGACCCTTCGGGCAGCTTGCGCACGATGTCGTAGAGCATATGCGCGGGCACGGTGGTCGCCCCGCCCGGGGCGACCTCGGCCGCCAGCGTTTCGGTGATTTCGAGGTCGAGATCGGTCGCGCGCAGGGCGAGCCGCGCGTTCTCCGCCCGGATCAGGACATTGCCGAGGATCGGGATCGTATTGCGTCGCTCGACGACGCGGTGGACGTGACCCAGCGACTTGAGAAGCTGCGCGCGCTCGACGGTTACCTTCATCCCCAGCCTTGCCTCTTTAGGAAATCCCGCGCGCGAAATCCGCGCGGCGCGATGCCGCCCCGCCGCCATTCCGCCTCGCGGCTCGCGCCCGGGGAACGTCGGTCGGGGGGGTCCGCAGGGTGGCGCGATTGGGCCGGTTTCGCAAGGGCGGGAGCGGGCGGACGCACGCATTTTTAGCGCGTGGGGTCCGCCCCTCCGGGGCTCAGTCCTGCAACATCCGCTTGAGCAGATCGACCTCGTTGGCGAGCGTCAGGTTGGCGCCCACCAGCGTCTCGATCTTGCGAACAGCGTGCAGCACCGTGGTGTGATCGCGGCCGCCGAAGCGTCGTCCGATCTCCGGCAGCGAGCGAAGCGTCAGATGCTTGGCAAGATACATCGCGATCTGGCGCGGCCTGACGACATTGGCGGTGCGGCGCGACGACAACAGGTCGGAGCGGCTGACATTGTAATGCCGGGCGACCATGCGCTGGATGTCCTCGATCATCACCCGCTTGGGCTCCTGCCGGCGAACGAGATCGCGCACTTCGCGCTCGGCCAGTTCCAGCGTCACCGGCTGACCGGTGAGCTTGTTATGGGCGAGCAGGCGGTTGACCGCGCCCTCGAGGTCGCGTCCGTTGTTGGTGATCGATTTCGCCAGATATTCGAGGACCGGCTGCGGCACGGCGAAGCCGGCGTGATGCAGGCGGGCGGCCGCCACCCGCGATTTCAGGATTTCGAGGCGCAGCTCCTCGCCGAGCGAGGCCATTTCCACGACGAGCCCGCCGGCGAGACGGGAGCGCACGCGGTCTTCCAGCGTGTCGAGATCGGTCGGCGGCTTGTCGGCGGCGATCACAACCTGCCGGCCGGCGTCGATCAGCGCGTTGAGCGTGTGGCAGAACTCGGCCTGCGTGGTCTTGCCCTGCAGGAACTGGAGATCGTCGATGACGAGAACGTCGATCGCGCGCAGGGCTTCCTTGAACGCGATCGCGGTCTGCGATTTGAGCGCGGCGACGAAGCCGTACATGAACTTCTCGGCGGTGAGATAAAGCACCCGTCGCTCGTCGCCGGAATTGCCGGACCAGGCGACCGCCTGCAGCAGGTGCGTCTTGCCGAGGCCGACGCCGGCGTGGACGTAGAGCGGATTGAACATCGGCGGCTCGCCGCGCCGGCCATCGGCGATCTGGCGCGCGGCGGCGTGGGCGAGCGTGTTCGAGCGGCCGACGACGAAATTGGCGAAGGTCAGGCGCGGATCGAGCGGCGAGCCGCCGAGCACGTCATGGGCGGCGAGCACGGCCGCGCCGTTGCGCGCATCGCCGCGCCCGTCCGTCCGTCCGCCGACGCCGGCCGGCTTGCGATCGTCATTGGCGGGCGGCTTGGCATCCCGCATCGGGGTGGCGCGAATGGAGGAGCGCACCGTCAATTCGATATGCGTGACCTCGGACACCTCGGCCTGCCAGCAGCCGAGCACGCGGTCGGCATAATGGGCCTGAATCCAGGTCTTGAGGAATTTCGTCGGCACGGAGAGCCGGACCGTGTTCGACTCGACGCCCTCATAGTCCATGCGGGCGAACCAACTCGAATAGACGTCCTCGCCGACGGCGGCCCGCAGCCGACCCTTCACGCGCTTCCAACGGTCGTTTTCGTTGCCTGACATGCGATGACTTTCTTCGTCTTGGTGCATTGCCGTGGTGCTGTTGGCTTGATGCGATTGCATTGACGCGGTTTTCTCGAACGCGATGTGAATTTCTGGCCTTGCCGGAACCGACGCGACGTCATGGGACGGCGCGCGTCCGCCTCCACGTTCCCGCCGCGGCGAATTTCGCGACGACCTCTCACCCGGTGCCGGTTCGGCGTCCCAGGTGAAATGCCGCGAAAACGACGGCGGGGGCGCGGAAGCTACCGGCGAGGATGCGAGGGTGTTCGACCCGTGAAGAACGAACAGGCGCCGCGTGTCGCGCGAACGCCGGGCGCGTCGATGATCGCGGTGTTGATCGAAATCCTTGATCCGCAAGGGCCCGACGGCGATCGCCTGGAATGAATGCCATTTCCGAATGGGTTTGGAGCGATTGTTTTTGTCATAGCTACCCCTCTGCCCTCGCGGGATGTCGCGAGCGGCCATTCGTTCATTTCATTGTCGAGTCAAATGAAACCGCGAAACGCCCGGCTGTTCGATTACCGGTTCGCCGCCACACGCCTACGCCACCAAACCAACCCCGTCCTTGCCGCGTCGCTCTCGGCCGAATTACTCCCGGCCATGCAAACACGCGTCATAAACGGA
Source organism: Xanthobacteraceae bacterium (assembly GCA_041918675.1). Taxonomy (GTDB): domain Bacteria; phylum Pseudomonadota; class Alphaproteobacteria; order Rhizobiales; family Xanthobacteraceae; genus SCUB01. The sequence goes on from JAYRVF010000012.1 coordinate 247,733, forward strand.
TGTCGCTCCCATGCCCCATGAGACGACGCATCCGCACACAACCCACGCACCGGCACTTCCATCCCCGCGCATCGCACGCCACGGGAAATTCACCATTTCAGGTGGAGCGCCCGCGCCGCTCGAGCCATTCGGCCCCGATCGCCGGGTCAATTCACCTCACGCAACCTCCGCCATCCCAACGCACCTTCCCAAGACGTCACCCACCAACACACCGACGCCTTGAGAGTTAGACACGCGAGATTCAGGCACTCAAGATTCAGGCACTCAAGATTCAGGTGCCCAGACAGAAAGACGCATCGCTTCCCACCCTCGCGCGGCGACCGAGCATCGCCGGTCGTCCCGCCCTCGGCCCACCCACACCTTCTTCCAAGAAGAAGATGGTTGGTCGTGGGAAAAAGCTTCCCTTCTCATGCAAGCATGAGCGTCAGCCCGATGCGGTCGCGTGTTGAGCGACAAGCCCTCTGTTTGGAGACACTCGCCGCGAGCCGTTCGAAGCCGGACCCGAATTCGAAAACGGCCGCGCGATGAGATGCGCAAAAAGAACACATGCCCGCGCGCATCGCAACGAAATTGATGACTTGATTTCGCCAAGCTCGTCGCGAAGCAAACGCCGATCACTTGCCGGGTCGCATCGCACGCGCGCGCAAGGTTTTGAATCTGCCGGGTGAATCACGAAGCGCGCCGCGTCATCGCAACGTCATCTTCGCGCGCGCGGTTTCATAAATTTTTTTTCTTCGCTCGCCGCGACCGATGACGGATTCAAAATACTTCCGCGCGCATTGGTCTTAAGTCGTTAGCGCCGCGTGATATTTCCTGATCGCCGCGGAGGGGTAACCTCGCGCGCGCGGCCGACGAAATTTTTGGCGAGAACAGAAGCGATGAAGCGATGCGCGCGCGGGCGTTGGCGGCTCGCGTCGCGGCTCGCGGGGCGACGCAAGTGCGAAATTTCGCGCGCGTGAATGAAGGAAGCCCGGCTCGCGCCGGGCTTCCTTCCGTCAAATCATCTCGGTGGTTGGCGCCGGGACGCGAAGCGTCGCGCCCGATCGCGGCGCGCTATTTCGCAAGCCCGGCGATGGACTTGGTCAGGCGGGAAACCTTGCGGCTCGCGGTATTCTTGTGCGCGACGCCGCGCTGGGCCGCGCGCATCAGTTCCGGCTCGGCAAGCTTCATGGCGGCGACGGCCGCGTTGCGGTCCCCGCGCGCGATCGCGTCCTCGACCTGGCGAACGGAATTGCGCATGCGCGTCCGGCGCGCCTTGTTGACCTTGGTGCGGCGCGCGATCTTGCGGGTCGCCTTCTTGGCGGACGTCGTATTGGCCATTCGTTTCGTATCCTTTCGGACCCTCCGGTCTCGATGGGTCCATTCATCTCGGCGGAATTCGAGCGTCGTGATCTCTCGTCGCGATCCATCGGTCGCGCGCCTTGAGCGGGAAAGGCGTTCCGCCTTCTGGCCGTCCGCGGGCGATTGACCGCGCGGTCGGTGGGCTGTTCCCACCCAAGGAATAAAGAATAACGACGGCGGGAACGCCCCGCCGCCATTCGGCGCCCTTATAATGAGGCCATGGGAAACCGTCAACGTGTCCGGGGCGGGCCGAACGGCCCGATCCGGCGGCCGGCTTGCCTTCCCGGGCATCGGATCGGTCGCCGGGTCGCCGATTTCGGGCGCCGATGTTGATGCCTGCGCGCGGGGTTGTTATTTCGTCGAGATAACCCATGGTGAGATAACGGAAATCGATGGGGGTGAACTGATGATCCGTGGCTTCTTTCGACTGATCGGATTGGTGATCCTGGCCTGCGGGTTCCTGGCCCTCGTCTATGACGGGGCGCGCAGCATCGCCGATCAGGCACCGCGCCTCACCCGCGCGGGCGATCTCTGGAACGACATCAACCAGGCGAGCCAGGTCGCGTTCAAGGCGAGCGTGGAGGCATCCGCGCCGTGGCTGTGGGGTCCGCTGAATACGGCCGTGCTCGATCAACCCGTCTGGGCGGTGTTCGGCGTTCTGGGCATTCTCATCCTGCTGCTGTTCCGCCGGTCGAAGCCGCTGATCGGCTACGCGCGCGATTAGAGGGACGGCGCCGCATGGCGCGGCGCCGACGAGGCGGGATGCCGGCGGCCGCGCGGCTTTCGAAAAATTGATCGGACGGGGCGTATCGGGCAAGGCCCTCATTGCGTATCAGTGCCGCGCCACCGGGAGAGAACCGACATGTTCATGCGCGGAAAGTCCATCACCATGCCGTCGGCGGATGAAGCGCTGCCAGGACGCGCCATGCCGATCGCCACCGCCGAACGTCACGCCGTCAACGGCCATCGGCTGATGCCGCCTTATCCCGCGGGATTTGCCCGCGCGATGTTCGGCCTCGGCTGCTTCTGGGGCGCCGAGCGCAAGTTCTGGCAATTGGGCGAGGCCATCCATGTCACCGCCGTCGGCTATGCGGGGGGCTTCACGCCGCATCCGACCTATGAGGAAGTCTGCTCCGGCCGCACCGGTCACAATGAAGTTGTGCTGGTGGTGTTCGATCCGGCGCGCATCGGCTACGCTGCGCTCCTGAAGACGTTCTGGGAAAATCACGATCCGACGCAGGGCATGCGTCAGGGCAACGATGTCGGCACGCAGTACCGGTCGGGCATCTATGTGTTCGACGACGCCCAGCGCGCCGCGGCCGAGACCTCGCGCGCGATCTTCGCGGCCGCGCTTGGCGCGCGCGGGTTTGGCGCGATCACCACCGAGATCGTCACGGCGACGGAATTCTATTTCGCCGAGGACTATCATCAGCAGTACCTCTTCAAGAATCCCGGCGGCTATTGCGGCCTCGGCGGCACCGGCATCGCCTGCCCGATCGGAACCGGCGCCGAGATGGACGCCGAGGCGGGCATCAAGTTGGGGGCCGGCTAGATCGGCCCGCGTTCCAATGCCACCCGGCGATCGCCCTCGACTGGCAAGACCGGCCCGCTTGGATACGAATTGTTAACCATGAAAGGCGCAAATCGGCTCCATAGCCGATTGTGGGATGGGCCCGATGCGGGAGACCCGAGCGCCTTGCCTGACGGCCGCCCTGCTCTGCGTCGCGGTCGCGGCGGGGGGCTGCGCGCGGGAACCGGTGAGCGTGATGCATTCGCGGGACGATGTCGCGCGCGGCGATCTCGACCGCATCGCCTATGATGGCGGGCGCGAGGCTTTCGCGCGGGAAGGCGCGCGCGAGGCGACGGGCTCGGCCGC